>NZ_CP139487.1:2768938-4153408 GCF_034259205.1 Peredibacter starrii | reverse complement strand
CGATTTATACTCTTATTCACTTTCTTGAGAGAAAGTGGGGAGTCTATTTTCCGAAGGGAGGAACAGGCGCTCTCGTTAATGGTCTGGTGAAATTATTCGAAGAATTAGGCGGTAAGATTCAGTGTAATTCTGAAGTAGAGCAAATCCTGAACTCTAATCAGAAGGTAATCGGCCTCTATACAAAAAAAGATGGCTTTTATCCGTTTGATATCGTCATCAGTAATGCTGACGTTATGCATACTTATGAAAAACTCCTGAGTGATTCTCCAATTGCCGACCAGCAGAGAAATCGTCTTCGTAAAATGAAATACAGTATGTCTTTGTTTCTGATTTATTTCGGAACCAAAAAACAATATCCCGAAATGGCCCACCATACAGTTCTTTTTGGGCCGCGCTACCGTGAACTTCTGAAAGACATCTTCAAAGAAGGTAGGCTTGCGGACGATTTTTCATTGTACCTACATGCTCCGACGCGAAGTGACCCGGATTTGGCTCCTCCAGGTCACGAAGCATTCTACGTTTTAGCGCCTGTACCGAATCTTTCAAAATCAGAAGTAGATTGGAACGTAGAAGGTCCTAAGTATGCTCAGAAGATTTTGAATTATCTGGATGAAAGATATCTACCAGGTCTGAAAGAGAATCTTGTTACTCAAAGAATCTTCACGCCACTTGATTTCGAAAGCGAGCTTAATGCTCACCAAGGCTCTGCCTTTTCACTTGAACCACTTCTTACTCAGAGTGCATTCTTCAGAACTCGTAACCGGGACGCTGAAATTTCAGGACTCTATTTTGTAGGTGCTGGAACTCATCCAGGTGCCGGTGTGCCTGGAGTGGTGAACTCTGCTAAGGCAACAGTTGGACTTGTCCTGGAGGACTTTGCTCATGGTTGATGCTGTTACCAATGAGGCCCATGCCGTTATGGCGAAAGGTTCAAAAAGTTTTTATCTTGCTTCACGATTCTTTCCAACTGATTTGATGAATGGAGCTTCACTTATCTATTTCTGGTGTCGTCATTGTGATGATGTGTTGGATGACGGTAAGGACGGTTCGAGCTTAGAGGAATTGAAAACACTTACAGATAAAATCTGGAATAGTGCTTATGAAGTTTTACCCGTGCCATTTGAGGCCCTAAGAAAGGCCGCGAACAAATTTCAGATTCCTTCTTTCTATGCCATGGAGTTACTTGAAGGGATGGCGATGGATGAAAGGAACGAGAGATATGAGACCATCTCTGAGCTAAAGCTTTACTGCTATCGAGTGGCCAGTACTGTTGGACTTATGATGAGTCATGTGATGGGGCTTTACGATAAAAGGGCGCTAAAAGAGGCTGCCCATTTAGGTCTTGCTATGCAGATGACAAATATTGCCCGAGACGTGCAAGAAGATCATGAGCGAGGGCGACTCTATCTTCCTCTTGAGTGGTTACAACAAGTGGGCCTGACTAAAGAAAATTATATGAGGAGCGAGAATCGCTCTAAGCTCTTTTTAGTGGTGAAGCGATTGCTGGCCGAAGCAGAGAAGTATTACAATTCTGGTCTTGCTGGAATTGAGCATCTTCCCTTACGTTCGGCCTATACCATTTTAATTGCAGCTTATTTTTATCGTGAGATCGGAAGAAACATTCTTCGCCAAGGTGAGAGTGCACTTTCAACAAGAGCTTACGTGTCTAAAGGACGAAAGATAGTACTCATTCTAAAAGGTACTTTTGATATTCTTCGCTTGCTTCCAGAGCGAATGTTTAAGCGCAGAGAGCTTGATTACATCGATATTATTTGGAGACTCAAGTGAGTAACAATACGTTTATTAAAGATGCCACTATCTATGTGTCGCGGGTGAAGATGTTCGACCGCTCAGACTGGATTACTTATATTGCCTGGGTAGGACTCATGTCGGGTCTTCTGTTTGCCACATTGGGGTTTGTACTTTTGGGTTATACCAATGGTGTAACTTTTCCTACATATGTTTGGAATGTTCCACTTGGGACTTTCATTTTTGTGGGTGCCATTGCTTTCGATACCATCGGACACAGAACGGTCTATAAGGAAGAACTTCAAAAAGGTGAGGCGCTGGTTCATCACATTACGATCTTTGCAGGAATCAGTAGCTGCCTTTTACTATGTCTGGCCTATTCGTTTCCTGACTTTTTTGCGATTCCATCTCTGGTGATGATTGCGCTTTCTATTTTCTATAGTGTGGTTGATGAGGCCCTTCATTGGAGAAGATACATTCAAGGTCACTCTGATCGAGTCGAAATGTGGAGTCACTTTTTCATCTTTGTAGGGCATCTCCTGATGATTCTTAGTTGGTGGAAATGGTTTTCTGACGGATATCCCGGAGTAAAAGAGACCCTGCTTTTCCTCCCATAGGCAGTTGACCCAAACACATTTTCTTTCAATTCTATTCCATAGGGATTGCCATCCAATCCCTTCCTCCCATTCATTCTTGAAGTCAGTCCCAAGCTGTATAAACTTTTGACAGTCACCAGAATTGAGACATTTTGGGGCTCCTAACTCCTGATTTGTGGTTAGGAAACTTGGCCCAGGCCTTGCTTTATATGAGGCATATGCAAAACCTATCGAAACTACTGATTATCAGTTTATTTACTCTTTCTGTCTCGGCCTTTGCCCGTGAACACCAGATGATTGATACCCTGGGTGTTTCACCAAAGGGACAGTTTGTGGCCCTAGAGGTCTATGGATATAAGTCACATTCTCACACTTATTATGTGTCGATCAAAATTATGAACGTATGGACCAAGAAGTATGTTGGTGATTCGGTTGAAGTAGAGATGCCGGCCTACCGACCCACGGACTTATCAAAAGCGCGCACTCGAGCTAAGTATTTGGCCCACGATCAACTTTCAAAATTTAATATTTCAGGTTAGTGACTCAAAGAATTTCGGAACTTCTACAGAAGCATGACCTTGAATGAAGTGGTCGATCCACTGACTTTGAGGAATCTCTTCTTTGTTAATACAAACCGTCGTTGCTCCACTCATCTTTGCAATTTGTAAAAATCCCGCCGCTGGATAAACCTGTCCACTGGTTCCAATACTCACGAAAAGATCTGCATCAGTTAGAAGGTTATTAATCTTCGTCATGTGAAACGGAATTTCTCCGAACCACACGATGTGCGGACGAATCGCGGCCTTGCAACAAGGTGATAGGGGAAGGAAGTCACGATAATCAAGTTTGTAGTGATGAAGATAATCGACTGAGGCCTTCTGTGAAGAGGAACACAGAATTGTTCCTTGAGGAGCGTAATCACCTTTAAGATCAAAGTAAGCGTGATCATCAAAATAGATCGTGCCGCAATTCATGCAGCGTGATTGATTAAGAGATCCATGCATACATAGCGGTGGCAAATGATCCGTGGGATCAGCTCGGTGATGAAGATCATCCACGTTTTGTGTGATGAGATGAATTTCTTGTCCCGGAGTTTTAGCAAATTTAACTAAGGCCTCGTGCGCGCGATTAGGATGCGCTTGAGCCGCTTGAATGCGTCTCATGGAGTAAAAGCGCCACACCAGTTGTGGATCACGTTTAAAGGCCTCAGGAGTTGCCACATCTTCCATGCGATGTTGTTCCCAAAGTCCGTTTGAATCACGAAATGTATTGATGCCGGATTCGGCAGAGATGCCGGCGCCGGTGAGGATTACGATCTTTTTAAACGGACCAAGTTTCATGGTGCAGGCTGGCCTTGAGTAAAAGTTCTAAGAGGTGATTATGACGTCTCATGGTGCGAGCGTAACGGTGTTTCTTCACCGGATTAAACAGACCCTGCCATGAGAAAAACTGCCAAGGATTTTTCTTCACCCATAGCCATGATCCCATTTCTAAAGTTAATGGCAAGAATTTTCCATTCGGGTTTTGACTCGCATAATCCTGGTAGATCCAATCCCAAAGGTCACCATGATTGCTGTAGTTCAGGGATTGGTGCTCAACGGTATATACGTGATAAGGATAGGTTTGTTCCAAGAGACGTTTAAGCTTTAAGACTTCTGGCTCAAGTGGAAATGGAGTCGAAGATGTCGACCATGGGTACCACAAACGATCGCGCAGACCGAAACCAGAATGAAGATCGAGAGTAATTACTCTTTGGCTTTGGAAGAAATGCTTACGACAAAATTCTTGTACGGCGAGGGTTTCTTTTTCTGGATGAGAAAGGTCTCCACGATACCAAGGAAGTAGATTGGTATAAGTCTGACCACTCACAAGGGGAATAAGTTTTCCAGTAGCGTTCAGAGGAGAGTTTCTCATGAGATCAACGTTGTTACCGTTTCCTCGACGAGTAAGTGCCATGCCTAATGGATTGATGATTGGAATGGTAACAAGACGACAGTGTTTAAAAAATTCCTGCCATTCAGTTTCCCAACTCATGCGGAAGAGAAGGGTCTTTAAAAAAGAAAGAAGCACGTGAGTTCCGATTCTTTCCAAACCATGCACCCCACCAAATAGACCAAAGACCGGTGCTTTCGGATCTTGATTACCTAAAGAGAAGCCATAGACTGGAAATTGAAAGCGCGCACCATTAACTTCCGCTAACTTCTCCACGTGAAGAATATCCCGATATTGTTCGGCTAAATACTCGACTTCAAATAGTTCTGGGAGTGTATCTTTGGCTTTCATTCTTTGATGAGACTATTCCTATGGTTATTTTGGGAGTAGGCAAATTTGGCCTTTAACCTGATGACTTTGCTTTGGTGTTAAGATATCCCAAGCGCCCGGGAAATTCCTCCCGAAAGCTTCAGGACTATAACATGTGTGGATTGCTCGCTTACTCTGGTGATGTTCATCAACTTCCAGACTTCGAAACGACTTTCAATCAACTCCGTCATCGTGGACCAGACGATACTGAAATCGTCAAAGCTTCTAATAATGAAGCTTCAATGTGCTTCCATCGTTTGGCGATCATGGACCCTACACAAAAAGGTCATCAGCCCTTCGTTGATGACAATAATGGAAACATCGCCATTTGTAATGGCGAGATCTATAACTACGAGACCCTGAAGCGTGATTATGAGGCGATTTATAAGTTTAAGTCGCATTCTGATTGTGAAGTTCTTGTTCCAATGTTCAATAATCTTGGCATTGAGAAGATGTGTCAGCATCTGGATGCAGAGTTCGCTCTGGTTATTTGGGACAATAAAAAGAAGAAGCTTGTAGCTGGACGTGATCCAATTGGTATTCGTCCGTTGTTTTATGGATATTCAGCTGAAGGGAAGATCATGTTCGCTTCAGAGATTAAAGTGATTGCACCTTTCTGTGAGAAAGTAGAATCATTTCCTCCAGGGTATTATTATGACGGTGAGAAATTTGTTCAATACAGAGATCTTACGACTGTTGTTCACTATGCTCCTAAAAATCTTGATCAGCATTTAAAAGATATTCGTGAGAAGTTAGTTGAGGGCGTTCGGAAGCGTCTTGTGGCCGACGTACCAGTGGGATTTCTTCTTTCTGGTGGTCTTGATTCATCTCTTGTGTGTGGTATCGCGCAGGACTTGATGAAGAAGCCAATCACAACTTTCTCAGTTGGTCTGGATCACAATCCAATTGATATTCATTACGCCAAGATCGTGGCGGATTTTCTTAAGACTAATCACCACGAAGTGTATTTCAATAAGCAAGACACGCTTGGAGTGCTGGATAAGTTGATCTGGTATCTTGAAACTTGGGACATCACAACTATTCGTGCTTCGATCGGGATGTATCTTGTTTGTAAGTACATTCGTGAGAAGACTCCAATTAAAGTAGTTCTTACGGGAGAGATCTCGGATGAGCTATTTGGTTATAAGTATACAGACTTCGCTCCATCGCCTGAGGCCTTCCAGAAGGAAGCTAAGAAGCGAGTGGACGAACTTCATATGTATGACGTACTAAGAGCTGACCGTTCGATTGCTTCGAACTCACTTGAGGCACGTGTGCCATTTGGTGATCTTGATTTCGTGAAGACCGTAATGGAAATTCACCCTGAATTTAAGATGAACACAACTGGTATGGGGAAATGGCTACTTCGCAAGGCCTTCGATGGCACGAACTTCATTCCGGATGAAATCCTATGGCGTGAGAAAGCTGCGTTCTCAGATGCTGTTGGACACTCAATGGTGGATTATCTGAAAGAAGCTGCGGAAGCAAAATACACTGAAGAGCAAGTGGCGCAGGCGAGAGAGAAGTATCCTCATGGAACTCCTTTTACGAAAGAATCACTCATGTATCGTGAGATCTATGAGAAGCATTTCGCAGGAACTGCTCATCACGTGAAAGACTTCTGGATGCCAAACAAAGAATGGAACAACTGTAATGTGAATGATCCATCGGCAAGGGTCTTACCGAACTACGGAAAATCTGGTGTTTAAATAGAGGGGCCTTCGGGCCCCTTTTTGTTTCACCTGCTCCAAGCTTACAGGGAGCAAGGTCATCAGCACCGCCCCTCTGAAATTCTTTCAACCACTCACCAAATTTTCATTTTAAGTGCTACAAGGCTCGAAACAAAAAGGGAGCCTCTGTGAAAAACTTAATTATCGCTATGACTGTTCTTGTTTCTTCTTTCGCATTCGCTGACAGCAGATCTTATACAAAAGAAGATAATGCAAAAGTATTTACTCTAGCTACATTGAGCAAGGATCAAGCTGTTGAATTGAAGTTAAATGCAACTGGTACATCACTTAATCTTCTTGTTGCTGGAAAGAAGGCCTACACTTTCGGTATTCCAGGTGCTCAAGCTTGGAGCAAAGGCTATCTTCTAGAAGTAATGGGTTCTCGTACTGGATATACGGTTTCTGAGGAGTATCTTTCAGATCTTGGCTGTCATGAGATTGAATTAACCGGTCGAGTTGAAGCAGTTCCTTCGTTCTTTGGAACGAAAGATGTGTTCGTTATTGATCCTGATTCAGTTGCTGCTACTTGCTTATAATCTATTAGGGCCCCAGTTTGGGGCCCTTTTTTTCAATAAGTTACCTTTCAGTTATTTCAGGTCAATTTCAATCAAGTATTTTCATTTAAAACCGATAAGCGTTTAGATGAAATTCGCCTTTCTTCTTCTGCTTCTATTTCAATTACCGGTCCATGCTGAGACCGAATGTGACTATCAAGCCACATCTAATGAATTACTCAAACTAAGTTGTGACTTTTTTGAGATCGCAAACGCCATCCTGGACAAGAAAGAAGTAGTTCCAAGTCGCATCTATCACTTTGGTAAGAAAGAGTACGTCGACAAAAATATCGCCGCTAAAACCGTACCCGAAGCTGATTGGGATAAATACATTATGGGGGACATCACTCGGTATGATTTGGGTTTTGTTCGTCGTGGTCTGTACGGTACTGGTGGTCTGGATACAAATAACTACGGGCACGGTGAGTATCAGGCCCTAATGGAAATTACGATCAAAGAAGAATGTCGAAAACCAGAAAGAGTTTTTAGTTTGCATGATCTTCAGAAAGATTCTCGTTTTCAGGAATGGTTCAATAAAAAGAAACGTTCAATGAAATTGGAGAAATTTGGTGAAGAATGTCAGCTCTGGGATCCTCAGGGATACGATAACAAAAAGTGTGAAAAGATCGTTGGAGAGTTTTTGAAAGACGTGAATGCAGGAGTGATCCAAGATCATATCGTCAGTAAGTCCTTTTATATCCGAGACCGCAATTGTATTGAGAATATTCGTGGAACACCAAGTGACTGGTTAGAGATTTTTTCAAACAGCCCCAATCTTTTTATTCCAAGATGTAATGGGTATAACAAGGTCTACATGCTGAGTGCGCTTTTATCCAATGTCATTCAGACAGTTGAACCTATTCCTGAAGCGACCTATGTTAAGCTCAAAGAGAATATGCGACTTTCGGATGGTCCCGTTGCAGATATACTTTCATTTGCTTTTGAGGCCAAGGTTCGATGTGACAAGATTGAGAGCGGTGGCTTTAAAAAGACGATTGAAGCTTTGAAACCAACAGACCTATTAGATGTTAAGTATCAGGATCTTTGTCGATAAATTGCTTAAGAAAAATTGAGTACGTTCTAATCCCAATTCCCTTCACAATATTCTTATAAGGACGAATTTACTTTCGCTGGCGGAAGTGAAATTAAAGATTGAGCAATGAATAGAGCAGACTTTATGAGATTGATTGGAGTCGTGATTGCTCTAATCATTATATTTGTTTCATATGCTTTTAAGAAAGATTTTTCGAAGCATTCGAAATTAATTAGAATTGGAAGTTGGCTTTTTGCTTTTGTCGTTAGCGCAATCTTCTTTTATTTGATGAATACAGGTTATATTTTACAGAAATGAAAAGAGGAAAACAATGTGATGCAATGAGGTTCCAGTACACTTTTCCTGAAGCATAGTTTAAGGATAAGTCTGCTGGATCCTACTTTGAGTTCCGAGTCGAGGTCCTGAGGCGCATCCAGGAGATGGATATGGCTCCAAGCCTCATTACCACATTGGACCAGTTGATCATATACAGGAAAATAGAATGTATAATGATGAAACACTATACGAGAAGATGCTTAATTTTGCCATAAATCAAGGAGGCCGTTACGTTTTGTTCGTGATTCGTCCAGAAATTGATTTTGACAAAAATAATTCTGCTTTTTTAAATGAAATGCATCCTTATCTTAAGAAAGATTTTACTTCAGATAACTGGCCATGCACTCAAATCTTTGATGATAAAGCAAATATTCTTATATTTGATTTTGTAAAAGATTCTCTAGAAATACTCAGAAAGTATTCGGATTCTTTTGCCTCTTGGGAACAGCCTAATTTACCAGAAGATATGTGTATTTTATCCCCTGAGGGAGATGCTTTTCTAGCGACTTCAGCATCAGAAAAATGTGTTTGGGTTGATATTAAATATCGTGATCAATATTTGACATTGAATAAAGATATAAAATATCTGTCCATTAGTTGGAAATTAACAAAGGTATAAAATAAAGGGGCTTCTTCAGGGCCCCTTTCTCTTTCATCCTAGTGAGGATAAGTCTGCTGGAACCAACTCGTTGGTCGATGGATGAGTAAGGATCCGATTCTCTTCGAAGGTGGAGATGAAAATCTTTATGGTTATGTGTTTAATGAGCCAGTGAACTTTTTTGATCCAGAAGGCTTAGCAACCATGGCTACAAGTGAGCCTGGATATGGAGGAGTAGGAAGCTCTGCAAGTTCTGTAGGCATGGGAGTTGGGGCGGCAAGTGTTGGACTTACTTATTCTAAAGGCGGAAATCAAAATATTGGGGACACTGGACTAGAGGGTGTTTCTACTGAAGAGCTTAAAAAATTATTAGATAAAGCTAAGGGTAAGGAAAAGCTACGGTACACGAAACAGCTTAAATTTTAAAAGAACGTAACAAGAAGAAGCGAAATGAAAACTGTAAAAAATAAATCAAAGTTTTATTGTGGAAAATCTCTCTATTGGATAGAGGCTCGTGGTAAATCAAAAGTTAAACAAAAACCGGATTCGAAATACGCATTGCTTGAGGAGAGAATTATCCTGATCAAAGCTAAAAACTTCAATGAAGCTATTAAAAAAGCAAGGAAGGAAGCAAAGGATTATGAAGGTAATTATATAAACCCTTATGGACAACAAGTAAGAATTGAATTTTTGGAATGTATTGAAGTGTTTGAGTTATTTGAGTCACCTGCTGATTTAGTAGAAGTGTTCTCAGCGAACTTTCTTGTTGATCAGAAAATATCTAAGAAGGAAATGCTTAATAGTCATTACGGGAAGTCGATCTCTGAAACTACCGAGAGGAAGATAAGATCTAAGTTTCTGAACGGTGAGTTTGCAAGTTTTAAGAAATAGCTACTTTCAATATAAGGGCCCTCTTCAGGGCCCTTTCTCTTTCATCTTACTTACTAAACGTCTCAAACGTCGAAACCGGAAAATCCTGTCCTTCAAAGTAGTGGTGACCACCAAGAATTCCCAAAGTTTTCTGATCGACATGGAACACTTGGGAGAAACCTTTCGTTTCTTTGAGCGATCTTCCAGTGTGTCTCCATTCTTTCTTCTCTAAGTTAAGCGCGTAGATATGAGACACGTACTCATAATTCCACTCACCAGTCTTAAACATTCCACCGAATACAAACAATTCATTCCCAAGCACTTCAGCTGCTGGAGCAAAAGTCGCAAACGGAAGCGGCTGCATTTCAGTCGCTGTACCAGTTACTGGATCAATCGACGTTACATTCATGATCAATTCAAAGTGCGTAGCACCTTCACCCAGACCACCAATCAGAACGATCTTATCATTGTGCTCAATACCAGTAAGCGCACGACGAAGTGGCATTGGCATCGTATAAGGAGCCGTCTCAATCTTCTCAGTCTTCAGATCAAACACTTCAACTGACGATAGAAAAGTTCCATCGAAATCGTTTTCTTTCTTCGGAGTCGAGTTCCAACCAGCAAGAAGGTAAACCTTCTCATCAATTGTCACAGCAACGTTCGATGATCTTGGAGTAGCAAGCTTTCCAATAAGCTCCCACTTGTTCTCTTTAATGCTGTAACGGTGGATCATATCAAGTGACTTCCACTTTGGCTTATGATCAGGCGAGAAAGCGAATCCACCAAATGCATAAACATAATCACCAAAAGCTGCGATCTGATAACCATGGGCCTTCACAGGGCGAGGAGCAAGTGTCTTCCACTCATTCTTCGCAATATCGTAAGCAATGAAATGATCCGTGAATGATTCTTCCGGATAAGTATGCTCTGGACCCTGGTGACCACCGGCCATATAGATCATGCCGTTGTGTGAAACAGTTCCGAATGAAGAACGAGCGCCACCAATGAACGGAGCTCTTTCACCTTGCTTATACTGAGTATCACCAGCGAACTGAGGAGCGTAGTAATCCGTCTCTTTCTCAACTGAGAACATTGGCTCCCACTTAGAATCAACAGACTTATAAAGGTGGAAGTTTCCAGACTTGTTAGACGCGAACACCAGAGTGTTATCCGTCATGAAAGTCGGGGCCATCTCATCGTGCTCATCAGAAGTGATTTGTTTTACTTCTTTCGTCACGCGATCAATTGTGTACACGTTCCAGTTACCTTCTTTCTTAGAAGTGAAAGCCACTAAACGCTCATCAAATGAAAGTGCCGGCGACATACCTTCAGCAAGGACTGTCTTCTTATTTTCCAAACGATCAAAAAGCATGATCTCTTTTTTACCCGGAGTGTTCTTCTGATAAACCACGAAGTTTCCATCAGAAGATGGGCGAGGGAAATATGACTCTTCCGACTCATCAATCGCCTTAGCATTAGTCAGAGAGTAGTCCGCAAGATTTGTACCTTGGCGTTCAACTTCGGCTACACGATCAAAGTAGAAGATTGTGTTTTTGCCGTTCTTGCCTGGGGCCGAGTAGAAAATGAACTTACCGTTCTTAGAAAACTTCGGATGCAGAAGCATGCCCTTGTCTTTAAGGCCGAATCTTTGAGTCAGGTTCTTTTTCTTGTTATAGTAAGTGAGGCCAAGAGCATTTTGAGCTTCACCTTCACAGTAAACGAACTCGTTACCATCTGGAGTAACATCTGGATATAGGGCCCAGAGCTTGTTCGTTGTATCGTTGATTGCGTAAGTTGTTCCATTCACGTGATATTGAACGGATTTTCCTTTGGCGTTCTCCTTCATGTAAACGAAATTAGCGAATGAAGAGCACGAACCGAGTAGTCCTAAAAGCAGTAAGTATTTCATCGGAAATTCTCCCTAATTAGATAACAGGGCCGGATCATATCGAGGTCAGTTCGGTATATCAAACAATTTGCATTTAATGCCAGGTGTAAAAATAATTTTTTACCCAATTCTACCGAATCCAATTACGCGCTAGAATCATTCCATGGTTCGTGTCTATCGCTCACATTTCCATCAATTTTCTCCGAACGTGAAACTCTTCCTGGTAGGTAACGCTATTCAGGGGATGGGTCTCTCGATCTACAGCCTATTATTCAACCTTTATCTAAAGGAACTGGGCTTCGGTGAGTCAGTGATTGGTAATTTGATTTCGACCACCTCGCTGGGAATTTCTTTGATGGCAATTCCAGCGGCCTTCATTGTTGAGAAGTTTCACGTGAAGCACTTGGTGACCACGGGTCTACTTTGTTCTTCAATTTTCTACTTCATGCAGATCTTAAATACGGATCAGGGATCGCTCTTCGCGTTTGGACTACTCGCGAGCATGTTCCAGGCCCTGTTCAATATTTCGGTCTCACCATTTTATCTTCGTAACTCGACACCTGAAGTGCGCGTGCATCTGTTCACCTTGAACTCAGGTCTCAATATGGGTGCGCACTTAATTGGTTATCTGATTGGTGGATTTCTTCCAGAGTTAGTGGATTGGGTTCATCCATCACTTTCACAAATTGAAGTTTATAGAACTTCTATCATGCTCGCCCTTGGAGTAGTGTTCTCATCGAACATCATGTTCCTTCGTATCCAACGTGTGCCAATTCCTAAGGTGAAGAAACGTCTCTTTGATGGTCTTCGTGAAAAAGATTGGAACATTCTCGCGAAACTTATCATTCCTAAACTTTGTTTTGCGTTCGGTGGGGGATTAATCGTTCCGTTCATGAATCTTTACTTGAAAGAGAAATTCAAGCTTGGTCCAGAAATGATTGGTGTGGCCTATGCCGCTCTTCAATTTTTCATCTTCACGGGAATTTTCATGACTCCAACGATTGTGAAGAGAACGAGCCAACTAAGATTCATTCTGGTTTCTTCAATGCTTTCAATTCCATTCATGGTGGCGATGGGACTAACTGGGAACGTTGGGATTGTATTAAGCTGCTTTTTCATGCGCGGGATGCTCATGAACATGTCGAGCCCGATTACCAGTATGTTTGAGATGGAACGCGTGCGAGAGAAAGAGTGCGTGTTTGCTTCCGCGATTATTTTGTTCTTCTATCACCTGGTTTACACCACCAGTACTCGTCTGGGCGGATATATGATTGAGGCCTATGACTTTGGGCCGACATTCTATATGGCCGGTGGATTTTATGGTTTAGCTGTGATTCTTTATTACAAGTTCTTCAAGAAAGAAGAGAAGGTATTGAAGCTTCCGGCGCCAGCTCCTCAGGAAGAGCCAGCACCAGTAGAAAAAGCGGCCTAGAAAATCTTTTCCGAAACCTTATTCATGATGCGAGTAAATTCTCTTTCAGCATTTGCTGAGAAGCGATTTGTTTTAGGAGAGTCTAAATCTAGAACTCCATAAACTTTGCCATTCTTTTTAAGTGGAACCACGAGTTCAGACAATGAGGCCGCATCACAAGCAATATGCCCAGGAAATGCATGTACATCCTCCACACGAACTGTTTCACCCTTTGTATAAGCAGCACCACAAACTCCGCGAGTGGCCTTAATACGAATACAAGCAGGCTTCCCCTGGAAAGGTCCTAGGACCAGCTCCTGGTCCTCTTCGTTCCAAAGATAAAAGCCACTCCAGTTAAGTTCCGGATAAGCGTGATAAATCCATGAAGAGATATTGGCGAGATTGGCGATGAGATTTTTCTCACCTTCAATCAGACCCATGAGTTCGCGCTCAAGCGACTCATAGTATTTCTGAGAATCATCAAAGACCGATTCAATGTGGAACATAATTAACCTCGGATTTCACCCATAAGTGTATTGATGAATGTTTTCATGTAGGCCACACGCTCTTCACCGAGCTTACGTCCACGTTCCGTATTCATCATCCCCGGAAGCTTATACAACTTCACGTAGTAGTGATCAATCATGAAAGCTTTATCATTAAGTTCGCGCTCTTCGGCCAATGGGTCGAAAGGATCGTAGAAATTAGCCTTCATTTGAGTATTTACGGCCGCACAACGAAGAATTCCAATGGCACCCAGTGCATCTAAGCGATCAGCATCTTGAACAATGGCGGCCTCTAAGCAAGACGGCTTAAGTCCTTTTGAGAAACTATGTTCAATGATGGCCTTTTCCACAATGGCGATTTCATCGGGAGTAAATCCTGATTTTTCAAGCAGAGGTTTGGCCTCTTTAGCAGCAAGGGTAGATGCATTCTTTCTATCAGGATGATCTTTGGGAAGATTTACGAGATCGTGACAGTAAACCCCAGCAAGAACGCAATCCATGTTGACGTTCAGACCTTCAGCAAGTTGTCGAGCGGTCTTTGCCACTCGACCAATATGTGCCCAATCATGAGCAGGGTCAGGAGTATTGTAATAAGGCTTAACGAAGGAGATGAGAGTTTGAATTTTGTCCATATTCAACTCTAAATCCTTCGCTCGCCTTTTACAATTAGTGGTTACCTAAACAGAGGATGTTTCCATCTGGGTCTTTAAACCATGCAGCTTTAATGTTTCCCATAACATGCACGTCGCCTTCGAGCTTGGCCTCTGGAAAATCATAGTGCTCGAAACTGATCCCTTTCTTTTTAAGAGCATCAACTTCTTTGGCAATATCGTCTCCAACGACCCAAGAGATGGCCGTTGCCTTGTTAGTCCCGGCGAATTCTGATTTGTACAGTTCCACCAGCGTGTTACCACTTTTTAACATTTGCACTTCTTCCATTGGTTCAGCTGACTCAACTGGAGTAAGTCCTAATTTCTTTTCATAGAACTCTCTCGCGCGATTGATGTCTTTTACACCAATAGTAGTAATGGCATTAAGATTGTTTAGCATAATGACCTCCTAGTTGTTCCTTTCTCTGATAAAGCTCCAACAAAAAGTACGATGGAATCGCGATCATCAAAGGAAGGAGGTAGTAAACAGTTCGGTAGCAAATCAGAGCAACGAGTATTCTCGATGCCTCTGAATTTTCTCCGACATGTAAAAACAAATTTTCAATGACTCCCATACCGGCCGGAATGTGGGTGATGATTCCCGCGATGGCCGACATAAGAATAGTAATAACTGATTCACCATAGTTGATACTGGTCCCAAGTTCATGAAGATAGAGATAAATAATGAGACCCAAGATGAGCCACTGAATGGAAGAGAGGACCAATTGGATAGCAGCGGCCGTTAGGGTAGGAAATTGGAAATCCAGTTTACCGAATTTTCCTCGGTAACGTTTAAAGCAGAGATATAAATATCCAACGATGGAGAGAATGCCTGCCGTTCCTATCAGAGTCATGACCCAGCCAGGGATAAATCTCATGGCCTCTGTCCCTTCTGGTTTAAATAGAAAGATGCCGCTTAAGAGTAGAATATATCCGGACCAATTAGAAATAATGGATGAAGCAATGATGTAGGGAACGGTCTTCGTCGGTACATGCCATCTTGAGTAAATGCGATATCTAAATCCCAAACCTCCAACAAACGCGCCGATGTTCAAAGTAAGAGCATAGCAAATAAAAGCGCTGACTATGGTCTTGGGATAAGTCATAAACCTAGGACCAAAGTTTCTGAAAGCAAAATAATCAAAGCTTGTTAGGACCAAAAAGTTCAAGATTACTAAAAGGATTGAGCCAATGACCACCGAAGGTCTAATTAAAGAAAATCCTTGTTTTACATCCTCAAAATCGATCGCCGAGATTCTGTCATAGAATAAATAGGCCGCGATTGAGAAGAAAATGACCGTCACGACGGCCACGATTTTGTTTTTCATTCAGGTGCCTGCCAATACATCAAACTCATCAGAAAAAGAGCGAAGATAAAAATCACGAGATGAACTTTAGGCAATGAAAATCGCACATCAACCATGGGAGTAATCAACACCATGAGTTCTTCTTTAAAGGAAGTGGGTGAGTAGTTGATTTCTTCCAGGGTTCTGGGCTTTTTCCCTTGAAAGGCCCGAATGGTCTTTCTGAGAGACTTTGTTTCTTCGAACTTCTGTCTTAACTCTTTTTCTGGAGTATCGAGATGCTCCTCAAGTAATCGATAAAGATTTTCTTCGATGAAGCTTTTTACTTCTTTATTGCCTTTTGCCTCAAGCGAGAGATTAAGTTCACTGTCGACATGAAGTGAACGGTTGTTGAGGTTGGCCGAACCAAGAGTAAGAAACTCATTGTCGACAATCATGAATTTTGAATGAACCACAATAAAACGTGACTGATCTTTTCTTTCGTTGTCTGGATAAAAGAAACCTAGACGTTGGAAGCGATCTGCTCTTTGTAAACGTTTGAGTGCCTTATTTCTCTCATTGGTATAAACGGCTTTTTCAAATTTTCCCCGATAGGAAAAAGGAAGTACGATAATAATATCGGGTCCATCTTGCTCCATGAGTTTCCAGCAAAGAGCATTTACGATGTTCTCACAAGAAAAATACTGATTCTCGATGTAGATAAAGTCTTTGGCCGCGTGAATAGCGTCGAGATAGAGTTTTTCAATCTCTCGATGCCTTTTTAGTGAATTTGTTCGGGATAAGGCCACTGGAATGCCTTTAATTTCCTGTGCCTCAATGGCGGGCCAGATACTTTCAGATTCTTCGGTTCCTTTGAAATTTCCTTTTTCATGAAGATAGGTTTTAAGTTCTTGTACCATTTCCCCGGCGAGAACTAATTGGACATCATGAATCGGATGATAGTGTTTTCCTAATTCATCCTTTCGTAGAGGGTTTTCTAATTTGTGATCAGGTGTGTCCCAGCGTTTGCGGGAAATATCCATGCCTCCCAAAAAAGCACAACTTCCATCAATGATGACCATCTTCTCGTGATGAGTGCCGTAGACATGAGGGTGGCCCACTTGTCTGAACCTGATGTTCTTATCCGTTTCCCAGCGCCATTTGGCGGCAGCAAAATTTTCTCTCCCAAACAGGAGATAGGCGGGAGAGCGCCAACTCAAAACATTAATGTGAAGGTTTCGGTTTTGTTTTACGACTCGATTGAAGTACTGACGAAGATCCGAAGGATATTCTTTGTTGATATGTCCGATATTTATTCTTGAATCAACTTCCCAGCCCAGGATATCAACTGTGCGTTTTGCCTTCGGAACTGTATTAAAAAACGCCTTATAGTATTCTTCGCCGTCAATCAGCATCGCCAGACGATCAACCTTTCTAATACTGCAGCAGTTGTGACCTTCTTTTAGAATTCCATCTCTCATGCAGCCTCCTCAAGATCGACTTCAACGTAAAGAGGAAGGTGATCCGAAAGCCTCTTCCAAGTAGCATCTTTGAGGGCCTCAGCAAGTACCGGTTTCATTTGATAAATGAATACACGGTCCAAAGAAAGAAGAGGGAGAAACGAAGGAAAGGTTGGTGGATATTTTCCATGCAGGAACTTAAAGGCCTCTACAGCTTGGAGTTTTTCTTCAATGACTGGCGAGACTTTTTTGTTCCAATCATTAAAATCTCCGACCAATACCCAGGGAACTGTTTCTTGTTTTAAATCGTTAATCACCACTTCCGTCTGACTGTCTCGTCCATTTTGGGTGAGATCCAAGTGAGTGTTAGCGAGAACAATTTCTTGTCCCGGTCCAGTTTGAATGCGCGCTTTAAGAAGTCCACGTAATTCACGTTTATCATCCGAGATAGTTTGATTACTCCAGCTCAAAATCGGGTATTTACTTAAGATGGCATTACCGTGATCTCCGTCGGCATAGATGGCGTTCTTTCCATAGGCAAAATGGGTCCAGACAGAATCTGCGAGATATTCGAACTGAATTCTTGTTTCAGAATCAGAGAGGTGTTTCACCATCCCTCGGTGTTCACCTAAGACTTCCTGTAGAAATAAAACATCTGCATCGGTTTCACGTAAGGCCGCACGGATACGACCCAAAACAAAGTCCCGGTTCCAAGTCGTGAATCCCTTATGGATGTTGTAGGACAATATTTTTAGTCTCATCAACGTTTCCTCACGTTGATGATAATAGATAAGGGCCTAAGTTAATCTGGAGTACGCCTTACTATTCGCGGGAAGTTTTAAACCAACCCTTATAGCGGAAGAACCATATCCCACCAACGCAGATAAGAATCATCGCAGTAATCACCAGGTTCAGGGCATGTTTAGACTCTAGACCCGGAATTTGGGTGAAGTTCATTCCATAAAAAGAGGCGAGGAAGTTTAAGGGAAGAAGAATGGTCGAGAAAACAGTTAATACCTTCATTACTTCGTTGGCCCGTTGATCGTTCATAGCAATATGAAGTTCAAAAAGGTGTTCAAAGTTGTCAGAGATTTCATCCAATTGAAAATAAAGCTGATCAATGTTTTCTTTCAAATCCTGAAGCATGGAATGATTTTCTTCCCAGAAATCTTTTGAATGATAAAGAGCATCGTTGGTCTGCTTGAGAATTCGTTTAATCACGAAGAGCTGTCTTCGGAAAAAGTAGATGCGAGAGGTATCGAGTCCTAACTTCTTAGATAAGACATCACTCTCAAATTCATCATAAAGGTTTTGCAGATTATTGATCGGATCTTCGTAAGAGCGAATGGTACCCAATACTACTTGGTGAACGAGTCCCTGAATGGTTTTTGGTTGATCGGCCTTTTTACACTTCTCAATCACCTTTGAGAGATAAGGCAGAGGAACTCGGTGAATCGTGAGGAGATGATTTTCAGTGATATAAAGAGCAATCTTACGGGTCATGTCCTGTACGGTTGTTACTTCATCACCACATTCCTGATCAAAGCTTCTCATCATCAAGAAGTGACCTTCTTCCGTAAACTCGTATTTAGGTAGATGTTCCGGTCGAAGAGTATCCTGCACCAGAAGATAAGGAAGATTGAATTCAGTATTCAGACGTTCAAAATCATCGGAATGAGGTTCTTGAACATCGAACCAACTGAAGCTTCTATTGGTGAGGAGATTTTCTGTGATCATGTATTAATTAAAACACCAGACCAGAAAAGAAACAAATCTATTTTGAAGTGAACTTGTGATGAGCAATGAAAGTACCTATGACTCCAATGATACTTCCATAAACAATGTCCGTGAGACGAACAATGGCGTAGTCAAAGTCTGAAACTCCCGAACCGGGATGACCAAAATCCAGAAACAATAAAATGAAAGCGGCGATGAAGGTATTACCCAGCCAGTAATTTTTAATTAATCCCAGAGGTGCCAGAAAAGCGGCAATAGCACTGAATGAAATGATGATCAGGGGATTATCGGTGAAGTAGATAATCACCGATGCCATGACTCCACCGAGCAAAGTTCCAAAAATCCTTTGGAAGCTTCGTTGATAACTCTGAGTTTTATCCGGCATCATCACGATCAGAATCGTACTCACCATCCAGTGACCTCGTTCTAAAGCGTAATAATTCGAGATGAAAAGTCCCAAGCAAGAAATTGTCGCCAGGGTCAGGGCATAGCGAATGGTGTCTTTTTTCTTGATCGCTTCCAAAAGCTCCTGACGCTTACTCCTCTGGAAATTTGGTGCGTGCTTCATAACGAGATACACCAACATGAGACAGATGATGTAGTTGGCCAATGAGAAAGACGCGTATAACACGGGCTTTAAAAAATGCTCTTTTAGTCCTGGAGTTTGCGAGGCAGTTAAGAGCTGGAAGGTTGCCGTCAGTAATAGGCGTTCTAGTTCGAGTCCTAGACCCTTAGATTTGCCCAAAATGAAGGCCATAATGAAAAGGGTGACCATGATCAAGGGAAGATGGCCGGATATCAATAAACCGAAACTAAAAGCGCAGGCGAGAAAGAAGAAAACAGTCAGCAAATGGAGCACTCGTTTGCCCAATGGACCGAAGTGATCATTCAGAATCATAGTGAAGGCAAATAGCCCACCATAGATCGCAGAAGATTCATCGTGACGAAGATAACCAATGATCAGAGGGGGAGTTACACTAAGCGCGCAGAGAATCATGCGCGGCCAGGGAGAAGGCGCAGGAGCGAGTTTTAAACTTTGAGAGAGATGCTCACGAATTCGCATGAGCTATTTGTACAAATAAAAAGGCCCTCTTGCGAGGGCCTCATTTTTCAATTTAATTGAAAGTTGGTATTACCAACGGTTTCCACCACGGTCACCACCGCGATCGCCACCACGGCCACCACCGAAACCACCGCGTCCACCACGGTCTCCACCGCGATCGCCGCCACGGCCGCCGCCGAAACCACCAGTACGTGGCTCCATAGGACGAGCTTCGTTAACAACTAGAGAACGGCCACCCATATCTGAACCGTTAAGTTTTTCGATAGCTGCAGCTGCTTCGTCGCCAGAAGACATTTCTACAAATCCGAAACCTTTTGAACGGCCAGTATCTCTGTCCATTACGATTTTAGCAGAATCTACAGTGCCGAACTTTGAGAAAAGCTCGTTCAATGCATCGCTAGTTGCTGAGAATGGTAGGTTACCAACGTAAATTTTGTTACCCATAAATACCTCCTTAAGGCCCAGGGACGCGCTTTCAGAGGATCATGAGCGACATTGCTCGAAGAACACTTACAGCGACAAGTAATAGGAATTAATTAGCACTAATTCCTCATCCAAGCATAGCATAATTTTAAAGGGTTATGAAATTTAAAGGTGGTTTTTAGAATGGGCGTAAAACCCCTTAAATTCTCAAAATCGGGAAGCGGAGCAAAAGGCCATTGAAAACAGTAGGTTGGTCCTAAAAAAGAAAACCCCTCCCGTTTCGGGGAGGGGTTCAGACAATTTGAATAAGGAAAAAAATTACCAGCGATTTCCCATCGGACGGGCCGGACGGGCACCAGTCGACTCACGCTTTTCCATAGGGCGGGCCTCATTAACAGTCAGGGCACGTCCACCCATATCTGAACCATGAAGCTTTTCAATTGCAGAGTCGGCCGCAGATGCATCACTCATTTCTACGAAACCAAAACCTTTTGAACGGCCAGTTTCACGATCAGTGATGATCTTTGAAGAATCAACTGCTCCGAATTGTGCGAACACCTCAGAAAGAGATTCGCTTGTTGTGCTGAAAGGAAGATTACCTACATAAATTTTCTTACCCATTTCAAAACCTCCTAAGGCATGGATAGCGTAAAGAGGATCTGGGTAAAAACACCATAGATTCTCTGACACGACTGACGATTACCTAACATCATTCGCTGATCAAAGGACACTAAAAGTATTCTAAAGTTTTAGATGCCTAGCTTAATCCAAGACCAGACAGATCATCTGAATCAAATGGAAGTTGATAATCAGTGGAGAGCAAATTTCTTTGTAGCCCTTCCTTGAGTGAAAGATACTCAATCGCATCGTGAGCACAGAAGATTGTGACGTCATGTGAATGAGAAGCAGCGAGATGACGAAGTCGTTGTTGATTCATGAGTCGCATTGGTCGATTGGCCTCTACCAATTTCTGATAAGCGCGAAGTCCTGGAGTGCAGTGATAAGTGCTGTCCATTTCTCCTCTGTAAAAGTATGCGTCTCCGGCGTGGAGGAGCCAACCCTGATCAGTATGAATCGCCACTCCGGCATGACCTTCGGTGTGACCAATAAGTGGAACTAATAAAATTTCTGGTGGAAGATCTTCCAGATCACGAACCGCCTGAAAGCCAAACCAACGTTCGCCTTCTGGATAATAGGTGTTCCAGTGTTTAATATTTTTGAGCTGTGAAGGTGAGTAACGATTTTTACTTAAATAGGTATCACGCTTTTGAGCGGCATCGCTTTCAGCATGCATAACGTGAACTTTGGCATTCGGAAAATCATCGATTCCACCTGCGTGATCAAAATCTAAATGAGTGAGGATGATGTGTCTTACGTCTTCTGGTTTGAAACCCAATGCTTTAATTTGATAATGAGCAGTCTCCTCTTCTTTTAGAAGTGGACGCACCAGTTTGTGGAAGAAGTTAGTAATTCGTTCGTGGGATTTATGAATGTCGTTTAACCCAAGACCTGTGTCAATCAAGACCAGACCTTTTTCAGTTTCAATCAGTAGAGTATGACAAACCAAGCGGGCCGGACCTATTCCAGGAGTCATACCATCCATCAAGTGACCGCCATACGGACAGAAGGAGGCACAGTTCAAATGGTGGATACGCATGATAACTCCTTGATAAGTTTGATTTGATTATGATTGAGGATTCGTTTTGTGTGAATGCGAAGAGAGTCATTTAGCGCATTTGCTTTCTTGAGTTTCATTCATCGTTATGCAAAAATCCCTTCATGTTTCAATCCGCTCCCCTCATCACCTGGACTGAGAAAGGTCTTTATTGCGCGGCCGGCGATTTCTATATCGATCCACATCGCGCGGTTGATCTGGCCATCATTACGCATGCTCATAGTGATCACGCCCGTCGTGGTTCAAAGAAATATATATGTATCAGAAGTGGTGAAGGTCTCCTTCGCTCAAGACTTGGACAGAAGATCGAAGTTGAAACTTATGAGTATGGAGAAACTTTCTATTTAAACAATGTGAAAGTCAGTATGCACTCTGCTGGTCACATTCTGGGTTCTGCTCAAGTGCGAGTAGAGCATAAGGGTGAAGTGTGGGTCGCTTCCGGTGATTATAAACGTGATCCGGATCCGAGCTGTGATCCTTTTGAGAATGTGAAATGTGACATTTTCATTACGGAAGCCACTTTTGGCACGCCGAAATTTGTGTGGCAAAAAAATCTAGAACACGGTCGCATGATTCATGAGTGGTGGAGCAATAACGAAAAAAGAGGATTGAACTCGATTCTCTTTGGATATTCTCTTGGCAAAGCTCAAAGAATTCTGGCGGAACTTCATCCGCATGCGCATAAACCAGTTTTAATTCATAACTCGATTCACGACTTAAATGAATGTTATCGTCGTGAAAATCGAAAACTGGCGGACACTGTGCTTCTGATGGATAAAATTAAAGAACTCATTTTTGATCAACGCCTTCAAGGCGAACTGATTCTTGCTCCTCCCTCAATCTTATCAGAGAGCTGGATTCATCATTTAGGAAATTATAGTAAGGCCTTTGCTTCAGGTTGGATGCAGGGTGGATGGCGAAACAATTATGATAAAGGTTTCGTTATGTCCGATCACGCTGACTGGAATGATCTTAATCTAACCATCAAAGAAACTGGGGCGAAAAAAGTTTACGTCCAACATCGTGACGGTGCTCTTATTCGCCATCTGAAACTTCAGGGCATTTCGGCCTATGCAATTGATGAATTACATATTGAGAATTTTCAGCCTAAAGTGGGCGAGAATCTTGTTTTAATATGAAAGTCATTAAGCTTTCTCTTCAGGATTTTGCCATGCCTTCTCCTTTGCGGGGAAGTATTGAGCCTTCTTCTGGTTACAAGACCAGCATGGAAAAGGGACGTGAGCTTCATCAAAAAATTCAGGCAGAGAGAATTGCTGAAATTCCTGATTACGAATCAGAAGTGAGTATTAATCACTTTTTCGAGCGTGATGGTTACCGCTTCGAAGTTTCGGGGCGTATGGATGGATTTACTCCCGGTGATAAACCTCACATTGAAGAAATCAAATCAAGTTTTAATATTTTTGATCTGGGTAAGACCTTGCGGGATAAACGCATGGATCACCCTTATTATCTTCAGCTTCTGACCTATGGGTATTTTTATTGGGTCCAAAATGATGTGAAACCTGATTTAAGTTTTCATCTGGTTTCTTCTCGCAGAGAGGAAAGCCAGGATGTGAGTGCTTATCTTGATCGCTATGAGTATGAATCGTGGCTTGATCGAAGATTAGATGAGTTGGTGGAAAACGCCATTAAGGCCGAGAAGCGTCTAGCGCGAAGAATTAAGCTTTCAGAAAATATGCCATTTCCTTTTCCAACTCCTCGTCAAGGACAAATGGAACTCATTCAGTTCATTGAAGATGGAATGGAGAAGCAGAAGCGCATGATGATCCAGGCACCAACTGGTCTGGGTAAGACCATGGGTGTGTTGTATCCTTCGCTTAAAGAATCTTTGAAGCGCGGGCAGCGAGTGATTTACATCACTCCTAAAAATAGTCAGCAGTCGGTGGCAGAAGAGGCGATTGAAAAACTTCAGGTGAAAGGGTGCAACGCTAAATCACTTACCATTACCGCAAAAAGTAAGATGTGCATGAAGGCCGAGCCTTTATGTAATCCAGACTACTGTGAGTTCGCCAAAGGTTATTACGATAAACTTGCAACTCATGATCTTCGTAATGAACTCCATAAGAAAAAGAAACTCACTTCTCGCGTGTTTAAAAACATGGCGGAGAAATATGAAGTCTGTCCATTTGAGCTTCAGATTGAAGCGATTGAAGAAGCGGACACGGTCATTTGTGACTATAACTATATCTTTGGTCATGAAGGAACCATCGGGCGCTTGAGTGCGACAGGTTATTCGCAAGAGGGAAGACCCAATCTCGCGATTGATGAGGCCCATAACTTACCTAGCCGAACGATGGGTCAGTTCTCTCCGGTGCTTTCAAGTTACGCGATTGAGACCATGCGGGAAGAAATGAAAGATCTTCCTAAGAAATTTGCCCGGGATGGTGAAGAGCTAATTGATCTTTGTCTTATGACGATCAAAGAGGCGAGTCCAGACAAGGTGGAAACCAAATCATTGAAACTCGATATTGATCCCTTTCTTGCTGTAAATGAAGAACTAAAATCGTTCCTTTCGAGATACCTGGAATCTGACGTCGAAATTAAGGCGCGCGATGTGGTCTTACGTCTGGTGTTTTATTGGAGTGAATTCTCCGACACTCTCATGACGGTGGGAACCACTGATTCAGCGTTTTTCATTACCGGTCAAAATGATGGAAAGAATCGTTCGATTAAGATTACCTGTTGTGATGCTTCGGAACTGATCAAAGATCGTTATGATCATTTTCAAAATGTCGTGGCCTTCTCTGCCACTCTCAAGCCATTTGATTACTATGCGAAGCTTGCGGGTCTGGATGATGAGAAACTAGTTCTTGAAGAATTTATGTCTCCTTTCAAAGCGGAGAATAGAAAAGTTCTGATCATTCCTCAGATTTCAACCAAGTTTTCAGTGAGACAACAAAACTATCCTAAAATCGCGGAAACCATTCAAAGAGTGGCGGGCCTTAGATCTGGAAATTATCTGGCGTTCTTTCCAAGTTTTGATTTCATGGAAAAGACTCTCGCGGCCTTTAAAGTACCGGCGGGTTTTACTGTCACAAAGCAGAACCGCTATATGAAAAATAGCGATGTGGAAGAAATTCTGGAGAAGCTAAAAGCGCAAACACATCCTACGATTCTCTTTGGAGTCCAGGGTGGAGTCTTCTCAGAAGGAATCGATTATGCCGGAGATATGGTGATCGGTGCTTTTGTGATTGGACCGCCATTACCAAGCTTTGATTTTGAACGCGAACGCATGAAAGATTATTATGAGACCTCTTATCAGGCGGGTTTTGATTATGCCTATACCTTCCCGGCCATGGCCAAAGCAGTACAGGCAGCGGGGAGAGTTATCAGGACTGAAAGCGACCGAGGCATCATCGTTTTGATGGATGATCGATTTCTTGAAAAAAGTTATTCGCAATCTCTGCCTCAAGACTGGTTTGAGGCATCACCAAGGGAGCTTGTATCAAGTTCCATTCTTAATGATGTCAGTAGCTTCTGGTCCAAGCTTGAAGATACTAAAGTAAAGTAGTCGCCTAACGACAAAATCACCCTATCTCGACGGCCATCCGGTTCACTCTTAAAATTTTAAGGATGTACGCTGTTAAAAACCAAACTACCCAGCCCATCCAGGACTTCCCAATTTTTAATAATTGGAATGAAGTGGCCTATGGTTGGTACTATGCTTTGCCTTCACATGAACTCCCTATTGGTGGTGTGAAGTCGTTGCAGTTGTGTGGACAAGAGTTGGTGATTTTCAGAGGCGAAGACGGAAAGGTCGGAGCTCTCGATGCGTACTGCCCACACATGGGAACTCATCTCGGTAAAGGAAAAGTAGTTGGTAATTCAGTTCGCTGTTTTTTCCATCACTGGCAATTTAATACCGAAGGCTCGTGTATCAAAGTTCCTTGCCAGGAAGAAATTCCGGCCAAGGCAAAAGTTCCATTCTACTCTGTGACCGAAAAGTACGGGGCCATCTGGGTCTATCCGGACGCGAATCCAAAACATGAGTTAGTCGATTTTCCAGAAATTAAGAATCACCAAGATACTGTGATTCATTTCGGAAAGAGTTATGAGAGAACCTGCCACCATCATGTGACCATGATCAATGGTATCGATCCCCAGCACTTAAAGACCGTTCACAGTTTAGATATTGAAATGAAAGTGGACATCGCTGAACCTGAAGAGGGGAACTTGATGGACATTACTCTTACGGGAAAAATCGGTGAAGGAAATCTCTTTGAGAAAATTTCAAAACTCTTACTGGGCCCAGAATATTCCTATTCGATGAGATATGATCACGGAAACAACGGCTTCCTGACGCTGATGAAGGACGTCTATTTCTTTGGAAAGAAGTGGCCGACTTTGCATATGATTTTTGCTTATCGTCCGATCGCAAAGGGACGCATCCTGGTGCAGCCAATATTTGTGACAAAGAAACGCTCAGGGCCTTTTGGTAAATTCATCGAGCGCGCTCTTATTGTGATGACAAAGATGGGATTCAATTCCCTGCAAGGTGAGGACGGAGAAGTGTATGAGAACATGCGCTTTTATCCCGGAACTCTTCTTGCCATTGATCGTCCGGTCGCTCAATACATTCAGTACGTAAATAAACTTAAATCTTCACCTTGGAAGTTACCATGAGAAAAGCTTTAACGGCTTCCACGGTCAGAGTGAAAAAACTCAAGCGCCCAGAAATTGAGCGCATGTATCAACTCTTCTCTGAATACTACCAGAACCATACATTAGAAACTTTTGAGCATGATCTTTATGAAAAGAACCATGTGATCATTCTGCGTGATAAACACGATCGATCGATTCAGGGGTTCTCAACTCTTTTGCGAGTGCCACTTAAGAAGGCCGGGAAGAATGTCCTGGGTGTTTATAGTGGTGATACAGTAACAAATAAAGAGTACTGGGGATCTCCTGCTCTGGGGATTGAGTTCTTAAAATATCTCTGGAAATTAAAAATGAAGAGACCCGGAACTGCGGTCTATTGGT
Source organism: Peredibacter starrii (assembly GCF_034259205.1). Lineage (GTDB taxonomy): Bacteria > Bdellovibrionota > Bacteriovoracia > Bacteriovoracales > Bacteriovoracaceae > Peredibacter > Peredibacter starrii. Next base: position 4,126,544 of record NZ_CP139487.1, on the reverse strand, counting down.
TCTTAATTTCTAAGGGCTATAAAACCTATCTTTTGATGGCGAACAACTTTGCTTATCATTATCCCCGCCACGATCAGCCAACTCCTCCAGAGTATAAAACACTGATGAATGAGTTTTATGCCAAGAAATTTGGGGAGCATTATCATGCCGACACTGGCATTATTGCTTACGAAGGTCGATCATGCGCTCTGAGAGAACATGTGGCCGATATTACTCCTGAGCTTTTACAAGAGCCTCGGGTCGCGTTCTTTCAAAAACAAAATCCTAAGTGGCAGGATGGACATGAGTTAACTTGCATTGCCAAGATGACGGTCTGGATGCCATTTAAATACGCTTTAAAGAAAACATTTCAAGTGAGACGAAAATGAGAAAAGTTCTAATTACAGGTGCCACTTCTGGCTTTGGTAAACTTCTGGTGCACGCGTTCCTTCGTAATGGAGATCACGTTATCGCCACTGGAAGAAATCTCACTTCAAGAAAAGAAATTTTTGAATCGGAAAGAAAACCGAATGCACGTCTGACTGAACTTTCAATGGATGTGACGAATAAAGCTGAAGTTGCTTCTACGATGAAAGAAGTTGAGGCGCAGTTTGGCTCAATTGATATTCTTATCAATAACGCGGGTTACGGTCTGTTTGGTGCATTGGAAGATCTGCAAGAAGAAGAAATCCGTTATCAGATGGAAGTAAACTTTTTTGGGACTGTGAATGTCACTCAGGCCTTTCTTCCGCTTTTGAGAAAGTCTCGCGGGAAGATTTTTAACTTCTCGTCAGTTTTTGGTTTTATGGGGTTCCCTCTGACGAGCCTTTACTGTGCCAGTAAATTTGCCGTGGAAGGTCTGACTGAATCGCTTCGCGGGGAGCTTGCCCCTCATGGCGTGCAGGTTTGTCTCATCGAGCCGGGTGGGTACCGTACCAATTTCGGTCCTAATCTGGCGTGGAGTATGAAGAATCCAGCGAGCGTTTACCGTCAACAATTCGAAAATTATAAGAAGATTCATGCTAAGATCTCTGCCCGAAAACCTCAGGAACCAACCGAGGTTTCTGAAGGTATTTTAAAGCTATCTAAACGTTCGAAACTGCCGATGAGGAAGGTGTTCGGTAAGGACGGTGGCATGAGCTACGTTCTAAGAAGATTTCTTCCTACCGGACTTTATTACGGCATTATGGATGTAGCGTTTAAAAAACTATTCACTGGGAAGATTGCTTGAAGTTTCCTCATCTCTTTCTTTCAAATTTGCCTAAGGAGCAAAAGGAGTTTTTAAATCTCCTGGAACTCACGGCAAAGGTCCATGGGGAGACCAGAAACCCTATGGGAAAAGAGAATGTACCGATTTGGGACGAAGATTTTTTCAATGTGAAGAACTCTGAGACCTGGAAGTCACTTTCAGCAGAAATCAGAAATTCAATTCTCGTCTCTCTCGGCCAAAAAATTCTCCAGGAAGCCTACTTCATTGAGTGCGCCGGAATGGCCTATGCGGGGAAAATGAATCTCGCGGCCAAAAATAAAGAAGAGCGTGAGTTCTATTGCTTTGTGGGAGAAGAAGAGGCGAAGCACCTTAGAATGGTGGAGTCGCTTGCGAATTTCAGCACCTCATTGGAAAACATTCCTTCATTCTCACTTCTAATTGGTGAGATCATTCAGGAAGCACAAAGAACTTCTCACTTACTTCTGATCCAGATTCTTTTAGAGGGATGGGGACTAAACTACTATAAGACCTTGGCCAAAACTGCGAAGGACGAGAACGTTGCCCAGACTTTCAAGAACATCGTTAAAGATGAAATTCGTCACCATTCTGCAGGAGTGATTCTGTTTTCGAATCACAAAAACGGCATGAGTGATAAAGAAGTCGATGAGTTCTTGGGCTACTTTGAGCGCATCTCTTTTATGGTTAAAGTTGGTCCTTATAGCATTTGTGAAGAGGTCTTCCGTCAGAAGAAAGATCCTACCGAAGAAGAATTGAAGAAGTTTCTAACTGAGATCAATGCGGTAGTAGTCACCAGTGGGAAGATGGAACTTTTAGGGCAACTTATCGCGAAGAGCCTACCTGACGCTGTCTTAGAAAAAGTGAAGGCCAAGGGATATTTGACTGCGATGTCATTGGAAGAGATGACTAGCGCGCTTTCGCAATCCATTCCCGGAGTTTTTGCACTTGCCCCGAATCGCTAATCAGCATTCGTTCTTTGATGTCACCTAACTGCATTCCTTGAGACTGATAAAATTCCAGATACTTTTGACGGAGATTTTGAACTTTGATGATCTTGACTTCCTTGAGTTGATTTAACTCACGGGCCAGGTTGTAGTGATAGTTCTCGCGTAGACCTTTTTCAATCTCATGAGTTTCTTCAATGTAGGCCTCATAATAGGGAAGAGTCTCTTCTTGATTAGGAACCAGTAACATTGGAAATGGAAAGAGTTCGCGAAGAACAGTGTCTGAAAGCTTCTCGCCCGCGAGGTCTGAGTGATTACCTGTTCGCCCGAGAAATTTTAATACCGGGGTCTGGTAGTAAAAACCGGTGACCTCCACCTCATCTAAGGTGTTGTAGCGAAGGAAACCATTCACGGTACTCGTGAGGACGATGTATCGATGATTTCTTTTAATTTCATGGAGTGGGTGAATCTTTCCCTCCGAGTCTAAGAATTCAAGATAAGTTTCATTCAGAAGAGGAAGATCACCATTGGCCTCGGACCAAGGAATAGTAATGGGAGCTTCAGTTAAAAGAAGACCTTTACCTTGGATTTTTACTTGAGGGAATTTGGTTTTAAGGGTCCTGGCCGATAGCTCAGCTTGAGCGCTGGTCCAGCAAGAAATGAGTTTAAGTTCGGGCCAGATTTTCTCCCAGTCGGGGTTTTTCACTAGTCCTTGAGTCTCCATAAAATCCAAGACACTTAAAAAGTAAGTTGGGCTCCAGATTGAAATGACTTCGAGGTCCTTGGCCTTTAAAAGATCCAGCGAAATTTTCTTCAGAAATTCTTCCGAGGTGCGGGCCTTATGCTGATTTGGATTAGATGCCAGAAATGGATTTAAAAGCCAATTCACCATGGGGGACAGGTATTGGCGATCATCTTTAACGGAGTCACCTATTTGTGGTGAAACACTCATAAAGAATTTCCCGGATTTGAGTCCTAGGCCGGAATGGAAAACTAAATCATGGGCCCACAAGAGGAACATGTTCTCAAAGGATTTCAAAAGGGCCTTGGTATAAGGGATTTTCTTTTTAGTGCCAGTTGAGCCAGAGGTCGTTTCATAAAAAATCACATCAGGAAATTTGAGATTTTCATAATCCTGATATGAAGTTGGTCTATCGGGTAGGGTACCAAGTTTTTCTTTTAGGCGCGCTTGTGCATAAGCTGGATTTTTACAAGCATCAATAAATTCTTTGCGCTTAATGGTAGCAAGAAGTGCGAGTGAGGTTTTAACCAACAGAAAGGGAATGCTCACGGCCATTCGCCACGCCAGTAGATTCTGGACTTCGGTTTTAGTTTGGTACGAGGAGCTACAATGGCACCAGGCCCGATTTGTGAATCAGCACCAATAAAGGACTTTTCTCCAATCTTGATGGTCTTAATGACGAGGGCCGGTTGTCCCTCAATGTCCGCCACCATATGAGAACACATGGCCGTGATATGTCCAAAGACAGAGTAGTCGCCAATCTCTACTAACCCGCGATCTACAATTTCAACTCGTGGGGTCCAGAAAACACCTTTCCCAACTTTGCTTCCCCAAGCGCGCAGCCAAGCCGAATAAAGGCCGGGTACAAAATGCAGAAGGCTTTCAATCCATGGGCAAGCAATGAATGGATACTGAAACATATGTGAGGCCCACCAGGGATTATATTTCTTCTCAGAAAGAATCCAGTAGCCATCAGTGAAAGGGAAAAAGAAAAAATGAATCCGATGAATCAAAAGCGGCAAGAGATAGATGATGAAAATAAGTACGAATGGATCAATCCCAGAGAAGTCCGCAAACATCTTCCCCATCCATCCGAAGACACAGATGATGTAGAAAAGTGGGAATAATGAAACTAAACGTCCGCCTAAGGTCATTTGTTCACCTTCCACGGAGTGAAAAGTTCCGTCCACACGTTTCGATTTGAGATTCGTTCTAGTTCTTTGTTCTTTACTTCATTAGGTGAAAACGTGCCGTGAATTTTGTCCCACCAACAGAAGTTCGCACCGTAATTGCGATTTCTTCCAACCAGAGAATGATGAAACACATGTTGTTCCGGCATAATCAGGGCCCAACTAAGAGCAGAATGAAGAACCTGAGGTTGCTTCACACCACTGTGGCGCCAGAGATCCAAAGCGAAAGTGAAACCAAGGCCCAGCATAAAAGGAGTGCTGTCTTTTAAGAGATACATTCCAATGATCTGAGACCAGACATAAACGAAGAGAAATGAAGTGATCATGCTATTACGAGAAGTCGCAAAGACATCCAGGTGACGAGAGCTATGGTGCATGCGGTGGATGAACCAATAGTGGCGACGATGAAATAAGCGGTGATTCCAGTAATAAAGGTAATCAACCAGCACAAAGCTCAGCATGAATTGCACGAAGGCATTGATATCAAGTTTCCCGGCAAAGCGGGGCAAGAACTCATAGAGGAAAGGAACAGTTATGAATGGTACTGCAGGGATCACTACACCTTGAATGAAGAGTCCCGCCATATCTGCGGTCCATTCTTCTTTAGTGCGGGAGAAGGTCGCGTTTCTTGTTTCGTCGTTCAAAAGACCGATGATCGTGAGGGCCGAAAAGGTGAGGAAAAGAATAACGAGGTTCATACCCAGAATTCAATCTCCGCTTCTTTTCGAGGGAGAAGTTTGGGGTCTCGTCCTTCCTGAATCTCGGCCTGAATCGATTCAATCCAAGTGTGAATGAGATCTGCCGGAGAATTTTGAAAGTGAGCACCATACTTCTTGATGGTCTTCATTTGGTTATCAAGTATCTCTACGTCCTGGCCAATAATGACTTTCGCCTGCCATCTGACCAGAGGTCGACTAAGCCAAGTCCAGATTCCGTAATTATAAGTAAGATCGGTATAAACCAGGGTCTCTTCTTCATTTACCGGCACTGATTGTGAAGTAATGATGAAGTGGTTCTTCCCGCCAAAGTAATAGTTCACAGTGGTCACATTAGGAGCGAAGAACTCATCAGTGTGACCAATTTCGTCCCCATTAGGATTTAGAAACCATGAGAACCAGCCGAAGTTTTTCTTTTCGTTCTTATATGTCACCTTCACACTGCCGTTAGCGCGTTCAATCAGAGCACCGAATTTTTCGTGTTTGGCATCACGGAAAATCTTGGGATGAACGAAAGTGGTATGAGGAATATCCACAAAGTTTTCCGCACAATTCGTTACATTGTTTTTAAAAGAGTGCTGAAGACGAATGGTGGTGTAACCCGGCTTCTTATGACAAGGCATGGGAAAAGGTTTTACCTCTGGGTTCTCCGAAGAGAGGCGGACATAGATGTAATCTTCTTGCTCCAGGACTTCATAACTCTTCGAGCACTTGTTTCCAGGCTTAAAGGTCGGGCCCATAGAGGGAATATGTACGACCTTTCCATCAGTATCATAAGTCCAGCCGTGATAAGGGCACTGAAGTTTTCCTTCAACGACTTTACCGCGAGAAATCTGGGCCGTTCGGTGTAAGCATTTATCTTGAAGAGCGGAGATCTTTCCTTCATCGTTACGGAAAATAGCGAGCCATTCACCCATAAGCGAGCGCGAGATAACTTGGTTCTTTGCAAGTTCATGGCTTTCAGCAACGATGTACCAGAAGTCTTCGCGTTTCATCAGATATCGGTCTTTTTAATTTTGATATTGGTATTAATGTGAATCTGACAGGCGAGACGGACTTCATCTCTTCCTGGGGCCATCGCTCCTAGAAATTCCTTCTCATCATGAGTTCTCTCATGGAGTGGTTTCTCTTGATCGACAACTTCAATGGCACAGGTGCCACAGATACCGATACGGCATCCAAAAAGAATAGGAGAGTTGTGAATTGTCAGTTTCTCCGAAAGGCAGTCACCTTCTTTCAGTTCAACTGGTGCCTTATCCGAATCCAGGAATTCAATCTTGCAGCTCATTAAGCGGCCTTCTTCTTAAAGCTCTCAAAGGCCTTGCGATTGGTCTTAAGATGTTTCTCAAGATTATTGCTCGCCATAAGAGTGAGTTCTTTGTTTTCTTTATTTATATAATGGAAGTCCTGAAGATAAGCTTTGTAGCTATCCACTGACTCGCGATGAGTTTTGTAACTCGCGAGCATGCCTTCGCTTTCTTCACAGAACGCGCGACGAACGGCCTCGACGGCGTCGTTGTGGTTCATGTTGAAGACTTTTGAGCGCATCAGTTTATAAATCGTTTGATAGATGGCAGGGTCATACCAGAAGATACCGTTGATCGCAGTTGAGAAGTTATAATGATCCTTCTGACACCCTTGAAGGGCCATATTACCAATGATGCTTTCAATCTTAGATGGTTTAGGAAGAGAGTTAATCACATCATGAGACACGATCGTTGATGTGTTGAAATGGAATGACTCATCGATAAAGTGATAATAACTGATCTTCGAGGGTACTGGGGCGTTGTCTTTATCAGGGTGTTCAGTGAAATAGCGTGAAAGCTGATGCTGAACGATTTTACCGTTAAGAGTTCTAAGACCTCTCACTGTGAAATACTGACAACCTACGAATGCGGAGTTTGCAGAGATGGCGGTGAAGGCCTGAAGCTGCCATTTTCTCCACCACTGTTTGAATTCACTTAAATCTGAAAAGAGCATGGTCTTTTCAAACGGAGTTCGCATTGGATAAGTAAAAATTCTCTCGCCGAAAACTTCTTCTTCAAACTTTTCACTCACCGTTTTGAAGGCATGAATGTGAGCGCGCTCTTGAGCGGATTCCAAATCCAATGTATCGCAAACCACCCGGAAGTCTTCCATCCCGTAAAGAGCTGCTGCACTGGTTTGATTAAAGAAGATAGTTGCGATCTCAGCAGAAATAATCTGCGAGTAGTAAGCAATCCAGAATAGTTGATTGAGTTTTACTTTCTGATCTGGGCTCGCTTGCTCCCAAATCCAGGTTTTATAGAGAAGAGAAAAGCGTTCAGGGTTCCACATCTCATTTTTGCAGGCCTCATGATTATAATCTTTTGAAGCTTGATCCATCATCGCCGTTTGATCGAGTTCTTTACTACGCTTCAAAGCGATCTCAATTCGCTTCATCGTTTTTTGATCATCAGCAAGACAGATGTTGTGACGTTGGCTCAAATTTCTGTTCATGAGAAATCCCTGTAAATATTGAGTAATTTCAATCTCTTTTCGGTCGTTTCCGGCCAAAAATGAACGGTCTGAATGAACTCTAAGCTACCGGAATTCCGAACAATTAACTGTTAACGGTCTCTTTTTTAGGAACTGCTTGAAACTGGGAGTACTTGGTCGCCTCATTTTGGCGCTCATAGTGTTCCACAAAATCAATAATCGCTTTATCGGCCCGGATTGGAGTTTGATACTTAAAATTGATTCGAGTGAAGATGATGGTGTCGCCTTTAGCGAAGTAATCACCAACGAGTTTGGTTGCGAATAACAGGATTGGGTTCACAAGAAGACCCATAAGTCCCTTGCGTTTTTTAGTCACAAGAATGGTTTGTCCTTCGGTCTTTCCATCCAAAGTCGGACGAAGTGCGAAGATGATATAGAAGTGTAAAAAATCAGGTCCCACCATTACCGAACCGGTGTGGCCCCACCAATAAGTCATTTCATAAGTCAGCGCAGATTTATAAAACTTTTTAGCAAATTTAAGAATGGCGTTCTTCTCTGGCATTGGTGTGATGTTTGAGAACTGAATACAGCGATCAGTCAGCGGAGTTACTTTCATATCCAGATCAACAATTAGTTGGTGAACTGAACGAAAATGTTGAATATCAATGGCGTTAATCATCACCACATTCGGGTGACAATTCTTAACAAAATTAGATCCAAGTTTTGAGTCGAGTGGGATGCCTACGAGTTCAGGTACAACTGGAACTTGCTCAGTATCTTCCTCGTGTCCTGTCCAAAGCCAGATAAGACCATAGGCCTCACGAACCTTATGTGATTTGAGACCCGGCATATTGCCGATTTCTTTTTGCGCCGGAATTTCCGAGCACTTTCCAAGCTCGTCATACTTCCAGAAATGGAAAGGGCAGCGAATGGAATTTCCTTCAACAAAACCGTCACAAAGGTGAGCGCCCATGTGAGGACAATGAGCATCGAAAGCACGAACTTGATCGTCTTCTCCACGATAAAGAACCAGATCAATCGTTAGAAATTTTGCGGGATAGGCCTTACCACGTTTCACTTCATCCGAACGCATGAGCCAATACCAGCCCTCGGGAACGAAACCGTTTACACCAAATTTTTTGATCTTTTCAAAGTAGGCCATACAACAATTTTAGTGTACGAAGGGACGTACTACTACTCCGGCAAATTTGCTTATTTATCGACGAAAAGGCCCCACTTCTTGAGCTGGACATAAAAAAAGGGAGGCACACTGGCCTCCCTTGGTGCTTTTTTTAGTGAACGAACATGTCAGGTAGGCCAAATACTGCTGAAGTACCTGGGCTGTACTGGATAATTCGCTGAGCGTCCGCCATATAACCTGGCTTCTGACCTTCTGCACTTGGAACGTATTGTTTCCAGGCATTGTTGTCCCAAGCAATTGATCGACCGCGAGTATAGTTTCGAACAACAAGGTTTTCGCCTTTTTTGTTCTTAATGGTTTTCTGAACTTCGCCACCTTCAAAGTCTGTTGCCATGAGAACGGCAAGAGAAGTTGGTGGATTGTTATAAAATGCCGGAACATTGATTGTGACAGTTTCACCTGAAACAGGATCTCTCACTTCCGCAATTCCAGAAACAACTGCCTTCATGTTCTTAATCCCTTTATCAAGATTCATTGGACCATCTTCCTGGAACATGATCGGGTTTAGAGACATTGCTGGAGATGACTCACGACCTTGAAGGTAAGAATTCGAACGGTCAAAGTACACCACCGAATTTTTAAGTGCGATGTAGGCCTGTTTCATTAGCTGAGAACCGTATTGAGAACCTTCATAGTTTCTGAGTTCAAGAAAGCGCTTAGAAACTGCACGACGAACTAGAGTGCTGCGCTCTTTGTCAGTCATACCAAGATCATCTTTTTTAGAAGCGAAAATGCTTGAATCAATTCCAAAGTGGGAACCCATCTCGCCCGCGAGTGTAATCGCCTGGTCTTGGTTATAAGCACAGTAAACAAGAATGTTGTGTTGAGCACGTGCCAAAGATGCAATCGTGAAATTGATTTCTGCAGGACCATGACCTACGAAGCGATGAATTTCATCGTCGAATGTTCCCGTCCCAAAGGCCATCTTGTTGTCCCAGATAAATGCTTTATGAGCACCATCTTTTGAAAGCGCAGTGATGCGATTAGAAGCTTCTGTGATGGCCGGGATAATAGTCGTCATCAAGAAGTTCTGTACCTGAGAAATAGAATGAAACTGCTGAGACTTTGTCATCTCAACTGATGGTTCGGTGAAGAACTGAATTGAAGCGTCAGTTTGTTTGGTAGGAAGGAAAGTCTTAAGACCAGAAACCATAGTGCGAACTGCCTGAACCGCTGTTACGTGAGTTGATTTATTTCCTAAGAAGCCTTTGCCTTCTTCAAAGAGAGGGCGCAGACGCCATACAATTCCGCGAAGAGGAAGGGCCAGTTGCATTTGTGCCAGAAAGTAACGAGTGTCTTCAGAGTAAGAACCGTATTTGCCTTGAGAGGCCTTTAGAAGAGCTTCCATCTGATCACCAGTTTTCACTTGTAACCATTCCTCACGAAGTTTTTGAAGATCTGCGCTCATATCACTATTTGAGAAAGAAGATTGGCTGGCAATTTTTCGATTGGCCTTGGTCCATTCTTTCTTCTCTTTGATGAATTCGGCGTCGTCAAAAGAAGCTTCTTTAAAACTTGGAACGTAATAGTTTTTGTAGTCTTCTTTTTTGCCAGCAGCAAATGCTGAAGCAGAAAGAACAACCGACAAACCGATGCTCTTCACAAAGTGATTCATGAGTAACTCCTGAGTGCTTAATTTGAGATAAACTCCTTAATTTTAGGGGCACCATTCCCTAAATTCAAAGCTCTTTCATTCTCTCTTAAATTCCAGTGCTGACAGAGACTGGAAAAAAAGTCGCAGTACGATCGTCAGTTATGAAGTTTCATGAACTTGAGCACTTTGCCTAGAGAACTGCCTAAGGAAGATTCCGACCGGAAAGATCAGAAGCAGGAGCTTTTTTCCATAAGATGTGGGCATTGCCCATTTTTGTAAATGCTGAGCGGAGAGGCCCGACAAGCCATTCATTGAATATTCTCAAAAGGATTTTTTATGAAGAAACTCGCGTTTAGTTTCCTATTCATCTCTGGCTTTGCAATGGCCAATGACCTTCAAGTAGCTGTCAAGAATTTCAATTTCACATATACAGATCCTCATGGTGAAGGATCGGCCGCTTCTTTTTCTCGTATGGCCGGCGTACAAGTGAGTGTGGATAAAGTTGATAAAGATTTCAACCTTTTGGTGACAGGAGCTGAAACGGCCGAGTTTACTCTGAAAGATGCCCCTGGTTTTATGACCGAGGCCCAGACAATGATTGTTAGAGACTTCAATCTGGATTTCGGTGCTCGCACGAGTCTTTCTCTTCTTCAAGGTACTTTCAACTCAAAAGATGACAGCATGAAGTTAGACAATTTATCGCTTAACTGTGATCGTAAGGTCGCCCATGAGGAAGTGATGGATCAACTGATTGGTGGTTGTATTCAAAAGATGACTTTTAAGACATCAAAGTTTTCTTCTCAAGCGGAAGAGGGTGTAATGGAAGCGCTTTCATCGGCGTTGGATAATACAAAAGCAAGTCTGGGCATCAATTCAGTCGCTCTGAATGCGACGAATGGTAAATTTGATCTTGCGGCAGAAGTAAAAGCTCAAATCTCAGGCAAGGTCAAGGCCAATGGAAATGTAAGTTACAATGCAACGACTGGTCTTCTTACACTTCAAATTTCGGAAATTAAATTTGGTCTATTCAGTGTGAGAGGCAAAGTTTTTGAAGAGCTTAAAATGAAAGAAAGTGAAAAACTTAAAGTAAGAGAGCCTTACGTTTATTACTCAGTAAAATAAGTCTCATAAGGCCGGTCATGCCGGCCTTTTTTATTTTTTAGTGATCCAAATTCCGATGTGTTCATCTTCTGGAAAATCCACTTTAACTTCTTCATTCTCAAACTGATATAAAGTTTCAGATCGCGTGTGATAGGCAAATTGAGCACCTGTCAGATTTTTGGTGATGAGGACTTTCGCAGTTGCATAGTTCCTTGCGGACATTACGTTAAAATCGATCAACGATCCGCCAATCAATCTGCAATCAATCGGAGTTTCACCGGTAAACTCCAGCACCCTTCCTTGAAGGAGTATTTCCTCTTTATTGGGAAATAGGAGACGACATCCTTCGCCTTGAAGAATTAAAAGCTTGCGATCGATGCCAGGAAAGAAAGAAAAAGGTCCATCCTTTTCAACCTTCGCTCGCGAGATTCTTATAAGAAATCCGCCTTGAGCATCGGGCAAGCGGAAAAGTTCAGTGGTTACTCCTCCACCGTTCTTCCAAGGCATTTCAGTAAAGTCTTCTGCACTAAAACGTTTCACCATATTTCCTCTGAGGCAAAGTTACCAATTGAAGATTAAAGTCTGACACAAATTCCAATAATTAGCGATGGCATCGATGATGCAAAACGATCTTGGAGGATTTTTATGGATGATACAAAACCAACTGTAGAGGGTAAGCAACCTAAATTAAAAATTGCTCATATGAATGTGAGACATGGTCTTCATGACTATCATGATGGGTCTAGTTTGAATCACAATCTGGGAAACGATGATTATTTGGATGGTTGCAACCTACCAGAAGAAGCTGATGAACTTGTTTTTGATGGCGGCTTCGCTCTCGGAAATTTGGTTGAGCAAGAAGATGATGATGTTAGTTAGCGATAAGCTTCTGGGCCCAATCTAAAACTCGTTGAACCCTAGGAACTAATAACAATCTGGCCTCTTCATATGAAACCCAACGATACTCATGATGTTCGATGACTCCCGTAATGGGGTTTGGGACAAATTTTATTTCGACCTCTTCCTTGACCTCAGCGAGGTAGTAACGGGCAACTTTTCCTTTGCCGTAAACCTCGGTTTCAATGAATTTTTTCCCCTGAACAAACTCAATATGCGATATCCCAGTTTCTTCCTCAAGTTCTCTTACTGCAGCGACCTGGGCATTTTCTTCCGCTTCAACCATGCCCTTCGGAAAGTCCCAGTAACTGAAAGCGCGTAGGATCAAGAATTCCCACTCTGACTTTTTCTTTCTTATAGGTATGATTCCTGCTGATAAATGCGTCTGATTCATCTCATCATCTTAGCTTAACCACAGTGTGTAGCAATGTTTGCAGCGTCACTGAAAGATTTTGTCATAGTGGAAGTTGTTGCTCAAAATCCAGAGCGTGTTAGCCTGAAAGTCTGAGAGGTATTTATGATTAAATCAATTATTCTCGCTTCAATCATGTCGACGTCTGCTTTGGCCGCCACTATTGTTCCGTTCGAACGAGATGTGGCCAGAATTGATCGCTACAACTACATCACTGCTCGCAATGATGCTTCCACGGTTTTTCGTACCGAGTACGGGGCCGATGATAATGCCGTCCTTTTTAAACGTGGCTTTAGTTTCACTAACTTTGGTCCTAATGACATCGTTCCAACTGAACCTAATGACTCTTTTGAATATCCCACTCGTGATTTCTTCTTCGTTACAGATGATGGCGCTAAACGCGATACTTATCTTTGGATGACTGATTACGTTGGCTCAGGCAGAACATCAGATTATTTTGAAACCATGCTTGTGTTCTTACCTCGTGTAGGTCAGATGCACGTAGAAGAGCAGGATCAAAACCTTATCGTCACCCTTAACACTGGTGAAGAGATGGTGGTCTTCAAAAAGTATAAGACTCTCATTGGTGGAGTGATGACTGAGCAGCCGGTGGATTTAAATCCGGACCGTGCTCAAAGAAAATTTGCTCAGATTGATTATACTGGAAAAGGAATTATGTTGAGATCGGATGCCAAGGGTGCCGATCCTCGGCTGGCAAAAACTGTGACTGTGTTCAAGAAAGGGCTACCAGGTTGTAAAATCCCGGGCCCAACTTTTTGGACCCAGGATGGTCATCCGAAATTTAAATTCGTAAACGATGAAGATGCCTACACTGTCATTAAAGACAAGTGTGGCGCTCAGTACATGCCTGAGATCTAATCGATCTTATAAGAGTCAGAAGCAACGTCGTAAACCATTACACCCGAAATTTCATCGCCGTTCTTGATGCTTGGTTTTCCAGGATAAGCAAGGACGGCATTCTCTAAATCACCTTCAAACATCGGACAAACAACACTCGCTGAGAAGTGTCTTGTGATGCTTACTTGAAATGTGAAGTGAGTTTCATACACTTTAAGCTTAGTAACTTTACCAATGAATTGGGCCTCAGGATTACAGTCAGCAAGTGCAGAGAATGAGAAAGCAACTAGGATTGAAGCGATGAGAGTTTTCATGATTACCTCGTGTTGGGTTAAGGAATTTATGCGGGCGTTATAGCATAATTTCCCGGCCCTTCTGTTAAGGTGCGGTTAAATCTACTCGGTCTCAATGGCGAGGAGCAGGCTGACCCATTCCGAAAATGCACATAGTATCTGTTGCTATGGAAAGGGTCCTAATCTTAACAATTTTTCTAATACTTAGCTCCTGTGCGGACGTCACAAGGCCCGGGAAAAAAGTCCATTTTGTAGAATCTGATAAAGGTGCCGCCGATTGGCAGGACAAGGCCGATTTTCTCGAGGCCAAACATGATTGCGAGTACATAGGCTTCGCAGATGCCAAAACCTCATATTTTCCTCCGTCCTATTCCCAGCAAGAAAACGAGGTCCACGCCGCCCTTCGAAATCGAGCGGCCAAGATGGGTGGAAATCTTGTGATCTCAAACTTTTACCGAAAACCCGCTCAGGGTATTGTTATGAATTGCCCACCGGAATATTTCAAAGTCGAGCTATGAGATTATTCATAGGACTCGAACTAACCGAATCGATTAAAGAGAATCTGGCCCATTACATCGCCAAACTTCCTCAGGGGAGAAAGGGCTGGGAAAATCCACATGATTTTCATCTCACACTTCTTTTTATCGGTGAGACCTCTGAAGAGAATGTCATTTCAATTCTTGATCGAATGAAAGACGTTTCATTCAAACCTTTTTCAATTCAAATTGGGCCCATCAAATTTTTTAATCGTCGTGTAATGTATTTGAGTATTTTGCCTTCAGAGGAACTTCTGCTGCTTCAAAAAGAGGTGGAAGAATTGTTTCCGGAATATGTTGATCCACATGGGAAAAGTTTCATTCCTCATATAACTGTGAAGCGTTGGCAGCGTTATGAATATGATGAACTGGCGGAAGGGCTAAGGCTTCATCCCTTAGAACCGATTCCACTCGATGTGAATACCATCTCACTCTTCAAATCAGAAAAGGATCAAGATAATCGGAAGTATCATGTGATAGGCCGTCAGATTTGAAGAACGGCCTTGATCTCATTGAAGTTAAGTGGTTTTGAAAAAAAGTGCTCAATATTGAGAATCTTCATATCGTCTTCGTAATCATCCATCAGATAGGCGCTAATAAAGGCTATTCTGCCTTTGTAACCCCGGTTTCTGAGCACACGGGCAAATTGCACACCATTAATCTGTGGCATGTTGATATCGCTTAAAATGTAGTCGTAAACATCATTTGGTCTGCGTGCGAGATCGTCCAGACACTCCTGAGGATTGCTAAAAAAATCGATGTGAAGTTTGCCGTCAGCAATTTCATCTTCAAGCATGACCTTAAAAATGAAATCCACATCCTGTTCATCATCTAATACTAATATGCGCTTCATGATTTTCCTCGAAATGGGATGAACATAATGATTTCTGTGTATTCGCCTTCATTGGATTGAACTTCTAAAGTCCCACCGTGCTGTTTAACAATTTCGTAAGCAAAGTTTAATCCTAAACCTGTGCCTTCGCCAGGTGGTTTAGTCGTGTAAAAAGGAGTAAAGACCTGACTTAAGTGGACCTTCGGAATACCGGTACCGTTGTCGTAGATTCTTATCTCAAGCCCCCCATCTTTTGGATTAAGTGAGATTTTCAAATGGGCCATGAAGTGAGAATCAGCATTGATCTTCTTAATCATGGCATAACAGCTGTTATCCAGGATGTTGATAAACACACGACCTAGATCAACCGGGTTACCTCTAACAATGATTTTGTTATCAGGCTTTTCAAGCTCAACCTTGATTCGATTATTCATCTTCGGACGATAGTTCGCGAGGACGAAATCTAAATTGGTCTTAACAAGCTCTGTCATGTCCACTAAATGCTGATGGCCTTCTTTAGAGCTTCTCACCTGAAGAAGAAGGGTCTTGATGATGTTATCTACACGCTGACCGTTATTGAGGATGATTTGATTACTTTCACTCAAGCGAGAAATGGCTCGGGCCGATTGTTCATCCATGTGAAGTTCAGCTTGTGCGATCTTGTTTAATTGCATGACGATGATTTCGGCAGCATTACAGATGAGGTTAAGTGGGTTTTTAATTTCGTGGGCCAGACCAGCAGACATGAAACCCAGGGCCGCAAGTTTTTCTCTTTCAATAAGTTGTTCTGATCTTTTTTGTACCAGGACCTCAAGTTCTTCTTTGATCTTGGTGTTCTTATCCAGCTCGTGACGATAGTTCTGGAAGTTCTCGTTCACCACTTCAAAGAGAATATTAATACTCTGAATGAGTTCATTTACTTCCAGCACATCTGATTCAACGTAATGACCTGAGATACTTTTATTTGAACCAATGATGAGGGTATCTCGTTTAAGCCAGCTCAGAAGATCTTGAATTGGATTCAGGAACTTTTTACGGTTCTCGCGCAGGAAGTAGAGAAGGGCGAGCAGGAAAATGAGAATCACGGTCAGAAGTGTGAAGAAGAGAGGAAGGATGCCTTTGTAAAATGACCAGGCACTCTGATAAATCACTATGTACCAAGGCAGAAGTTCTGACTTGAAGACCTTGAACACCATGAAGGTGCCCTTATGATTATGATGAACTAGTTTGTGATGATGAGCAAAGTCTTCAAGTTGGGCCAGTGGAAGGAAGAGATCATCTACCTTGCCCTTATAAACAAGATTAGGAGCGATAAGAGAGTGGTCTTCAGAATGCAGATCCATAAGGATCCTGCCATCTCGTCGCTCAACAATCATCAGGCCAAGGAAATCAGAAAAGCCACGAAAGACTTTTTCTACCAGGCTCGTTCCGAAATCAATTCCAACGACACCCATTAGTTTTTTGTTGTTGTCATAAACGGCCTTCCCAATGGAGAAGAGCCAGCGCTGAGTGTAGGTCTTATCGTAGTAGGCACCGATGTAGGTCAGTTTGCCCTTATTCTTTACTGACTGGTGGTACCAAACTTCTTCTGGATTTTTGAAATACACATCGTGCTTAAAAAGTTGGATGTTGTAGTCATTGATATTGAAAGGTTTAGAGAGTGTTTTGAAATTATAGTTTTCGGGTTTACGGGCGACCAGAAAAACCAGCCCGGGTGGGCTACCAATCATCTTATAGGCCCGCTCAGGTGAAAGCGCCATCCAGATATCGAACTGAGAAGCATTGTAATTAATCGCAGCGGCCATCAAAGTGCCAGAATTCATCTGATCGATTTTTCCCATCTCAATTTCTTTCTTCATGATAGCTTCTGCCATCAACATGTTGTTGCGGGCATTACGTTGCGAAGAAGTGATTTGAGTATTGGTTCGATCGCCGAGAGAATCGAGATTGTTTTCGTTCGTGCGGTAGATGTGCATGCCGTAGATCAACACACTCACAATTGCCATTGTGATAAGTCCTAGGGCGAACAAGAAGAACGCCTGCTTAATGAATTGTTGAATTGATCTCATGCTTTTCATTATTCAAGAATATGTTGGCGATGCAGCAAATAAGCTTAGTGATTGTAAACCGTGAGGAGAGTTGAGGTAAACTTAATTTAAGCTACGAAAAGAGAGGATTTGAGAGTGAAGAACATGGACCTTATCCAAGTGAGGACAAGGTCCATGAGAGATACTTTTTATGAAACTTTTCTAACGTCCATCTGCTTGATGATTTCGCCTGCGATCTCATCCAGAGGCATGACCTTATCGATGGCACCAACTTCAATTGCGACCTTTGGCATTCCGAAAATGACACATGTCTCTTCGTTCTGAGCAAAGTTGTAACTTCCTGCTTTTTTCATCTCAAGAAGACCCTGGGCCCCGTCTTTTCCCATACCTGTGAGGACAACCCCAATGGCATTTGATCCAGCATAGTGGGCCACAGATTTAAGAAGGTAATCGGCAGCGGGACGAACTCCATGCATGGCCGGTTGTTGATGCAGCTTAACGTTGTAGTAACCACCACTGCGAACAATCTCCATATGGAAGTCACCCGGAGCAATAAGTACGCGTCCAGGAAGAACCTTGTCTCCATCTTCGGCCTCTTTCACCTCGAAAGGAAACATCTTGTTCAAATGCTCAGCATAAGTCTTAGTAAACACCGCTGGCATATGTTGCACAATCACAGTTCCTGGAATGTCTGCCGGTAGACCTGCGAGAAGTACTTTAAGGGCCTCCGTTCCACCTGTCGATGAAGCAATGGCAAGAATCTGGTGGGTCGTTTTTAGAAGAGCTCCACTGGTTGGAACATGGGTCTTCGCCACTGGATTAACCAGTGAAAGACCTTTCTTTTTAACTGGTAGCTTTGATTTCGCCACCATTTTAACTTTAGCGATGAGTTCATCTTTAAAGGCAAGTACACCTTTGGTCACATCAATCGCCGGCTTTGCCATTGTATCGATTGCACCAACTTCAAGACATTTTAGGGCCACCTCTGAACGCTCTAAGCTCAGAGAAGAGAAGATGATGGTGCGAGTAGGAAAGTGTTCCATTACTTTTGTAAGGAACGTGATCCCGTCCATCTTCGGCATTTCAATATCCAGAATCATTACGTCTGGTTTAAGAGCGACCAGCTTTTCTCGGCCAACATATGGATCTGGTGCTGTACCAACCACTTCAATATCAGGATCCGAGCTCAGAATTTTTTGAAGCATCGTACGAATTACGGCAGAGTCATCAACTAGCAGGACTCGAATCTTTTGCTGCATTTTAAACCTTCTTATACACAGCGTGGCTGATTGGGCGCACGTTTTTATTTTTTAGAAGACCAGTTTCTACATGTCCTAAGAAAATAAGTCCGCCAGGTTTAAGTTGAGAAATCAGCATATCGATCACTGCAGTTGAAACCTCTTTCTCAAAATAGATCAGAACGTTTCGGCAGAAGATCACATCAAACTTCTCTTTGAAAGCGGGCTTATCTTGAATCAGGTTAAAACGGGCAAAGTTAATCATCTTACGAAACTGAGGCAGGACCTTATACGTGGTATGAGTCTTGTCTTTGATCGGCTGAAAATAGGCCTGTTTCATTTCTGGAGGAACAGTCTTGATCTCTTCCTCTGAATAGTTGGCCTGAGAGGCCTTCTTGAGAATTTCAAGATCGATGTCAGTTGCAAGGAACTCCAGCGCCTGACGATCAATGGGGAAGCCACCGCTCAAAAGAGTCATGAGGATTGAGTATGGTTCCTGACCAGAACTCGCAGCACTACACCAAACGCGGAAAGAACTCGTTGTAAATTCTCTTACCGCCATTCTTTCCTGAAGGTATTTCTTCAGGACGTCATAGTGAGCACCCTCACGGAAAAAGTGAGTTGTATTGGTTGTCAGACATGAGATGAACGACTCTTGCAGGGTCTTGTTACCGCTCATGAGTTTTGTGGCAAGTTCAGCATAGGTCTTGTACTGATACTTGCTCATGAGTGAATGAACTCGACCGGCCATGAGTGTGCGGTTTTTCTCGTTATTTGGAAGAGAAATTCCAGTTAGATCTTTTACGATCTCGGCCAGTTTTTCAAACCCCGCCTTATCGGCAATAAGATGTTCGTGGGTCTTTTTACCAGTTTCAATAAAGTCTACTGGTGGAGCTTTGAAAACTATATTACTCATGCTGCTAGCCTGTTTTGTTCTTTGTTATTCTTCAGCACTGATTTACAGACTTCATCTGTATCAATCACGAACCCGATTCCTCCGTGAGAAAGAATACAAGAAGCAGAGATACCAGTTGATGTTCTGACGATTTCGTTAATCGGTTTAAGAACCACGTGAACTTGTGCCACGAATTCATCAATACCAATTCCGAAGTTCTTACCATCAACATCCATGATCAGAATCATTTTGCTGATTTTGAAATCCGGGCTTAGACCAAGAGTAGCGTCCAGTGTCGCGTAAGGAATGACTGTCTCACGGTATTTGAACATGTTCAGACCGTTTGGATCAGTGATGAAACTTACTTTGTCACCAGAAAGGATCTCAAGTACTTTCTCCGTCGGGAAAATGTATGAGCTGTTGTTCGACTTCACATGAATACCTTCCTGGATGGAAGTTGTGAGTGGAAGAATCAGCTTGAAGCAAGTACCTTTCCCAAGTTGTGAAGAGATATCAACTTTACCATTCATTTTTTCTACTGTCGTTTTCACCACGTCCAGACCCACACCACGTCCTGAAACGTCTGTGATCTTTTCCGCAGTTGAGAACCCCGGCATCATGATGAACTGGAAAATTTCGTTTTCAGTCAGATCTGACATCTTTACAGATGGAGAGATAAGACCATTTTGCATTGCTTTGCCGAAAACTTTTTCAGCATTGATTCCTCTACCGTTATCTTTGATCGATAGAATGATCTTTGAGCCAACGTGCTCTGCCTTCAGAAGGATCGTCCCCTGAGATTCGATACCGTGGTCAACTGAGTTTCTCAGCATGTGAAGAAGCGGGTCAGTCAGAAGCTCGACCATTGAACGGTCAATTTCTACGTCTTCACCACTCTGTACGAATTCGATGTTCTTATTAAGTTTGATTGAAACGTCACGAACCGCACGCTGACACTTTAGGAAAAGGTTCTTCATGCTGATCATTCGCATACCAAGAGTTTCGTCTTGAAGTTCACGAATTGTTTTTTCTAGGAGCGAGTAAGTTGCTTCAAGAACATGATCGTCACGATATTGTTCCACGCGGTTTGCTAATTGTGATTTGTTAATCACAAGCTCACCAACAAGGTTCATGATTTTATCGATCTTATGAGCATCAACTTTCACAGTGGCGTTAGCGGCCTTTGATGAAGCAGCGTCTTTAGGAGCGGAAGCTGAGGCAGCAGCGGCCTTTTTTTCTTCTTCTTTGTGCTCGCGAACTTGTTCTAGTTGAATCACCGGAGCGGCCGGCTTCTGGGCCTTCTCAGATTGCTGATCAGCGATGACTTTTGCAATTTCGTCTTCTGACAGGTGCATGTGTTCTTCAGTCAGTTGTACACCAAACTTCTGATTCACATCGGCCATGACTTGTTTCCAGTCATCGTCACTTTCAATTGACTCGGCCTTTGTCTCTTCAGATGGACCAGCTGGCATCAGGTTCTGATCTTCTGCAGGAGCTGCATGGGTATCATGACCGGCGTGACCGAATGAGATCAAATAATTATTAATATCGAATGCCAGAACGGTAACGTCCCAATCTGTCTTCTCTTTTCCCATCAGGAAAGCGACCTTTACTTTGAAAGCATCACCACACTTTAGAAGTGTTGTAACGATTTCCGGAGTAAGGCATGACGGATCTTTTTTAAGGATCTGAAGAAGATCCTCTACGATGTGGGCGAAGGCCGCCATTTCTGAATAACCAACAGCAGAGCTGGTGCCTTTCAGACAGTGGGCAACACGGAAAATATTTGTTACCTGTTCCGCTTTATCATCAGTCTCTTCCAGCTTGAGGAAGTATTCTTCCCATTGTTCTAGGAGAGAGCAAGCTTCTGCCAGAAACTCCTGACGTAACTCTTCTAAGAATCCATCATCATCAATCGTCATATACGCTTCCTTACGTTTTTATAAAATCAGTTTTCTTTAAGCTGCAGCTGCAGAATCCATTCCAAGCATGTCACGCTTCGATAAACAACGGAAAATATCGATCAACATAACGAGGTGATCGTCCATCTTTCCGATTGATTTAACGAATGAGTACTCATCTTCAGAGATGGGAGAGTCATCGATTTGAGCTTCTTGTAAATGAATCACAGCTTGAACTGAATCAACGATCACACCCACGTGACCGATCTCAGATTCAACTACGATGATACAAGTCTCTTTTGTTACCTCTGCAACAGGCATGTGCAGACGCTTGCGAAGATCAACAACAGTAATCACTTTACCGCGAAGATTCATCACACCTGCGACGAAGTCCGGTGCTTCTGGTACAGCGGCGATTTCAGACATGCGATTAATTTCACGCACGTTCTCGATGCCTACGCCATACGAGAGGTTTTGAAGTTTAAACGTTAAATACTGGCCACCTTTCATTCTCATATATGCTCCTAAAATCCTTCGGCCTTACCGATGGTGCTGTGGTTCTTATCGTCAAATGGAAGAATATTTGTATAACTTTTCTTATTATTTTCTTTAGATAGAACGGAATATTTGTTCGGTAGTATAGCTAATGACTCAGTTAATATGACAAACATGCCCGTCTCTCCGTTGGAAAACTACTTAGTACTCATCGTGTAAAATGAGGTTGGTCTTAAGTAATTTTACGGAAAGGCAATATCTGCCGTTGAGATGGAAGAAATCTGAAGTGTTGGATCTTAAGGCTTAAATCTTATCGTCTTGAATTAACTTTAGTTTCCAGGCCAGAGCAACTGTTTCAGCTCCGTTGTTGGTCCCAAGTTTCTTCATGATATTTACCCGATGAGTTTCCACTGTTCTTGGACTC
Organism: Peredibacter starrii; assembly: GCF_034259205.1. Classification (GTDB taxonomy): domain Bacteria; phylum Bdellovibrionota; class Bacteriovoracia; order Bacteriovoracales; family Bacteriovoracaceae; genus Peredibacter; species Peredibacter starrii. Next base: position 4,104,563 of record NZ_CP139487.1, on the reverse strand, counting down.
ACATTGATTTGCTGGGCGATTTGTTTTGAACTAAGTCCCTTGGCCATGTAACCAAGAATCTCTAACTCACGTGAAGTGAGAAGAATGGAATACTTAAGGCCCTCTGGTGGAGGAGTGAGAGTGTCTTTGTTATTAAAGTTCATGTTCGAAGGAAAATAACTTCCACGCTGTCTTACTTGATCCAGGGCCTCGATAAATTCCCCAGCTTCGATGTCCTTCGGAAGATAGGCATTTGCGCCTTCTTTCAGGCTGCGAAACATATACTCTGGATTCTCATGCATAGAGAGCATAACAATTTGAAGATTTGAATTGATGTCCTTAATTTTTTTAATGAGATCAATGCCGGAAATATTCGGTAAAGAGACGTCGAGAATAAGAATATCAATGTCTAGATCAGAGAGAGTGCTCAAAAAAACATCCGGACGACTTTCCTCTCCAACGACTTGATATTCAGAGTGCATTGAGAGAATAGACTTTAGGCCGTCGCGAACGATTTTATGATCGTCTAAGAGGTAAACATTAGTTTGTTTCACTGAGTATTTCCCGTAAATTAAATGTTACTTTAAATCCTAGACCTTTATCATAATGGACTCTCATCATTTCGCCACCGAATAATTTGGCCCGGTAGTTTAAAGATGCTGGAAGGGGCCTATTTCCGTCCATGCCCTTACCATTATCGTAGTAGTTAAGGACCAATTGATCGTCCTTCTTAAGAAATCCTAATTTAATATTAGTTGCTTGCGAGTGTTTGAGACTGTTTTGGAAAAATTCCTGAACCATACGATACAAATTGATATCAAATTCTTTCGTAAATTTAAGTGTTTCGACATCTGGATTAACAATATATTCAATCTCATGAGGGACAATTTGTTTTTGCTTTTCAAAGTAATCTCTGATGGCATACCAACAGCCAAAGTCCTTAATCAAAGTTGGCATGAGATCGTGAGAGATGGAACGAATCTCATGAATGACGTCATCACAGGTCTTAGAAAGATTATCAATATGCTCGTGCTCCACATCCAGGGTGCGTTTTTTTAAGCGAGATAGACCCCACTTAAGGACCGTCAGATATTGACCAACACTATCGTGAAGTGTGAATGAAATTTTCTCCCTTTCTTCTTCTTGGGCCTTTAAAACCTGAATGGCCGATTCATTAGTACTTCTTTCTTTTTGAGAGTTGAGTTTATTGATCTCATTGTTAAGATCTTCTAATTCATTCGAGGTCCTTTTGGTCAGGAACAATGAACAGAGAAGATTAGTGATACACATGGCAAAACTTGCCAGTGCCATCTGAAAAATCAAACTTTGCAAGGGACTTTGAACTTCACTGATGTCCATTTCGGCCAGTAAGACGTATTCCAGGGAATCATATATGAACGGAGTATAAGAACTCAGCACTTCGACGTTTCGATAATCACGAACTACGAAATTTCCAGAGTTATGAGAGAGTCCATCAATCACAGAGTCGTTCTTAATTTCCCCAATTTCTTCATTCGGAACATGGCGAGAGGCACTCTTGATTTTAAAATCTCTGCCCACCAGAAATGTTTCACCGGTACTCCCAAGTCCCTCTTGAGGAACAAGAAGTTTATTTAAAGCAGTATTGTTAAAAAACCACAGGAATGATTCTTTTCCTACGTTGACTCGAATGAAAATCAAGGAATCCATGAAGGACGTGAAAGTTTTATTCTGCTGGGGAAGACTTTCGAGGGAGAACTTTAGATCTCTTCCGGCAATGGTACTGGGCTCACCGTTTCTTAAAACAATAAGAGATTCAAGCTCAGGTTGATTAAGAGGCAGTTTCTTTCCCTGGCTCAATTCAACACTGGCATCAACGACCTTTAATTTCAAAACATCAAAATAGAGAGTGAGTTTGTCTTTTGTGAGATTTCTCACAGAGGTCATGTGCTGTTTCACACGATTGGTAATAATGGGTTTTCTGCTGCTATAGACGAAACCGATGAGAATAATAATGATCAGTAGATTGATCAAACCAATCATCAAGAAGCTTGAAAACAGTTTTCGATTTACGTTTGCGTTTCTTAACAAGCCGGTTCTTTTGCTAAAGAATTGTAATCTTCTTAATCAGACGAGAAAAAATTGAGGCAGTGAGAGGCCCTGATCACGGCAAAATTTTCTAGTTTTTTCCGGAATTAAAATCCCGCCGATACTTCATTCCTATTTTACTACTAAAGGATAACAGCGTAACGATTTGATTTAATAAACCAGTATTTCTACCTACTTGCGGGGCATTAAATAGACTTTGTTTGCTACGTAGTTCTACTTATAAAAAATGTAAAATTAAGTAGAAACTACTATGGAACCCTCTAATATGGGAGCAGTTAGGAGCTTTTCTTTGGATGGTCTTAGGCCAGAGTAAGAGTTTCTACTTAGATTTTTTACTGCATACCCGGAGGTTAGTAATGAGGCTTAGAAGTGAGCAGGGCGAACAAGAGATTCTAGAGCTTTTAAAAGTTATGTCTCGTATGGCGAAGTCTGCGAAGAGGATCGAAGAGATCACAGAGGTGATGGATAACATCTCTTTTCAAGCTGCTCTACTAACTTTAGATGCAAATATTCTACACGCGGAATCTGGAAAAAGCTGGGACGGCCTTTCGAGTGTTAAAAATTCTGTTCGTGATTCGGCCGAAGAAATGTACTTCCAATTTAATCTACTTCTGGATGAAGTATCTGACATGAAAAGACTTGTAGGTGATAAAGGTCAAAGATTCGCGAAGACCAAAGATTTAAACTAATCTGAAATGGTAAAACAAATGTTTGATCCATAGGAGAGAAAAAATAGTGATAAAGATCCTAAAAGAAATTGGTTTTGCTGATATAACTGAAGCTGGTGTTTTTACATAAAGTTTCAGAGGAAAAAAATGTTTAACATTTTAGTATTCGGCACTAATTCAGATCCAATACCAGAAGAGTTGAAAACTCTTGCCAACAACGTTGAGATCGTTGGGTATGATTCGGAAAAATTAATGGAACCGTCCGAGCCGGTACCAAGCCTTATACTTTGTTATCCACATCAAGGTGAAATGTCGACGCTTGAAATCGCGCAGACCCTTCGGATGTATTATCAAGAGCTGCCGATCTTTTTCATTGCGAGCGAGAAAAAAGACTTTGATAAAAAACGCCTGGTTAAAAATGGATTCACTCAGGCCTATCTTTTACCTTGGGAAAAGGCGGATCTTCTTCGCTCGCTAAAAGAAGAATCCATTTATTCAGTGGTTCCAGAGCTCCGTGATTATCAGGTGATCAAGGTCGTAGATCTTACTCCTGGTACTGTTCTCGATTTCTCGTTGAAGGTGTTTCTTCCTAGGAATAATAAGCTGGTTCAATTTAGTCACGATGGTGATCCTATTAGTGATGATAAGTTTGCCAAGCTCTACGAAAATCATCTCAATACGCTTTTCATTCACAAAGATGAATTGGAAAAATTCAGAAAATATACTGCTGAAACTTTTAAAAAACTTCTGATGCCAAATAAGATCAGTGAAACTGACAAGCAGATGAAGCTCGAAAAATGTGTGAGAGAGTTGATCTCGGACATGTTTTATGAAGACACTCAGGAAAATACCTTCACCAAGTCACAGGCACTGCTTAATGAAGTGAAAGAAATCATTAAGCTTCTTCTTTCTGAAGATGACAAAGACATCATGAAGAAAGTGGGAACTTTGATAAATCAGGAAGGAAACTTCTATCTTCATCTTTCAAACGTTTCGGCGTTCGCTGGACTTTTTGCGATTGTACTGGGTTTTGAAAAACCAGAAGAGATGGCTCTCGCAGGTCTTCTTCATGATATTGGTAAAATCAATCTTCCGGTTGAAATTGCGGAGATGGACGAGCGTGAAATGGGACCTCATGCACTTGAGGCCTATAAGAAACATCCTAACTATTCAATCGATGTAGCGAGACTGAAAAGGATTGCTCTTCCTAATACCGTCATCAATGCGATTCTTCAGCACCATGAGGCCATGAATGGGACCGGTTATCCGGCCGGAATAGCCTCCAGTAAAATCACCAAAGAAGGGCGACTTCTGGCGATTGCCGATGCTTTTGATTATAAGACGACGATGCATCCAGGGAAACCAGCAGTATCAATGGGCCAGGCGTTGGTGGAGCTATTTCAAGAGAACTCCGCCGATCCTGCTCGAATTATTCTGGATCGAGAAATGCTTAAAAAGTTGAAAGATTTTTTTACTAAACAATAATGAGGGCACATGCCAACCGCCATTAAGTCATTTCAAATTGTCACCGGTACAGAGTATGTTACCATCCGACTCAATGGCATTTGTGACCCTAATAATCTTCGTCCATTTCTGGATGAGATGAAACCCTACCTCGAGCAAGCTGTTCCTTTTATCGTCGTAAATTGTGAGCACTTGTTGGACATCTCCAGTGAATGGATCAGACAGTTAATTAAGATCCAGGTGGTCTTAAAGCAATTTGATAAGGCCATGCGCTTTATTTTGGTGAATAGCAAGGTCATGTCGCTCTTTAAGAACGAAGGCGTCGATTCGGCCTTTAAATTCTGCAGGACACTTAAGGACGCTTTAGTTGATTTCGGTCTGGTGAAAGATAAGACCCTCGATACGAATTTCGTAAATCCCTTTTTGACCGCGGCCCTTCATGTTCTGAAGGTCCAGGCCTCGGTTGAGGCACAGGCAGGGAAGATCTACATAAAGAAGGCAACTGATACTCTTCTTGGAGATGTGTCAGGTGTCATCGGAATTGTGAGTGATGCATTCGAAGGATCAGTTGTTATTAGTTTTCCTGAGCAAACTTTTTTAAGTGTGATGTCAGGAATGTTAGGTGAGACCTATACTGTCGTGAATAAGGAAATTCTCGATGGTGCCGGTGAGATCACGAATATGATTTTTGGACAGGCGAAAATTGTACTGAACGAACAGGGTTACGGAATTAAATCTGCCCTTCCTTCTGTGATCAACGGAAAAAACCATTCAGTCTCAGGGCTTACTAAGGGTCCAATTGTGGTTGTGCCGTTTACAAGTTCAGCGGGGGAGTTTTTCGTAGAAATCTGTCTCTCAAAATAGTTTTATTTTCGCATGTACAAGGATGTTTAGGTGAAAGTGCTTTTGATCTTACTGGCTTTAGTGCCTCTTTGCGCCCAATCGCAAATTGAGGACAATTCTTTTTTGCTCGAAGAGGCGTATAACCAGGAATGGGGCGTCTATCAATTCATTCAGCAGTATCAGACCTTCAATAATTCAAATAATTTTGCCTATGCATTCACTAACGAACTTCCAATTACGGATAAGACCCATCAGTTCTCCTATGGTTTTGGGTACGAACGTTATGATGGAGTTGAACACGGTTCAATTACTGACACGACCTTAAGTTATCGCTGGCAACCGGTTAACCGTGACGGACTCTTAGTTGCCGACCGTTTTGGCCTGATTGTCCCAACCGGTAGTGTTGAAAAAGGCACGAGCTCCGGTGTTTATGGATTTGAGTTCGTTCAGGCCGCGACCATTACCATGGCCCCACAATGGATGAATCACTGGAACTTTGGATTCAAGGTCTTACCGGAGGCCAAAACGAGTGGAGTTGATAAGCGAAGAACACTCAGCACTTTCAAGGCGGGGACAAGCTTTATTTACCTTTTAAATGATCATTTCAACCTTATGCTGGAAGGTCTTCTGGAGTCTGGGCAAGGCGTAGATGAAGAGGGAAACAAGACCAATGAAACCTCATTTACCATCAACCCTGGATTCCGTTTTGATATGAATCTGAATTGGAAAGACACACAAATTGTACCGGGAGTAAGTTTTCCCACTGAACTTTTAAACAGTCCGACTCAGCATGCAGTTTTATTTTATTTATCTGTAGAGCCAAAGTTCTACTAGGAACAAACTATGTTAGAAAAAAACGTTGTTAATATTTTTGAAAACTCATTTTCTCCCATGAAGGAACTTACCTTGGAATTGGGTCTGTCTTCATCCATCGTGAGCCTGGGGCAAACGACCTTTTATCATTTTATGAAAACTGTCATGATTGATGAAAACGTATTTTCAAATTATCTTAGGGTCATCAGAAGTTGTTCAGTGAAATTTCATTATCAGTTCATTGAACTATCAAGCGTAATCGCAACTCAACTGGCCTTTGATCTGGATGTGACTAATCGAAGAAAAAACGTGGAGCAGATTGTTTTCGCGGCCATGTTTTGTGATATCACTTTAAGAAAGTCAGAGTGGATTCATATTCGTTCTCCGGAACAATTAAAGGGTCTTTCAGGTCTCATCATTAAAGAGATAAATATGCATGCGCTTAAAGCATCCGAACTTGCCTTTAATTCAAAGTTTGCGCCTGAAGATGCCTGGAGAATCATTCGCCATCATCACGCTGATTTAAATGGCCTGGGCTTTGGCAAATCAGTTGATGAAAACTTCTGTGCGATGACAAAATGTCTTATGACCGCTCAGGAAATTGCTTATACCATTCTCATGAATCCAGGTGTATCTGCACGTGCACTAGTGGCCGACACGGTCCAAAAACTTTCGGAAACGGAGTTGAAAGACCATGCCGAGAGCTTTGAGGGACATTGCCGTTCTTACTATGGTAAGGTCGCTTCCTGTTAGTAGGAGGACCCATGCGCATTCTTATTTCAGGCTTTGAAGCTTTTGGTGGTAGAAGCACCAATCCCACTGCCACGATGGTTAGAAATATCGAATTGGGTCGCCTCCACGTTCCTGAAGGTATAGATCTCAATACCATTCTTTTACCTGTGACATTTGAAAGGGCCTTTCATGTTATGGAAGAAAAGATTCAGACTTTTCGTCCTGATGTGGTTCTGGCATTTGGATTAGCAAGCTCACGTCATGAAATTGATTTAGAGAGAGTGGCGATTAATTGTTTGGATGCAGAGATCGATGATAACAATGGGCATAGACCTATGGATAGGCCCATTAGTGAGAAAGGCGAAACGGCCTATTTTTCGACCTTACCGTTGAGGCAATTTGAAATTGCCCTTAAAGAGAAAGGGTTTCCGGTCAAAATTTCCAATTCCGCTGGGACGTTTGTGTGTAACTATCTTTTTTACAAATTGATGGAGAGTCAGCTGGTTCGATATGCTGGATTTATTCACGTCCCTTTGCAGGAGACTCTATCAGAAGAAAAGCTACTGGAAGCAGTATCAGTTATCCTGAGCGATTGCGAAAAGGGTCTCTTCATCTAAGACGTAAATGACTTTGCCTTCCTGAGCAATTAATTCGTCTGATTTAAAATCAGACATAATACGAATGACCGTTTCGTTAGCTGTTCCAATCATCGAGGCCATCTCTTCGCGAGATAGTTTGATATCAAGACGTGTACGACCTTTATCTTCGACCCCATGCTTTTTCATCAGAGTTAACAGAAGTTCGGCCATACGGGCCTTAACGGTCTTTTGCGCCATGGAAGCGCCACGATCTTCGGCCTCACCCATGGCCTTACTAAGCTTCTGAATGAGCTTTAAAGCAACAGATGGTTCCATCTGAAGGGTATTGTGAATGAGCTTCTTTTCTAAGAAACATACGGTAGCGTCTTCAAGAACTGTTGCAGTGGCAGCGTAGGCCTCATCACTGAAGAGCGAACGGTGACCTAAAACATCACCAGGAGCGGCAATGCGAACAATGGATTCTTTACCTTCGGGACCGATTTTGGAAATCTTGATTTTGCCGCTATTGATGCAATAGAGGCCCTGAGGTTGATTGCCTTGAAGAAAAAGGGTCTGTCCCTTCTTGTATTGATTCATCAACTTTCCAGAGCTGATTCCTTCAAGGGCATGCTTGGAAAGTTCACAAAAGATACCTTGGTCTCTACTAGCGCAATTCTCACAACCAAAGCTTTTCATATCCCTTATCCCGATTTGTTTTACTGATTTTCATCATAGTTCAAATCTAGAAAGAAGACTAACCTTTTAGTAGCGCCATTTCAAAAAGCCTTTCAATATTACCTGATACTCTCTCTGAAGATTGATAGATCTCGTTTGTGTTCTTCGAAAGAACATCACGTTGCTCGTTTAAAGTTGAGATGGTGCGCGATAAGAGAGAAGTAAAACTATCCATTTCAGTAAGATAATAATCGAAAGACTTTTTCACTTCGTCAGTACGGGCCGATTCAATGGCGCCAATTTGCTTAATCACTTCCAGACCACTAATAAACTTCTGAATTTCCTTAATCTGCGCCGTGATGGCATTAAGGCGATTCTGAAGGAGAGATAGTTCCTGGCCTAAGGTCTTAATGGAGTGATTGAATAGTGAGGTAAAGACCTCGCGATTTTGCAGCATTCCTGCAAAGGCATTTTCTGAAGTAGATAATTTATTGATCGATTCTTTTACAAAAAAATCCACCATGATCATCTGGGTCTTAAGTGCTGCCAAATGAAGTGAGCAGTGCTTAATAACATCTTGCAGTTCTTTTACGAAGCTTGAGAACGTAGTAAGTTGTTCTTCAATCTTGGCAGCGAGTTTTGAGAACTCTTCTGAGATCACTCCCAGAGTCACTGCCTCATCGCCAAAATTTCCTGCCAGGATCTTCATATTGATTGAAAGGAATTTAAGCTTATTGAATTCGTCCTCAAGCATATTCACGCTATTGATAAAGACTTCATTACTTTTTTGATAAGCGCTAATTTTGGCAAAGTTCTGATCAAAACTAGCTGCAGTTTTTGCTGTAACATCGGAAATGTCTTGCACCACATGATCATTAGAAGTCGCTTGATTTGATGATTTAAGCGCTTTATCTCTCGAGCTTAGTTCGAGAATGGCCGCTTGAACCATGAAGTCTTCATAGTCACGAAAGCCTTCTTTGCGAACAAGATCCATTAGCAGCGGGTCTGCATCTTCCATCGAAGTTTCTTTCTCGTGTTGAAGGACACGATGATAGATCTCTTGAACACGATCAAAAACTTTTGAAGTTGGTTTAAATCGAATGGAAAGATAACCATTCTGAACGGGGAAAGCGAAAGCAAATACCCAGTAGTAACGTCCATCGGCCGCCATGTTTTTTACGTAAGCACCAATTGGTTTATCTTGTTTTAAAGTGTCCCAGAAAAGTTTGAATACACACTTCGGCATATCTGGATGACGAATGATGTTGTGTGGAGCACTTAGGATGGTCTCACTAGGATAGCCACTAATACGGATAAAAACATCGTTACCGTATTGAATGATCCCTCTTAAATCCGTGGTGGAGAAGAAAAGTTCATCGGCTTCGAAAGGGACTTCTTTACTAACTGGTGTTGGTTTTTTCATATGTATATTTGACGGCTTTATCGGCTTTTATTTCATGATTTACATCATCTTTCTTAAATTATCTTTGGCCAGAAAGTCTTAGGAAAACACTCGGAAGCTATGCAAATTGCTTGGGGAGCTTCCTAACTGCATAATTTCACCATGAAGGGTTCAACCTACCTCTATTTACTTCTCCTCCTGTCTAACTCTGTAAGTTCTAAGACCATTGAGCTAGATGCCCAAAAAAGCCTAAACCGCCTACTAAAAGAGTTCGACCGGGACGGGGATAAAAAGATCACTGTCCAAGATAAGGTGCCCACGTATCGGTCTTTTGAGCTCTCACCGCAGTTAAAAGTGAGTGGTGTTTATCATCTGTCTAATCTTCTGCAAGAACTGAAGCTCCAGACCGAAGACGGAGCTGTTCCGGATAAAGTTGAAACTGAAAGAATATTTGAAAATCCAGTCGATCGTATTTCACGTCTCATCAAAGATTTTTATTGGGAGGGCCTTACTCGCAGAATTGATAAAGAGCATTTAAAAAAAGTCATGCCGGATTCTAAAATTCATCAGCCTAAGATGAATATTTTGTATGTTCCGGAGAGTGATGAAATAGCAAAAAATTATTATCAGCAGGACAAAGAACTCATCCTCAAATTTGTCCCTAAAAACTATGATCTTGATTTTTTGAAGGGTCTTCGAAACGAACACGGACTTTTATCACTTAAACTTCAAAGGGTAGGCGAGCGGATTGAAGGCGTTCCCTATGTTGTTCCAGGTGGCCGCTTTAATGAGATGTATGGGTGGGACAGTTACTTCCATGTGCTGGGTTTACTCCAAGACGAGAAAGTAGAACTGGCCAAAGCGCTGGTGGATAATTTTGTCTATGAGATCACTCATTACGGTAAGATTCTTAATGCCAATCGATCCTACTATTTGTCCCGTTCACAACCACCTTTTTTGACGTCGATGATTCTGGCGGTTTATCCCAAGCTTCCCAAGACGAGTGAGAGCAAAACGTGGCTCAAAGAGTCTGTCTTAGCGGCCATTCGTGAGTATTCGGAAGTTTGGATGAAGGGAGGACATATTACTGAGATGGGCCTTAATAGATACTACGGCGAGGCACCTCAAATTCCACCAGAAGTTGAACCTGGTCATTTTAAGGATGTCTTAGCTCCTTATGCTAAAAAATATAAGCTCACTCAAAGCGAGTTTCAAAGGGCCCTTGATACAGGAAAAATAAATGAACCTGGATTGAAGGAATATTTTATTCACGATCAAGCGGTGAGAGAGTCTGGACATGATACGACCTATCGCTGGACCAGAGAGGGGAAAGATGAGTGTTCAAACTATGTGACAGTTGATTTGAATTCACTCCTCTATAAAACCGAGTTGGATCTTTCCCGTCTGCTTGATTCGGAATTCAATGGTCGTCTGGAAAACTTCAAAAGCGATTATTTCTTAAAACAAGCTGCCTCTCGAAAAGTATTGATTAAAAAGTACCTTTGGGAAGAGGGAATAGGCTTTTCTGATTATAACTGGAAAAAGAAAGAACGATCCCATTATCAAAGTGCGACCAACTTATATCCCTTATGGGCCGGTCTGGTTAATAAAGAAGAAATAGATTTCATGCTTAGGCATGTTCTCCCTCAACTGGAAGTTGCCGGAGGCGTCGCTGCCACCTCACTTGAATCAATTAAAAACGTGGGAGGTAAGCTCCAGGAGAGACAATGGGACTATCCCTATGGCTGGGCCCCACACCAGATCATTATCTGGCAAGGACTCAAACAGAATGGTCTTCATGAGGTCGCTGATCGTCTGATTTATAAATGGCTCTATATGATTACTAAAAATGCCATGGACTATAATGGTACCATTCCCGAAAAATATGATGTGGTGAAACGCTCTCATAAAGTGTTCGCCGAATACGGAAACGTCGGTACGAAGTTCAGCTATATCAGCCGAGAAGGTTTTGGTTGGATGAATGCTTCCTATCAATTGGGTCTGGAATTACTTTCTAAGGAGAAGAGAAAAGAACTAAGAGAGCTGGTCCCACCGAAAAACTAATCGTCTAGTTGGGCCTGGATCTTTTCAATGTCAGCGGGCTTTTCAAGCAAACGTACGTTTGGATACTCCATCGATTTTTTCAGCAGGGGATAAGATCGAGCATGACCTGTGAAGAAAATGATTCGACCTTTGTAACCACTGTTAATAAGCCAGTCAAAGGCATCAATGCCAGAAGGTACATTCACGCCAAGGTTCACGTCCAAAAAGGCCACGTCGAAATTGATTTGATGAGACTTAAGAGCAACCATCTCTGCGTATGAATTAAAACAGCTAATGTCGTGATCACCAAGTTCTCTGAACATGGCAGTCATGAGAGTACAAAGCTCTTTATTATCATCGAGGAGAAGAATTTTTTTCATTTAAGTTAATGCTACTACACTGATAAGATTTCATTAATAAATTTTTTACAGAAATTTTTTCCTGATTACATCCTGAGAAGCCTAATAGGTTTTCGCTTTATTCATGCGAAGTTAGGATTTATTTCTATAGGCTCAATGGTGATCTCTGTCTGATTCAGTTTTTACTATGTGACACTCATGAGTGAGCAAGAGTTTGTTCACTCATGAGAAAATCGAGAAAGATAATTCTGAAACTTAGTGGCCTGAAGTTGCCTTCATGCCGATGATAGAAACAATCATCATAACCATGAAAACCAATCTAAGAGGAGTGACTGGTTCTTTAAAAAGAACGATACCCAAGATGGCAGCTCCGACCGCACCAATTCCCACCCAAACGCCATAGGCTGTTCCAATCGGAAGTGTTTGCGCCGCTTTTCCAAGCAGACCCATGCTAGCAATAATGGCGAAGATGGTGAGAACGGTAGGAACGAGCTTTGTGAAACCTTCAGTGTATTTAAGGCCGATTGCCCAACCCACTTCCAGTAGACCAGCGATAATTAGTAATACCCATGCCATGTGTAGACTCCTCTTTTTTTAGGTAATTAAAAAAAGCGTCGTCTTGTCTTAACCGGGTACGGCGCGTCTCGTCCGGGAATGCGCCATATTAGCACAGCCCCGGATGAAATTCAAACTGAGTTAGAAACGAGAAATTACGAGGTGATCAACTGGGAAATTAAGTGTCTTCGCATATTCAACGTATTCCTGGTAAGTGGCCTCAGGCATAGTTGGTTGTCTCGACATGATCCAAAGAGACTTACGATTTGCTGAACCTACCATGACATATTGATAGTCTTTGTCGAGTTTGATGATGTTGTAATCACCTTTAACTCTAAAAAGACGAGTGAAGAAAGAATCGAAAGTAACAATCAACTCCGCATTGGTTGCAGCATTGCTAACAACTGCCTGGCCCTTAATCGTCTCTTTTCCTTTTTCCTTTAAGCATGTGTTCAACACGCTAATGGTTTGTGAATTAATAACATCATACTCAGCAGTTTGTGACTTACAGTTTCTTGTGAAGAATTGTGGGAGGGCGGAGATGGCGTACCATTTGCCGATGTAGCGAGGAACATCAACGTAATCAACAGTAGGGAGCGATTTAGCAAAAGCAGCGTTTGTTAATAAGGAAAACAATAAGACCATTAAAAGTTTCATAGGAACTCCTTTTAATTGTCTTCTAACAAGAATGCCAAATAGTGGCATTAAAAAAAAGCTCTACAGGCTTCGGTTTAAGGTTAGATAAAGGGATTACCTGTAACAATGATGGGACTATTTTTAGTTACGACAATCGTATGCTCATACTGAACAGTTCGGTATTTAGGTGAAGTAGAGAGCGTCCACTTATCCGCTTGTTCTTCAACCATATGAGCGCCAGTTGATATGAAGGGCTCTATGGTAAAGACCTGTCCTTCATGCATTAACCGGCGGTCTTGCGGATCGTAGTAACCAGCAATAAATTCAGGTGCCTCATGAAGAGAGCTACCTACTCCATGGGATCCAATATTTTCTATGACGGTGAATCCGCCGCGACGAGCGGTGGTCTCAATAGTTTGTCCGATAAGATTTAGTCTTTTCCCGGGACGACATTTTTTGATGGATTCTTTAAGTGCTTTCTTGGTTGTGAGCATCAGCTCAGCGAGTTTCGGATCTTCTTCCCCAAATTGAAGAGAGGCCCCAGTGTCAGCAAAGTAACCGTTCAACTCACAAGATACATCAATATTAATGAGATCGCCTTTGCGAATAATTTTTTCTCCTGGAATGCCATGGGCCACTTCTTCATTCAAGGAAATGCAAGTGTGACCAGGAAAATTGTATGTCAGCTTTGGTGCAGACTGCGCGCCATACTTTGCAAAATTTTTCTGAGCGATTAAATCCAATTCGAGAGTGGTCATGCCTTCTTCGATTGATCGAAGCATTAACTGCAATGTGTTTGAAACAACACTGCCGGCCTTCTTTAACATTTCTAGTTCTAATTGAGTTTTGATCGTCATGTTTGAACTATATCATGGAAATTGCTCAAAACTGAACGAATGGACAAAAATTTAATTCGGATATATAATATCCGAATTGAATAGAGAGGTAACATTATGAAAAATCGTATGAATTACTATCCTCAGTTTGGAGATGCTTTCGCAAAACTTGCCGACCTAGGTAAGTTGGTTAAAGAAAGTTCTCTTGGAAAGCAACTCGTTCATCTCATTGATCTCAGAGTTTCTCAAATTAATGGCTGCACTTTCTGTATTGATATGCATGTCAAAGAGGCGAAGATCGATGGTGAAAAAGAACTCCGTTTGCATCATCTGGCTGGCTGGCAAGAATCACCACTTTTTACGGATAAAGAAAAAGCGGCCTTTCTTTGGGCAGAGACTCTGACCCTTGTTAGTCAGAATCATGTACCGGATGAAATCTATGCAAAAGTAAAAGAGCATTTTTCAGATAAAGAATTGGTTGAATTAACAATGGCAGTGACCACGATTAATACCTGGAATCGCTTTGCCATTGCTTTCAGATCGGTACCAGGCTCGCTTGATAAAATGTACGGTTTAGAGAAAGCGGGTCTATGATTTTAGGAAATCAAGTCGAATGGGCCCTTCATTGCATGTCTGTCTTGTCGCGCATGCCTGACGATGTCATTGTTCCAGCTGCTCTATTGGCCGAGTTTCATGGAGTGCCTAAGGAATATCTATCCAAGGCACTTCAGCAATTAGCGAACGAAGGAATTTTAATTACGAGTAGGGGGGCCAAGGGTGGATACAAATTGGGCCGTTCCCCGAAGATGATTAATCTACTTCAAATCGTTGAAGCAATTGAAGGACGTAAAAGCACTTTCAACTGTCAGGAAATTCGTCTGAATAATCCTTGCGGTGTGAAGGAGAAAAAAAGTCGGCTTCCGATTTGTTCCATTGCCGCTGTAATGTATGAAGCGGATGATGCCTGGAGAGAGGTCCTTGTTAGTAAAAAGCTTTCGGATATTAATCGCGATGTTGAGTCCAAAGTATCCAAGGAAGTTTTGAAGCAATCTATAGAGTGGTTTTTAGAGAGGATATAAAAAAAGCCCAGCGCATGCTGGGCTTTTTTTTAATGTGAAGGAATTTGTCGTCTTCTTCCAATGAAAGCGCGATAGATGGCCAGGAGGATAACGGCCCCTACCACAGACGCTACAAATCCCGCCGCGTCGCCTTCTCTATACCAGCCAAGTTGGCTACCTACAAAACCTGCGAGAAGCGCGCCAGCAACACCTAGGAGCATTGTAATGATAATGCCGCCCGGGTCTTTACCTGGCATAAGAAATTTTGCGAGGGCGCCTACAACAAGTCCTACCAATAAAGTCCAAATCATAATCACTCCTTGTTAGACCGATGTAGTGGAAACTGCAAGTTTCAAACCAGTCATAGAAGTGCGTAAGCTATGAAACTTTTTACGCAGGAGAATGATTTACCCAATCAAGAATGGGTCATTCGCGTGGAAGTCTCAAGACAAAGCAGGTATTCGAGCAATCAGCATCGATCAAAATCCGTCCGTTATGTCTCTCCATTATGCTGGAGACGATGGGGAGACCCAGACCAGTTCCTTTACCGACAGGTTTAGTAGTAAAGAAGCGATTAAAGATCTTCTCTTTTAGATCGCAAGGGATGCCCTTACCTGAATCGATGATTTTAATGTCGACAAAATCAGATGTGGTTTCGACCTCGAGCCTGATCCAACGAGTATACTTGTCATGGATGGCATCAAAAGAGTTATTGAGAAGATTGAGTATGGCCTGAGAAATACTCACGCTCTGGCACTTAACTTCGATCTGCGGATTTGGATTGATGACTTTAATTTCAAAGTCGTGCATCTTAAAACGTGCCCGACACATTAATAGAGTCTCTTCGATAATGTCCGAGACTTTCGCGGGGGCCATCTCGTCCTGATTTGATTCGCGGGAAAAAAATTTCAGTCCACGCATGATTTTACTGATGCGTTCAGATGTTTGTATGATGGAGTCCACCGAAGTCTGAAACATATCATCTTGAATCTTATTATCTCTGGCTATGGAGTTGATGATAAAGGCCTTTCCTAGAATAACAGTCAGAGGATTATTAATTTCGTGAGCGATACAACCTGCCAGCTCACCAAGGGCCGCCATTTTAGAAGCATGAAAGGTGATTTGTTTTTGCTCTTCCAGTTCCTTGGTCTTACTTTCAACTGATCGTTCTAGAAGATAGTTAATTGAGGCCAGGTCTTCGAGGGCTTGAATGCGTTCACTTGCCATAATGCTTTTTGCCGTAATGTTTGAAATAGATACCGCAAAACTTTTTTCGGCCTCAGTAGACTCACGCATTGCTTTTGTGAACTCTACGCACACGACACCAATACTTTTTCCGTTTAATCTGATGGGGACATCCAGGAGGGACTTAACTTTGTTAGGGATAGTGTAGTCTTGCTTAAATTCTTTGGTGGCGGGATCATTTAGAGCATCAAATGTCGCCACAACTCTTTCACTTCGAAGAAGTCGAAAATAGCCCGGGTAAAGGGCGGTCTCAAGTTTTTGACCGCTGCTATGCTGATTCTCATCGCGGTTATACTGATTTTTACAAATAATGAATTTACCATCAGAATCGTAAAGCCAGATGCTGGCACGATCTGAATTCAAGGTGTGTGCTACCGATTCCGTGATAATATTAAAGGCACGATCGAGATCACCTGAGTCGAGTTCATCTGAAAGGTTCAGCCTCAATAGCTCACTGTTATAGAACACAGTTTCGTAATCTGGGGCGTAGGTCAGATAGGCAGGTTTAATAGCACTCATGTTGTCCCGGTGATAAGTATAAATACGTACGATGTTAATATGTGCGATAAGTATAAAATCCGGATCGGTTGTAGGAATACTTTTTTTAAGAGGCAATTTTTACCAGAATAAAATTGTTTAATTTTAGTTGGTTAGGAAGTTTTTATGAGGAATATTGGGGTAGTTGAAGGCTTTTTTGGACCAGCGTGGCCGGAAGACAAAAGACTTTCATATGCTGAGTTTATGGGGCGCTATGGGGGCAGTTTTTATATCTATGCACCTAAGCAGGATCCTCATTTACGTAAGGCCTGGCGAGAAGTTTGGGACGAGTCCTACCTCCAAAAACTTCAAAATATGAAAGACCATTTCAAAAAGTTTGGTATTCAATTTGGGGTTGGTTTTAGCCCTTTTGGATTGGGCACAACACTTTCTGAAGAAGACAAGAAGCATCTAGAATCGAAGCTTTCAATTCTCAATAAATTAGGAATTGATCTCCTTGGTTTATTTTTTGATGATATGCCAACGAATGATCATCTGGCAGAAACTCAAATTGAGGCCTTAAAAATTATTCAAAAATCATTTCATCAAAGAATTGTTTTTTGTCCAAGTTACTACACACCTGATCCAATTCTCGAAAAAGTGTTTGGAAAGATGCCGGAGCGATATTTAGAAAAGATCGCCGATGGAATTCCACTCGATGTTTCTGTGGCATGGACTGGTCCTAAAGTGATCTCACCAGTGATTGATCGCGAACATTTAATTGAAGTGACTTCGCTCCTTAAGCGCAAACCATTTATCTGGGAAAATCTTTTTGCCAATGATGGACCTAAGAACTGCAAATTTCTGAAGCTTAAACCTTTCTCGGGAAGAAGTGCAGAGGCCTTTGCGGAGACGGAGGCCTTTGGCTTCAATATGATGAATCAGCCTGAGCTATCTAAAATTACCTATCTTGCTTCAAAGTTTGTTCTAGAAGGACAAGAAGCTGATGCGGCCTTTGAGAGATCAGTGCGAAAGCTTTGTTCAAATGAATTTTCAAATTTTGTTTTAGAACATCGACTGGAATTCTTAGAGAAGGGGATCGATGTCCTTTCGGAAGAGATTAAGCAAGATTACGTTAAAAAATTATCAGCGATGAAAGACCCCGGAGCTCTTGAAATTAAAGAATGGCTCCAGGGTAAATATATTGTTGGTAGTGAATGTTTAACTGATTAACGGCAATAACTCGCAATACATTTTAGTTCTGGTGGCATGATCAGAGAGCAAATTGACATAATATTGTAGTTGCGATTGAAGGCCGCTTGCTTAGCTTCTGTTTGAGCGGCCAGATATTCAAGTTCTGTCATGTTTGCATTTAACTGAGAAGTAATCATGTAACCACTTGGTCCTCCGCAGGCCCTCGCTCCTACCGGAATAAGCTTACAGTCAGTGGCCTTGGCACAACGAAGATCAGAATCGGCCAGGTATTTAGTCACTTTCATTAGTTGGGCAATGGCCTCAGCGTCTCTTTGTTGATTGTCCTGAGCAAATACACCAGAAGTTAAAATCAATGACAGTAGGGCGAATAGAAACTTCATGAGATCTCCTTTGAAGTGGAGGGAGATTCCATCACTAACGCATCATTGTAAATTTAATGAGTCCTAAATTTTACTCGTACTCTTCCTGGATTTTGTCCAACTGCGTTTCGTGCAGATCGAAGAGTTTAGTGATATTTAGTCCGGTTTCCTTTTTGACTCTTTTTGCTAAAAGCTCCCTAAGTCTCAGGAAGTTTTTATTTTGAGTCTCCAGGCCTTCGGTGCTTATGAGAAAACTTAAGGCATCATCGATATCAAGTTCCAGTTTTTTTGGATTGAATTCACCCAAACTAGTAAATCGAAACAGACGCTCTACCCGGGCCAGAAGTTTAGGATTCTTCTCATAACGAAGTCCAGAGAATAGGTAATTGGACAAATGCTGCTTTTGCACATCTGAGGTCCTGAAACATAGATTGACTGTCAGATCCGCATGATGATGGTTTTGATGGATAAATTTATCAAGAGGTGCAATTGCTTGAATGTGTCCCGGTCCAATCATATGAGACTTAATAATCTCAACTTCTCCCGTGGCGTGATACTTCCCAAGTTTCTTTTTTTCTTTGAATTTGAATTCTAAATCAAGGTTTTTGCCTTGAAGGCATTGGAAGGCCCCGGTGAAATGGTGATTATGAATTACCGTCGGGCGTCTTCTCCAGAAGTAAATATCAATGAAACAGTGGTTCCCACGGGCGATTGTGATGGGGAGATCACTAAATTCAAAGTTTGAAAAATTCTGGACGGTATTAAACGATTTCTTCAAGCTAGCTGTGACTAATTCCTCAAATTGAAATTCTTTTACAAGATCTGCTTTTTGAAGGAGTTCCACTGCTTTTAGATAAAAGGTTTTGGTTCCATTGGCTTCAATATAACGATCTGCTGCTTTAACTAGCTTTTGAGTGGTCTTCATCATTCAAACATTACCTTTAATTTTGCTGCCAATCCTACCATGCCAACCAGTGGAATCATGAGTTTGGGTTTTGAGGCACGAATCCTCGGACGCTCAATCACATCCTGAAGAAACATCACTGCCTCTTTGCGTGAGATTTGCAGAGGCCTTACCGGAGCTTTTGCCATCTTCGTATCTACGAAACCAAATCGGACATTGGTTATTTTAAGGGGCGATTTTTTCTTTTTAAGTGCTAGACCAAGCCCTTCCCAATACCGGGAGAGTCCGATCTTAGAAGCGGTATAGCTGGGAGATTCTGGAGAAATGAGCATGTCACCTAATGAACTGATCCCGATAAAATGTCCGGAGTTTTGAGTCTGCATTTTTTCTAAAACGAGTTCGGTTGCAATGACTGCACCCATGAGATTTACTTCGAATACTTTGGTCTCAGATCTTAAATCAGAAAGATTAAGCTCCTGACCAATTCCAGCGAGATAGATGCAAAGATCCAACTTCGAAATTGATTGAAGGCATTCACTTAAGTTAGTTCGGAAATTTAATGCCGCAACATCCAGTTGAATATGAGAGTAATTAGGATGAGAAATCTTGGATGGACTCCGGGAAATCCCAATGACCTGATGACCCTGGCCCAACAACTCACAAGTCATTTCGGCACCGATCCCATCTGTATTACCAATTAGAAGAGTTGTTTTTCTCATACTTCATCTTAGAGGCTCAAAATTTGAGAGTAAACTCGTTTTCTCGTTTACTCAGCTCTTTAAGATTTATTGAATCCTCATTCATAAAAAACAGGGATTAAATGGGCTTATCTAAGGAGGCTTTATGAACTCAATTAGCTTTAATGACTCTTTTCGAAAATGGTGGGCCTTTGAAGTCTTAGGAGTGCTTTTTATTCTAATGAGTCTTTTTGTTATGGGGCATCCTATTACTAGCTATGCTGGCCTAGTGCTTTATTTTGCATTGATGTTTATTGTTTCTGGTGTGCTCAGAATTGTGTCCTCTATGGGAAATAGAGATGTTCTTAAAAATTGGGGTTGGTACGCAGGTGGTGGAGTGCTGGATATTCTCATTGGAGGATTACTTCTCATGCGGATGGATATTGCGGCGATTGCTCTATCTATGTATGTAGGGTTCTTTATCTTGTTTGGAAGTATCGCTGCTATTTTTAGAGGAAGTGAACTGCGAGATTCAGGTTTTAAAGGATGGGGCTGGCCTTTGTTCTCAGGAATTTTAGGAGTGATCTTTTCGTTTATGATTCTCACGAATCTGATATTCGGGGCCGCGACCATTGTTCTGTGGACGGCGATGGGATTTTTTATGATGGGTCTATTTTATATTTATCTTGGAATTCATCTCCATCGCATTCATAAAGGTGTTCAGCATATGGGACGTGAACAACTTAATGCTTAAGGATCAACAAATTCAACCGGACGGAAGACGCAGCGGAACCCGATTATGTCTTCGGTCATCAAAGCGTCCTCCTCCATACCAATTGTGTAAACACCGGCAGTAGGTGGCTCATCAATGGCCCCAGCACTTGGGTTGTTACCAATGTAAACGAAGCCCATGGCAGAGTCTCCACCCCGCACAACAAAGGCATCGTCAGATACAACTCCTGGTTCGGTGTTACCCATAAATAAACCCACTCCGTGATCAGATGTAAGACCAGGGTCAAGGGGCATGAAGTCCTCATTGTTAAGAGTTGCAATGCCTGGCCCACTTTCGCAGAGATTAGGATCTACATCAGTGAATTCTTCTTCAAATTTACACATAGGTGATTTCTGTAGTCCCGTTTTACGATCCCAGTCAACCCATTCCCACACATTACCACTGAGGTCCCAGATTTCATCTGTGCCCCCTGGTGTATTGATCGTTAGCGTTCGCTTTTGCTCCCAACCTCTTTGCATGTTACTAACGATTGCCGCTGTAGTTTGGTCGTACGGGTCAGTGCTTAAGACATTAAGGATCATCGGATCGTACGGATCATTTTCATCCTCAGGCTCAACTACGCTAGTGTGTCCTACTGGAAGCATATTATTGGCCCCACCTACAATGCCGGTAAACCAGTTTGCTGCTCGCGCCTCGATATTTCTTGCTATGGCCATCCATTCTGCGTTCGAGATTAAGTCATAGTGCTTATCATACCCTAGAGAGCGACATGCGGCCTTCGCATCTCCAACCGTGATATTGACCCAAGGACTTAGATTCGGTTGTGCGGATGGTTTTCCACCATCGTTTCTTGCCTCATATTTCATCACGCAAAAACGTTCTGTACCTAGTGTTAAATCGGCCGGAACTTCTGCATAGTTTGTCGGACAAACTTGAATAAAGAGTTCGAATGTTGTTGAAGTCGAACCAAAATTATTCGTAGCGGTCACTGTATAAGATGTTCCCGTAATATCTACCGCAGTTGGAGAACCTGTAATGATACAAGAATTAGGGTCGAGCGTTGCCCAGATCGGAAGCGCTGGAGAAATAGAACACGTCGCGAGATCACCGTTATCTTCAAAAATCGTTGGAGATATTTTCGCTGGAGAGTCCAGATAAGCAGGAAGTCCTGGAGAATTTAGATAACTAATTTGAGGAGCATCTGGATCAATAATAAGATTTAGACTAGCGGCAGAAGAAATTCCACCCGAATTGGCGGCCGTTATATCATAATAACCATTAACTTCTACTTGAGGGATACCAGAGATTACGCAAGTGGTAGGATCAATAGATAGACCAGCAGGTAATACAGGGTTACTAGTACAAGCAGTAATTGCAGCTCCGTTAGTAACTAGACTTGCAGGATTGATTGTCATGCTCGTTCCAATTTTACCATTACTCGGTGAGACATAACTCAAACTTGGAGGCTGAGGAATAATTCGAATGGAAATTGTGACAGCAAGAGAATCTCCACCGGCATTTGTTGCTATAATTGAATGATTGGTGGCAGGTTGGCTAACTATTGGCGTCCCTGAGATGATACAAGTATTGGCATCAATAATTAATCCATCAGGAAGAGCTGGCGAAACATTACACGCAGTAACGTTCGATCCATTAGTTATTATACTGTTTGGAGTAATATTTAAACTTTCTCCAAAGTTAATTGAGTATGTGGTTGGGCTATAGCTAATGACCGGAACTTTGGGCGAAATATTAAGATCAAAGTTGGCGGTCACTGATCCTTTTGTGTTGGTCGCGATAATTGATATCTGAGCTGTAAACGTGGCGTCTGGTGTTCCAGTAATCACACAAGTATTGACGTCCAAGGTCGCCCATAAAGGAAGCTGAGTCGCAGGTAGAGGCGCAACTGAACAGGTTGTGGCAGCACCATTTTCTTCGAGAATAGTAGGTGAAATAGTTATTGTATCTCCGAACAATCCATTCACGTTAGATGCATAAGCTAACTGTGGTGCTGAAGCATCAATGAATAGAGTGATGTTAACTGGTTCCGAGTCACCACCACTGTTACGAGCAACAACACTGTAGGTTGCTCCTGGAAGCCCAATCACAGCGTTAGGAATACCGCTAATTTCACAGGTGTTTTGATTGATAGTTGCCCATGCTGGAAGTGAAGGGCTTACAAGGCAAGCTGTTATTGGACCACCGTTATCATTCAATGTTGTGGGCGTCAGTAAATAAGGAACGCCAACAGCACCACTTAAATCAACATAACCAATAACTGGTTTACCTGCACCGACTCCAAATTGAAGAGTAATGTTATTTGAACCTGCTGCATTCGAGGCTGTTACCGTGAAATCGCTCAAAGGCATGATGGCAGTTGGTGTGCCGGTAATGACACACGTATTGCTATCAATCGTTGCCCAAGCAGGAAGCCCTGGTGCCAAACAGCTGATGGTATCACCGTTTGATAAGAAAGTAGTCGGAGTTATAGTAATTGCTTCGTTTAGTTTTCCCATTGTTGAAGGGTAAACTAAAGTTGGCAAACCCGGATTAATATCAATCGTGATACTGACTTCTGGAGAGTCACCACCAGAGTTATGGGCGACAATTTTGTAAATTTTGTTGTCAGCAACTTCAGTAGGTGTTCCTGAAATTACACAAGTCGTTGGATTAATCGTTAAGCCAGTTGGTAGAGCAGTATCACTTGTACAACTTGTAACCGTGGCACCATTGGCCAATAGAGTAGACGGAATGATATCCGTAATGGCCTGTCCATAAACTCCCGTTTTAATTCCTGCTGCATAAGCAAGAGTTGGAACATTCTCTGTAACAGTTAAAGAAAGATTAGTAGAAGTGCTACCAATACCATTAGTCACAGTTATTCCGTAAACGGTTAGAGGAGCAACAGCATTCGGGGTGCCAGTAATTTCACAGGTCGATGTATTGATAGTTGCCCACGCTGGAAGGCCAGCTCCTGTACAGTTAGTGATGGCCGAGCCATTGTTATCCAAAGTTGGAACAATACTCACGACATCACCAAATTTTACAACTGAAGCAAGGTAGCTAATACTTGGAGCAGTTGCGTTTACTTGTAGAGTAACGGAAGCAGATGCAGAAGGTCCTACGCTGTTAACTGCGGTCACTGAATAAGTTGTTGCACTTAAAATAGCATCAGGTGTTCCTGAGATAACACAGGTTGTAGTGTTGAGTGTTGCCCAAGACGGAAGTGCCGGAGTAACTGTGCATCCAGTAATTGAAGCACCATTAGTACTTAGAGTTGAAGGCGTCACTGTCATCACGGAGTGAATATTTGTTATCTTCCCTGCAGAAGTTGCATAACTTAAAGTTGGTGCTAATGGGTTCACTGTTAAAGTGACTGTGGCTCCGACTGAACTACCAGCAGAGTTAGCGGCCGTAATAGAATAATTCGCTCCAGAAACGGCAACAGTGGCGGTTCCAGAAATAACACATGTTGAAGGATCAATTATGAGTCCAGCTGGAAGTGCCGGTGCACTATTACAGCTAGTGATGGTTGAACCATTGTTCTGTAAAGTTGTTGGCGTAACTGTCATAGCAGAGCCAAAGTTAACAGTCGTCCCTGTCGCTCCTGAATAACTGATAAGTGGTGGGGCAGAAGTTGCACTTAAACTTACTGAAGCGGCTGTTGAGTTCCCAATCGCATTGGTTGCGGTGATATTATATGTAGTCGAACCTATAGGGGCCGTTGGTGTTCCAGAGATCACACAGGTAGATGTGTTAAGTGTTGCCCATGCTGGAAGCGCTGGGGAAGTCGTGCAGTTTGAAATTGCCGAACCGTTCGAAAGTAACGTCGTAGGAACAACATTCATTGCCGTACCTACAGATCCCGAAGTTCCAGTCGCCCCCGCATAACTAATGGTTGGTACCAAAGCATTTACAGTTAAAGAAACTGAGGCAGCAATTGAATTGCCAATAGCATTAGTTGCAATAATTGAATATGTCGTTGCCGGAAGAACAGTATTGGCCGTTCCTGAAATTACACAAGTAGTAGGGTTAAGAGTTGCCCATGCAGGTAAAGCAGGAGTCGCCGCACAAGCTGTAATGGCCGATTGGTTATTGCTCAACAGAGTTGGAGCTACTGTCATCGCAGTATTGATATTAACAGTGGTACCAGTTGCACCTGAATAGCTCAGAGTTGGTATACCTGCATTCACTGTTAAAGTGACGGTATCTGAGGCATTCCCTATAGCTGTTGTTACAGTTACAGTATAAGTTGTGGCGGCCAGGAGAGCAGTTGGTGTCCCCGAGATAATACAAGTTGAATTGTTGATAACAAGCCCGCCGCTTAGTGCTGGCGAGATACTACAACTTGTAACTGGAGAACCGTTGTCATCGAGATTTGTTGGGGCAACTGTCATTGGAGATCCAACCATCCCGGTTGTGCCTGTTGATCCTGCAAAACTTAATTCAGGAACTGAAACTGTTTCAACTGATAGAGTGACATTCGCTCCGGCCGATGAACCGATAGCATTGGTCGCTGTCAGAGTATATGTTACTGCTGACATGGTTGCGTCCGGCGTACCTGAGATCACACAATTTGTTGTGTTAAGTGTTGCCCAGGCCGGAAGAGCAGGGGAGACGGAACAATTTGTAATTGGAGAACCATTAGGATTTAAAGTCGTCGGGTTTACTGTCATCGGTAGTGTGACATAACCAATAGTTCCAGTGGCACCTGCAAAACTTAAATTAGGAGCGATGGCGTTCACCGTTAATGTTACGTTGGCAGCGGTTGAACTGCCTGCGGAGTTGGTCGCCGTCACCGCATATGTAACTCCTGTCAGAGTTGCGTTTGGTGTTCCTGAAATCACACATGTTGTTGGATTGATACTTGCCCATGTAGGAAGAGCAGGAGTGGTTGAACAATTTGTTATCCCTGCACCATTGGTAATAAGTGTGGTAGGTGAAACACTCATAGCAGTACCGAAATTAACAGTTGTCCCAGTCGCACCCGCGTAACTAACCGTCGGAGGTGCCGCATTTACAGAAAGAGTTACTGTAGCCGTAGCTGAATTGCCAACTGAGTTTGTTGCTTGGATTGAATATGACGTCGCAGCTTGAAAAGCATTTGGCGTACCTGTAATAACACAAGTCACTGGATCAAGTGTTGCCCAGGCCGGAAGCGCCGGAGTGCTGGTACAAGCTGTAATGGTCGAACCATTATCGGAAATAAGAGTTGGGGCCACGGTCATTAGCGCCCCAAAAATTCCATTCGTTCCTGTTGCTCCTGAATAACTTAATGAAGGTGCTGAAGCATCAACCGTCAATGTAACTGCTGCACTTGCAGAATCACCTGCAGAATTAGTCGCAACAATATTAAAAATAGTTGCCGGTAGTACGGCATCCGGAGTACCCGTGATTCGACAAGTGATCGGGTTAAGAGTTGCCCAAGTTGGTAGCGTAGGAGTGCTGGTACAATTTGTGACCGCCGCACCATTTGTAATGAGTGATGTTGGGAATACACTCATCGCAACACCAACTGCACCACTTGTTCCAAGAGATCCTACGAAACTTAAAGTTGGTGGAGTGGCATTTACTTGAAGAGTAAGAGTTGCACCTGCCGAATAACCAACAGAGTTTCTGGCCACGATTGTATAAGTTGTTGCCGGAAGAACTGAAGTGGCAATACCGGTAATGGCACATGTTGTAGGATTTAAAATTGCCCAAGCGGGAAGTGAAGGAGTACTTGTACAGCTACTAATCGCCGCACCATTAGTGTTCAGTGTCGTTGGCGCAATATTTGCCAAAGTATTGTAGTTAATGGTGGTTCCTGTCGAGCCCACATAACTTAAAGTTGGTACGGCCGCATTGGCACGAAGAGTGACAGTTGCCCCAGTTGAGTTACCAGTTGAGTTCGTCGCAATAATTGAATATGTGGTTGATGTCAGAGAAGCATTTGGGGTACCTGCTATCACACAAGTCGTTGGATCAATAGTTGCCCAACCTGGAAGTGCTGGCGTGATCGAACAATTGGTAATTGCGGCGCCGTTATTATTCAATGTCGTTGGAGAAACAGACATTGCAGTTCCAATTGATCCAATTGTTCCTGTTGCTCCCGCGTAACTGATAGTTGGCACTGCTGCGATTACAGTTAGGTCTACTGTTGCATCGGATGTCCCCGCGGAGTTACCGGCCGTAATTGTGAAAGTTGTAGTTGCCATCATGACATTCGGTGTACCCGAGATAACACAAGTAATTGGGTTCAAAGTCGCCCAAGCTGGAAGCGCAGGTGAGGCCGAACAGTTAGTAATGGTCGCACCATTTGATTGTAAGGTTGTTGGTGCCACACTCATTGGAGAGTTAATTGATCTTGTTGTTCCAGTTGCTCCGGCGTAACTGATGGTTGGAACAAGTGCATTCACAGTTAGAATGACAGACGCTGGAGCTGATTGTCCCGCAGAGTTTGTGGCCCTTACCGTATATGTTGTGGCCGCGAGTGCTTGAGTTGGCGTTCCTGAAATAATACAAGTTGAAGAGTTGATCGTTGCCCACGCTGGAAGTGCCGGAGAAATGCTACAACTTGTGATGGCGGCTCCGTTCGCATTTAATAGTGAAGGTGATACGCTTAGTGGACTTCCATAATTGATTGTTGTTCCAGTTGATCCCACAAAACTAAGTGCTGGAGCTGATGGGTTAGATCTAAATGTCACGTTACTACTACTTGAGCCAACCGAGTTTGTGGCAGTGATCGTATACGTCGTGGCCGGCAAAATTCCCGTTGGCGTTCCCGAGATCACACAAGTTGAAGTATTAATGCTCGCCCAAACAGGCAATGCTGGCGACGCCGTACAATTAGTAATGGCGGCTCCATTATCTACTAACGTCGTAGGTGAAATGCTCATCGCCACACCAACACTTCCAATGACACCGGTTGCACCACTGTAACTTAATACTGGGGCCGCTGCCGCAACACTAAGAGTGATGCTGGCCGGAACTGAAGCTCCAGCTGAGTTATGAGCGGAAATATCATAGACAGTTGAAAGTAAGAATGAATCAGGAGTACCTGAAATTGTACAAGTTGTAGGATTCAATGTTGCCCAAGCTGGGAGCGCTGGAGAACTTGTACAGTTTGTAATGGCGAGAGTATTTCCGCTTAGAACAGTTGGCGAAACTGTCATTGGAATTCCGACCGCCCCGTTTCCACCAAGAGAACCAACGTAACTTAAAACAGGAACTGCTCCGTTTACCGTTAATGTAATTGTAGCAATATTTGAATCACCAACTGAGTTAGTGGCAACGACATCAAAACTTGTAGGTGCCATTACTCCCGTCGGTGTACCTGTGATTTCACAATTCGATGGATTAATCGATGCCCACGAAGGCAGTGTCGGCGTCGTTGTACAATTTGTAATGGCGGCACCATTTGCATCAAGTGTGGTTGGGAGAATAGACATCATTTCGCCCACTAAGACTGTAGTTCCCGTTGCACCAGCAAAGCTAAGCCCTGGAGCATCTGCGGCCTTTGGACGATTCACACAACGAAAGCCCACATTTGAATGTGCAATTGAAGCCAGACCTAAATTGATTGAATAAAGACCTGAGATATCCGAGTCATTCCATGAACCACCGCGAACAGGGGCACCACTTGTCCCACCAATAAATCTACCAATTCCATTTGAAGAGTTCAGGGAACCATTGCTTGGAAGATAATCATTTGATGCAAGTCCTGCACAGGATACTGAAGCGAGTTCCTGAGTAGAAGCTGAACAATTTGTTGGTCCTGTTTGTAGACCAGAAGTAGTTCTCCAGTCGACCCATTCTGAAACGTTACCACTCAAGTCCCAAATGACTGCGCCATTTGAAAGCGTGATTTTTCTTTTTTGCTCCCAAGCTGATCCAGATGTATCCAAAGTATCTGAATAATCATCACCAGTATTACTTAAAGTTAAAACGCTTGAAGGATTGTTGTCCGAGTGACCTCTTGGCATAAGACCGGTTCCAACAGAACCTGTTGACCAGTTACCTGCCACTGTTTCAGCGTTTCTAGCAATGGCCATCCATTCAGGATTTGAGATGAGATCATCATCTGAACCTAACGCCGTACAGGCCGTCTTAGCATTAGCTAACGAAATATTTGTCCATGGAGTTCCGGCCGCCTCTGAAACTGCACCGGAATTATTTCTCGCTTCAAACATCATGACACAAAAACGATTCACGCCAAGAGCTGCATCCGCAGGTACTTCGGCGTATCCAACCGGACAATTAAAAGCAATCGCAGTTAACGTTACATTTGCTCCAACCGAGTCACCTATAGAGTTTGTAGCAACGATTGAATAAGTGGTTGGAGACAGTGTCGAATCAGGCGTTCCTGTAATCACGCATGTATTAGGATCAAGTGTCGCCCAAGTCGGAAGTGTTGGTGAACTCACACAATTTGTAATCGCTGAGCCGTTTAGTTTTAGGAGAGTTGGAGTCACCGTCATCGGTGAATCTACAAAGTTCATTGTTCCTAATGCAGCTGCGTAACTTAACACAGGAATTCCGGCCGAAACTTCCAGTGATACCGTGGCACCAATTGAAGGACCAATCGAGTTGGTGGCCGTGATTAAATATGAAGTAAGAGTAAGAGGTGCATCAGGAGTTCCAGAAATCACACAAGTTGAAGGATGAAGACTTGCCCAAGTTGGCAAGGCCGGAAAACTCGTACAACTTGTAATCGCTGAACCATTAGAGTTTAAAAGCGTTGGATTAACAACCATTGGCACATCAATAGCACCTGATGTGTTGAGAGCCCCAAGATAACTGATGGCCGGAACAAGTGCACTTACTGTCAGTGTGATCGATGTAGGAGATGATGTTCCTGCTGCGTTTGTCGCACGAATGCTATAAGTTGCCGCCATCGGAGCTGTAGGCGTACCAGAAATCACACAAGTGTTCGGATTAAGAGTTGCCCAGGCCGGAAGGGCGGGAGTGCTTGTACAATTTGTAATTGAAGCACCATTGTTATTAAGAAGCGAAGGCACCACGGTCATGGTGTTGCCAAAATCCATCGTCTTACCGGCCGAAGTTGCATAACTCACGACAGGTGAGCCCGGAACAACCACGATATTATCTGTCGGGGTAACAGTTAAACTTTGTGAGTTAGTTGAACCACGTTCATTCTTCGCAGTCACAATAACCAGATAGGTCTGACTATTTGTTAGGCCTGTAATAGTGTAGGGAGAGGTTACATTATCAATGGTTGTAAATGTGAGAACAGATGCTGAACGGTAATGGATCTCATAAGAGTCGGCGTTCTGACTGCTTGACCATGAAACAGTCGCGCTCGCGTCTCCGGGTGTAAGGGCAGTAATACTAAAATTTCTTGGTGAAGAGTTATAAGGCTGGAATTCAGAGTCAAAGTTCCCCTCGGAGCCTGAGCCCCCGACCGGATTTGGCATACAACCGGCCAACGAAAATAAAAACGTAAGAAGAATTAATATCTTCATGTTTTTTTAGACTTCTTCTCCAAAGTAAAATTTAAGCCCTAGTACTAAACCAACTTCTGCACGAGTAAATTCAATTTCATCCGTATCGAATTTATCTTGCGAGTAGAAAACTTCCCCTGAGAAGTTCACCTTTTTAAATTTATGTTCCATATAAACGGATCCGACTGTCCCGATTCCGGTTCCTTCATACACATCGCTTTCAAAGGGAAGGTGATAACGGCCCGCCAGTTTCAGATCAATATGAGTAAGAGCGTTCTTGTACATTGAGTAGCTCGCTCCCAACTGAATGTAGGGAACTCGTACGCTTTCAATTTTAATCGTTTCATTATCAACCGCTTTGAAGAAGAACTGCTTATTGGTTCCTAATTCAGAATTAAGTTTCCAATAATCATTCAGTCGGTAATTTGCGGCGAGATAGAATTTTTGCTGATCCTGCTTAGGATTTGTGATGGTTCTTGATTTGGAATTTCCCATGTCATAGAAAGCGAAGCTGTGTCCCAGTTGCGCTTCCCAAGTTTGATTATACCAAGGGGTCCAAAGCACATGATATCCAGGAGCATTGTCAGACTTGATATAGCCTTTGGCATTCGCGTCGGTACCATCAACTCTTACGTATGAGTTAGAGTATTTAAAATCGATTTTTGCTGGATAAGGATCTTTTTTCTTTTGAGCGAGTTTTTGTTTTTCTTCACCTTCACCAAGATAAATAACAGTCGTTGGCGGAAGCTCTTTGATTTTTTGAATCGTAGTTGGTTTTAATTTAAGAATGTATTTCTTTTTGGCAGATCCCGATTCTTCTTCAAAAATGTTTTCGCGAATGATGTAGAGATCTGAGGCAAAAGTATTAAGGATTGGAGTAACGAATGCTCCAAAGAGTATTAGGAATTTTACAAAAGCGTGTTGACCCATAAGTTGACCTCACTTACCTATCGACACATTTATGACTTTCTTTTCAATGAGTTAGGGGTGGGCAAGGATGTTCATTTCTTGAGTTTTAGGCTCATTTTATTTATGGATTATCAGTGAGTTAGGGATTAAGAATGAAGAGGACATCTTAAGAAATTGTGAAAAATTTAAAGCTAGAGTCCGTTTGTCGGACTCTAGCTGGATTTAATTTAAGCAGATTCTTGGCGGGTCTCAGATACTTTGGAAGAAGAAGACTCATCTTTACCATACACAACTTCATTCAGAACATTTACCACATTATTCATGATTTCAGCTTGTGAGCTAATTTCTGCAGCTGTCGAAGCAATTTCTTCAGAAGAAGAAGCATTGCTGTTAACAGATTGCTCGAGTTGATTCATGGCCGTGCTGATCTGAGCGATCCCATTACTTTGCTCTAGTGAGGCGCTCGAAATTTCAGCATTAATCTCAGAAACTTTCTTGGCGGCAATAAGAATCTCGCTGAGAATTTCACCACTCTCAATCGACTGATGACTACATTGTTCAATTCTCTCAACGCTACCCTTGATAAGCTCATTGATATTTTTAGCGGCAGTGGCACTTTGTTGAGCAAGATTTCTTACCGCTTCAGCTACCACAGAAAACCCTTTTCCTTGCTCACCGGCACGAGCGGCCTCTACTGCTGCATTGAGTGCGAGGAGGTTGGTTTGGAAAGCGATATCATCAATCACTGTGATGATCTCGAGAATTCGCTTTGAATCCTGGCTGATTGATTCCATCGATGCAATAAGCTTACTAATGTTCTCTTTACCTCTTCCTGCGATTTCATGTGTCTCGCCAGAAAGTCTTGCGGCCTCTTTGGCGTGGTCAGTGTTAACTTTCACCATAGATGTAAGTTCTTCAAGAGATGCGACGGTTTCTTCTAATGAAGCAGCAGCTTCAGTTGAAGATTGTGAAAGATTTTGCCCTGCCACAGTTAATTGCTGGATTGCTGCTGTAACTTCGCTGCTTGAATCATTCAGTTCTTTAGAAGGATTACTTACTGAGTTTGAGATATAGCGAGAAAGGAAGATCACTGCTCCGAATAGAATACAAAGTCCAACAATTGAAATAAGAATTTGGGTCCATAGCATTGTTTTAGCGTCTGCCAGAACAGTTGATGTCGGAGTTCTTACAATGAGAGTCCAATATTCGTCAGTGTTCCCAATTTTAAAAGAATTCGTGACGTATAGATATTCTTGATCGTTCTCAATTTCTCCAAACAAGACAAGTTTTTCACCACTCGAAATGGCCTTGGCAAATTTTTCTTGTTCGAAAGGAAATTTTGCGTCCTTGGTGATCATTTCAATATTAGGATGCGATACGAATTTTCCCGAACTGCTTACAAGGTACGACTCTGAAGTTGAAAATGGTTTGATGGTATTAACTGCTTTTTGAACTTCTTTTAGCCCCATATCTACACCGGCCACCCCAAGAAATTCACCGTTTCTAATGATTGGCACAACTGCAGAGCTCATAAGTACCATTTCATCGCCAATCTTATAAAGATATGGATCTATCATGGTTTCTTTGAGACGTGATTTCGGAACTTGATAGTAGTCGCCATTTCCTGCAACATCATATTCGAGCAAAGGGGAAAGAGTAGGCTTCCCATTTTCCCAGTTAGCATATGGAATGAAGCGTCCTGTTTTATCATGGTAAGGAGCATTCACGTATTGAAAGTCTTTTCCATCCCATTTATCTGCTTCCCAGCCTGTCCATGATCCAATGAGATGAGGATTTTTTTGTAGAATATCCAAAATCATTTTCTCGATAATTTCGCGATTGTTGCCACCATGTGCACGAAGGGACTCAAGAACCTGTGCCATACCACGAGCAATATCCAGGCTTTTTTGAAGTTCGGCCTTCATGTTATTTCCATAGGCCTCCGCCATCGCGGAAGTTTTATCAATGGCGAATAGCTTCGAGTTATTCCAGGTATGTGAACCAATGAAATAAGTCATGATCGCCAATACCAGAAAAGCCGTAATGATAATTGGCACTGCCAGCTTCATCTTAATCGAATAATTCTGCACATATTCTCCAGTAAAAAAGTCGGTGATATCATTTAAAATTTTTATTAATAATCTTCAGAGGGGTGTTAGGTATTTTCAATTGCAGGCAGAATTTTCCGTACGTAAATTCACCCAGGCTTGCCATAACATCATTAAAAAAACTTTAAAGGATGGTTTTAAATGATGCGTTGGTTAGCGGGTTCGTTTTTACTAATGAGTACATCTGCATTTAGTGCAGGCATTACAGGGTATGCGAAATTTGCCTCAAACTACATTTGGCGAGGGATCTCTTTCACTGAGAACAATCCAGCAATCCAGGCCTCGGCGAATTACGAACATTCGTCAGGTGTTTGGGGAAATATTTTTGGATCTAACTTAAAATTCGCTGAACCTACACTATATGAAGGCGATAGCACTAGAGAGATGGATCTTACTATTGGCTATAAAAAAGCGTTGGGTGAGATTGCCGCCAATTTTTACATAAATCGTTACGAGTTTATTGATCGATCACAAATTTCTGCTTTCGAATACTCAACAAGCTTTGGTTATAAAAACCTTGCCTTTGAATATAATTATCTGCCCAACTGGTTTGGCTATAACTCTGTTTCACATTATCTTCGCCTATCTGGCTTTTATGACATCGATAGCAAATACAGTTTGATTGGAGGTTTCGGCAGAAACGAACAAAGTAAAACCAAAAGAACTCAAAATGCCAGTGGCACCTGGAGTGGGGTGGGCTTTACGAGTTATTGGGACTATTACGTAGGCCTACAGTTCAAAGAAACTGGTGGATTTGTTTATGAGTTTCTCTACACGAACACTAACAGAAAAACGATTAGCTATGCTACTGGAACTCCATCCGAGGACGGACAGTATGCGAAGGCAAATGATGAATCTCTAACTATTTCGATGACTAAATTCTTTTAATTCATTCATTGTTGGTCCCGCAAAAGCGGGACCATTCCAATTGGAATTTGAAAAAAATCCAAAATTTTATTAAAAAGTGCCAAGTGTTTCTACGATAAGATCACCCATGAAACGCAAACGCAGCCCAGTTAAAGTCACCCCTCTCAGATGTTTTTTTACTGTAATCCTTGGGATTGCCACTTATTTTTCTTTCACGGAAATCCTTGTAGAAATTTTGCATCAGTAGTGTCCTACGAAAAAGTCGCCGCATCTTGTGAACCAAGATTCAGGTTCATGGTGATCTCGGCCGCTTTCAAGAGTTTTGAAACGGGACAGTTGGCCTTTGCCGAATTGGCCGCTTCTTCAATTTGCGCACGACTAGCATTCGCTGCTTCAATCGAAACATCTAGATGGACTGCAGGTATAGACCAGGCACCAGAAACGTTTTCTAATGAAACTGTGGCCCGCACGTCGATTAATTCGGCTTGAAGATTACGTTGAGCAAGTTCCGCTGATACGGCCATGGCAAAACAACTTGAGTGGGCGGCCCCGATTAATTCTTCCGGATTAGTCCCTCGCTCTTCTCCAAAACGTTTTGAGAAAGAATAAGCAAGATTAGAAATTGCCCCGCTTTCTGTATTAATTGATCCTTTTCCTTGCTTAAGATTTCCGCGCCATTGAGCGCTTGCCGTTCTTTTCATAAGGCCTCCTTTGAGTATCAAAATTAGGAGCAAACAAGGTGCCACTCGGTTATAATGAATGGGAGGTGAATTATGAATAAAACCTTACTATTACTTTTCAGTCTGATAAGCGCCCCTGGTGTTCATGCACAATGGAAAGCTCAACCGCTGACGAAAGAACAGCGGGCCGTCATGAAAGATTCTGCGACTGAGCCACCATTTAAAAATGAATATTGGGACAACAAGCGACCTGGAATTTATGTAGATCGATTGACCGGTGAGGCACTGTTTTGCTCTTTGGACAAATATGATTCTGGCACAGGCTGGCCGAGCTTTACCAAAACGATTAATGACAAGATTGTTGAGACAAAACTTGATCTCAGTCTTTTAGGTGAACGAACTGAGGTGAGAAGTAAAACCAGTGACAGTCACTTAGGACACGTCTTTGATGATGGCCCGAAAGATAAGGGTGGAAAAAGATTTTGTATTAACTCTGCTGCCTTGAAATTCATTCCTCTCGAGGACATGCAAAAGATGGGCTATGGAAAATATCTATCACTCTTTGACGGTCAAACTTCACATTAAATAGTGGGGACATTCGTCCCCACTTTATTCCTTTTATTTACCGTAGAGTCTTTTCATGATTGTTTGGCATCCAGAATCCAGACTCGTATAAACTTCACTCATGCAGGTTCTGAAGTGATCAGCATCATCTTTGGGGTGACCACAACCTAATTTCTGAAGTTCATTGAAGCAGGTTCGTGATGCCTCAACTCTCTCCGCTTTGGGTTGAATATTAACGGCACTTCCTTCATCAATGTCTGCAAAAGCTGATACAGAAAATACTAAAGCTAAACTCATTAAAATATGTTTCATACTGTTCTCCTTAAAGTTTGATTACATGAAGTCCTGAGCGATATCGGCCATGATGTAGCCAATTGCGTATGGAACTGAGTAAGGTCTTTTCGCTGTCGCCGCTGAGTCGTGACCGTAGCCTAATTTGTGTAACCACTCATGGAACAAGTTACCGGCCACAGAGTTTACTTTGTAATTGTTGAAGAACTTTGTATTTACCCAAATCTGAGTTGTTGAACCGTTGGTATAACCGACCACTGTATTGTTAGCGTAGTAAAGCTCAACTTCGAGATCCATACGGTTGTTCTTGGCAGGGTAGAGCTTTTCGGCGGCATCTAGAATTGATTGGTAAATTTGAGCATTTGTTTTGCCTCCATTATCCGCAAACTGTTTTATCCCATTATAAGTATGGTTTAAAACTTTGTTCCTGAACTCTTCTGTCCCCACAACGAGTTTCACAAGTTCAATGGCCTCGTTGTATTTGGCCGCTTGATCAGTGTTGAAGTTCAATAATTCGACGTTTGTACTAAATGTCAGGGCCTGTGCCGGGACATTGGGAGTAGGTGTTGGTGCTGGAGTAGAGGTCGTATCATCTCCACCGCTTGTGTCTGTTCCGGTACTGTCATCGCCGGTAACAGGAGCAGTTTGAGTTTCGTCGCTTGAGCTTCCGCCGTCACCCGATTTGTTACATGAGACGCTTAGTAGAGACGTCATCAACATGAGAATCAAAAATTTATTCATGTTCCTTCCTTGGTGTAAAAAGCGTCCGTCATTGGATGCTAATGTTTGGATAGGAAGGATGTTGCCGGAGAGTATTTTGCTTCTTAAGAGAGGCAAGTGGTGCCCAAAATCGAATTCCACATTTTCTTAACGTTTTTGTGGAGAGAATAAGGGAGAGTCAAATGTGTAGAATCTGGATGGATAAGGAGAAAGAAACTCCGAAAGTTCAGAGTCGTACATTCATCACCGAATATACAATTCTGACCCTTTCGTTCTTAAAGTTTTTTATACATGAAAATAAAAAATTATAAACTATCTGTGCAAGTTAAACCCGGGCCCATATCAGTGTCCATATAACGAAAATAGGCACGACGATCACTCTCATGATCATTTACAAATAATTGCCCATAATAAGAGCCTGTATATTTATTCAAATGAATTTCCGGGTGAAGTTTGATGTAAAGAGAATCAGATGACTGCCCCTTCATTTCTACTCCAGGTGGATAAAACTCAGGGATGATAAGAACTTTATCGCGCTTATAGATCCAATCCATTCCATCTTTTTGAATCGTTACTTGCACCCATATTTCTGGGAAGCCAATGAATGGATTCATGGGATCAATGAGCTTTGGAAAAATGACTTCAATCAGTGCCTTCTGATCGAAAGAACGGCAGCTAAGTTTTTTGAATTTTACGGTTTGAGCAAAAGAGGAAAAGCTTAAAAAAAATAGCAAAAATAAGATGAGATTTTTCATGGCCGCATTATATGGAAATAGGAAATTGAAAGTCCATGAGTCTTTGCGTCTGCCTTTAGTTTTTCTTTAGATTTAGATTTTTTTTAGAAATGTGTTATGCAAGTTTTCAGAGGGAAATAAAGGTTAAATTAAGGAAAAAATTAAGAAGATTCTAATTCTCGCAATGTCAGTTTTAGTAACATTGACCGTCACTTTTTAATGTGTCAAATGACACTAATGAGCAACAAAATTCTGAACACCTCGCCTTTTGAATCAAGTGAATCAGTTCATACTCCTATCTCTCCTTTAGTGGCGACTGCGGAAGAAGAAAAGTTTCGTCTGCTAGTAGAATCAGTAAGAGATTACGGAATATTTCTCATCGATAAAAAAGGCTTTATTGAAAGCTGGAACATCGGTGCTGAAAGAATCAAGGGCTATCAGGCCGATGAGATTATCGGGAAACACTTCTCTATCTTCTATACGAGTGAAGACAAGATCCGTCGTCATCCACAATTTGAATTAGAGATCGCCGAAAAAATCGGAAAGTATGAAGAAGAAGGTTGGCGCGTAAGAAAAGACGGAACGAGATTCTGGTCGAACATTGTAATTACCGCTTTAAGAGATAAGACCGGTGCCTTAGTAGGATTTGCCAAAGTTACACGCGACTTAACTGAAAGAAAAAATGCGGAAGAAAAATTAAAGCTAAGTGAAGAGCGTGCTCGCAAGATGTTTGAGTCCGTAAAAGACTATGCCATGATCACTCTAAATTGTGATGGCACGATTGCTACCTGGAATGAAGGTGCACGTCGAATTAAAGGATATGAGACCAAAGAAATCATTGGGAAGCATTTCTCTGTGTTCTATCCCGAGACCGATATACAGATGGGAAAATGTGAATACGGATTAAACGAAGCGATTGAAACTGGTCGTTTTGAAGATGATGGCTGGCAAGTTCGTAAAGACGGAACAAGATTTTGGGCCAGTGTTATCATCACTGCTATTAGAGACAACGATGGAAGCATTATTGCCTTTTCACAAGTGACCCGCGATATGACGGAAAGAAAGCGCACTGATGATCTCCTCAGAATGTCTTATGCAAATCTCGAGAAGCGAATTGATGAACGTACAAATCAATTAATGAGTACGAACATTAAGCTTCAAGAGGCCATTCAGGTGAGAGATGAATTTTTAAGCATCGCCTCCCATGAATTAAGAACTCCGCTGACTCCATTGAAACTGCAGGTACAACGCCTGTTAAAGAGCATTCACCATAAAACTCTTCACTCCATGAGCGAAAAGAGTTTAGAGAAAATTATCAGCGGCTGTGATACCTCTATTTCTCGTCTATCAAGCTTAATCGATAATCTCTTAGACGTTTCGCGCATCAATATGGGGAAGTTGAATCTCAATATTGAAAAATTCGATTTGAAAGAAATGGCTTCCGAACTACTTGATCGCTATAGATTAGAAATCAGGAATTCCGAGACAGATGTGACCCTAACAGTGAAGGATCCAATTTGGGGAAATTTTGATCGTCTGCGTATCGAGCAAGTGTTTACGAATCTTCTTACGAATGCGCTTAAGTATGGTGAGAGGAAACCTGTTCGTATCGAGATTTATGAAGAAAACGGATGTGCTCATTTCACATTCCATGATCGAGGCCTGGGGATTCCTCCAAAAGATCTTGAAAGAGTGTTCGAACGTTTTGAAAGACTTCATGCTGAAGACACTGTTGGGGGACTTGGACTTGGCCTTTATATTACTCGTCAGATCATTGAGGCGCATGGTGGAACGATAAATGCTGAAAGCTCTAAGGAGTGGGGCACACTTTTTAAGGTCAAAATTCCTCTAAATCATCTAGAGCCCTAAAAACTTAAAAGGCTCAGAGATTTTAAAGTCTTTAACCGCGTTTCCTGAGTAGACATTCCTTTGATCTTTACCCAGGTCAAGCTTCATGACTTTTCCTGTTTTGCTGGAAAAATCCACTTCTTTCAAATTGACCCAAAATGTATTTGGCGTAAGCGCCGATTCAAAAAAATACATCAGACGTGAATGATCTGCGACTGATCTCCAGCGGGTGGAGGAGATATTGGGTTGATCAGGCGTGGTAATTCCATAGGGAACCGATACATTTCGAATTACACTAAAGACACTCGCGAGTGCCACAACCGGATCTTTCGATTTTGGAATGGAATTAATGTAGAACGAGGCACGTGCGAATCGATCGGCCGAGCGATTGGTTCCAGGGAGCATAGTGGTTCCCCCGATTTCCTTCCAATATTCCTCGAGTGCAAGTTGCTTTTCAAAGATAGGTGAATTAGTCATGACTTGATATTTTCGGTCGTGATGAATGACCAGTTTGCCTTTGACATATTCAAAGATGGCACTGTCACCACTGGCATCGGAAAGCGATAAATGAACAGTTGCAAGTCTGTTCTCTCCGGGAACATTATCTGTCACAACGATAAATGGCTCGCTCTTTAAAGCTTTAACTGCTTCTTTGACTGTCGAGAAGTTATCCAGCACATATTGCCCCCAAATAGAAACGGCCATGGCAGGTCTGGATTTTTCAAATTTTGGATATTCCGATTCCACCAACCATAGAATGTTAGCTACCAATCCTTTTTCATTCATGCCATCGGTGGTACCTACCTCATAACCAGAGGCGATCACGCTCCCATATTTTGAAGTCCATTCAACGGAGTTTGGTCCAGCAACGCCATTTCGTTTCATGCCTTGTGGAAATATCCACAAGTTTGTTTGGATGTCGGCCTTCCAATCCATGGTTCTTGCGGTGATGATGTCTTTATTGGCTCCGAAATAAACCGCGCGCGTGCAAGCGAGGGAAGACTGTAGGGAAAGTGTGAAAGCAAATAGCGACAGAGTGAACATCTTCATGAGTACCTCCGGGAGTTTATGGATATCATAAAGGTGCTCCAAGCTTCGATGGGCCAGGCGTTAGACGAGAAGTGTAATCACTTGAAATTATGCTTTTGCAAAACTCTAAGTAACTAAAATTAAAGTCATGCCTGAGTTACGACGACAAGTAATAGGCAATGGTTAACAAATTTTACTTACTCATCGTGGCTTGTTTCATTTCTTCCGCTGCCTTTGGCTCGGATGCTGTTATTTTAAAATCTCTCAAAAATTTTAATTCAGTTGGGCCGAATGCTAATGAGTGTTCTGAAAAACTTCAACAAGAGTGTCCGGAAGTTTTGAAAGAGAGTTTAAAGGACATGTATCGCAAAGGAACAGTTGGTACAATCAATGCGATTGTTTCTGATGGTTCGATGAAGAATCCCAGAACCGCTTGTAACTCGGCCTCTACTTATTCCATTAAACAAGATCAAACGAAACTCAATCAACAACTAGAAACTCATTATCCAAAAACTCCTCAATTGTATGACTACACTCAAAGATGCTCGGAAAACTTGGATGATCTCATTGATGACGAGTATTCAAAGTCTGATAGAAGTCTCGCGCAATCCTACATGCAGTATGATTTTAATTATAAGAGTCTTGCTCTTCATAATGCGATGGCAAACCTCCTGGAGTCGAGAGCGCAGATCGGACTGGTTCTCCAGCAAGACGCCTTCGATTGTTATTCGTTGAGAATGATGGCGGTCCAAAAGCAATGCTTGTCACTTTCTCAATGTCGTCCTAGCGGCAATAAACAGCACTATTTAAATGTTAAAGTTGATGAAGTCGACCAAGCCCTGGGTTCTCTTCGAGCTTTGAATCAGGAGATTCTGAAGACCCGTGACCGCGAGAAAATCAAACTCATGCGTGAAGACATGGAGCGGATCAAAGATTTGAATCCATTGTTGAAAGGTGAGAAATTTAAACATCTCGTGACCAACTTACGTTCGACACCTTCGGCAAATGAACTTCAGACTGCAGTGACTGAACAGTTGAAGCTCTCTCAGAAAGAAATCAATAAACAACTCAAGCAATTTAACCGTGCTCATGGGTGTTTAGTCGGTGCACGCACCGAGTGTGATGATTTTGAGGAGATCATGGGGAAAACAAGATACCAACACCCAGATGTTGTGTTTCCGAAGGCCAATGAACTTAATTACGCTGCAACTTTTCACCAGTGCGTGGAAAATATCAAAGATAATCGTAATACAGCTGATGTAGTCTTAGATGATGTTGCGGTAAATCTCGCACTTACTCTGACTCCATATGCAGTGGTAAATGGTGTGAAGCTTGCCGGCACTTTAGCAAGAACCGCTAGTATTGCCTCGAAAGTGGCGCGAGCAGAAAATCTTGTAGGGAAAGCGGGGCTAGCGGCGAACATTGGTTATGGTGGTTACCATACGGCGGAAGAGTTTGAACGCTGTCAGGCGGAAGTGAAGAACTTTAAAGGACTAGGAGCAGCTCCCGGTAAAATGAGCTGTGATAGTGTTGAAAAGATTTTCGTCAGAAACAGTAATAACTCTCGCTGTATTAATCAGGCGCTTATTTCGGCCGCCTTATTAACACCTGTTGCAGCCAACAGTTTAAGACTCGCTAGGCACCTTCCAAAAATGGCTCCTGAGAAGTTTAAGTCTCTGGTTGGTAAAATTCGTTCGGGTAAAAGTCTTTCTAAAGAGGAAGAACTTCTACTCTTGGAAAAGATCAAGGCCAAAAATCCTCTTGAGAAATTAATGGTAAAAGGTATCTCTGTTGCAGATAAAGAGTTTGCTACAAAGGCCCTTGAAAAGCTTTATAAGCAAGAACACGTGTCACCTGAAGACCTGCTGAAACTTTCTAAATTGATCCAACCACGAAATCCTCCGCTTCTTCTTGTAACAAGACAGGATAATGTGGATAAAATTCTAGATTCGAAGAGAATTTGGGGAAGTACCGAGGGAAGTGTTTACGGTGCCTCCAAGCCCGCAGAAACCGCTTTGGATAAACTCAAAACCGGTGTCCATGGTGATAAAGAAGGAACATTCATCTTCACACCTGAGGCGGCCGCCCTGTTTAAACCACATGAAGTCACCGGTCTTTATAGTGCCATGAAACGAGCGGCCGGACAGTATAAGGGACCTTTTGGAGATATCATCATCGAAGAGGCCAAGCGGATTATGGTAAATGGTCGTCCTCATATCATCGTGACAAAAGCGAGAAGAGCTGCAGGAACGGCAGATGAAGTATTACATGCAGGTCAGAAAACTTCTAAGGCCGAGGCACGCTTACTAGGCCGACGTGCGGGTATTGATACTATCGCCACTGGTACAGGTGCAATAGTCACGATCCAAGCGAGTAGCGCATTTACGGGTGTTACTGTGAGTGACATGTTGATAGAGTTACTGGAAGAGAAAGACTAGTTCAAGGCCGCTTCTATCTTTGGCTTCCATCCTTTATCCATCAAACCAGTTTCCAAGCAACGTCTAAGATATTCTTTATCCGCAAACCGTTCTTCACCATAACCCTGAATGTGCAATTTATAGAGAGGCAAATCGGGGTAGGGCCTCTCCAGGAACTCAAGATAGTCACCAGGTCGAATTTCACCTTCTTCTAAAACACGATAATACCAGCCAGATCTACCTGATACGACAATCTCTTTCTGAACGCGGCCGTCCTGATAGGCGTGATTAATCGTAACACAAGGTCTACGAGAAACCGTCAGTTGAACTTTGGCCGTACCGAGTTGATAGATATCACCGATGTTTAAATCTCTTTCAGTAAGTTCTTCAGTGACAATATTTTCACCATACGTACCAGGAAGAAAGCGGTCAGCAATATCAGGAAACTGTTCTTTCAGATAATTATAGTTGGCCATGGAGTAATGATGAATGACACGCATGTCTCCGCCATGATGGACCAAATTGTTAATCTCATTGCCTTCTATCCAGTCCTTAGATACTTTTATGACATCTCGAGGTTCCTTCGTGATCGCAGTTACGAAATCATTTGGGAGCTTGGATATTTTACCGGTGTAGACACCTAAAATTTTGTATTTCATAAGAGTCATTCTAGTGGAGAGCTCATGGACTTAAAAGCCTACTTTGAACGAATTGGTTACACAAAAACGCCCAAGGTTGACTTTAATACTTTGAATGAACTTCATCGTTTGCATACGACCTCTATCCCTTTCGAAAATCTCAATCCTTTTACTTATAAAGAAGTTCCACTGGATCTTGAAACGCTTGAAAGGAAAATGGTCCAGGGAATGCGGGGTGGCTACTGCTTTGAGCAGAACATTCTTTTCTCGTCTGCATTAAGAGAAATAGGGTTCAAGTTTAAGTGGCTTGGAGCTCGAGTTCTTTGGAATCAAGCAGAAGACCTTATTACTCGTCGTTCACATATGTTGTTCCTGGTTGATCTAGAAAATGAGACCTATCTCGCAGACGTGGGGTTTGGTGGGATGACTCTAACGACTCCGATAAAATTTAAAACTGATATCGTACAAAAAACTACTCATGAGGATTTTAGAATCAAAAACCTCCAAGAAGATTTAATTCTTCAAGCGAATGTCGGTGGAGAGTGGAAAACAATTTATCGTTTTGATCTTACTATACAGCATTTAATTGATTACGAAGTGGCCAACTACTATCTTTACACGAATCCTACTTCCCATTTTAGAAATATGCTCATTGCCGCCAAACCTTTCGAAGAAGGTAGGCTGGCTTTGAGCAATAATCAGTTCACCATTCATTGGAAAGGTGGAAAGAGTGAGAAGGTGTTATTTAAGTCAGTGGATGAAATTCGAAATGTCCTCACAGAAAAGTTTGGCATCCGTTTAGATGGCGTAAGTGATTTAGACTCACGCCTTTTAGCTCTTTTAAATACTCTTTAAGTATCGGTAAAGCGCCTTCAATTCCGTCTCAGACATGGCGGCCGTTGCAGTCCAAGGCATGAACTGCGGATTGATTTTTCTGCCATCTTTTGTCACTCCAGTGGTCAGGACTTTTTTGAAATCATCGAAGTCGTAAGCTTGAAGTTTACCTTTAGAAGTTATGTTGGAAGCGTGAGGCCAGCTTGGCGGAACCCCATCAATTGGTCCACCGGTAAACTGAGGATTATGGCAACCAACGCAACTGGATGAAACATATTTTCCATACTCGATAGTATCTTCTGCTGTAAGGCTTTTTACTTTGATTCGCTCGTTTGGCACGTACTTTCCAGAGAAGAGGAGAGGCATCTTTCCAAAATAGTCGAGAACTTTTGCCATCGGCCCAACTGTAATAGGTCGAGAGTTTTTCGCAACTGGTGGAAGGCTTTGAAGATAGACAATGATCTTACCTAGATCTTCATCGCTTAGAGATGAAAATTCCTGAGATGGCATAAACTTTAACAATCGGTTTCCACGGTTCAACCCGAAACGGATGGCCCGAACCCAGTCTTTGGTAGAATAAGTTTCACTGACGCCAGTGGCATGCGGAGTAAGATTAGATCCTGAAAAAACACCTATGGCAGGATCTTCGATGAAAGTTCGTCCTTCAAGTTGAGGGCCATGACAATCAAGACATCCCTTCATTTGAGTAAGACGTTTTCCTTCATTTTTCCAATGAGGATTCAATTCAACTTGAAGGGCCAGATCTGGTTCTGGAAATTTCTTCTCTGCAGTTTTCTTAAAATTATTATGAGCAGCAAGGTAGATGGCACCTGATCCTAAGAGGATGAGACCAAAGACGAGACATAATACTTTAAGTATTTTCTTAAACATTACTGCTCCAGGTTAGTGTTCACTTACCTAGAATAAGTAAATACTAAATTCCTGAATGGGGTAACAAAAGATTCTTTAATTGGTTAGCATTGGCGTAAGCTTCGGCCTCAGTTGAGAAGCGTTCTGGCGAAGAGATGACTTCACCTGATTGAAGTTCCATAGAAACACAAAAGAATTCCGTAAAGCTACTGGCCTTACCAACACGTTGAACAAAAATACGTTTGATATCAGAGTAGGGAATTGTCTTATTACTCTGTCTTAAAAATTTTTTCTTATTCCAATGAATGAGACTGTTCTTTTCATCTAAATCAAAACTAATCTCTTCATTCCAAATGACGTAGGAGAGACCGATAAAAATCAGAAGGTAACCCAACATGTGGGTGACTTTGTTTT
Source organism: Peredibacter starrii (assembly GCF_034259205.1). GTDB lineage: Bacteria > Bdellovibrionota > Bacteriovoracia > Bacteriovoracales > Bacteriovoracaceae > Peredibacter > Peredibacter starrii. Next base: position 4,059,858 of record NZ_CP139487.1, on the reverse strand, counting down.
GAATAAAGTAAACGATGGCGGCACCCGCGAGGATTTCCAGATAGCTAACAAATTTCATGCTTTAGAGTATATCCATAACGATGGTTGATTCGTAAGCCATTACCTGCTATATTTTGAGGAGGTCTGCGAAGAGGCCTGTCCGTCAAAAGAGAATCTCACTTCGTGTTTCCCTCTTATTACATTTAATCTTTTGGTTACCAATGACGGAACGGTAACAAGACCAAAGGAGAAAAATGTTATGTCAGGTTCCAGTATTGATTCCCTAAAAATTAAGGCGAAGCTTTTACAGAAAGCGAAGAAGAAGCAGGGCAAAGAAATTGCCTTGAAGGATGCTTATGCCATCATCGCTAAAACCGCAGGTTACCCATCTTGGAAAGAGATGAAGGATGAGTACGAAGCGGCCGATGTGTTGAATCCACCGAAGTGGAGTGCTCAATGGAAGACTTGGTTTGCAAATAAGGAAGAAGCGTTAAAACATCTCACGCCTGATTCTTATTTAATTCCTTATCGTAAAGAGTGCTTTATTTGCGATGCAAATTACATCTCTGCTTTGGGGATTCTTCCAGATGATCCTGACCTTTCTAGAGTTGGCCATGATTGGACTTCGCCCCAAGATAGTCTGGCGTGGACGAGGCTGGTGACTAAAATTAAAAACAGGGGAAAGCTCTAAAGAGCTTTCCCACCAAATGAATACTTTTCTAACATCTGAAGGAAATTTTGCATTTCTGTCATTCTGATCTTTCCTTCTTTCTGGGCACTTGGTGACATAAGTTCCTCTGGAAGCTTGGTCATCATTTGCTTCATCGTAAGAGTTGAATTTTCAATCGCTGGTTTCTTTCCAAGCTCAACGTTTGCGGCCAGAAGTCTGGCCACGCCCATTGTCCCCATAAAATCTAGGATATCAGCGTCTCTGAATAGCTGAACAACAGCTCCGTGAGGTTTTGGCCCGTAGTATACGTGGCCAAGAATAATTTCTTTTACATCATCAATTTTGTTTTCTGGAAAACCGAGTGATTGAAGGAGGGGACCAGCAAGTTCTGCCGATCTTACGGCGTGATCAACGCCTTCTTTTTCAAATCCAGTGAGCCCCCCTAAATCATGTAGAAGTGCAGCTGCGAATAGTACATCTTCATCTACTTCGATGCCTTCAAGCCTTGCTAATTTACGTGTATTTTGAAAGTTTCTTTCAGCATGTGGATATCCCCAAGATTGGTGAGCCACATTTTTAAGTGCGAAATCGTTCAGTTTAACTTTCCAAGAAGCATCCAATGCGATGCCAGTTGCGGTTCTTGGTTGAGCAAAAACAGCTGTAGTCACTAAAAGCAGAAGGGCGAAAAAGTACTTGTTCATAGGATGCCTCCAAAGGATGCATCCTAAAAAATGGCTGGTGATTTGGAAAAGGAATCTTTTGCAGGTTCCAGCTGCATTCTAGTCTGTCTGTCATAACCCCATTGGTAGGAAAATGCCTAGGGTCTAAAGTTCTTCCATCATTTTAAAATTGGCCTAAAATCTTCTCTATGAAAAAAATAAACCTTCTTTTTGTGTTGTTACTTACAGGTTGTGCTGGTGTGAAGGTGATTCACCCGAATGATAAATATAAAGGGCCGCCAGGGACTTTTACCTGCAGTATTGTAGCATCAAACGGTAAAAGGGTCTTTGCCACGGGAAACAGCAAAGACGAAGCAAGAAATGAGGCCTTAGCAAGATGCCGAGATAAAACCATCATTTCTTCATGTCAGACTAAGAACACAAAGTGTGAGAAAAATTAAAGCGGTGTGACTCTCATATCTTGTATTTTATGCGTAATGCTGATAAAGAACATGTAAGTGAGATATTTTTTCTAGTATGACTGCGAAGTATTTTCGTCTAAATTTAATTTTTTTCTTAATATCTTTCTTCACTATCGAAGTTCTGGGTCCTGTTGATTTTCTCGATGGATTCACTCATTCTGACATTGAAACTGAAACTGAAATTGCCCGCCCGGTAATCTATAAGTTAACAAAAATTCCGGTTTCAGAAAAACTTGTACTAACCGTTGTCGCGATATCTTTACCAAAAAAACATCTGGTAGAACCTGATCCTTTACATCTACCAGCCTCACATTCAACTCATAATTTCTTTATTTCCGGGGCCAAACTCGCCCGAGAAATCTCTACCAACAGTTAGTCCTCACTCTGGTCCTAATTACATTCTTTAATTACTACATTTAGTGAGTTGTCATGAAATTGTTACCTTTGCTTTTAGCATTGGGGACGATCTATTCAGTTCAGGCTGAGGTCTGTTCCCATATTTATACTCCTCATCATCTTTTTGATGAGGCAATGAAGAGAAATATCCATTTAGAATTGAAAGACCTTCAGAACAAGGCCCTTGAAGGCCAGATCGTCGAGGCAAATAAAATCTATAATCCCGAGTTTGAACACTTCACAACTTCAGGAAATCAACTTGGCCGTCAAAACATAACGAGTGAATCAAGAATATGGTTCAATCTTCAGCTAAACAATAAACGTGCGAAAAAGACACGTGTAGCGGAAATGGACAGGGAAATCGGCCAGGTCGAACTGGAGGCTTTGCGCCTACAGCTCAAGCAGGAAATTTTTCTCGCCACTCTTCGTTTTAAGCAAATTAAGAGCGAGATTGGAGCTGTTGAAAACCTGTCAGATGTGGTTGAAAACTTTATTCAGCGATACAAAAAAGTTGGCTTTTTAACTCCCGAACAAAGAGTTGAAGTTGGTTCTTTAGAGCTCTCAAGTCGTGATCTGGACATGCGAAAGGCAAGCTTACAAAACGAAACGGATCTCATTTTGCGACTTTTCCAGAAGATGACTGGGGAGAGTTGTGACGTAACAGTTAAGCTTTCTGAAAACGGCAAAAACGAATGGCCCGATTTGAATGACTTCCAATTCAAACCCGACCAGGCCCTATCATTTAAGCTGGATCAGTTGGCCTTGAAGAAATCGGAATTCGAATTTGAGCGAGAAGAATCAAAGAAAGTCCCGGATTTGAAAGTTGGACCCGTCTGGCAGCTCAATAAATTGGGAAATCAGGAATATAACATTTTTGGAGTTGGTCTCATCATTCCAATGCCTTTTTTCGATCGTAACCAAGGTCTAAGAACAGCGGCTGAATTTAACATGAAGCGGGCCCGTCGTTATGAGGAGTATCGAAAAGTTCAACGACAAAAAGAATTTGAGTTCAGAGTCGATAGTTACCTGAGACTTCGTGAAAAGATCAATGGGAAGACTGAACTGGAAGAATATAAAAAACTTACCAATGAGTATAAGAGACTCTTCCTTCGTGGATTAATTACGGCCTCAAGTTTCCTAAGCTATAAGCGGGAACTTTTAAACCTTACTTTTGAAGTCCATCAGATTGAGAACGCTCTGGCGTCCCATCTCCTTGAACTTTACCGTCTGAACAATCAGACCACTGATGGATTCTTACAGAAGGTATTAAAATTATGATCAAATCAATTATTCGCTTTAGTGTAAAAAACAGCATGGTCGTGATCTTCATGACCGCCATTATTTCTATCTATGGTTTCTGGTGTTTTAAGAAATTATCGATCGACGCCATTCCCGATATCACAAACACTCAGGTGCAAGTGATAACTCTCGCTACAGGTTTAGTTCCGGAAGAAGTTGAAAGACAAGTCACTTTCCCGGTTGAGACGAGTTTGAACGGAATTAGGGGAGTGATCGATATGCGATCAGTTTCTCGTTCTGGTCTCTCGCACATCACGGTTATTTTCGCTGAGGGAACCGATATTCTTGAGGCCCGTCAGTTAATTTCGGAACGACTCATCCTGATTAAGGATGAACTTCCGGATTATGAAATCTTTATGGGTCCAATTGTGACTGGTCTAGGTGATATTTTTCACTACACAATTCTTCCAAAAAATAAAAAGCTGGAAGAGCTTAGTACCAAAGAAATGATGGAGCTAAGAGATGTTCAAGACTGGGTGATTCGTCCGGAGCTTAGACGCGTAAAGGGTGTGGCGGAAGTTAATACCACCGGAGGCTACCCGACTCAGTACTATGTACTCCCGGATCTTAAGAAAATGAATGAAAATGGCATTTCATTTGCGGACGTTAGTCGCGCACTTAAGCTCAATAACTTCAACGTGGGAGGAAACTATGTTGAAAAGGGTGACTCCCAGGTTCTTATTCAAGGATCTGGACTTCTAAAGAGCATTAAAGAAATCGAGAACGTGCCAATTCGAATGTCTAAAAACCTCATGCCGATTTTTGTAAAGGACATTGCCAAGGTTAAGCTAGATAAGCCCCTGGTGAATGGTTCGGCAACTTACAATGGTGCAGAGGCAGTCATTGGTAGTCCGCTTATGATGGCAGGAGAGAACTCACGAGAGGTTGCTGTAAAGATTCGAGATGCCATCGAACATCTCAATAAAAATGTTCTTAAAGACCATGAGATTAAGGTTCTTTACGATCGTTCTGAATTAGTGAACAAAACACTCACGACTGTTAATAAAAATCTTCTGTTTGGTTGTGCCTTGGTTGTCCTCGTTTTGATTTTCTTAATCGGAAATCTTCGCGCGGCCATTATCACTTCCATCATGATTCCTATTTCGCTTCTAATCACTTTCATTGTGATGAAGCTTTCTAATCTCTCTGGGAACTTAATGAGTTTAGGTGCCCTGGATTTCGGGGTCATTATCGATGGTGTCGTAATTGTTATCGATAACTGTATTAGACAAATCCAAGTAAGAACCAAGGCCAAGGGGAGTTCCCTTGATCGTGAAGAAATCCACGATACCGTTATTACTGCGACTAATGAAATTATGTCGGCGGCGATGCTTGGTCGATTCATTATCATTCTGGTTTTCATTCCTCTCTTGATGCTAACTGGTGTCGAAGGGAAGATGTTCTCTCCAATGGCAAAGACTTTCGTTTACGCATTGGCCGCGGTTTTCATACTGTCTTTTACATCGGTTCCGGCCCTGGCGTCGTTACTTTTGAAATCGACAACAGAAGAGAAGAAGCCCTTTGTCCTTCGTTGGTTTGAAAAGATCTACTACCCAGCTCTGAACTGGTCACTTGGAAAATTTGGATTACTGACTGTTCTGGCAGTAAGCCTTTTAGGCATCTCAATGTATCTCTTCTCGAACATCGGGGGTGAGTTTATTCCTCGCATGGATGAAGGAAGTGCCGCAATCCGTGTTGTTCGAAAGGCCGACGTGGCTCCATCACACGTGCTTTCGGAGCAGATTCGCCTGGAAAAAATCATGCTCCAAATTCCTGAAGTGGATCGAGCCTTCTCACGAAGTGGTACAGCGGAAGTTCCGGACGATCCCAATGGCATGAACTCTTCTGACTGGATTGTGGAATTCAAACCGGAGAGTGATTGGCGCCCTGGTATGACTCGACAAAAAATTCGAGATGAGATTCTGACAAAGCTTAAAGCAGACGATGGTGGTGCTGTCTTTATGATGGGTCAACCGATTGAGATGAGATCAAATGAGCTGTTAGAGGGAACTCGCTCTGATATTTCACTTAAAGTTTTCGGAAACAATTTAGACCAGGCCATCGCCTTGGCCGAAGAAATTCAGAAAGAAGTGAAACAAGTTCATGGCGCCTTTGAAGTGGAACTTGATGTACAAGGCAAAAATAAACTTCTAAAAATCACGCCGGATGAAGACATTCGCGAACAGTTAGGTTTTGGTCGAAGAAACTTACTTGAAACAGTTGAACTGGCGTTGGGTGGAGAGCAGGTCGGTCGAATCTATGAAGACATGCGAAGTTTTGCCCTGGTGATGCGTCTTCCCCATGAAGATCGGGAAAATATCGAAGCGATTAGATCTCTACCTATTCCTGTTCGGGATGGATTAAGCATCAGATTATCTGAGATTGCCCATGTTAAGGAAGTTGATACTCATAGTGTGATCACGCGAGAGAACTCTGCCCGTCGAATTGCCATCCAAATTAACGTAAAAGATCGTGATATGGAAAGTTTTGTAAAAGAGGCGGCAGTACGAGTTGAGAAGAATGTGAAACTTCCGGAGGGCGTGACTTTGGAGTGGGGAGGAAACTTCAAGAACCTCCAAAATGCCAAGGAAAGACTTTCGGTCATTCTACCAATCACTTTGTTAGTAGTGTTCCTGTTAATCTACTACGCTTTCTTCAACTGGAGTATCTCTTTACTGATTTTCGCCTGTATTCCATTTGCCTGGGTGGGAGGAATTCTCATGCTGATTGCCAGCGGTCTGCCGTTTAGTATTTCGGCGGGAGTAGGGTTCATTGCCCTGGCAGGGATTGCGGTGATCAATGGAATGATTCTCGTGGCGTATTTCAATACGTTGAAGTCACAGGGCATGACGGGAGAGGAGCTTATTCAAAGTGGGGTGTCGCTTCGTTTAAGACCAGTGCTCATGACGGCGATGACGGATATTTTCGGATTCTTGCCGATGGCCTTTGCCACTGGATTAGGGGCGGAAGTGCAAAAACCTCTCGCCCTAGTGGTGATAGGTGGAGTTATCACAGCTACTCTATTAACACTTATTTTCATTCCGGTTTTATATAAGAAATTTGAGAAGAAAATTGGTTTAGCAAAAATTGTGGATCATTAAACGACTGGGGCCCTTCACGGGCCCCTTCTTCAAGGTTATCTTTAATAATATGAGATTATATTTTGCTGTATCAACAATTGCTCTCCTCGCCACCCACCAAGTAGATGCTGCTTATCAGAAAGAATGGGAGCTTTTTGGAGTACCAGGAGGAATAGATTTTTTTCTAGTTTTTAACTTCGTTGCTGTTTTTGTACTACTGATGAGTCTTATCAAGCTCGCCTCAGTTCCGAGAGCAAATTTTCTTTGGAGATACTTAATCCCGATCATGGGACTGTTCACAGTCACCATACATTCCATCTTCATGCTTAAAGGCCATTCAGAATTTACACAGATTGGATCAATCTCAATACTGGTTTTACTTCTATTATCTTCGGCAACAGAAGTTTACCTTGAAAACTCTCTATCTCAGCGAATTAAAGAGTATCCAGATACTCTTTGAAAACATTCGAGAGAGATTTTAAGAAAGTCTGATCTCTCAAAATTGATTTACGAACACGCGGACTCATTTCCACCTGAATTCCTTGAAGTTTACAACGGTTCACAGGATTCTTCTTCGCCGTCCCGTTGAAAGGATTACAACAAAGTTCACAGCTCTTATAATCGGGATATGCCTTAGTGAGAGCCTTCACTAATTCTTTTCTCTCATCAGCGTTCCCGCCTCCAACGCAAAAATCTGCTTCTTGTCCCCCGAAGCCGTGGAGACCTAAACAGAAGTCTGCTTTTGAAGTGAGTTCCATTAATTGAGGCTCATCAAAATTAGTACTGGTTAAATGCAGAGTAGATGAAGTGAAAGAACTTTCATCCATTTCTCCCACTCGAAGACCTTTAAAGGTGTAAAAGTTAAAACTCTCAGATGTAATGGCACTGGCAAGTTCGGTGCTTCCAGATTCGATATAGCCACCATGAAAGGCCATGACGAGAATCTTGGAGTTTCGATTTTTTAATTCAATCACATAATCTTCGCCTTCCACGTTTTTAGCGGCCAATTCAGAGAAGTTTTTATAGTGATCCTGAGATCCGGGCTTCGTTTGGATTTGAGCAAAGGTCAGTGAAGATAAAAGTGTAGTAAAGATGATAAATTTAAGCATGAAAGTATTTTACCATAGTATAAGTAAACGATCCATTTATCTCGGCTTTTAAAACCTCTTCCTTCTTATAGCAAATCAAGAGTGAATATGTCTAAATTCTACGTGGCTTGCCCAACCCTTTTAACACTACAAAAATAGTGAAAAGCAGAAGGAGTCTATATGCAAGTCAGTAATGGACAGAATAAATATTATGCAGAAAGCGAGGAAGTGAAACCTCTCAGGATAAAAGACGCTGAACGAAGTTTTCTGATTAGCGTTGAGGGGAAGAAATACATCGATTTTGGCTCCGGTTGGTGTGTGGGAAATTTAGGCTGGAAGAATCCAGAGCTCGAAAAGGCAATCAAGAACTTCAATGGGCCAACCTATATCAGTCCAAATTTGGAATATGAACCATGGATTGAACTCGCAGGTCTTCTGTCAAAGATAGTTCCAGGGAAACTCACCAAGTGTTTCCGCGCTACAGGTGGAACGGAAGCAGTTGAGATTGCACTTCAGGCTGCGAAGTCTTACACCGGTAGAGAAGAATTCATTGCACTCGATGGTGCTTTTCACGGCAACTCCATAGCGGCAGAAGGTTTAGTAAGTGATTCACCGTACTTTAACTGGAAAAAATTGAAGCCTCCTTTAAACGAAGAAAAGCTCAATGAACTGGAAAAGATGCTGAAGACCAAGAAGGTCGCCGCTCTCATCATGGAACCGATAAGCATGAATCTTGGGGTGATGGTTCCAGAGTTCTCATTCATGCAGGGAATGCAAGATCTATGTCGCAAGTACGGGACACTAATCATTATGGATGAAGTTGCCACAGGCTTTGGTCGGACTGGTAAGCTTTTTGCGACTGAATATTTTGATATCGATCCGGACATCATGTGTATTGCCAAGGCCCTCTCGGGTGGAGCTGCTCCGATTGGTGCCACGATCATGAAGGAGGAAGTGGGTGAGTCGCTAAAGAAGGATAATTATCCTTATTCGACCTATGGCTGGCATCCTTTGAGCGTGGCCGCATCTATCGCTAATGTGCGTTTCTTTCAAAAGCATTGGGGAGAGTTACAGGAAAATATTCAATTCATGAATGAATACTTTCGGCAGAGACTTTCTCAAATGGAATTCAAGAAACCAGTGAAGATGAGCATTGTGGGCATGGCGATGAATTTGGATTTTGGAAAATCTGACTATGGAGAGAAAGTAACCAAACGCGCTCTCAAGAATGGTCTTATCGTTTTTGAAGGTATCACTATGTTTCCAGCATTAGATATCGACTTTGAAACGGCCAAGGCAGGACTCGATATCCTGGAGAAGAGCTTGTAGTTCGGAGTGGTAAAATAAAAAAGCCCAGTTGATTAAACTGGGCGTCCTGTCTTAATTGTTTTCGACTTTATTCTTTAAAGCAGCATTAAATTCATTAAATCCTTTTAGAGTGTTCTCTTTGATTTGAGGCAGGACCAAAGGAACTAAGATTCCAGTAAATTTTTCTCCATGAATGAGACGAGTACGATCTTCACTGATGCTCTCGAATTTAAAATAATGTTCTCCGTCGAAAAGCCCAGTGAAAAACAGTTTACCTTTCCAGCGCAACTCAGACTTTTCATCATATTTCAAAATTGTTGGCCTAAATTCCATTCCATCCTCATTGGGCGGTTGAATGAAAACTGTAATTTTTTCTCCCTCACTTAGCACTCCCTCTATTGATTCGATAAATGTGCTCCATTCAAGGTAATTTTCAATGTCTGAAAACACTTCCCATACTTGAGTGATATTTCTATCGATGATGACTGAAGTTTCTATTTGGTTTTTACGTGGAGTTTCTCCATAGGCTCTTCCAAATAGGGTCGTAGTTAACAAAACCATAAGACTTAAAATGATGGGCTTCATAAGTTCTCCTTTGTAGGAAGAGTATCGTGTATACAAAGAAGAATATAAATTGACTGAATTTGTATAGGTGATATACATTTTTGTATATGCGAGATATGGATTGGAATTTATTGAAGTCATTTGCCTATGTTGTGAAAGAGGGTTCTCTTTCTGCGGCCTCAAGAGCGCTAAATTCAACTCAGCCTACAATTGGACGGCATATTGCGATTCTTGAAGAACAATTTGGTTTTTCTCTTTTTACCAGGTCGAGAGATGGTCTGGAGCCGACGGAAGAGGCATTAGATTTATATCCTGATGTTGAGGCAATGCTGACCAGATTTGATTCCTTTGTCCGTCGATTAGAAGGTGAAAAAGATGAGGAGAGCGGAACTGTTCGCATTGCTACCAGTGAAGTCATGGGCATCGAAGTTCTACCAGATATGCTTAAGAAGTTTCATAGGGCCCATCCTAAAATCAAGATTGAGCTTAGCCTGTCCAATAAAAATGAAAATCTTTTAAAACGCGATGCTGACCTTGCGATAAGACTTAATAAACCTGCTCAAGAAGCTCTTCTGGCAAAATTCGTGGGGAATGTTTCGGTACACTTTTACGCTCACAAAGATTACTTAAAGACCTATGGTACGCCAAAGAAACTTAATGAATTAAAGGACCATGTCATCATTGGACCAGATAGAGAGCAAGTATTTTTATCTGCTCTTGAAAAGTTTGGAATTAATATCAATCGAGAGGATTGTGACTTCAGGCTTGATAATCAAGTTGGACAAATAGAGCTTTTAAGAAAGGGGCTGGGTATAGGGGTTATGCAAAAGCCACTGGCAAAAAGAAGCTCAGCTCTCGTTGCTATCTTAGAGAAGGAATTTCAATATCAAATGCCTGTATGGGCAGTCATGCACGAAGATTTAAGAACCAATTCAAGAGTGCGCTTAGTGTACAATTTTCTGATTGAAGAATTTCAAAAATATACTTCTGTATCATCTAGTTAAAAATGTTGTTGATTGAGTAGAAATAAAAAAGCCCAGTGGGTTAAACTGGGCTTAGTATGTTTCACTCATTGCTGAGATCATCACTGAATTTATGCTGAGTAAAAGATGGGGTGGCATTCGAAGCTGGAGACAAACATATGCATGATTATTGTTTTGCCACATTCAAAGAATATCAGTTGTATGTCATATTCGTTTTAACAATAGTTAGGCGTAATAACGTTAGGATAGAAGTCTTGTCTCAAGTCCCTTTACGGCAATTTTTCTAATGGATGTACATAACGACAAAGATAACGCCTCAAGGACTTGGGTTGAAAGCATTAGTTTAATTTACAAATACGACCTTTACAATTTATGATCTGTATAAACCTTGAGAGGAGACAAAATGAAAATAAGCCTGTTTGCAATGATACTGACTGTATTCTCGATAAGTACTCATGCAAAAACTTATACCTGTGAAGATGACGTCGACTCAGATATTAAAATTCTAAGTTATTTCAACTCAAAGATACCATTTTTTGAATATAAAACAATTCATTATAATTCAGACGGTTCAATTAAGACAGTTAAGCAAAAAACGATTCTTTCATTATCATTTGCTTGCGAGACGGAGATTGATTTTAAAACTGATTGTTCTTACAGTGAAATAGAAAATAGTCTCGGTTATAGTTATCGCTTCGCATGTTCTAAGCAAAAGATTAAAGGCAGTGTATACATTGATGAAAATGGATTCGTTAGAGTTAACTGTAACAATCAAGAACAACCTTCGATGTTCTGCTTTCAATGAGTCTCTAAGAGTCTAGATCTCTAGTTTGAAATCCTAGAACTAAATTTCATAACAAAAACTTTCGATTCAAATCCCCAGCAAAGTCTGGGGATTTTTTGATAATGAATAGCTAAATTGTTTTGTGTTTCTGGTTGCCGTCAGATCGTTAGAAAAAATGCACTTAAAATAAAAAAGCCCAGTGGGTTAAACTGGGCTTTAGTATGGTTCACTCATTGCTGAGATCATCACTGAATATATGCTGAGTAAAAGATGGGGTGACCGATGGGGCTCGAACCCACGACAACCAGAATCACAATCTAGCGCTCTACCAACTGAACTACGGTCACCATTGATACTCAGGCAGTGAATTTATAGGACAGGTCATCATTTCGTCAACGAATTCCTGCTTAAAAGTAGGATAAAGCCGTTCCCAGACGCGTCTCTATCTGCTTGATTATACTCTGAGACTCCACTTTTAGGACATTTTCCAGCCAATTGGCCAGATCCAGCGGAAGGGGCGCTATAAACTTAGTTTCTTTATCTGTGGGATAAGTTATCCGGAGGGCCACGGCATGGAGGGCCTGACGAGGGATCTGCATTTTGGCGTGATCTTCCTCAGTCGCAATAGAATCCTTGAAGCGAATGAAGATTTGCGAATTACCGTTATAGAGCTTATCGCCCAGAAGAGGATAGCCGTTACAAGCAGCGTGCACACGGATCTGATGCTGACGTCCCGTCACTGGAAACGCTAGCGCGATCACGTAATCGTCTTTCTCCAACAAAAGTTCAAAATGCGTTTCAGCTTCTTTGCCTTCCTCAGAGTCTTCAGGAAAAGAATAAATCATCCCTTCTGGAATAGCATTTTCATTTCGATCCATGCGCTGTTTAGCTGTGAATGGAAAAGTGCGGGCACCGGGAGTTTTATGAGCGATAAAGAAGTAACACTTCCTTACGAGATCGGCTTCGAAGAGCTCTCTTATCTTTTGAGAGGTTTTTCCATTCTTAGCTAAGAGTAAAACGCCAGAGGTTTCTTTATCCAAGCGATGCATGGAATGCATGGTGTGTTTATAAATCGATTCAAAATAAACCGTGGCACAGTAGAAGAGATTCTTGCCCGCCGGATGAGTCAGCATAAAAGGTGGTTTGTTAATTACCACCAGATCTTTATCTTCAAAAATAATCGTCGGAACTTCATCTCGCGGTACTGGTTTTCCGTGCCAGAGTTCTTCATCAATCACGCCATCGTTATGGGTGGTGACTGTCACGCGTTCACCGAAATGAACCTTCACGCTGGATTTATGAGGAGGAGTGCGACCCGAGATCACCACTTCGCCTTTCTCAATTTTCTTTTTTAGATATTCCCGGGAGAGCCCAGGCAGACACTTCTGTACAAACTGATCGAGGCGCAAGTTATCGTCGGCCGTATGGACCGGATAAGTCGCGGTGTACTTCTCATTGGTGAAGGATTTCTCGATTTCGCTCATCGGGGCGATTCTTACCATGCTTGCGCACTGCTGTAAATGTTGCACTTTTTTTGGATGCCCTCGATAATATAAGAATGAAATACGCACTCCTTTTGCTTCTCTTTTCGACATCTTCCCTTTGGGCCTCAGTGGTTGGGGTTTCTACTCACCCGCTAAACGATGATGCACGAGTCTTTAGTGCCGAGATGACGGGTTACATGAGTCAGCGCCATGAAATGGGAGCGGGGATTCGTTATACTCAGGAAGTAGAGCAGGACCGCTTGTTGGATCTATCGGCCTCGGGTGGCCAGGAATCACGCGGTTTAACTCTGGGTGGTGGGATGGATTTTGAAATGCTCTCGGAAGATGTGAATCAGCCGCGAGTTTCATTCAAGCCTTACATGCAGTACCAAAAGTTCGATGAGACAACCTCGACTTACATGGGTGCAGCACCAACTATCCGTAAAGGATTTAGCATTAACGGTCAGGAAGTTTTTCCTTACCTCGCTGTTCCCACTGGTATGAAACTTGATTCAGAAACAGATGAATTCGTTTATTATGCGTCTGTAACTCTTGGGGCAAGTATGCCTTTCCCTGGTGCAAACAATGAACGCGTTCTTCTTTCAGTAGAAGGCAATAAGAACATGGGCTCAACATCTGACTACGTTGGATGTTTAGTTTCATGGATGTGGAAGTAATATGATTTTTTTCTCAGACTTTGACGGTACTCTAACTCAGGAAGGCAGCGGGCTTACTCGCGACTTCTTTGAAATCATCGATCATATTCATAAGCACGGTCACGAGCTGGTGATTGTGTCTGGTCGTTCTCTTTCTTGGGGACACTTCTTCCTGACTCACTTTCCGCTTAAGGCCTGTATCATGGAAGGCGGCGGAGTGATTTGTTATAAGGATGAGCGTGACGAGATCGTTGAAGAGCCGCTGGTTTCAGTCGAGGAACTCGATCGTCTTCGTCACTTCACTACGAAGTTAAAGCATCATTACCCGCATGTTCCACTTTCTGCCGATAGTTTTGGCCGACTTTCTGATCGTGCCATCGAATTTCATTTGATGGATGAGCAGTGGGTGGAAGATGTGATGGCATTTATGAAGCAGGAGAACATCCACTTCTCTAAATCAAATGTTCACATTAATTTCTGGTGTGGAAAAATTTCGAAGTATTTAGGAGTGGTTCACTTTTTACATAAGTACCGCCCTAAAGTAACTCAGAACGATGCTTGGTTCTTTGGAGATGCTCCGAATGACGAAAGTATGTTCGAGCTTTTCCATAACTCTGTTGGCGTGAGTAACATTGAAAAATGCCTTCACCGTTTAAATCACAAACCAAGAATCATTCTGGAAGGTGAGGAGAACGCGGGACCGAAAGGTGTTTTAAATTACGTGAAGAAGTTGTGTTAAGGAAGTTTGGATACTTCCTTTTAGCGGCCCTCACTTTCATTCTTATTCTGACCTTTTTTCCTCTTGGCGGAGATGATCCAAATCCGGAGATGGAGATCTATCTTCTTTCCAATGAAATCCATACCGATATTGCCATCCCAGTGAGAAACGAAGTTTTTGATTGGGAGAGTTTCTTAAATCCCACGGACTTTAAGTCTCGTCCCACTGAGTGGATCGAGATCGGTTGGGGTGATCGACAATTCTATTTTGAGATGCCAACTTGGGACAAGTTCACGCTGAAGCTCGGTTTCGATGCTCTTTTCATTCCTGATCCCGCGATCCTTCATGTGAATTATCTGGATGCTCATCCGACCACTTATTCAAGTCATAGACGGATTCGCATTTCTAAAGCGACTTATAAGAAGTTAGTGGAAGCAATTCGTAAGGAGTTCCAGTTAAGAGATAGCAAACCGATTCTTATTCCGAATAAGGGTTATACAGCAACTGATAACTTTTATGAAAGCTATGGCTCGTTCTCACTTCTCAGAACTTGTAATGTCTGGACCGCGGAGCAACTGGGGGCAGTCGGCTTAAAAAGGCCCTTTTGGTCTCCGACGAAGTATGGCCTTGAATTTATGTGGCAAAAATAGCCTTAAATTCAATTAGTTAGATATGTCTTAGGTTTAGACACCTAGGATGAAATAACTTCAGGCGATCTCAGTCTTCGCTCGCGGAATGATATTCTAGTCTCCATGATCAAGACTTTTTTTATCCTTCTACTTTGTATGAGTTCGCTGACTTTTGCTCAGGATTGGGTGGAGAATGGTGGCATAAAATTTCATTCTTCTTGTGAGAAAAATTTTGGAAAAGATTTTTCAAAGAACATTCACGAAGGTTTTAAAATTGGCCTTTCCTGCTTAAAGAGACTCAATACCCCACAAACAAAAAACCATGCCAGCAAAATTTCGGATTTGATCTCTTCGGGAAAACTACTTATCGGATGTCACCAAGATTCCTATTTTAAAAAAAGTAAGACTTCTGCGGCCCATGCTTCGTTAGGCAGTAGAGAGGACGATCCTGAAACTGGATTATTTCATCCTTATTTTGCTTTCAATTCCCTCCTGGCCAATGAATCTTGGTATGATGAACAATTTATTAAGACCACGGCTTTTCATGAAAGTTTTCATATTATTGGTTATGCCCATGGACGAACAGAAGAATACGCCTACGCTTGTGATGAATGTTGTTTTTCAAACAATGAAAAGGCCAAGGCCATGGCATGTAAGGTTTGTTCAAGAAGTTATGACAATGGACTAAAAGATCCAAACTATATGGAAGATTTTATGGATTACCATAAAGTTTCAGACGAACAAAAGTATTTGCGGGCGCCAGTTGTTATTCGTCGCGGGTTAATAATGAACCCTCAATCAGTCATTCATCGAGAAATCCTCTTAGATTATGATTCTTCTCAAAATCCAGTTGCCATTTATAGTGCCAAAGAATGGCTGGATGCTATTCAGTCGGAGTTTATTCTTTCTTTATCAGGCAAAAAATTATCAGATGCCGCCTTAGAGCACGCAGCTTTATTGGAAACAATTCATAAAACTCGGAAGTATCTATTGAATAATGAGATATCTGCTTCAATAGACTCTTTTCTAGAAACAGACGTTGAAAGTATGAAACAGTATTTTGCGATCAATCCAGAAGAGGCGATTTTGGTTTGGTACTCACTTTTTGAAGACGTGGATACATTGATCGACGTTGTCTACACGACTGACAGACGTGACTTAGAGGACGTCTTCAAAAAGTATGATGAATTGATAGCGACAAGGCCTACCAATCAATAGGGAAGTAGTCCTTCAGAAAC
This sequence comes from Peredibacter starrii, assembly GCF_034259205.1. GTDB lineage: Bacteria > Bdellovibrionota > Bacteriovoracia > Bacteriovoracales > Bacteriovoracaceae > Peredibacter > Peredibacter starrii. The sequence goes on along the minus strand of NZ_CP139487.1, from coordinate 4,043,841 downwards.
TTACCACTCCAGTGCTTACCAGTATTGATTCCGTCGAAAATCGGATCAATTACACGGGCAGCACCATCCACAATATCTAGTGGTGGCTGGAAGTCATGAAGCTTTGTTTTCTTCTCTGAAAGTTCTGCTGGATCCTCGTCAGTTACCCAACCAGTATCAACGGCATTAATGAAAATCCCGTCTTTAGCAAAGTCAGTCGCCGCAGTATGAGTCATCATATTCAGAGCGGCCTTCGCCATATTCGTATGAGGGTGACGATCTTCTTTATAAAAACGGTGGAACTTTCCTTCCATCGCTGAAACGTTCACGATGTGTTTCTTACCTGTGTAGTCCTTTCTCATAAGGGCCACAAGGTGATTACAAAGAACGAATGGAGCAACCGCGTTCACAAGTTGCACTTCCAGCATCTCAACCGTATGAACTTCACCAAGTCTCTGTCTCCAGCTGTTGGTCTTACGAAGGTCCACTTGCTGAAGATCGGCATCGAGTTTTCCTTCAGGGAAAACTTCTTCTGCCACCAGCGAGTTATCGATACTGTACGGAATCTGAGAAAGTTTTGCTGAAGCACGGATACCAACACCCGGAGCACGATCGTTCCAAGCAACTGGTACGTTTTTATCAGCACCAAATTCAATCGATTGAAGTTTGTTCACACAAGTCTGGAACTCTTCCAGTAGATGAACTGCTTCTTTCGGAAGTTCAGCGAGGGATTTATTTTCATTTTCCATCAAGTGAGCATAGAAGCCCGATGGACGACGAACAGTTTGAGCAGCATTATTGATAAGAATATCAAGACGCTCATATTTTTGTTCAATATAACGACAGAAGATCTCCACACTTGGAGTGTGACGAAGATCAAGGCCGTAAATGCGAAGGCGATCCTTCCAAACGTCGTAATCTTTTTCTTTGCTATAACGAAGGGCCGAATCTACTGGGAAACGAGTGGTCGCGATAACTGTTGCACCCGCACGAAGCATCATCAAAGTTGCATGATAACCAATCTTCAAACGAGAACCTGTGATCAGAGCAACTTGCCCAGTTAGATCAGCAGTCTGGAAACGTTTAGCGTAGTTTAGATCAGCACATGTCGGGCACATCGTATCGTAGAAGTGATGCACTTTCGTGAACTTCTGACGACAAACGTAGCAGTCATGTGGAGTTGCGTATTCATTCGTCTCTTCTTGCTCAAGACGTTCAGAGAATGTGATTTGAGCAGGGGCCGAGAACACAGGAATTTCACGAGCTGAACGAATACCAGTTAAACGACGTGCGTTTCGGTTGGCCTCTTTTTCAACTTGCTTACGAAGTTTCTTCACGTCCTTCTGACGCTTTTTAGTTTCTTCCCGATCTGGACGAGAAATTGTTCCTGCTGCTTTAAACATGGCAACTCTTTGCTCATGGCTGAGGAGAGTTAGTTGCTCACTTTTAGCGGCAAAACTGCGCATAACTTTGAGACAAATCTCAAGTTCATCGGGACTACACTCAAGGGCGATCAGATCATTGTTTTCATTCATGACCCGTATCTAACATTGAGCGCATTTTCGGTCAACTTTAAGCTAGGAATTCTTGGACTTTCGCCTTAATGATTTCCTCTACTTGCGAGCGTTTGAGGTCCAGTTTTTCTTCCAACCAGATCGCCAAATCCTCAGGGAGAGGGGCAATGAAGTAATTCATCTTATCTTTCGGGTAGGTTAGCTTCAGGGCCGTCGCGTGGAGTGCGTGACGAGGGATCTGTAAAAGATCGTGATCTTCCGGAGTCGCCAAATGATCTTTGAAACGCATGAAGACACCTGGGTCACCGTTATAAAGTTTTTCACCAAGAAGGGGATAACCATTGTAGGCAGCATGTACACGAATCTGGTGCTGGCGTCCCGTTAATGGAAAGGCCATCGCCAGAACGTAATCACCTTTATCGAGAATAAGCTCAAAATGGGTTTCGGATTCTTTTCCGAACTCGGAATCTTCTGGCCACACAGACATCATTCCGCGAGGGATTTTATTCTCTTCACGATCCATGCGCTCTCTAGCGGTGAATGGAAAAGTCTTCGCACCTGGACGTCGGTGAGCGATGAAGAAGTAACACTTTCTCACTTTATCTTCTTCAAATAGTAGCGCCACACGCTGAGAAACTTTGGGGTTCTTACCAAGCAAAAGAAGCCCTGATGTCTCACGATCGATTCGATGAATAGAGTGAATGGTTTTCTTATAGATGGTTTCGAAAAATACAGTGGCACAGTAGAAAAGGTTTTTCCCGGCAGGGTGGGTGATCATGAAGGGAGGCTTGTTGATGACGAGTAGTTCTTCGTCTTCGAAAACAATTCCTGGCTTTTGATCGCGCGGAACCGGTTTACCATGCCAGTATTCATCTTCAATCATCCCATCATTATGGGTCGTGATAGTGACTCGCTCACCGTAGTGAACTTTTACCGAAGGCTTGTGCGGGGACTTCCGTCCTGAAATCTCAACTTCACCTTTATCAATTTTCTTTTTTAAGTACTGACGTGACAGAGTGGGCATGCACTTCATCACAAACTGATCAAGACGCCAGCCATCCTGTTCGATTGCAACAGGATGGGTGACGACGTATTTTTCGGTACTAAAAGATTTTTCTATTTCACTCATCTCTGAGTGTCATAGCGCATTTTGAGCAAATATTGAAGCGAAGAGATCGCTCCATTTTCACTATAGTGGTATTTATTCTGAAGGGTATTGAGAATATTCGTAATCATTTCACGAACATCTTTCTCAACATTATGGTTTCCACCATCTTTCTTCTCAGCAAGGAAAAGCACCAGATTTCGACCGATTTTATCAATAACCTTCTTCTGCTCCTTACGGTAAGACTCTTGGAGGAGGTGAACCAGGTCTTCGAACACTTCCGCATAGACAATCGGCTTGCCGCGATTATCCAGGGCATAGGCACCCAGACGGGCGATAAGGTTAGAACGGAACTTCTCCGGAACTTCATTCATATGGACGTTTGACTCAAACTCTTTAATGAAAAATGAATCCGGGGCCTCGAACTTACCAGTTACATTGTTCTTAACTTTCTCGCCTTTGATAACAGCGTTGATCGAAAGAATATACTTCGAGATATAGTCTTCATAAGAACGGTCATCCACGAGACCTAATGACTCTCTCACTTCATTATCCAGGATATCCACGCACCAAGCTTCGATAAGATCTATGAACTTTTGCGGATTATGATATTCGCCCTGATGAGAGATGTTCAAGAAGTCGTACTCAGCTTTCTTCTCAATCAGGCCACCTAAGTAGTCCAAGACCTCGACGAAAGTCACTGATTTAGAGTTGTAGGCAAGATCATAAATGATTTGTTTTACTTCTCTTGGAGAAATACCAAATTTCCCTTCATACATCGAGTCGTTCTCATACTCATTCATCACATCTTCCACACCCATTTTCAGGATCTGGCGAGATTCAGAGTCAAAGGCATCTGGAGTTTCTCTGTCAGCGTAAAGGAGACACTTCTCAAGTGGAGAAAGGGCCTCAGCGATTCTTCCAATCTTCTCATCATGAAAGTTTTTGGCCACAGGAGCGCGCATACGAGTCATCACTGACCAAAGACAAAGGGCAGTGAGTGAGTGCGGTTCAAATGTCGCTTCTTCTTTAAGTTTTGAAATTTGCTCTTGATAGATTTTTTCTTCTTCTTTGTAGCTCATGAGATATGGCACGCGAAGGAAGTTAAAACGACCTTTGAATGAATTGAAATCCGGGTGCTGCTTGAAGGCCGCGAAGTGGATTTCATTCGAAGAGCCAATAAAGAAAATATCAAGTTCAGTCAAAATACCATGAAGGTTAATGGTCTTAGATTCCATCGTCATCAAAAGGTATTTGAAAGTATCAAGAGGACGCTTTAGTAGATCTGAGAATTCCAGGATCCCGCGGTTAGCAAGAACCACTTCACCGTTCAGCGAGAATAAATTCAAAGACTGAAGGCTTGGTGGAAGTGAAGCTAGACGACGGTCCATCGTGATCTGCTGAAGGTTTGCATCCACATGAAGTTGTGGCTCAATCGTTGTTGCACCAATTGAGTAGCGACGGTTAATAAACAGACGCTCAACACGGATATGCTTAAACACTTCTGTATAACTACCTTTGTAGTTTTTAAGAAGTGCATCGAAGATCAAACGGTTTCTTTGAGAAAGGTCACCGTTATAAAGATACGACTTACGAATGGTTTCGAGTCGTGTTCCATCATTTTTAAAAGCGTCCTCAATGAGCTTCTGACGAGTTTTAATCGGAAGAAGAAGCAGAGGATGATCTTTAAGTTCAGAAGATAGAATGGCACTGATGTCCTTATCTTCTAAAAAAGCGTATGAGTTAACGTTCTTATCTGCAGTTCCGCCTGAAAGACCAAGTGAACCTTTAACGAATTGATCAATTGGAAAAATCCAACTAAAGCTAAAGAGGGAACCTTCATCAGTATGCGAATAGTCTTCTGCAGAAAGCATGATCTTCTTAATTAGGCTCGACTTCGATGAACCGTTCGGGCCAACCAAAAGAATGAACTTATTGTTGAAACCTTCTTCCATGAAGTTCTGAAGATATTGATGAATGCGTTTTTGAGTTTTGATTTGTCCATGAACTGGAGGCGCATCAGCGTGCTCGCGAGAGAACAACTTAAAGCTACCGTTCGGATTGGTGCCGTAATAATCAAACATGTCTCGCAAATAGATACATGTCGGACGCAGTTCTTTCTCCGGATTTTTCTCGAAGAGTTTCATGTATTCTTCGAAGGCCAGAACGTTTTGGTAGCGACCTTCTTCTTTATTTACTTCTTCCATCCATTTCATATAACCTGATCCTGTGAAGAGAGATTCTGATAAGTCCATTATACCAAAGATCATCGTCATCTTGGGTACTCTTAGCATTGTAGGCATAATTTTGCTCTTCATGCGACCACGACCACTCGCACGAGCGTTACAGAAGCGACCAGATTCGCCAGAGAAGCTTTTTACTCAAGTGATTCTTGCGGCCAAACCTGAACTTCAACGACTCTGGGAGGAGGGCGATCGCTATTTCCCTAAAGACGGAGTTCAGTGTAAGGACGAAATCCTGCACGATAAGTCGATTGGCCGCAGCTATTACCAGTGTCAGCCTCATTTTTGGCAGTGCTACTGGCAGCATGGGGTGACAAAAACTCCCGCTCTTGCAATCGAGCTATTTGGTCAGACGTTTCACGTTATGGCGAAAGCAAGTTTCGAACCAATTGAGGCCTACTCAACTTCCGCCCGTTACTACAAAATATTTAAACGAGAGACTCCCGGACTCAACCTTCATTACGGTTACATCGTTGAGCTGGCAGTTTTAGAAATTCCAGGTTTCACTCAGCCCCTAATTTTAGCGGACTCCTGTCGCGACACTTACCTCCCGGAAAGAATTTATGGATACGGTAAAGTGGAAGATCGCCGTGAGGAAGGTTTTATTTGGGACAACTTTGGCCGCGAAATCTATCTCGATAAATTTTATGTTTCCAATCAACAAGTGAATGAATGGCGCGTTTTAAAAGGTGAGGCTTCTAAGATCATTCAAGATCGAAAGCTATGGCCTAAACCGGCCCTTCTTTCTTTGAGTGATCAAAAAAACTACTGTGCCTTTTTTGGAAAGCGTCTTCTAGAGGCAAAACTTTTTGATGCTGCCACCATGGCACCATCAGATACTAAAAATCCAAAACCGGAAAAAGTTTTGCGTCCGGATACTCCGTGGCAGCGTGATTACAGTCGCTCGTTCTTAGGAATGGCAAAAATTAATCCTGACTACCAACTAACTCCGCTCGATTGCCAACTGGCACAAGTGCAGGGATGTGCTGAAAGATTTTTCACAACGGATTCTTCGACCTGGATGGGATTTAATTTCGCTTTGGGGTTTTATCCTGAATCACTCGCTAATGACATTGATCCTGATAAAAATTTAAAAATGTCTTCGCGATTTCTGGCGCCCTCATCTGAATGGCATCAACTAGGAATGCGTTCTCATTGGAAAGGTGAGCAAACTGAAAATCAACCAGTGGCCTTCCGCTGTTACGAAGAGGTAGTGCCATGATTTTATTTTTGGTTCTATTCTTAACGGGTATGGTTCAGGCAGATGCTCCTCATTACTGGAATCAGTTAACTGAAATCAAAGATCGTCACGAGTTCTATGCCAACAATGAGAACATTGTGAAGCCGAAGGACAGCTGGCAGACGCTTTTTTCAGTGGCCTATACCGACAGAGAACTTCATCAGATGAAAGACTGCGTATACTACCGAGTACCTGGAGTAGAAGCGGGTATGCTGAAGATTAAAACAGTTTCAGCTTTAGAGTCTTGTGATAAGCACATTCTTGAGCCAGGAGAAAAAGATTGGAGTGGAATTAAGTCCCTACAGTTTTCAACTTCCGCAGATTCATTACAACTTTCAATGAGTCTACCTGAGTACCGTTCAGAGAAATGGGCCCTGGAGATTCAAAATAAGTTCGTGAAGCCCACTCCTAAAATGCACTCAAGTTCCGTGGATGCGAAGGCGCCACGTATGATTTATCTCGCTCCGAAAAAAGATCTTCCTTTCAAATTCGAGGCCACGGTTCTAAAAGCAGGAACTCTTTGCCACGACATCAATGAAGATTGCGAAGAGGTGAAGCCCTCTATTTGTTCTCAATGTCCTGAAGGATGGTATGAAATTCCGAACGGATGTTCAAAAGGTCCTAAGTATTGTGGGCGTCAGGTTTGTGGTTTAAAGAATCAACCAGCTTGTCGTCGCGGTATGGAATGGCAGAGAAGTGAAGGGCCATTTGAATGTCGAGTGGATTCTAGCTTCGCTTATTGTGCGAAAGGGCTTCAAGTGCATTGCGAGGGGAAACTCGCCTATTGTCGTTAACGAGTTTGCGCTGCAAGCTGAGTATTCACAGCATCTTCATGAAATGAATCCCAAGAATGAGTGGCAAGCGCCATTGATTCTGAGTTCGACATGTTCTTTGCGAGCTTTTTGTGAGTTTGCAAAGACTCTAGATCAGTTAGTATTTTATAAACTTTGTCTCTTTCAATTTCCATTCCGGCCACTGAAAGCACCAACTCATTCCCTTTTTCAATGTAAGGAGAAGGCGTCCAGTTCCCACCACGGTTGCGATTAAAATCCTCTTCCAGGATGTTCAAAAGCTCAGACCCTTTAACTGCTAAAATAAATAATTGCGATTGACCCGAAGTCTTAGGAAAGAAGGCAATATCTGCGGTAAAAGAAATAAGTCCTTTCGCCGCATCTTCTTTCGAAAAAACCGATGAAGTCTTAGGTTCCTCTGCCGGTGAAGATGTAGAAAACTCTAACGGCTTACCTAAAAAAGTCGCTGGAATTCTTTTCACGTGGTTCACAGAACTGTCTTCAGTGAAACAGTCATTCGTTTCCTTGAAGAATTCATGACAGAAGGTCACCGGTTGGTGAACGACAGTTTGTTCAGGAATGATTTTTTTGGTCTTTGTATTGATGGTAAACTCAGCAAAGCTAAAGCTCTTACCATCTTCGAAGCCAGCAATCACAAGCGTTCCATTCACGAAGTTCGCCATCTTCTGATGGTTTCTTCCACCTACGACAACATCAACGAGTTGAGGAGGAAGTCGCTCAAGGTATTCACCTAAAACACCTTTCAGATTACAGACGTTATCTTTTTGCGGCTCAAAGTTCACTTTCGTAATAGGAAGCTTGGCTTCTGCAGCTAGTTCGCTATTACAATCGATGCCCTGATGAGTAAGTACCACAATCATATCAGCACCAAGTGAGCGAAGAAGACGAGCTTGGCGAAGAGTCGACTGGATCATGTTCTCTACAAAAAGACCCACGCGATTGTGCACAGGAGTGTTGGCCACGATATCATCCGGAATAAGACCAATAATTCCGACTTTCACGCCATTAACATCTTTAAGCAGATATGGTTTCGTCCCTTCCCATTCAACCACTCGAGCAGTCTTTAATTCATAAAGATTACTCAAGATAAGTGGAGTCGGAGAGTCTTTGGCGAACTTTTTGAAAAGATCCGAGCTACTGTTCATCGTCGAAGGAAGCTTCAAATTGAAGTCACGAAGACCCACAGTAAGAGCATCGTATTTTAGAGTCGAGTAGAAATCGCGAACGGTATTAGAGCTAGAAGCGCGTGAAAAGATGTCTCCCGAATCAACCAGAACAACATTCTCATAAGTATCACGAAGAATTTTGTAATAGCTTTGAATGGCATCAACTCCACCAACTTTAGTGGTCTGAGGAGTTTTATTGTGATCATCTGTAAATTCTAAAGTCTGTGCCTGATAGTTGCCATGAACATCATTGGTAGCAGCAATGACAATTCTTTTTTCGAACTCACCAAGCTTTTGAATCTTTGGTTCATCCGGTGAAGAGTAGAGCTCTTCGTGCCCTTTCATCTTTTGGTTTTCAAGTTGGCTTTTTTTAAACGAGCAAGAAGCTACTACGAGTAGCGCACATAAAAGAATTTTCATGGACCTTCACTTAGAAAGATTGAATTTTTCTAAGCTTAGTATAGGCCGCTTTCAGAGCAGAAGCCATCGCGGAATATTCTTTCTCACCGTGTGAATAACTCAGGCTTATGCGGATCACTCCACGGCCAATCTGATCGTTCACACCCATTGCTTTGAGGACCTTCGAAGTCTCAGGCTGGTTGTCAGTACAAGCCGCAGAAGTCGTCACAAAAATATCGTGAGATTCGAGCTCAATCTGAACTGCCTGTCCGTGAATGCCGGGATACCCGATTAAAGTTGTTCCAGCGAGACGTTTAGCACCTTCACCTACGATAACTGCTTCAGGAAAGGCCTTTTTAATATCAGCTTCAAATTTCAGTTTTTCAACTTCAAGAGCTTTTAGTTTTTGAGCATTGTCGGAGAAATCTTTCATCGCGATCGCAAGCGTCTCAATTCCGAGATAGTGTTGAGTGCCACCACGAAGACCACGTTCCTGAGTACTACCGAAAACTAGCGGACTTAGTTTTGGTGGCTCTTTTACAACCACAAAACCAGAGCCAGAAAGTGCGCCCAGTTTGTGACCAGAGCATACGGCGTAATCAAGACCCGATTTCTCGAAATTGAATTCACCTTTGCCGATAAGTTGTGTGGTATCAGAGAAAAATTCCACTCCATGAGTACGACAAAGATTTGCCATCTCAACGTATGGTTGAATCACACCAGTTTCATTATTGGCCGCCATGATTGTAACCATGGCCACTTTGCCTTTATTTTCATTAAGAAGTTTTTCAAGACTAGCAATCTGTACGAAACCGTCTTTATCGATCTCAACTTGCTTAAGTGTGAAGCCTTTCTTCGCTTCGTAGTAAGCAAGAGCATTCGGAATCACCGAGTGCTCGATTGGACTCGTAATAATGATTTTCTTACCAGCATCAGCTTGATCAAGAATTGAATGGAAAATATGCGAGATACCTTCTGACGAACCAGAGTTGAAGAAAATCTGATCAGGGTAACAGCCAACTGCTTCTGCAATAACTTCACGACACTTCTCAATTCCTCTCGATAGCTTCTGGCTAATCGAATGAATCGCATTTGGATTGGCGTAAAGATCAGTATTCAGTCGTTTCTTTAAGTATTCACGAACTGGAGTTAGCAGGGGAGAAGAGCCATTATAGTCAGCGTAAATCATATTTTCCTTAAGAGATAGCAAGCATTTGATCGAGAGCTTTCAGCGCGTACTTCTTTGTCACGTCATCAACTTTAATTACGTTGATTGGTTGATTACGTTCAATGGCGCGGAAACTTTCAAGTAACCAACGAGGACGCACACGATACATCGTTGTACAGAGACACTGGTATGGTGAAAGTGAAGTAATATCAAGATGAGGATAAGCTTGGGCCAGACGGTTCACGAGATTGATCTCAGTCCCAACAGCAAACTTAGTTCCCGGTTTCGCGGCCTTAATTTGATTAATGATGTAAGAAGTTGAACCAGCAAGGTCAGCTCCCTGAACCACATCAAAGCTACACTCTGGGTGAACGATCAGGATACGCTCCGGATCTTTCTGTCTCCACATAGCGATGTGTTCTTTATTGAAACCTTGGTGAACCGAACAGAAACCGTACCAAAGAATCACTTTTGCTTTTTGAATTTGTTCAGGAGTTAATCCGCCGAAACGTTGGCGTGGATCATACACCACCATGTCTTCCAGTTTGATACCAAGCTTGTGACAAGTGTTTCGTCCTAAGTGTTGATCCGGGAAGAATAAAAGTTTCTCACCTTGGTTAAGACCCCAAGTGATAATTTTTTCGGCGTTAGAAGAAGTACAAATTGAACCATCATTCTCACCCACAAAACTCTTCAAAGCTGCTGAACAGTTGATGTAGGTAATCGGAACGATCTTCTCAGACGTACATTTTTTCATGTACTCCCAGGCAACATCGATCTCTCGACGATTTGCCATATCGGCCATTGAACATCCGGCACGTAGATCCGGAAGAATCACTTTTTGTTCAGGGCCCGTCAGCATGTCCGCAGTTTCGGCCATGAAGTGAACTCCACAGAACATCACGTACTCAGCATTTTTGATTTCTGCTGCTTTACGGGCAAGTTCCAGCGAGTCGCCGGTAATATCGGCGAAGGCGATAACATCATCTTGTTGGTAATGGTGACCCAGCACCACCACACGGTCGCCCAGGCGTTTTTTGATCGCCGCCAGTTCCACTAAAACCTTCTCATCAGAAAGTTCAGATTCAGGGATTTCCGGCAGGTGATCTTTGGTTTTTAAATCGTCATAGATATCGAGCATAAAAGGCCTCAAATTTTTTTCCCCAACATACTCCTTTGAGCAAAAAGGGGCAAGCTTAGCTGTTGTGCGTCGGGCCAATTATACTTTATTTGGCCGCGCAGCACAAAACTATTTAATTTTATTCACTTGGCCCTTTGACGAAGTGTGACTGCTTTCCTAGACTTTTATTAATAGGACCATTTAAAGGACCACTGACCACGGACTCTCTTAAAGGAGATAAGGTTATGAAAATTATCACCATTGGTAATAACAAAGGTGGCGTAGGCAAAACGATGCAGTGTTTTCAGCTCGTTTGTCATTTAGCGAACCAAGGACACCGCGTTCTAGCAATCGATCTTGATTCTCAAGCGAATCTAAGTTCAACACTCGGAGTGAACATTCAACGTACTCTTATTCCAGAGTGGTTGATTGGAGACGTGAAAGTTGACGAAATTCTTTCTGATGCTCAAGGCGATTATGATTTCTATAAGAATATCAAGTTGATCGCTAGCTCTCGTCACATGGCAAATCTTGCAAAGCTTTTGATTCTTTCTGAATCTGAAGTTCGTAAGAACGCCGGCCGCAAAGAGCGTTTGATGAAACTTCGTCTTAAAGAAGTGGAAGACATGTTTGATTACGTTGTAATCGACACTCCTCCAATGCTTGGTGATGAGTTGATCATGTCGCTAGTTGCTTCAAATCTCATTCTTATTCCAACTCAAGCTCAAGACTATTCTATCGACGGACTAGAAGAGCTGATGGATACGTTTGAAATCATCAAAGAAACTGAAAACCCAGCTCTAGAGTTCTCAATCATTCCTTCAATGGTTAACCCAAGAAGAAAAATTGAAAGAATTCGTCTTGAGGAACTTGGCCAGTCATTCAACGTGACTCCGACCATTCGTAACCTTGTGGACATGCAGGAATCAGTTGCTCTGAAGAAGCCAGTATTCATGTTTACCAATAATTCAAAAGGTAAGCAGGACTACAAGGCCCTTTGGGACTCACTAGGTTTAAACTAATTAACTGACTTTTATATATAGACGTTTAAGGAGAGGCCATGGCCAAGGAATTTTCCGCACGTGTATCGAAACGTGAACGTAAGGTTACAGACATCACAGCAGGAATTGATGAAAAAATTCTTCGCGCAAATGATCAAAAACTTCTTCGTGGAGCTCAGCTTTCTACGATTGCTCTTAATCAAATCGTAGTTCGTGAGCAAGTTCGTACAAAATTTAATGACGAGTCTCTTCGTGAGCTTGGTGAAAACATCAAGGTCAATGGATTGATTCAACCGCTTGTTATTCACCGTGAAGTGAACAAGTTTGTTCTTATCTGTGGTGAGCGTCGTTTCCGCGCGATGACTCTAATTGATATGAAAGAAGCTCCTTGTTTCATTCTTGAGAACAAGACGAAAGAAGAGCTCATGGCGATCCAGTTCTCTGAGAACCAGGCCCGTGAAGATCTTCACTACATCGATCAAGCTGATTCAATCTATGGTTACCAGAAACTAACTGGTACTTCAGAGAGAAAAATCACTGCAGCTCTTGGTATCTCTAAGTCAGAAGTTCACCGTTGTCTTATGATCGCGAAACTTCCTAAAGACATCAAAGAAGCAGCGAAAGCTCATAACATTGAGAAGTATGTTCTTCTTGAGTGGGACGAGCTTCCAAAGAACGAATTTAAGACTGAAATCAAAGAGCGCATCCTTTCTGGTGAGATCACGAAGCGTCTTCAACTTAAGCGCATTATCGCTCAATTCCAGATTGAGAAGCCTAGAAAGAAGAAAGACGATTCTGTTGAGAAGCTGATGAAGGTCCTCAAATCTCAGATGAAAGATCCAAGCATGCAGGCGAAGGCCAAATTGATGATGGAAGAACTAATGAGTTAATCCAAAGGCCCCTAACGGGGCCTTTTTTATTTCTGGGGAATGGTTTGAAAAAAGAACATTGGAAAATTAAAAACCTGATCATCGATTTACTGTTCTTGATAGTGAGCTGCTTTGTCATACTAGTGATAATCAAGTTTAGAACAGGACTTTATTTTTCTGCGATGAGTGTCTTTCAAATTTTTTTAATGAAATTTTATTGGTTGTTTTTCTTGCTGGCCGCTCTCTTAGAGGTGGTCTTTGTTTCACTTCAGTTTAGAAATCCTTCTCATGGGCTTTATCGAAAAGTCCCTTATGCCTACGGGATCATTTTTATTATTTTCACAATCATTGCCGCTCTTCCAATTGAAAGATGGATGTAAAAAAAGGCCCCTTTCGGGGCCTTCGCTTTTCGGATTGAATTAAAGTCTTGGATCCATATCGATGATCATCGCCTTACAAACTTGTGCCGGCGATTTCCACCATCCAGAAGTTGTGAGTCGCTGGAAAGTCGAACCATTCAACGAGTACTGCATATCATCTGACTGACTCATGCGAAGGGAGCCAATTGAATCGATACAACTTCTGAGTAGACCACCACGGTCGTAAGCATCGAAGCGGAAAGGAACTTGCTCAAGGCTACCTACTACGCGAGCAGAGTAAATCGTCACCTGACTATAAGCACGACGGGCCTCTTGTTCTACAATCGAACAAACGTCAGTATCTGAGTACCAACCACTTGTGTAGAAAGACTTAAAGCGGTCGCCGTTTACAGAGATGAAAAGATCATCAGCGTTCGATGTACGGATTCGTCTGATATCAGTTAAGCAGCCCACGTATAAATCAGCAGCATCACGACCACGTAGTTCAAACAGAGTGTCCTCAAGCAGACCAACAACCACTACATCATCATATGTAGGTGGGTATGGGTTCGTTGGAGGATATGGATTAGTTGGCGGATACGGGTTCGTTGGTGGAACCGGTGTCGGCGGATATGGTCTAGTCGGAGGCACTGGACGAGTAGGAGGAATCGGAGTTGGCGGAATTGGAGTCGGACGAGTTGAACCGATACGGATACAATCGGCCTGTCCATCAAGACGGCGACGTTGAATCTCCGTACGACATCTCTTCATTCCTTCTCTGCAACCATCGTTATAATCAACCGCAGGAAACTTCGCGATCAAACGATTGTAGTTATCACGCATTTCGACCATACAGCTTTCTTGCGCGAGTGCATTACCTGCAAAGCAGAGAATGGCGGCCAGGATCATTTTGTTCATTGTTGAATCTCCTACTGAGGGTGGTTGGAGCCCGTTCGCCTTCTAACACAACTCGTTGAAATCAGGGAGAGAGCCATGAACTTTTTATACAGTGATTGGCATAACCCTTGCTCTATTAATCTACACAGAGTCCGCAGCTAATCGAAAATGGATTGAATTTTGAGAGGTTAGCGGTTCCGAGGGGTAGTAAGCATGTATAAGTTTTGGTCACTCACAGAAAAGTATCTAGGTTTTAGACAGTTAACTGTCTGCTCGATGCTTCTATGTGCAGGCTTCGCCAAGGGGCAAACTGCCTCTCTCCAAAACAGAATGCCGGCCAGCTATGTCCCGGATGATGATGTGATTGTTGCACCAGTTGATAACGAACTGTCATTTTACCAGCAGTATGTTGCTTCGGATAAGAGTGAAGACGTGGCCAAGTCGCGCAACCAACTTAAAGTTTGGAACGACAACCAGGCCTTCGCGGATCAATACGGCCTTGACTCAACACTTGCTGGTTCAACGTTTTTCGTGCCGACTCCAGACGAAAAATATGAATACTTCAAAGATAAGTACATGCGTTACCTTCGTCGTAAAGGTGAGCAACCGCTAAAAGATACACCGAAGAACTGGTATAACTCTTACCGTGCTTCAAACGAAGTTGATACCATCGATGAAATGGAAGCTCGTTTCAAATCGACCACTAAAAAATCTCATACTGGTAAAGATCTTCCAGAAGCTTTTCAGGAAAAAGAAGTGAGTGTTTGGAAGCAAACGAAGTTCATTTTCCAACCTCGTCTTGATCAAGGTCTTGTGATCGTAGGTTTCAAAAGCCCGATCGCTTATACGCGTGCTTGGGTTGGTGCTAACGGTGAGGCCGAAATTAACGTTCAAAAATCAGTTGATTCAATCGGCTTTCGTATGATGTTCAACTACTATGCTCACTCAGGTAAATACTTTACTTCTGCCGACCAACGTTTAATGGATAATCTCTACGCCCGCGTCACGAGTCAAAAAAATCCAGATGCTGACACATCTAAGGACCAGATTAGACAAGATAACACCATTATGCTGCTATACGCAAAGCAGTTCTAATCCGCCTTTTTTCTAGCCGAGAAATCACGCCGAGAGTAGACTATGGCCACTTAATTTCACCTCATAATTGGAGTTGGCATGAGTCTCTTCGAGTCTCCGTTTTTTCAGGATGCGTATTCGCAATTAGAATCCGCCGGTAACACAATGAAAATGGATCCAAACGTTCTTGAGCGTTTGAAGTATCCTAAGCGCGCACTTCAGGTTTCTGTTCCAGTTCGTCTCGATGACGGTACTGTAAAAGTGTTTGAAGGCTACCGCGTTCAACACAATATGACTCTTGGTCCAGGTAAAGGTGGTATCCGTTATCACCCGCACGTATCTCTTTCTGAGACTGCTGCCCTTGCGATGCTAATGACGTTTAAATGTGCTCTAGTTGGTCTTCCTCTTGGCGGTGCTAAGGGTGGTATCAAAGTAGATCCTAACGATCTTTCTCGTGCTGAACTTCAAGCTCTAACTCGTCGTTATACGACTGAGATCTCAATGATCATCGGTCCAGATAAAGATATTCCAGCTCCGGATATCGGTACTGATGGCCAGACTATGGCATGGTTGATGGATACTTATTCTCAACTTAACGGTTACGCGATTCCAGGTGTTGTTACTGGTAAGCCAATCGCCATCGGTGGTTCACTTGGTCGTGCAGAATCAACAGGTAAAGGTGTTGTGTTCTGTATTAACTTCGCTTACGAAAAACTTAATAAGACTGTTGGTTCTAATACAACTGTTGCTATCCACGGTTTCGGTAAAGTGGGTATGCCAGCTGCTCACGACCTTCACGCTCAAGGTGCAAAAATCGTTGCTATCTCTGACGTGTCAGGCGCGATCTACAACAAAAACGGTCTGAACATTCCTCAGTGTATCGACTGGGTGAAAAACAGAAAATTCCTACGTGATATGCCAGGTGCTGAGCACATCTCTAACGAAGAGCTTCTAGAGCTTGACGTTGATATCCTTATCCCTGCTGCTATCGATGGTGTTGTGACTAAAGACAACGCTCCTCGCGTGAAAGCTCGTCTTATCGCTGAAGGTGCTAACGGTCCTCTTACTCACGAAGCTGTTGATATCATCACTGAGAAGGGCGGGCTAATCATCCCAGACATTCTTTGTAATGCTGGTGGTGTTATCGTTTCGTACTTCGAGTGGGTACAAGGTCTACAGATGTTCTTCTGGGATCTAGAAACAGTTAACAAGAAGCTTCACGACATCATGAAGCTTGCTTTCGATAAAGTATGGAAGAACGCTGACGTTTACAAAGTAAACATGAAGCAAGCGGCTTTCATCACGTCTCTACAGCGTCTTGAAGGTGCAATGAGACTTCGTGGAATGTGGCCAGGTTAATACGGCCATAACAAACCGTTCAAACTGCAAGGCCCTCTATCTAATTTTTGGATAGAGGGCCTTTTTATTTTATATTTCCTGGATAGTTCCAAATTTCATAGATTGTCGTCACTTTAAACACGGGGAGACACTATGAAATTTCTATTAACGCTAGCACTACTTGTTACAACAAACGTTTTCGCAATCGATCTTTGCTCTTTCGAAGAGACATGGCAATTTGATGAGGCCCTTGAAGCTCAGGGAATCAAGCCTCTTAAAGTTTCTGCTAACCATAAAGCATTCACCAATGTTGAGAAGCAATTAATTTACACTGCTGTTATCCAACAAGGATGGCTTTCAAAATCAACGATGAAGGAAGCTCTCGAGACCTTCGGTGATTACTTTGAAGGTGGAAGACAGGGTGAGAATAAAGGTGAGATTCAGTACTTCAATATCAAAGGGCAAAAGCTTGCGGTCGTTCACTACTGGCCGGGCGACAATGAGTACGGCGCTGTTTTTAAACACGTGAATGGCCAATATTTTCTGATCGCCACAATTGATGACAGTTTCATTTCTTGTAAAAAATAAGGAGTTGGTATGAAGTTTCTCTTACTGGTTTCTTGGTTCGTTAGTTCACAGGTCTTTGCTCTGGATCTCTGCCAGCTTCGTGATACCTATGAGTTCGATCAAGTGGTTCAGTTTGAACGACTTCCTACTATCAGAACAGTTTCTAAGAACTTCTCTGATTTAGAGAAAAGAATGATTCACCAAGCTCTGAAACTTCAACCGTGGCAGAGAGGAATCCGCATGGATGAGTCGTTACGGGCCTTTGGTGATCTTTTTGACGGCTACCGCGGACCAAACCCTGGTGAGATCGTTTATTATCAGGTTAAAGGTCAAAAACTCGCTTTGGTTCATTACTTCCCGGGAGAAAATGAATACGGAGCTTTCTTTCTCGTGGGGAATGGGACGACTAAAATGGTCGCCAGAGTTGATGATAGCGAGATTTCCTGCAGTCTTTAAAATTATCTAGCATCCAGACCATGCTCTTCTTACAATAAGAGCATGGTCATTCTACTTTTACTTCTTCCTTTAATTGTTAACGCTCACGTCATCCAGGATGAGGTGGCCACCACTGAACGGGCAAATTTTAGTTTCAGAACCGTTTGTAACAAAATGGTGACTCATGAATCACCATTGATCGAAGTCGCTTCTGGTACTGAGCTCGATTGCATGGGTAAGAAAGTTCAGGTGGGAGAGTTTTGTGAAAAGGAACTGGCGGCCGATCCTTATTATCTTCGTGGCTTTGTGAACAAAGATAAAAAAGAGGTCGTGTGTGTATCCGGAAAAAAAGTGCTCTTTAAATACCAATGCGTAAAACTGAGCGATAAGAAACTTTGCGATGCTAATGCTAAATCGGCCTGTGTTTTTATTCAGAATAAACTCGCCAAGCGCTTAGATATGGTCCACAGTTCGTTTACTCAAAACGATAAAGGCATCAAGCAGCTAAATTGTTTCTTTGAATCGATTCCTCTTCACGAGAAAAAATAAAAAGCGCCTCAAATTCTTGAGGCGCTGAAGTTTTATGAAATTTTTGAATTAGAAAAGTTCGATTGGCTTGCTTCTTACAAACGCTTTATCCATACAGTCACGGAAAGCATCTACACCTTCCATACCATCACCACATTTAAGCTCAGGAGCACGACCAGTATAAGTTAGGTTAACGGCGAAGCTACCATCAAGACCTACGTGAGGAATAATCATGAGACCTTTTTTCGAAAGTTCAGCATTCATCATACTTTTGGCAATGAAGTGACCAATTAGACCACCGACGATTACGTCAGATGCCCAGTGGGCCTGATCGTGAACACGAGACCAACCAGCAAGGGCCGCCATACCATAAGCAAGAATTGGAATAAATTTGCTATGTTCTTTTCCTGCTTCAGCAATAACTGTGGCAAGAGCGAAAGCTTGAGTTGTGTGACCAGAAGGGAATGAGTGGTTATCATCACCACCATCAAACTCATATGGATCCTTTGTATCGTTGGGACGAGTACGAGTTACAGAAGTTTTAAGAGCACGAGTCGCTAGACCCGAAACCAACATTGCCTTGGCCGCCATTAATGATACTGATTTGATTTCTTGGTTCTGTAATACCACACCGACAATCAAGCCAGCTGCGGCGGCACCGGCACCCCATTCACTGCCAAAGGCCTCACCAACGATTGCTAGTTTTTCGGTAAGCGAGTTCTTATGCTCTTGTTGAAAATTCATGACTTCTTCATCATTAGCAAAGAACACAACTGCCACAGTTGAGGCGGCAGCAATTTTGGCCAGATCCGAGCCTTTCATTTGAAAGGGAACAAATAGTGAGCGTGAATTTGGATGTTGGTAAGGAGTAGGACCAAATTGAATTTTAGGTTCAGCTTGTTGGGCCTCATAAACATTTACATCAAAGCCGAGTCTTTCTGATAGAAGATCAAGACTTCCCATCGGATAAGGATCTAGTCTGCTGTTCTGAGCAAAAGCTACAAGAGAGTTAAATGCTAGAACCGTAGCTAGTAACAGATGTTTCATGAGGCGTTCCTTTATGTTAGTTAGGCCATTTTAAAGGATGAAAGAATTTTAAGACAGGTGACCCTTCATTCTTTACAAGGGTGTAAAAAGATTGGCCGTCTAAAGTTTAGACAGTTCCAATTGAAAATGTTTCGTTCAGGGTAGTTATAAACTCCTTGCTTAGTATACTGGGCCCATGAAAACGCTTCTCATCCTATTTATGCTTCTCTTTAGTGCGCTTGCCTTCGCCCAGAATGAAGATAGTTGTTGCCTCTGTGCTGCCGATTTATCTGACATCTCGACCAGTAAAGAATGTGCCCGATGGTTAAAAGAAAACAGAAAAGAATGCAGCTATCAGAAGCAACTTCCGCATTACATGTCATACGCTTATTCCTTGGATGAAAATGTTCGATGTGAATCAATGAAGGTCTTTGCTGCTTACCATGGGCTTTCTCGAACTTATTATCATACTTTTTTTCTAATACAGGATCTGATCGAGAATTATGATCCAAAAGAAGTTTCTTTTGATGGCTCGACTTGTTTGATTTTTAATAATGTCGAAAAAGTCCAAAATAGTGCAAAAAGACTTTCAAAACTTTTTCCTCAAATTTATTTTGATTTATCGGGTAATCAGAATTTGGGTGCCGTTTTTTACGTCCCCCTCATCATTAGACCAAAAGAAACCCTGTCGATGTCATCAAAGATGACAGTGAAGGCAAAGAATGGGCATGTGGAAACTTCATTTGGCGCCTGCTCGAAACCAAAAGGAAAATGTTTTTTTGCTGACACTGATGTTGGCGCTACTAATGATTCAAA
This sequence comes from Peredibacter starrii, assembly GCF_034259205.1. Classification (GTDB taxonomy): domain Bacteria; phylum Bdellovibrionota; class Bacteriovoracia; order Bacteriovoracales; family Bacteriovoracaceae; genus Peredibacter; species Peredibacter starrii. The sequence goes on along the minus strand of NZ_CP139487.1, from coordinate 4,024,185 downwards.
TACGAAATTTTGTATGCAAGAAAATGAATTAACGACTCAGATCTGCTGTCCAAAAAAGACATTTGTTAATGGCGTGAATGGTTTTTGGTCTAAACCTGGCCAAGGATGCGGTAAATAATTTTCTGAGTCTGGCCATGAACCTTTAAATTCGGGGCCTTAATAATTAAAAAGTTGGCAAGATTTTCGCTCTACCTTCGAAAGTTCGGAGGTAGAAATGGAAACTCAACTGCAGTCTTGTTACTTCACTAAGAAAGGCCCCTCACTCGTCACACTTTTTGGCTACGCTACTAAAAGTGTCCCAGGTCTTGAAATTAATGGCCTGGGGAAATACGGCAAATCCATCAAAGAGAAAATTGTCTTTGTCACACGTACGCGTTCGCTACAAATTCCTCTTAAGCGGTTTGTTTTAAATGTAGAAATCACTGATGAGATGGGGGATTTAGAAACATCCTCAGTTAAATGGTTAGAATATCCACTTCTTCTTCATTACTGGTTTTTGGCCGGATTACTTCCTATTTCCAAATTGGATAATTGTCTCGCAGTGGGATCTTTGACTCCTAGTGGTTTGATTGAAGAACCTTTGAGTTCTTCAGTGGTGAGTTTATGTGATGAACATGAACTGCACTTGATTGCCTCGTCAGCGGTGGAAGGGCCAAGGGGAGTGATTGATGGAAAGGACCTCTTTGGCTCCATTACGCACTTGGAATTTAAGGGACTTAGGTGTCCAAATTGATTTGTGTGTATATTGTGTGTATAATCAGGAGGCAGTCGTGCCGACTATCTTATTAGTGGATGGGTTTCGTTTTTTCTTTTATTCCCGGGAAGAAGAGAGAATGCACATCCATGTTGAGTATCAAGGAAAAGTCGCAAAGATTTGGCTGGATACTTTTGAAATTGCCGAAAATTACGGTTTTAAAAATTTTCAACTAAATTACCTACAAGCCATTGCGAGGAAGAATGAAAAAAGACTCAAAAAAGCATGGATCGCCTATTTCGGATGATGAATTCGATCGAAGATTTATCGAAGATGCTGAACGGGCCTTAAATGCTCCAGATAATAGGGTTAAGATTAGAGTAAATACTTTTATCGATGCTGACATCTATGATGCTCTTCACGACGAGGCCGATCGAACCGGACAAAAATATCAAACGCTGCTCAACAAGTATCTGCGAGCAGCGGTCTTAAAAGAAGTAAATGAGAGTGATATCAAGGCGATAAAAATCGCCTTGGGAGTTAGATAGAAAGAGTTTCGGCGAGACCAGAGTACTCGATGTAGTTGTGATCAGCTTTTGTTGTACAGTTCGCTAGATCCGTCATCAGGACCTTGCCTTTCTGAACCACTGTCACTGATGGAACGTTGCCACCGAGAAGCGCTTCCACCGCCATATTGCCCATTTGAGAGGCAATGAAGCGGTCGTCTGCCACTGGAGAACCACCACGCTGAATGTGGCCCAGGATCGCCACGTGAGCGTCCAGGTGATACATGTCTTTTAGAACGTGTTGAATGTCATAGCTTCTTCCGGCCACTGGACCTTCGGCCACGATGATAATTGATGATTCCTTACCACGAGCAATACCGCGGTTAATATCATCCACCAGTTTCTGATGATTCACTTTATCGTGAGGAAGAAGAATGTTTTCCGCACCCGTACAAACCCCCACTTTAAGTGCGATGGCGGAAGAGTTTCTTCCCATCACTTCAACCAGGAAAGTACGAGCGTGTGAGTGAGCAGTATCACGGATTCTATCCACTGCTTCGATCGCAGTTTGAACTGCAGTATTAAAACCAATGGTGTACTCAGTATTTGAGATATCGTTATCAATTGTTCCCGGGATTCCTACTACTGGGAACTGATGTTCCTTCCAAAGCGCCATGGCACCGTTGAATGATCCATCTCCACCGATGATGATCAGGCCATCAATGTGTTGAGCGCGCAGAATGTCCACGGCCTTTTTTCTGAATTCTACTTTTTGAAACTCTGGAGAGCGAGAAGTTTGAAGAATCGTACCACCACGTTGAATGATGTTACCCACGCTCGAGAGATTCATTTGCATGAACTCACCACGCAGAAGTCCCGCGTACCCGCGTTTGATCCCTGTCACTTGAATGCCACGAGAGATCGCCGTTCTTACCACGGCACGAATCGCGCAGTTCATGCCGGGAGAGTCGCCACCAGAGCAGAGTATACCAATGTTCTTAACCGTCATGTCTTGTCCTTTAGACGAAAATCGAGTTGCCCGTAAAATCCTTGGGCTTAGGAATATTTAAAACTTTTAAAACTGTAGGGGCCACGTCTTTAAGGGCAAGAACCTTGCTCTCAGAGTTCACCATAATGTTTTGATCGCGGAGTTTCGGATGAACCACGCAGAATGGAACATCTGAATCAGAGTGAGACGTATGCTGACCGCCTTCTTCGTAAACCATCTGGTCCGCGTTTCCGTGGTCTGCAGTCAGAAGCATCGTGATGTTTTGTTCAGCACACTTTTTATACAAGCGACCAATACAAGTATCCAGAGCTTCGATCGCCTTCACTGCCGCTTCGAAGTTACCAGTGTGTCCCACCATATCGGCGTTAGCAAAGTTCACAAGATAAAAAGAAAATTCCTTACGATCCAAAGCTGCGATAAGTTTGTCTGTTACTTCGGCCGCACTCATTTCTGGTTTTTGATCATAAGTCGCCACATCTCTTGGAGATTGCACCAGACAGCGCTCTTCGCCTTCAAATGGCTTTTCTTCACCACCGTTAAAGAAGTAAGTTACGTGAGCGTACTTCTCTGTTTCAGCGATTTTGAATTGATGTTTCCCAATCGAGGCGAGGTATTCAGCAAGTGATCCTTTGATTTTTTCTTTATCAAACAGAATCGGAAGATTGGGAAGCTCATCCGGCACATATGGTGACATACACAGGAAGTAACCTGGCTTCACTGGAACCGGGAACTCAGTAAACTTCGGATCATTCATCGCAAGCGTGATCTGACGAGCGCGATCCGGACGATAGTTATAGAAGAAAACAGCATCACCATTTTTCATGGCACCATCTTCAGTGAAAAGCACTGGTGTGATGAACTCATCAAAAATGCCTTTCTTGTATTCTTCCAGAATATAGTCCTGAGGCTTAAGTGTAGTTTTATCACCCTGGCCGATCATGACTTTGTAAGCGTGTTCAATTTTGTTCCAACGACGATCGCGATCCATTCCAATTGAACGGCCACCCATTGAGGCAAAAACAAATCCTGGGCATTCCAAAATTTCTTTCACATATTGAACACCTTTATCTTTGGCGGTGTCACGGCCATCCATGAAAGCGTGAAGATAGATGCGAAGTTCTGGATGTTCTCTTAGAATTTTAATGATTTCTTTTAAGTGATTGATGTGAGCGTGAACTCCACCATCTGAAAGAAGACCCATCAAGTGAATGCGTTTTGTTCCCGCTTTTGCTTTCTCGATTAACTCTTTCATCTTCGGCATATCTCGAAGAGTGTTGTTCTGAATCGCTTCATTGATTCGCACTAGATCCTGACGAACTGGTCTGCCAGCTCCCAGATTTAAGTGACCCACTTCAGAGTTACCTGCTACACCTTTTGGAAGTCCAACAGCTTCACCACCAGGTTGAATGGTTGTGAGCGGGTAGTGAGCGAAGATTTCATCTAAGTTTGGTTTTTTTGCCGCTTTAATAGCGTTCATGTGTTCGTTAGGACTCATCCCGTATCCGTCCATGACTACAAGGAGGACTCGTGGGCTGAGGTTCTGAATGGTTTGCATTGAAATGCCCCTAGTTGTGGTAAGGGTGTCCCGATCTGATGGTCTGGGCACGGTAGAGTTGTTCTACCAATAGAATTCTCGCCAACTTATGAGGAAATGTCAGCTCTGAAAGGGAGATGCGCTCTTGGCAATTCTTTAAAATCTCTTCCGAGAATCCTTCTGCTCCAGCAATGATGAAGAAAATTTTTGCAGGGCGCTCAATCAATTGGCGAGTCCACTCTGCAAAGTTAACTGATGTGCTGCGTTTACCCCATTCAGTCATAGCTATCATATGGGTCCCACCACCTTGAGAAAGGTCTCTGACCTTCTTCAAAATAGCTTCCGCTTCGGCCTCTTTATTTTCGGCCGAAGCTTTAACTTCATGAATGACTAATTCGGGATTGTTGATGCGCTTGAGGTAATCGTTTTCTACGGCCTCAAGATGTGGGTCTTTAAGTTTGCCCACCACGATTAGGTGAATCTGGCGGGCCATAAAACTAGAAGTAACCTTTAAGATCTGGTTTCTCAGAAGAAACGCTTGTCGGTTTACCGAAGTAGAATTCTTCAGGGATTTTTACCTGAGGGTTTTTTGCATAAACCATATCTAGATCGTAAACGTCACGAGCTGGGCCATTGAACACGTGAACCATGATGTCACCTGTATCAAGAAGGATCCAATCAGCGCCTTCATAACCTTCGTAAGAAACGATATGAGCACCTTGTGCTTTAAGGTTTGCAGATACTTCATCCAGCATTGCACGAGCTTGAGTCGCGTTCTGAGCAGTTGCCATGATCGAGTAGTCGCAAAGTGCAGACGTTTTTCTCATATCGAAAATTTTAAGATTATCACCTTTGAAGTTCGCAAGAATCCAGGCCGACGCCATAGCGTGGTTAAGCGGAAACGCGTATTCAGCGTTTGTGATAACTTTATTTACTTCATTCTGGACGTATTCGTTTATTGCCATGAGATGCCTCTTTTTTCTTCTCTTCTTCGATTACTTCTTTGGTTCTTAGCATGAGTTGCTTCAAAAGTTCAATGTTACGTCCAGAAACCCCTGAAATTGGGAGCACTTTACGGTCCAATTGTTCTTCCATATGTGACCGGAATTTCTCAATTTCTTCCTCGGTCATCGCGTCGATCTTAGTCAGACAGACGATTTCTTTTTTCGTTAATAGCTCTGGGTTATATTTTTCCAGCTCTTCGCGAACGATCATATAAGACTCAATCGCCTCGTATTCTTCCAAGAACATTGAGCAATCAATCAAATGAACAAGCGCTGAAGTACGTTCGATGTGCTTGAGGAATTTAATCCCCAGACCTTTACCTTCAGCTGCACCTTCGATGAGTCCTGGAATGTCTGTAACAACCAGAGTTTTCTCACCCAGCTCAACCACACCAAGATTTGGCTCAAGAGTTGTGAAAGGGTAGTCTGCAATCTTAGGTCGTGCCGCACTGATGGCACTGATCAGAGTAGATTTTCCAGCGTTTGGAAGACCAATAAGAGCGATATCAGCTAGTAGTTTTAGTTCTAGATGAACTGGAATTGCAGTTCCTGCTTCACCGTTTTGAGCAAAACGTGGAGTCTGGTTTGTGGAAGACTTAAAGTGAGCATTCCCTTTACCACCACGACCACCTTCGGCCGCTTTATAACGTTGTCCGTGTTCAGTTACATCAAACAAAAGATCGCCAGTTTCTTTATGATAAATAAGAGTTCCCACTGGAACTTTAAGAATCATATCTTCGCCTGTCGCTCCTTGCATGTTAGAGCCGGCGCCATTTTCACCTGGTTGTGCTTTGAATGTTTTAAGACCACGGAAGTGGAGGAGTGTATTCAGTCCTTCGTCGCCTTCAAAGTAAACGTTGCCGCCGTCTCCGCCGTCACCGCCATCTGGGCCGCCCAAAGGAACATATTTTTCTCTGCGATATCCAACGAAGCCTTTGCCGCCTTCGCCAGAAATTACTTCGATATCAACTTCATCAATAAACTTCATAAAACCTTCCAGCCCTCACGGCCGTAATAACCATAAAAAAAAAGAGGGAGTTTTTAACGCTCCCTCTTTATCACTAATAATCTCTAAAGATCAATTAAGCTGGGATAATAGAAACGATTTTTGTCGTTTTATTGTAGTAACCGAACTTAACTTTTCCTGGAACCATAGCATAGATCGTGAAGTCACGACCCATCTTAACGTTTGTACCAGGGTGGAACTTAGTTCCTTTCTGACGAACGATGATCATACCTGTATCAACAAGCTCACCACCGAATTTTTTTACACCACGCATTTTTGGGTTAGAGTCACGGCCGTTCGCTGTACTACCACCCGATTTCTTATGTGCCATATTCTAGCTCTCCTAAACTTTTAATTAATTAAAATTACTTCTTTGCTTTAGCTTCAGCTTTAGCAACTCCGCCTTGGCCATCATTGATCTCAGTAATACGAAGACCAGTGAAACACTGACGGTGACCATTCTTAACACGACGGCCGCCTGGCTTACGCTTAAGAACTAGAATTTTACGAGTACGACCTTGTTTAACAACAGTAGCTGTTACTTTAGCGCCGCCAACAACTGGAGCACCAACGATAGTTTTTGAACCACCAACAAGAAGAACTTTGTCGAAAGTAACTGTAGCACCAACTTCAGCTTCAATTCTTTCAACGTCGATAAGATCACCAGCTGCTAGCTTGTACTGGTGTCCTTTGATTTCCACAACCGTATACATGAGAACTCCTTCAAGGAAACCACCTGCCGGGGAGGACTGCGTCCCGCTTTTGACCCTAGGTGAGATTTAATAAGCCCCTTATTTAACGCAAACATTGTATTCTTGTCAATGAAATGACGGGCCGTTTTCGAGGGAAAATAGAGTGAGTTTTGCGGCGTGACAAGTATTCTGCTCAGGTTCTGGCAGAAAATGACCCTCCCACCACTAAATTTCGATTTAAGTTATTCTATTCACATGAAAATAAACTACCTGAGCGACGCTAATTTATCGGAATCTGACCTACATAAAATGGGTGGAAAGGCCCAAAGCCTGGCCCGTTTGGCCCATCAGTTTCCGGTGCCGCCGGGTTTTGTATTATTCCAGGAAGCAAATGAGCTCGATGAGGCGATTCAAAAAATCGGCGGATTTCCGGTGGCGGTGAGATCGAGTGGATCGTTAGAAGATATGGCGAACGCGAGCTTCGCGGGCCTTTATGAAACTTTTCTCTTTATTCAAAATCCAATTGAACTGAAAGATGCGATCAAGAAGTGTTTTGATTCAAGACACTCTCATCGCGTGAAAGATTATCTCGAAACAAAAAAAATTGAATGGAATCCGGAATCACTCTCGATGAGTGTCCTGGTTCAAAAGATGGTGGACGCCAAGATCGCGGGAGTGCTGTTCACGCTTAATCCAACCAATGGTCGGGAAGAAGAAATTTATCTCGAGTTTTGTGAAGGAGTTGGTGAACGATTAGTTTCAGGTCACGTAACTCCATCACGTGTGACTTATAACTGGCAAACGGATGAAGTTTTGAATGTGGCGATCAATGATGAGAAGACCACTATTGATAAAAAACACCTAAAAGAACTGATTGATCTTTCTTTAAGAATTCAAGCTTTTTATGGAAGGCCCCAGGACATTGAGTGGGCGGTGGGGAAAGACGATAAGGTTTATATCCTGCAATCACGTCCCGTAACGACTTTAAATCCAAGAGAAGATAAACCGGAACTCACTAATGCTGATTTGAAAGACGGTGGTATTTCGGCCCGTGTTTGTTCGCCCCTAATGTTTTCTGCTTATCGAGAAGCTCTGAAGATTTCGATGGGGGATTATTTTAAACGCATCTCTCTTATTCCGAACGATGAAAAAGTTCAGTGGCTTCATTATCACTATGGTCGAGTCTACTGGAACGCAGAAGCGGTCAAGGAAGGCCTTAAGAAGCTTCCGGATTTTAATGAAGAAGATTTTGATCGTGATCTTGGAATTCAAAAAGATTACGGGGAAAGTGGTCCTCATAAAACCTCCACCACAGTGGCGTCAGTCGTGGCGGCCATTCCTGTTTTGATTGGTCTTAATCGCGAGTTTCGTGACTGTGAGAATATGATTGCACAGTTTCGGGTGCGCTTTGAAACTCAGGATGAAGAACTTAAGCACGATTTGCCCCAGCTTAAGAAAATGAACACCGCTGTTTTTAATAAATGGTTTCTGGATGTCATTTTATTTCAGAACGAAACGGAAAAGAATTATTTCCGTACCATCTACAATAATTCTAATTTTCAAACGGAATTTAAAAGCTACCTTAAAAAACTTCCTGAGTATCAGGAAGGAGATGAGATTGATCTTATGACTGAACTTCATGGGGTCTCTCACCTGGATGTACAGGGAGGCCTAGGGAAGTTAAGTAAGATCGCTGATTTTTATGGTTATGATTCGCGCTCATATTATGCTGCCCGACAGGAATTTTTGAAGTATCACTATCACCATGGCCCTGCGGAATTGGATCTCATGGTGCCTCGCTGGGGTGAGAACAAAGAGTGGGTGGATGAACTGGTAAAGAGTTATGTCTTTGTTCCCACTCATGGGGAGAGTAAATTTAGAGCGACCTTTGATCGCATCGCTGATCAAATGAATCTTATTCGACGTCGTAAATTTTATGGAATGACGGAAAGGTCCCGTGAGTTCTTACGTGTGAGAGAAGAGATGCGCTCGTATTCGACCCGTGCCTATTATCTTCTTCGTCAGGGACTGCTGGAATTTGCCAAACGAAATGGAGTCAGTGAATTCGATATTTTTATGTGGGACCTGGTGGAAGTGAAGCGCTTCCTTTTGGGTCTGGCGGGCGCGCCGGATATCAGGCTTCGCACACTTTACTATCAAGGTTACCGCGCCTTCACGCCACCGAATGAATTTGGTGGTTCAATTAAGGCGATGAAATCTTCGGCCAATGGATTAAAAGGTCTGGGGTGTAGCCCGGGCGAGATCGTAGGACGCGCACGTGTGATCATGGACATTCATAAAACCAATGAACTTACTAAAGAAGATATTCTCATCACTGCTTTCACCGATCCGGGATGGACGCCAGTGTTGGCACGAGTGGGTGGTGTAGTAACTGAAGTAGGGGGACTACTTTCACATGCGGCAGTCATTGGAAGAGAGTATGGAATTCCAGCGATTTTGAATTTAATTGATGCCACCAAACTTATTCAGGATGGTGACCTCATTAAAATAAATGGGAAAACAGGAATTGTAGAAGTTTTAGAAAAAGGCGCGAAGAGCTAGACCAAAATCTGTTGTCACAAGTTTTTGGGCCGGATTGTCGGCAGAATCGCCTTTGGCAGCTGGAGTATAACCGAAAAGTTCTGCTTCCATGTTGTGACCAAGATCGACCGTGCCTTTACCGATTAAGTACGTAAATCCAGATTTAATATCATTCACAATTGTTGCACTCACTTTAAACAGTGGGTGCACTTCGAAGACGTTAGCGAAGGCCACAAAGTATTCAGTTGGCAAGAAGCGGTCGCCAAAATTATCGGCCGACACTTCTTGCTCAAGATCGCGCTTCTGATAACCACCCTCAAAACGTAAATGCCATTTTGCAGTTAATTGTTGGTCATACCCCAGCAGGACGTCCCAAAGGTTGTCCGATGGTTTGCCTTTAACGTTTTCTGATTGATAGAGAACCTGGGAAAAGACCATGGCCTCTTCAAAGCGATAGGCTATCTGGCCACCCAGTTTTTGGCGGTTTTGGTCTTCACCTACAACGTAATCCAATTGAAGTTTATCACTTGCCTGGATTTCACCATGTGCCCAAAGAGTACGATCGATTTGTCCGTCGTAACCTTCAATGCTCTTATCTCCCAGGAGGAGAAACTGAATAGTGTGGTTCTCATTCACATAAAAGGTAAAAGAGAGACCATCGTTACCCTGGGCCACTTGTTGAATCGAAGTAAGGCCAGTGGGTTGGTTAAAAGGGTTAAGCGGGTTAAAGATTTCACCCAGCCCGTAATTCACATACATGCGGCCCACCATAAAGCGGTTACCGTCCCAGTCCCATTCATAATAGAACTTGTTCAGCACCGATTCCGTTTGGTGATTCCCTTCTTGTTTATTGTATTGAAGTTGGAAGATATCTCGTGCCACAAGCTTATTAGGGAAAGTGAAAATACGAGTCGCGAGATATGGACGATCTCCCCAAATTGGATTGTTTTGAGGTTCATACAATTGCGATTGGCTATAACGAACAAACCAGTTGGCCTCAATGCGTGAATTGTTCAATTCCACTTTACCGTTGAGGTTGCCGTAAAGAAGGTAGAAGTCTTCTTCGTTCCAATCCTGAAAGAGATCTTCCTGTGCTTCTTCATTGTTCTTAGTATGTCTCCATTGTCCTTCAACGTTACCTGAAATATCGGCCTCAAGGGCCCAGGCCACAGAAGTAAAAAGAGTAAGAGCAATGAGAGTCAGTAAGCGCATTAGTTGTCCGTTAAGTTCTTTTGAGAAAAGTGATTCGGCTTAAAGGTCACATTAAACTTTAAGTTCTTATAATCAATAATGGTTTGCTTAGTCTTATCATCTTCGGGACTCATTTCCCAGTGTGTAAGTACTTTATGGCCATCGAAAGTTTGAGGGTTGCTCAAAAGAAGTGTTCGGCGAAGTTTGTTCTCTTTGTCGTAATATTCCTGAATGCGAGGAAGACAATCTTTCTTTGAAGAGTAGGTCAGAATTTTTGGCCACATGACTTTTGAATTTGATTTGGCGGTATTCTCAATCACCTTAAGGTCTTCGCCATTGATCTTTTTGTCTGTCATGAACTTGTGGTTATAGTCTTCGGACATTGAAGAGGCCTTCAAAATATCATCGTTCGTGAAATCTGAACCCATCCAGCTAGCTAGAAGCATTGATGAAGAAACTGCCACCTTACGCTTGAGCTTTGGGAAGTAGTTCCACATATTGTTTTCAATACGAAGAGTTCTGATGCCTTTCTCTTTCGCCGGTGACTTAATGGTTGAAAGGGCCTGTTTCTTTCCTTCAACGTCAGACTCGATTTCCAGAGTTCTGGTCCAGTTCGGAGTTTTAATGGTCATGGTCATTTCAGCATGAGAGCGATCGCCGCGCATTTCTTTATCTGCATATTTTAGCCATTCGTCAGCGTTGTTGACGTTAGCTCCAAGGGCCACACATAGAACGATATCTTTACGAAATAAATGCTTAAACATTGTTCTTCCTTGTCTCAGTAATTTGACCGTCTTTAATATATTGAACTGTTCTAATTTGATCGATAAGGCGCTGATCGTGAGTTGAGAAAACAAAAGTCAGCTTGAAGTCTTGATTCAATTTTTTAAAGAGATCAATGATCTCTTGGGCGGTTTTTGAATCAAGGTTCGCGGTTGGTTCATCTGCCAGAATCAATTGTGGTTTTCCGGCAATGGCGCGAGCAATCGAAACACGCTGTTGTTGACCACCAGAGAGTTGTTTTGGAAAGCGGTTACCCATTTTCTCAAGACCCACTTGTTTTAGGGCCCAATTCACGCGATCAGAAATCTCTGCTTTGCTGAAGCCCTTAAGCTGAAGAGGGAACTCGATATTTTCCGCCGCAGTCAGAATAGGGAGGAGTTGGTAGTCCTGGAAAATGAATCCCATATAATCCAGACGGTGCTGAGTTCTTTCTTCAAGAGACATTGAAGTAATGTCATTACCACCATGCTTGAGCACGCCACCAGTTGGAAGGATAAGACCGGCAATCAAATTCAGAATGGTGGTTTTACCTGAACCCGAAGGTCCAACCAGTGCCATGAATTCGCCTTCCGGAATGCTGAGATTGACGTTTCTCGCTCCGTAGACTTTATTTTCTTCAGAGGCCTGATAAACCTTCTCGACGTTAATAAGTTCAAATTGCATTTTTGCTCCTGCGGATCACCCGAATAAGCGGATAGATCATGGTCATGCTAAGGAAAAAATAAATCATCAGTGGCACTTGCCAATAATATTGAAAGACAGGGTAGAGACGTACGAGAGGCTGAATAATCATGCCGCCCATAATGATGGGCTTACCACCCGTGAAAAGCTGAATGTTAACTGGATTGTAATAACAGTAAGTGGTGGCGATATGGCCCAGAATGGCGCCCACAATAACTGCGGCAGTTGCCATCATAAAGACTTCAATCATAAGAGCGATGGTCACCCAACTGGTTTTGGCGCCTATGATATTGAGACTCTGGAATTCTTGTTCACGCTCAAAAAAAGTAATCATCAAAGTGTTCGAGAGACCAAGACTAATCACAATCACGATGATGAAAGAAACTAACCAGGTGAAGTTATCGATGAAGCGAACCGAGACCCCGATTTCAGGCAGGATATCGTCCCAATTTGTGACGGCGAGTCCTGGAATCGTCGGCAGGGTATCATTCTCCATGTCGAAGCTCACGCGCTGATGATAGCGAGAGGGATCCATGCTAAGAAGTTGTTGGGCCGATTTGATCTGGGTAAAGGCGAGAGACTCTTCTAGATCACCACCACCGAAATCCAGAAGTCCGGTAACGATCATGAGATCATTTGCGACCGAACCATCAAGGCCTTGTCCAATGACGGCGACTTCATCACCGATTTTAACGTTGATTCTCTGAGCAAGTTTTTTACCTAAAATAATTTCTTTTTCACCGGTTGGATTCAGGAATTTTCCGACTGTGACGGCTCGGTAGATAGTGGAGAGTTTATTCTCTCTTTCTACTTCAAGACCGGTAAGTAAGACACCCAAGGTCTTCTTTTCGCCAGAAACAAAAACAGGGGCAGTGACTCTGCGAGTGGACTTTTCAAACAGGGACTTGTCCTGAACTAGGTCATCACTCATGGTCTTGTAGTTATCAAACTCTTTTTTGTTTTCTTTATCGTAATAGTCGGTGTTCGTGATGTGATACTGGCCCGCATATTGGGCGAGAAACTCTTTCATCACTTCTTTTGAGCCAGAGTTCGCGAAGTTCAGGTCCCAGATGATAAAGGCTGAACCAAGTGCGAGGGACAAAAGCATAATGGCAGTACGCTTTGGAGCACGCCATAGGTTTCGGTAAGCAAATTTAATTAGAAAGGCCACTCCTCTCATATTTCTGCCTCAAGCTTTGTGAGTGTGCGATAGATGGACCAGAGATAGCTGATACTCAGGACAAAAATCACGAATAAGAAAGTAATGAGAAGCTGCTCAGGTGTGAGTTTAGGGAAGATGATCCCTGGGAGTTTAATCCCGGCCCTTTCTATGGCAACCCCGTCGTTTAGATAGCGGAAGTCTACTCCGTTTCGGGTCTGGGTTCCAATGATGGCAGTCAGCATGAAGATGGAGAAGACGCTGGATAAAAGAATCATCAGGATGACTTCATAGATACCGATCTTCCAGAACTTACTGGCAGATACTCCGATGATACTCATCATTTTCAATTCTTTAAAACGTTCCTGCCAGAGCATTCTGACCGGAGTCATAATTGTCATCGTAATGGTCAATGCAATGATCAGGAAAAAGAATTTAATCATACCATCGTGGAACTCTAAAACCACGGCCATTTCGGGATTCAGTTGTTTCCAACTTTTTAACTTTAAGTCTGTGCCCTGGATTCGATCATGCACAATAGGTTCGTATTTTAGATCAGGAGTCAGGATGGTCACTCGATTAAAGAGGGTCTTTCCGGTGTACTCGTTCAGGAAAAGATTCTGCCAAGTCTTTTGATTAATATAAACAAAGCGTTTTTCAAAACCTTTACTGTTGTAGTGGTAGATGCCTCGAATTGTAATGAGCTCTGAGCGAAGTTCTCCGACCTTGTCCTGGTAGTTAAGAACCATCTGATCCCCAACATTGAATTTGAAGAGAGTCGCTAGTTCTTGTCCAATGACGACTCCGTACTCATCATCTTGAGTAAGAAATGTTCCTGAGGTGATTTTTTCATAAATAGGCATGAGCTGTTTATGAATTTCTGGATCGATCCCAATAACTAAAAGACCAGTTGCTCCTTCAGGAGTTGAAATATTTCCGTCTAGTACGAGTTCTGGAGATGCGGCACTTACCGGTTCTTTACTTAAAGTTTGTGCCAAGGTCGGGGTGAATTCTCGAGGAGAGGATGAGTCTGTCGTGGCCGCATAGACCGGATCTTGTACCTGGAAGAAACCTGTATTGGTATTAACAACCGCTTTTTCAATTTGTGAATTTAACCCATCAAAGAAAGCGATGACCCATACAGCGATAACAACGGCCAGTGAAACTGAGAAGCCGATAAAAAAACTTCGACCCGCATTTCTGCGAATACTCTTCCAGGCAAATTTGAAAAGGTAGCGGTTTTCAGTGTTCAGCATATAATCTTATATATGAGTTCAAGTTTACCTTCTCACGAATTTGTTCGTGTAATTTTACTGTCGGTTCCACTTATCGTAGGGGGAATCCTTCACATGATTGCAGTAAAAGCGGATATCTTATCTTACTTGAAGAAGCCCATTCATCAAAGATGGTTCGGCCTAAACAAAACATGGCGCGGATTTTTCATAATGCCCTTGGCCACTTGGCCAGGAGTGATACTTGCTCAAAAACTTGAAACTTTATTCGACTTAAATGCACCACTACTTACGACAGAGCCAGCTTGGCTCTTGGGCCTTCTCTTAGGGCTGGGATATTGTCTGGCCGAACTTCCCAATTCTTTTATCAAGCGTCGACTCGGAGTGAAAGAGGGTCAGACCTCTGATCGCTTCAAATGGTTTTTTGTTGTTCTCGATCAGGCAGATTCTGCCTTCGGATGCATGTTGGCGTACCGGATACTTTTGCCGATTTCGTGGACCACAATTGTGCTTACCATTGTATTTGGAACCGTTATTCATTTAGTGATCAATGTATCTTTATACAAAGCCGGCATTCGAAAGAATCCATTTTAGGAAGTTATGATTAAACGAATAGGTATTTATCTGAATGAGATGTTTCCGCTATCGGCCATCATTGGTTCGATTTTCACTGCGGTGGCGGTGCAATTAATTTATCTTCGTTTATATGAATTAAGACCTACTTCGATTCTTTTTCTTATTGTTCCTGGCATTGTTCTGACTTGTATCTCGCTTTTAATTCGTATCATGGATGAGTTTAAAGATTATCAGGATGATTTAACCAATTTTCCGAATCGCCCTCTGCCTTCGGGAAGAGTAGAGAAAAAAGACCTCGTTTCCCTTGGCGTTTTTTGTGTCATGGCCGTGATATTTCTAAGCATGTCCTCGATGAAGCTCTTAATTTGGGCCTTCATTACCCTTGGATTTACATTCCTCATGCTAAAGTGGTTTTTTATTGAAGAACGTATGAGAAAAAGTCTTCCGCTTGCTTTCATCAGTCATCACCCGATTGTATTGTTTAATTTTATCTATCTCATGATTGCCTGCATGCAGATGAACCCATCTGTGAATCTGGATAAGGCATTTTATATTCTGCCTCTTTGTCTCATTTTTACAAACTGGGAAGTGGTTCGAAAAATTCGCGCTCCTGAGCAGGAAACTGGATATACCACTTATTCTAAAATTTTCGGGCCACGTCCGGCAGTTTTGATTGCACTGATTCTCCAGCTGATCTTTAATGCAACTGTTCTCACGATCTTTACCAGACTTGATTCACCGCTGTGGCTAATCGGTTCTTATTCTTTGATTCAGTTTGGTTTCATGCTGCCTTCCATTTCGTTTCTCGTAAATTTGAAATTACCAAAACCACTTAAACCTTATGCGGAAGGGCAGATCCTCACTGTAGTAGCATTTCTTTTAGTCGCAGCACTTCTATGAATTATATAAGCTCTCAAAAAGAATTAGCATCGGTAGAGCTGGTTGGTGGCAAAGGTGCCCACCTTCAAAAGCTCGTCCATTGGGGAGCGCCGGTCGCATCGTTCTTTGTACTTACTACTGAGAGTTTTAAATACTTCCTTCAACATCAGAAACTTCCTTTTGAAGTGGAGACGAAGTTTCAGGAATTTTTCAAAGCGCATCCTACGATTGCTTTAAGAAGTTCTATGATCTCAGAAGATAACGCTGATTCAAGCTTTGCCGGATTGTTTGAAACCATTCTGGATGTAACTGAGAGAACGTGGAAAGATTCACTTTTTAAAATTTATGCCTCTGTTCATTCAGATAGAGTAAAAGAGTATATTCAAAAGAAAGATCTGAAAGTCGATCTTCTCATGGCGGTTGTGGCCCAAGAACAGATTCAAGTAGAGAAGAGTGGGGTCCTCTTTACTCGTTCTCCAGTTGAGCCAACCTCAGTAATTGCCATCGATGCTGCTTTTGGAATGGGAGAAGGTGTAGTTTCTGGGCACGCTATCGTTGATCACTATCAATACACACGTAATTTAGAATTGGTCTCGCATCTGGCGCAAAATGATAGGGCCGTTTTAACTGAATCGGAAATCCAAGAACTCATCGGCATTTCGCTCAAAATGGAAAAAGCGATTGATCTTCCGAGTGATATCGAATGGGGCTTCAAAGATGGAAAACTTTATCTTTTTCAGATTCGTCCCATTACTCGATCATTTGAGCCACTGAAGGTTTTCGTCGATACGAATTTATCTGAATCATATCCCGGGACGGTGAGTCCTTTCTCGGCGAGCTTTGTAAAAAAGGCCTACGAAAATGTGTTCCGTGAATCAGCGGTCATTTTAGGGGCCCATGGAAAACGATTGGAGATTCTCAATCGTCACTATAGAAATTTAATCAGTGTGGTAGATGACCATCTTTACTACAACCTCGAACACTATTATGCCGTTTTAAGAGCACTTCCTGGGGGAGAAAAAAACATTCATAATTGGCACCAGATGATTGGTGGCAAAGTGAGTGGTGTTGATATTCCTCACCATGATACTGAGCTTTCCAAATTTGAGACCATTGTGACCATTAAGACCTTGCTGAAACTGATTCTTCATCGAAAGAAGATCTTTGGTCCACTCTTGATGGACTTTGAAAAAAATCATGCCTCGATTGAGGCCGACATCAAAAAGTTGAAAAGTTCAAAAGAAACTATCGAGTATATTACTGGCCTCATGAATCGGCCGCTGGGCTTTGGTCTAACGATTGTAAATGATATCTTCGTCATGATGGGACTTGGGATTCTAACAAAAGTATTGAAGAAGAAAGGACTCCCGGAAGATCAAGTCATCGATCTTCTAAAGACCACTGAAGGTGTGGACTCAGTTAAACCTTTGGAACATTTTAATCAGGTGGTTTCTAAGTTAAGTGAAAAGTTTCTTGAGGCCCTTGCAAAATCTGATCTGCAGATTGGATTTCATCCTTATGAGAATGTCTTTCGCCATTTAAAAAATAAAGGATTCGGGGAAGAGGTTCAGGCCTTAGAAGAATTTTTAGCCAAATATGGTGATCGCTCTTTCGAGGAATTGAAACTCGAAAGTCTTCCCATGAAGAACAATCCTATTCTTGTGAATCAACTCCTCCAATGGGCCAAAAAGAATCCTTCGATTATTAAACCGACACATCATAAAATTTACGATATTGAGCTTTCCTGGATAGAGAGAAAAGTGGTCACCTTTACGCAAGAAGCGATTGCAATGAGGGAAGCGACACGATTGTGGCGAGGACGCTATTACCATTTATATCGTCAACTCGTTTTGAAAGTTGGCCAAGATTTGATGAATGAAAATGAGTCCTGGAAATTATTTGGTCTCTTGGATTTTTTCTCACTTAGTTCTGCGGAATGGTTATCTTATGCCTCAGGAGCGATGAGTACTGAAGAGGCCCAGACCTTAATCAGTAAACGTAAAAGCTGGCAGACAAAGAAACAGAACTATCCAGAGATCATCCCGTGGGTAGAAACAGAAGCGCTTCCAAAGCTCTCAGCTAATACCGAGATGGGAGCGTTAAATGGTCAAGGTGTTTCCCCTGGGATCACTGAGGCCGAAGCTTTGGTGCTGGAAAATCCAAACGATGCTCTTCAATCTAATTTAAAAGAGTTTATTCTTGTTACCAAGAACACTGACCCGGCGTGGGTCTATATCATGTCTCGAAGTAAGGGACTGATCTCTGAAAAGGGATCACTCCTTAGTCACACGGCCATCATTGGTAGGGAACTGAATGTTCCAACCATTGTGGGTGTAAAACACGCGACCCAAAAAATCAAAACGGGTGATCGTTTAAGAATTGATGCGACCAAGGGAACAATTGAGGTCTTATGAGCTACTTTGAATCCTATGCGACTTTAAAAGAATATCGTCGAGATCCTTTAGGGTTTGTGATTAAGATGCATGAGAAACATGGACATCGCATTCACTTGAACTTCTTTGGGAAAGACGTTTTCATTATCAGTGATCCTCAGGACGTTCTGCATGTTCTGAAAACAAATAACAATGGTTACACTAAAGGTCGCACTACAAAGGCCCTTCGATCATTTCTGGGACGTGGGCTGATTACAAATGATGGTGATTCCTGGCGTAAGCAGCATCGTCTCATTCGTCCTATCATGAATATCAAAAGTGTTTATGAACTGGCCCCGCGAATTCTCTCGACCTCTATGGAGTTTGTTCCGGAGATTGAAAAGCAAACGGAAGTTAATGCTTTCCGAGAGATGAACCGACTTACCTGGCGTATCGTTCTGAAGACCCTCTTCTCTCAAGAAATCACCACAGAAATGGATGATTGGCTGGAAGATATTCTTGATCTTATGCAAATTGTGACGAGCAAGACCCGTTCATCAATTCCTGTTCCTTTTTGGGTCCCGACTAAAAACCATCAACGAATGAAAAAGATCATTGAGAAATTTGATCATCATGTTTATGGGATCATTAAAGAGCGCAGGGAAGGTCAGAAGAAACATGATCTATTGCAGCTCCTAATCGATGCCCAGGAAGAGGGCACTGCTCAAATGACTGACCTTGAGATCAGGGATGAAATTATGACTTTCATGATGGCCGGTCATGAAACGATTACGAATTCGATGACCTGGACTTTGATGGAGCTTGCAAAAAATCCTTCATACAAAGATCTACTCAAAGTTGAAGCTGATACTTTTTTTAAAAATAAAAACTTCGAAGAACTCAATGCCATGCCTTGGCATGGAGCCGTCATTGATGAAGTGATGCGACTCTGGCCTCCGGTATGGGTTTTCATGCGACAAGCAGAAGTGCCGGACCAAATAGGGGCCTTAAAAATTCCTCCAAAGGCCAATGTGGTTCTTGCCCCATACTTAAGTCATCGAGCGAAAGATCTTTGGGAAAGACCTAATGAGTTCTGGCCCGAGCGTTTTCTTCCGACTGAGAAAAAGAAAATCGTTCAAGGCGCTTTCTATCCCTATGGGCTTGGACCTCGTGCCTGTATAGGTGCTTACTTTGCAGGTATGGAGGCGAAAATCATTCTTGCCACCTTGATCCAACATTTTGATTGGGACATGGTGAACTTCGAAAAAGAGCAGAGAAACGAAGCGGGAATCAGCCTTCGACCTCTCAATAATATTTTGATGAATTTCAGGAGAAGAACTTGAACATTCAATCAGTAGACGTCTGGGACGAGACATTTTTCACGGAATTCGTGAATTTTAGAAACAAAATTCATCGCGATATTGAGGTGAGCTTTCCTGAGACCAACGCTGATTACTCTCGCTTCTTCGGACCTGATTCAGTTTTCCTTTCTGATTTTTCGTGGACAGCAGTGATGGTGAAGAGTGATAAGGTCCTTGCAAAAGGAATTCTTTCATGGCGGAAGGGAACGAACCAAGGGAACTTGGGTTTTCTTGATTGGGAAAATAATGAAGAAGCCGCAAAGATTCTGATAAAAGAAATTGAACAAGTAGCTAAGAAAAATAATCTCACCGTTCTTAAAACTCCAATCGATTTGAACTTTTTTGTTAAATATCGCATACGAGTTCCTGGCGGTGAAAAGCCAGTTTGGGGTGAGCCAGTTTATCCGGATTATTACCATGATCTATTTGAGAAGACTGGGTTCAAAGAAATTGGCCGCTGGGATACTTATCGCCTTAAAAAGATTCAGGGAATTATTGATTACTTTTTAAAGCGAAAGAAACTTGCAGTAAAACCCACTGGGAGTCATAGTAAGACCAAGAACAAGGGGCTTCGCACGACGATCCGTTGTGTGAGGATGAATGAATGGGAAAACGAACTTAAAATCATTCATCAGCTTTTTACTGAGGCCTATAAAAACATGCCTGAGTTCGAAACCATTTCGTTTGAACAATTTAAAGTCATCTATGATGACTTTAAATACATCATCCATCCTTGGTATGCCTATATTGTCGAGTTAAGAGGGAAGCCGGTTGGTTTTAGTATTAACTTTGCCGATCCTCTGCCTATTCTGTCTCAATATAAAGGGAAGAAACCAAATCTCATTCAAAAGGCCTGGATCATGGCCCGGCTGCGAATGAATATGTCCTGCTTTATGATTGCTCACGTGGGTAAAATTCCTGGCCCAAATGGTGAAGAGATCAAGGGAGTTCAGATTCAGGCCTCGAAACGCATTCAATTCTGGGGGGCTTTAATGCGAAAGGTTCTAGTGACTTTTCAGCACACGAATTCACCATCGCGCAGATCGTTTGAAGAGAAATCTCAAACAACCTACGCTCAGTACGTGCTTTACGGTAAGGATTTATAGAGAGCTTTTTGTTTTAACTTTACCTAATGTGAATCCCACACTCTTAGAAATGTCTTGAACTTCCATGACGATGTCTTTACTTAAATCACCGATATTAAGGAAATTCTTCTTACCGCTAAAACCTAGTGAGAAGGTCTCGGCCATGCAGGCGTAACATTCATTGTGGCCAAGAGGGAACACAATGAAATTTAGAGATTGGTCTTGTGGAATTGAGGCCACGCCACCAAGGTGATAAGTCAGATCAGGTCTTTCCGATTCAATTTTTGCGATCATTTCAGGTTTGATTGATGGAGGAACGGCCACATCAACCACTACTGCGTTTTGTTTAAAAAGATCCAGGCTCAAGAAACCATTCGAGGCGCTTGCTCCACACAGAACCATGTCGGCCTCTTTAATTTGAGTGATATCGGCCGAAGCTACGAATACTTCTTTTACTTCTTCGTTATTTAAGAACTTCAATAGGTCTCTGTCTTTCCAATGTTTAGAAACAATTTCCACGACTTTTGAATCGGCCTTTGATGCCGCGATTTCATCCAGAATGCGTTTCGTTGCTTCTTGGTATTTTAAGCTTGATTCAAGAGGCGAGTGGTGAAGCATGATCACCTTGCCAACATGATCTGCCATGAGGCTAGTTGCCACTGACATGATATTCCCGGCTGCGCCGATAAGGGCAACGGTTGAATTCTTAAGATCAATGTTCTTCTCTTCTGCTGAACGAATAGCAGATTGCACAGTTAGAGAGATTGTATAAGCGTTACCGGTCGTAAGGTTCATTCCACGCGAGTTAAGATACAGGCCGTTGCCCGAAACAATTGAAGTGAATTGACCCAGGCCAACAGTTGAAGCTCCAATTTCTTTGGCGAAATCCACTGCATTTTGAACTTTTTGAACGACTTTATATTTGTTTCTTGAAGTAAATGTTTTCTTTAGTTCTTCTGATGTCACCGGAATCCCAAGCATCACCACATCCATCTCAACACCATTGTTATCCACAATAGTTTGAGCGTGATAAATTTCGAATTCAGCCAGATCTTTTGGAAGAGCAAGTTTTCTGAGGAGTCTTTCCCCTTGAACACCTTTAAGTGATTTCGTTACTTTTTTAATGTGAGCTTCATCAATTAGGTGGCAAAGAAAAACGCTGATTGGTCTTTCGCCCGTAACTTCCGTTTTAAGCGCATCAGTCATTTCATTGGTAACTGCTTCGCCTGGATAAATCGAAGATAAGAAGTAGGCAACATTACGCTCATTTAGAGCACGGCCCATATTATCAAGGGCCTGGATAAGTTCTTCTACTTGGATAATCGTGAAGTAAAGACTTGGAGCAATTCTCAAAGTTAAATTATTTGATAGGGAAGGACTCATACGGATGTTCTCATGGTTCAGAAGAACCGAGGCCATCATATAACCCTGCATATTTGAGTCGCAAATTGTTTTAAATTCAAAGCCCATCTCTTTAAAGATGTCATAGAACTCAATCGCCAGCATCATGCCTTTACCGCGAATTTCTTTAATAATGTTCGGGTATTTTGAACGCAGCCATTCAAGACGAGCGACCATGAAATCAGCCGTCTTAAGCCCTTCAGTAAGAGGTGAATTTTCGCCTTGAAGTACATTTAGAACCTCTAGGGCCACGCTTGATGAGAAATAATCATCACTGAAAGTAGAAGTATGAAGGAATCCGAAGTCCTCTACATATTTTCTGTTGTTAATTGATGTCGCAGCGATTTTTGCAATACCACCACCAAGAGACTTAGAGAAAGTATAGATATCAGGCGTAATATCAGTATGAGTTCCTGAGGCCATTTTTCCAGTACGGTACATCCCCGCCTGAATTTCATCAAACACAAGAAGGAAATCTTCTTGAAGTGAGAATTTTTTTAGAAGTGCTAAAAATGGAGTATTAACCGGCAGAACTCCTGCCTCACCTTGAATCGGTTCAACAAATGCACCGGCAAGAAGTGAGAATGAGTGCTTGGCCCAGCCGACTCCATTTGGAGTTTCAGAGATGAAGATCAAATCCTGCTTTGAATCTTCAATAATTTTCTCGAAGCTTAATTGATCAATGTATTGAGAAATAAATTTAGTGGTTTTGTTGTCATCTCCGCCTAAATAGAATGGAGCTCTGAAACCCTCATTGAATGTAAGGCCAAGAGAACCCATGGTCTTCCCGTGATAGCCTTTTTCAAGAGCAAGGAAACCAGGTCTTTGAGAAAGTTGTTTTTTATTAATGTCTCTAATCAATGAAACGAGTTCATCAATATCAAGAGCATTGTTGATTTGGTGAATGAAGTAGGACTTTCTTTCTTCATTCATCTTTAGATCAGAGATCTTTTCAGTTAACTCAACACGAAGATTACGGACAAACTTTGCCTGAATGTTCTCATGTGAACGCTTGATTTTAATGAGGGCAACATTCATTTCTTTTTCAATCTCTTGCTCTACTTCAATTAGTTTATGACCAAAGTAGATCAAACAGTGTTTTAGAGCTGCTTCAACCGCCTCAGTTCCTGAGTTTGAAAAAGTTGTGATCCAAGGACCTTCACCGGTCTCCTGATGAAGAGTGTCTGAAATTCTTTTCGCGAGTTTGCCTGCTTCCTGTCGGATACTTCCCTGTGTAAGAGAAGGTGAACCTTTGTCATGCCACTCTTGAACTTTCGCCAGAATATGAGGGTTTCTGTGGCCCAGGATATTTGCTCCATAGCCACCAGTTAGATCTAATACACGGTGAATTTTTTGATCTTTTTCATAGAATAGATAGTCACCCTCACCATGATAAAAGTGCTTGGCGAGTTCCATTGTCTCAAGGAGTTTTGAAGTCAAAGGACGGGCGTAATACGAGAAGAGGTCCTTGTCGGCCGTGGTCTTTAACTTTTGATTCAAGAGCAAGGTTTGTTGTATAGTCATTTGGTTTTCTATAAGCAATTCCCATGCCACTGATGTGCCCTTAACAAATGCTTAAAAATTGCTTTTCCCGTCTAAAAAAAAGCATGTGTCTAAAGTTTAGACACTTCGTGAAAACGACTAATGCGTCTCAAATTACAGGGGATTTTTCTTCTATTAGCCTTGGGGGATGAAAACGAACTTTGGGCAGCTAGGTTTGAGTGTTCGAAAACATGCCTCCTGGAATGTTATAGTGACGCTTGCTTTCCTCGTTATGACGACGACTCTTCTTGTGATCTATGCTTCTCCCGAAAAATATCATGATGACTTACATCTGAAGTTTCAATGGGTGCATGTTGCGATTTCGGTTTTGGGACTTGTCATTGCTTTTCTCGCCAGAAAAAAATGGACGATCAATTTGGCATTGGCACTGTTTATTCTCATATACGGACCTTACTATTTTTTAACCTGGCACCAGCACGTCATTTACATTACACACTCATTAGCGTTTAGTCCTTTCACTGCTATTAAGCTTCATTTCTTTGCCCTTGCTTTCCTCGTCCCGGGTCCTTTCTGGGTGAATCTCTTGTTGATGATTATCTTTGGGATTGAGGCCATTGTGATGTGGACTCATTTTGATATACCAAATTTACAAATGGTGATTCTTGGTTTTGAACCTACTTCCACCATGCTCTTTGGAATTGTGTCTTTGTTTCTTTTATTTTTTCGTTATCGTGATGAGAAGATCATCCGTGAACTTAGTATCAAGCATGCAGAAGCAGAGGCCTACGAAAAAGTGGCCAAAATATTTTTAAATATTCGTGATCGCACCAATACACCCATTCAAACCTTGAAGATTGCCACTTTCATTTTAAGTAAGAGACTTCCTCCTGATGATGAAATGATATCCATCATGGAGAAGAGCATTGCCAAGCTGACCGATTTGAATGAGATTTTGAATCAGACTGAATCTCATGTTCGCTGGCATGGTCCCGAAATGCTCTCTGATCAAGAGGTCTTGAATCTCGTAAATGAGTTAGATGGAGACAAGAATACCCGATCAGATGACTCCAACTAAAGTTTCTCATTAATCATCTCTTAATACCGAATAGATGGATAAGAGGTTTGTATGGAAAACATTACATGGGTTTATTTTCAATTTCGTAAGTCACATGACTATCCGGTGTTTATTCGCCTTAAAACCTCAGAACTGAATACTAAGTTCACGCATCTTTTAACTGAGATGGGTTTTGGACAATTGAATGAAAAAGAATCCAAGAAGATTCAACTTCAACGTGCTCATACACGCATGCTAACTATTCAAGAGGCCAGTGCTCGTCTTCAAATGCAAATCAATGGTTCCGATCTATTAGATAAATACGGCCCTGAATCTCTTTCTCTTCAAATGGGTGTTCCCGTTTACACCTATAGAAAAGTAGGTGTCATGGGTGTGCCTAATAGTAAGACTTTTTGGGATCTTGCTATTAGTCCTGAAATTTCTCACACTGATCAGATGGTAGGTTTACGAGTTATTCTTGTTCGCTATCTTGCTCAGGCACTGGCAGCACAAGGTGTGCTTTGCTATTGGGGAACAGTTAAAGATGATACGGTCATTGTCATGAAGCAGGCCCAATCATTTGGTGAAGCTGTGCTAATTGATGCTGAAAAGAAAATGATCTTTACTAACGGCGGTGAGATCCGCTTGGGCTCAAAGCTTAAACTCCTAAGAAAAGATAAAGAGGTAAGTCATCCGACTTCAATGTCTCGCGAAGACATTATTTCTTTTTTAAGTGTTTCAACATGTCTTCTGAGTTTTAATGGCATTTCTCACTCCATGAAGAAAGTCATCTATGAGATCAGCTCTCAGGTGACAGGTTCTTATGCAGTGACGGAAAACCTGCTTAATCTCTAGTTGTCTTCACCCATTTAGTTTTATAAGCTAATTTCCATGAACCAAGAATGGATTGACCCTGTTATTTTCGCAGTTGGACCTTTACAAGTACGCTGGTACGGCGCCATGTATGTTTTGGGCTTTGTGGTTGGTAGCTTCCTATTGAAGTATCTTGCCAATAAAAAGTTCTGGCCCTTGGATAAAGAGGCGATTGATAAATACGTAACGATGCTCATCATCGGTATGTTTCTTGGTGCGCGACTTTTCTATGTTTTCATTTATAACTGGGAATACTATTCAGTTAACCTGATGGACATCTTTTCGGTTTGGAAAGGTGGACTTTCATTCCACGGTGCCGTTTTCGGAATGTGTATAGCGACTCTAATGTTCGCTAAAAAACACAACGTACATTTCTTTCAGATTGCGGATTGTCTGGCCGTTGCCGGTTCACCCGGACTTCTTTTTGGTCGTCTTGGTAACTTCATCAATGGTGAGCTTTATGGACGTGTGACTGATTCATGGGCCGGAATTGTTTTTCCTGGCGGTGGTCCTTTTCCTCGTCATCCTTCACAGCTTTATGAAGGACTTCTGGAAGGGATTTTTCTTTTCGCGATTCTTTTCTACATCCACAAGCGTGAACGTTTCTACGGCGTCGTGAGTGCGGTGTTCTTGTTGGGCTATGGTGTGTTCCGCTTTATCGTGGAATTTTTTAGAGAGCCGGATGCGCAGCTCGGTTACTATCTTGGATACTTCACAATGGGTCAGTTCTTGTGTTTAGCGATGATTGTACTTTCGTACTTCATCCTGATGCTTGCTAAGAAGGCCAACGTGAAGAACCCTTTGACTCAGCGCTAAGATTATTTCGAATTCGCTTTTCTCATTTTGTTCAGCAGGTTCGAAGTCATGTCGGCCGGATGAACAGCATAGAAAATGGGAAAGCATGTGATGGTACAAGCAGCACTATAAATATGCTTTAGAGGTTTGGCGTCCCAAGTGTAGTAGGCCTCTTCACCAGTTTTCTTATAAGTTGTTTGTTTACCCATGCGATTAATCAGCGACTGAAAAAACACATCATGAAGAAAATAAGAGGGGAGACGGGCGAAAAAGTCCTGAACCTGTCCTTCGCGAACCTGGACGATGACCGGGAACTTATAGCGGATGTGGGCAACTTGAAATTTTAAAGTCTTCATTCCCCCTTCATTACTCATCACTTCCGGCTTTCCATATTTCTTTTCAAGATCTGCTTCTGTCTTACCCGGCATGAAATCATTCAATGTATCGAGACTAAAATTGTAATTAGGCGCTTCAACTTTAGCGTTTAAGGGTTGAAACATGAGGATGAGGCATGGCAAGATGATAAGGAGTTTTAACATAACATTTATTTTAGCACCTTTTGAGAACAGAAGTTCCTCTTTCTAGGTATTTGACTCTTTTAGTTAAGATTTCAAAAAGCAAAGATTTGTGTTTAAGTAAAGCGTGTTTTTGGTCCTACAGGAAGTTGTACTCAAGTCACTGAATTGACTTTGTTTATAGCTCATCGGGACAAAATTTTTTTGCCTTCTTGGGGTGAAAGTTCAAATGGATTATTCTGTTTAATAGACGGGGAAATCCTACTTACTCCCGGAAGATTAAGGATTAAAGATGATGAAAATGATGGCCATGATGCCGCTTGCAGTTTTGCTTCTTACGGCATGTTCGACAACGACCACCAAAAAAGCATCCCGTAAAAAATCCTATAATCCTTCCGTTGCTGAACAGGCCGAGTATTATCGTGTTCAAGAACAACTAATTGAAAAAGATCTTCCTAATTGTTCTGGCTGTATCCATGGATCTGCCCATGAGCTTACATTTACAGCTCCACTTCAAACTTATGAGATCTCTCCTGAGGCAGCTCGTGAGCTAGGTCTTACTAATACAAAATTTGATATTCCTGTTACTTGGAATAAACAGACTGCTATGTGGGTGAAGTTCTTCACTGGCCGCGGTCGTAAGCATTTCGTGAACTACACTCAACGTGCTGGTCGTTATGCCCCAGTTCTTTCAAAAATCATGGCGGACAATGGTCTTCCACGCGATCTTATTTATCTAGCAATGGCAGAATCTGGTTTCCAAAACCACGCTCGCTCTTGGGCGAAAGCGGTTGGTCCTTGGCAGTTCATGCCAGCCACTGGGAAAAAATTCGGTCTTAACATTGACTGGTATGTAGATGAGAGACGTGACCCACTTAAGGCCACGATCGCAGCTGCAAACTATCTAAAGATGCTTCACGGTCTATTCGGTTCTTGGGAACTAGCGGCCGCTGGTTACAACGCTGGAGAAGGGAAAGTCGCACGCGCGATTCGCATGTACCGCACGAAAGATTTCTGGCAAATGTCGAAGGGTCGTTACCTTCGTCCGGAAACAAAGAACTATGTTCCTAAAATCATGGCCCTTGCGATCATTGGTAAAAACTTAGACGTATTTGGTTTTACTGATATCGAATTTGAGAAGGCCCTTGATTACGAAGAAATCATGGTAAAAGGTAACGCCGATCTTTACGAAGTGGCGGAAGTTCTTGAGCTAGATTTCGAAGAAGTTAAACGTTACAACCCTGAAGTAACGAGATGGCAAATCCCTCCTTATGTAGAAACGTATCCACTTCGTGTTCCAGTAGGCGCGAAAGACGCATGGGATGAGTATAAAGATAAAGATTCAGTAGTTGCTGATAGCTTTAAAACTTATGTGACAAATGGTCAGTCTTCACTTCAGCACATTTCTCGTAAGTTCAAAGTTCCGGTAGATGTTCTGGCCGAGATCAACCCTGATATCTCAGACAAGAAGCTTGGACCAAAAACTGTTGTTTATCTTCCATTTCGCGAAGATCATTCTCTTCACGCCAGCATGTATGCTGACATTTATGAGAAATCTACTAAAAGAAACTCTCGTCGTCGTAGTTACGATCGTCTGATCTCTTCTTATGGGAAGAAAGGTAAGCTGATTAAGAACCCTTCTGTGTTCTATACAGTGAAAAAAGGCGATACATTGTGGCGCGTGGCCCAAAGAACAGGTGTTCCGATGAGTACAATCATTCGAACTAACCGTCATATCATCAAGAGACGTTCAATTCTTCCTGGTGATCGTCTGGCCATTCGTTAATAAAACACTTAAAAATCTTTTTTAAAGAAAAGCCACTCGTAAGAGTGGTTTTTTTTTTATAAGATTTGCCCATGAGTTTTGGTCTACTAAAGCGTTTTAAAGATTCCAAGAGTGGAACTTCTGATAAAGTTTCCTCTAAACATTACCGTCACATCATTATTGGCCAGGATTTAGGCGCCGTTTTGAAGTTGATTGAGATCAGAAAGTCCTTTCCGGATGAATCTGTTCGTCTCATTACTTCAAGACCGATCAATCGCCAGAATCTGGTTGAGAACTATGAATTTGGCGTTTCTCATCTTCGATCTGCCTCGGCAGTTGAATCGATCTACCGTAAATTTCATGATGCAAAGATTCTTCCTCAGCAAAAAGATGCGACTTTTTACAAGGACGGAAAGTTTCATGATTTCGGCGGAAGGGCGAAATCAATGGATCTGCAAGCAGGCGAGGAGTTCTTCATCAATAAAGGTTACAAGCTTGAGCTAGCGAGCCTTTTTTCAGCTGAAGACTGGGAAAACCTGGATCAGACTTTAAAAGATCATTCTGAGATCAGAATGTTTGAGGCCATTGAGAAAATGGCCCCAGATGAGCTTGTAGATAAAAAAGAATGGCACCTATCGTTCAAAGATTTTTCGACTCTGACGACTGAATTTCTATATGTCTCAATGTCTCCAAAAAAGTTTTTGAATCTTCTCCACAACAAAGAACAACTAACTGCCGAGCTCATCGATGTTTGTTCATCGGTTAAAGTTCAGGCGGCCATTTCTGTGACCTGGAAACTAAATAAAGAAGTTTATCCAGAAGAGAAAACATTATTCATTCCACAAAGTATGACTCACGAATGGGGTCACTTCTTGGTGGAATTCGATTCATACAATTATCAAAATAAAGAGCAGCTTTGCCACGTGTTGTTCCTGATTCATGAGGAAGAACCGCAATCTGAAGACCTTGCCGGTAAGATTAAACTTATGAAGCGAGTGCTTGATCGTGTGTTCCCTGATATCGAAAAACACATCAGCAAAGAGTACATCCGTTTTGACGAAGAAATGTTTATTTCGGATGTTAAGGATGCTGCTATCGAACAAATGGGCTTTGATTTCCCGACACTTCGTCTGCTTGGCCAAGCGTCACCTATGTCTGCAAATCACACTCAGGAAAAATTTCTCTCAAGAGTTCTATTATAAGGAGATAACATGAAATTCTTGCTCGCGTTGGTTCTACTTGTATCATCAGTTATCGCTTCAGCTCAAAGCCGTATCGTTTCTATCGATGCTTTTGATCTTTCGTACACTGGTGGACTTCTTATCAAATCTGATAGCGGTAAAGGCACAGATCGTGATGAGACAACTTTCCGTTTAAATCTTAACTACGCTCAAAACTGGGAACAATACGTTGGTCTTATGTGGAAAGCGAAGGCATACATCAACCGTCAGGACGTTGATTGGGGTGTAGACTCAGTTAACACTGCATGGGGTGCTGCTGGTGGACTTCTTTATAACTTCCAAGCTGACAACATTAAAGAGTCTTTCTTCTTTGGTGCTTTGATCGGTCTTGAAAGAATGACAGTAGAGGCGAAAGGTCTTGATGATGAATCAGGCTTCAATATCTTCACTGATCTTGAGTTTGGTAAGCGTTTTGATCTTGGCCAATACTCAGTTGCGAACATTTCATATGCTCCAACTTTTGCACTAACTCTTAAGCGTTACGGCGGGGATATTCGTGATGAATATTTCAAATCAGGTAACGAAATTAAGATCAACTTTCTTAAGTTTGATATCCTTTTTTAAAATTTCTTAACAAGATTTTTGCTTGTGAAGGCCACCTTAGGGTGGCTTTTTTTTTGTTCTTTCTCCTATGATAGGGGCATCGATCGTCAAAAAACTGATACTCATAGGACCTGTTGTGGTTCTACTGCGAATAAAAATTTTATTGCCAAAGGAATATTGGTTGGTGAGACTTTAACTATTAAATGGATTTTTAGTTTTAGCTACTACATGAATTAGGATGACAGTACGTCATTTTCAAAAAGGAGATTTCATGAAAAAACAGCTAACAGTTGCACTTGGACTTGCTGTTCTAGCAACACCAGCTTTCGCTACGAAGGCTCGTCTTCAGGCTCTAGGCGAAGATTCTTACGGCTCAGCGTACATCAACGACAACCGTAACATCTGGCTTAACTCTGCTCAAGTTAACAACCACAAAGACCTTGTTACTTATGAGTTCGGTGGAAACGTTAACCAAGATTCAAATGAAACTGCACGCGGCGAAGGTGGCGCTTTCAAAGCTATGGGTAACATGGTTTATGGTGTTCAATTCGGTGGTGCTTCTAATACAGGTAACGCTCTTCGCACTGGTGCTGGTCTAATCAGCGCAACTGGTGACTTTACTGATCCAACTAACCCAACAGACGTTTCTTACCAAGGTACAGGCCTTGAAGAGAACAATATTGCTGTTTTCGTTGGTGGTGACATGGGTCTTAAATGGGGTGCGAACCTTGAGTACGCTAAAACTGCTCAAGAAGATTCTCCAGTTTCATCTGAAGCAATGAGAACTCGTCTTGGTGTAATCATGGGTGACACTCAAGTTTACGCTAACATCAACCTTATCAATAACGCTAAAGGTGAAACTTCTGTAACTCCAAGCGCTGGTGCTGTTAATCTTGATGGTACAGCGAAGTTCGAAGGTGACCTTGGTTACCAAGTTGGTGCTATCCACGCTATCAACGGTAATACACTTTTCGTAGACTACCGTTCATTCGATATGAGCTCAGACATCAACGCTACAGGTACTCTTGGTACAATTGACCAGAAGAAAGATATCTCATCTAAGCAAGGTGAAATCGGTATTGGCCGTGTTGAGCGTCTTAACGACAAAACAAGCCTTTTCTTAAAAGGATCATTCTTCATGCGTGATATTGAAAATGATCACGGTAAAGGTGCTGGTACATCAGCAACTCTATTCGGTCTACTTTGTTCAAACGGTGGTATCACTGCTTGTGAAGAGTACAAAACTCAACGTGTTCCAGTTGTTATCGGTCTTGAGACAGAAGCAACTTCTTGGTTAACACTTCGTGGTTCAGTATCTCAAGTTGTTTGGGGTACAAACAAAATCAACGGAACAGAATCAACTGTTCGTAACTCTACAGCGATCAACGCTGGTGCAACTCTTAAGTTCGGCGAACTTTCAGTTGACGGTGTAATCGGTACAGCTGATGCTGCTACTGCTGTTGCAGGTGAAAACACTGCTGGTGGTAACGGTACACTTCGCACAGACAACCTTATGTCTCGTGTAGCTATGACTTACCGTTTCTAATCTTTTCTTAACTGATAAAGATACGAGGGCCCGGATTTCCGGGCCCTTTTTCGTTTCTGCCCATCTAATCTTAAGGATTCAGTCCCATTCCGACTCCAATCTAGCTAAAAACCCTGCCAATCCCTGTTAGGAAAATCCATTAGTTATTTTTTAACTAAAATAGTACAATTTTTTAAACACAAGGAGCTGATCGATGAAAAGTATGATCGCGGTAGCGGGTCTACTTGCTGTTTCTGCAGCAAGCGCACAAGAACTTAAATTTGGTGATGTTAACTATTTCTTTAAAGCACACCAACAAAACGTAACTTTCGATTTTTCACAGCGCTATTATAAGTCTGCTGATAAAGATAATAACAATGCTGAAACTCGCGGAAATCTTTTCGCAGCAACTTATACTTATGCATTCACTGATCAGTTCAATGCATTCGCTGGTCTTGATTACATCATCAACAACCAGACTGAAGATAAGACGAATGGTCAAAACTCTTACTACAGCAACGGTCTAGCTAACCCAACTCTTGGTTTAAACTACCGTGCTCTTAATCAAACTTCATCTCGTTACAATTTAGACTTTGGTCTAGTTGGAAAATTTCACATTGAACAAGCTAAGCGAGGTTCTTTTGGTCCAGGACCGAAAGATGGTAACTATGCGGAAGGTAGAAACTCTCTAGAGTTGAATGCTCGCATGGGTCGCAAGTGGAATGAAGCAAACGAATGGCAATTGGCCGCTGGTTTTATTTACTTCCAAGACGGTGATTACAAGCAAAGATCAGCAGCTGGTAACACAACAGTAGATCAAGATTCATCACAAGATATCTACCTTCGTGCTACTTACCAATACCGCCCAGTGAACGAGTTCATGGTACTTCTATCTGCTCAGGCAACTCGAGTGGGTGAGGTTGATGGTGATATCAAGAACGATGAGCACGTTGACATGGATTTCCGTTTCACTGCTAAGTACCTCGTCACTGAGACATTCATTGCAAAGTTCAACTACGGCATGTCTCGTAACTCTGATTACGATATTCAACCAGATGGCGGAGTTAAAAACGAAGAGAAGAAGCGTCGTGAAAACTTCTTCGGCCTTGGCGTAGATTTCCTTTTCTAATCTTTTTTCTTACCAGGTCGGGAAGCAAACTGTGCTTCTCGACCTTTCAAGATCTTCAAAAGCACTAATTCCCGATTACATTCAACGCCTTTTTCATCCATCAGATGCTCAATCTGTTGAATAACGTCTTCGATTTCTGAGAGTTGTTCCAGGAGTTTTAAAGAATGTCGGACGATCATACCCACCTCGCTCTGTATAAATCGTAATACGAAAGTTTGATATATCAAACATATTTTTCAAAAGGAAAGAATTACCCTGAGAATCCGGCTGCTTAATGCGGTGTGTTTCCATTAGAATAGAAAGGAATTAAAGAGGCATACATGAATCGCAGAAGTTTCGGACTATCTTGGGGACGTAAGATTTTTTTTGGCATTTCTTGGCCATTATCAACACTGATCGCACTCCTTTATCTTAAAAGTTTTGTTCTCCCACAGACAGCAACAGATTGGGTGTATTACGTCACAACGTTAATTGGCCATTATGGTATAGCGAACGCATTGGTGTACTTTCTTTTGTACTGTCCAATCGTTCTCTTGATGCCGACATATTACGTGTCACGATTCTGGTCGCTCATTCTTATTCTGGTGTTGAATTCATTCATCTTACTAGATGCAATTGCATTCTCTTCTTACCAACTTCACATCTACAGCTTCTTATCTAAACTTGTGATGTCAGAAGGTATTCAAAATCTTGTTGGCCCAAATGGAACAATGTTGGGAGTTATCGGGCTTATTGTTCTTGCGGTTGTTATCTGGATCCGTGGTGAAAAAGTTTGGCGTTATATGCAAACTCGTTTCAGTAACCCGGTGAAAAATTGGTACTTAGTTTTAATCGTGCTTTGCTTAGTTATCGGTAAAGCGATCTATCACTACGGAAGTATTGATCCGCGTTTATCTTCACTTTTCCCTCTGGATTTTAATCCTAAGAGAGAAACAGAAACTAAGGTCGTAGATACTCGTACTCTTCATTATCCTTCATCAAAACTTAATTGTACGGGCAAGAGCAATCCAAACATCGTGATGATTGTGATTAAAGAGTGGTCTCAGGATCAATTAAACTCTGAACTTATGCCAAATGTTTTCCATATGAAGAGACATGGTGTGAGCTTCAATGCTCACTATGGTGTTAGTACTGATGCGAACGGTGGGATTTTCTCACTCTATTATTCGATCCCTTCAAGTTATCAGACAACTGCTAAGGACATTAATCCTGCGATCATGACTGAGTTTGATCGTCGTCAGTATGAAATCGTTGATCTTGGTAACGATGCTTCTGCTACATCAACTCCTGCTGAGCATGATGAAAAGACTGTTCAGGCGTTCAAAGACTGGGCCGACAATCGTTCTTCAGAGGTGATTCAATCCTACTCGTTGAATCTGACTTTTGTTCAGCATCCTGGGGAAGTAGATAAGCACATCCAGACAGTGGTGCTTGAGCTTCAAAAAGAAGGTCTTCTTAAAGACACTTATATCGTCATGACAGGTGGATATCCGGGAGCATCGAATTTAATGATGCCACTGCTGGTATTTACTCCAGAGAGAAAAGCAGATGAAGTTGATCATGCTACTTCACACTATGATGTCATTCCAACTCTTATGGACACAGCACTTGGTTGTAAGAAGGTTTATCACTCTGTAGGTTTGGGTACTTCTTTATATGACGAAGGCAGAGACTGGCTTTTAGTGAGTGGTCAGGATAGTTTCAAAATTCTTGATCTTAAAAACTCAGTTCTTACGACAGTTTCCGGGGGAGATATCTCGGATGTTTCTCTTAAAGGTGGCGAGGCCCAGCCACGTCGTGAATTGATCTTTAAGGCCCTTAAGATCAATAACAAATATACAAAACCGAATTAAGCTTTAAGTTCCAGCAGCACCAGCGTTTCAAAATGTCTGGTCTGCGGGAACATATCAAACAATTGAACTCTCTTCACAGAATAGTGGGGGGAGAGCTTCTTAAGATCCTGCGCAAGCGTTTCATAATTACAGCTAGAATAGATAAGATGATTTGGTCGTTGATTGATGATCAAGTCAGTGGCATCCGCGAGTCCTCTTCGAGGAGGATTAACAAGCATTACTTCCGGATTAAACTTCATCAGTTCACTGGCGACTTTTCCCGCATCCGCGCTTTTGAATTTGAGGTGAGGAAGATTTTGTTTTTCGGCAGTGAGATTTGCCTGTTGAACAGCATCTGCATTGATTTCAATACCAAGGCCCTCTTCGATATTTTTGGCGGCAAAGAAACTGAAAGCTCCTTGTCCACAGAAGAGTTCTAAGAACTTTTTTGAGCCTGATTCCTTCACCCAATCAGCGGCGGTTGCATAAAGTTTTTCCGCAACTGCTTGATTGGTCTGAACAAAAGCACGTGGCCCGAGTTTCATATCAACCGTGCCTAAGCGATGATTCACTGAAGAAGTTTGAGTGATGAAAACTTCCTCATCACCTTCGAGTAGTGCGTGAGGTACTGGTTGAATATTCACTGAAAGGGACTTCAAGTGAGGCAAATCATTTAATAGAGCATGATGGTGTTTGGTAATACGAGTGACGGCCTCTTTCGAGCGCATGATGAAGCGAAGATATGATTCTTTGCTGGAAGGAGAGTAAAAAAGAATGATTCCTTTGAGCTCACCTTTTTTCGCTTCAATGTTATAAGGTACTAACTTTGCTTCAGTGATGAATTTCTTAATCGCCGGGAGAGCTTGATTAATCTCATCCAAGTGGAGAGGGCAATTTAGAAGTTCTCTGCCTGAATCCAGATTTTTCTCGCCCCATAGTCCAATCACAGGATTTTCCATGGTGCCAGTTACGACAAACTTCGCTTTATTTCTAAAAGAGAATTCCTGAGAAGCGACTGAAGGAAGAAGCGAGACTGAAAAATCATTGAGTGATTCTGACAACAGTTTCTCTTTCATCTGAAGCTGATCACGGTAATCCACTTCCATGAGATCACATGAACGACAAATGCCTTGTTGAAAGTAACCACAAATATTTTTCATAAAGTATAATCATACTCATAACGAGGAAAGATGATAAGGGCAAGTTTCAAACCAGTACTTTGGAAGATTCTATATGTGGTCATCGTACTGATGCTCCTTAGTCCTCTTTATATGTACTTCTCACATGATGTAGAGAAGCTTAAAACGCTTTATCCCCATGCTAAAAATCAAAATGTAGAAACCCCGGAATATGAAATCAAACAGGGCCGACCAAAGAACTGGGCGAGCCTCAAAGAAATGTCGAGCTATGCTAAGTGGGCCATCATCTTTTCGGAAGATTGGAGCTTCTACCAACATCAAGGCATTGATATTGAACAGATGAAAGTGGCCCTAGGTGAAATGGCGGATGGTGAAAGATTTAGAGGGGCAAGTACCATTACTCAGCAGATGGTGAAAAACGTTTATCTTTCTGAAGATCGAACCATCTGGCGGAAGCTCCATGAAATCATTCTTGCCCAGAAAGTAGAGAAGGTCCTTACTAAGGCCCGGATTCTGGAAGTGTATTTAAATGTGATTGAATTTGGACCGAAGATTCATGGAATCAAGGCCGCTTCTTATCATTACTTTAGAAAGCATCCTTCCGCCATTAATCCCAGAGAGGCTGCATTCCTGGCGATGCTTTTACCAAGCCCTAAGCGCTATTATGTTTCTTATAAGAACAAAAAGCTCACGAACTTTGCTCGTCAGAGAGTGAATGCCATTCTGGTTAAAATGCGCATGGGGAAAGTGCTTTCTCTTGATCAGTATGAATCACAGAAAAATTCGAGATTGTCCTGGGAAAAAAATTAGATCATGTGACGTAGGCACTCATAAGCAACCGCGGTGGCCACATTTGATAGATTCAACGAACGAATCTCATTTGAATACATCGGAAGGCGATAGATTTGAGATCTATACTCTTCTTCAACAGCGTAAGGAATGCCCTTCGTTTCTCCACCGAAGATCAAGTAACAATCCTGGCCATAGGGAGCATCGTAATGAAGTTTCTCACCGTTGTTCTCAAAGAAAAAAAGTTTCTCGCGCTCTGGTTTTTCACGGATCAGAAAATCTTCCCAAGATTCAAACTCACGTAGCTTTACATGTTTCCAATAATCCAGACCGGCACGACGAACGGCCTTCTCATCAATCTCGAAGCCATAAGGCTTAATCAAGATAAGCTCTAGATTAAGGGCAACACAAGTGCGCCCGATACTCCCGGTATTACCGGGAATCTCAGGCGCAAATAGTACAATCTTAAATTTGGTATTATTTTGCATTAACCAATAGGTGAGTAAGAGTACGAACGATTAGACCAGAAGCTCCGTGGCCAGAACAGTAAGGAAGGTGTGATTGAGAATCAACAACACCTGCAACGTCTAGGTGGGCCCATTTAATGTCGTTTTTAATGAACTCTTCAAGGAAAGCAGCGCCGATTGCAGTACCAGCTCTCATTGGAGTACCAATGTTTTTGATATCAGCGATCTTAGACTTAATGTCTTGTCTCCACTCATTAATGATTGGAAGTTGCCACATATATTCGTCTTGAGCTTTTGCAGAACCAAGAATTTCATTGATCCACTTCTGATCGTTACCAAGGATCGCACAAACCTGGTTACCAAGGGCCACTAGAGCAGCTCCAGTAAGAGTTGCAGCGTCGATGATGTAATCAGGACCTTGGTCACAAGCGTAATCAAGAGCATCACCAAGAATCAAACGACCTTCAGCATCTGTGTTCAGGATTTCGCAAGTTTTTCCATTACGAGCAGTCACGATTGCATCAGGAGTAGTTGCAAGTTCATTGATCGCATTGTCAGTCATAGCAAGGATACAAGTGATTTTAACTGGAGCTTTTTCAAGAACTGCAGCACGGAAAGCACCGTAAACAGTTGCTGAACCACCCATATCGTTTTTCATGCCGGCCATGCTTGCACCTGGCTTCACACAGTATCCACCTGTATCGAAAGTAATACCTTTACCAACAAGAGCGATGTGCTTTGTCTTAGAATTTGACTTAGGTGGCTCATAAGTAAGGTGAACAAGGCGAGGCTCGTAAGCTGAACCAGCGTTCACAGAAAGGAACATGCCCATTTTTTCTTTTTGGATTTGTGCCTTGTTAAGAACTTTGATTTTTACACCTTTAAGGTTCTTCTTAACGTCAGCTTCTACACGACGAGCATACTCTTCAGAATGAAGAACGTTTGGTGCTTCGTTAACGTAGTCTTTAATAACGTTGATTGATTCACAGATGTTTTGAGTTGAAGCAAGTGCTTTCTCGATTTTTGCTGAGTTCTTTTTCTCAACGTGAGCAAACACCACAGTTACTTCAGTCGCTTCTGGCTTTTTCGACTTATATTTATCGAAAGAGTAGTCAGAAAGATAAATCGCTTCAGCAATTAGAGAAGTTGTAAGAGCTTCATCTTTAACAGTGTTGAAACCAGGAACGTCGAAAGCAACAGTTGAAAATTTTCCAGCTTTAGCGGCCTTGTAAATTTTAGCAACTGACTTACGAAGATCTTCTGCTTCATATTTTGTTTTATCGCCAAGACCAACAACCCAAACTGTTTCGCCAGTAGCACCAGTGAATGAAAGAGTTTCGTCTTTGGCACCTTTGAATTTCGCAGCAGATTTTAAGTTTGCGAATTCTTCTTTAAGACCTTTATCTGACCAGTGGTCGATAGAAACTGATGATTCAGCCTTAGCTGCTTTAGCACCTTTAGTTGGTTTTGCTGCTGTCGTAGCAGTTTTTTGGAATGCAGTGAGGATCTTTAATTCAGCGCCGAGGAACTGATCCCCAACAGTGTCGAGTTTAAATAGCATGGAAGCTCCTTTATTGATCACCCTATTCTGCCATTTCTTGAAGGAAAGGTGAATCTGGAGTATTTTGTTCTTAGGATAAAAATATGAAGCTTTTATTACAACGATACCTTGCCGCACAATTTGTTCTGCCCCTGGTGGTAAGTACCATCTTCTTTATTAGCTTTCTATTGACCTTTGAGCTGTTCCGTATGACGGAACTTCTGGTAACTCGAGACATTTCTCTGTGGTTTACTCTCAAACTAGTGGGAAATATTGCTTTAACCTTCGTTCCGCTCTCACTTCCCATTGCAGTGTTCTTCTCAACTATTTATTGCTTAAATCGAATTTCGGGTGACTCAGAATATATTGCTATGCGCGCTGGTGGGTTAACAAAGTTTAAGATCATGCTGCCGTTTCTGATAATTGCGGCGATTTTAACTGCAAGTGTGTACCAGCTAAACCAAACCGTTATTCCTAAATCAAATAAGGCCTTCAAACAAAAGCTAAATTATTTGACCTCAAGCGGACTCCTTGCCGGTATTAAAGAAGGCCAATTCTTTACTTTAATTCCTAGTTTGACTCTCTTTGCGAGTAAATCGACTAAGTATGGCCGAAACCTAGATGAGGTTTTCCTTCATATTCAGGAAAATCCCCAGAACTCGAAGGTTATTTTTGCTAAGAGAGGAGAGCTTATTTTCGAAAGAGATGCTGATTCTCTGACTGAGAAATTGACCCTCGTTCTGCACGATGGAAATATTGTGGGCCAGGCCAAGGGCACGGACCAGGAAAAGATCTTGTTCCAAAAATATGTGTTTCCGGTTTCTCAGCAACAATTTGAAGACCGTCTGAGTATCAAGGAAACCATGCTTTCTTCGAAGGAACTTGAAGGAGTCTTGAAGATGACTCCGGAGGAAGCAGAAAAGGCCTATCGTTTTAACAAAAAAGAGTTCTTTAACGCTAAATATGAATTCTGGAACCGAAAGAACGGCGCCTTTGTGTGCTTTATTTTTTGTTTTCTAGGTTTCACCTTGGGGGTCACGGGTAACAGGGGTAAGGGCAAAAACTCAGGACTTATTGGTCTAGTGTGCCTGATTCTTTATTATGGCCTCTACTTCTCACTCGTAAGTTTTGCAAAGAAAGAGACAATTCCTATTCCGGTGGCAGTGTTCTTGCCGATGACTGTGATGATGGGATTGGGTCTGTGGTTTTATCGTAAGCTAGATTGGCAGTCATAAAAAAAGGCCAGATTACTCTGGCCTTTTTTTATTCTTAACTATTGGTTGGCTTTTCTTTTCTCTAATTCTTCTTCTTCCAGTTTCATTCTCTTGATGTAATCCTCAGCAGTGTAGAGGATATCGTCTTTTGCCTTCGGGAAGAGTGGCAATTGGAATTTAGCATTGCTTTCTTCCGGGAAGATCAGACTCTTGACCCCAGATTTTGTCGGAGTTTCGATCAGGTAGTTATTGTAGAAAATCTTAGTTACTTTCACGTTTCCTAAGAAAATTCTGATTTCATTACCTTGTAGGAACAAATCACTGTCTTTATTAATGATCACGCTTTCAATTGGATTGGCATCAATCTTATAGCTTAACCAAGTGTTACCTTCTGTCGCGCGGATATAGATGTTCTGAATATCAGAATTCATCGAGTCCTTGATTTGCTGAGGAAGAATTGCAGTGTCTTCATTTTCCGGGGCATCCGTTTTCACAGAGAATAATTTCCCACGTACTTTCTTAAATTCAATAGTCGGGAAGTTTCTTGGGAAATCAGGCTCTGGTTTTACTTCTTCTTTCTTAACTTCAGCTGCCGGAGGAGTCGCCTCAGTCGAAGCTGCAGTTGTGGCCGTTGCTTCAGTCTTTGGAGGTTCTGGTGCTTTTTCAGGTTGTTTTACCAGGGCCGAACTTGACTCGATTTTCGGACCAAGATCTTTTTCCTGCTGACCATTCACTTCGCTCTCTACCACTGTAGAAATAAGCTTGTAACCGCCAACAAAAAGTAAAATCACAGCACCGAAGATCACTATAGGCAGAATTGATTTCGTACTATCAATGATTGAGTCGCCGCTTTCAATTACTTCATGCGGAGTAGGTGTTTCTTCTGTAGGAGTTCTTTGAACTCCGGCCGGTTGACCAGGAGTAGGTGTGGCCATGCCCTTAGTATGATTCAGGAAGGGAAATGGTTTTCCTAAAACATTCAGATAAGTATATTCCATCTTAGTGATGGCCTCATCCTGTGGAATGCCCAGAACTTTAACGTAACTTTGTACGAAGCCCTTAATATAAGCGGCACTAGGCAAATGATCATAGTCATTGGCCTCGAGGCTTTTCAGAATGTTCACGCTGATCTTTGTCTTCTGAGAAAGCTTCTCAAGCGTGAAGTTTTTGTCGAGACGCTTTTGCTTCAGGTACTCACCGAGAAGTCCCATACCAGCATTCGTCCCTTCTCCCTGGTTCGTTTCTTGTTTTTCCATTTACCCCATCCTTGGTGTATTAGAAATCTGGAGATTCAAGCACCTTCCGTGATGCATGAGATTCTGTAGATTTATTTCTTAATTCAATTTCGTTTAATTCAAGAGCTTTTGTACGTGCCTTAACTGCGTAAGTTGTCTTAGCAAAGCGAGTATCAATTTCATCAAGCTTGATACGGGCCTCGTCGTAACGACGTAGTTCAATCAAAGTCAGGGCCTGGTAGAAGTGTGGAGCAGGCATATCAAAGCAAGTTCCCATTGAAGCTTCTTTAAAGTTTGTCAGAGCAGAGTTGAACTGACGACGCTGATATTGAACCAGTCCAAGCTGATAATAGGCCGGACAGTAGTTATCATCTTCCTTAATTGATTTTTTGAAGTAGTTCTCAGCGCTCACAGTGTTTCTGCGGCTCTGAAGTTCGATGATACCAAGATTGTAATAGGTGCGAGCTTGCTTATCGTAAGTCAGATCTTTTAGAACTTGTTTGTAGATGGTTTCAGCTTTTTGAACTTCTCCATCTTTGTAGAAGATTGAAGCAAGATTCACGCGTGCATCTGAGTTGCGATCATCGGCCTCAAGTGCGGCGTTCAATGTACGCACGGCCAGATCTTTTTCGCCCTTAAAGTAATAGGCCATACCAAGATTGTTCAGGATCTCAGTGTTATTTGGATTTAGTTCATTGGCCTTGACTAAATTTTTCAGGGCCTCAGTATACTGACGCTCCATTAAACTCTGTGTTCCAGCACCGTAATAAATTTCTGCTTGTTTTTGTTGAAGCTGAGTTTGTTTTGAAGCACATGAAGCCAGCGCAAATAGGCACAGGAATACGATCCCCGAAGATTTTAAACTATTGGCTTTAAACATGGCCCCTCCTAACAAAGAAATGCTTTATTTAATTCTAAGTAAGGAGGTCATTTTTGTAAAAAGAAAATCAGCTTTTTCTCTCGAGAATTAAGAAACTTTCGAAATGAAAGGTTGAGGGAAAAAAATCGATCAAAAAGGCCTTACAAACGGAATAGTCTTCCAGGCCCATCACGTCTCGGGCAAGAGTATGAGGATCACAGCTGACATAAGCGATCGTTTTAGGTTTTAGTACTTCAATCCATTCTTTTAGGTTCTTCAAACCAGAGCGAGGAGGGTCCAGCAGGAGGTTCTCAATACTGAGTTCACGTTTTTTTAGCTCAGATTGAATCCTTTTCAGGGCCGAGTCATCATAAATGTTCTGGTTAACAAAGTCCGTTCCAGGAATTTGAGAGTAGAGATCCACACATAAGCGTTTAGAATAATTCAGACCGTTGCTGAGATTTCCATTACCAGCAAACAAGTCGAGTAAATGAGTCGACTTATTTAAGGTCCATTCTTCATGCAGAATGGTTTTAAGCTTTTGGTTCATTTCTTCAAACACTTGAGTGAAGCCGCCATCTGCATAGGGACGGTTCCAGGATGTTTTAATCTGATTTTGAACCCAATAAATTTCAACATGACCTTCCGGTTGTCCCTTGGGAACCTCTTTTAACCATTGATCTTGATGATAAAGGCGTTGAATTTCTGACTTAACTTCAGGAAGTCCGATGAGGCACTCTGGTATGGCCGTAACCCGGTTTGCCTGATCCTTCATTCCAATTAGCTTAGATTTGAGACTATAATGCAGCTGAATTCGGTTTCTATATTCAAATCTTCGTGTTGCACCAATGACTTGAACCTCAGGAA
This sequence comes from Peredibacter starrii, assembly GCF_034259205.1. GTDB lineage: Bacteria > Bdellovibrionota > Bacteriovoracia > Bacteriovoracales > Bacteriovoracaceae > Peredibacter > Peredibacter starrii. The sequence goes on along the minus strand of NZ_CP139487.1, from coordinate 3,981,594 downwards.
GGGCAAGTTTTCTGAAAAGCTTTTGAAAACTCTCTTTTTTAAATCCTAGTTCGTCCTCATAACTCACATGTTGGTAGTGGCAAGAGGGACAAGTACCAAAATGAATACATGCCGGGGGAATTCTGCGGGGAGACGGTGTTGAAAGTTCATGAACCTTAGCAAAGGCGACGCCTTTTCTTTCGGCAAGAATTTCAGCGACCCCCTTGTCACCGACTGTCGTTTTAGCAATAAATGTAACCTTATCACCGAGTTTACTGACTCCCTGTCCAAGGCTATCCATGCCAGTAATTTCGAAAGGGACGAGGCGTTTTTGTCGCATGAACAAATCCTAGGATTGTTTATAAAAAGGACGTAAAATTAGCGTTATGAATTATTTTATGGGAAGAATACCATTGTTGCTCGAAATTTTCGTCAATGGATTCTTTGTACTCGTTTATACCTTACAAAAGGCCAACCGGTTTCCGCATTTCCTTGCCAAGATTCCGATGGAGCTTATTCTTACCCACGCTATTTGGGTCGTTCCGTTAGTTCTCTTTATAACCCTTGCTTCAAACTTTTTAAAGAGTGATGGTTTTGAAGATTTCTTCCGTCGTTATGTTTTTTCTCTGATTATTTTCGTTCCCCTGATGATTACCTGGGGAGACATTGAATTTATTTATTGGTTATCCGCCGTGCACTTGTTTTCAACCGTTATTTCTTTCTATGAAAAAGAGGAAACGGCCACGAAGGCCAACTTTACCGGAGCTAGTAGTTTTCTCTTCCGTTTAAAGCTGGCACCAGCCGAGGTAGTCCTATTGTCTTTCGGAGGTTGGATTTTTCTTGGTGCTCTCATTCTGATTCTCCCAGTTTCAGCGGCCCCGGGTAAAAGCATTGCTTTTATCGATGCCCTCTTTATGGCCACCTCTGCCACTTGTGTGACCGGGCTTTCTTCAATCTCTTTGCCGGATGAATTCAGTATTTTTGGCCAAATGGTGATGTTGATTCTTACACAAGTTGGTGGTCTCGGTATCATGACCCTCTCAAGTTCCATGGCCGTGATCATGGGAAAAAACCTTCAGATGAGAGAGCAGGTGATCATGCATGACGTGCTTGATACATCAAGTTCCGAGGAACTGTTAGGACTGATTGTAGACATCATCCGTTATACGTTTGTGATCGAGTTTATTGGCGCCATAATATTAACCATGGGTTTCTATCAGGAAGGTTTTGAAATTGGGCAGGCCCTTTACTTCGGATTTTTTCACTCAATCATGGCGTTCTGTAATGCAGGATATGCCTTGTTTAATAACAACTTTGAAGATTTTAAATTTGAGCCACTGATTACGATGACTGTTGCCTGCCTGATCATTTTGGGTGGTATCGGTTTCTCAGTGATGAAGGATGTTGGTAACGCCGTAAAGTACAAACGCTCTTTCAAGAATCTCACGGTTCATACCAAAATCGTATTGTCTGTGAACACCTTGCTTTTAGCTTTCGGTACAATTTATCTCTTCTTTGGAGAGTTCCTGCATGCTTTCCAGGACATGTCTATGTGGGAAAGATTCCAGGTCTCGTTCTTCCAGTCAGTAACTCCAAGAACGGCGGGTTTTAACACCATTAATTTGAACGCCCTTCATCCGCACAGTCTTTATATGTTAGTGCTCTTGATGTTCATTGGTGCCTCACCTGGTTCAACCGGTGGTGGTGTGAAGACCACAACATTTGCGGTACTCTTGCAATCGGTAACGGCGACTCTTAAAGGTAAGTTTGATGTGGAGTTTTTTGAGAGAAGAATTCCCGCAGCCACGGTCGTGAAATCCATCGCCATCTTCATTATCTCACTTATTGTAGTGAGTGTCGGGGTGCTTGTGATGATGCGACTTGAGCCGGATAAGAGTTTCCTAGCACTGCTCTTTGAAGTTACAAGTGCCTTCGGTACGGTCGGTCTTTCTCTAGGAATTACGCCGTTTCTGACAGTGCTTGGAAAAATTACCATCATTCTCATGATGTTTGTTGGTCGAGTAGGACCTCTTACTCTCGTACTGGCAGTTGGATCTCGTGCTGTATTACCAAATAAAGTTGAATACCCTGAAGGGAAAGTACTAATAGGATAAAAATATGATTGTTGCTGTAATCGGACTAGGAACATTCGGAGCAAAAACTGCGGTTCGTTTGTTTGAAAAAGGGGCGGAAGTTCTTGCGATTGATTCCAATCCGGAGCTGGTGGACCGAATTAAAGATAAGGTTTCTCACGCTATTTGTATCGACGTGACTCAAGAAAAATCGCTTCGAGCGGTTAATATCTCAGACGTAGATACGGCGATTGTGGCGATCGGTGACAACATTGAAATGAGTATCATGTCAGTTGCGATGCTGAGAAAGCTCGGGGTAGGACGAGTGGTTGCCCGTGCAACGACGCCACTTCATGAGCACGTTCTTCGCGAGATTGGTGCTTCTGAAATCATCAAAGTAGAGGAAGAAATGGGAGAGATCGTAGCGAGTAAGATCGCCGCTCCTCACGTTCTTCAACGTTATAACTTTGCCGCCGGCTACTCGATTGTAGAGTTAAAGCTTGGTAAGGCCTTTGAAGGGAAGACCCTTGTTGAGTCACAGATTCGTCAGAACTATTCACTAAACATCGTGGCCCTTCAAAAGCGTGTTCCTTATATCAGTGAAGAAGGTAAGGCCGCTTACCGAGTGGTGATTAACGATTCACCTCTACCAATGGATGTGATTGAGGCCGATGACATTGTGGTTATCGTGGGTAGTGAAAAGAACCTTGATCGCCTGTTCTCGGATTTAGAAGAAGTATAATTTTTCGGAGTATATATGAAATTGTCTCTTAAACGCCGTGTGGCCTTTAGTTTCATCATCGCCAACATTGTTGTGCTGGTGATGGGGTTTACGGTTTTTTTCTTCCTGGATTCACTCAATAACCAGATTTCAAATATCACGGTGAACTCCAACAAGATCTCGCTTCTTACAGATGAAGTGAGAATTTCTGCGGTTTCAATTCTTAAGATGCAGAAGAAGATTCTGACGACCAAGCCTACTGGCGAAGACTTAAAGCGCTTAGAAAACCTGTGTGAAGGCTTCCAGTCCCAGCTTCAGCGTTTGGATAGTTTTTATACTGAAGTAGAGGCCAAGAAGATCATTTCTAAGATGCAAGGCTACGTGGACTCACTTAAAACCATCGTAAGTAAATCATCATTGTTCTACCGCGATGGAGAAGGGATTTCGACGATTAACGAATTAACTGACAAAATCCTTGAGGCCTTCTCGGAATTCCAGGACATTCAGTATTTCCAGAATGAGCAACGAGATAAACAAGTTAAAGCAATCATCGGCGAAACTCGTCGTAATATGCTTATTACTCTCATCATTACGTTCCTTGGAACCATTCTTTTATCACTAGTTGTTCCGGGTAAAATTGCGATGCCGTTTAAGAAAATTAACGATGCGGTTCGTGAGCTTCAGGACGTGAATTTCGACGTATCTATTTACTATGATCAGGATGATGAGATTGGGGAGCTTGCCCGCGAATTGAACAAAATGATCGTGAATATGAAAAAGTTCGAGCAACTGCGTACGGACCGTATTTCGGTTGAGCACCGTAAGTTTGATACGCTGGCGAACATGATTAAGAAGAACATCATGATCTCAAATGCCAAGGGCGAACTTATCTATATGAATAACCCTATGTATTCGACCCTGGAAATGCAATCTGATGACGTTATCAATAAAAACATTACCGATACTCTGATTCCAGATTCAATTGTTGAGACTTTTGAACTTGCGATTAAACGTCGTTCGAAAATTGAAAACGCTGAAATTACAATTCCAAAACGTAAAAAGGTCATTGATCCAGCGACCGGCGAATATGTGTTTGAAGACACAGAAGAGGCCTACCAGGGTTACGCTAACGTAATTCCTATTCGTGCAAAAGAATCGAATCTGGATTACTACATGATGATTATTTCAAAAGAAGTTTTCGTTTAATACTGAAGGCCCGGATTCCGGGCCTTTTCTTTTTTTTAGAGAGACGAATGATGAAAAACATTTTTCTGTTGTTGGTGTTTTCAATTTCTATTGCCTGTACCCCGGCCGAGGCCCCAAAAAAGACAGATGCTTCAGTTCAGCAAGCTGAAGTAAATTTCAAGCAACCAGATGTTGTCAGCATCGAAATGATTGACCGAAGTTGTGTTTCTGACTCTGATTGCACGACAGTCTCAACTAAATGTTCATGCAGCTGCGGTGAAGGCGTTTCTAAAAATAAACTCCAAAAATATCTCAATCTGGTAGAGACAAGCTGTCAAAACTATCAAGGACCTTATTGCAAAGTCTTGTGTAATGGGCAGGTGAAGTGTCTTGAGAAGGTTTGCACTTACGTTAGGTCGTAAACATGAAAATCCAGAAAAAATCAGACCGTCACTATCGCCAGCTCAAGTCTACAAAGACCGGTGAAGAATATTCTCGGTCTAATGTGATCTCTGAAGCATTGTTTTCAACTGATATTTTTCTATCTCATGAAATTATCAGTCCAAATTCAAGATCATCTTCACCGCATTTTCATACTCATACTGATGAACTTATTTATGTTTTAAGTGGAAAATTGGTGGCAGTTGAGGGTGATTCAGAAATCGTGGTCGAAGAAGGTGATTCAGTCATGTTCGAGCGCCAGTCAGGAAAGCACCACTTTTTGAAAAATGAATCTAATTCTGATGGGCACATTTTGTTGATAAGAAAGAAGTTGGGTTCGCCTGACGTTATCTTTCCAGAATCGAACTAGTCGGTTCGAAGCGGCTAAATACCGAGAAAATCATTTCAGTTGCTTTGCTGCGAGGAGTTGTTTTCCTCTAAACCCCTCAAAATCTTGAGTGTAGCTTCGTATAAAATAAGCTATAGTTGAGCCTTACAAAAACGAAGGTTTACAAGCATTTATGGACACCAGTCTGATTCGAAATTTTTCTATTATTGCTCACATCGATCACGGGAAATCTACTCTCGCTGACCGAATCATTGAGATGACTAAATCGATTACTGATCGTGAGAAGACTGATCGCCTTCTGGATAACATGGATCTTGAAAAAGAACGTGGGATTACCATCAAAGCGCAAACAGTTCGTCTTCAATATAAAGCTCAAGATGGGAAAACGTATTTCTTCAACTTGATCGATACTCCGGGCCACGTGGACTTCACGTACGAAGTATCTCGTTCACTTGCTTCTTGTGAAGGCGCACTTCTGATCGTTGATGCCTCTCAAGGTATTGAAGCTCAAACACTTGCTAACGTATACATGGCGCTTGAGAATAATCTTGAAATCCTTCCTGTGATTAACAAGATCGATCTTCCTCACGCTGATCCGGATAAAGTAAAAAAAGAAGTTGAAGATGTTATTGGTCTCGATGCTTCGAACGCTCCACTAGTATCAGGTAAATCTGGTCTTGGTGTTGATGGACTTCTGGAAGAAATCGTAAAAATTATTCCACCTCCGAAAGGGCAGGTGGCAAATCCACTACAGGCCCTGATTTTCGATTCATGGTTTGACCCATACAGAGGTGTGGTGGTGCTTGCCCGTATCATGGAAGGAAATCTTAAAGTTAAAGATAAGATCCACTTCAAGTTCTCTAAGCAGGACTATGAAGTTATTAAGCTCGCGGTTCACACTCCATTCTATCAAGAAGTGAATGAACTAGGTGCGGGTGAAGTAGGGATGATTATCTGTGGTATCAAAACAGTTCGTGACGTAAAAGTCGGGGACACAATTGTTCACACGGATAAGAAAGATGTAACTCCATCACTTGCTGGTTACAAAGATGTTAAGCCGATGGTGTTCTGCGGGATCTTCCCGGTAGACTCTGAAGAGTATGAAGTCTTGAAAGAGGCGCTAGAAAAGCTTGCTCTGAACGATGCATCCTTTACTTATGAGCCAGAGGTTTCTCAAGCTCTTGGTTTCGGTTTCCGTTGCGGATTCCTGGGACTTCTTCACATGGATATCATTCAGACTCGACTTGAGCGTGAGTTCAATCTTGCTCTGATTTCTACTGCTCCTTCATGTTCGTATGAAGTGGTAACTCAGAATGGTGATAAGGTCATCGTTGATAACCCGGCCAAACTTCCTGATCCGAGTATCATTGATACAATCCTTGAGCCTACAGTGAAGCTTTCGATTCACCTTCCGAACGAGTTCGTAGGTAAGATCATTAAGCTTTGTGAAGACCGTCGTGGTCGTCAGCAGGCGATTAACTACATCACTGAAGATCGCGTACAGTTGATTTATATTCTTCCACTTTCAGAAATGATGTTCGATTTCTATGATCAGCTTAAGTCTTTATCAAAAGGCTACGCTTCAATGGACTACGAACTTCATGAGTACCAAGAATCAGACATGGTGAAGTTGGATGTACTTCTTAATGGTGACAAAGTTGATGCACTTTCAGTGATCACTCACCGAAGTACTTCACAACAGAAAGGTAAAGACCTGACTCATCGACTTCTGAAAGTTATTGATCGTCAGCAATTTGATATTGCAATTCAGGCGGCCATCGGGGCAAAAGTTGTTGCTCGTGAAACGGTGAAGGCCCTTCGTAAAAACGTACTTGCTAAATGTTACGGTGGTGACGTTTCTCGTAAGCGTAAGCTTCTAGAGAAACAGAAAGAAGGTAAGAAGCGTATGAAAATGGTCGGGAATGTCGAAATTCCTCAAGAAGCCTTCTTGGCAGTTCTGAAGACAGAAGAGTAGAATATCTCTTATGCTCGACACCGTTCATAACCATTTAGACAAAGTTTTAGGCCTTTACACGCAAGGTGATTTTTTCAACGACTTGAAAGAGGCGAAAGAAAAATATTTTTCTCTCACTGGAAAGTTGGATGAAGATAAAGATGAATTCGAATCACGAATGAACTCTTTCAACGACTGGTATATTTTCCAGTATCGTCAGAAAGATGGTTCAAAAGTTATTGAGGACTACATCCGTAACAATCAACTTGAAGAAGATCTTTCTCAAGCACTACTTAATGTGAATCACTCACTATTTGAGTTCACCAAGACAAGCTTCAGAAAACAAATCGTTCTGAAAGATATTCTTCACGATGAGAAAATTACCCTGGTGAAAAACCACCCGACAATCAGCTTGATTGAAGGTGATGTGTTCACTGGTCGCGTGATTAAGTATAAAGGCGAACACTACCTTCTAAGAGGCGTGTGTATGCTTCCTCAAGGTGTGAAATCAATTCTAAAAAAACAGTCTAAGAAAGTGCGTAAGCAGAACAGCTTTGAGGATGAACTAAACTATCTTCTTCAGCTTGAGCAGCTTAAAACAAAAGCGATGCACTACTCACACATTGATCCGACGAAGATTTTCATTTTTAACTAAAAATAAGGCCCGTTCACCGGGCCTTTTTTATTTCTTAGTTTTTGTGAGTATGTAAGGAATCACTCCGAGCACGTTCACGACCAACGTCACTACAAAGTATAAATTAAAAAGCGAAGCACCGTTTTGAATGCCTGAGAACTCGAAGAGTTTTTGGAAAATAGCGTGACCAACACCCAGGCCCGATGGGGCAACTGGAAGGGCGAGAGTCATCAGACCAATCGGAATGAATGCCAGGGCCTGAACGAAATCCATATGTCCACCCACGAACGGGTGAATCAAAGACCAGAAGATCAGAACCGCAATAAATTGCACGACAACTGAAAGGGCAACTGCCTTAAGCATGTGGCCTTTAATCATCACGAGATCGTCCCAGAGAGCAGTAAGCTTTTCGAAAATGCCTTTTAAGGCAATGCTTTGGCATTTAACCAGAAGAAGTCTTACGACGTTATGAAAGTAGAAGAATGTGCCAAGAGAGAGCACCACTAACATCACCAAGAGATAGTTGATGCTCAGAAGTGGACCCATGGCCGGAGCTGTTTCTAGAATGTGACGTCCAAACAATAGGGAGCTCACACCCACCAGTAGAATAAGTCCAGAAAGACCCATTACTCGGTCAATCAAGATTGAAGCGAAGACAAACTTCTTAGAAAAATTTTCGTCAAACTTTTGTACGTAAAGAATTTTTACTAAATCGCCACTGACGCTTCCTGGAAGAACTGAACTGAAAAATTGTCCGATCCAGGTGATTTGCAGAATACCAAGAAGAGGAATTTTAACTGAACTACGTGCGCGTAAAATAGTTTCCCAGCGGTATGAAACTAGCAGGAAGTTAAGCAGTGATAAAACCACGGCAGCTACAATCGCCAAAGGATAATTCACCAGTTGAGCTAACAGCTTAAAATCTAATTTACCGGAATTGATAAGCCAGTAAATCAGAGCGGCCGCAACGAGGATTTTAAGTGCGTTTATAAAAAGTGTTTTCAGCATGGCCCGATGATCTTATAACTCTCTTATAACCGTGGCAAAAGTTTAATGGAGTTTCCCTATGAAGATCGGTGTTATTCAGCTTCAATCTGTCCTTGATCCGGCCCAGAATCTTAAAACTATTCGTAAGTTTTTAGATGAGGCACGTGCTAATGGAGCAGAAGCAGTATTTTTGCCGGAAGTTTTCTACTCCATGTCAGATGGTACAAGGCCAACTCCATACCTTGTAGAAGGTAAGAATGAGCACTATGAGGCCATTCGTAAACTTGCCACTGATTCAGGTCTTTATATCCTTGGCGGATCGGCCGCAACAAATGTTGATGGCAAGATCATGAATCGGTCTTATAACTTCTCGCCTGATGGCACTGAGCTCATGATCTACGATAAGATGAACCTTTTTGCGGTTGATCTATCAAAGCATCCAAGTAACACCGTTGTGAATGAATCAAAAGTTTACACCAACGGAAATACACCTAAGCTTCTTCCATTTAAAGAATTCAAAATCGGTCTATCGATTTGTTTTGATCTTCGTTTCCCGGAACTTTTCCGCTCTTATTCTGCACAAGGGGCGAACGTTCTTTCAATTTCATCGGCCTTCACTGTTCCAACAGGTAAAGCACACTGGCACACGCTGGTACGTGCTCGCGCGATTGAGAACCAATCATATGTGATTGCTTCTGCGCAATGGGGTCAGCACAATGAGAAGATGAGTACTTTTGGTCACTCGTTAATCATTGATCCATGGGGAGAAATTCTTGCGGACGCCGGAGAAGGCGAGAAGATTATCTTCGCTGAAATTAGCCTCGAAAAGATTGAAGCTGTAAGAGCGAGAATGAACGTATTACGTAATCCGAAGGCCTAATCCCTACATGTAAGGGTTAGTTCCTTCCTGGTGATCCGTCACATCTACAACTTCCGAAATTTCGGGAAAGTTCTGCTTAATCAAAGTCTCAATCCCGCCTTTCAATGTGGCCTTTGAACTTGAGCAACCCTGGCAACCGCCGTAGAACTTAACGAATAGGATATTGTTATCGACATCAACAACTTCAACGTTACCGCCGTGTTGAGCGAGTGCCGGACGAATCTGCTGATCGAAGAGTTTTTCAATTTGTGTAATCATGCGGGGATTATATCACAGATTGCTTAATTTCTGAGTCTGAAAATCGCGAAGAAGAGCTTGTACTTGTTTTGGTCGGTTTGTGCCATATGTGAAAGGCGGAACCCAAGTAAGGCTTTCGATGGTTCCCTCATTCGTAATTTTGTAGATAAGACCTTCAGCAGGGTTACCAGCAAAAAACCAACTAGGGTTGTTATCGAGATTGTGAGAATCCATTTGAACCAGAGTAAGTTTTTTCATTTCTGGATCTTGGATTTTAATCGTACGGTGAAATTTCACCTTTGCACTTGAAACCACATCATCACGAAGAGTGATGAAAAGTTCAGAACCATCATTCAAAATGTAAGTAAGTTGATTACGTGATTGGGCAGAAGGAGTACCGAAGGCCTCTTCAAGTTGTTCAAGATCCATCCCTAGTTTAAGAGATGAGATCGCTAATGGACTTTCGATTTTGTTTTGTGCTGCTTGATACGCGCCGAAGATTAAACAGAGCGTCAGAACGCAAAATAAACCATACTTCATGAGAGATGCCCTAATGAAACTGTTTTAATTGGTTAATTAAACCGCATTTGGCCATTATTGGCCAGACGAATAGCTAAAATAAATCCTATTTGAATATTTTTGAGAGGCGCAGTAAGTCCTGAGGTTTGAATAAAACTTCAGTGATTCCCATACTCACAAGTTGCTTCGCATCCATCGATGGCTCTCCGGTCAAAATATAAAATGGAATTTGATGTCCTTGCTCTTTGAGCCATAAAAAGAACTCCAATCCATTCATGCGCGGCATCTGAAAATCACAGATGATCGCATCGGGAATTTCTTTTTCGATATAACTTTTAGCAGCAAGTGCTGATTCAAAAGTTTGAATCTCATGGCCCAGTCTTTTAAGTTCAATTCCAAGTACAAAACCAATATCGGCTTCATCATCTACAATCATTATTTTCATGTGCGAGAGTATATAAAAATTTACAAAGTTCTCTCCAGAAAAATATTTGCCGAAAGTTGATTAGAGAGGTTCTTCAAAAGGTAAATGCGATATGAAGTCCGAATGATTCAGGATTTGATTCTTCTCACTTCACCACCGGCCTCTGGTAAAACTTTTTGGATTTCCTCCCTAAACAATGCCTTTTATTCCGAAAGAATTTTGGTGATATCTCCACTGCGAGCTCTGGCCGATGAGTGTCGAAAAAATTGGCAGGATTCAATCGATGTCATGACCCCGGAAGAGTGGCTTGGTAAACAGATTTTTCGAAAAATCGTGATCTTTGATGAGTTCCACTTGTTCTTTTATTGGGGCGATACTTTTCGGGAAAGAATGTGGGAATGCTTCTTGGAACTTTCTCAATTTTCCGAACAAACTTATCTGTTAACTGCAACTTTGTCGGAGGCCATGAAGAAGGAAATTTCATTTTTTGAAACACAATTTGATCGGATTTTCTGGGTGGATCAAGGTAATCAGAGATTGAAAACTTCACCTTCGGTTTATCTCAAAGCACCCAGCGCGAAATGGATTAAAGATCTTATTGAGATTCAACCTAAGAATGAGTCGGTGAAACTTATTTTCTGTCGATATCGAAATGAAGTTTTGGATTGGGAAAAACGTCTTCGCCATTTGGGATTTACGACCGTCTCCTGCCTCGGTGGAGAGTCGCAATTTATGCCAGCTAAACTGGAAATCACACCGTTTCCGGATTTCATTATCAGCACTACAGTTTTGAGTCATGGCGTGAATCTTCCGCGAATTCAGAAAATCTATTTCCTTTATCCCGTGCAAAATATTGATTTCTGGATTCAGATGGTCGCCCGAGGAGGAAGAAGAGGGGAATCTTATCAGGTTTTTGCTCTGGAAAGACCCTTTGGCCTTAAGTGGAATTGGTGGACAAATCTCTTGGCAGTTTCATGGATAAGTTTGAAAATGAGGTTCAAACTTACCCTGAGGCCCGCTTGGTTTTTGAAGGACTAGTCATTCATCGAGTTCCCTACAAAGAGAGAGATCTCATCGTTAAGCTGTTACTCCGTAACGGTATGGTGGGAAGCTTTTATATTTATGGCGGGCAGGGTGGCGGTAAGAGCCACAAGCCTTCTATTTTTGAACTTGGCTCTATGATGAGAATTATGATCAAAGATCAGAAAACGAAAATTGATTCCAGTGATCTCATGATCTCGGCCGAACACAGTCGTATCTGGGAACCTCAAAGTGTTCGTCATGATATTCGCGCTTTTTATCTCGTCTGTTTATACTTTGAACTCATCTCAAAGTTCTCGATAACTTTTCAACCGGGCACCAGTGATTATCAAAACCTCGATCATGAGGGAGTGTTTTCAGTTGTGAGTAACGCTCTTTTTTACATCGAAGACGCTTTGGTAAAAAAACAATTCGAAGCGGGACAGCACCTGACTCTCTTCATGGTGAAACTACTTTTCCATCTGGGGATCATGCCGGACACCGATAATTGTTCTTACTGTCAGGAAGAGCTTTTAGAAATGCCTGGAGTGGTGTTCATGCCGGCCAATGGTCAGTTCGCTTGTCAGAACTGTGCTCAAGGCGAGAATGAAAGAGGGTTTTTACTAAGAATCAAAAAAGGGTATCAGACTCGTTATCAGGAATATGCTGGATTCTTAGGCACGAACTTTTCTGAGTGCGATAAGTTGATTCAGTACTTTTGTCATCAGTACCATCTAAGACCGGTTGAACTTCGTTCGTACTCGTTACTTTTTAAGTGAGTTAGCAAAATCCATCAATGTTTTATAGTGAGGGAAATCAGGCGAAGTCGCGTGACGAACCAACACACCCTGGATGCCCGCATTTCTTCCCGCTTCGCCGTCGATAAGTTTGTCTCCCACCATGAACGATTGATCAGGATTAATATGGTACTTTTCCATGAGGTCAGTAATCATCTGGCCCGAAGGTTTGCGGCACTCGCAACCGTCATCTGGAGAGTGAGGACAAATAGCAAAGTCCTTAAACGGAGAAAGTTTATTTTCTCGAAGATCATTTTGAAGTTGCTTGTGGATAACGTAGACCGCTTCCAGGGAAAAATACCCTCGGCCCACGCCCGATTGATTTGTTACCACGAAAAGATCGTACCCAAGTTGCTGAAAAACTTGCAAAGCTTTGAGTGTATCCGGGTAATATTCCATCTCTTCCACTCGGGAGAGATAGTTCTTATCGATGATCAGTGTTCCGTCTCGATCCAGGAAAATAGCCTTCCGCGTTTTAATTTACTTAGCCTCCGTTAAAGCTTAAGATAGCGCATGCTAAAAGTTCTTAAGTCAATGTTCCCATATATTCGCCCTTTTTGGAAGGAGGCGTTGGTCGCCACGCTATTGGCCCTGCCCCTTGCCGGTATTAAAGCGTACGAAGCTTACCTGGTTAAAGATATTTTCGATAAAGGTTTCTCGGCCGGTTCAACGTTTGAAGATGCCCGTAACCTTGCTCTCTTGTTGGTGTTCTTAGGGGTATTGAACTATCCACTTCGTTACTTCCACTATTTTGGTCTTCGCCAAGTTGTGGATAAATCCACTCGTGTTATTCGTTCTAAGATCTATTTGAAGTTTCAAAATCTTCCGGCCAAATTTTATTCGAAACAGAAGGCCGGTAACTTGATTTCAACTATCATGAACGATACGTCGGTTTTCTCGGAGGCCTTCAAAAACTCTTTGGAAGTTGTTCGTGAACCAATTACCGCTTTGGCCCTTTTGGGTGTGGCCTTCTATCACGACTGGCAACTGACTCTTGTGATTTTCGCCGTGGCCCCTTTGTTCATCATTACTCTTCATTTTACGGGTAAACGCATCCGTAAATATGTTGGTCGCGCTCAATCTGATAATGCTGAGATGACTCACATTGTAGGTGAGGCACTGAATGGTCAGAAAATTATTAAGGCCTTCGGACTTAAGGAATACATCATCGATCGTTTTGAAAGAACGCAAGAGATGCTTCTGTTTCACCGTCGTAAAAGCAACTCTGCCGAAGAGCATTCACATCCTCTGGTGGAACTGATTGGTTCGATTGCCTTCGCGGTTGTAATCGTTTTCGCTCACCACCGCATCACTTCTGGTAGCTTAACTACCGGTGGATTTATTTCATTCGTTGCCGCTCTCGCGATGTTTATGGATCCCGTTCGTCGTTACAGCAAGGCCAATGCAAAACTTAACCAAGCTCAGGCTGCGGCTTCTCGTATCTTCGAACTTTTGAGTGTTGAAGAAGAACCTCAGGGTGATCTTAAAGAGCTTAAGTCATTTGATAAAACCATTGAGTTCAGAAATGTTTCCTTCACTTATGGAGAAGGAACTGTTCTTAAGGGCTTCAACCTGGTGATCACTAAGGGCGAAAAAATCGGTCTGGTTGGATTGTCTGGTTCTGGTAAATCAACTCTCATTAGTCTTCTTCTCCGTCTTTACGATGTGACTGGTGGAGAGATCCTGATTGATGGCGTGAACATCAATGAATACACACTTGCTTCAGTTCGTAAGGTCTTCGCTCTTGTGAGCCAGGACGTGTTCCTGTTTAACGATACCGTTCGTGAAAACCTCACGACAGGTGATGAGCACACGGATGAAGAAATCATGGACGCTCTTAAAATTTCTTATGCCTGGGAGTATGTAAAAGACCTTCCTCAGCAGCTTGATACTCAGATCGGGGACCGTGGTTTAAGACTCTCTGGTGGTCAAAGTCAGCGTCTAACAATTGCTCGTGCGTTTCTTAAAAACCGCGATGTGCTTTTGTTTGATGAAGCGACTTCGGCACTGGATAACGAATCAGAAAAAATCGTACAGGCCGCTCTTGATCGAGTGGCAGGCCATAAAACAGTAATCGCTGTTGCTCATAGACTTTCTACTCTGAAAGACTTCAACCGTATCGTTGTGATGAAAGATGGTGTGAAGATTGAAGAGGGAACTCACCCTGAACTTATTGCTCTTAATGGTGAGTACAGAAAATTATTTGAGCTTTCTCAGAGAGAATAGCCTCATAAAATCCTGATCTAAATCAGCCTTTTGTTACTTTTTACCCGGTTTTTTTTCCGGACTTTACTTCGATCCTTAATTGATATATTTAAAATATATCAATTCAAAATGGAGGGTTCGATGAGTAGCTTATTTGAGAATATTGGTGGCGAGAAGGCCGTAGATGCAGCCGTAGATATCTTTTATCGTAAGGTTTTGGCCGACGATCGCATCAGTCATTTTTTCGATGATGTAGATATGGAAGATCAGATTGCTAAGCAGAAGTCATTCTTGACGATGGCCTTTGGTGGACCTGTTAATTATTCAGGTCTGAACATGAAAGAGGGCCATAAGCATTTAGTGGCAAGAGGTCTGAATGACAGTCACGTTGATGCTGTTATTGAACTTCTAGGTGGAACACTTAAAGAACTAAATGTTCCAGCAGAATTGATTTCTCAAGTTGCTGGCATTGCTGAAAGCGTTCGTGGACAAGTACTAGGCAGACAAGGGTAATTTTATGGCCACGCTGACTTATAAAGATCGTTCATTTCAAGGTCAGGAATCAGAAACTATTTTGGATTGTTTAATTCGAAATGGAGAGAAAATTCCTCATTCTTGTAAGAGTGGTATTTGTCAGTCGTGTGTGATGAAAACCAATGATCCCGTAGACCTTGTTTCGCAAAAGGGGCTTAAGCCCACAAAGAAAGAAGCAGGGCTTTTTTATACCTGTCAGCAGTCTCTCAATAAAGACTTTGAAGTTTTTGATTCTCATGAGTCCGGCCCGCCGATTGATGGGGAAATTATCTCTCAACAGCGGGTCTCTAGTTCAGTTGTCATTCTGAAAATCCAGCTTGATTCGCCTCTGGAATATAAGGCCGGGCAATTCGTGAATGTCTTTCGCACAGATCAATTGTGTCGTTCCTATTCTTTGGCAAGTGTTTCAAACAATCAGATTATTGAACTCCACGTGAGAAAAGTTCCGGAAGGCTCGATGTCAAATTGGTTGTATGATTCAAATCTCCTGGGTCAAAAGATCACTTTAAGTGGGCCAGTGGGTGAGTGTTACTTAACTCAGGACATGGAGAACGATGATCTTTTACTTATAGGAGTAGGAACGGGTCTCGCTCCCTTGTATGGAATTGTTCATGAAGCTATTGCAAACGGATTCAAGGGCAAGATAACCCTCTTTCATGGAGGGCTCCGTTTAGAGAGTCTCTACCTTGTAGAAGAGCTCAAGAATCTTGAACAAACGCATTCTCAGTTTAACTATTTCCCGGTCTATTTATTGGGAGAGAGCAAAGAAGGTTTCTTACAGGGTGATTTGGTTGAGCTACTGAAAAAGCATGAGTTTGATTTAAAGAACACGACCGTCATGGTTTGTGGAGACCCAGATATGGTCAAGAAACTTAAACAGACTGTATTTTTAAAGGGTGTTTCCTCTAAAAAAATATTCAGCGATGCCTTTGTTTCCAATAAAAAGGTTTGATATGCTACTTTTATCTAACCATGAAACTAACACTAAAAACCGACTACGCTTTAAGGGTGCTGATCTTTCTTCAACGTGAAGAGAGAAAGGTCACTATTGCCGAAATCGCGGATTTTTATGGCATCAAGAAGAACCACTTGAGTGTCGTGGTGAATAGACTTTCGGAACTTGGCTATGTCCATACCGTTCCAGGTCCCAAAGGTGGAATTGAATTCAATCCGGCCATGGCGAATAAATCTGTCGCCGAAGTTTTTACCTCATTTGAAGATTTGGATATGGTTGAGTGTTTTAACTCTGAGTCCAATACATGTCAGTTAAGCCTTAATTGCAAACTCAAAGGCATGCTTGGTCGAGCGACCCGAGCTTTTGTGAGTGAACTAAAGGGTCATAAGATCAAAGATCTTGTTTAATTTGATGCATTGCCAAGTCTTTGCCCCGATAGAAACCCAAAATAGCCTTATTCAAAATCTGCGTCATTCGATTTTGCCTTAGTAAAGAGCACCGTCTCTGTGATAAAATTTTCGCGATTTATATCTTCATTTATTTCATCAGGAGTGCATTGTGTCAGAAGAGAATCTGAAATCGATGGCCGATTTAGTGGCCCATTCTAAGCATCGTGGTTTTATTTTCCAAAGTTCAGAAATCTACGGTGGACTTGGTTCTTGTTGGGACATGGGTCCTCTTGGTGTTGAATTAAAAAATAATATTAAGCAGTCTTGGTGGAAGGCCATGACTTATCGTGATGATGTTGATGGCGTAGATGCTGCTATCCTTATGCACCCAACAGTGTGGAAGGCCTCAGGTCACGTTGATAACTTCACTGATCCACTAGTGGACTGTAAAGTTTGTAAGTCTCGTTTCCGCGCAGACAACATCGACCTATCAGCTCCATGTTCAAATTGTGGCGCTAAAGATTCATTCACTGAACCTCGTAACTTCAACCTTATGTTCTCAACTCAAATGGGTCCGGTTGAAGATACTTCTGCGAAAGTTTACCTTCGTCCTGAAACAGCTCAAGGTATCTTCGTAAACTTCCCGAACGTGCAAACAACAATGAGAAGAAAGCTTCCATTCGGTATTGCTCAGATCGGTAAAGCGTTCCGTAACGAAATCACTCCAGGTAACTTCATTTTCAGAACTCGTGAGTTCGAACAAATGGAAATGCAATACTTCATTAAGCCAGGCACTCAAGCTGAAGCGATGGAGATGTGGAAAGAACTTCGCTGGAACTGGCACCTTGAGAACGGTCTTCGTAAAGAGCGTCTTCAGTGGAAAAAGCACGAGCAACTTGCTCACTACGCTGATGCTGCTTTCGATATCGAGTACCAATTCGCTCACGGTTGGGGAGAGATGGAAGGTATTCACTCTCGTACAGACTTCGATCTTAAACAACATCAGGAATACTCTAAGAAAAACCTTAACTACGTTGATCAGCTTGATGGAAATAAAAAATATCTTCCATACGTGCTTGAGACTTCAGTTGGTTGTGACCGCTGTATGCTTGCAGTTATGTCAGATGCATACCGTACTGAATTCCCGGGCGACGCTGAGAAAGAACGCGTAGTAATGAGATTTAAACCTTCACTTGCTCCAATCAAAGCGGCGATCATGCCGCTTATGAAGAAGCCAGATCTTGAAGGTCCTGCTACAGCACTTCTTCGTGAACTACAAAAAGATTTCAAATGTGAGTACGACACTGCTGGTTCAATTGGTAAGCGTTACCGTCGTCAAGACGAGATCGGTACTCCGGCCTGTATCACAGTTGACTTCGACACACTTACTGATCACTCAGTGACAGTTCGTGATCGCGATACAATGGTTCAAGAGCGCGTAGCACTTGATAAAGTTAAGTCATACATTAAAGAAAAATTTTCTCTATAAGGGGAACTTGAAATGAAACAATGGGTTTATAAATTTTCTGCTGAACAAACGGATGGGAACAAAGACATGAAGGCCCTCCTCGGTGGTAAAGGTGCAAACCTCGCTGAGATGTGCTCAATGAAACTTTCTGTTCCTCCTGGGTTCACAGTTTCAACTGAAGCATGTCTTGATTTCTATAAGACCAACAAAGAGATCTCAAAAGAAATCAAAGACCAGGTGCTGGAATCACTTTCATGGGTTGAAAAACTAACAGGTAAGAAATTTGGTGATGTTGAAAACCCACTTCTTTTCTCTGTTCGTTCTGGCGCTCGCGCTTCAATGCCAGGGATGATGGATACAGTTCTTAACCTTGGTCTTAACGATAAGACTGTTCAAGGGATCGCAAAGAAAACAGGTAACCCACGTTTTGCCTGGGACTCTTACCGTCGTTTCATTCAAATGTTCTCGAACGTTGTTCTTGGTGTGAATACTTCTCACCTTGAATCAAATCTTGAGGATCTAAAAGAAGCTCGTGGTGTGCATGAAGACACTGCTTTGACTGCTGCAGATCTTGAAGAGCTGGTGAAAGTTTATAAGAGCGTTCTTCTTGAAGATCACGGGATCGTTTTCCCACAAGATCCGATGGAACAACTGTGGCGTTCAATTGGTGCGGTATTTGGTTCTTGGAACAATAACCGTGCGATGAAATACCGTGAAATGAATAACATTCCTCATGATTGGGGAACAGCTGTAAACGTTCAATCAATGGTGTTTGGTAACATGGGTGACACTTGTGCCACAGGTGTATGTTTTACTCGTGATCCATCTACTGGAGAGAAAAAGTTCTTCGGTGAGTTCCTGGTAAATGCTCAAGGTGAAGACGTTGTGGCCGGTATTCGTACTCCGCAACCAATCAACAATGATTCTAAAATGGAATCAAACAAGCACCACAAGACTCTCGAGGAAGTTATGCCAAAGGCGTATGCTGACCTTGTTGAAGACTACAAAATGCTTGAGAGACATTACAAAGACATGCAGGACATCGAGTTTACTATCGAGAATGGTAAGCTATGGATCCTTCAGACTCGTAATGCTAAACGTACTGTAAATGCTGCTCTTAAAGTAGCGGTTGATCTCGTGGCAGAAGGCATGATCACTGAGAAAGAGGCGATTCTTCGTATCTCTCCAGAAGATCTAAACCAACTTCTTCACCCACGTCTTGATCCAAAAGCGAAGAAGACCTTAATTGCTACAGGTCTTCCAGCTTCTCCGGGTGCGGCCTCTGGTCAAATGGTGTTCACTTCTGCTCACGCGGAAGAGTGGCATAAGGCCGGTAAAAAAGTTGTGCTTGTTCGTGCTGAAACTTCTCCGGAAGACATCGGCGGTATGGTTGCTTCAACAGGTATTCTAACAGCTCGTGGTGGTATGACTTCTCACGCGGCGGTTGTTGCTCGTGGTATGGGTAAACCATGTGTTGCCGGATGTACGGCACTCGTGATCAATGAAAAAGAAAAAACGCTTACGGTGAAAGGTAAGGTTTATAAAGAAGGTGATTATATCACTTTCGACGGTGCTAACGGTGAAGTTTACGAAGGTGTTGTTCCAACAATCGAAGCTTCAATCACTGCTGACTTCGCAACATTTATGAAGTGGGCGGACGGTGTTCGTCGCTTGAAAGTAAGAACAAACGCGGATACTCCGGAAGACACAAAGACGGCGATTCAATTCGGCGCTCAAGGTATCGGTCTATGCCGTACTGAGCACATGTTCTTTGCTCCTGAGCGTATTCTTGCGGTTCGTGAAATGATCTTCGCTGAAAATGAAAAAGACAGAAAGAAGGCATTGGATAAACTTCTTCCATTCCAACGTTCTGACTTCGCGGGAATCTTCAAAGAGCTTAATGGTCTTCCAGCAAACATCCGTCTTCTGGATCCGCCTCTTCACGAGTTCCTCCCTCATAGCGATAAGGACCAAGAGGAGCTTGCAAGTGCTCTAGGTATCAATGTAAAAGCGGTTAAAGAGCGTAACGATGCTCTTCACGAGTTCAACCCGATGCTTGGCCACCGTGGTTGTCGTCTGGCCGTTACTTATCCTGAAATCTATCTGATGCAGGTAAGAGCGATCATCGAGGCCGCGATCGATGCTGATAAAGCAGGCATCAAAGTTCTTCCAGAAATCATGATTCCTCTTATTACTGAAGTAAGAGAATACTCAATGATTAAGGACGAATGTAAGGCCGAGATTGAAAGAGTGTTTAAAGAGAAGAATCATACTGTGAAATACAAAATGGGAACCATGCTTGAGCTTCCACGTGCCTGTATTATGGCCGGGGAAATCGCAAAAGAAGTGGAGTTCTTCTCATTCGGTACAAACGATTTGACTCAAACAACTTTTGGTCTATCCCGTGACGATGCTGGTAAGTTTCTTCCTTCATACACTCAGAAAGGCATTTATCCTCGTGATCCATTCGTTTCAATCGATCAGGACGGTGTAGGTTTCTTAATGAAGCACGCTGTATCTGAAGGTAAGAAAACTAATGCCGCAGTTTATGCAGGGATTTGTGGTGAGCACGGTGGTGAACCTCAGTCGGTTGAGTTCTGTCACAAGATTGGACTTGAGTACGTGAGTTGTTCTCCGTTCCGCGTTCCAATTGCTCGTCTGGCAGCGGCTCAGGCAGCTCTAAGAAATTAATCACGGAAAGGCGCTCTTATGGGCGCCTTCTTTTTTTGAGTTCAGTTTATGCAAGAGATTATCCGTATTGTTTCTTCACTTCTTCCAATAGGTCCCATGGATGGTATGGGAGTAGGGGTGATTGATTTTAAGGCCAAAACCTATGAGGCTTTTGAGGCCAATACATTCGAAGGTGAACTCAAGTTTAAAGGTGAGCCAACTTTGTATTTTGATCTCGCTTCTCTCACTAAGCCTCTCACAAACTCACTTGCTTACTTTCTAAGGCCTGAAGCTTTTGATTCGGAAATGCTTTTGTGTTTGAGTCATCGTGGTGGTCTTCCATCTTGGGGACTTCTTGCTGTGGATAACTGGAAGAATTTAATTTCTAGTTATCAGGTGAAGGAAAGTGACACGCTCTATTCTGATTTCTCGGCATTAAGAGTGATGCTGGAGCTTGAGAAAAAGAAAATTGATCAGAAAGAACTTTGTAAAACGGTGTGGGACAAAGAAACCATGTTTTGGACGGATCTCCCGTTCTGGTATCCGACGCTTCAGTGTGGATACAAAAACGGTCTTCCGAATTATGGTAAAGTCCATGATCCTAATGCCTTTACTCTGGGTGGTTTTGTGAGTCACGCTGGGCTTTTTTCGACCGCAGACGGGCTTTGTCGCACACTTTTAAACTATCAAGAGAAGACGGATTTTATCTCGAAGGTAAAAGCTGATTTAGCAAAGCACACGAATCGATTTGCTTATGGTTGGGACCGAGTGGAGAATCCCGATAATACGCTTGCTGGTAAAGGCTGTGGGAAATTCACCTTCGGTCACCTCGGTTTTACTGGGACTTCAATCTGGATTGATCCGGACAAGATGAAGGGTCACATCATTCTTTCAAATGCTGTTAAATACCACTGGTTCGATAAAAACAATCTGAATGATATTCGTCGAGCAATCGGTGAGATAGTCTGGAAGTATTAAAAGGTGTTTCCTGCCTGTTGCGAAACATCCCAATTAGGTTATTCTTAATATTATAAGAAAAACTTAGGGATACATGCATGAAACGATTAGATCGAGGTTTTTCTCTCGTTGAAGTTCTGGTAGTTGTTGGTCTCCTTGGCGGTCTGGCCGTTGTCATGATGAACATGACTCAACAGCAGACAAAAAACCAAGTCACGGCCGAAGTAAAATTTGAAAACCTCGAATTTCGTCGGCAAATCGCCAATGTCCTTGCAGTCAAAAAATCCTGTGAACGCACCTTTCAAACATTAAAAATTGGTGATCCCTTAACAGTCATTCGTAATGCGGCCGGAATACCAGTGGTTGAGGTAGGTAAAGTCTATGGCAACAATTCATTGAAAGTGGATGCTCTAACAACAGCACTGACGAGAGATAATGGCGATGGCACTTTTGATGTAGATCTGGTTTTAAATTTTGAAAAAACAAAGACTATGGCCTTGGGAAGCACAACTCAAATGAAATTTCCTTTGATGGTTTCTGCCCTGAGTGTGTCGGCCCCTATTACATCATGTATAACAAATGAAGGCCTGTGGGCACTTGATACCGATAATATTTATAATACCAATTCAAGGAATGTCGGAATTGGTACGGCCAGTCCTGGCACTCGTCTGGATGTTGCTGGAGGAATTCGCCCTGGAAGTGAAACAGAGATCACTGCTTGTGGCCTGGGAAAGGCGAATGGAGAAGGGGTTCAACGTTACAATTATACTAATCACTATTACGAATATTGCAACGGCACGACTTGGGTAAAGATGGGTGGTGGAGGAGGTTTTGGTGGTTCGTATGAAGTTGCAACATTCGGTGGTGGATGTCGTTATGCAAATCCAATGACGGGAAGCTGCAGCTGTCCTCCTGGTAATTATGCTCGATTGACTGGACAGGCTTACCGTTGGAGTCAGTGGGATTCGACGATGGTGATGTGTTACGAGGGCCCATGAAAACTCTGTTACTTTTACTCATAATCGCAGGTTGTTCAAAGAGCGAAAATAAAGCGCCTGAGATCAAGCCCCTTTTTAGAAAAGCAGAAAGAGTAAACGAATCTCCGGCCGAGGTGAAACAACCTTCAACCGAGATTCGACCTGAGCGGCCAAGACCGGTCGAGCCTGTAAAACAAGTCGAGCTTCCACGAATGGAAGGCCACAAAGCTCCTTCAAATGCCTCTAAGGCAGTTCAAATTGATACTAAACCCGGTGATCCGGCAGTACTTCCACAGATGGGTGGTGAGGAATCTAAGTTAATAGAGGATCCGGAAGTGTTACCCCCAAGTAGGCCGGGAGAAGCCCCTATACTGCCTCGTAGTGGTAAGTAAATTAATTACAGATTGGTGCTGCTGGATCTTTCTGGCAAAGATAGGCCTTAATCGCCGCGTTCTCTTCTTCAAGCTTTTTGTTCTTCTCTTTAAGTGAAGCAATTTCGCGAGAGTTCTCTTTTGTCATTCCAAAAAGTTCTTTAATGGCCTCGATAATGGGGGCCACTAAGTGATCGTAGGCAACTGACTTGAATCCAGTTTTTGAATCTGTTTTCACAACTTCTGGGAAAACTTTTTCGACATCTTGAGCGATCACACCCACTTGATGTTGTTTTCCATATTTCGCTTCATCGATATAGAAGTATTCCACACCTTGAAGCTGAGTGATTTTAAGTAGTGAATCTTGAAGAGGGTGGATGTCTTTCTTTAAGCGTCGGTCAGATGAAGACGTACAACCAGCACTAGTACAGACTTGCGTACCATTAACTCTTAGACCTGTTGTCGTGTTGATATCACCAACGACGTGAAGCTTATAAGATGGTGCTGCTGTACCGATACCAACGTTACCGTTGGTGTGAATTCTCATGATTTCAGTCAGACCTTGCCAGAATCCCATTTGTTGGTTTGTCAGGAGATTTAGGCCACCGCTGTCTGTGCCAGTCAGGACAGTGGTACGAGGTTTGAGGGCCCCATTTGCAGTATAACCCGCACCCTGGTGAGATAAGTATCCATACCGAACACCTGAAGCAACGGTTCCAAGTAAAAAGATACTTCGAGAGGTTGTCCCGGTATCGTCCGAATTAAGAAGGTAACTACCTACGTCGCCATCAACGCTACCTTGGATGTGCATTTTCCCTATAGGGGATGCTGTTCCAATTCCCACATTCCCACTTGGAATGATTGTGAAAGGAGTACTCCAGGCAGTTCCATCCCAATAGTTCATCGTGAATTTACTATTTAATGTATGGCCAGTTCCATTACCCGCCAATTCCCAACCTCTATTGTTCCCGGTAGGATTGGCACTTCCCATGGTTTCAGTAGCATCATTTCTTTGCGTGAAAAGTCGCATTGCTGAGTACTTGGTTGAATCGGTAGTCGTAATGTTAAGAAAAGAATAGTTAGTGGAATTTATTTCAAGTTGACTGGTAGGAGCAAGAGTTCCTACACCAACATATCCTGCACTGGTGACAGCAAATGGAGTGGTGTATGAGTTATTACCTTTGTTCAAAGTAATCTGCGCGCGAGCAGGTGTGTTTCCGCTACTCCAGTTACTTTCCGCCGCGAATGATAAATGTCCTGCCGTTGCAGAATCATTCACTGTAGTTCCGAAGTATCCGCCTGCACCAAATGAAGTCAAAATATCATTGGTTAATACTGGAGCATAAACTCCTACTGTAGCGCCACGACTTTTTAATCCCCAGTGAGATGGTCCAGTCTGAGTGTTATCAAAACGAGAGGCATAAACTGTACTGCCAGCGAAATCTGTGCCAGCTACATGTAGTTTTGATTCTGGAGTCATGGTCCCAATACCGAGCTTACCATCAGACTTAAGAATCATCTTATTAGTCCGTGAAGTGGTCCCTGGCGCTTCTGTCCAAAACTCCATATCCATCGAGTCTGAAGCTGTGCCACGGCCTACAATTCCAGCGGTAGCACCGCCTGAAATTTGGGAATAAAATCTTAATCCCACCGCAGAGTTTGGGGTCGAATTGGCATTCGAAATATGGATCCCATCGAAAGAACCTGGGTCAGTGACACCGGAGTTATCTGTATTGATTTGAAGTTCAAATCTACCTGTAGGAGTGTTAGTTCCGATTCCTACTTTACCAGTGTTGAAATAGATGTCGGAAGCATTCTTGTTCCACTGTCCATAGTTGCTTACATAGTTTTGAACGTATTGCACATTCGCAGCATCGGTTAAGTCAACACCTGATGGTGTGGCCGGAATTTTGAGAGCACCAGTGGTTGCGTTGATCGTCAGTGTTCCAGTGATGGAATCAGTGCCTGTTTTGTTAAGAGAGTTAGAAGCAAGATTATTAATCTGCCCTTGAGTTTTATTCACCACTGTTTGAAGTGAATCACCGTTAGCAATTGCGGAATTAGATGGAGTTACCGTAGCAAATGTTGAAGCAAGAACATCAGTGATAAATGTTCCCCAGCTCTTGTCACCTTTAAGATATTTAGTTGCATCTGACGATCCTGCCAATTTGGAGAGAGGAATATCACCATCTGCTAGATTTAATTTTGCATAACCAATCGAACCGTCGGCCGGAGTGCCATCTGCAACCGCTGACCAAGAAAGATTGCCGGCACCATCAGTGGTAAGTGCTTGGCCGGCTGAACCTGCTGTTGCGGGAAAAGTATAAGTGGTCGTGGCGGCAAGTGAAGCTGGCGCACGAAATTCAACGTAATTTGTATTATCAGATTTGAGACGTAGTTTTCCTTCTGAAGCGATGTCTCCAGCAACATCAAGTTTTCCAGCAGCAGTGGTCGTTTTTCCAATAAGCATTTCACCAGTGCCAAGAATACGCATTTTCTCAGCTCCACCAGTTGTGAAGGCAAGAATATCGGATGAAATATTAAACATACCGGTATCAGTATCGCCATTAAATGCATAAGTCGGTCCTGAGGCCCCAAATGTTCCTCCACCCAGACGTAAGTAAGGAGCGAATGATCCATTCAACTGCATCAATGAATCAGAAAGAGTCACCGCCAGGCCACCATTCGCTGTGATTCGAATGATTCCTCCGTTATTTGAAAATCCGGTGTTCGAATTATTTGTAAATGAAATTGAAGGTGAATTCCAAGCACCATCGCCCGCAAAAATTTTATTTGTTCCCAATGATAAATTTTGGGTGGCGGTGTGATTTCCTAAATTATCACCAGGTGCCGCGCCAACTTTCGAATCAACGTAGGCCATAGTAGCAGCATCAGTGCCGGCCGTTGGAGTAGCAAGACCTGTGATCTTATTTCCTCCCATGGCAAGAGCACCACTCATGGTGTCGCCAGCTTTTAAGACATAATTTGCTTGAGAAGCTCCCACTAATCCAATGTTGCCACTGAGCTTATTAATGGCGGAAAGAACTGAATCAGCTGCGGTAATTGCACCTGCAGAAGCTGAATAACCAGTGAGAGTTGAACCAATCACAGCGGTATTTAAATCCTGCCATGTCTTATTTCCACTCCAGTATTGAGAAACAGTGCCCGCAGTAATCTTAGGTTCTTTGTTTCCTAGATCTGTAGTGAGGTTACTGATCTTAGACTGATCAATAGCAGCAGTTGCGGAGATGTCAGCATTTACAATCGAGCCATCAATAATCTTACTGGAATCAATCGCACCGCTGGCAATTTGAGTGTTACTAATTGTGCCTGCACCAATCGTTGGTGCCGGAACTGAAGTCACTTCCCATTTTGAATTCGAAGCGTTCCACTGAAGAATGTCTTGATCCTGAATTCCCGCTACATCTACATCTGCAATTTCTTGAAGCTTCGATCCAGTTAGTTTGCCAGCGGCTTTAGTAAGCATGCTCCAAGAATAATCACCTGAGAGTGGAACCACCACACCTGTGCGGCCATTAAAATTTGAAACTGTATTTGTACCAACGGAAACTTTACTCCAGTTGGTTCCATCTGAAATGACCCAATCGCCGACAGCGAAGTTTGTTGGGCCGGTACCCAAATCCTGAGTACCTGCAGTGGTCACAATATAGTACGTACCTGCCGAAGCAACTGCTCCTGAAAGATTCGGTGTATCGGTTGTGGCGTTGTATGTTCCAACATAAACCTGGTTAGTTGAAATAGAAGCTGGTGCCCAGGTCGAGCCATTGAATTGTAAGAAGTCTCCAGTTGAAGCTCCCATGTGATGAAGCTTGTTTGCAGTCACTTGTCCGTTTTGTAATTCAAAACTAAGAGGAAATGTGGCCGAAGCTTCAGCATTAGAGACAACGAGATTAAGTGCACTACCAACTAAAAAATTAAAAGCGGATGAGGCATTGAGAACAAGCTTCTCAGAAGTTTTAGATGCGATTTGAAATTGATGACCTTGTATTTCTGCTTTGGTGACAGTATCTAAAAAATTGCCACTCACGATCAATTGATCGTTCTGAACTTTAACACTCTCAATGGAAGGCTTTTTGTTATTACCTTTAACTCTGACATCAATCTTCCCTAATAATACAGAAGCGTCCTGACAGGAAGCGAACATAAAAATAAGGGAAATGAATAAGAGAATATGCGGTCTCGTAAGCATTACTTTACATATCGACCAAAATGAAGATTTATTTAAAGAAAATTAATATCTTAGGGCGATAATCATTAATTATCTTATGGAGCAGCCAGGAGCGGCGGTTACTAAGCATTTAAGACGTTCTATTTGCAGAAGCCCGCTTTAGGATCTTTCTGACATAGATAGGCCTTAACGGCAGAATTTTCCTCTTCAAGCTTCTTGTTCTTCTCTTCAGCTCTGTTGAGCCTAGTTTTGAGTTCTTTGTTTTCTTCTTTGATAGAGGCAATTGCGCGGGTATTCTCTTTCGTCATTCCAAGAAGTTCTTTGATGGCTTCGATAATTGGGGCCACTAAGTGATCGTAAGCGACTGACTTAAATCCAGTTTTAGAATCTGTCTTAACCACTTCAGGAAATACTTTTTCAACATCCTGAGCGATCACACCCACCTGGCGCTGTTTGCCGAATTTTTTAGCATCAATGTAGTAGTACTCAACACCTTGAAGCTGAGTGATTTTAAGTAGAGAGTTTTCAAGAGGATGAATGTCTTTCTTAAGTCTCCTGTCAGAAGAAGAAGTACAGCCTGATGATGTACAAACTGGAACGTCAGCAATCAGAAGAGCATAGGTAGATGCAATATTAAGATCGCTATTGATTTTAACCTGACCTTTAACTCCCGCTCCATATGGAGTTCCTCCAGAAAGAGTCACATGGCCACCGTTACCAGTTGCTGAACTGAATCCACCATCACCACCGGTGATCGTCACATTTCCTCCGGCCCTATCTAGAGTTGTTGCTGTCCATCCAGGGCCTGCAGTAATTGTTACGTCGCCGCCGTCTCCTTCAATTCCTGCACCGCCAAGTAGCATTGCAGTTCCTCCTTTTCCGCTTGTTGTTCCACCATTACCTGCCCGAAGAGTAAGTGTTTCACCGTCTGAAGTTGCTGATCCACCAGGAGATATATACAAATTTGTTGAAGCCGCACCGACTTCACACATACGACAAGATATTCCGGAACAGGTAACTGATGCTGGTCCAGGACCAGTAGCACCTAGATCTTGCCAATTGGTAGGACATGATGAAGCAATTATTTTTACTCTGCTTGGAAGAGCCGTTGCAATCGCGGGGCTCTGACAAGAGCTAAAAAGGGCATTTGTAACTCCAGCAGAACCAGGACCTGTGGCACGAGAAAGAGTAGTCCAACTAACTGGACACTTATCCATCAACAAAATAGAAGAGGAGGGAATGGCACTTGGTGAAGCTGGGCTAGTACACATGCGACAGGCAGTTCCATTACATGTAGCAAGATTTGGACCGGTGCCAACAGCGCCAATATCAGTCCAGTCACTAGGACATGTTTTCATGAGAAGAGTTGTACTGGCCGGAATGGCTTCATTATTACCTAATCCAAGCCAGTTTACACCGTTACAAAATTCTGTAGCAGATCCAGCATAGCGAATGGCACCTGCGAGTGCAGCAGTACATACTTCGTTACTATTACCAATTTTGATACTTCCATTAACCTCGAACTTAGTGGCTGGAGTTGTGAGTCCAATACCAACATACCCATCGGCCGTGATTCTCATTTTTTCCGTACTATCAGCTGCTCCAGTTGAAGTAGTGTGAAAACTGATATTACCGGAAGCTGAACCGGTGGTCGGTGTTCCTTCTGTTTGAGAAAGAATATAAGCAGATCGTCGAAGGTCTGAACCGTCGTGACCAACAAAGCTGATAAAACCTAATTCATCTCCATCTTGAGTAGCGGTAAAGTTTCGTGATTTCCAGAAACTGAAAGTTGAACCAGAGCTATCATTAGAAATACTCTCAAAGGCCGCTGGTCCTCTCATATGGAATTTGGTCGAAGGATTATTCAGACCAATTCCCACATTCCCAGCAGTGTAATAAACGTCACTGCCTGTTTTGCTCCATGTAGTGGCAGATGCAATTTGCGTATCATGGCCATCGATTTGACCTTGGAGTTTAGCGAGAGCGGTTTGCATTGAATCTAGCGGGCCAACGTCGCCTGCACCGGAAGCAGCGAAGCCTAAAGGAAGAAGTGCGGCTACAACGTCAGTATCAAATGTTCCTAGAGTTTTGTTACCGCGAAGATATTGAGCAGTAGTACCTGCGGTGATTGCTGGTTCTTTGCCAGAAAGTTGCGTTTGAATATTTGAAGTCACGCCATCAAGGTAGCTGTATTCAGTATTTGAAATCGCTCCTCCACCAATCTTAGTCGCATCAAGTCCTGCTGCGATTGTTGGGTTAGGATAAGTTCCAGTTAGATCTCCACCGGCTGAACCAGTTGGGGCTCCACCGCCGCCGCCTGCAGGAGTAGTCCATGACAAAACGCCTGAACCATTAGTCGTTAGAACTTGGTTAGCATCTCCATCATCAGCAGGAAAAATTAGTGCGTAAGAAGATGCAAGGGCCGCAGGTGCGCTCAGTGTTACATAGTTTGTGTTGGTAGATTTTAAACCAACTGCGCCACCAACAGATAGTTTCTGAGCTGGGGCCGCAACTCCGATACCCACGTTCCCACTAATAATGGCCCCATCTGTTGGAATAGAATCCGATAGACGATTATATCCAAGGTTTAAACCTTTAGCGTGCATTCTTGCATTATGAACCCAAAAGTCAGTAGCAGAAGTTGGACCTCTAAAAACGTAACTGGTGAACGACTCAGCTCCGCTTCCAGCAGTATCAGTGAAAGGAGTCATTTTAAATGACATGGCAGTACCAATTCCAGTTGGGGTGTCCCCTGTTGGATCTTTCAATTGATCATCACCAACGCCAATTTGATAAAGTTTTGGTCCATTATCATAATCGGCGCCAGTACCTGCACTGTCAGAAACATTACTTTGAACAGTCATTGAGATTACATTTACATCAGCAGCGGGAGGAGTAGCACCTGTGCTGATTTCTAATAATGTACTTGGAGTCGTGGTTCCAATTCCCACACGACCTGTGTTGTAATGAATGGCCGAGCCATTAGTTGTCCATTGAGAAGAAACTCCACCGGCAACAGAGTCTACATAAGCTTTTGTTGCTGCATCTGTATTCACTGTAGGTGTAGCAAGACCTGTAATCTTGTTGTTGCCCATCTGAAGCGCACCAGTCATGGCCGCTGTTCCATCTCGAAGAACGTAGTTACCTAATGAATTAGTTTTCGTTTCAAGTTTTGAGAGGGCCTGTGGAACCGTATCAGTAACCGCAATGGCACCAGTGCCACCTGTGGCGTATGTTGTAATGAGCGTGCTTAGAACACGAGCTGGTGTGAAATAGAGATTTCCATTTTCGGGAACTACGGCCGTATCAAGAGTAGCAAGAGTCTTGTTACCACGAAGGTATTGCGCTGTCGTTCCACCCGTAGGGAGTAGTGGTTCTTTATTACCTAAATCAGTCGTGAGGTTCTGAATTTTAGATTGAGCAATGGCCGCAGTTGCTGAAATGTCAGCATTCACAATTGATCCATCCACAATCTTGTTTGAATCGACTGCACTGTTGGCGAGTTGTGTATTTGAAATCGAACCGGCCGCAATAGTAGGAACAGGAATTGAATTTACTTCCCACTTAGATGTAGCAACATTCCATTGAAGAATATCCCCATCTTGAATACCGACTACATCAACGTCAGCGATTTCGGAAATTTTCGAACCTGTAAGTTTACCTGCTGCTTTTGTGAGCATGCTCCACGAGTAGTCATTGGCCAGAGGAACAACTAGTCCAGTCCTTCCGTTAAATCCTGAGACCGTATTTGTTCCAACTTCAACTTTTGCCCAAGTCGAACCGTTAAAAATAACCCAATCACCCACAGCGAATGATTCCATGCCAGAACCTAGATCCTGAGAGCCGGCAACTGTTACGATGTAGTAAGTACCAGAAGCACCACCAATAGAAACGATGTCGGGCGAATCAGTTGAAGCGTCGTAAGCACCAGCAAAAATTTGTGAGCTTGAAAACGAAGCTGGGGCCCAGTTAGTCCCGTTGAAGCGAAGTACTTGTCCTGTTGATGCTCCCATATGGTGGAGCTTCACGGCCGTGACCTGTCCGTTTTGTAATTCAAAGCTAATAGGAAATGTTGCACTCGCATTCGCACTCGAAACAATCAGATTGAGAGTTTGGCCAACCAAGATATTCAATGCGCTTTTCGCATTGAGGATTAACTGTCCGTCAGTTTTAGTTTCGATATCAAAAATATGATTTGAGCTGCCTTCGATTTTGGCGGTAGAAACTTTGCTGAGATTTTTTCCACTAACAATAAGCTGATCATTTTGTACTTTAACTGAAGTGATCGCAGGTTTACTGTCTTTGATTGAGACTGAGATCTTACCGCCCAACATGGAGCTGTCCTGACAACCGGCCAGAGTAAGCAGTGATATCAAAACTAGGGTTATTAAGTATTTATTCATTAAGATTATTCTTTTCTTAATGAAATTATCGACCTAAATCTTGGATTTATTTAAGTTTTTTTATGACCTATTAAGAATTGCCTAATGAGGTAATGAGAGGAGAATATCGCCTAGAGGGAGCGGTTACTTACAGAAGCTCGCCTTAGGGTCTTTCTCGCAAAGGTATGTTTTCATTAAGGCGTTCTCAGACTTAAGCTGCTTATTCTCTTCTTTGATAGAAGCAATTTCTCGAGAATGCTTGTCTGAGGCTGTCACCAACGCCATCACTTTTGTATGAAGCTCTTTGATTGCTTCGATAATTGGTGCCACTAAGTGATCGTAGGCCACAGACTTCAGACCTGTTTTAGGATCAGTTTTAACCACTTCAGGAAATACTTTTTCTACATCCTGAGCGATCACTCCCACCTGATGTTGTTCTCCGAAATTTTGAGTATCAATGTAGTAGTACTGAACACCTTTCAGTTGAGTGATTTTGAGCAGAGAATCGTGGAGTGGGTGAATGTCTCTCTTTAATCGTCTATCTGATGAAGATGTACAACCGGCAGCGGAACAAATAGGAGTGCTGTTAATTGCTAAAACTTTTCCTGAGGCCAGGTTCAAATTGGTAGCAATATCTACCAATGCACCACTAACTGTGACTTTTGCGCTTGAGTCTACGGCAAGGACCACCGGAACTCCCGCTCCCATCATCGTAATGGAGTTGACTGGATATCCTGAAGCACCGCTATTGATGTGGCCAATAAACCCTTTTTGAGCAGCAGCTTGATCGGTGAAGATAGCACCTGATAGACCATCTGCAGCCGTGTTACGAATGGACATTACACCACTCATGGAATTGACTCCATTGACCGCCAATCCATTGGCGTACATCGTAGTCGCCGAAACTGTCGTCGCAGTGATCTCACCTGAAACCTCAAGCTTAGTAGAAGGGTTCGTAACACCAATCCCCACATTACCGTTGTGATTGATAACCATTCTTTCCATGCGAGAATTTGTTCCATTAGGAGTTGTCTGGAAAAAAATCTTACTACCTTTGTTGGTAGCAGAATGATTTTCAGTCGACATCACTTCCATCGCAGCAGTTGTCGTGCTGGCATTACTTCCGTCCCAAGCTCTGAAGTACATTCCACCAATGGTGTTAGAGTTTTGAACAGCGGTTGAGGTATCGTATGTTCCACGTCCACGCACCATCATGATGGCCGCACCATCGTAGTCGTTATTTGAATAATGCGAGATTCTTTGTTGGAATGACGACGAGCTGTTAATGTCCAGTGCAAATCCTGGCCAACGATTGCCAATTCCTACTTTCCCATCATGTGTAATAACCATTTTTTCAGTCGAATCTGTATCGCCAGCGGATGTTGTATAAAATGAGAGACTACCTGGAGCAGAAGTTGCTGTAGGAGTTCCATCAGTTCTGCCAACAATATAAGCTGATCTCAGTAGTCCTGATCCACCATGACCATAGAAGTTGATAAATCCAAGTTCATCATCATCCTGAGTGGCCGCATAGTTTCGAGACTTCCAGAAACTGAATGTTGGTCCAGAACCGTCTGCGGAAATACTTTCGAAAGCAGCGGCTCCGCGCATGTGCAATTTAGCGGCCGGATTATTAAGACCAATACCAACATTACCAGCTGTATAGTAAACGTCTGAACCAGTTTTGGCCCAAGTAGTTGCTGAAGCTATCTGAGTATCGTGGCCATCAATTTGACCTTGAAGTTTCGCTAGAGCGGTTTGCATTGAATCTAGTGGACCAACGTCACCTGCCCCAGAGGCCGCAAAGCCCAGGGGTAAAAGTGCCGCATTCACATCGGTATCAAAGTTTCCGAGAGATTTGTTACCACGAATATACTGCGCAGTTGTACCTGCAGTGATTGTTGGTTCTTTACCAGTTAATTGAGTTTGAATTGAAGAAGTCACACCATCAAGATAGTTAAACTCAGTACTGGAAACACTTCCTCCACCAATTTTTGCAGCATCAAGCCCCGCCGCAATTGTTGGATTAGGATATGTACCTGTTAGGTCACCACCGGCAGAACCAGTCGGAGCGCCACCACCGGCAGGTGTTGTCCAAGAAAGATTTCCTGAACCATCAGTTGTGAGTACTTGGTTGTTTGAGCCGTAACCAGTAGGGAAATTAAAAGTGAGAGAGCTACCCAGACCAGCAGGTGCTTTTAGTACAACGTAGTTTGCCGTCGTTGATTTTAAACCCAGAGTTCCATCAACTGCTAATCTTTGTGAAGGAGCTGGAACACCAATACCCACGTTACCGCTGAAAATGGCACCGTTTACTGGGGCGATTGTTGTAAGGCGATCATATCCAACAGAAATACCTGTTGGAAAAATGCGCCCATTATAAATCCAAAAATCTCTCGAAGCGCTTGGGCCTCTAAAAACATAGCTTGTAAAAGGGGCCACACCCGTGCCACTAGTTTCAGATACAGTAGTCATTTTAAATGACATGGCGGAACCGATACCTGACGGTTCAGAGCCAGAATCATCTAAAATGGTATCGTCACTTACACCGATTTCATAGGATTTAAGACCATTGTTGAAAGTCGCACCTAAAGCAGAATCAGTAATATCACTTTGGACCGACATTGAGATAAGACTTACATCAGAAGCAGGTGGTGTTGCGCCTGTGCTAACTTCGAGTAGATTGTTTGGAGTTGTGGTTCCAATTCCCACGCGACCGGTATTGTAATGAATGGCCGTGCCGTTGGTTGTCCATTGTGATGAGACGCTACCACTTACACCTGCAACAGCATCATCAACGTATTTTTTAGTTGCGGCATCTGTATTAACGGCCGGAGCAGCAAGACCTGTAATTTTGTGGTTACCCATTTGAAGGTCACCACCCATAGTGCTTGTTCCATTCAGAAGAACATAATTACTTTGTACTGCAGAGATCGAAGCAATGTAGGCCTCTAGTTTTCCCAGTGCCTGCGGAATTGTATCTGTGGCGGCAAGAGGAATGGCCGTGCCAGCAGAATAACCAGTGAGCTGCACTCCTAATACTCTAGCGGCCGTGAAGTATTGATTACCGTTTTCTGGCACGACAGAAGTATCAAGAGTCGCAAGTGTTTTATTACCACGAAGATATTGAGCAGTAGTACCACCAGTCGGCAGAAGTGGCTCTTTATTATCTAAGTCAGTTGTGAGGTTTTGAATTTTGGATTGTGCAATAGCTGCAGTCGCAGAAATATCAGCATTCACGATTGATCCATCTACAATTTTATTCGAATCAACGGCACTGTTAGCAAGTTGAGTGTTTGAGATGGAACCAGCTGCGATCGTTGGAGCGGGGACTGCTGTCACTTCCCATTTCGATCCTCCTGCGTTCCATTGAATAATGTCACCGTCCTGAATTCCGGTTACATCAACATCTGCAATTTCAGAAAGTTTTGAACCTGTAAGTTTACCTGCGGCTTTTGTAAGCATGCTCCATGAATAATCATTAGCAAGAGGAACAACTGCGCCTGTACGTCCGTTGAAGTTCGAAACAGTATTACCGCCAATGGCGACTTTTTCCCAAGACGTTCCGTTAAAAATTACCCAATCACCTACAGCAAAGGTAATTGCACCGGTACCGAGATCTTGAGTACCAGCTGTAGTTACGATGTAGTAAGTACCAACTGAGCCGCCAGCGGCCACAATGTTTGGACTATCAGTTGTTGCATTGTATGTTCCGGCATAAACCTGAGAGCTTGCCGCATTTGCAGGCGCCCAAGTCGTTCCATTAAATTGTAGAACTTGTCCCGCACTCGCACCCATATGATGAAGTTTCGCTGCAGTCACTTGTCCATTTTGAAGATCAAATGAAATAGGGAAGGTCGCGGCCGCCTGTGCATTTGAAACAATTAGATTGAAAGTTTGTCCAACTAAAAAGCTGAGAGCACTTTTTGCATTAAGAACAATTTGACTCGAAGATTTAGATTCAATTTCGAAAGTATGATTCGTGCTTCCTTCTACTTTTGCGAGTGAAACATTTTCTAAATTTTTTCCTGTAACAATGAGCTGATTATTCTGAACTTTAACTTGTGTGATTTCTGGCTTGCTATCTTTAATGCTAATTGAAATTTGACCACCTAATAATCCAGCGTCCTGACATGAAGTAAGTAGAAGCACGGAGGATATTAAGTAAATGATGGTATGCTTTTTCATATTTTCTTTACAGTTGTTAAGCCGTTCCAAATATTTATCGTCTTTCAGGGTCTTAATATTTAAAGAGTAAAGTAATAATTAAGTTCCAAGGTGCTCCACAGGCAAAAGGTGCCGAAAGTGTCTAAAGTTTAGACACCCTTGATAGATAGTTCATTCGCTCTGTCAGGATTTAGTTAGGAAGGGGATACTCTTGTTAATTATTTTTAATTGGAGTTCCTATGAAAAAGATCTTAGTTCTCTCTGCGCTTCTTTCTTTTAATGCCTTCGCTGGAATTCAGATCATTAGTGATTTAGATGACACGATCAAAATCACGAACTCCGGTGACTTGGTTGAATCAGTGGGATATGCGACTGCCAGAAAAGAGGTCTATGCCGGAATTCCTGAGTTTCTTGCAGGAACGAGAAGTTATGTGAATGGTCTTACAGTTGTTTCTTCTTCTCCAGAAATTCTTAAAGGCAAAGTTGTGTCTTTGA
The DNA here is from genome assembly GCF_034259205.1 of Peredibacter starrii. GTDB lineage: Bacteria > Bdellovibrionota > Bacteriovoracia > Bacteriovoracales > Bacteriovoracaceae > Peredibacter > Peredibacter starrii. The sequence continues at coordinate 3,945,636 of NZ_CP139487.1, read as the reverse complement.
TGGAGAAACATCAGATTCAACACAACGACGTTATTCTCAATAGTAACTTTAATCGTCCTGATCACATGGAATATAAAACCGGTGCTATTAAAAAGGTGATTGATTCAACTACAGATCAATTTATCCTGATGGGGGATGATGTGGGAGATGATCCTGAGATCTACGATAACATTATCAAAGAATATCCTGATCGCATTCTTGCAAGCTATATTCATATTGTTAAAAATAGAGCTGTCCCGGCTTCAGCAGTGAAGTACTTCACAACTTATGAGCTCGCTCTGAAAGAGTACAATGCCGGAAGACTCGAAGAGAAAGTTGTAAGAGATGTTGCTCTGAAAGTTCTTAGTGATGATGACGATTTTGAATCTGTGTTTCCAGAGTTTGCATATTGCCCAACTCAAATTTCGGAGTTCGGTCCACTTAATGATCCAAAGTTTAATGAAGAGAATATCTTAGTCGTTGGAGCACTCATTTGGGGCTGTCGATACGATAGGATTGATGATTAAGGGCAGGTGAATGCCGCTAAACGAACGCGACTGGGGTTGCCATTGAAGGCCGTAAATTGACCACCAACAGCGATAGAAGTCCCCACGGACGCAATCGACCCTATAAATCCGCCGGGAGTCACTGGTTGAGGTTTCAAGGTGTTGGTTAGCAAATCTATCATCCCAAAATTTGGTCGTGCACTTCCCATTAAGGTAGTCATCGAGCCACCAATGTAGAGTGTGTCATTGTGAATGAAAATCTCGCTAACATTACCCACAGTTGATGAATTTAATGCTGTAAGAGTCGAAGTACCGATATCTACTTGGGCCAAGTTCCCACGGGCAGTTCCTCCAACGTTCGTAAAATTTCCTCCAATGAACAAGGTTGTCCCATATGCGTGAAGATCAGAAACGATTCCTCCCGTGCCTCCGGTAACGTTAGGATTGAAACCAGTTAAAGTTTTTGTCGTAATGTCGAAGGCTGCAACCCTACTTCGGGATGTACTGTTAACTGTCGTAAAATCCCCACCGATGAAGAGATTATTTCCTGAAACTGTCAGAACTTGCAATTTTGTTGAATTGATCGTTCCGGCATTAAATGAATCTAGGGCACCTGTCGTTGCGTCTACAGCGGCTAATCTTGATCTTGCTGTTCCTCCGACGTTAGAAAAACCGCCACCAAGATAAACCAGACCACCACTGGCATCAATGGTCCAGACTACGTCATCAGCATTTGGATGGAAATTGGTGAGATTACCTGAAGGAATATCGAAAGCTGCGACATGTCCTCGGTAAATTCCACCAATAGATGTGAATGTGCCTCCAATATATAACTTTCCATCATACGCCATGCTCAGAATATTATCATTCGCTTCAGCTGTGAGAGTATTTAGTGCCCCAGTGGTTAAATTCACTGAAGCGAATTTATTTCTTTCTACACCTGCAACACTGGTAAGTTCACCCCCGATAAAGAGACTTGCTCCATCAGAGGCCAGGGAATAGACAATTTCACCAGTAGTACCAACGTTTGGATCAAAAGGAAGGATGGCCTCTGTTGATAGATTGAAAGCTGCCACTTTATTACGAGTCACACTTTTCATTGAAGTAAATAATCCTGCAACGTAAAGAGTCGTTCCGACTTTTAGAATAGAGCGAACCACATTATTGGCCTGTGAAACAAATCCAGTATCGGCCCCCGTGACCGCATTAGCCGCAGCAAGGTATCTCAGACTTGCACCATTAAATTTTAAAAACGCTCCGCCAAAATATAAGGTCGATCCCTCAAGGTGAGTGGTGTAGACTGCACTACTAGGATTAGGGTTAAAGCTTAAAACAGTTCCGTCATTTTTGTTTAAAGCGGCGAGATTAAGCCTTGATGTTCCTCCTACGACTGCGAAGTTTCCACCTATCATGATATTACCAGCACTGACTGCGATTGCATTTGTGCTGCTGTTAAGCCCAGGATTAAAACTTGTGAGGTTTCCGGTTGAAATTTCGAAGGCTGCAACTCTCGCTCTTGGCTGATTATCTATCGTAGTAAATTGTCCTCCAACGTATAAGGTAGTTCCTTCTAAATACAGATCAAAAATTTGTTCATCGATAACGGGGGCAAAGGAGTTGACTGCACCGGTTGTCGCATTTAGTGAGGCCAGATGACTTCTGCTGCTTGCATCGATATTTGAAAAACTCCCGGCAACGTAGAGTGAGCCGGCGTTCAACACCATATCACTTACTAATCCGGTGATTACCGGTTTGAAAGTTGAGTTTAGGGTATTAGTGGAAAGATCAAAAAGTCCTATATTACTTCTGGCGGTGCCGGCCATTGTCGAAAAGGCACCTCCCACGTAGAGATTAGTGCCATCCAAAAGGAATTCGTTAACTATTCCTGGTACACTCGGATTGAAAGTCGTTAAAGTACTGGTTGTGACATCAATCGCTGCAAAGTTTTGCCTGTTTATTCCATTGATTGCTGTGAAAACTCCTCCGATATAGAGAGTATTGCCAGATTTTGCCAATGCGTTCAACTGCGTCCCGCTTGCATTTGCAATGAAACTCGTAACTGTTCCCGTACTCGTATCGATCGCTGCGACCTTATTTCTTGAGGATCCAGCGACTGTTGTAAACTGCCCACCAATATATAAAGTTGTTCCATCAAGAAGCATCGTATTCACTGGACCATCTACACTTGCAGCAAAACTGTGAAGTGTACCGTCGGCGTTGATCCGGGCCAGGCGGTTACGAGTAACTGAATTTACGGTTGTAAAACCTCCTCCCACATACCAACCTCCGACACCATCCGGAATGATGACAGATGGGGAAGTGTTAAAGACAGGTGAAGATGGATTCACAATTCCTGCGCTAGTTGAAATTGCCGCATTGGTTGAAATGAATGACCCAATATTATTAAAATAACCACCCACGTAGAGAGTTGTTCCATTTACGAGTAATGATGAAACTGTACTATTCATTCTGGGATTGAAAGAAGTGATCGTATCTGTTGAGATGTCAAAACTTGCAATCCTTCCTCTTGCCACACCTGCAATGTTGTTAAAGTCCCCCCCCACATAGAGTGTAGTGCCATCAAGTTTTAATGATACCACTTTCCCATCTGGGGCCGGGTTGAAGGAATGAAGGGTTCCGTCTGAATTAATCCTCGCGAGTCTTGTTCTGGACACTCCACCTACGTTAGAAAAATTTCCACCGATAAACCAACCACCAGAGCCGTCCGAAATTACAGCATCTACGGAACCATCAACAGTAGGGAAGGTTTTGTTGAGTAATCCGCCTACGGTCATCTCGGCTCCACGTGAATTCACGTGATCGCCGATGTTGGTTACACCCCCGGCGATAAAGAGAGTTGATCCAGAGATTTTCATACTCTTTACATCACTATTAAGATTTGGATTAAAAGGGAGGAGGTTCCAGTTGTTATCAAAAGCTGCAATTCTATTTCGAGGGACACCATTCACGCTCGTGAAAGTTCCCCCAATAAAGGTAGTGCTACCATCAGTTACGATCGATGCAACGTTTGCCGATGTTCCGCTTACTTGGATGTTAGGTCCAAAAGTACAGGCCTCAATGGGTGTCGCTTTCCAAAAACCAACATTGGATCTGAAACTCAGAGCTGGAAATGAAATGAGTAATAATAAAATCCAAAACAAAGGCACATCATTGTCCTGTTAATTGATTAACAATGATTTATCGGATTTTTTCAGATCAAGATTTTTTGGGTTTTTGTAATATCGCTCCAACTTTCATTGGAGAAATATTATTTAGAATGCCTTAAGCCAGAGGGGAAAAGGTTCTATTTTATAAGAACCCAGAGATCCAAGATACGTAAATGATAGTTCCCACTCTAAGCATAGAATAGATGGTGTGCGAAGATGCGGTTCTTACACCGTTCGCCGGTTGGAATCGATAAGTAACGGTGTTGGCATCATCACCCGTTGTTGTTGTGCTGAAAGAACATTGTGTTGTACTCGCACCTGTTACAACAACGGTATAAGAACCACCGTCACGAATATTTGCAAGTGTCATTGCTGTTCCACAGTCATGAGTCGTCGTTACTGTGTTACCAGCAGCGAAGTTAATGGCGTTAGTAGTAATTGAAGAAGACCCTGAACGAATTTGTCCTTCAACGTCTAGTTTTGTATTGGAAGCTGGATCACGAGCGATACCTACGTTACCTCCAACATACTTAACATCTGTTGTACCTGTTTTGGTCCAGGTTGTGTTTGCTGTGATTGAAGTCCCGTGTGAACTTAGAGTTGTTGTGTGAGTATCAATCTGACCTTGGAGTTTTTGTAAGGCCCCGAGTACAGAGTCACCAGAGATAACTGATGATCCAGTTACAGCACTGAAAGTCAGCATTACGCTGGCCATAACATCTGTTGAAAGAGACTGCCAGGTTTTATCACCGCGAAGATAATTACCAGTTGTCCCTCCTGATGGAAGGGTCGCTGCAGTTAATTGAGTTTGAATATTTGAGGTCACACCATTGAGATAACCAAACTCGGTATCATCTACAGTACCACCAGCAATTTTAGAAGCAGCAAGTCCGGCAGCAATAGTTGGGTTAGGGTAGGTACCTGTAAGATCGCCACCAGCTGAACCAGTAGGAGCACCACCAGTTGCTGGAGTAGTCCAAGTGAGTGTTCCAGAACCATCTGTTGTAAGAACTTGGTTGGCAGTACCATCGTCAGCAGGAAATGTTAATGCGTAAGTCGACGCAAGACCTGCAGGGGCACTCAAAGTGACATAGTTTGCAGTTGTTGATTTTAAGCCAACAGTTCCGGCAACCGATAATTTTTGACCAGGGGCCGCAACTCCGATACCCACATTCCCATTGATGATGGCACCATTAGTTGGAATCGGATTAGATAGGCGGTCATACCCAATGGAGATTCCTGAGTTAAAAATTCTTCCGTTATGAATCCATAGATCTGAAGCAGTAGCTGGACCACGGAAAACGTAACTTGTGAATGGATCAGTTCCATCCGTAAGTGGAGTCATTTTGAAAGACATGGCAGTACCGATGCCATCTGGCCTCACTCCCCCAATGCCGGGCACTTCATCATCCGCAACTCCTATTTGATATTGCTTTAGACCATTATCGAAGGTCGCGCCAGAACCTGAAATATCGTCAACATTACTCTGAATGGCCATCGAGATGACATTAACGTCGGCTGCTGGAGGAGTTGCTCCAGTGCTAACTTCTAATAATGTACTTGGTGTGGCAGTACCAACACCGACTCTACCTGTATTGTAATGAATGGCAGTTCCATTTGTCGTCCACTGAGAACCACCACCAACACTTACTCCAGCTACAGCATCATCAACATATTTCTTTGTTGCTGCATCGGTATCAGCGCCAGGAGCACCTAGTCCTGTGATTTGGTTGCCTCCCATTTGAAGGTCGCCAGTCATGGCCGAAGCGCCACTTCTTAAAACATAGTTACCTTGAGCGGCCGTAACGGCAGAAATGTATGCATCAAGTTTTCCAATGGCCTGAGGAATAGTGTCTGCTGATGTAAGAGGAATCGCTGTTCCTGCAGTATAACCAGCAAGCTGAGTTCCCAGGACTGTTGTAGCGAAGTTTACCCACGTTTTATCACCACGGAGATAGTGAGCAGTTGTCCCGCCTGTAGGAAGAGAAGCTTCTTTTCCATTAAGCGCAGTTGTTAGACCATTAATTTTTGACTGATCAATTGCTGCAGTCGCCGAAATATCAGCGTTAACAATTGTTCCATCAACAATCTTGTTTGAATCAACGGCACTGTTTGCAAGTTGAGTATTTGTAATAGAACCAGCTGTGATAGTCGGAGTAGGAACAGAATTAACTTCCCATTTAGAACCACCAGCATTCCATTGAAGAATGTCGCCATCTTGAATACCGGCAACATCAACATCAGCGATATCTGAAACTTTCGAACCAGTAAGTTTACCGGCTGCTTTAGTTAACATGCTCCATGTGTAGTCACCTGTTGTTGGAACAACTAATCCAGTTCTACCATTGAAAGAAGAAACTGTGTTTGAACCAACTGCTAGTTTTTCCCAAACTGCACCATTGTAAATGACCCAGTCACCAACATTAAATGAAACTAGACCAGAGCCAAGGTCTTGAGTACCAGCTACTGAAACTACATAATAAGTCCCAGAAGAGCCACCTGCGGCCACAATATCAGGTGAGTCATTTGCTGCATCATAAGCACCAGCAAAAACTTGTGAGCTAGAAATAGAAGCTGGTGCCCAGTTTGTTCCATTGAAACGAAGAAACTGACCAGAACTTGCACCCATACTGTGAAGTTTAGCTGCCGTTACTTGTCCATTTTGTAATTCAAACGAAATAGGGAAGGTCGCGTCTGCTTTCGCGTTTCCAATTAGTAGATCAAAAGTTCCACCGACCAAAAGACTTAAAGCACTCTTTGCATTGAGTACGAGTTTGTTATCTGATTTAGATTCAATTTCAAAAGTATGGTTAGTGCTTCCTGTGATTTTTGCAATCGTAACTGAATCTAGATTCTTTCCTGAAATAATGAGCTGATCATTCTGAACGATGACTTTTGAGATAGAGGGCTTTGTGTTCCTAATGCTTACTTGGATTTCACCGCCTAGAGGAATTCCCGCGGGCTGACATCCGATATTAATCAAAGAGGCTGACATTAAGAGCAGTAATGGAATTTTTGTCATTTGGGCCACTAACCTATAAAATTATTCCTAACAAATGACTCATCGACCTTCGCTTAGTTAAGTTTAATTTTATTCATTAAGGATCGCTCATGAATGTGCTTATATTTCTTATACTTTCAGTCGGTCTTTCGATGGCCGCTTTCTTGCCCCAGGATGCCGAGCTAACTAAATTTACTTACCCTTTCCCTGTGAAGTTTCACGAAATCCGAGTAAAAAAGAAGGTCTATAAGATGGCCTTCATGGACATCCAGCCTCAAGGGGAGGCTAAAGGTACTGTTGTATTACTTCATGGTAAAAACTTCTCCGGCCACTACTGGGAGCGAACAGCAAAAGATCTTCTAAACAACAAGTACAGAGTGATCATCCCGGATCAAATTGGGTTCGGGAAATCGAGTAAGCCAGAAGCATTTCCTTATTCACTTCAATTTCTCGCTAAGCTGACGCATGAGTTAGTAACAAAACAAAAAGTAGATAAATACATTCTTGTAGGCCACTCGATGGGTGGAATGCTGGCCACACGTCAGGCACTTATGTTTCCAGATTCAATCCAAAAGCTCGCTTTGATCAATCCAATCGGCCTAGAGGATTGGCGAATAAAGGTTCCCTATAAAGATGTTAACGAGCTCTATCAAATTGAACTCAAAAACGATGAAACGAAAATTCGCGATTATCAAAAGAACGTTTATTACGACGGCCAATGGAAACCCGAGTATGAAAAGGGAATTGAAGTTTTAGTCGGCTGGACTCTTCACAAAGATTTCCCTCGCATCGCCTGGAACTCGGCCCTAACCACAGATATGGTTTTCACGCAGCCAGTGGTTTATGAATTTAAATATCTAAAAGTGCCGACTCTTCTTCTCATTGGAACTCGTGACAGAACCGCCATTGGAAAAGGTTGGGCCCCTGACTCGGTAAAAAACGAATTGGGTCGTTATGATCTTCTTGGAAAAGCAGTCATCAAAGACATTCCGAATGGGACCTTGAAAGAGCTGCCAGGCATTGGTCACATGCCACAAGTTGAGACTTATGATCAGTACTGGAAAACACTCTCAGAATTCATTGTTAAGTAATTTACTCAGCTAATTAATTCTTCATCTAATTGTCCACATACATCCTCGAAGTAAGCTAGAATAGAGCAATTCTAGCTTACTAAAGGAAATGGAATGGACCTCACGAACCTCATCTCGCAAGAAGATCTCATCAAGCGTCGCTCGCAAATCAAGAAAGTATTTTTTTATCGCATCTGTGGTGCTGGGATGGGACCTGCAGCTGTTCTGGTTAAGCAAGCAGGCTTTCAAGTTGAAGGTGCTGATTCTGCTTTCTATCCTCCGATGAGTACGTTTCTCGAGACGACTGGTATTCCACTTCATAAGTTAGATGTTGTGACTCCTGAATTTCTTAAGCAATACGATTTGATCGTAGTGGGTAACTCTGTATCAGGGAAGTTAGATGCCGCTCGTATGATAGAAAAAACTGGCGTGCCATTTACATCATTTCCATCTGCACTTGGCTCACTAGTACTTAAAGAAAAGAACGTAGTAGGTATTGCTGGTACTCACGGTAAAACAACCACGACTTATTTCTTAACTCAGATGCTTGAATCTCTAGGACAAAATCCTGGCTACCTTGTAGGCGGTATCATTGAAGGCCGCGATCCAGCGAAACTTGGTGACAAGTATTTCGTCATTGAGGCAGATGAGTATGATTCAGCTTACTTTCATAAAATTTCTAAGTTCCGTCTTTATGAACTTAAAAACATGATCCTGACTTCGTTAGAGTTTGATCACGCGGACATTTTCTCTTCAGTAGAAAAAATCGAAGATGAGTTCCGTGCGGTCATGCCGAATATGAAATCAACTCTCATCCTGAATCAGGAATATCCTTCAGCGATGAAACTTCATAAAGAATATTCTCAAAATCAAAGTCAGAAATGGTTCCTGTACGGAGCTGGATCTGAGGCAGGTCCTCACAATGTGAAGACATTTGAGAACGGCTCTGAATTCGAAGTGAAGTGGAAGGGTGAAACAATTCCATTCAAATCGAGTGTGGTTGGTGGGCATAACGTTCTCAATATCACGAGCTGTATTCTTTATCTTCTTTCAGAAGGTTTCAAAGTTGCTGACGTTCAGAAAGCTGCCGAGGCCATTGGCATGGTAAAACGTCGTCAGGAAGTTCGTGGCAAATATAAAGACATGGTCGTGATCGATGATTTCGCTCACCATCCTCGTGCCATCACAGTAACTCTTGATGCCATTCGCGCGCGCTTCAAAGGTAAGAAGATTGTCACGATCTTCGAGCCAATTTCAGCGACTGCCAGAAGCTCGATCTTCCAAAATGAATTCCGCGATTCTCTCGCTGGTTCCGATAAAGTGATCATCGCGAAAGCGAGTATCGCTACGACTGCACTAGGTGGTCAAGATCTTGATGTTGATAAACTTGCCAAAGAGATTACGGCGATGGGGAAACCTTCTCAGGTCGCTACTAATCTGGAAGAGCTAAGAACTGCAATTGATAAAAACGTTGATAAAGATGGTGTCCTGTTAGTTCTTAGTAACAGAACTTGTCTTGGATTATGGGAGTCGAGCTTTGTTCAAGAACTTAGGCCATAAGGCTTTATTCTTATCATTGAGCCTTGTCTCACTTTCCTCGTGTGCAACTTCCTCAGTTAAATGGGAAGGGGACATGTCGAATCACGTGGCGACTTACATGGAGTCCTTCGATAAATTCAGGACCCGTATCTGCGTGCCAAAAGCCGAGGCGATGTTTGATCAATATCTTCTGGCCTATCGTGGACAAGGGTATTGGATTCCTGAATTAAACGATGACGTAGATGTTGAATCCATCAAGGCACTTCTTCCTCAGTTTGAGAAAAAAGTCGCTTGGATCAAAGATCAAAAAGGAAAAGTAAAGGCCTTAAAAAAGCTTCCGAATGAGGATGTCACAGCTTCTTCACGCAGACTCTTGAAGAAACTTCTCGCTTTGAAAAAAGGTGAGCTTGCCTCAGATGAGGCGAAGCGAACTGCCACTCGTAAAGAATCTTTAAAAGTATTGGGCGAACTTCTTAAGAGCTACGAAACTCTTATTAAGAAAGTCTCGTTCCTGTCTAACTTCCAGTATCCTGTTGATCATTTAAAGAACCGCAAGGTCTATGATGAATACCGTGAGAAGGAAGACACTGAGTCAGTAAAAATCGCGAACTATTCTTTCCTTTATAGAAAGTTATTAGAAGATGGTGCTTACAATAAAGACCGTACCGGTTCTGATATTTATCTTCGTACGACAATTGATACACTTCACTTCGAACTTCAGGAACATGGTTTCTATCTTTCTGAAGATGCCCGTTATGATATGGAATTTGTGCTTTCAAAAATTGAATCGGAACTAGCGAAAGGAAAGTCTCGCATAGTTGAGAGACTTGATGAGTGGGAAGATCGCACTCGCAGGGCCCTGGATTTCTATCGCTCACTTACGCTTCCTGAAAATCAAGTTCAATCAATTGCCGGAGACAAAAATTCAACTCCTAACCGTCAGCTTATTCTTCAGCACAACCGAGCTTCAGATCAGCTGAAAGAATTTGTTTATACTAAGCAGGCCGAAGTTTATAACTATTGGTTGAATCAACCTGAGCTTCCTCGTGCAATCTTCGTTCTAGAAACAATTTTATTGAACGAAGTGGGTGGAGTAGATGGTGACGACGCCCTTGAACGTCAGGACGTTGCCCGGGTGGTGATGAATCGTTTGGATAAGCCAAAATATCTTTCGATTGGAAAAAAAGAATTCATTTATCCATATCTTAAAAAAGTAACCACCGACTTCCATATCAAGAACGAGCGTTGGTTAAATGCCTTATTCAAACAAGGTGAGTTCTCTTTCACTTATTACTATATGAGTGGAGTGGCGAAAATTTTCTGTCCGGACATGGCGCCACGAGCGAAAAAGCTAAGACAACAAAACGTTGAGATCGCCCTTCAGGTTCTGAAAGAAGGGGACACCTCTTTCAAAACAACTCGCTATTTCTCCCGCGCCAGCATGATCGGCCGTATTCATATGGATTCTATTTGGGAAGATTACATCCCGTATCCAGAGCGACCGGGACTACTTGCTAAGGGGCAGGAAGAGCTACTCAAGGCCTTCAACGACGGTGATTACACCTTCCTATATTCGTTTAAAGATCCAGCTTTCGAGGTCTACCAGGTTGTGGAGATCAAAGGGCGAAACTACGCGCTCGGAGAGAAAAACGGTATAAAACTGTTTTATGACCACAGGAATCCACATTACTTCCGCTACTTTACCAAGACGGAAACCGGGTCCAGATAGTCGCCTTTTATTTAAGGCCAAAAATGTCTCAAATTCCTTTTGATAAAATGCAGCAAGCAGGGTATAAAAACGCCCATTAGATTATTATTTGTTTAGATTTTTACAGGAGCTAAGCTTATGTTGAAAGATTATATGTTCACCTCTGAATCAGTAACTGAAGGTCACCCGGATAAAATCGCTGACCAAATTTCTGATGCTGTACTTGATGCCATGCTTGCTCAAGATCCAAAGTCACGTGTTGCTTGCGAAACTCTTATCACAACTGGTCTAGTAGTAGTTGCTGGTGAAGTTACAACTGGTGCAAACGTAGACATCAATGAAACTGTTCGTAAGACAATCAAAAAGATCGGTTACGATCACTCTGATAAAGGTTTCGATGCTAACACTTGTGGCGTAACAATCGCTCTTGGTAAGCAATCTCAAGATATCGCTGTTGGTGTAAACGAAGGTGAAGGTAAGTTCCTTGACCAAGGCGCTGGTGACCAGGGTCTTATGTTCGGTTACGCGATCAACGAAACTGAATCTCTTATGCCAATGACGATCGATCTTTCGCACAAGCTTGCGAAACGTCTTTCTGAAATCCGTCACAACGGAACTTTCCCACTTCTTCGCGCTGACGGTAAAACACAAGTTACTGCTCAATACGAGAACGGAAAACTTTCTCGTCTAGATGCTATCGTAGTTTCTACTCAACACGCTGAAGAGCTTACTCAGAAGCAAATTGAAGAAGCTATCATGGAAGAAGTTATCAAGAAGACTGTTCCTGCGAACCTAATCGACAAGAACACTAAATACTTCATCAACCCAACTGGCCGTTTCGTAATCGGTGGACCAACTGGTGACTGTGGTCTTACAGGTCGTAAAATCATCGTAGATACTTACGGTGGTCACGGTGCTCACGGCGGTGGTGCTTTCTCTGGTAAAGATCCTTCTAAAGTAGACCGTTCAGCTGCATATGCTGCTCGTCACATTGCTAAGAACGTAGTTGCTGCTGGTCTTGCTGATAAAGCTCTAGTTCAAGTTGCCTACGCAATTGGTGTTGCTAAGCCGATGTCTCTTCTAATCGATACTTTCGGTACTTCGAAAGTTGATGAGAAGAAACTAACTGCTGCAATCAACGAGCTATTCGATATGCGTCCTAAGGCGATCATTCAGCGCCTAGACCTTCTTCGTCCAATCTACTCTGAGACAGCTGCTTACGGTCACTTCGGCCGTACATCGAAAGATGGCTTCACTTGGGAGCGTCTGGATATGGTTGATGCTCTTAAAGGTTTCTTCTAGTATTTAAAAATCAAGGCCACCTCCGGGTGGCTTTTTTTTTGCCTTCGATTACAATAGTTCCATGCAAGAGATCTATTTCCTCGCTCGCCATACGCCGTTCTGGGCAGTTCCACTTATCGTTTTAGGTGGAGAGTTCGCTTATTTGTTCTGGCTAAAAAAGAAAAAGAGCTCGGCCATTCTTTGTTTAATCTTCGCTTTTGTTGGATTGATGGCCTGTTCTTTTTATGTTTGGGCCGGAGGTCCGCAGAAGTCCGTGAAGTTCATCAAAACAATGCACCGCAATCACTTCCAATAATAGTCTTACATTTGACACCCCCTAAATAACGCTTTGTAATCATTAATTATTGATGGGGTCTAGAAATTGACACCCGCACTCGGACAATTGTAAATTTGTGTCTTCCGGAGGATCTATGGACGATATGAATTTCCTGCATCAAAGTTTTGATGGATCAAGTGTCATGAATTTCCCGCCCATCATCATCGTTGAAGACGATAAGCTTCTGGGACTCTCACTTAAAAAATACCTCGAGCAAACTCTCAAATTGAACGTGCAGTTGTATTCAAGCTCAGAAGACTGCCTAATGAACTTTGCTAAGTTCCACCCGAAAGAAAACCCTTTCTGTCTTGTGACAGATATCAGCCTTGAGCAGGGTTCTGACGGTCTACTCTTAATCGATATCCTGAAGGACAAAGGTTTTGAGTTCGTATCAATCGTCATGACTGGTTTTGCGAGCATTGAAACTGCCATCGCAGCGACTAAGAAAGGTGTTTTCCACTATCTTACGAAGCCATTCGAAATTGAGAACTTGAAGAAGCTGGTAATCCAGGCCCTTCAGACGAAGCTATCAACTGTTCTTCCGCGCGAGATCGTGTCTGAAGGCGAGGGTGTATTCGCAGCTGGAGATCGTAACAAAGCGACTTCTAGGCTTAAAATTGATCGTCCTACAGTGGAAGATACTTTCGAGGGCATGATTGGTCGCTCGAAGGCCATGCGTGATGTATTCGATCGTATTCAAAAAGTAGCGAAAACAGATTCTACCATCCTTATCATGGGTCCATCTGGGACAGGTAAGGAGCTTGTTGCTTCTGCTATCCATAAACTATCAAGCCGTAATCTTAAAAACCGCGTTTCTGTAAACTGTGGTGCGATTCCTGCTGAACTTCTTGAGAGTGAACTTTTTGGTCACATGAAAGGTGCCTTCACTGGTGCTATTTCAAATCGCAAAGGTCGCTTCGAGCTTGCTCAAAACGGCACCATCTTCCTGGATGAAATTGGTGATATGCCACAGCTTCTCCAGGTGAAACTTCTTCGCGTTCTTCAAGAGCGTCAGATTGAGCCGGTTGGTTCTTCTGAAAACATCGATATCGATGTGCGCGTGATTGCGGCAACTCACCGTGATCTTGAGAAGGCAGTTGCAGAAGGTAAGTTCCGCGAAGATCTGTTCTATCGCTTGAATGTTATTCCTATTAAAATGCCTGCGCTTAAAGAGCGTAGAGAAGATATTCCTCTTCTTATCTCGCACTTCCTGGATCGTTTTGTTTCAGCTGACCGTTCGAACGAAATCAGTTTTGCTCCATTAACGATGGATCTATTGATGGGTTATGACTGGCCAGGAAACGTTCGTGAACTAGAGAACGTGATCGAACGTCTGGTCATTCTTCGTGGTGGTAACGAGATTCTTCCTGAAGATCTTCCAGCGAAAATCTTCCGTTCGAATCCACTTGCTACTCACCAGTACAAGACATTGTTTGAACTTCCAGAAATCGGCGTGGATCTGAAGCAGATTCTTTCTGATATTGAAGACTCACTTATCATGCAGGCGATGAATCGCACTCGCGGAAATAAGAATCAGGCATCGAAGCTTCTTGCTCTGAACAGAACAACACTGATCGAGAAAATGAAAAAGAAGAACTTGGAATTGTAATCAAAAGGGCCCACAACGTTGGGCCCTTTTTTTATGGTGTCAAATTGCACTTTTGACAAAGATTCTTTGAAACGATTATTTTCGGCGCTTCAAAGGAGTTCCCGTATGCAAATTATTTTCCTTCTTTTCACTCTCACAATGTCTCTGTCTTCATTTGCCGAAGTTCCTGTGATCGAATCAAAGCAAGTGACATGCCAGGAATTAAAAGAAACTCTCGCTAACTATGGGACGATTAAGGTTCGCAGCAGATTTCTTCGTCTGACAAATGTAAGACAAGTCAGTTCATCGGTTGATTGTCCTCCGGGTAAGCATGAAGATGTTGGCGTTTTTAGAACCATCGACAGACGTCAATGTCAGGTAGGTGTCTATTGTGTAAGAACTCACGATCATAATTAATGATTTTGGTCTCCGGGGCCTTAGTGGCCCCGGCTTTTCTGTAAGAAGTTACTTGTAAACCTTCCATTCTCAAATCAATCTTACAAACTCCATATCTAAGTTTCGTGGTCAAAAAGCACCTTTGACGGAAGTGTTTCCGCTTCGATAGCCTTGAAGCACACCTGGAGAATTTAGTATGAATTCTGTTTTATGGGTGAGCTTTATTATGCTCAGCCTTTTAGTTTTGGGCGTGAAGTATATTTCCTTCTAATTGTAAGGAACTTGCTTACGCTCAGAATTTTTGATCGACTCGCGGATGAAGTACTTAATGACTTTGTTTCTTTGCGCTCCACCAAGAAGCGCTCTGAGATCGTCATGCACACTTTCATCGTAGATGAGAGAGTTAACAGTGCCTGGGCCCTTTTCCACGCGATCCAGGATGCGTGAAAGTGATGCCGTAGATTTATTGATGTTACCCATGCTCGCATTCACATTCGTAACCATCTGACCCATTTTTGCGTCTTTTAGGTCTCTAGTAACGGTTTCCAAATTGTGTGAGGCGCGGTTAAGCGTCTTCATGGTGTCGACAATTGTTTCGCCCTCGCCAAGCTTTTCCAGAATATGATCAAGCTTCGTCATGATCTTAGCGGTGGTGTTTGCGATGGTTTCACCTTTATTCAGAATTTTTTTAATATCTGTCATGTCCTCCGAAATAAGAACGTCTTTTTCCGGATCAAACTTAGGTGCTTCCTTTGTGCCGTTGTAAATTTCAACGTATTTATCACCCACAAGACCGGCAGTTGAAATAGAGATCTTAGAATCTTTTTTAATCCACTGAGCTTCACGATCAAGGATCGTCATTACAATTTCAACTTCATCTTCAGATACGATATTGATACTGCTTACAGTACCAATGCGAATACCCTTGAGTTCAACGTATGAACCTTGCTTAAGAGCAGACACGTTACCTACCAAGGCACGAATATCGACTTTCTTATCAAAGACCGAGTTTTCTTTCCCGATACTCATAATCATGATCATCAAGACCACCGTAAGTCCCGCAATGAAGAGACCGACTTTAACCAGGTTTGATTGATCTTTTTTTCTTACTCTCATAAATTCCTCTAATCAGTGATTAAGAAGCTTTGAACAAAGGGATCTTTGCTGTTCTCAAATTCTTCCAGGGTACCTTCAAAGCCAATAACACCGTCTTTCAAAATAAGAATGCGGTCGCAGATCTTCTTGGCCACGGGAATATCGTGAGTCACGAGAATTCCAGAGACCTTTTTCGCTTTAAAGCGATTGATAACTTCCATCACCATTTCAACATTTACCGGATCCAGACCTGCAGTAGGTTCATCATATAGAATCATTTCCGGATTAAGCACCATGGCGCGGGCCAGACCCACACGCTTCTGCATTCCTCCGGAAAGATCCGAAGGCATGAGTTCAATGGCATCTTTCATATTCACAATCTCGAGGATGTCTTCCACCTTTTTGTGGATTTCCTCTTCGGAAAGTTTTGTGTGTTCAAATAAAGGATAGGCGATGTTTTCAAAGACTGAAATTGAGTCAAACAATGCACCTGATTGAAAGGCGTAAGAGATTTTGGTGCGTACTGGGAAAAGTTGTTTCTCAGTCAGTTGATCAATTCTTTTACCGTGAAAGAAAATTTCGCCGTCATCAATTGGATCAAGACCGATGATCGATCTCAAAAGTACTGACTTTCCGGTTCCGGAATTTCCAAGTAGGGCAATGGTCTCACCCGACTTCATACAAAAAGAGACATCGCGATGAACAACTTTTTCATCGAAACTCTTTTTTAAATGTCTCACTTCCAGAATCGAGCTCATTAATTATCCAAATAAAAGTAAGAGCATCTTACTTAAAAAGAAATCTGATATAAGGATGATAATAGAGGCGCGCACTACCACCCACGTTGCTGCTGTTCCTACGCCGCGAGTTCCTTCCTTAGTTTGAAACCCTCGGTAACAAGCGATGATGGAAATCACGATCGCAAAAAATGCACATTTAATCATTCCACCAAAAACATCCATAAAGTTAATGGTGTTTAATACTTTATTAACGTAAAACCCGATCGGCATGTTGAATTCAAGATAGGCGATGGCAAGACCACCGATAATCCCCATGAATCCACTGAGAACTGTGAGAAGAGGAAGCGAAATGACCGTCGCTACAACTCGGGGAACCACTAATACGCGAATGGGATTCGTTCCGAGTGCGCGGATAGCATCCACTTGTTGAGTCACATTCATTGCCCCAATCTCAGCACTGATACCCGAACCAATTCGTCCGGCGACCAGAAGTGAAGTGAAGATGGGAGCGAGCTCACGAAAGATAGAAAGAGAAACAATCGCCGGAACATAAAGCGTTCCACCAAATTTCTCCAGACCGTAACCAAACTGGAGAGTCATCACCAGACCAGTCACAACTCCGATCACAATAGTAATAGATAATGAGCCAATGCCGAGTTGAACAATCTGCTCAAAAAGTCTTCCCCAATAAAAGGGAGCGGAGAAAGTGGCCTGAAAAGTACTCTTTGTGAGCATCGCCACGTCACCGATTGTCTGGAAATGATGTTTCAGACCTTGTCCAATCATCTAAACACCACTGAGTCGAGAAAGTCCTTAAAGGCAGTATCAGTATTCTTCACAGTGTCGAATGGATCAATCGAGACGAAATCAAAGTAACAATTATTCCTGCGAGTATTAAGAAGTCTAAGATACACTTTTACTCCATCTACCAAACCCTGGCCTTCCAGGCGATAGGCCTCTCGATGTTGAAATGTCGTATACTCACTCACAGTGGATTTAAATTCTTTCACTGTATTGAAAGTTTTCCCAGCAAGCTTCTCTAATGGCAGATCTTGAAACTCTTCACAGAAACTATTCGAAAGAAGAATTCTTCCATCGTTAGCATTTTCAAAAATAAAATCCGAGCGCTCATCTTTTTTGTATACCCACGATGGAGCACCAAAATGAACTGAGTATAAAGAACCCTTTGCTGTTTTGGGTCCATCGTTGCCACCACCTATAAATAGGGAACAACTTGTAAGGAATAAAAGAACAATCCACTGCCGCATAACCAAACCATTTTCAGCGGGTAATAATGTGAATATTTTAAGTTATTGTTATCTCTCTGCAAATGAAGATTGTGTCAAAGAGTCGGCGGCTATTTTTGCCGGTAGGAAAAATTTGTCTTTTCCAAAATCAAAAGCACGCTACAATGAACACAGTAGGTAAAAAAGGCCACATGGATGTTGGTCTGCCTAGTAAAGACAGGAAGTCTTCACGATGAACAAGTTTTCGGCCCGTTTAACGACTCTATTTGTAGCCAGCGCACTGGCCGCATCTTCAGTTTTAGCCGACGTCATTGATCAAGAAACATTTAAAACGCACTTGCGTTGGAACCTTATGGTGCCACGTGACCAGTTTTATATCGTGAAGCGTGATCAGACCCTCTACATTGAAACAGTGAATCTTCAAATGTTCGAAACATTGGCCGGAGATATCGCTAAGCTCAAAACAAACGGCCAGTACATCGAGTCTATTAATTACTCGAAAGATAATTTCCCTGCCAAACCTGCTACTGTCGCCATCAAACTTAAAGATCCATCTGTTGAATTGTTCTCTTTTTACAGAGACGCTGACAAAAAATACATTTTGGATTTCTGGATCAATGCTGATCTTGTTTCTGAGAAGAACGCGGGCTTTAAAAAACCGCTTCCTGTTCCAGTGGAAGAGAAAGCTCCAGTAGTTGTGGCAAAGAAAGCAGTAACTGCTCCTCCAAAGAATGCTCTATTAAATAGAAAGAGCCCCATCCTTCCAGTAGTGGAAGTGACGAAAGCGGCAGTGGCAGAGAAGACCATCAATCCTGAGTATCGTGATTTCAGATATGGTGCGAGTTTCATTTGGGACTATAACCCAATGATCCCTCAGTTAGAGAAAGACATTAATCTTGCCTCTAAGATTCCGGATGCTCTATTTCCGATTCAAGATCGATCAAATCTTGATGATGCGAAAGAGGCCCACTTACAGCTAACGATTAATTTCTATCGTGAAGAGAAGTGGGGACTTATGAATAAGTCCATCACGCTTTATGAGAAGAAGTACGGTAGAGATTCTAATCACGTATTTAATGAGTACTTAAAGGCCAATGCGCTTTTGAGAGGGAATCTTGCGAAACCTAATCGCGGAATCACTCAATCTGCCATGGTGCTTTTAACGAACATCAAAGATTTGACTGATAATTATGAAATGAAGTCGGCGATTCTTCGCTACCTCATTCAGTATAATGTGGATCAAAAAGACCATGTGAAGACCCTGGAGCTTGCGAAGCAACTTTTCGTAGAGGCCCGCGGTGAGTTTGATCAGACCATGGTGATTCAGTCTGCCCTTACTATTCTTCACGCTCTGAGTGAGTTAAAACAGGTCGATAAAATCGAAGAGTTCTTAAGTGATAAGAAACTTGCGAGCATCCTGCCTCCTCAGATGGGAATGGCCTATACATCTTTCGCTCTTCTTTCAAAAGGGGAGACCAAAGAGATCATCAAGCGTTACAAGACGGTTGAAAAATCTCTCGTGAAACCAGTTCATCCAGCGATCCTTTATAACCTTGCTGAAAGTTATTATCGTGAGGCCCAATACGAATCTTCGATTAAGGCCTATGATGAGTTCCTTGCTACTTACTCTTATCTATTACAATCTCCTTACGCCCGTCTAAGACTGGCCCTTGAATACGAACTTTTAGATCGACCAGCTGCTGAGAATTTAGTGCTGTATAAAAATGCGATTGATCGTTCAACCTCAGCGGAAATCAGATACGAAGCAAAACTTCGTTATGTGGCCTTCAGACTTGCCCGGAAGCTTAAACCAACTGAATCCGATAAAGAGACAGAGGTTTTTCTAGAACAATCTCCGGATGAGAGCAAAGCGCTTAATCCGAATCTAAAAAAACTTCTGTGGTTGGTTCGTCTGCGTTTATTCATTGCTAATAAAGAATACGATAAGGCCCTTTCATATCTAACATCTGTTCCTCTGGATGCACTTAAGCCGGCAGAGAGAAGAGTGTTCGAAGGTGACGGAGCTGAGATCGTGTATGGTCTGATCCAGGAAGCTTATCTGAAAGAAGACTACTCTAAGGTCGTGAAGATCTGGGAAGTTTACAAAGATAAGTATGAGACCAAAGTTGCGAAGAACCTTTATATGAACTTCGTGGTGTGTGATGCTTTTATCAAGCTTGGATTATATAAGAGCTACGATCGCGCACTTGCTAGTTTCAAAAATGTTCTGAGCGAAGAGGCCCGTACATTCCCAATCTGGATTGACCGTACGAAGTCGATAAATCTTTCTCAGATGATCGAAGAACTAAACCTTATCCGCTTGGTGGCGGATGCAAATTGGACCGAAGCTGGAGCTAAGTTGACCTCCTATCCAGTGTCACTTAGGGACTCTCTGAACTATCCTTTTTACCAGGGGATGATCCATTTTAATCAAAAGAACTACTCTGAAGCAGTGGTGGAGTTTGAGAAAGTGCTGGTTAAACAGAACCCTCAAAACCAGCTTACCCCTCGCCAAACTGCTGACCTTTTAATGGGTTACGTAGAGTCCCTCTATCAGTTAAGAGACCAGGATCGCTTTAAAACTGTGGTTAAAGCTTTAAGCGATGATATCGGACGATCGAAGTCGGCACCGATCTTGAATATCTCCGAGCGGATCAACTACCTCCTCATCGAGTCGTATGCAGGGGAGTCGAATCCAGAGTGGAAGGAGCTCGAGACGATGACGAAAACATTCCGAGAAAAATTTGTAAAATCTCCTTACAACTCACGTGTTGGGTATCTTTATGGGCTATCATTGATAAAGAATGCCAAAGTGCCAGAAGGGCGTGAGGTATTGAGTCTCTTAACGAATGATAAGAATGTTCCTTCTCATATAAAAGAAATGTGTAGAAGTGAATTGGCGACACTAGAACTGACAGAAAAAAAATTATAGGTAAAACCAAACTAACAACGGACAGGAGGTCTAATGTTATCTCAAGGTTTAGTACTCGTAGGCAATCACCCAAAATTCAACAATGCGCTTGAGACGGCCCGTAACGTGGCAGTTACCAAGACTCCAGTCCTGATCTCTGGTGAGATTGGTTCAGGTAAAAAAGCATTGGGTGCTTACATTCATTCAAATTCAGCGAGAAAAAATGCTCGTCTTGAAATTGTTGATTGCAGCTTCGATTCGCAGACAGTAGAAAAAATCGTACTAGGCTTCCGTGACGATGAAACTGGTCGTTTCAATCGTGGAGTACTAGAAGTTGCCAATGGCGGTACGGTAATTTTTGCCAACATTGATGCACTGGATGAAAATTTCCAGAAACGCCTATATACTATCCTTCAAGAACTACCAGACTATGAGTTAGACGTTCGTATTCTTGCTACTACTTCGAAAAATCTTTCTAAGCTAGTTGGTGCAGGAAAGTTCTCACGCGCTTTATATACTTACTTCAGCGGTGTTTCGATCGATATGATCGCACTACGTGAAAGAGGAACAGACGTGGAATTGATCGCTCGTCACTTTATCGAAGAATACGCAGCTGAAACAGAAGCTGGCGATATTTCACTTTGCTCAGAAGCCGCTCGCAAGCTTTCTGACTACTCTTGGAACCAAAACCTTTCTGAACTTAAGACTTTCATCCGTAAGACTCTTTCCAACATGGATGGTTCAACTCTTGATGTTCAAGCTATTGAGAACGGTGAGCGTAAAGTTGAATTCACAGCATCTGAGACTGATGAAGACGGCATGAAACTTATGTCTCTAAAAGACGCTGAAAAGCTTCTGATCAAAAAGGCCCTTGTTTTCACATCTGAGAACAGAACACAGGCCGCTAAGATCCTTGGCGTTTCAATCCGTACTCTAAGAAATAAAATTAATGAGTACAGATCAGAAGGCGCTAGCTACTTCGTTAACCTAAGATAAGAACTAAGTTTAAATTGTTGAGGCCATCACAATGGATGTGAATGACAAAACATTAAAAGCACTTACCACGGCGTTGAATTTCCGTGAGATGAGACAAGAACTCATTTCATCCAACGTCGCGAACGCCAACACTCCGGGCTACAAGGCCAAGAAGATGGATTTCGAAGAAGCGTTGGCACGTGCTTTGGATGTGGACGGTCAGATGCAGATGAATGTCAAAGATGAGCGACATCATACTGTAGGCAACGGTGGCTTCAATAATTTAGAGCCTGAAATTTATGATGATCCAAATGGGGTCGTCTCAGAGAACGGGAACACCGTGGACGTCGAGGCCGAAATGGCAAAGATGGCAGAGAACAAACTCATGTACGATGCTCTCGTTCAACTGATTAACAAGAAGATGGGTATCATGAAATACGCCATCAACTCTGACAAGTAAGGTGATTTAAATGGATCTACTTTCGAGTTTAAGAATTAGTTCCAGCGGTCTGGCCGCTCAACGTAAGAGAATGGAGGCCCATTCTTCTAACATTGCCAACGCTCAAACCACCAGGACTGCCGAAGGCGGTCCTTACCGTCGTAAAGAAGTTGTGTTCGGTTCAGAACCGGCACGTGAGACCTTTTCAGAAATCCTGGAAGGGGAATTATCAGAGAACGCTCAGACGGTTCACGCCACTGAGGTCGTTCACTCAGACAAAGTTGTTTATAAGCACGATCCATCACACCCGGATGCAAACTCTGAGGGATACGTGGCAATGCCGGACATCAACCCGATGGTTGAGATGGCGAATATGATCGAAGCTCAAAGAGCTTATGAATCAAACGTTACTGCTCTTAACGTAACAAAGCAGATGGCGACGAAGACCTTAGAAATCGGAAGAGGTAACTAATGGCCATTAAGGATATTGGTTCTTTCCAACAAACTCTTGGTACGGGCGATGCTCGTGGTTGGAGCCGCAAGGTTGATAACGATTTCGGGTCGAATTTTGATATTAAGACCCCAGGACTTGAAGGCGGAAACGTTGAGAATGGTAAAACATTCGGCGAATTTCTTCAGGACTCAATTGGCAAGGTAAATGCATTACAACATGACGCTAACATCCAGATGGAAAAGTTAGCGAGTGGTGAGAGCCAGAACTTGCACGAAACGTTACTGGCGGTAGAGAAAGCTGAGATCGCTTTCAAGACAATGAACCAGGTGAGATCTAAAGTGCTAGATGCTTACCGTGAAATTATGAAGATGCAGATCTGATCAATAGGATGTTGATCGGTATACATAGAATCAGGAGGATTCTTTGAACAATTTCTTCTCACAAACAGTGCAGAACTTCGTCGATTTCTTTAAGTCGTTAGATATGACAAGAAGAATCGGTCTAATCGCTGTGGCAGGGCTCCTCCTTGCTTCAATGACTGGGATTGTTGTTTGGTCTAGTAAAACAGACTATAAAGTTCTTTATACTGATCTAACGAAAGACGATTCAGCTGTCATCGCGAGAATGTTAGAAGAAGGGAAGATCAACTATCAGGTGGCCGACGATGGTAAGACCATTAAAGTTCCTGAGGACCAGGTTGAAATCTGGCGTCTAGAGATCGCGAAGAAAGGTGTTAACTTTACAGGTACAGTTGGCTACGAAGTTTTCGATAAGCAAGCTTTTGGTACAACTTCATTCGTTCAAAAAATCAATAAACAGCGTGCTCTTGAAGGTGAATTGGTTAAGACCATCATGCACATCAAAGGTGTAACACGCGCTCGTATTCACTTATCAATCCCGGAGCATTCTCCGTTCGTATCTGAAAGAAAGCCACCTAGTGCATCTGTTGTTCTGGATGTAGAGCGTGGGGTAACGATGACTGGAGACGAGATTAAAGGAATCCAGTCTCTTGTTAGTTCTTCAGTGGATGGCATGCGTTCACACAACGTTGTGGTCATTGATTCTCGCGGTAAAAAGCTTTCTGAGAACGATGGCGATAACATGTCGACAGAGACCGCTAACCGCATCGCTCTTGAGACAAAACTAAACTCACAATATGAAAAGAAAGTGGAAGAAATTCTTTCACGTGTAATCGGTGAAGGTAAAGTGATCGCGAAAGTTGCGATCAAGATGGACTTCACTGAGAAAGTTGAAACTCAGACAACTTATGATTCAGAAAACGCTGCGGTGGTTTCTGAAGTTCGTAACGAGCAGAAGATGGTAGGGGTCCGTCCTTCTCCACAAGGTATTCCAGGTGCTCGTTCAAACCTTCCAGGTGAAGCTCCTCAGCCGGGCATCCCTGAGACACGCAACGATGTTGATAAGTCCCTTGTGACTCGTAATATGGCGGTCCCAACGATCGTTACGAAGTCTAAGAAGCCGACTGCTGAGATCTCGAATATGTCAGTGGCGGTAATGGTTGATGGTAAGAAGGTTCCGGTCATGGCCAAAGACGGAACGCCAATGGTGAATGAAGACGGTATTCCGGTGACTAAATATCAGGCATGGACTGAGGAAGAGCTTCAAAACTTCCAGGCGATCGTAGGGTCGGCCCTTGGTATTAACCAGACTCGTGGTGACAAGCTAGTTATCAAGAACATGGAATTTGCCAAAGAAGATTTGTCTGAAATGGAAGCCATCATGAGAGCACGTGAGAACCGTGAGCTTATGAAAAATATCACCAAGTACTTAATGATCGGTGCTATCATTTCATTATTCTTCTTCATGGTTGTTCGTCCTTTCATCCAGTGGCTTACAGAGAACTCTGTTGAGTCGATTGAGGACTTCCTTCCTAAGACGATTGAGGAGTTGGAGAAGATTCAGGCCAATCAACGCCTGCCAGGTTTAGAGGATGTGTTGCCTTCGATTGAAGACAAGCTCAACCCGGAAAAGATTGAAGGGAACATGCTCCGTGAGAAGATCATCTCTCTGGTTGAGCAGAACCCAGGAAAAGCAGCTCAGGTGGTGCATGAAATGATCCACGCTGCAGATACGAATAAAGAAATCGCGTAAGGAGTACGTGTGGCCGAAGAGAATAAATCATTAGATCCTGATGTACAGTATGCGCTACTGTCAGGTCAGGAAAAAGCAGCCATTTTG
Organism: Peredibacter starrii; assembly: GCF_034259205.1. Taxonomy (GTDB): domain Bacteria; phylum Bdellovibrionota; class Bacteriovoracia; order Bacteriovoracales; family Bacteriovoracaceae; genus Peredibacter; species Peredibacter starrii. The sequence goes on along the minus strand of NZ_CP139487.1, from coordinate 3,921,004 downwards.
CTTTCTGCTTTGGGCCCCACTACGACCAAATTAATTTTCAAGCACATGAAAGACAATGATGTTAAGCGTATGATTAACACCATGTCTTCTATTTCTAAATCTCCCATCTGGATGGTGAAGAAAGTTCTGGAAGAATTCTATTCTGCCATTAACGAGGACTCTGAACTTCTATTCTCTGAGAACAAAGGCCGTGACTTCATTCTTGGTACTCTTGGTGAAGACCGCGCTAAACAACTTCTTGGTCAGATCGTTGATGTTGGTAACTCAAATACACTTGAATCGCTTGAACTTGTGGATACAAGAACTCTTGCGAACTTCCTTATTAATGAACACCCACAAACAATCGCTCTTATCTGTGCTCACTTGCCGGTAGAGAAGAAAGTGGATGTGCTTCGTAAGCTTCCTGAAGGTCTTCAGGCGGAAGTGGTTCTTCGTGTGGCGAACCTCGACTTCGTTTCACCAGAACTTATTGCGCAACTTGATGACGTACTTAAAACTGAACTTTCAACTCTTGGTTCGATCGATACGCAACAACTTGGTGGTATCGAGCCGATCGCCGATATGCTCAACCTCATGGATAAAAACTCTGAGAAGAACATCATGGCGAGAGTGGAAGAGAAAGATCCGGAACTTGCCGAAGAAATCCGCAAACTCATGTTCGTATTCGAAGATGTTATCTACGTGGACGATCGTGGTATTCAAGAGCTTCTTAAAGTTGTGGATAACACTAAACTTGTTACCGCTCTTAAAACAGCTCCGGACGAAGTTCGTACGAAGCTCTTCAAAAACATGTCAAACCGTGCAGCCACTCTTCTCAAGGAAGATCTGGATGCAATGGGACCTACGAAGATTTCCGATGTGGAGAAAGCTCAACAGGAAATCGTTCAGCAGCTTAAAGACCTTGAAGCTAAAGGTAAGGCGATTATTTCTCGTGGTGGCGAAGGCGACGCGTTCGTTTAATAGAGGGCAGATTAAATGCAAAAGTATCGTGATACTGACATTAAGCCATTTTCGTTCACTGACCTCAAGTCTACTCACGTGGTATCGCAGACCCAGTTTCAGTCTTTTGAGTTCAAAACTCTTACTGGTGAATCAGTAACTGCAGAGAAGGCCTCTGAAGAAGAAATTCGTTCTGAGCGCAAATACGAAGCTAAAAACAATTTTAAAATCGACGAGACAGTTCGTAACTACCGTGGTCTTTCACGTCAGGAACAAAACGATCTTGAAACAAAGATCCAGGAAGAAGTAAAACGTCGTCTCGAGGCCGCCTACCAGGACGCATATCAGGAAGGTCTTGAAAAAGGTCGCGCTGAAGGTAAAGAAGAGGCACTGAACGAGTTTCACGAAGTTCTGGGACAAAGAGTAGAAGAGTTTGGCCAGGTGATTGCTCAGGTGCAGTCTCAGTCAGATAAAATCATCGAAAAGAACCGTACTGAAGTTTATGAATTCGTTAAACGTTTCACGAAGTGGATCGTTCTTAAAGAAATCAATGAGAAGGTCTATCTTGAGACTCTTCTTGAGAAACTTATTCTTGAACTAAACGCCAGAAAGAACCTTATCGTGAAAGTTGGCCGCGCTAACTTTTCGCAAATGCCGGAAGTCATCCAGACTGTTGAATCTCGTCTTGGACAATTGACTAATATTCGTATCGAAATCGTTCCTGAAATTAATCATCCGGGAATCATTCTGGAATCTGAAAATGGTCTTATCGATGGGTCCCTTGAAGGTGTTTTCCAGAATATCGATAAGATTTTTGAGCAGGTTCTAAAACATGAGTGATAGCTTAGGCCTTGATAAAATCCTTCGTCACATCGAAAACAGAATTCCTTACGAGAAGATCGGAAAAATCGTGGGCTCACGTGGGATGGTATATGAGGCGTCGGTTCCTCGTGCTGTTCTTGGTTCAAACGTAGAATTTATCGCTGAGAATGGTGAACGTTCATTGGGTGAAGTGGTGGCGATCAACGGTTCAAACTGTATGGTCATGCCATATAACGAAATCTCAGGCATTAACTCTGAAACAAAAATTCATTTAAAAGATATTGTGACTGAAATCCGCATCTCTCCCAACATGCTTGGGCGAGTGATCGATTTTCAGGGAAATCCTCTGGATAACAAGGGCCCGATTGAAGGTCCCTATGAGAAGCGTTCGATTTTCGGAACTCCTCTGAATCCTTTGGATCGTCCACCAATTCGTGAAGCCCTAGATACTGGTATCAACTCGATTAACTGTTTTATCACGGCCGGTAAAGGTCAGCGTCTGGCGATCATGGCCGGTTCCGGTGTGGGTAAGTCAGTTCTAATGGGTATGATTGCTAAGAATACCAACGCTGACATCAGTGTGATTGCTCTGATTGGTGAACGTGGTCGTGAGGTTCTGGAGTTCATTCAATCCGATCTAGGAGAGGAAGGTCTTAAGCGCGCCGTAGTTGTTGTGGCGACTTCTGATACTTCCGCACTCATTCGTATGAAGGCGGCCTATACAGCGACAACAATCGCTGAATACTTCCGTGACCAGGGCCAAGACATTCTACTCATGATGGATTCAATCACGCGTTTTGCGATGGCAAACCGTGAGATCGCCCTTTCTACTGGTGAACCTCCAGGACAGAAAGGTTATACGCCAAGCGTGTTTGCAAAACTTCCAAAGCTCATGGAGCGTGCGGGTACGAAGAAAGGTGCGGGTTCAATTACCGGTATCTATACCGTACTTGTGGAAGGTGGTGACATGGATGAGCCAATCGCGGATGCGGTTCGAGGTATCTCCGATGGTCACATTGTTCTGTCACGTCAGCTTGCGGCCCGAAACCATTTCCCGGCAATTGATGTTCTGGCGTCTATTTCCCGTGTTATGACCAAAGTCGCTACTAAAGAACATAAGATCGTGGCCTCTCACTTGCGTGACCTATTGGCCGCTTATAAAGAATCAGAAGACCTTATCACAGTGGGTGCTTATGCCCGCGGTTCTAACCCTAAAGTGGATAAAGCAATTGTGATTTACGATGATCTGATTGCACTTCTTCGCCAGCAAATTGAAGAGTCATTTACGATTGAAGAGCTCTTTGATCGTATGCTTGAAATTGCTCGTAAGGCAGAGAAGGCAGTGGATCCAAATTTTAGATAATAACATATGAAACGCTATCAGTTCCGGCTTGATCCGGTTTTAAAACTTCGAAAGCTAAAAGAAGAAAACTGCCGAATGGAGTTGGGTCAACTCTTGATGGAACTGAATAGAATTGAAGATCAGCTTGCACACGATAAAAATGAGATCGACACCTACTACAAGATTCAAGAGGGTGGTCTTAAAACTGGCATGAGCGGCGGTCAACTTCAGGCCTTCCCAATGCTGATTGCGGCCAAAAACAAGAATCTTGAGCTTTTGGAAAGAGACAAAAGACGTCAGGAGCAAAAGGTCGCAGATAAAAAGCAGGAACTCGCCCAGCTTAGAGGTGACCTCAAAGTGATGGAGAGTATGAAAGAGAAGGATTACGAGCAATATCGTAAGGCCCTGAACAAAGAGATCGACCAAAAGGTCGAAGAGCAAACACAAAACTGGTTAAATCATAAAGATAAATAGGATCCGATATGAAAGCTTTCCTGGTCTTCTCACTTCTTCTTGGAGCGACATCTGTTTTGGCACAGGTGAAGAAAACTTATACTGAAGAAGAGTTCGTTAAAAAAGTGAACGAAGAAGTTAAAAAGAAAGTGGACGTCATCAAGAACAAATCTGTTTCTGATCTGACGAAAGAGATTCTCGATAAAGAAGAAAAAGTAAGACTTCGTGAACTTGAACTTCAAAAGCGTGAAGACTCATTGAAGGTCTCTGAAAATGACCTTGGAAAAAAGTACAGCGAGTTTGAGGCCCGTCAGAAGGCCTTCCTGGGTTGTGTGAAGAGAAATGACGAAGAGTCTAAGGGCAGAGTAGGTCAGTTGGTCGAATTGATCTCTAACATGAAGCCGGAAAAAGCTTCAGATGTTCTTTCGATTCAAGATCCAGATGTTGCAGTCCAGATTTTGCAGAACATTGATACGAAGAAGGCCTCTAAGATTTTCAACTTCATGGACAAAGAAATTTCGGCCAAGCTTCAGAAGCAATACCTTCTCATGAAGAAATAATATAGTTTTTATCTCCGCATAGACACGGCGCTCGTCCTTGTCATAGGCCAATGTCCTTTGAGACAATGCACCTATGAATTCGAATAATGACTCCGAAATTCTGGGCCTCCTGAGGGACATTTCCAAGACAGATCAAACGGTCCTGGGATTTGATTATCTCGCCACGGTCACTGCAAAGATTGGTGAGGCCCTGGATGTTGAGTATGTCCTGGTTGGTCGCTCTACAGACGAGAATCTCTATCGCATCAAGACCGATGTGGCCTGGAGTCGCACTAAGGGCATTATTCCTAATTTTGAATATGATCTGGCGGGTTCACCTTGCGAATATGTGATCACAGGTAATCGCGTTTGTGTCCACACAGATGATGTCGCCGCCTCTTATCCGAACGATCCACTTTTGGCGGAGATGGGTATCCACGGTTATATTGGAGCACCTATTATCAAAAAGGATAAGGGTCTCACTGGCCTCATCGTGGCGATGGACACCAAGGTCATCAGTGACGGGGCCAAGGATCGCATCTCTTCCATTCTTGAATTCTTCGGCAGCCGAATTGCTCTTGAATATTTCCGAGTAGACGCTGAAGAAAAGCAAAAGGCACTCAACGAGATGCTTGAGTCTGAGATTCAAGTCAGAACTTTCAAATTAGTCGAGGCCGAAAGAGAACTTCGTAATCAGGAGAAGCTCGCCAATCTCGGGATGGTTACCATGGGTGTTGCCCATGAGTTAAAAAATCCATTTAATCTTATTCACGGATCTTCTGAAATCATTGTGAATACGATCGATAAATACTTCAATGAGACCAAACACATTGATCAGCACACCGCCCGCGCCTTTGAGAAAATTAAGAAGGCGAGTGACCTTCTTTCTAAGCAACTTCTGATTGCTAATCAATCTCTCGATACACTCTTAAAACAGGCCAGAACCGGTGAACTCCACACTCATAATGTGTCTTATGATTTGCCTGAAGTAGCGGATTCATGTCTCAATAATTCACTTCATCGTTTTGAAGAATATGATTTCATCACCTCGATTGAGTTTGTTAAAAATTATGACTCTATTTTTGTGAAACTTTCTTCTCTCGAAGCATTCGAGAAGGCACTGGAAATTTTCTTTGATAACTCACTCTACGCTCTCCTCGAGAAGAAACAAAAGTCTCCTCCGGGTTACGTTCCTAAGCTTTCAATCACAACTCATAGTTTTGAAGATCATCCCACTCTCATTATTCGAGATAACGGAGTAGGAATTCCCGAAGACATCAAGCCTCGTCTAGGTAGACCCTTTGTTAGCTCTAAGCCCAGAGGAAAAAGCACGGGTCTTGGAATTTATCTGGCGAACATCTTTGTGGAAAAAAACTGTGGAACCATCACCTTTGATTCGGTCTATGGCGAATATACCGAGATCAAAATGATCCTGAAATAAGCTGAAATCCTAAACAAATAGGCATCCCTTGCCAGTTTTTCACTCTAGAGAGGGCAATATTTGCCGTTTTAATATTTCCCCTAAAGGTTTTGGAATATATTGCCCGGCTTCAAAAACATGGAAGAAATGTGGAATAATTCTCATAGGACCACTTATTAGGGAATGAAATGATTCAGGCTCCACAATCTAAACCAATCGAAACAAAAGCTCAGAGGGCTGATGTATCGAATAAAGCGCAGAAGGGCGCTAATGTTGCTGAAGGCACATTAGAGGGCCAGGTCTTCGCTAATGAGTTAGAGGCGAGCATGGCAGACTCTGCAGAAGTGAAGCCGGTGGAAGTATCGGCAGAACAGATGCTTGAAATGCCTTCTTCATTAATCAATCCAACTGGCTCAGTCGAATCGACTTCTCCAAAAATCTTTGATCCAGCAATGACCAAAGGTGTGGAGAAATTAAATCATCCAAAAAATTCAGAAGTAACTCCAGAAGTTCAAAAGCTTGATGCTGATGTTCTTAAACTTGTTCAAGCGAGCACAGTTGAAGTTCCAGTAGAGGCCCAGCTTCAGGAAGCAGTGGAAGTTAAAGAAGTTAAAGAAGAAATCGCCAAGGCGATGCTTAAGACTCCACAAGTTGCTGAAGGCAAGACCACAGGTCGTGCACCAGCGATTGATTTCGCAAAGAGCGAAGTTGATCCTCAGTTAATGAATATGGAAGATTTCGTTGCTCAAAAAAATCTTGCAACGAAGAAATCGGCCCCAAATGCTTACGGCATGAAGACGCTTCCAGCTCAGCATCAGAAAGTTGCTTTAGAATCTGGTCTTAAACAGACTCAGGTTGTGAAAGATACAGCTGCTCTTGAAGGCAGCGGCTCTTCTTCAGTAAATTCTCAACAGTTCATTCTTAACATGATGAACGAGCAGCAGGGTGCTCCTCAATTAAATGAGACACAAGCGGCTCCGAAAGTTTTTGATATGAATCAGGTGAAGACTTCTAACCCTGATCAGATCATCAATCAAATCACTGATTACGTGGTTCAGGCCAGGGCCGCAAAAGAACCAACAGTTAATATGCGCGTGAACCATGAGGAACTAGGGATGATCGACATCACTGTTTCTAAGGCCGGCGTAAATCATGAGTCAATTGCCGTTAACATCGGTACTCACTCAGTTGATGGTAAGAACTTCTTCCAGCAAAACTCAAAAGATCTTTTCTCGCACTTAACAACTGCGGGTCTTAACGTTACTGACCTGAAAGTGGAAACTCCAACACAGACAGCGAAGAACGATTTTGATTTCGGCTCTCAATCTGGCAGAAACCAGAGTGGGGCGGATAAACAGTTTGGCTCTGAACAAAATCAGCGCCGACATGAGTCTGAGCGTCGTCAGGACCTCTGGAAACTTCTTAACCAGGAAGCAGCCTAATGCCTGAAATTGGACGTCCAATAACTCCACAACAGCAGCAGTATCAGCAGGTCACTATGGGCCCTAAGAGCCTTGGTGGTCAAAAGTCTGAGAAACAGATTCGTGAAGACATCATCAATAAGGCCACTGGTTATAAGCCCAAGAACGAATTGTTCAAAGAGGGCCCACATAACCAAATGGGTAAAGATGAGTTCATGAAGCTTTTAACTTTCCAGCTTCAAAACCAAGATCCAATGAATCCAATGGATCAAAGTAAGTTCACGGGTGAACTTGCTCAGTTCTCGCAACTAGAGCAGTTAACAAACTTGAACAAGAAGTTTGATGAAGGGAACAAGAACCAGGGCATTCAAGATAAGTTCTATGCCGCTTCTTTCATTGGTAAGAAAGTTGTTACGAATGGTTCATCAATTAATTTGAAAGAATCTGGTGATCCAGGTGATGTTCTTTTTAAACTCGACGGTGATTCTGCCAAAGTTATGGTGAGAATTCTCGATGAGAAAAACAACGTAATGGGTGAGATCTGGAAGGACGGTATGTCTGGTGGATCACATCAAGTAACGTGGGACGGAGTAGCGCTTGACGGTTCTCCAGCTGTGAAAGGAACTTACCATGCTCAAGTGAAAGCTTGGGATCACATGGGTAATGAAGTAGGAACAAGAACTGAAGCAACTGGTACTGTTCAGTCAGTAACATTTGATGAAGGTGAACCTGTTCTTACAGTGAATGGACAAAAAGTATTTTTGAGAGACGTGAAGAGCTTTCACACTGCTGAAACTCAGACTCATTTCTCGAATAGTAATGCAGCACAGGCAACAAATTCCGGCTTGTCGGGGCATGATGGTTCGATACAATTTAATAACGCAGCAAATGCGAAAAGTGTTCCAACACAACAAGCGATGAACGCTTACGGTGAGAACACAGGAATTTACGATTAATGAGTAAGGTGAATTCATTCTTAATCCCTAACGTTTCGTCGTTACCTTCTGATGTTCAGAAGGCAGAGAAAACGAACGCGCTAAAACAGGGTGAGAAGAGCGAGTTCAAAGGTTTAGTAGATCAACTGTCTCAGCAAGACCTTCGTCAACCGCAGGTCACTGAAAAGCAAGTTGGTCATGATGTGAATGTTTCAACTCATGCAATGAAAAGATTGCAGGAGAGAAATATAGAGCTTGATGGAAATGAGTACATGAAGCTTAAAGAAGCGATCAGTAAGTTACGTACGAAGGGCGGTCACGATTCACTCGTGATTACAAACAAGGCCGCTTACGTCGTTGATGTGGACAAGAACACGGTTGTAACGGCCGTAGACAAGAACAACATGAACGAAAACGTTTTTACTAAAATCGATTCGACGATATTTATGATGTAAATCGACTTAGGAGTGAGTCGAGAAACATAGGTAGTTATAATATTAATTTGGATTGAGGTTGGCTGGTCCTTTTCTGGAAGCCATTGGTAGAGAGCCCGTCGTGCTCGAAACCCCTCGCCACGGTTCTAGGAGGGACAGGTATGAGTATTCTTTCGTCTTTTAACATCGGTGTTACAGGTCTAAATGCTGCTGGTCAATCAATGGGTGTTATCGGTGATAACATTGCCAACGCTGGTACTCACGGTTTCAAATCTTCTCGCGCTGAATTCCAAGACATGCTTGCCAACTCTCTTAAAGGGATCGATGGCGGTGACCAAATGGGTTCAGGTACAAAACTAGCTCACATCACTTCTCAATTTACTCAGGGTACAGTTGCTCGTACTCAAAACATTACTGACCTTGCAATCAATGGTAACGGCTTCTTCGTAGTAGATGCACCATTCGGTAAAGGTTATACACGTGACGGTGCCTTCCACTTCGATAAAGAAGGTTACATGATCAACGGTGATGGTTACAAAGTTCAAGGTTTCCAGCCGGACGAAAAAGGTAACATCACAAACAAACAAGGCGCGATCAAACTAGGTAATACTAACATCGCTGCTACTCCAACTTCAGAAATTAAAATGTCGATGAACCTTGATTCACGCGACGGTGTTAAAGTTTTCGATCCAAAGAATCCGGACAAGACTTCTAACTTCAATACTTCAGTAACTGTTTACGATTCAGTTGGTACTGCTCGTCTAGTTACTCTTTACTTCAACAAGCAAGCTGATGGCGCTACATGGGAATACCATGCAATGGTTGACGGTGCTGACGCTCAAAACGGTGTTCCAGGACAAATGCAGGAAATGGCGAACGGTAAACTTCGCTTTAACCAGAAAGGTCTTCTTGAAGAAGAAATTCCAGGGATGAACTCTTTCAACTTCAATAAAGGTGCTCAAGCTAACCAGCAAATCGCCCTTAACTTCGGTTCTTCTCTTAAAGAAGGCGGTACTGGTCTTGATGCTGCTACTCAGTTCGGTTCTAAGTCATCTGTTGCTCGTCACTCTCAAGATGGTGCATCTGCTGCGACACTTGCTTCAATGTCGTTCAATGATGATGGTGTTCTTACAGCGGTATACGATAACGGTGTTCAACGTGAACTTGGTCAGGTTGCTGTTGCAAAATTCGAAAACAACGAAGGTCTATTCAAAACTGGTAAGAACCTTTTCAAAGAAACTCGTAAATCAGGCCAGGCCGCTCTTGGTAAGCCGGGTGCTGATGGTCGCGGTGAAGTTCTTGCAAAATCGATTGAACAGTCTAACGTAGATATCGCTCAAGAGTTCATCGCTCTAATGGGTGCTCAACGTAACTTCCAAGCGAACACAAGAACAATCACTACATCTGACCAGATGTTACAAGAAGTGCTTAACATTAAGAGATAATAGCTAATAACTAACTCTTAGATATAACTCCTAGTTTTCTCTATACTCCAGAGAGGGCAGCCGAAAGGTTGCCCTTTTTTATTTCCCCGGTAAGATTAATGAGATCAGGGGAAATTATGCCAATACTTCTTTTTGTACTTCTTTCTCTTTCTGCCTTTGCATCATCACTTCCAACTAACGGGCTTTACCATTGCTTGAATGGCAATAACGACAGCATCTGTGACCAAAAGGTCAGAGTCACTCAGCACGGTCAGATCACAATTTTAAAAGTCACTTATGAAGGCTACTGCAATGGCCAAGGCCCTTATCAATATGCCTGTGATGGGGAAGTCTGCACGGATGGTGCGATTAGAATTACATCAAAGGACGCCAGTCACTATTACTGGGAAAATCTCAGCTATGGTTTTTACTGTGATATGGAGAGGGTTAATTAACCGTTATTCCCAATCGCCTCAACCGGACAGGCAGCAAGAGCATTTTCAGCGTCTTTCATGTCTTCCGGAGTTGTAGGCTGGAGTTTAACGTAGGCGTGGCCATCATTATCGTTCATGGCGAAGAACTTGGGAGCTTCAACACAGCAGGCGTCGCACGCAATACAAGAATCATCCACGTAGTATTTACCAGGAATATTGTCTTTAAAGCGTGCGTTTTTATCTGCCATAATGTCCTCTTTTGAGGACCCTAAATTACAACAAAGACGGGTTTGTGACAACCTTTGCTTTGTTATTCATAGTTTTGAGCAATTCCTCACGGACTTTTCTCGAGAATAGTTGATTTTGAGAACCAACTTCAGCTTTTAGCTTTTCTGCTGGAACTTCCGCGCCCTTAGAGTCTTTTGAAACCACTTTTACCAGGAAGATGGTCCCTGGGTTACCGAAATTCAGGATAGTTCCTGGAGCGGCCTTGAAAATCTGGTCAGCTTCGGCCGGAGCTAAAGTCGTTTGAGCAAGCGATTGATCATACTGGTTAACTTCTGTGTTCTTGAAAACTGTACCATCAACTTTCTTAGCTACGGCCTCAACTGCGGCGATATCGCCTTTGTTTAGAGCAGCTTCTAGGTTCTCAGAAGTTGTTTTAAGAAGTTTATCCAGGTCAGAACCCTTAGTTTTTTGAAGGGCCATCTGAGCAAGTTCGTTCTTCACAGAATCAAGAGATTTTGTTTCAGCGGCCTTCTTATCTTCCACCATGATGATGTGGTAACCGAACTGAGTTTTTACTGGCTCAGAGATTTCACCTTTATTCATTTTGAAAGCTACAGCTTCGAATTCTGGAACCATACGGCCAGCAGCGAACCATCCAAGGTCACCACCGTTAGCTTTACCAGTTGGATCTTCAGTTTCTTTCTTAGCGATATCACCAAAGTTCTTAGCGTTAACTTTCGCTTTGATGGCCTTAATTTTCTCAAGAGCTTTAGCATCTTCACCCTGGATCAGGATGTGACGAGCTTTAACTTCTTCTGGCTTGTTATATTTAGAGAAGTTTTCAGTATAAGCAGTTTCCAAAGACTTTTGATTTTCTGGCTTAGCTAGGTAGTCTTTGATTTCTTGTTCAGAAACCGTAACCATCGGAGCAAGTGCCTGACGGCCAACTTTGATCCCTTGAACAGTTACGATGTTGCCTTTGAATTTCATCACGTCTTGAACGAAGTTCTCTGAAACAAGAGTAGAGTTGAAAAGCTCATCAACTTTCTTTTGCTTTAAGTCATTTCCTACTAGTTCTTCGAACTGAGTTGGAACGTAACCATTGCCCTGCAGCATGTTTCTATAAAGGTTAACGTCGAATTGGTTATTGGTTTTGAAGTAAGGCATAGACTTGATCTCGTTCTTCACTTCATCCAATGACACAACGAATCCCATTTGGTCGGCCGTGTTCAGGATAAGTTTTTGCTGAATCAGACCATTTAGCACAGATTGCTTGATGCCCATTTCTTCAAGTTGTTTTTGAGTAAGACCTTGTCCACCCATCATCTGATTAAAGAATTCAACCTGACGAGTAAGTGCCGTCTGGTATTCCTTGATCGAAATCGGAGTGCCATCGACAGTTGCTACATTCGATGATGTTCCCAGAGAGAAATTTGAGAAGTTAGAGAACAAAAAGCTCGCTGTGATGATCAGGAAAATGAACGTCAAAATAAAATAAGACATCTTGCTCGCAAATGCGTTTTTCATGGGGTTCCTTTGAACGTAATAAATGCAAGTTATTTTATCGGGGAAGGGCGGGTATGGTCAAAGACTTTATCTTGAAACTTCATTGGCATCGGGCACCGATTTCGTTTACTCTTATTGGATAAGTTTAAATAGAGGTCTGTAGCTTGAAACTAATCCAAGAGTCTTCAAAGACTAAAATTGTCAATAATCTCATTGTGGGTGTTCTTGCGATTTATGGCATTTCGCAAAAACAATTCAACCTCAGTGAGCCTTCACTCTTTCATCAGATCGTAACGGAAGTCATTTCTCCGGTGCAGGAAGGTCTCGCGAGCTCGAAGAAAAACCTTTCTTCGCTTTGGGACAACTACCTGTCGATCGTGAACACCAGCAAAGAGAACACAGTTCTTAAGAAACAAATTTCTCGTCTCGAAAGTGATCTGACTTTCATGGAAGAGATGCGTAAAGAGAATCTTCGTCTTAAGCGTTTGTTGAATTTCTCTGATGAGAAAGAACACACTCGCGTACTGGCGCAAGTTGTTGGTTGGGACTCTGCCAATGAATTTAAAGTTATTCGTCTGAACAAAGGTACTCGTCACGGTATCAAGCCAATGTCACCGGTTATTACTGACCATGGTCTGGTTGGTTACGTTTATCGCGCGACTGATAACTATGCTGATGTTCTTACGATTCTCGATCAGAACAACCGTGTGGATGTTGTGGTTGAAAGAACTCGTACTCACGGAATCATTGAAGGCGTTCTTAACTTCAAGTGTGCGCTTAAGTACATCATGAGAAACGAGCAGGTTGAAGTGGGCGATAAGCTCATCACTGCAGGTGTGGGTGGGATTTATCCTAAAGGCATCAAAGTTGGGATGATCACAAGCATTGCTAAAGAAAACTTCGGTATGACTCTTTCAATTGAAGTCGTTCCAAGTGTTGATTTCGATAAATTAGAAGAAGTTCTAGTGCTGACTCCGGTTGAAGGTGTTCAAGCGAGTGTTGAACCTACGGCGGCCCCTGCTCAAGTAGCGGCTCCAGCACAGGAGAAGAAAATATGAGAATGAGTATCTCTCAATTAATCATTTCTTTCGCAATTTCAGTTGCGATGCTTATTGGTTTTGAAATTGTAACGTCGACAATTCTTCCGGCCCTTGGTTGGACTGAATATCGCCTGACTTTTAACGTTCTGTTTATTCTGTTCCTTGCGATCCGTTTAAATTCTCCGGCAGTGCCGTGGATGATCATGGGTCTTCAAATGGTTCACTCAATCTTCTCAATTGAAGGTTGGGCATTGGGAACACTTGCTGGTCTTATCGTGATGATGTCGGCCAATTACTTAAAAGAGCTTTTGCATTTAACGAATGCAGTAATGACGATGGTAACTGTGCAGTTTTTCCAATTCGTTTGGTACCTGACTGTGACTTTAATCATCTGTCTTAAAATCTCTAACTTCGATAAGTTCGGAATGATTCTTTGGAGTTTCATTCCAGGAAGTATTCTTCTTTCCCTCATTTCTCCGATCCTTTTCTGGGTTCTGGAGCAAGTATGGCGTGTTCCAAGTGATCGCGGTCCGGCAGGAGTTGAAATCTAGTTATGTTCGGTGAAGAAGAACTGGTCAAAATACATAAGGAACGAGCGGCGCTGATGTCATACATCATCACGGCCGCGTTTGGTTTGGTGCTTGCGCGCTTATGGTACCTTCAGGTCTATAAGGGTGAGACACTTCACAACTATTCAATTCAAAACCGTCTTCGTAAAGAAGTAGTGTGGGCCCCAAGAGGTCTTATCTATTCTCGAGATGATCAGTTACTTGTGGATAACATCCCTCGTTTCGATGCGATTCTGACTCCGCAGTTTTTGATGGAGAAAGAAGAGACGCTGGTAAAACTTTCGAAAATGCTTTCGATGGATATTGAATCGATCAATACCATTTTAAAGAAGAACTCGAACCAGGCGAAGTATCGTCCGATCATTCTTAAAAAGAACATCTCGTTCGGAGAGTTGGCGCAAATCGAAACTCAGAACGCGGATCTTCCCGGCATTTCGGTTGATACATTTATTTCCCGTGAATACCGCGATAAAGAAATCGGTGCTCACTTACTTGGCTATATCTCAGAGATTTCCCAGACTCAACTTCCGAAACTTCGCGAGCGTGATCATGCTGATTACCGCCTAGGTGATTTCATCGGTCAGTTCGGAATTGAAGAGCAACTTGATAAATACCTTCGTGGTGAAAACGGACACGAGTTCGTGGAAGTGGATGCCCGAGGTCGTCGTAAGCGTTACATCAACACTGATAACTTGTTTAAAGGAATTGAAGACGAAAAGCCCCTGTCTGGTATGAATGTGAAACTCACAATCGACCGTGATATGCAGATCGCCGCTTTCAATGCTCTTCAGGACAAAGTTGGTGGTGTGATCGCGATCGACATTAACTCTGGTCAGGTTCTGGCAATGGTGTCTCGTCCAAGCTTTGATCCTTCTCAGTTCTCTCGTGGTTTAACACCTGAGTATTGGAGAAGCCTTGTGGGTAACAAAGAACACCCCCTTCGTGACAGAAACATTCAGGAACACTTTTCACCGGGTTCAACTTTCAAGGCCATCACTGGTATCGCCGCTTTTGAAGAGGGCGAGATCGATGAGAACACTGAAGTAAATTGTGGTGGTTCATTCCGTTTAGGTCGTAAGGTCTATCACTGCTGGAAGAAAGAAGGTCACGGGCCAACGAACCTTGTAAAAGCGATTCGTGAGTCTTGTAACGTTTACTTCCAGAAGGCCGCCAACCGCATGGACATTGATGTCATTGCGAAGTACTCAAAGGCCTTCGGTCTTGGTGCACGAACAGGTATATCACTTCCTCGTGAAGTAAATGGTCTTATCCCGACGAAAGAATGGAAGAAAAAGAGATTCGGACAAGAGTGGCAAGCAGGGGAGACTCTATCATGTGCCATCGGTCAGTCTTACGTTCTTGCTTCAACGATTCAGCTAGCGACTGCTTATGCGGCAATTGCTAACGGCGGGAAAATCTATCGTCCATACGTTGTTAAAGATATCTACGATACAGAAGGTGAACTGGTTAAGACGTTCACTCCAGAACTTCTTTCTTCTTTTGAAATGAAGAACCCAAAGACTCTGAAGTTTGTACGTGAAGGTCTTTTCCAAGTTGTGAACAGCCCGAAAGGAACTGCATTTTACCGTCGTGGTCAAGGTATCTTGATGGCAGGTAAGACAGGTACTTCTCAGGTGAAGAGTGCTTCTGCGGACAAGGTTTATGCGAAATGTGAAAACATGGATTATGAATCTCGTCACCACGGTCTATTCGTAGGTTTTGCTCCGGCAGATAATCCGAAGATCGCAGCGGCGGTAATTGTAGAGCACGGATGTCACGGTTCAAGTGCTGCGACTCCAGTTGCTGAAGCGGTAATCACTCAGTACATGAAAAAATATCATCCTGATCTTTATCTTCAGAACTTAGAGAAAGATAAAGAAATTAGAGAAAACTGGGTGAAGTCTCTACGCGCGGCCCAACCGGCCAAGCCTAAACCAGCAGCTGAACCTGCTGCTGACGAATAAACGGAGTATTTGTTTTGAATCAGACGATAATTCAATTTTTAAAGCGATATGATTTCAGCTTCATCGGAAGTATGGCCGCCATCTTCCTGGTTGGAGTGTTGAATCTTTACTCTTCTACTCACGCCGACGTGGCAGCAGGACTCGACGCTTTATATAAGTCACAGATTGGTTGGTTCTTCCTGTCAGTTTGTGTGGCCATCGGAATCAGCTTCTTAAACCCAAAAACATTTGAGCGTTTTTCATACGTAGGTTACGTGGGAACTCTGTTTCTCGTGTTCCTGGTTCTTTTGATGGGTAAAGTAGGGATGGGTGCTCAGCGCTGGCTAGTACTTGGACCAATTCGAATGCAGCCATCTGAGTTCATGAAGATGGGTCTGGTGCTGGCACTTGCTCGTTATTTCACGAAAGTGAATCCTGAAAGACAACTTGGTTTCAAAGATCTCATCGTTCCGGGCCTCATTATGGGTATTCCGGCGGTGATGGTTATCATTCAGCCCGATCTTGGTACCGGGATGCTTCTGGTGTTCATCTTCTCACTTATGATTTTTTATAAGCGTCTTAAGTGGAGAACCATTACTACTCTTGGTGTGATAGCAGTCGTGTCCGGGGTGTTGATGTATAACTTCGGTCTCCGTGAGTATCAGAGAAAACGTATTCACACGTTCATCGATCCATACGAAGATGCAAAAGGTTCTGGTTACAACGCGATTCAATCAGAGATCGCGATCGGTTCAGGCAGGCTTTTTGGTAAGGGTTTTAAGAACTCTTCTCAAGCATCTCTAAACTATCTTCCTGAGAACCATACCGACTTCGTATTCGCGATCTTCAATGAAGAGCACGGATTCTTTGGTTCGGTCTTCCTGATCATTCTCTACCTCGTATTCTTTATGAGGCTTATCTGGCTGGCGACATCGGTGCAGAGGTTTTACGACTCTGTACTGGTTGTAGGGATTATGGCGATTTTCTTCTGGCACACGTTTATTAATATGGCGATGGTGTCTGGTCTTCTGCCGATTGTGGGGATTCCATTACCACTAATGAGTTACGGGGGATCGAGTATGCTCACCTTCGGAGTGGGTGTGGGGATGGCGACGTCTGTTTCGAATTCCAGAAACTTCTTCAATTAAAAATTCTAAGGGCTCCGTAAGGGGCCCTTTTTTTTGACGCAAATCCACTTCGACGTCGAATTCTTAAGATTTATCCCGCTGGCGGGGTTATAAGTTTTCTTGAGTGTACAGCGATCCGGTGGAGACTTAGCATTATCACTAAAGCTGTTTTCAAGGATTGAATATGCAACTGAAAGGAATTCTGGGTCTTTTAATTTGTGCTTTTACAAATTTTGCCTGGTCTCAAGTATTTTTGAATGTTCCTGCTGCTCAAGACTCTCAACATTTCTTTCCGATCTATAATCAAATTTTAAATGTCAGTAATCTTAATCCCACTTCCGAAGTATTTGGTGATCTCTCTTCAAAATCTGAAAATAGAATACGCAAAATACCTTCGCAATTCCTTGAGGGAATTGGCATTCGAGAAGGGACGCAGATTCAATCCACCCGAAATCCTGTCTATACAGTTAAAAAAGAAGTCTTCGTATATTTATACAATGACCCTTTTGATTCTTCGAATTATTGGAATCGATTTCATTTAATTCTAACTGACGATGTGAAGATACATAATTCTATAAGTAAAGATGAAGCGTCTGCTGCAAGATACATCAATGGTTTTGCTTACACGGGTTCTTCTCGTAAATTGCAAATGAAATTACCAAAGAAAGTTTCGACGGTTGTTCTGCAAAAGAGTGATCCCTTATTCAATTTTGATTATTTTAAGAACTTTGATAAGACTAAAATTCGTGTAGCTGGTTTGCTCGATTTCACAATTTATATCCTTCCAGTACAGAATCAAGAGGGGATTGAAACCATAGTTCTTCGAACAAAAAAAGGTAGAAAATATTCTTTATCCACGAATCTATCTGTCGTTGATAAAAACTTCAAACTTGAGGTCAGTGAAGATTTTAAAGGATTAAGGACCTTACAATTTAGAGAAGCTTTTCACAGTGATAGCTGTGACACTCTCTATTTTCTAGGCAAGGACGAAGAAATAACCAAAGTCCGTCTTCCTTGTAATGATAGATAGAAGAAGGCTAATTTTTGACCAAAACCACTTCGACGTCGAAGTAAACTTTGAGATTAAATGATTTCGTAGGGTTGAAAACCTAAACTTATCCCTAGAATATCCGATAAGCCCACATGGGTATTCTCATATGAGCTGTCTAAAACACATTCATCTGACACTCATCGCGCTCTTATTAGCGTGCTCATCCGCTTCGGCCGAAGAAGTCTCGCTACTCCTTAACCGCCTCCAGGCCCAAAGCGTTCGTGAGCAAATGATCATGAATGAGAAGAAGTTTTTATATCTAAACACCTATCTTTTCGATCTCGATGACTTCGGACAAAAAACTATCGGTCTTCTAGTAGATGCCGCTCGACGTGGCGTGAAAGTAACCATGGTCGTAGATGGAATCGGAAAGGGTGTTACTTATCACTCGGCAGTTGTAGAAGTTCTCCGCAAAAATGGCATCGACGTAAAAGTCTACAATCCAAAAATTCGTCATCTTCCAGAAATCAATAATCGCAATCACCAGAAAGCTCTCATTGGCTCAGATGCTGTCATCACCGGCGACCGTAACATGACTGCAAGTTACTTCAAACGTCGTGCTCCTAATAACTACATTAGTGCCGAGGTAAAAGTCACAGGCAAGCCAGCTGATGAAGCGAGACAAACTTTCCAAAATCTCCTCATGAAAGAAGAGATCAGAAATCCCGTCACAGTAGTCACGAATGCCGAAATCGATCTCGCCGCAAAAGACGTAGATAGCTGGATCAAGAAGGCAAAAGAAGAGCATCTCCCACCAAAGAAAATGCTCACCGTAAAACCTGAATCAGTAAAATATATCGCCGATCTTCCCGACATTAAAAAGCAAGCAGGCATACATCGTGAGATTCTAAAAATGCTCGATGAGGCCAAGACTTCGATCGATATCATGAACCCTTATGTTCTCCTCACTGACGAGTTCAAAGGCTCCCTTCAAAAGGCTTTGGATAGAGGAGTGAAGGTCAGAATTCTCTCTAACTCAAGTGTGTCTAACGACGTTTATCTCATGGGTGTTGCCTGGGATGCTCGTAAAGAAGAACTAGTGAAAATGGGAATAGAAACCTTCGAGCTTAAACCGAAGCACTTCATTCATGCCAAAACGATCGTCGTTGATAACGAGAAGACCTACATCGGAAGTTTCAACATGGATCCACGCTCGCAAAACATCAATCTCGAGAATGGTGTGATTGTGAAGGATAAACAACTTGCTGAAAAACTCAGCGTGCACAATAGCCGTATTCAGAAGTATTTCATGGATAAGGTGGAAGTAGTGGATGTAAAAAAACTTTCTGCCAAAGACGCTGCTAAACACTGCACTCGCAAGGGCTTCTATAAATTAATTACCAAGGCCTTCGAGCCGGTTCTTTAAGTGTTTATTCTCCAGACACTCATCTCAGAAATTGTCTAAAAGTTAGTCATTTTTCTCTCGAAATACTGGCACCCAACTTGCTCTGTACTTCCTCATGAAATACCTTATCGCGCTCATTGTTCTCATTACCTTCGCCGCTCACGCTTCTCCTTTCATGACAGTGAAAGAGCGCCTTCGTCTCGATATGTGGATGAATGGGGTCTCAGAAGACAAACCAGTGATCAATAAAAAGAGTCAGCAGCCTAAAAAGCCGCTTCCAGAAGAATTAGAGCGTGCTCTTCAAAAGACTTGAGTTTTACCCGAGTCATAGTATGATAGTCATACTATATGAAGAGAATTGCTAACATCGGAAGTTTGCTAAAAAAAATCTATCGAGTTTACTCGATTGAGCTCATTAAAGAGCTTCAGTCTCGTGGCTTCAACGATCTTCGCCCAAGCTTCCTGGAAATTCTAATGTATCTTTCCGAAAACGATGGTCCATCCATCAAGATGATCGGGAAGGCGTGTGGTCTGAAGAAGCAGACCATGACTTCACACCTCAATGAGCTCGAAAAACGCGGCTATATCAAGCGCGCGCACTCCGATCAGGACAAACGTGAGCAGCTGGTGTTCCTCACTGATTACGGCGAAAAATTTAAGCTGAACCTTCTCCAAGTAACGAATGATCTCGAACGCCAATACACCACCAAACTAGGTGAGGTTGAGCTCGATCGCGTTGAACTCATGCTGGATAATCTTTATCGTGAGCTTTTAGAGAATCAAACTAAGGGCAGCCTGATCTAGGCAGTTTGCTCTTTTACGATTGAAAGCTGATTTCCCTTCCAATGTCTATAACCACCCGAGATGTTGTTACAGTTGAAGTAACCGCGCTTCACCATAAATTCACAAGCTAGAACTGAGGTCGCACCATCTTCTGAGATGAAGAAAATAGGCGTGGTCTTGCTGGTGATTTCCATGAATCTTTCCGGAAACACTTCCCAAGGAATGTGCAGGGCCTCTGGAATCTTATTCTCAGGAGCAAAGTCCGCCGCCGAGATATCGATCAGGATAAAATCAAAATCTTTATTGTTATACAGCTTCCATGCCTTCTCAGGAGAGAGGTCCTGATAACGACGGCCATGGAATAGGAAATCATCTGAAACCTCTTCGCGATTTTTCACACGAATAAGGTGGTTACGTTCAATTTGAATAAGTTGTTCGATTCGTTGTTCTAGTTCCAGAATACGGGCCTCAAGATGTCCGATATGCTCTTCAAAATGCTGAAGCTGGGAGAAAACGTTTTGAATTTTATTACTCATAAGAACACCCTCTGGTCTTTCATTTTACCAGAGGGTGCCCCTACTAGAAGAATGGGTAAATTGTACCGAATTGGATGCGATTCACGATCATTGTAGTCAGGATTGCGCCAGCAATGAAAACGGCACCTTCATAGAATCCATAACCATAGCTCTGACGGTCTTCTTCAATAAGACCTTCATGGCCGCGCTCTTCGCCTAGTTTCACCGGGAAAATCTTCATCAGACCCTTTTTAAAGATCGGGAAGATGATCAGCGACAGGATGGTCTTTAAGAGAACCTGAATACAGTAAACGGTAATGTCGTAATGTTCCTGATCAAAACAGCTTGCGATAATAAAACCCGCACCCAGCGTGAATCCGCCGTAAGCAAAACACAGGGAAAGGTTCTTCTGCATCATGAGCTTATTGAAAGTCAGACGGCTAATCAAAGTGAAGTACTTAACTGAGAAGCCAACGATCACGAGCATATAAAGCCAAAGCACCAGGAGAATCACCAGTGAGTTCTCCGCTTCAAGCATCACGGTTCTGGTTAGGTACGCGATCACGATAGCGTGACAGAAGCTAATGAAGGCATAACACATGTTTTTGCGCTTCAGGATCTCATCTGTGTAATCAAAGTTGTAGAACACGATCGACTCAATGATAAAGAGCGAAAGTAGATAAAGCACAATCGCGATGGTTCCCCAAACCGCGAAGTGGAAGATACTTAAAAAGAAACCAGAGGCTTCGTTAAAAGAAATCGAAGAGAAGATCAGCGCAATCCCCACCAATCGAGAAAAGAGGTGAAGAGCGTCCGCTGGATTTTCCGCCGGATTAATTTTCTTCAGCACCTGACGTTTCACCGTCGGGTAAAAAATCACGTGGGCGTAACGATACACCCAAATCATGAAGCACACGAAAATTGCCAAAAGTAAGCGAATGACGAGCCTGTCAAAAATCTCGGCCATATTTTTTCCTTAAAAGTTCTCTTTAAAATATTCAATCAGGAGAGTCTTCATTTCTACTTTCTTCATACGTTCATCTTTGAAGAAATGAGGAAAGTTCTCCTGAGTAATGCGGCCCTTGGGACCAAACTCGTTTTTCAGTCCGTAGAAAGGTCGATTCAAGGTCACGCTTGAGCGCATCTGTTGATAGAATTCTTCAGTCGGACGGAAGTTTCCCCAACCGAGATATTTCGGAAAGTTCTTAAACGATTTATTAAAGCGCCATTTTACGACGCCCTTTTTATTCGTTTTCCACTCACCAAACTCACGGTTTCCTAAATAGAGGCTTCCCGGAGGCAGTGGTAAGAACTCTTCTTTATCATCAATTCTGCGGTAAAGTGACAGGCCGACATTCGCGAGATTCTTCTTCGCGAACTCTTTACTGGTTCTAACAATCACTTCTTCCACTGAATCATAGCCACTAATGACTCGATACTTTTGATAATACGTCTTGATGAGAAAACCAGTGGCATGAGTATCCACCAAAATGGCAGTGGCAAGTGGGGCCTTAATGACTTTCGAAAAGGCCTTCTCGTTCTGAAGATATTGCACACCGAGCTCGGAAGGCGAGAGCGCCTTCGCGAGTCCTAGATACAATATCATGAGCATCGAATAGAGAAAAAACTTATACATACTAGGCCTGAATGATCTTTAGGATTTCGGCCTGCTGATTAGGTGTAAGTTCTTCGAAGTCACAGTGAATACGGTTAACCGCATGAGATTCACTGTATTTCGTGAATAGATCTGTCGCTTCCTGGATGTTCTTAATCGTGCGATGACCTTTAGCGAGTGAAGACTCTCGTAGCACCTTCATCGGATAAACTTCCTGAGGTGAAGTAGCACTGTAGTACTTTGACAGTCGACCGGTAGAAGAACACTTGATGTAGTCGATATTTTGCGACTTCATGTATTTTTCAAGATCATGCATCTGCTGAAGGTGAACAGTTCCAAAGGTCTCAAGGATCTTTTTTGGAATTGAGTTTCTTACGATTCTCTTGGCCCATACGTTATCTGATTTACGAAGGACCCTCATCAGATAAGCGTCGTCGTGTTCAAGATAAGCTTCAATATCCGCTGGAATAGAATATTCATTCTTTTCGCTATCAAAGTAGCGCATGAGCATTTGTTCCAAACAAACCGCGCGGTAGTGGAAGTAAACCATCATGAACATATGGAAGCGCGAAAGAAGGAAATCATCGAAAGTCGAAATCGCGCGCTCTGAGATTCCCAGGAACGCTTGATTATTCTCAACACACACTTTCATGTTGTCGATGATCCAATCCAGATCAAATTTACCGTAACTCACACCACAGAAATAACTATCACGCAGAAGATAGTCCATTCTGTCGCAGTCCATTTCTGAAGACACGAGTTGATGAAGAAGCGGGAAGTAGTTCACGCCACCAACTGTAAAGTAGTCCGGATTTTTTGATTCACCGATCACAAGTTCAGCAATGGCATTAGGATCAATGCCAAATTCTCTCGTCACTCCTTTGAAGGACTGAGTGAAAGAACTGTCCGTGATGGATTTAATCGTATAGTCCTCATGCGAAGCCTGTCTTTCTTTTCCTTGAAACTGTTTTGGAAGTTTCAAAGCACTCACCATCGGCATTACTGATTCAGTCGAGTGAGAAAGGGGAGCGTGACCAATATCGTGAAGAAGACATCCAAGACGAAGACTTTCCTTCAGTCGTTGGATGTCTTTTGAATTCTGATCTTTAAAAAGGCTATTGAAAACCAAAGTCGAGACGTTCATCACTCCGATGGAATGCAAATAACGAGTGTGAGTCGCCCCTGGAAAAACATACTCTGAGAAACCCAGTTGTTTGATGTTCCTAAGACGCTGAAAAAAAGGGTGTTCAAGAATTTCTATTTCAGCATCGTGAATAGGAATCGAACCATGTACCGGGTCTCTAATTTCCACTTACTTGATCTCCGCCGTGAGCAATTTCTTTTGCGTATTTGTGTAACCAGTCTGCAATATCACGTGATTCATGCATCGGTTTACCATCGATCACAAGACATGGAACAGTTCCACGGCCGGTCATCTTGATAAGCTCTTCTTTTCTGTGTGGCTCATCATGAATGTCATAATAAGTTACACTGTTCTCCAGACCAGTCACTCTCAGAGCAGATTCTACAATCTGGCAGTAAGGACATTGCGGGAAAAAATAAAGTTCTAATTTCTTCATAAAACACCTCTCAAACAAAAATGGCCCCAAACGGGGCCATTCTCTACTATCTAGTAGTCTTCATCATCTTCGTCTTCTTCTTCATCAGACTTTTTCTTTGGACCTTTAACGTATTCAGCGTCTTCGTCCATTTCGTCTTCCTCTTCCTCATCTTCAGGAGAGTCTAGACCTTCTTCATATCCCCAGCCGTAACCGTAACTGCCTTCTTCATCTTCATCGGCAGCTTCGTCAGCGGGCTTCGCTTCACCTTCTTCTTCTTCGTCTGAATCGAATTCAGCATCGAAGTCGTCGTTTAGTGAATCAGCTGTGTAGTCATCGTTAATAGATTGAGCGTGAGCTGGAACTTTTGGAGCAACCACTTCTGGAGTGATGGCCTTTTTCTCTTTGGCAGCGGCTTTTGGTGCAGCTTTAGGAGCGGCCTTCGGAGTAGCAGCTTTCGCTGGAGCTTTCTTAGGAGCAGCGGCTTTTTTAGCAGCTGGTTTCGCAGCAACTTTCTTAGCAGCTTTTTTTGGAGCGGCCTTTTTAGGAGCAGCTTTCTTTGTTACTTTTTTTGGAGCGGCCTTTTTAGGAGCAGCTTTCTTAGTTACTTTTTTAGGAGCGGCCTTCTTAGCAGGTGCTTTTTTAGCAGCTTTAGCAGGTGCTTTTTTTGTTACTTTTTTGGTCTTTTTCGTAGCCACAAAAGATCCTTTGATGAAGTGAAAGGTGGTTTTAGACAACCTTATTATAAAGGGTGGCCAGGGGTCTAATCAAGAGTAGAAATATTAATACTTAATGGTGTTTAAATCAGACCCAATGATGTCTGGATCGAGTGGGTTTGCAAACTGGGTAGGTTTGATGTCCTGATCTGCACCAGATGGGGTCCCTTCGGACATAATATTGAAGTTAGATGCTGGGCTGTACCCACCCGAACCAAGCAGTGAGTCAAGAGTAACGAACTTGGTTGAGTAAAAGTTGCGGCGCATATTCTCAGATATATTGGAGCCTGGAATTGGGTTACTGAATTGTCCATCATCACCGATTCCCGTGAATGGACCTGGCATATAGGCCGTAAAAAACTGCTTTCCAGCAGCTCCCGAAGCACTTGTTGGCCACGAGAAGCTGAAGCGGTAATGAGTCGGATTGAACGTCGGATCATTCGCAGAAGAAGCAAAGTACTCGCTGATCATGGTGCCCAGCGGTTTTGGACAGCCCGCAGGATTTTGTACTTGGTCTGGACCCACACCGCCGCCATAGTAGAAATACAAAAACTGGCCCGCAATACTGTTACAGCTCGCCGGATTCTGATCCAGATTCGGGTCTCCCATATTGATATCGGAAACACCTTGGGCAGCTCTTTCATAACCTGGGGCAGAGTTCTTCGCTCCACCTGCAATTCTGCCTTTCTGAGCGTCGATAATTTGAGCGGCCTTGTTTAGGGCCATTTTATATTTACGCATACCAGTTTCCTGAGCACGCATAAATTCGAAAATGGTTGAAGTCACAGTTGCAGTGTTCTCGAAAAGAATATCTTCCTGATCTGTGCCTGATTTGTAGAGAGGGGCGTAGATGTTTGATTCATAACGAGTCACACCGCTTTTAAGTGGAGTGCCTTCGCCACCGATGAATCCGAACGAGTCCATTCCATTTTCAATGTTAAATTTATTGGGAGATGGAATGAGGTAATTGGCGGCCTCATAACTTGTCGGTGCTCTTACGCGAGCGATTTCGGCATCAAGATCTTCCGGAGAGATAGCATTGTTAGCACTAAGGGCCGGACCTTTGAAAGCATTGAACTGATGTTTACTGTAAAGACCAACTGGTTGTTCAGAACCAGGATTTGCCGAGCTAATTTTGTAAATCTTCTCACTCGCGAGAGTGTAGCCTTCACTAGAGTGTGGCGTTTGATAATCATAGACCAGATTCGGAACACCAAATTTTACCCCAGATGCATCGGCAAGAAGTCCACCCAGTGGATCTGATTCATTGGTCAGCCAAAATGGGCCCGGATTAGAAGTGGTATTGATCGGAAGTGGTACACCTGGTTCAAATTGGTTGGCCTGAAGTGCGCCTCCGCCTCTTAACTGAGTTCCCAGGAAATCATACGAAGTGATGTAAGGTACTGAGCGAAATTTCAAACGGTCAGTTCGACCAGTGAAGTAATCCGAACCAGGTTTTTGAACGAACAGCATCGGGCCAATTCTTCCACCGAATGGTCTCGCCGCAGAGTAGGCAGTGAGTTTCACAGTATCATTTGCGAATGGATTAAAGAGACCAACGAATTCAGCTTCACCGCGAACCGCATAGTAAGTTTGAACTTCAGGATTTTTGTAGAATCCCATCGGATAACCAGGAACTGGAATCGCAACTTTTGTCACGTCACAAGCACCGGAAGTGTCTCTTTCTGCTCTCGGAATCATCGCCGCGTAGAAGATGGCGTAGTTAACCATCATGAGCTTTAGATCCACCCATTGTTTTGTATAGGTGCTGGCCTTATCCGAAGGAACTAAGAGGTAACTAGCGTCGGCAGGACGAGTGAAGGTCATGCCTTTCGGTGGAATTTCTGAAAGCGTGAATGTCGCTTTCATTTCATTGTTTGTAGAGTTACCAAGATTTCTGTAACCCGAGTAGAAGGCCTTCAGAACTCTTTCGTTACCTAACTTTCTTTCTTGAACAACATCATTGATTCCAACTTGGCAGTTGGTCTTCGTTGGAGCGCCAGTATCGTTACATACACCTTGATAAACTGCTGGGCGGTTCATGGCGTATTCTAAATTTCGAATACGAAGACCAAGTTCAACAGCGCGAGGCCATGCACCTTGTCTGTCAGCAAGAATGGCAGGAGCTCGTCCAGCGAGTGACGAATCCATATCGCTGGCAAGAACGTTATATGTCCAAGTGGTCGCAACCAGCATGTTCAAACGAGTACGGTCTACGCAGTCATTCACTTTGGTTGCAATCAATGTATCCATGAAAGCACGAGAAGCTTCTTCAGCACCAGGAAGGTTAGATGAACCAAATTCAGGAAGACCGGGAATAGAGTAGCGCTTACAGATATTTGTTTTTGATCCCGCGATGTGAATACAAACCGCAGGGATGTTGTATGGATCTCTTGTCACCACACCACTTAGAACGTTCTCATCCGGACGAAGATTGTACTTCATCACGTCGCCACCACTTGGCTTTTCTACATCTTCAACGTTTAGATTTCCGACGACATAATACTTATACATCCACTCTTTGTAGATGTTTCTCATTTCCCAATTGAGATAGGCGATCTTTGTCAGTTGTCTCGCTTGAACTGCGGCCCCGGAAAAAGCTGCCGCATCGGTGGCGTTCTGAAGATTGATCTTCGCTTTCACAAATAGACCAATGTTAATCACGAACGCGATAATAGAAATCAGCACGATCAGCGAAGCTGAAAAGAAGATACTAATTTGTCCCTGCTCGTGGGTCCGTTTTGTCACTGGCGCCATTTTGGAAATGATTAAAGTTCGTAATATTACGTCATTCTATTTTGGTATGGCATTTGCGAGGTGTAAAGCCATCCAAAGGGTACCGAGCTTTGGTGGTTGTACGTTTGTTGAATTCGGTAGACCTCTCCTAGCAACCCACCACCATTTTGCCCTCCTAAAATTTCACAACCCTAGGCATCGCGGGATGCCTAGAGGCTCTTTTTCTAGGGCAAAAAGTGCAGGGTCTTAAGGTTGAAGGGAAGTATGATCTAATAGAAAGCGGAGATATGAATGAAAAAGAACTCAAAAGACTGTTTCTGTGCCCTTTGTAGATCGCCGAGAAAGCTTCGCTATTCTCGCCATCTTTCAGGTCAAAATTATCTTCAGATTCTCATTCTCACTTTATGTGTAACGGCCGCTCTCTATCCCTGGTTCGATTGGAAAGGAGCCTGTGCTCTTCCTATTATCTGGGGCCTTTTTGAGAGTATTCATAAGTCGCTTTATCGTAAGGATCTCAAGTGCCCTTACTGTGGCTTCGATCCAAAGTGGTACAAGAAGGACGTGAAGCTCGCTCGCCAGAAAGTAGAGGAGTTTCTTAAACAAAATCCAGAGAGCCCAGTTTTACGCCGAATCCGTCAGGAAGATTCTACTTATAATCACCTGAACTAATTATTCAGACTCGCATCATCTTAGTTCCAATTTCCATCACTTAAACTCCATCAGAGTTGGTCTCTTTTTTTCAATTAAAAGAGTCAGGAAAGGACAGGAAATTCTCTTTTCCCACAACATCAATCTGAGGTAATAAGGAAGTATAGGAAAAACCTTTTACCAAATTATTCGCAACCTATGCGATTAGGAGCTTTATGAGCGTAAACAAAGTTATTTTATTAGGTCGTCTTGGACAAGATCCAGAGCTTAAGTACACTCCAGGCGGCGCAGCTGTTTGTAACTTCTCTCTAGCTACAACTGAAGCTTGGACTGATAAATCAGGCCAGAAACAAGAAAAAACTGAATGGCACAGAGTTGTTGTTTGGGGAAAACTTGCTGAGCTTTGTAACCAATATCTAGCAAAAGGTCGTCAGGCTTTCCTAGAAGGCCGTCTTCAAACTCGTTCATGGGACGATAAAGATGGTAACAAACGTTATACAACTGAAATTCTAGCTTCAACTGTTCAGTTCATCGGTGGTGCATCTGCTGGTGCTAACAACAATGCTGGTGTTGATTCTTCTTATGCTCAAGCTCCAGCTCCTGCACAAGAATATCAAATCGCATCTGACGCTTCATTCGCTGCTGACGATATCCCGTTCTAGTATTCTAGTACGAAGTTAATATTTCTTTAATAGAAGCCCACGCAAGTGGGCTTTTTTATTGGTGCAGAAATAGTCCGCCGCTGAGTCTTGAAAGTGGTACAATGGGCGAATGGACACGAAGCCCAGTTTCTTTTCCGTAAGGTACGACCTAATACAAGTCGGCCAGGCCCTAAGTTTTGACCTTTTTGTTAACTCATCGGTCGTTAAAGGGAAGGAAAAGTTTGTACGAATTTTCCCGCAAGGTGGCGTTCTTCAAAAAGAAGATCTCGAAGAATTTCACCGCAAATACTTTCAACTCTACATTCCTGAAGAGCAGCGACGAATTTATCTTCGAAGCTTGATGAAGTCAGAAGCTGATGACGTTCAAAAAACGACTGTCATCAAAGAGGCGGCCCTTCAATACCTGCATAACATTTTTGATAAGGACAAAGAGTTCTCGACTGAACTCCTGGCAAAAAACATCGAGGGTTGCCGGGAAGTGGTAGAGGGAATGGTGGATGTCCTCGACCACCACAACATTGATTCACTCAGAAATCTTATCGCGAATCTTAGTTTCCACGACTTCTATACATACGATCACTCCATCAACGTTTCCATGTATTGCATTTCGATCTACAAGACGATTAATCCAAAAGCGTCTCGTAAAGAA
This sequence comes from Peredibacter starrii, assembly GCF_034259205.1. Lineage (GTDB taxonomy): Bacteria > Bdellovibrionota > Bacteriovoracia > Bacteriovoracales > Bacteriovoracaceae > Peredibacter > Peredibacter starrii. The sequence continues at coordinate 3,892,149 of NZ_CP139487.1, read as the reverse complement.
CTGATGCATGCGGGTCTTGGTGGTCTTCTTCACGATCTTGGGAAAATTAAAATCCCGACTCACATTTTGAACAACCCGGGCGGGTTAACGGATGAAGAGTATCAGATGATCAAGCAGCACCCGGATTTTGGTCTGGATCTACTGCTTGGTGGTCACTGTGAAGTGAGTAGTGACATCGATCTTAAAATTGTCGCTCGTGTGGTTCATGAACATCACGAGAACTTCGATGGAACTGGTTATCCAAAAAAATTAAAAGGGAAGGACGAGATCCATCTTCTTGCCCGCGTTTGTACCATCGCCGATTTCTTCGATGCGATTACGACCAAGCGTTCTTATAGTGAAGTCCTGCAAATCCCAGATGCGATGAATACGATGAGAAAATTTCGTGGGATCAAACTCGATCCAACGATCTTTGATATTTTTGATCAGCACGTTCGTTACGTAAGAGCGGAGAGTGCAAAAGATCTACGACTTGCCGATCACTTTGATCCGACTATTCCGTATGCGAAGTTACCGATCGAAGAAATCAAAAAGTTCGAGAAGGAAATGGACTTCGGTAAAATTAAGGTCGTGGAGACTGGAAAAAAGAAAGAAGCTAAAAAAGCTTAGACATAAAAAAGGCCGCTTTCGCGGCCTTCTCTTTTTGTGAATAACTTTAAAAATTACGGATTAGCTGGCTGAGTAGCTGGAGCTGCTGGGGCCGCTTGTTCAGCTGGAGCTGGAGTCGAAGCTGGAGTTCCGTTAGCGTCTGTCGCAGGAACTGTTTCAACACCTTTAGTGTCTAGGGCCTGAACGTCAGAGTTAAGCGGAGCTGCTACAGGAGCTTCGTTATCGAATAGAGAGCGTTTAGAGTCTCTTGATTTCATCGTTGTTAGAACGATTGAGTTCACCATGAAGCCGATTGCTAGAATCGTTGTAAGCTTCGTCATGAAGTTACCCTTCGCTGAGCTTGAGAAAACAGCTTGAGAGGCACCGCCACCCATAACTGCGCCCATTTCAGCTCCTTTACCGAACTGAAGAAGAACTGTAACAACAAGAAGAACACAAATAATAACGTGTAGAACGATTAGAAAAGTAATCATAGTGACGAATCTCCAATTAGACCCATAGTTTTAACAAAATTACGGGGACTTGCAAATCAAATAAGTTTAACGGTCTCCGCAAAGCGCCAAAAAGTCAGCTGGCTTGAGGCTCGCGCCCCCAACTAGACCCCCATCAATGTCCTTCTGGGCCAATAATTCTTCTACGTTAGCCGGATTTACGCTGCCGCCGTAGAGGATACGAGTTTTGTCACCAAAGGCCGGAAATTTGGCCTTTAGGACATTTCGAATATGGGCATGGACTTCTTGTGCCTGGGCCGGAGATGCGGTTTTACCCGTTCCGATGGCCCAAACCGGCTCGTAGGCCACGATTAGGTTTGTGGCATTAGCGAGACTTTGATCGTTCAGTCCTTGGTGAAGCTGATCCTCGATCAAAGAAAGAGTCTGACCTGCCTCACGTTCAGCAAGAGTTTCACCTACGCAGTAGATGACCTCTAGACCTTCAGCAAGGGCAGTTCGGATTTTAGCGTTTAGACCTTTTGAAGTTTCACCAAAATATTGGCGACGCTCAGAGTGGCCAAGAATAACGAAGTGGCCGCCCATTTCTTTGAAGCTTCTTGGAGAAACTTCACCTGTATAGGCACCGTTCACATGCTCAGAACAATTCTGGATACCGGCTTTGATTCCAGAGTTGATAATGAGTTTAACAAATAGAGCTTGAGATGCGATCCAAGCGTCTCTTTTGTCTGTGAACTTGGAATTGAACTCTTCAGTAAACTGTTGAGCTTCTTTTCCGTTTTTATTCATCTTCCAGTTACCAACCATGAGCTTTTTCATTCTTACACTCCAAATCTTAGAGCTTGAACACCAGGTAGTTCGCCTTTCTCGATGTACTCAAGAGAAGCACCACCGCCGGTTGAAACGTGAGAGAACTTCGACGCTTCACCAGACTGTTGAACAGCTGCTACTGAATCACCGCCACCAACAACTGAGAACGCTTTTGTTCCAGCGATTTCGTGAGCGATAGACATTGTTCCGCGAGCAAAAGCTTTTGACTCGAACAGACCCATCGGGCCGTTCCAGAAAATTGTTTTAGCAGTCTTGATATGGTCGCCGTATGACTGAATAGTCATTGGACCGATATCCAGACCCATTTTCCCTTCAGGGATGGCGATTGTGTGACAAGTTTCAGGTTTACCTTCAAGACCTTCAGCTACAATATGATCTTTCGGAAGTTGAATCTTACCACCTTTATCAGCAGCAAGAAGTTGCTTAGCAAGCGATACATCATCATCGCTGCAAAGTGAGTTACCAACACTGTTGCCGCGAGCTTTTAGGAATGGGTAGGCCATCGCACCACCGATAAGAAGTGTGTCCACCATTACCAGAAGTTTTTCGATAGTTTTAATCTTATCAGAAACCTTTGCACCACCAACAATTGCCACGAATGGCTTTGCAGGCTTCTCTAGAAGAGAGCTAAGAGATTCGATTTCTTTTTTCATCAAAAGACCGGGATAAGCGCGGCCCTTGAAGAAAGCGTTGATCCCGTAAGTAGAAGCGTGTTTACGGTGAGCGGCACCAAAAGCATCGTTCACGTAGATGTCACCATACTGAGAAAGCTTCTCGGCAAGTTCCATATCGTTCTTCTCTTCACCCGGAAGGAAACGGATGTTCTCAAGAAGTACTAGTTTCGTCTCAGGAAGTTGAAGAAGGTTTCTTAGACCATTATCAACTGCTGATTCAGAAAGAATAACGTCAGTACCAAGTTTTGAAGCAAGGTATTCCGCTACTGGTTCAAGAGAGTACTTAGGGTTTGGTTGACCATCTGGACGACCAAGGTGGCTGATCATTACGATCTTTGAAGCACCTTTTTCAAGGAGCAAACGGATCGTTGGGATCGCTTCATCGATGCGGCTAGCATCTGTAATAGTTCTCGGCTCAGTTTTAGTCAGAGGAACGTTGAAGTCGAAACGAACAACAACTCGTTTCCCTTTTAAATCGACGTCCTGAATTGATTTAAGTTGCATAAGTTCCTCTTAGAGTTTTTGTCCCACAAAGTTAGCAAGATCTAGTACACGGTTAGAGAAACCAACTTCGTTATCGTACCAGCTAACAACTTTAGCAGTGTTGCCGATTACGTTTGTAAGTTTAGAATCGAAGAATGAAGACTCAGTTGTTCCCATGAAATCCATAGAAACTAGTTCTTCATCTGTGAAACCAAGAATGCCTTTTAGCTGACCTTGAGAGGCCTTCTTCATAGCATCGTTGATTTCTTGCTTAGTTGCTTTCTTCTCAAGATTTACAGTCAGGTCAACCATAGAAACATCTGGAGTTGGAACGCGAACAGCGTAACCATCAAGTTTACCGATCATTTCAGGGATAACTTCGCCAAGAGCTTTAGCAGCACCAGTTGAAGTTGGGATCATTGAAAGAGCAGCAGCACGAGCACGACGAAGATCATCGTGAGCGTTATCAAGAAGGTTTTGATCTGAAGTATAAGCGTGAACAGTTGTCATAAGACCGTTAACGATACCGAAGTTCTCGTGAAGAACTTTAACGATTGGAGCCAGACAGTTAGTTGTACAAGAAGCGTTTGAGATAATGTGGTGCTTAGATGAATCGTACTTCTCGTGGTTGATTCCCATTACGAATGTACCATCAAGGTCTTTACCAGGAGCACACATAATAACTTTTTTAACAGTACCTTTCATGTGAAGACCAAGTTTCGCTTTGTCTTTGAAGATACCAGTACAGTCGATAACAACGCTTACACCTAGTGAAGACCAGTCTAGTTCTTCAGGGTTACGTTGAGAGAAGAATTTAATTTTGCGGCCATTGTAAGAGATTTCAGCTGTCTCTTCGTTGAAAGAGAAATCGCCTTCAAGCTTACCATGAAGGGAGTCGTGCTTTAGAAGGTGAACATATGGCTTAGGGATACCAGGGTTGTTAACTGCAACCACTTCAATATTTGTATCTAGGTTCTTTGCAATTCTGTCGAAGTAAGCGCGAAGAATTGTACGACCGATACGTCCAACACCGTTAATACCAATTTTTACTGTTTTCATAAGACTCCTCATGTCACTGAAAGTGACGCCACGATATGATTCAAAACTAAGATATTTTAAGCGTTTAGAACATACTCCAAGCGCGAGGTTTTGGGTAGCGGATTCAAGTATTTCCGTGTAGCCTTTAATCCACTTTTTAGGCACTTAACGCACGAGTTCTACAATGACAAAACTTTTTATCTCCGATTTGCAGGGTAAAGAAGAAATTGAATCTGTTTTCCTGGTTAAAATCTTCAACGTAATGGAAGGGAAGGACGGTAAGAAATACTTCAATATCATCCTGACTGACTCAACAGGGGAGATGGAAGCTCGTCTTTGGCATTATTCGGCTGAGATCGAGAAGAACATCTCGAAGGGGACCTTTGTTAAGGTTCGTGGGAAGGTGAATTTCTATCAGGGCCGTAAGCAGTTTATCATTGCTCACATTGAGAAAGTGGAACAAAACGACGTGAGCCTGGACGACTTCGTGATGAAGGCGGTTGAGGATCCGGAAGTGATGTACAAGAAGCTTTTGAACATCGTTGATGGGCTGACAGATGTTTACATTCGTGACCTATTAAGAAATATCATCACTGATGGAGAAATCGCTCGTCGTCTGAAAATCTGGCAAGCAGGGAAGTCGATTCATCATGCTTACCGCTCTGGTCTTTTAGAGCACATCCTTTCTTGTACAGAATTGGCACTTCACCTTTCTAAGCATTACAAGGTGAACGAGAACTACGTGGTGGCCGGTTGTATCTTGCACGATATTTGTAAGATCTATGAGCTGACTGACGGCGTGAACGTTGAGTATACAGAAGAAGGAAAATTGGTTGGCCACTTGGTTAAGGGGCTAGAGATCGTTGATCGCTTCTCTTATAAGATTAAAAATTTCCCTCACTACACAAAAATGCACATTAAACATATCCTCCTGGCCCACCATGGAGAGTATGAATACGGATCACCAAAAATTCCTCAGACTTCTGAGGCTTACCTAGTGCACTTGATTGATCTCATGGATTCAAAAATGGGTTCATTCGATATCATTCGTAAGACTGATAACAATACTGGTCACTGGTCTGGATTTGTGAAGCACTTGGATCGTATTGTTTATAAGTCTGAGCTTCCTTTCTATCCTGAATACATTCAGGAAGAAGAGCATCATCATGAAGAAAGACAAGAACGTCCTGAGCCTAAGCGTGAAGCTCCTAAGCCCCAAAGAGGGCAGCCGGAGCCTAAGACGAGTTTGGGGAATATGCTGTCTGGATTTAAGGTCGATAAGCCATAAATAAAGAAAATATTTAAATAAAAGCGAATAAAGCGATATTTTAACCTCTTCTTAATTCTTTTAGAATTATCTCCGAAAAAGTGAACATAGGCTTTTTTGGAGAGATTCATGATCTTACGACTTTCTCTGCTTCTTCTTCTTGGTTTTCTTTCGGCCTGCGAAGGGTTTATTGACGTTTCTGGGGGGAGTGCTAGTTCATCAGGTGGAAGTGGCGGTGGCCCTGGAAATAGCGGAAACAATGGAGCCATATGTGTCGCAGGCGGGATTACCAGTTGTACTTTTCAGGAAATTTGGGATCGGGATATTGTTACTCCTTGTTTTGATCCAGGAGGACCAGGTCCGATCGCCAGGTTTTTTCAAGAACCTGATTACTGGGTCGATTCAACTGAAATGGCCTTCCATCAGAGACTTGTTACCTATGCTGATGCCGCTCATTGCACAAGTTTAGATGAAACTGGTGCTCAATCAATTAGTGTGGAATCGCATTTCATGGTACATGAAAATCTTGACCCAGGTGCCACACCTACTGTTGGTAGTGGACAATTTTTTATCGGACGCTCTAGGGCCGCAGATGGTTCAACATCCGCAGATATGGTGGTCTGGTATGATCATGGGAATTCAACGCTCTGTTTTGCTTCGATTGGAACGGGTGATTCAGTTGCTACTGTTCTTTCAAATCAGACAAGCTTTTTGTTAGATCCAGCAAATAATGCTCAGTTTTGTTTAACCAAAATTTAGAGAGCTTCCGTTGGTGGTATGAGGTCCGCGAGTTCCAGCGACTTTCTTATTCCATTGGCCGTAAAGAATTTAAGAGTCAGAATCATCTCACGATTTTTATCTCCGGCAATTTTCAACTCTTCCAAACTCTCTTTCGCAATTAAATCTGCTTCTTTCACCATCTGAGAAATTTCATTCTTAGGAAAAGTTTTTCCAGCAATAGTTAAGAGTGGAAAGAGTTTGTCTTGCACAGCTTGCAATCGCTTAATGGTCGCAAGATTGTCCTCATCACTGGCCGTCAGCGTTTGTTTAGCAAAGTAGTTTTCAAAATTCTCACATCGATAAGCGAGAGAGAAATAATCGCACTTACTACCTTTAATTGGCCTAGGCGGATTTTGATTCTCGCGGTAGTGAGGAGATCGCGTTTGGTTTTCCTGGCAATCTACATCTTTCGAGCGACCATAAACTTCATTCATGGGATGAAATTCAAATCTGTCGAGCTGATTGGGAGAGTCTTTACCGAAGGCAAGTTTGTCACTGATAAATGTCTCAGAGTGAAGAAAGTTGTGATAACCGGAATAACCACCATCAACTTGAGGCGCCGTTAAACGCCCAGGAAAGAGGGCCTCCCAAAATTGAATGCCTTTGTTGGATGCTTCATCTTTTTCAAAAATATACTCAGGACCAAATGTATTGATGATATCGCCCGGAAGTTTCTGTTCTTTGGGAGCAAGCTTGCGACAAACCGGACTATCCAGCCAGTACTTCATTTCCTGTGACCAAATGAATCTTGGTCGATTTGAAATTTTCTTAAAGCTTAGAGCAGTTCCCCAACAATTGGCCCCGCTCTTAAAAAGTTTCTTATGTTGATTTGCTTTCACAAATTCTGGCAGACAACTGGAAACAATCATAGAGAATGATTTGCTCGAAATTTTTTTACACGAGCTCGTCTGAATCACCGGCGTTTTGAAACTTGGCTCAATATTCTTTTTCCAATTGCAGATAGATTGATGTTGCGAAACAAGTTCCTCACAGCTTGGAGCAGTCAGGAGCAGGTCATTGGCCGCAGAATAGTTAATACCCAAATCCGAGGCCCGGGCCCCTGAAGCGATGATCGCGACGATGGTAAAGGTAATAACTTTCAGCATATAGAGGCATAATAGAGGCCCTTAGAGTGAGGGGCCAGAGACTCGGAATTAATGACATATATATTTCCTACAGGCCCACTGTTGCCGTGCCTCAAATTCCATTATGTTATGGCGCAAATATTAACTCGTTAAAGAAGATCATCATGAAAATGTTCATTGGTTTAATGCTTTTGGCCTCATTCAATGCTTTCGCCGCTCCTTCATTCTGGAATGGCGGTGAGATTCAACTTAACCCTAGAATTTCAAATTATCAGGGTCTTGATATCGCTGAATTCGATGAGAGCTTTTCTCAAACAACTTCAGAGCTAAGAGATAACTACATTCGCCAGGCGATGTACCTGATGGAAAGAGGTGCTATGGGAATGGAGGCCATGGAGATGGTGCTTCAGTTTGATGATCGCGTTTATGATCGTCGTCAGGTTGCAAAAGCTGGCATGGGTGAAACCCTGGCGAATTATGTGCGCAGTGGTTTAGAACTACTGAATGATGCCTATGAGAATGAAGGCGGGGTAAGACGTCTTGATTGGTCTGTAAATGCTTCTAAATATGATCTTCAACTTATGTGGGGAGTAAGACCAGGCTCTGGTGTTTACACAGTACTTCGTGTTTCAAATAAAGAGACAGGCATCTCTCGCAGTTTTGCTTCAAGAGGCTCAGTTCTAAATCTTAATGTCGTTGGATACGCTCTTGCGAGCCAGGTGTTCAATTCAGTTCACAAGACAACGTTCCCGCTTAAGATGAAAATTGGTTATGAAAATCTTGTGATCTCAGGAGTGAGAACTTTTCCAACAAACGGTAACGTTCAATACCGCTATATGCTTCAACAAGTTGCTGCCTATTGTAGTGCACGCGGCGAGCGACTAGCTACGGTCAAAGAATTAACAACTCTATTTGGTCTTGGTGCTTATCATGGTGGCGTGAATATGGGTCTTAAAACTGAATGGGCCGCCACTGATTACAGCGGTTACAGTGTTGTGAGTGCGATGTGGCCAATGGGTAACAGCGGAATGCTGGTGAATCTTCCCTATAACTACACGATGACATACATGTGCGTAAAATCTGTTAAATAATGAAGGGCCTTCGGGCCCTTTTTTATTTTGCCGCAACTTGCTCGTTATTAAACTTATCGATCTTACATGTCCTTGGATTCACCGATCCTACCACTAATGTTCTCACTGATTGAGTCAAACCTGTTTCCCATTTTATATCCAACTCAAAGTTTGCGGTGAGAACATACTCCGTTGGAAGTCTCATCAAGTAATCAGAGATTTTGAAGTTCTTGGCCAGGGCATGTCCAACTTCACCTTTTTCATTTGTGACAGGCATGGGGTCTTTGTACTTAGAAATGATTTCATCCTTGAGAGGAGCCAGATCGCATTTCGCAAAAGCTGAACTAGACACAAGGAGAAACACAAAAATCCATTTCATTGGAACTCCTTTGAGTTAAAGCTCCTAAGAAGAGACCTTGTTTGTTTCCGAATGAAAAGACACTCAAGCGTGCGAGGTAGAGGACGAGTTATGAAGTAAACCGCAAATAAATCTAAAGTTATGGGTGTAAGAACCTAACAAAGTTTAACAATCATTTTGTTGTCAGTCATTTTGCAGTAAAACTATCAGGCTGCTTCGCGAGGGACGAACCCTCTAGTGAGATAATTGAAATCTCATTTGACGTAAGACAGTGTGGCACCAAATCTCTCCTAATGGTGTCACAAAAAGAAGGAATTTATGCTACCAGTGGAAATGTCAGAAAATCACTCTGGGATTAACGACGCTCACCATGTGCGCTCTGTTCTGGAACAATACGAACGCTCAAAAATTTTGGAAGTTTATTTTTCTCGTCTGGATGGACGCTTGCCGGAAATTATTCCACAGGAGCTCGCTGATCTCTATGAAATTGAGTTGAGTGCTATCAAAGGCTTTCTGTTAGGACAGCATCCGCAAGACACACTACTCATGAAAGTTTTTAGGATTATGAATTAGCGAGTTTCGAAAAACAGCTGAACGAATTCTGATAAACTTCGGCCTTCAATTTTTCCAAATCAACATTTTTTAATTCTGCGATTTTTGCTGCTACGAATGGTAAATAGTAGGGAGCGTTTTCTTTCCCACGATGAGGAACTGGTGTTAAAAACGGAGAATCGGTTTCAAAAAGGATTTTCGAAGTAGGGGTGATCTTCACCACTTCCTGAACGTTCTCGGCCTTTTTAAAGGTAATAATGCCGTTAAAACCTATGTAGTAACCTTCGCCAAGAACAAACTCTGCCAGATCCAGGCTCGAGGTGAAACTGTGAATCACCCCACGGCGTTTTAGTTTGCTTGAGAAGTTTCTAAGAATGGCCTTGGTGTCCTCGTCAGCTTCACGGGTGTGAATCACAACTGGAAGATCTAAGTCACAAGCAATTTGCAATTGTTGTTCAAATACCGTTTTTTGAATTTCAGGAGGGGAGTTGTTGTAGTGGTAATCAAGACCAATTTCACCCACTGCCACCATCTTCGGTTCAGCGCCACGAGTGCGAATCTTGTTAAATTCTACGTCAGTTGCTTCTTTGGCATCGTGAGGATGAATGCCCTGAGTGTAATACACCTCAGGGCAATTCTGAGATAGTTCTTGAACTTTATCGAGATTGAGAGGGTCCACGCCAATGGTCACAACTTTTTGAATGCCGGCCTCGGAGATGAGCTTTCTGATCTCTTCCAGAGGGAGGGCCTTTAAATAATCCAGATGGCAATGGGTCTCAATAAACATCTTAGTTTCCGCTTAAAATATCTTCAAAGATCGCGAAGAATTGATTGTTAGGAATTGTTCCTTCAATCTTCTTACCGTTAATAATGATCGTTGGAGTCGACTTCAGGTTGTATTTTGTACCTTGATTGATCGCTTCGATCACACGATTCTTGATTGTTTCATTCTCAAAACAACCATTCAGTTCATACTTCTTGGCAAGATCAGCAAGAACGCCTGATTGCAGTTTATCTTGATTTGCGAAGATTTCATCGTGCAGAGACACAAACTTCTTCTCATCACAAGCAGCTAGCATAGCAGCGTCACATGCACTCTCGTGGAAGCGACCTTTTACGTTTGAGTTACATTTAGCATCTAGTGGGAAGAACATATACTGAATACTTACTTTATTCGGATATCTTCTGATGATTTCGTGCATCTGCTCGGCCACGACCTTACAGAATGGACATTGGAAGTCAGAAAATACCGTAATACGAATTGGAGAATCAGCGAATTTCTCAGTTGCCATGTGAATCTTATAAGGAGACTCAACATCCGGATCACCACTTGAACCAAGCTTTCTGAATTGCTCTACGATGCTCTTAGAGATCTTAGCATTCACATCAGCTTTCTCTTTCGTTGTCATGTACATGAAGGCCGAGCCGCCGATAAGAAGAACTGCCCAAAGACCTGCTACTTTAAAATCCGGTACCCAAGAGTTTGAGCCATATTTCCACATAAGGAAAAAGGCAACACCTGAAAGGATGTAATAAAGAGTACAGAAAGGACATAGGCTTCCAAGAACTGCGAGTGAGAAAATGAAAAGCAGTACGCAGCCAATGAAGTTATATTTTGCTACGGCACTTGAAGTTTTCTCAAGTGATTCACCTGGCATTAAGCTCGTGAATAAGAACAATAGACCAACGATGATTCCGAAGAATGAAATCGGCACTCCAGCGATGTTTGAAATCTTAGAATAGGTAGCAGCATCACAATTAAAAAAATTAGATATGTTACAAAGTGTGCTCGCTCCACCCAGTTTAGTTGGGTAGAGAACATCGTAGAAGTGAGTTGTGAGATAAATACTCACTGCAATCATGCCCACCGCATTTAAGATAAAAAGAAAATTTGGCCCGGTCATGCCGTTCATGGTGAGGCTTTTTTTCTGTTCCATTGAGATCATCCTTTTATGTAGATATTCCAGTTTCTTTCTGTAGTTTTATTTCGACGATAGCTATTAAAATTTTCATTACAACATGTGCAGTAAGGGGCGACTTCAACCAGAAGCTGAGGAAAAGTTTCTCTCAGGCGGCGTTTGGCCTCCTCCGGAAGATTGAAATAGTTTTTGTCTCCACGCTTGGTGAAAAAGGGAGAACCCTTAAAATTCTCACCAAAATCAGGAGAAACCTCAAAGCAACATTCATGAATACAAGGTCCAATCAGGACTCTTTGTGGTTTGATCATGGCGATTTCAGGCCGCTCTAAGATCCCATGAGCAAGTCCTCTCCATCCCGCATGAAGAAACACCACACCTTTTTCACCTTCAATGACGACTGGTAAACAATCCGCAGTCTTAATGGCCAGCGGTTGTTCAAATTCTTCCCACGAAACAACCAGTCCATCCGCTTCGCAGGGAAGTGTTTCCATCGAAACGATATCAGTACCATGCACTTGATGGGCATGAACTAAAAACATGTCAGGTTTGTGGGTCCAGGTCTCAAATCGACCGCGATTGAGATTCGAAGAATAAGGAATATCCATGCCACCTATTGTAGCTCTAAATTTCACTCTGAGAAAGCTTTGAGTGCCGCTTGGAATATTTCTGGTGGAGGCGCCGTGAAATGGAGCTTCTCTTTGGTAATCGGATGTACGAATCCCAGCTCCTTGGCGTGAAGCAGTTGATAAGGATAATCAATTAGTCTCTGGCGGATGGAATCCGGAGTGCGCTTTAAGTGCGAATCACTTCCACCATAGATGGGATCACATAAGACGGGCGTGTGAAGCATTTGTGACATGTGCACACGAATCTGGTGAGTTCGACCGGTTTGCAGTCGAAGTTCCATATGGGCCGCGCCCTTATACTGCTTAAGAACTTTATAATGAGTAACAGCGGTCTTTCCGTTTTTCACGTTTGCCGCCATTTTCTGACGGTGAGTCGGGTGTCTGCCAATTGTCGTTGTGATCGTGCCACCTTGCTGGGCCGGCTGGCCACCGACGAGTGCTTCGTATTTTCTATCAATATCATGGATCGAGAAAAGACTTACGAGCCCTTCATGAGTCGCCTGATCTTTTGCAACTACCATTACACCAGAAGTTCCCATATCAAGACGGTGAACAATTCCAGGTCTCTTCTCTGCACCAATGCCCTTTAGATCCGGACAGTGATAGAGGATGGCATTCACTAAGGTGCCAGTATAGTGGCCGGGAGCTGGATGAACCACCAGACCCGCAGGTTTATTAATGATGATGAGATGTTTATCTTCAAACAGAATATCTAAAGGGATATTTTCTGCGATGAGATCAGTTGGTACCGGAGGAGGAATTTCAACTTCAATCACCGTTCCGGCCGGAGGCATCTTATTAATAGAGAGCTTCACGTCACTGGAAATTTCTTCATCATCAAATAAACGACGAAGCGTAGAGCGAGAAAACTGCGGAAGCTTCTGAGCTAAGTAAACATCCAGACGCTTATACTCTTCACGGTCTTCGTTAGTGACGGTGACGGTATAGTTCTGGGTTTCGTCGGTGTTATCTGGTTCGGAAGACATTATTTTTGTGTTCTAAGCTTTTTAAAATGCAGAAGGTAGCTGTTGGCCACTGTGTCTGGATTAAGCTTTAAAACTTTCGCGAATTGATAAACATAACCGCGAACATAAACTTCCGCAGGAAGTTTAGACACATCTTCGTTTTCAATTGCAGTCAAATGAGTCTTAGAAATTCTTGTCATCTCGGCCATACGTTCAATCGATACGTTTTTATACTCACGAATCTCTTTTAAGAATGAGCCAGGGAAGTCACTCGCTTCACGAATTTTTCTTTCCATGTCCGCGTTCTCAGAGAACTCAAGACCGAATTTCTTTTGAGCAGTGATCTTAGAAACTCTTGCCTCAATGAGGTTAGAGCCAAAGTTTTCATATTGAATCGATTCATTCTTACGGTCTTCCACAGTAAGAACCATGTGAATCTTATCTGGATTTGCTTGTGGAGAGATTCCACCTTGGTTGAAACCGCGAAGGCGATCGTATTCACGACGCTTTTCAGGGAAACCAAGAACAGAGTAGGCCTCTTCAATTTGGCCAAGAATATTATCACACTCGTCTTTAGTCATAAGCGAGTAAAGAGCAACACTGTCACCAGAGTAAGCATTACGAGCACGAATGTAGGCGTTCTCGATTTGATTCGGAGTCGCGTTTGTTTCGATCTCAAGGACTTCGTAATAGTTTTTCTTTTCAGCATCCATGCGCTTTTACCTCTAAGATTCGATCAAACGGTTAACGATACGATCAAAATTATTCACCAGTTTTGAATTTGGATATTCAATGAGAAGAGGCTTTCTCTTTCTCACACTCTGCCAAACTGATTGGTCGTAATCAAGATAACCAGGGAAAGTCATCTCGATACCAAAGTACTTACGGCAGATGCTCTGAATAGAGTAACCGATATCAATGTCCGCTTGAGAGCGAACCTGGTTGATGATCAAATTAGGACGGAAATCCGCCATTTCTTCTTTAACTCGACGACCAACTTCAGGATTGATTTCAGTGATCTTGCGAATCAGATCTGCTGGTGAAGTTGTTCCACCAAGGGAAAGTTTCGCATTCATCGCTTCGTTGATAAGAGGTTCAATCTCAGCAATTCCATCCACCATTTTTAAACGACGGTAGAACACTGACTTGATGAAGCGATAAGTATTCTCAATTGAAGTTGGTTCAGGAAGAACAACTAAGATTCCTTTATCAGCACTGATAAAGAAATCGATCGTGTTGAAGGCCGTACCCGCACCCAAGTCAAATAGGATGTAGTCGGCATCAAGCTCTGAGAGCTTCTTGATGATCTGGTTTTTGTGCATGTGCTTTAAATTCGCCATGCCCAGTTCATCCTGTGCCCCAGAAATGATTTTAAGGTTATTGATTGGGGTCGTTACCAGTAGGTCTTCAAAGTTATCGACCTTTTTCGATACGTAGTCCGAAAGAGTCGTTTGCGGAATCGGAAGACCTAAACAAGTGTGAAGGTTTGCTCCACCAAGATCCAGGTCCACGGCCACAACTTTGTTACCCATTAGCGCAAGGCAAATCGCAACGTTCGCAGAGACAAGACTCTTACCAACGCCACCCTTACCGCCACCAACGGCCCATATTTTTTTCATATTCTCAGGCGAAATTTCCGCCTCTGATTCTAATTCCATATCCTGAAATTATATGAAGCTAAATTGTGGTTTGGAAAGGTTCTTTCATGAATGATTTTCAAGATTTATGGGTGGTCCGAGGATACCTGAGTGCTAATGGGGGTAGACGATAGGGGTGGAATCCTTTAAATTGGTTGAACTTTGTTTTTTATTGATTCTAGGGGGATTTTGTTTAAATCCCTTTTTTAATTGCGAAGGAGCAGGGATGTCAGCATCTCAAGGCCAGAAATACAATTCGTCTTTTGAGACGGTTTTACATAAAAGATCAGATCTTCACATACTTAGAAAGCTTTGGCACATTTCAACTGGGTCTCTCGGCTTGTTCATGTTCCATCAGATGGATGCTTCTACAAATACTTTCGCCATCATTATCATGGCGATTGCTGTGGCCGGTTTCATGGCCGACATCATTCGCGCAAAATATCCTCCCTTTAATAAACTCGTAATCAAACTAATGGGTCCACTAATGCGCCGTTCTGAAAAAGAAGGGATGAGTGGTCTTCCGTTTTATGCATTGGGCGTGTCAATTTCTCTATTTTTCTACCAAAGAGACATCGCCATCATTTCTGTAATGTTTCTAGTTTTCTCTGATCCACTTTCATCTTTTTTTGGAGTGCTGTACGGGAAAGATAAAATCCTACCGAACAAATCTCTTCAAGGTGCAGTGGCGGGCTTCTTCACTTGTTACCTCATTACTCTTTTTTATGTGATGAATACGGCGACTCTTGGAACTCATATCCTAGTGTTCGCAATCGTGTCTGGAGTAATTGGTGCTGCTTCTGAACTCGTTTCAGCATTCAACATTGATGACAATCTAACGATCCCAGTTTTATCTGGTCTTGGAATGACTCTGCTCAATCACTTCGTTCCTGTATTTGGTTAATCAACTCTTAACAACTCCCTAACGATCTTGATATTCAATCAATTGTTAGGGGGTTACGAATTCTACAAACCCTCTACATTGTCTTAAATCAATTAAACTTTCTTAAGCTTTCATAAAGGACTCCCGAAATACTCAGTGTTCAACTTTGTAAAGGAAGCTTTATGTTGAAGAATGTTGGCCTTAAAAAAAAACTTCTTGTTCTGTGTGTTTTTCTTTCTCTTATGAGTGTTTTCATTGGAGGAGTCTCTTATTATGGAAGTTCCAAGGTTTCTAACAGCTATGACTTAGTCGCGGATTCTGCTCTTCCAAGTCTCAATAAACTGAATGAAATGTTCCTAAGCTATCAAAGCATCAGAATCAATCTGCGCACTTTGGGATTGATGAATCTCCCTTAGGATGTGGCGGCAAAATCACTAAAAGGTTTGGCAGAAGCGCAATCGGCCTTTATTGAGGCCAATCGTGAATATTCTTTGAATGTGAAATTACCTAAGCAAAAAGAACTTTACGCCATTCTTCAATCTGAATGGTTACAGTTCAGTAAAATTGGTGAGCGTGCGGTGAATGCTTATCACTCAACTGATCCAGGGATGAAGGCGACCCTTGAAACAATTTTCTTTGTCGAGTGTCCAGAGTCTGCGGCGAAATTTGAAAAGGCCATTACAAATCTAAAGGCCCATGAAATGGAACTAGCAAAGACTTACGTTAACGATGCTCAATCATCTGCGGCCTTCACGAATATTTTCATATTCTCCCTCGCCATTGCAGTTCTCATATTCGCTCTTGTTGTTGGTGCTATTTTCTCGAATATTATATCTACAACTCTTCAAGATATCGCGACTAAGATCATGGGGTCTACTGAGAAGACTTCATATGCCAGTGGTGAGATGAATTCTGCTTCTGTTCGTCTTTCTGAAGGTGCGTCTAGTTCTGCGGCCTCAGTTGAGGAAACTGTTTCCGCCCTGGAAGAGCTATCTTCAATGGTGAAGTTAAATTCTGATCACGCTCGTGAGGCCAATGCACTTTCTCAGAAGTCATTTAACTCTGCCCAAAGTGGAGAGACTGAACTTAAAAAACTTATCGATGCTATGAACGACATGTCGAAGTCTTCTAAGAAGATTGAAGAGATCACTAACGTGATTGATGAAATTTCATTTCAAACCAATCTCCTCGCTTTGAATGCGGCAGTTGAAGCGG
Source organism: Peredibacter starrii (assembly GCF_034259205.1). Taxonomy (GTDB): domain Bacteria; phylum Bdellovibrionota; class Bacteriovoracia; order Bacteriovoracales; family Bacteriovoracaceae; genus Peredibacter; species Peredibacter starrii. The sequence continues at coordinate 3,875,708 of NZ_CP139487.1, read as the reverse complement.
CACGTGCCGGTGAACAAGGAAAAGGTTTTGCGGTAGTGGCGGACGCGGTAAGGGGTCTTGCTCAAAGATCGGCCGCAGCCGCAAAGAACATCAATGAACTTATTTCTGAGAACGTGAGAATGGGTCAGGAAGGTTACCAAAGAGCGAGTCAATCAGGCATCGTGCTTCAGGAAATTGTGACCTCGGTAAAACGAGTGGCAGATTTGAACTCTGAAATCTCGGCCGCCTCTCAAGAGCAGGCCCATGGAATTGAGCAAATTTCAAAGGCCATGCACCACTTAGATTCAGCTATTCAGCAAACTGCTTCATTCTCAGAAGAAGTGGCCTCTTCATCAGATAATATGTCTTCAGAAGCGAATGAGCTTTTGGGCCTGGTTAATCAACTGAAAGATTTTGTGGAAGGACATCACGGCAAAGAGGCCGAGACGATTGAATTCTATCAGAATCATGAATCTAAAGCGGCTGCTTAATTATGATCGGATGCTTGAACAAGGGCAGGGTAGTCCAGAATAAAAATGGTCTTACCCTGTCTCTCGATAATGCCTTTGTTTTCAAATTCAGTCAGAGTGCGCGCCAGAGTCTCAACCACCGTACTTGAAAGTTCTGCCAGTATTTTTCTATCTACAGTCGCGAGAATTTCCAGGCGTCCTTGAGCATCATACTTTCCAAACTTATCAGAAAGACTCACCAGTGTTCCGGCAATTCTACCTCTTACTGTAGGATTTTGGAGAGTACAGATTCTTTCATCCCGAAGCATGACCTGGAAGATATTCATATCAAAAATCTCTTTTGAGATTTGAGGATCAACAGTAAGTTGTTTTTCAAAAAGGTCCTTGTCGATGAAGACGGCATTCACCTGTCCCAAAGCAATTGCCACATAACGATCAGGATATTTCCAGTTCCCGAAGCCCACGATTTCACCTGGGCCCGCGATACGAACAGTCTGAATATGACTGCTTCGTTTATACCCGATCCGCATGAATCCTTCTTTGATGAAAATAAATCCAGGAGCGTCCTTCATCACGAAGTTCGAATGTTCATTCGGTTTAAGTTGAAAGGGACAGTGAAGCTCTTTGAACGGATGAGAATTTTCAAGGACAAGAGAACCAGGTTTCATGTCTTACCCTTTACCAATCACTCAAATCCACTGTCGAACACAAAATCGTGATATAAATCAAATGTTCGCTCAAGGCTCTATTCTATTCTGAGCATGATTTTTCGAATGCAGCATTGGTAGGTTGAGAGAACTGAAGGTTCTTGAAGTCTAATATTCAGAGCGCTTATGGTAGGTTTCTTAAGAGGGTAAAGCAGTGGGGAGAAGGTCCCCACTGCCAACTATATTATTCTTTTACAACAAAGTTACAAATCTTACCTGGTACATAGATCTCTTTCACAATCGTGCCTGCGAGATACTTTGCAATTTTCTCATCAGATTTAATGATGGCCATCAGGTTTTCTTTCGAGATGTCAGCATCCACTTCGAAAGTTCCACGAGTTTTTCCATTCACTTGAACTGCAACCGTGATCATAGAATCTTTGGCAAGTTCAGCGTTAAATTCAGGCCACTTCTCGTAAGCAAGAGACTTAGTATGGCCAAGGAATGACCAGAGCTCTTCGCCCAAGTGAGGTGCAAATGGAGAAAGAACCATGGCGAATTTCTCCGCAGTTTCTTTCGACACTTTTCCTGTTTTATAAACGTGGTTCACAAAGATCATCATCTGAGAGATGGCCGTGTTAAAGCGCATGCCTTCGATGTCTTCGGTCACTTTCTTAATCAGCTTATGAAGCTCTTTTACGTTTGATACGTCTTCAGTACCAGTAGCGTAGTTTTCCTTATCCAGGAAGAAACGAGCAGCACGGTTAAGGAAATTATAAACACCTTTCACACCATTGGCGTTCCAAGGCTTCACTTTCTCAAGTGGACCCATGAACATTTCATAAAGACGAAGAGTATCAGCACCAAATTCATTTACTACTGAATCCGGGTTCACCACGTTTCCACGTGACTTACTCATCTTCTCGCCGTCTTCACCAAGGATCATCCCTTGGTTAACCAGCTTGTAAAAAGGCTCTTTCGTTGAAACGAGACCAAGGTCGAAAAGAACCTTGTGCCAGAAACGAGAGTAAAGAAGGTGAAGAACCGCGTGCTCAGCACCACCTACGTAGAGGTCAACTGGCATCCAGTAGTTTTCAATTTTTGAGTCCCAAGGGCGCTCTGTATTTTGAGGATCACAGAAACGAAGGTAGTACCAACAAGAACCGGCCCACTGAGGCATTGTGTTTGTTTCGCGCTTCGCTTTCTTGCCAGTCTTAGGATCAATAACGTTTAACCACTCATCAATTGTGGCAAGTGGAGATTCACCAGTTCCAGACGGTTCGTATTTCTCAACCTGAGGAAGAGCGACCGGAAGTTCATCAACATCAAGACAACGAACTGTACCATCTTCATATTTAAGAATTGGGAACGGTTCACCCCAGTAACGCTGGCGAGAAAACAACCAGTCACGAAGTTTGTAATTAATTTTCTTAGAGCCGATTTTATTGTCTTCAAGCCAAACGATCATTTTCTTGATCGCGTTTTCTTTATTGAGACCATTTAGGAAATCAGAGTTAACGTGCTCGCCATCTTCTGTGAAAGCAGCTTCATCAACGTTTCCGCCTTTTACCACTTCTACGATTGGAAGGTTGAACTTCTTTGCGAACTCATGATCTCTTTCATCGTGACCCGGAACTGACATGATGGCACCAGTGCCGTATGTGTTCAGAACGTAGTCAGCGATATAAACCGGGATCTTCTTTTTGTTGGCCGGGTTAATGGCATAAGCACCAGTGAAAGCACCTGTCTTGTCTTTGTTAAGCTCAGTTCTTTCCAGATCTGATTTAAGTGCTGTTACTTCACGGTACTTTGCGATCTCGTTTTTTTGAGCATCAGTTGTGATGATATCAACTAGTTTGTGCTCAGGAGCAAGCACCATATATGTGGCACCGAAAAGTGTATCCGGACGAGAAGTGAAGACATCAATCATGTCAGTTTTGCCTTCTACCGCGAAACTCACAATGGCGCCTTCTGATTTACCGATCCACACACGTTGCATTTCTTTTACTGATTCAGGCCAGTCTACAAGATCAAGATCTTGAAGAAGACGTTCAGCGTATTCAGTAATTCTTAGCATCCACTGCTTCATTGGTTTTCTGATCACCGGGTGACCACCAACTTCAGACTTACCGTTAATCACTTCTTCGTTAGCAAGCACGGTTTTAAGATTTGGACACCAGTTCACCATCATGTGTGATTCGTAGGCCAGACCTTTGTTGAAAAGCTGAACGAAGATCCACTGAGTCCACTTGTAGTAATCAATGTTAGAAGTCGCGATCTCGCGGTCCCAGTCATATGAGAAGCCAAGCATCTTCAACTGACGTTTGAAAGTTTTGATGTTTTCCTGAGTTGTGATGTTTGGGTGAATCCCAGTTTTCATCGCATGGTTTTCGGCCGGAAGACCGAAAGAGTCCCAACCCATTGGGTGAAGAACGTTGAAGCCCTTCATACGCTTAAAGCGCGCCATGATATCTGTGGCCGTATAACCTTCGGGGTGACCTACGTGAAGACCAGCACCAGATGGATAAGGGAACATGTCGAGAACGTAATATTTTGGTTTGTTCTGATCAACGACGGTTTTAAAAGTTTTGTTATCGTCCCAGTATTTTTGCCACTTGGGTTCGAGTTCTGAGAAATTGTATTCCATAAGCTTTCCTTGCACTTTGTGAGTGCTAGTAGCTTACTGGAAATGGGCCTTTTTTTAAAGGTATTCGGGGTGCGTTATTCTCGGATAAAGTTCAGTAACCGAGTGAAAGTGCCATCTGATTCCTCTCTTTGAGGAGCAGGTGTGCTTAAAGCGCCACTTCCTGACCCTGCAACGATACCGCTGGCGAAGCCATATCCGCCATGTAGGGAAGCTTGCATTGGAGAGTAATTAGCAAGTCGAAGTGGGTATCTGGGCGCTTCAGGTGTCCCCGAAGTGTATTCATGCCAACTGAAAGGATTGCCAAATTCATGGAGGTGACGAGATGACACATGGCCTGTCCATCTCAGAACTTTCTTTTCCTCACGACTTAAATCTGCTTTGGATAAAATGCCATGAATATTGTGGATATTTTCCAGCATTTCCTTTCTTGAATGCTTGGCAAGGTTTTCTGCAGTAGGAACCCAAATGTCTTTCAAATAATTGGGATATTTCTTCTTCATTTCTTCAACGGCCTTTTCCGCTGCCGCCAAATCGTCTTTATAAAAAGCGGCAAAACTGTCTTTGATGCCTTGATAGAATAGAAGATTGAAAAGATTACTGACGTTAATCTCTTTTTTTAAGAAATCACTACAATGTTCGAGGTTTCTCGCCTTGATGTACAATTGACGTAATTCGCCTCGGGCGGTGTCCGCAGGTGGTTCTTTTTCACCTGTCTCATAAGGCGCCATTTGCGTGATGATGTCGTTGAATTCTTTTTCTTTCTCATGACATTCTTTTGCGCCATAAGGAGAGAAATGTTTTCCACGATTTTTAGAAGTATAATAAAACTCTTCTTTATTAGTACCATCTTCGCAATTTACGTAAACTGCTGCGTTTAAGAGAGTTAAACTCTTAACGTTTGCTCTGGTGAAGTTTTGGAGTTTCTTCTGGTCGGCATTGGCGATCAGTGCTTTTTCTTTAGTCAGTAGCTCTGTGATGAATTGGTGACCCGCCGGTTTATCAGATAGGGGAGCTGAATCATCGTATCCACCGATCATGCGAACATCTGGAAAAATATTTTTCCATTCGATAATTTCTTTTTGAACACCGGTATAACAGCCAAGAAGCATTAACGTAGAAACATTGTTGATGTCTTTGTATTTTGCCATGGCCTTCGAAAGGTCTTCACGACTCATGCGACCTTTCGCTCCACCAAACTCCCCACCACCATCGTGACCAGAGATGATAAGATTATTGAGTTTGCCATTCTTGGACTTGATTTCTTTCAGTGCTTCGTCAGTGCCAGTTTCAATTTTAGGCTGACTTAGACGGAATTTCTCCATCTTCTCGTAGCTTTGACGAAAGGCCACCTGAACATCTCGACAAGCGGTTGTGCTAGTGGGGTTTTTCTTTGTACAGTCCATGGCCACTTTTTTTGCTTTGGCCATTTCTTCCATATAAGTGCGATAGTCCTTATAGTTTTTAGGAACAATCACCATCTTCTCACCGCGGGCACAGGCCGCTTTCTCAGCTGTTTCAATTTCTCTCTCAGATTCATTGGTGTCGATAAATAGCATGTACTTATCAGACTTAATGCTGTCCTGGCAGGAAGCTCCTGCATAAAGAGGTAGAACTGCTAGAGGGAGAAGAAGAAGTTTTTTCATCGTCTTTCTTTTAGTAGTTTAATTTCTTTGGCCGATAGTTCTGGATATTTCTTTTGAAGTTCTGACACTGATTTTCGTGCCAGATCCATATAGAAAATATCTTTCTTAAGCTCATCCCAATCTTTGGTCTTGGCCACTTGATTGAGAAGCATCTCGCGATCGTCTCTGTCTGGAAGAGAACTTTCATGGGTGTTCTTCTGAATGTTGAAGTTTTCAAGTTCCTTCGTTTCGATATCAGGGTCGATAAAGATAACGTTCGCCTTTTGAGCGAAAGCGGAGATGGAAACCATTAACATTGAGATCGTCATTAGCTTTTTCATATTTAGTTCTTTCGGCTTTCGCCTTGGTTAAAATTAATCAAGTTTTCTTATTCTTCAGACTCATCTGAGTAAGCATTGTCTTCATCGGCCTCATCTATACCTCCATCGCCATAGTAACCACCGGTTGTGGCCCCACCCATCATACCGCCAGCGATTCCACCCATTCCCATTGGGGACGGGTATCCACTACCAGTATATCCACCGTAATAAGCAGGTCCCACATAACCACCGCCGCCGCCCATGTATCCTTGGCCTGAAGTGTAGTCTTTTAAGCGAATAGGGAACTGAGGGTCTTCGGTCCTGCCAGTGAATTCGTGCCAGCTAAAAGGGTTTTGGAAATATCCTAAGTGTGCACTAGATGCCTGAACCATCCATGAAAGTGCCTGACGTTGTTTTGCTGGTAGACCTTCTACCGAAAGTATTGCGTGAGCATTATGGATATTGGCGAGTGTTTCTTTACGTGTCTTAGAACTAAGATTTTTGGCCGTAGGTACCCAGACTTTATTCTCTGGTTTAGCGAGCTTTTCTTTCAACTGCTGGAAGGCGAGGATCTGATTCTTTTGGTTATTTTCTTCAGAAACGAGAACCTGTCTTTTTGCCAGGACCATCCCTTGAGGATTTGCCTTAACTGCTTCTGCTGTATATTTAAGTGCACTATAGGTCATCGCTGAGTTCATAAGTTCCTGCGCCAGCGGAACTAAATTCTCGGCCAGATCCATCGGCCCGTTATAAGCACCGTTCTCGGGATTAATGTAACTTTTAACTCGCGCAAATTTCGGGTCATTAAATAACGCGTCTCTTTTCTTGGTAAATTCTTCAAGCTTTTTCTGTTCTGCTGCAACTGCGGCCTCTGGATTCTTTTCCAGAGACTCGATCTCTGCTCTGATAGATTCAATAAATTTGTTCTGCTTTTCCTGGGCCTCATTAAAGCCTTTCTCCATATCTTCAAGCTTAAATTCGCTTAAAATCTTCTCGGCCTCAGCAAGATCATCTTTGTAATAGTTGGCAAAGTTCTGTTTAGCACCTTCATAGAAAAGAAGATTAAACACCGCATTCAGGTTAAGTTCCATCTGAAGAATTTCACCGCAATGTTCGATACGTCTTGCTTCGTTATAGATCTGACGTAGTTCACCACTGGCAGTATTTTTCGGAACTTCAAGTTCACCTGAGTAATATTGATTGACCTTCGAGATCAGTTCTTCAATTTGATTTCGTTTTCCTTCACACTCATTAATATCAAATGGACGGAAGGCCTTGCCTTCTTTAAGCGAGCCGTAATAGAATTCACCTTCTTTCGTTCCGTCACTACAATAGACATACATGGCCGCATTCATCTGAGTTAGACCCTGAATGTTTTGTTTGGCATAAGACTGAAGTTTCTTTTGTTCTGCATTCTTCAGAAGACTTTTTTCTTTTAAAAGGATGTCTGAAATATATTGGTGACCTGCGGGTTTGTCTGAGAGAGGGGCAGAACCATCATAACCAGCGATGATTTTTACTTCCGGAAAGATATGTTTCCATTCGATGATTTCTTTCGGAACACCAGTATAACAACCAAGCAGAAGAACGGATTTTACTTCGTTAATGTCTTTAAAATTTTTCATTATTGCCGCTAGTTCCTGGCGGCCGAAGTCACCTTTATACCCACCAAAATGTCCTCCACCATCATGTCCCGAAATAGTGAGGTTTTGAAGTTTGGCACCAGAATTTTTAATCTCTGCCAGGGCCTCTTGAGTTTGCTTAGAAATATTTTTGTTACTTCTGCTTAGTTTATCCAGTTCTTGTTGGGCCTTTTCATATTCTGCATTAGCACTGGTACAATCAGTTTTGGCCGTTCTACATCTTTCAACTTTTTTGGTCGAAGCGATGACTGCGTTCGTGTATTTGATATATTCTTTATGGTTCTTGGGAACAACCATTAATCTTTCACCACGTTCACAGGCCGCCTTCTCAGTCGTGGCAATTTCAAGTTCCGAGTTATTGGTGTCAATAAAGAGGATCACCTTATTCGGATCGACTTTTTTGTTACATTGAGCGTGAGCTCCAATTGAAACGAGTAGAGTGGCAACAGGGATTAACTTTTTCACGATTACCTCTTGTCCTTGAGAAGTTGAAGTTCCTTCTCTGAGAATTCTGAATATTTCTTTTTAAGTTCTTTAACGGATTTAGATTTGAGATCCATGTAGAAGATGTCTTTTTGAAGTTCGTCCCATTTGGCCGTGCCCTTTACATTTTTTAGGAGCAAATCTCTGTCTGCTTTATTGGGAATGGAGCTTTGATGGGTGTTCTTCTCCACATCGAAATTCTTTTCGAGTTCTTTGCCATTGATGTTTTCATCGATCAAAAGTACTTTTGCCTTTTGAGCGTGAGCAAATGACATGAATAAAAGCAGATAAAGCACAAACTTCATGAGATTCCTTTGAGTGCTAACTCAAAGAATCTAATCGGATTTTAATTGAAGAAGATTAGAAGGCGACTGTGACGGTCGGGAAATAAAAAAGGGACCTCACGCATCCGGCGCTAGTCCCTTTTTTTACAGGGGGGTATAACCACTACTAAGCAGAGTGACAATTGAGGGGGTATGTCATCTCATGCCCTTTAGGGGACGTAATCGAAAGGTAGTCGTTAACATCCGAGAACTCATTTGTGTCCTGGACGTTGATTCGATGTTTAAGACCATCGATATAAAGAGTTTTTGTAAAGCCGTGGTTCTTCTTGTGAGTTCTCACAGATTCACCATTTAGAGACGAAATTGAACGACTAACTCCTGCCTCATCTTCTTTTTGGAATGAGATGCGGTCGTCTTGGATAGTGAATGTTTTTTCACCAAATGCAGTAGAGCAAGTAATCGATGGAGTTGCACTGTAGGCACTCATCGTGTGGATCATAAGAATAAGTCCTAAAAAACCAAGAATCGTTGAAAGTGATAATGTTTTTGTTTTCATGTTTCCCCCTGAGTTTATGAAGAAGATGTCGTCCTGCCATCGCCCCTCGTGCTTCTCTTAGTACAAGCCGTGTGCCAAAAATAGGTCCATGGAATCAAGGGGTTAGGAGGAGGGAAAAATGTCTAAAATATACATATGTCTATTTTTTATACGATTTCTCCTCTGAAATGTTTGGCCTGCTTAGTTCTTAATCAGTGCCTCCCCACTTATGCTTCTTATATATGCCTCTTTCAAATGAGGCCCATGGCCAAACAACTTCAACTTAATGTCAATAAAGGAAACAAAGGTGGGAGAAGACCGGGATCAGGAAGAAAGAGGGTCCATTCAAAAGGTGTGGCCCACCGTAAACGCGAACTTGTGCTCCAAAGAACGCCAGTCCATGTAAACTTCAAATATCGAGCCTCCATTAGAAATAAGGAGTCTTTGAAGCTTTTGAAAAGGGCAATTGTGAATGCGCGATCGCATGGGCTAAGAATTTTGCATTTTTCAATGCAGAGTAATCACATTCATCTCATTCTTGAGGCCGTTAATAATGAAGTGCTCACAAAAGGAATGAGATCTCTCACTGTCACTTTCGCTAAAGGTCTCAATAAAGGTCGGGTCCAAATTGAACGATATCATCTTCATGTGCTCAAAACATTTAGAGAAACCAAGAACGCCATTCAGTATGTACTCTTTAATCAACATCGCCATGAAAAAGGCATATATACAAAGATCGATGGATACTCATCCCTCATTCATCTGAAGGAAGGGTTCAAGATCGTTCAGCACTATGCCCAAAGGATGAAGATAACTATTGAGATTAAAAGGCAGGAGAGATGGGATCTCGATGTCGGTCAAAGTTATCTTACAAGACGTGGACTTGAACTCCTCATCTGACCTATAATCAGGCAATGGTACCTTTAAATTACAATCAGCTTTATTACTTCTACAAAATCGCAGAACAAGGTTCTATAGCCTTGGCCTCTAAAAGTGTCCTCATTAGTTCACCTGCACTTTCCATGCAGTTAAAGGAACTTGAAGATTCTTTTGGCACTCCTTTATTTGATCGAGTGGGAAAGAAGCTCGTTTTAACTGAAGCGGGCACCATCGTTTTTGAATATGCCCGTGATATTTTTAAACTGGGATTTGAATTAAAAGACACCCTGGCCGATCGAAATAAAGGTCAGGAGAGAACTCGCATTGAAATTGGCTGTCAGGATTCCATCCCCAAAAATGTGGCCGATGAACTTCTGGCGTTTCTTCTAGAAACAAAATCCTGCAAAGTTTTATTGAAAGAAGGAAATCGCGAACAATTATTGAAAATGCAGAACGAGTACAAATTGGATCTCATCCTTACGAACTCTGTACCTCAAGTTGATAACTCTTATATTTTTGAATCTCGTCTTCTTGCTAAAGAAGAACTTATTGTGGTTGGACATCCTAAATTTAAATCAAAATCAAAGTGGCCAGGTATCTTGAAAGAAGTACCAATGGTGCTTCCAACTTATGATTCAAGTTCACGCCAAAAATTAGATCTCTATTTTAAAAAGAACAATCTGGTGATTGATGTAATTGCTGAAGTTGAAGATAAAGCAACTGAAATTGATCTTGCTCTACGTGGGCATGGACTGATCTCCGTCATGAAAAAGAGTGTAGCTCATCTTTTAAAAGAAAAAGTTTTGGTAGAATTTGGCCCACTCACTGGTGTTCAAGAAGAGATTTGGATGATCATTGGCAAACGTAAGATTCTGAATCCACTGGCGCTTCACGCGATGAAAAACTTTACTCTCTCAGTTAAGTAAATTTCCCTGAAGGGTGTGTTAAAGATTATTGAATGTCGCAAAAAACCGACTCTTGCTAACCTTGATTCAAGGCATGAAACAGAAGGAGTTCGTTTATGCATGTTCAAGTACACTATCAAAACCTAGAAAATTCACCTTGGATGGACGAGTTTATTACAACTCGAGTATCGAAGTTAGAGCGTTATCTTGGGACTGCGGCCAGCATCCAGGTTAATTTAAGAATGTTCAAAAATCGATACGTCACATCCCTTGCAATTCATAACAGAGGACACGATTATGCCTTCTCCTCAGATGGTGATAACTTGTATGAATCCTTTGCTGCGGCCGTTGATAAGGCCAATCGATCACTAGGAGAACAAAAACGTAAAGTTAAAGACAGAATTAATCGTAGATATATTCCACTAAAAGAAGTTGCTGCCTAAAAAAGAAAGGGCCCGAATATCGGGCCCTTTCTTATTATTTAAAATCTTGAATAAGCCTTCGTCCGTAAGAGATTTCCTGAACCATTCCCGGTTTCATGATCTTCGCTGAACCAAAGGCCTTCTTTACTGAGGAAAGCTGATACTGAATCACCAAAGTCTTCGTTTCTTTCAATGGAATGAAAGACATCACCACAATTCCGCCCAATGAAAATTTCGAATACTGAGTCATCTCTTTAATGACGATCGAAGAGGCCCCTTGCGAAATGATGTCCATTTTCTTCGCCGCTGATACCGCACGAATGACCTTAGAGTTAGGTAGAGTGCTGATATCATCCGAATCAATAAAGATTTGAAGTTTATATTGATGAGAGAATTCACCTGGAACAGTAACTTTGAAGGTTTCAGGATTTAGCTTTTTAACTTTTTGATCACCTAGAACATGAGACACAAATTTTTCATCGGTCATTTGTTTATCGTCAAAGAAGCCAACTGGACGATCGATCACATAGGCCGCTTTGGTCACAGCAATCGCCGATTCCGGTTCAGAAAATAATGAGAGCGAATCCAGATCAAAGAGCTCCGGGTGTTGTTTAAGAAGTTTTCTAGGGTTATCCAATGAGAAGTAATAGTGAATATCACCTTTCATCAGCTCTTCCGCTTTAACTGGAAAATTAAGCTGTTTCTGTTCAACCATCTGAGCGTACAATGGAACGGACGCCACGAGGTTAAGGACGACGGTGAGGGCCAGCTTCATCAAAGAGTAGTTCATACTTGTGTTGACCTTGATAGACCTATTGTTCGATCAGGCTTATCGGTTATAGCGTCTTGTTCATGAGGAAAAAGGCAATTTTTTCCTCCTAATTGCATGAGGGACTTATGATTCAGCCAATATGCCGTATGGGAAATCCGATTTTAAGGAAAAAGACACAAGAGATATCAAAAGATTACCTTTTGTCTGACAAGTTTCGTCAGTTATTGATTGATCTTAAAGATTCGATGAAGCATTACGGCGGAATTGGAATTGCTGCTCCTCAGATCGGAGTTGATTTGCAGGTGGCCATCATTGAACTCATGGGCTTTAATCGCTACGGTGAAGAGGTGAACCTTCCACTTACAACATTTGTTAATCCAAAGATTGAATATCTCACCAATGAAGAGCAAGGCTTTTGGGAAGGCTGTCTATCAGTCCCGGGTCTGCGCGGTTTTGTTGAGCGGCCAAAAAAAGTTCGCGTTCGTTATCTGAATGAAAAAGCCGAGCCCCAGGAACTTGTGGCCGAAGGTTTTTTAGCGACTGTGTTGCAACATGAACTAGATCATCTGCAAGGCGTTTTATATGTGGATCGAATTAAAGATCCCAAACTTCTTTCTTATCAGGAAGAGTTTGAAGAGTTTATCCAAGCACCCAGTATTGAGTAATTTATGACGACAAATGTTCTGCCTCGTAAAGAAGCTTTAAAGCAGCTTCTGATTTTTGCTTTACCGATTATTTTTGGACAACTAGGTCTTATGTTAGTGGGAACCGGAGATATGATTATCGCCGGTCGCTATTCCCGTGAGTGTCTCGCCGCCATTGGGCTTGCGATCTCTATCGCCAATCCGATTCAGATTTCACTTCTAGGAATGCAGTTTGCGATCTCACCACTTCTTGCCCAGAAAAGAGGGAATGGTGAATCGATTGATGATTATTTCTGGACCGTAACTCTTTATAGTTTTTTTGTGGGACTTGTTTCTTTCGTTCTGACCTATTTAAGTATTCAGATCGTTCCATGGTTAAATTATGGGCCGACTCTTCAACCGATCATTCTCGATTATATTTTGATCACAAGTTTTTCTTCTTTTGGACTTTGCTTCTATCAAAGCTCTAAGGAGTTCTTTCAGTCTCAGGAAAAAACTCTCGCCGCCAACATCCTGGCGATGCTTGCCGTGTTTGTGAATCTCTATTTTAACTACTCATTTGTTTATGGTGTTTATGGCATGCCAGAGTTAAAAGAGCAGGGTCTTGCATGGGCGAGTCTGATTGTTCGAATGCTCATGGCAACAGGGCTTTTTGCCATGACTTATAAATATTGGAAGTCCTCGAAGAAAGTTAACTGGAACTTCATGAAAGAGCTTCTCCGATTGGGAACTCCGATTACCGCCTCTCTCTTTTTTGAAATTATGGCGTTCTGTGCGGTGACCTTATTTGTTGGGAAGTTCGACGCCATCCAGACTGCGGCCAATAATCTTGCGCTTAATATTGGTTCACTATCTTTCATGATTCCGATGTCCATCTCTGCAGCGGTAGGGGTGAAAGTCGGGCACGCTTATGGAGAGAAGAATTACGAAAATGTCAGAATCTTTTCTCAGGTAAGTTTATTCGCTTCATTTTGTTTTACTCTCATGACCGGTCTTTTCTTTTATCTATTTCCAGAAGTGGTTATGGGTCTTTATACCGATGACAACCTGGTGGTTGATTTTGGAAAGAAACTTTTATTTTGGGTCGCTTGCTTTCAGCTCTTTGATGGTGCTCAAGTTACGATTGCAGGAATTCTTCGAGGTCTTTCCATTACCAAGGCCTCTTCATTGGCGATCTTCACCGGCTATTGGTTGATTGGTATTCCACTTGGTTACTATCTAGGATTCTTCAGTGGTCTTGAGGCACAGGGCTTTTGGGTAGGTCTAGCAACGTCTCTGGCGGTTGTTGCTGTCATGTTAGGAATGATTTTAAGAAAGAAATTAAATCAGTTGTAAAAAAAAGGGGACCTAAGGTCCCCTAATTTTTTTAAAGAAAGAAGTCGCCGTTACCAGGCACGATTGTGTGACTACACGAGTTCTTCGTGATTCCACCGAAAATTCCCAAGAAAGGTTTTAGTAACCATCTTTGAGTGACGATCTTGTAATTTTTCGGCACAAGAACCACCGCAAGTTCTTTTGAAGGAACATCACGTCTAAGCGTTCTCACCCAGAATTCACCGTTCGCATTCAGATTAGAGTAGCTATAACCTTCTTCCTGACCTTCAGTATAAGTATACGGGTGAACATACCAGCGATTGGTTTTCACATAGAACACAACTTTGAACTTTTCATACGCGTCAGCTGGAAGTCCAGTGATGTGACCTCTGATGTGTTCGTTCTTAATCACTTCATCAACAGTTACCACAGTGCTCTTACATTCTTTTTTGTATTCACGAAGCACGTTGGCCGATGCAGTCTGACCGATAAGTAGAGCTGCAAGGACTAGAAATCCTTTCATTAGTCACCCCTTTGTAGGTAATAGATATTTTTATTCTCTCTCTACTGATAACTGCATACAATTGGGGGGAACTTTGCCGTTAGGAATAGGAATGATTGAGCAAATTATTCAGGAAATAGAAGGAAAAGGCTGGAGTCATAGGACCGGAGTAATTGGTCCTACGGAGCTGGCCGAGATCAAAGACTTCTTTGACCATCGCCGAAGCGAATTTGTTCCAGCGAAGGTCGGGAAAGGTGAGAACCTTCAGCGCGCTGAGAACATACGTGGCGATTACACGTTTTGGATCGATCCCCATGAACCACCGGCAACATTCAGGCATCTGGTACATTTTCTTACGGAGCTCAAAGAAGCGCTAAACGGTCACTTCTTTTTAGGTTTGAAGGATTTTGAATGTCACCTGGCCTACTATCCTCCAGGAACTTATTATACCAAACACTCTGATCGACACGGATTGGAATCGTCCCGAGTGCTCTCATTCATTTTTTATCTTCATGATGAATGGAATGAAAATGATGGGGGAGAGTTAGTTATCTATGATAAAGATGATTCGATTTTGGAAACGGTTAAACCTGTTCCTGGATCATTCATTTGTTTTTTAAGTGAGAAATTTCCTCACGAAGTAAAACCGGCCAAACGTGAACGAAGAAGTTTTACAGGTTGGATGCATCGAAAAATTCTGTACTGAGGTTTTATGAATTGCCCATTGTGTGAAAGATCAAAAAATACGGCGGAAGGAAAGTATCCTTTTCTCATTCACGAGTTCAAAAATTCTTATTTGTATTTAGGTGAGCATCAATATTATCAAGGCTACTGTGTACTCGTGACGAAAGATCATTATCGCGAGATGACAGATGTTCCATCACCAAAACGTGAAGAACTATTTCAAGAAATGATGAGGGCCCACGAAGTCATTCAAAAAGTTTTCCAACCAAAAAAAATGAACATGTGCAGCTTAGGAAATGTGGTTGATCATGTGCATTGGCATTTCTTTCCGCGTTATGAGAGTGATCCAAATTTCAAAAATCCGCCTTGGTTACAGATGCAGCATTTTGATAGTGCCAAAGTGTCTCCTGAGAAGCGTGACGAACTTATCGAAATTTTGAAAAACGCATTTTCATCAAAGTAAGCATCTGTCAGTTTCGTGTTAAGCTAAATTAATTCAGCAGATTAGCATTGCCATTTGATCTCGCACATCCTTCAATTAAAGTGCAAAAAAACTTTTAACATGGATGTGTGCATGAAGTTTTCATTTCTTCTCATCCTCCTTTTGAGTTCCCATGCATGGGCCAAATGGAGTGTATCGACTTACAACATTAGGAACTTTGATAAAGATCCTGGTTCTGGTCAAACCAACATTGCTGAACTTGGAAAAATTATTAAGTCAGTACAAAGTGATGTAATGGCCTTCGAAGAGGTCGTTAACAGAACTGCATTTGACTCACTCATTAAACAAAATCTTCCAGGCTATGCTTACCAGATGTCCAACTGCGGTGGTTTCGGTAAACAAAATCTTGCGGTGGTTTATAATCCAAAAGTTTTTGAATTCATGAGCACAGTAGAAGATCTAAGCTTCTCTGGTTCAAACAATAATTCTTGTGGATCATTAAGACCGGCGCTTCTGGTTACTCTCATGCACATCGCTTCGAAAAAGATCTATACCTTTGGAGCAGTACACTTGAAGGCCGGTGGTGACAATCGTGCTATGTCTCAACGGTGGAAGCAGTATCAAAACCTAGGCGGGTTAGTTAAAAAATATGCTGCTCAAAATTTAATCCTTCTTGGGGACTTCAATACCACTGGTTACAACCTTCAAAACGAAGATTATCAAAGATTTGAAGATATGCTCTCTGGAACCGGCGTGAGAACCATGGCGGAAAACATTGGGTGTACTAACTACTGGAAGGGAACACAGGGCGGTGCTGAGTTCCAACCGTCAATCTTGGATCACATTGTTCTTCAGGATAAAAACGTAGCTCAGGTGATGGATGTGAGAGTTGGGGCACATTGTGCCATGACGGACTGTCGTCCTGCGACACCACAGAACCTTGGTGTAAGTTACCAGTCTGTCTCTGACCATTGCCCGGTACAGGTCACATTCCGTTAATACGGAACTTCTTTCAAGCCTTTCAGCAATACCTTTTTAATGATACTCTGGGGAGACGAACCATTCTCCTCAGGGATCATTTACATGAGTTTTTTATCGAATAGAGTTGAAAAGTTAGCTGAGTCTGAAACATTGGCCATGGCCCGTTTAGGGAATGAGCTTAAAGAAAAAGGCGTTAACGTTATCAACATGAGTTTAGGTGAGCCGGATTTTGCAACACCGGACTTCATTAAAACTGCCGCTAAAGAAGCGATCGATAAAAATTTCTCTTATTACACTCCTGTGCCAGGATACAAAGATCTTCAAGAAGCAATCTCTGCTAAATTTAAGCGTGATAATAATTTGAACTACAGGCCTTCACAGATTGTGGTTTCAACTGGTGCTAAACAATCGATCATTAACGTTGTCATGGCGACTGTGAATCCAGGTGACGAAGTGATTCTTCCTGCACCTTATTGGGTGAGCTATTCAGAAATGATCCAGCTTAATGAAGGGAAGGTCGTTGAGATCCAAACGGATTACAAAGCTGATTTCAAAATCACTCCAGAGCAGCTTGAAAAGGCCATTACTCCAAAAACGAAAATGTTCTTGTTCTCAAATCCATGTAACCCAACCGGGACCATGTACACTGAAAAAGAACTTCGTGCTCTGGGAGAAGTGTTCAAAAAGAATCCTCATGTATTGATCGTTTCTGATGAAATTTATGAATACATTAGCTTCACTGAAAAAATGTTCTCAATCGGTTCAATTCCAGAACTTGCTAATCGTACAGTGACAGTAAATGGTCTCTCGAAAGGTTACGCGATGACCGGTTGGAGACTTGGTTATCTTGGTGCCCCGGAAGAGGTGGCAAAGGCCTGTGTGAAAATTCAAGGTCAGTTTACTTCTGGTCCAAGTTCAATTTCTCAGCGTGCTGCCGTTGCGGCCGTGAATGCTGATCCTGCGGTCGTAAAAACGATGCAGGAAGCTTTTAAGAATCGTCGTGATCTTCTTATCTCTTTGATGAAAGAAGTTCCGAATCTTAAATTAAACAATCCTGGTGGCGCTTTCTATTTATTCCCTGAAGTATCTGCATACTTCGGAAAGAAGAACGGTGACACTGTCATTAAAGACGCAAAAGATCTTTGCATGTATCTCCTAAATGTAGGACATGTGGCCATGACTCCGGGTGGGGCCTTTGGCGCTCCTAATTATCTGCGTCTTTCTTACGCAACTTCTGAAGATAAGATTCGTGAAGCAGTTAGAAGAATTGCCACGGCACTAGCAGAGTTAAAGTAAGACTGATCTCAAGGTAGAATTTAGGTCTAGGCGACTCGGCGTTCAGAGATTTTCGCTCGGAAGATAAGTTATCTTCAAGCGCGAATCAAACCACGCTCAAAGCCTAGGAGTTTGCAATGAGACACCTCTTCCTTATATCCCTTCTATCAATGTCATCAGTTGTTTGGGCCGCTCAAGACTGGAAAGTAGTGGCGGAAACAACTTCTTGCGATGAGAAGGTTCAGATTCTTGCTAAAGAAGGCGAGAAATATGTGCTTGCTGTTCAAGGTGACACAAAAACAAAACTAGTAGCTAAAGACGGTTCTGCTTTCCATGAGAACTCAATGAAGACTACAGAATTTGAAACTGATCTAAAAAGCGATGATTTCAAACAAGGCAATCCAACTTATACTTTTATTCAACCAAGTTATGTTGAGGGCAATCCTCCTAAGGTTGATGTCTATGCCAGCGGTGTGAAGAAGCGCTGTAAGATGGAACACACTCGCTAAGCTCCTTCTATGAAGGACAATGTTCGAATCGAAAAAGACTCATTCGGAGAGATTGAAGTTCCAGCGAACCATTACTGGGGCGCTCAGACACAGAGATCTCTCCATCACTTTAAAATCTCCCATGAGAAAATGGATACTGAATTGATTAAGGCCCTGGTCTTGATCAAGAAGGCGGCCGCACAAGTCAATGAAGAGATGAAGGCAATGCCCATTGCTAAAACTCTCGCCATTAAAGGTGCGGCCGATGAAATTCTCACCGGAATTCATAAAGAAGAGTTTCCTCTTGCGGTCTGGCAGACGGGAAGTGGAACTCAGACCAATATGAATGTGAACGAAGTGATCGCCAATATTGCCAATGAGATTCTCGGCGGAAAAAAAGGCGACAAGCTTGTTCACCCGAATGATGACGTCAACAAAGGGCAAAGTTCCAATGACGTTTTTCCTACTGCCATGAGTATCGCCGCCACTCGAGTGATCTTGATGGATCTTCTCCCTGCAGTAGAAAAATTAAAAAATACATTCAAGAAAAAGTCTGAAGACTATTGGGAAGTGACGAAGATCGGTCGCACTCATTTAATGGACGCAACTCCCATTACTCTGGGCCAGGAACTTTCGGGTTATGTTTCTCAATTAGAGCATTCAATGAAACATATTGAAGCTCAACTCCCGCATTTATCAGAATTAGCTTTAGGGGGAACTGCGGTAGGAACCGGACTTAATGCTCCTAAAGGCTTTGCGGAAAAGGCCGCGGGTGTGATTTCAAAATACACTGGAATACAATTTGTCTCGGCTCCTAATAAGTTTGAGGCCCTTGCGGCAAACGATGCTCTTGTTCAGGCCCATGGTGCTCTGAAAGGTCTCGCTGCCTCGCTCATCAAAATTGCCAATGACATCAGATGGCTCGCGAGTGGTCCACGAAGTGGGTTGGGTGAAATTTCCATTCCTGAGAATGAGCCCGGCTCATCCATCATGCCAGGGAAAGTGAATCCTACTCAGTGTGAAGCAATGACAATGTTATGTGCCCAGGTGATGGGCAATGACGTGGCGATTGGAATTGGTGGAGCATCCGGAAACTTTGAGCTTAATGTGTTTAAGCCCCTTCTTATTCACAACTTCCTACAAAGTGTTCGTTTGTTAACAGATGGCTGTTTAAGCTTTGAAAAATTTTGCGTAAGCGGAATTGAACCAAGGCTAAAAACCATTGAAGAGCACTTACGAAACTCACTCATGCTCGTGACATCACTTAATCCTCATATCGGTTATGACAATGCCGCCAAGATCGCGAAGAAGGCCCACAAAGAGAATAAAACTCTGAAAGAGGTCGCTGTAGAGCTCGGGTTAGTATCAGCTGAGGACTTCGATAAGTGGGTACGTCCGGAAGAGATGACCAATCTTAAACATTGATTCCAATCTTACGATAAAAAAATCTCGTTACCCAAAGTGGGCCAATCAGAAGAAAGGCAATATCTTGTAGAAAAGATGGTTTTTTACCTTCGATCTTGTGTCCCCAAAATTGTCCAATCCATGCCAGGACAAAAACAATAATACAGAATGGAAGAAGAATTCCTGCCTGATAAAGGTGATGGCAGATAAAACACATGATGAAGGTTTGAACGATCATTCCCAAAAACTGAATAAAGTTCAGACTGAGATAAAAGCACAAACAGCCAGCGATGAAGAGAGTGGCCCAATTGAGAAATGGAATTGAGGCGAAGACAGCGGGAGTTGGGATACACCAGAGAAATCCAACAACAGTGAGCATGATCAAAGGAACACAAATCTTATGAATGAGCTGATTAGTATGATTTTGATGACTCACTCCATATTCATCCATCCACTGATTATAGGTTCTCATATATGCCCCTTGTTAATCCAATTATAGGCCTTGCCCCATGATCTCTTCAAGTTCTTGACGGTAAAGTAGTGACTTGTCCCTACAGCCCTCAAAAACCTCTGGGATTTTAAGCTCTTTCTTGGCGTCTACACAGCCTTTTAAGTAAGACATTTGGGCCTGGTTTAGGGCCGCATCAAGAGAGACGTCATCATCGCCTTTTTTTGTAGGCACTTGTGAGCAGCTCACGAGAAACAACAGGATGAGAATGGTCTTCATTCTGACATTTTCCTGTAAGAATCTGTTCTTTGCCACTTAATAATCGAAGCAATAGAATTTTAGGACATTCACTAAGGAAAGGAGTCCTTCTATGTGGCGTGTAGCTCTTGCTTCCGCATTAGTATCATTATCGGTTCAAGCCTCTCACCTTGATAACGTTTGCAAAATGATGTCAGCTCCCTCTTTCACTGACGGTTTCCTCACTCGTTACAATGTGCTAGAGAATCTTGAAGGCCAATTAATTTTTGAAAACCATGTTCGTCTTAGAGGTGTTATCCGTGATGGTGATAAGCTTTGGGTCCTTGCCAGCAATTCTCTTATTCAAATGAATAAAGATGGATCAGGCATTGAAGGCTTTGAGATGGATAAAAACATTTCGATGACCAAAGCGGGAGATTTAATCCTCGTTGTTCACGGTGGCGGAACTGTCACTGCATTCAATACCAAGAGCAGAGAAGTTGCATGGACTTCAACTTTAAATGAAGTTGATGGCGGTGACGCTGTTTCCATTACGTTTGATGGAACGAATGCCTTGGTGGTGGTGACGGGAACTCGCGAAGGTGGATTCAATGGCGTGGCCACAATGAATCTTCAGGGAAAAGTTATTAAAACATCTCCTTATGATTATGTTCGCGCCGGAGTAATCGATCCAGAGGCCATTGCTCACTGGCATAATGGTAATCTCGTTCTCAACAATGGAGGATGGATTCATGTCATTACTCCAAAGCAATTGGCCAGTGGCAAGAAGTTCAGACCACGTTGGGTCTCTCATCAACTCGGATCTGGCATGAACGCTCACTATATGATGTTAAAAGGCGACTTCTACTTCGAGGGCAATACTCTGGTTGGTTGTGGTCTTTATAATGAGCAACAAGAGGGTGATATTGTTCGAGCGGGAGCTTTATTTAAAGTTCAGATGCCATGAAAACATTCTTCTTTCTTCTACTAATTTCAAGCTTTGCGTGGGCGGACAATGTTCGCCCTTTTAAAACTGATTTCTGCACCAACTTCCCTGAAGGCACGAGAGAAGAACCTGCATTGTGGAAACACTGCTGCCTTACTCACGATATGTTCTTCTGGGCGGGGGAAGTAAAGATGATCGGGACGTTGCCGATCTTGATTTAAAAAGTTGTATTGCAAAGACCGGTGCCATTCAAATTGCGGAGCTAATGTATCTGGGAGTAAGGGCCGGATCCTATTCTCCCATCAAGTATCCTGATAAGATGTGGAACAACGGCTGGAAAGGCCGACCGGTTTTTCAGACTCTGACTTCTAAAGACATTGATCAGATCGAAGTAGAAATCTTAAACGACTACGATTTCATCTCTCCCAATATCAAACAATATTTCATCGACCAATTACGTTCTCGACTGGAGTAATATGCTGTATCTCGTTTTGAGTTTCTTCCTCTCATCTGCCTTCGCCGCAACTTATGAATGTAAGGCGACCTTCGGAGACTTAAATATTCCCCATCAAAAGGTCCAGAATCAGGATGAGGCCGCTTACTGCTTTGGCTTTCATCATGCTCATGACCGCGCTTGGGAAATGGACTACTTCCGAAGAGTGGGTCAAGGGAGAAACTCTGAGGTACTAGGATTCTCTCAACTCCGCTCTGACCTCATGATGAGACTTCTTAATTTAGAGGAGCTCGCGAATAAACTGTGGAGTGAATTTCCGGCCGACAGAAAAAGACTTTTAGAACTTTATGCTGAAGGCGCCAATGCCGGATTCATAGAAGGGAAAAGGGCCAAAGAGTTTCAAGATAAAGGTTATGAACCGGAACCATGGAAACCTGAACATACAGTTCTCATTCTTCTTCTTCAATCATTCGATCAAACTCGCAAAACTTTCTTCCGGGATTATGAAGAAGAAAAAGTAAAGGCCAAATGGGGAAATCTCACAGAAGAGCTTTTCGATGAAGATCACATGCCCTGGGAGAGTACGATTCTTAAAGAAGGTGAGTACTTAAAAAAAGAAACTTCTAAGACCACCTCGACCACTCATCAAAATGTAAAACTTTGGGCGGAATTTCCAAGTGTCTTTGGAGTTGAATCTGGATCAAACAACTGGGCGATCAGTGCAAAGAAATCAAAGACTGGTCATGCCATTCTGGCCAATGATCCACACCTTGATTTAAAAACACCTATGTTCTGGTATTGGATTAAGCTTGAGACGCCGGAAGGGAAAGTCATGGGGGCCAGTGTGCCAGGTGTTCCGGTCATTGTGAGTGGAACCAATGGAAAGGTCGCTTGGGGCCTCACAAACTCATATTTAAATGCAGCGGATGTCTTCTTTGCTAAAGACGCAAAAGATTCTGATGTCGAGACGATCAGACCTACGGTATGGATCAAGATCTGGTTCTTTAAAGTTCCCTTTATGTTCAAAAGCTTTGAACGTTTAAAGACCGGTCAAAGAATTCTTCCATTAGAAACCGATTCCGATAAAAAATTAGTTCTTCGCTGGTCGGGGTTCTCATTGAAGCCGGAAGAAATTTTCCCGATGTTCGATCTCTATAAGGTAAATAACGTTGATGAAATGAATGGACTTCTGACTCAGATCGGACTTCCTTCCTGGAACTTTGTTTTCGCTGATGCCAAAGGAAACATTGGTTACCATCTCATTGGGAAAACCTACCTTGATCGCAGTAAGAATCCTTACGGCATCAGCGAGAGAACTCTGGCGGAAATCCAAAACGAAGAATTCCTTCCGGTTGAAAATCGCCCTCAGGTTTTAAGGCCAAAAAGAGAGTACGTATATTCCGCCAACAATCGTCACTGGCCAAGTGATGCTGCTTTTTACGGGGGTCGCGGATACAGTTATTCATTTCGCGGATATCGAATCGAAGAAATGCTAAAAGATCATGAAGATCCAGAGGCCTTCAAAAAAATTCAATGTGATCGTAAAGTAGTGGACGCGCGATTCTTCCTTCCAAAAATTCAAAAGTATCTTAATGCTGATGAATTTAGAAATTGGGACATGCTGGCCACCAACGATTCAAAAGTTCTTCCGCTGTATCGTCGTCTACTAGATCTTACTTTCGAGAAATGGGAAGTGAATGAATACGCTTTATTCAAGTTATTGGATGACTTAGATGAAAAACAAATTCTGGAGTTTAAGACTCTTTTTGAAATGGCAAAAAATGACATCTCTAATCGTTCTTGGTCAGAAGTATTGAGACTGGGCTTCGCCCATATGTCGAAGAATGAATCATGGGTCTTTTCACCGGAACTTCCTGGTGTAGGGGACAGTCATTCAGTAGATCCTGGAACAGCAAAATGGAATGAGGATCGAAAAGTTTTCGAGCAATACTCAGGAGCTTCTATGCGAATGATTATTGAAATGACGGAAGCACCAAAAATTCAATTGGTGCTTCCGGGACTGAATCGAGATTATACTTCGAGTCCTGAGACTTCTCCGTGGGAAAGCTGGCGTAGTTGTCAGTACACCACACTTGCGTTCTAAGAATTAGTTCCAGACAAAATTTCTACATGCCTGTTGGCCCGCACCTACTGCCCAACCCCAAGGTGCAGTGTGGGCCTCCAGGCAGGCATTATAAACTTCATTCAAATTCATCTCATCGCGATTGAAGCTGACGGGTCTGCCATCTTCATCTTTACCAAGAATATGTTTTGCCACACTTCCTGGAGTCATATATCCGGCCGGTGTGATTTTGTAATAACAGTCATGACTGCCATACTGTGTCTCGACCGGGAAAGAGGCCTCTCTGAACATGCGATCAACCAAATCATCTTCACCCGGTTTAATTTCTTTGCAGACCGATTTATCGCCCACAAAGTTTTTCATCCATTCATCACGAAGAAGGGGAGAGGTGATCTTTTTAGGAAAACCTTTATCCATGACCCATAGTTTTCCGCCCTCATTCACCATCGGTGCCACGTGATACCACCAGGTGAATTGACCATGACGATTATTCTTACGAGTGAAAAACAAAAAAATCTTCGGAGCATCTACTTCAAACTTTTTCTTAAAATCAAATGACCACATGTGGGCACGACTCGAGCAAATGGAATCTTTCGGTTTAATCAAAGAAAGATCCATGCTCTTAAAAAGTTCTTCTTTGCTTAGTTTGAGAGTCAAAACGTCTTGAACGGGATACTTAAAATCTTGAAGCGTAATCGTTTGCGCGAAGACTGAAAGCGGTAACATAAAGGCCAATGCAAGAAACTTCATGGAATACCTCACTTGTTAAGGAGGTCTTTACCATATGTTTAGAAATTTCTGATTACGATGTAGGCCAACAAGGCGAGTATGAGAAGTGCGAAACCGATTTTTTTATAAATGGTGTCGAAGCCGATCCAAGAATTTTCGCCTTTGTTAAATGCGGCATCCATGATGCAGAGACCATGAAGAAATAGACCAGGCCAGAAATAACCGAAATAGCCAAAACCCACTAGCAGCGCCCAGAAAATACCAGGCATGATCTGACCTTTCAAAAGTTGGCCCAGACCAGGAAGCATCATCGACCAAATGGCCGCGATGGAATTATCTACTTTGTTATCAACTGGATTTTGATCCATATAATCTTCCTTCCCAAACATCATACTCCTCTCTATATCAGGCGCATATTCTTATGCTTTAAATTAGACGCCATCGGCTTTTGCAAGGAGTAAGATATTTGGTGTATTTAGTTCTAAAGCCTTAGTTAAGTGCTCGAAAATATTAACTTCTTGAGTTGTTTGCTCAAGAAATAAATCTGAAGTGTCGATAAGATTTTAAGTTCTCGTGATGAGACGAAATGCTCTATCCGGAGGTACGTATGAGTAAGAAGCATGAACACGGTGGTCAGAAAAAGAAGCTGACGAAGAAAGAACAAAAAGCAATCAACCACGCCAAGTTAATGGCCAATAAAGGTAGTAACGTCGTGGATATCAATGCTTTCCGCACTGACCAACAGAATAAAAAAGCAGCTTAGCTTTATGATAGAGGGGGACTTGGTCCCCCTCTTTTTTTTCCGCTATTATCTTCTGCATGAATATTTCTAAAAACTTCCTCACAATTGAAACTCCCACTGGCCCCTTTGATCTCTATGTTGCTTCGCCTGAAACTAATTCTCCCGTGGTTTTGGTCTTCATGGAGGCCTTTGGTGTGAACCATCACATTCAAAATGTCTGTGAAAGACTTGCTCAGGAAGGTTTCATGGCAGTGGCACCTGATCTTTATCACCGAGAGGGGAGAAGGATTACAGTGGATTATGCTAATCGTGAGGCGATCTTCCCGCTCTTAGGGAAACTTACGAATGAACAAATCATAGAAGACATTCATGGGACTCTGAGATTTTTAGAAGACCTTCCCACTGCCGATTTAAGTCAGGTGTATTCTATTGGCTTTTGTGTGGGTGGCTTTATGTCCGCTCTGGGAGCGACGAAAATTGGTATTAAACGCATGATCTCCTTCTATGGTGGAGGAATGGTTCGACCTCGGGAAGGATTTCATATTCACCCTTTCTTAGATGAATTGAAGAACATTCGAGGGCAAACACTTTTCTTCTTTGGAGGCAAAGACGCGAGCATCCCGGAGTCAGATATAAATGTTATTCGTCAGACACTTTCTAAAGACAACGTTCCCCACGAAATTGTGGTCTACGAACAAGGCGATCATGGATTTTTTTGTGAAGAGAGAAAAGTCTATAATGCGGAAGCGGCGGCGGATGCGTGGAAAAGGACCCTGGAGTTTTTTAAGTAACTCCAGGGGCCAGTAGATTATTTAGCCACGTATTCTTCACATTTCTTTTTACTAGAACCGAAAACACGACCAATTTTTCCAGAAGCAGCTTCAACACAAGCTTCCATTAGTTCTCTTTCTACAATTGCTGGGCGCTCAACGCGAACTGGCTTACCAGAAGAATCTTTACCCAATAGAGATTGAGCAAGAACATTTGGTGTCCAGATAGTGTGAGGAACAATCATGTAGTAACAAGGATGATTTCCGTACGCAGTGTATTTCGGATATGTCTGTTGAGAGAACATAAGTTCAATCAACTCAGTTTCATTCGGCTTAATTTCGCGACAAACTTGACCCTGGTTGAAATACTTCATCCAGTCTTCTTTTGTTCTTGGCTCGTTGATGCCGTTACGACCTTGGAAGCCAGCATCTACTACCCAAATATTGCCGCTTTCATTGATAACAGGAGCAACGTGGTACCACCAAACTTTAAATTTAACGTCGTCATTTTTCTTCTCAGTGAAGAAGATAAAAATCTTACCGGTATCTAGATTGTGATCACGTTTAAAATCATTGGCCCACATAAGAGCACGGTTTGAACAAATAGAGCTGTTGGTTTTTACAAACTCAGTATCCATACCTTTGAAGAGAGCTTCTTTAGTAAGACCGCGAGAGGCAACATCTG
This sequence comes from Peredibacter starrii, assembly GCF_034259205.1. GTDB lineage: Bacteria > Bdellovibrionota > Bacteriovoracia > Bacteriovoracales > Bacteriovoracaceae > Peredibacter > Peredibacter starrii. Next base: position 3,849,272 of record NZ_CP139487.1, on the reverse strand, counting down.
TCATGGTCCATTGGAAAGGGTTAAGCTTAATCTCTTGGGCAAAAGCAGAGATAGAAAGACCCATAAGCGCAATTAGGCTAATTAATTTCAAACAAGACCCCCTGTAAAAATTTCAAAAGCTACATACCAATCGGTGAGCGGGACTGTCACCCTTGAAATGGGTTTGTTTAGACCAGAATTTTTATTAGTGCTCCATCTACATGAAATCATGCCCTTTTTTTCGGTGTTAAAAAGGCCATTTTTCATTTTGTCTAGCCTGACTTTTCTTACTTCAAATGGAATTTTTCTTGCCTTCTGATGTCACTCTGGCACCAAGTGTGAAGATTTTGTTATGAACTTAAAAAAAATTAACAAAGCACTTTCTAATAATTGAAATCGTGTATACAAGAAGTGAACATTAACTTTTTTAAAGATGGGTATATCAAATGAAAAATTTGTTTTTGATCCTCTTGTTGAGCTCTGGAGCTGTCTTTGCCCAGACGACCTCGACATCTGCGACCAACACCTCATCGACGTCGTTATCTCCTTTTTCTCTCGAACGTCTTAGAGAGAAATTTAAGATCAACTACTTCAGTGAGACTCTCGGCCCATCAATTAAAAAATGGGACGACAACGAGATCGAGGATGATGGGAGTAAGAAGCGTGAGCCGATGACCATGTATCACTCGTTCAACGTCAGGTATCTAATGACTCAGAACTTTAACCTGTTCATGAGTCCGAGGGTGAGTACGGTAATTGGAGATAGGAATGATCTCCGACCGACAGCAGACCCTCACGTTGTGGTGATGGATGACTGGCAATTTGGTGTGTTTTACACATTTTATAAATCGCCGACCTTCCAGTACAACAATCGCTTCACGCATCGTGCTCCTTTCTCTACAAAATCCCGTAACGAAAACATTGACTCTCAAATCGAATGGCAACATGACCTTACTTGGATGCCTCGTCCAGAATGGCGTATCATCCTGTGGAACAACTATCGTTACTATGCCTACAATCAAGACGCGACTGAAGAGCGTCACCGTATTAACTTCACGACACTCATTAACTATCAGATCAATGACAAGTTCAATGCTCAGATGATGCACGAGTGGGACATGCAACACCGAAATACCAATGATTCGAGCAATCCAAAGCACAGAGATTTCTTTTTCTTGAAGAGATATAAGAACTATATGAGCTGGGGTCTTGGTTATTCACCGATGCCATCACTTACAATTATTCCTTTCATCCGAATGTTGGATGAGAGAAATATCCGCAACGAAACTATGATGGTTGGTCTGTGGATGCTTGGAAGAATTATCTAATACATGTTGCAGGAGGTACCTAGCGGTGCCTCCTTTTTTCAGTTACTTAAGCCCAGAACTAACGTAAATGCCCGAGGATTCCGATAAGGAATCCATGAAAATATACCATTTAATTTTACCGTCCGTTCTTATCCTCTCATCTTGTATGCATATGGGAAGGCGAACCGCGAGTGCGCCACTATCACCCCCCAAACTAGATGATCTCCTGCAAGCAAGTGAGAACATCTTGGCGGACGTTGAAGACCATCAGTTTCCACAAAACTGTGTGCCTTACTTAAGAGAACTAGAAAAACAAATTGATGCCATGGATGTGAATGCCATGCCAGCGACTGCCGTTCAGGACGCTGAAAAGATCGCCAAGAATTCCTGGCTTATTCGAAGCACACTTCATGCTCGTTTAGATGAAGTAGATAAAGATTGTGCCATTCAAATGCAGGCAAACTTTCGTCAGTTTCGATTTGTTGAGGATTACTTACTCGAGCTTTCTCGCAAAGTGACTCACTCCACACCGGCGGAAATTGATTTCCAGAATCAGCCTGTGCCTATTAGGGACAATTCCGTTCCTTATTATCAATTCCGTTCGAATAATTCGCCTAAGCTTGAACCCGGTGACTTACTCATTACTCGTGGTGTGAGTTTTCTCTCAGGAATGATTGCTCGCTTGGGAACACGTTCAACTCAATTCAGTCACGTGGTGATGGTGGCGGAAGATCCTAAAACAAAAGAACTCAAAACAATTGAGTCTTATGTCGGAGTAGGTGTCGCCTTCTACGACATGGATTATGCGCTAAAAAACGAAAACGCCCGAATCCTTTGGTTAAGAGCGAAAGATAGATCGCTTGCTAAGAGTGCGGCAGAAAAGATGGCCAAACTTGTACAAGAACGAATTGATTCGAAAAATCCAATTAAGTATGACTACGAATTGAATTTCAATGATCCAAAGACCATGTCATGTGCAGAGGTCTCACAAGTTGCCTTCCAGATGGCGAGTGACAATCAATTTAAAATTCCCTTTTATCCCAATGAGATCGCGGGTGCTAAAAGTATTATCGAACGCCTGAAGTTGGTGGAAGGTGAAACTTACGAACCCGGTGACATGGAGATTGATCCGCGTTTTGAATTGATGGGAGAGTTTCAGGACTTACGTTTAACTCGTGAATCTCGTCAGAAAGACGCCATCATGACTGCTATTTTTGAATGGATGGTTAAGAAGGATTACGAACTAAAAGATAATGTGAAGTCGCGCTTAGCAGGGACGATTATCTACGATGTACGCCGTACCTTTATGTGGCCTTTAGTGAAGAAGGTTCTGAAGCTTGATGATTTCTCAAAAGAAGTTCCAAGAAATATGATCAGAACGGTTACGATCATTAACCAGCTAGGGGAAAAGCTCTTAGTAGAACTTAAGGCCCGCGATGTGGCCTTTGAAAAGAAATACGGCGTACCGATGAGTTACATGGACTTCTACAGTGAATTGGAAGAGATGAGAAAATCTGATTTGGAGATTTTTAAGAAGAGTAAGAAAAAGGCAAAATTTCATCAATTAATCCGACCGAGAAAATAAAAAATGGCCACCAATAGGTGGCCTTTTTATTATTAGAAACCAAAGCCGATTTGAAAAAGCATCGCAAGACGACTACCAGAAATATCTTTTCCATTTAGCTCGTCGTTATATGAAAAGATCTGCTGAATACCGGCACCAAGATAGAAAGAACCAGTTGACCCCTCGTCCTTGTCCCACTCTCTCAAGATAAAGCGGGCCATAAGTTTATAATCGAAGATAAGTGCAGTTGAAAGGTCGTCATAATAAGCATAGTACCAATAATAGTCACCACTTTGATCATAGAGAGTCTGCCAACCAAAACCCGGTTCGAAAAGAACATGAAACTTAGGTGTGAAGAAATGGCGATAAGCATAGTGAAGATCAAAAGTTGAAATTGAGCCACTATCGATGCCTGGAAATTTTCTACTTCCATTGAAATCGAATTCATTTGAATAAGAGAAACCAAGTCCGTGGTTTTCTCTAAAAAAGTAGTTAAATTCAAAACCGGTGTTGATATTTGGGTCACCCAGATCCGAAATACCACCAGACTGACTTAGTGAAGGACCAAGGTTAAAGTTCAAATCCATAGTGGAATAAGCTCGTGCTCTAGGTGCAGCAATGAAGACCGTAAGAAGGAGCAGAAAGGCGATAATCGATTTCATAGTTATCTCCTATGTTTCCAGTAAGAATACTTTCGTACGCCGGGAAGTCATGGTCGAATGCCACAAAGGATGAAGAAAATATTTTAGTTTATTAATTTTCAGGAAAATTTAGAGATGATGCCGTTCTCATTGAATGAGAACGGCATAGCTTGTTATTTTATTTTTGTGACTACGAATTCGATTCTTCTATTGAGAGCACGGCCTTCGATTGTTTCATTTGGAGCGATTGGTCCTTCGGAACCTTTACCCACTGCTGTAATCCTGTTTTCTGCAATACCACGTGAGACCAGCTGCTTTTTAACTTCTTTGGCCCGGTTTTCGGAAAGTATTTGATTGGCCGCTGCATTTCCTGAGTTGTCTGTGTAACCTTCGATGGTTGCAGTGGCAGTTCCATTCTCTTTCATTGCATTCGCAATAAGATCCAATTCTGCTTCTGCTCCCGGCATAAGCTTGGCCGCTGATGAAGCAAAGACGAGATTTTTAAAACTAAATCTCTTAGGAACTGCTGCAGCATCCCCGGCCTTTAAGAACGCGGATAATTCACTTAATGCCGCAGCACCAGTTGTTCCCGAGGCTGCAATTGAAGTCGCTTCTTGGCCCTTTGCCGTTGGTTGAGCTGTTGCTGGAGCAGGTGCGGCCGTTCTCTCTGGGGCCGCTGCGCTCGTATTTACAGTGTCACTATTTAAATCGGCCGCAGTTGTATTAGAAGTTGTTCCGGCTGGAACATTTGTTGTCTCTGGCATGGAAGAAACATTTGGACTAGTAGGAGTAATCGCCGCCTTCGGAATCTGATCAATTGTATTATTAGATTTAAACCACAAACCGATAAGAACTGCTAAGACTGCCAAAGCAGCAAAAAACCAATAGCGTTTAGTTCCAACTGTCTTGTATGGTCTCACTCCTAATCCTCTGGCCGAAGTTGCGGCGGCACCTCCTCCCAGACTGGAGGGTAGAAGACCAGCGAGTGCATATTTTTGTTGTCCGAAAAAGCCCATTAGCCCATCTGCATTCAAATTATCTTTCTTCACTTTGTTGCCAATGACTCCCATGACTAGTGGAGTAGCAAGTCCTAGCATTTTGGCCACACTAGAAGTGTTCAGTCCTGTGAAGTTTCCAAGTCTGGAAATCATGGGAGTCAATCCACTCCCAAAAATTCCATTTAAGACGGTATTTCCTTCTGGAAGATTTGTTTCTGTTAAATCATTTGCGGAGGAATTAGGGTCAAGAGGATGATTGGCCGCAAGGTTTGCGATTTTTTGAGCACCCTCAGGGGTAGCACCTTTATCTGCAATTCCCATTAAAAGAGTAGGTATGGCAGTTTTAAGTCCCGCCCGGGTTTTTTCTTCAGATTCACCCAAAAGCATACTGAACCTTCTCACTACATCGGGTGATGTAAAAGTTTGACTGAGGCCCATGAGATTATCACTTAGTACCATAATTCCCTCCTAGAATGCCTCGTAGAGAAACCATCTCGAAGCTTTATTCAGAAATAACTCTATCTGTGCAAACTCACGGCCTGGTTACCTTATCAACTAAATGAGACTTATAAGCAGTGAACGGTGACAAGACTCTTTGCGGTTTTTGAGAATGCTAGACAGTCTTTCACAAGGATGTGTTTATGAAATTCCTTCTGCTCCTTTTGTTTTCACTTTCTGCATCTCATGCTGCTGATGAACCAGGTTTTAAAAATGGTTATCCAGATAATGATACAGTCACTCAAGTCAGAAACGACCAAGTCTTTCAGCGAGCTGTTCAGGCCTATCGTTTTTGGTACCCGACTGTTTCAGCAGAAGGAATTTTTAATGGCTTTCGTGATTTGGGAGTCAATGACAATGAGGCCATAGGATATTTACAAGCAAGTCCGATTGGCCTTGCTTTTACTGCCAATATGGATACTCCTTACGCTGTTGCGGCCTTGGATGTGAAAGATGGTGCAATGGTAGTAGAGCTGCCGCCGGGTGCCTTTATAGGACTTGCTAATGATCATCATCAAAATTGGATTCAGGATATGGGAATTCCTGGGCCTGATGCAGGTAAGGGCGGAAAGCATCTTATTCTCCCACCGAATTATAAAGGCGAAATTCCCGCAGATTATCATGTCGGAAGAGCGACTTCGAATAAGGTCTTGATTGCCCTTCGTGCCATCCCTCAGAACGGAAATATGAAAGAGGCCATGGAGATGATCACTCGAGTGAAGATCTATCCATTCTCGACCTCGGCCAATCCTAAGCTTCTTAGGTTCGTTAATCTTACTTCAAGAAAAATGGATGGAACTTTACTGAAGTGGGAAAACAACATGGAGTTTTGGAATAAACTTCACAAAGTTATCGATGAAGAACCAATTCTGCAAGAGTTTCAACCTATGTATGGCTTCTTATCCGGCCTGGGTATTGAGAAAGGAAAGAAGTTCGCGCCAGATAACAAAATGAGAAGTCTTCTTGAGCAGGCGGCCAAAGAAGGTAGAAGGCAAATGTTGGTATCGGCCTTCGCGAATTGGCGACCTGACAGAATAGTTTGGAAGGATCGTAGGTGGGAATGGGTCGGATTGGTTTCGGAAAATGGTAATTTCATGACTCAATCAGGTCTTGATTTAGAAGCGAGGGACCGTTGGTTTTCCCAGGCGATTATTGCTTCACCTGCGATGTTTAGAAGAACAGAAGGTGCTGGTTCTCTTTATTGGCTAGGACTTCGCGATGATAAGGGCGAATATCTTGATGGCGGCAAAACTTATAAGTTGTCTGTGCCAATGCCGGTTCCCGCAAAGTTATTCTGGTCAGTGACAGTTTACGATAATGAAACGCGAAGTTTAATTCAGACCGATCAAAACAATGCGGCCTTGCGATCATTAGTAGAACTAAAAAATTCTCCGACCATGGGAACAGTTGATGTGTATTTTGGCCCGAAACAAATCGCAGGCAAAGAAGGGAAGTGGATTAAAACAATTCCAGGAAAAGGATGGTTCGCTTACTTTCGTATTTACGGTCCAGGTGACGCCGCCTTTAAAGGGACTTGGAGGCCAGGTGACTTTGAAGAAGTAAAAACAACTGATCAAACAGCCTCTAACCCGTAGGTCATTATGCACTATCTAAACTTAGTTTTTCTTTTCTGTTTATTTTTAGGCTGTGCTCATGAATCAGACAAACCCAGATCTCAGTCGATGACTGAAGTCCTGGCGGATGCTTATGAATATGGTTTCCCTTTAGTGTTAATGGATGTGACCAGGGAAAATGCAACCAATGTTGCACGTCCAGACTCGAGAAAAATCCGGGCGCCGATAAATCAATTCGCCCATGCGGGCCGATTTCCAGATCATAGTTTTAAAGATGTCGTAAGAGTGAATGTTGATACGATGTATTCAACCGCCTGGCTGGATCTCTCAAAAGAGCCCATGATTCTTGAAGTTCCTGATACTAAAAATCGATACTACATTCTTCCCATTTTAGATGGTTGGACGAATATTTTTTCTTCTCCTGGCAAACGAACTACTGGAACGAGAAAATCAAAGTTTGCCATAGTTGGCCCCAACTGGAGTGGTGATCTTCCCATCGAAGTTAAGGTCATTAAGTCACCAACCAATATGGCCTGGATTGTAGGAAGAACCGAGGCGAGAGGGAAAAAAGATGCCCAGACGGTGGTTGCAAAGATTCAAAAAGGTATGAAGCTTTATCCTTTAAGTGCCTATGGGAAAACCTATCATGCTCCTGCTGGTAAAGTTGATAAAAGACTGACCTCTAAAGATTCTCCCGTGGAACAGGTCTTTAAAATGTCGACAGAAGAATATTTTAATCGTCTCAATAAACTCATGTTGGAGAATCCACCTCCAATGGCAGATGCTCCGGCGATTGAGAGATTTGCTAAATACGGAATTGCTCCTGGAGTAAAATTCACGACCCAAGTGGTGAATCCAAGAGAGCTTCGAAAATATGAAGAAATACCAGGAGCAGTAAGAGAGAAATTCGAGAAAGAAATTCAGGCCGTGGCCTTCCCGAAAGATGGATGGGTCATGCTCAAAAATCTTGGAAGTTATGATACAGATTACGCTAAACGCGCTCTGGTCGCCTATGCTGGTCTTGGAGCAAGTCTGGATCTCGATATTGTCTATCCGACGGCATTGATTGATGGTCATGGTGATCCATTGAACGGTAGTAATCGATATGTCCTTCATTTTGATAAGAATGAACTTCCACCAGTGAAGGCCTTCTGGTCTCTGACGGTCTATGGAAAAGATGGTTACGTGGTGAAGAACGCCTTAAACCGTTATGCCATCGGTAATAGAAGTAATTTGAAATATAATCGAGATGGCTCGCTTGATATTTATATCCAGAACATTTCGCCTGGAAAAAACATGGAATCAAATTGGCTGCCCATTCCTGCAGGAGATTTTTCAATTACGGCGAGATTATATTGGCCCAAGCCAGAAGAGATTAAGAATTGGCGTATGCCGCCGATTCTTAAATCGACGGCAAGACCAAGTATTAGTGCTGCTGAAGTCGACAGAAAGAAATCATCACCTGCCCAGCGTATGTGATGTAGAGGAGCTCTTTTGTCACTGGATGCTGTCTCATCCAGTAAATGTAGGCAGGAGCGCCACTTGGATATCTCACAACTGCCCTGGCGGTGTTGTCTTCAACAATAAGTGTGCTGTGTTCTTTCCAGTAGGGAGAAATTTCAGCACGCGCCTTTTCCAGGTCCCAATTTTTGAAATCATCTTCCTCGGCAAAGAAAGAAAAGATACTTCCAAAGGTCCATTTCCCTTGATGCTGATCAAGAAGAACCACCGAGTAATGGTCTACGTCCGGAGAGTACATTCCAAGATGATTACACACTCCACTGTAAACAGCAGGGGCCTGATCTGGAAGAACGCCGACAGTTTCAAAATCAGTAAGAAGACGTTGCTGAGTTTCAGTACAGCCTGAGTAGCAAGCATTTGGTGGAGTCGAAGGAACATCTTGAGAAAATGCAGCAAATGATAATGTGAGAGAAAGAAGGGTGATGATTTTTTTCATATGATTTACCTCTTAAAATATTCTAAGAAGCAAATCAGTTTTGTGCATGTCGCGCTAAGTAAGGCTCTTTTTTACGGCCTTATTTAAATCCTGAAGCTCTTCACGCAGCTTCGTGAGTTTATCCACATCAAGTCCCATCCCGCACATAATGTTAAAAGGGATCTCTTCTGCTTTGTTTCTCAGATCCTTTCCTTTCTTAGTGAGCTTAACGATGACTCTGCGCTCGTCCTCGGGATCTCTTTCACGACTGATAACTTCTAACGACTCAAGCTTTTTCAGGAGAGGGCTAAGGGTTCCAGAATCAAGATTCAGTTCTTCACCGATCTCATTCACTGTAATTGGGTCTTTCTCCCAAAGGACCAACATGGCGATATATTGTGGATAAGTTAACCCCAACTTTTCTAAGTGTGGCCGATAAAGGCGAGTTACTGACAGTCCCAGCGAGTAGAGGGAAAAGCATAACTGATTACTTAGTTTAAGTTGGGGCAACTCTTTTTTCTTCATATATTAAGCAGGTAAAAGTTCCAATTCTACGTCAATGTTACCGCGTGTCGCATTCGAGTAAGGACAAACTTCGTGCGCGGCCTTCAGTAATTGTTCACCAACATTTCTTTCAACGCCAGGGATTTTTACCTGAAGTTTAGCAGCAAGTTGAAATCCACCCTTATCATTTGGGCCAATGCTTACGTGAGCAGTAATTGAAGTCTGACCAACTGCAATTTTCTGGTTACGGGCCACTAGATTAAGAGCGCCATCAAAACAAGCAGCGTAGCCAGCAGCAAATAGTTGTTCAGGGTTAGTAGCACCGCCATTACCACCAAGTTCTTTTGGCATACGAACTGGGAAATTTAAAATGCCGTCACTTGATTTCACTTCACCATTACGACCACCAACAACAGTTACAGATGCAGTATACAAAGTTTTCATATCATTCCTTTAAAAGCGTTCAGGTTTATGTGTTGAACGTAATTAAATTGTATACAATTTAATTTTAAAATCAATAAGTATTTAAAATTACAATGTTAAAACCTAACAGTTTTAAGGGGTTGAGTTTGTTTTTCGGGACAATTGTTTCACAAAGAGGGACCATAAAATCATGAGTATTCTGGGATCGATCAGAATTGATCACACCATTATTCGCGAGTTGTTAGAAGAATTGGTCGCCTTAGATCCGGCAGATGATTATCGATTTGTTTTATTAGAACAATTAGAGCACTTAATCCTTCCTCATTCGCGTTCTGAAGAGGTGATTCTCTATAATTCAATTCGTGCTTTGAAATCGGACACCTCAGAAGTCATTGAGTCCTATCATGAGCATGCTGAGATTGATGCCTATCTTCGGGCATTACAAGTCAAAGAAGACACAGATCTGGAGTGGAAAGAGACGGCCGAGCTTTTACAATCCAAAATTGTAGGACACATTGATAACGAAGAAGATGTCATTTTTAAAGATGCTCATCTGCTTTTTAATTCTGATGAACTCGATGCAATGGGAATGGCCTTTGAAGAGTTAAAAAATAAATACGAGACAGATGGAGTGGTTCGGACTTCAGCTGATCTCATTGTGAATCTTCTGCCTCCGCATCTTTTCGAAAGAATCCGAGATCTCAAATCTCCTTAATTAAAAACCTTTGATTTATTTTTTTCTACCCAGTTCATGAAGGATTGCACCTTTAGCGAGACGAATCTCTGAGGCGGATACACGAAAGAGAGTGGAACTGTTCCCCAGCTAAGTCCGGATGCCACTTGAACTAAGTGCTTATGCTTGGCCTCACGTTTACCCATAAAAGAAGGAATGATGCCAATCCCATCTCCACCCACCGCGAATTCTTTCACCGTGGAAAGATCATCTACGACAATCTTTGCTGAGGTCGCGACTTCGATAACTTCCTTATCATGAGAAAATCTAAGAGTAGGGGACCAGGCCGTGAAACGAATGATGGTATGCTTTTTGAGATCTCTTCCGTTTTTAGGCATACCGTGTTTCTTAATATACTCAGGACTGGCCCATAAAGAAAAATCCACGTCCACAATCTTTTTGGCCCTGAGGCTGGAGTCTTTCAGCTGGCCATAACGGATGGCCAGATCAATCCCCTCGCCGACAAGATCTACTACCCTCGGAGTAAGAATGAGCTCGATATTCATTTTTGGATATTGCTGTAAATAACCTCGAATGAGATCGGGGAGAATGGTATGCCCCAGTTCGGCCACCGTAGATATTTTAAGCGTTCCCTCAGGTTCGGTTTTACCGATAGAAAGCTCGTTCTCGCCCGCTTCAATTTCTTCCAGGGCAATAACACATCTCTTAAAAAAGATGGTTCCCGCCTGGGTGAGCTGAAGCTTTCTGGTAGTTCTCTGAATAAGAGTCACTCCCAGTCTACTCTCGAGATAGGCCACCTTACTGCTCACCGTTGTAGTAGGCATTCTGAGGGCCTTGGCCGCGGCAGTGAAACTGCCAGTCTGGATAACTTTTACGAATACATCAATGCCGTCTAAATTCATAAATCTGATTATGCAATATATTGCATAATGTTTCCAGATAATCCCGTCTAATTATTTTTGTAGGTTTCAACGATACTGGTTTCATCAAACAAACAACGCCTTTAGGAGGGTGCTTATATGAAATTTATGAATCTAGTTTTCGCTGCAGTTTTAACTCTTGGTGCTTCTTCGGCCGCTTTCGCTGGTAAACCAGCTCCGGGCCTTTTAACTCCAAAAAACCACACTTTGATCCTTATTGATCACCAGCCTCAAATGGCATTTGCGACTCGCTCAATCGATATCGCTGAACTTCGTAATAATGTAACGGGTCTGGCAAAGTCGGCAAAGGTTTTCAAGGTTCCAACAATCCTGACTACGGTAGCGGAGAAGTCTTTCTCAGGACCGATCTTCCCGGAGCTTCAAGCGGTTTTCCCGGACCAGAAACCCATCGATCGTACAACCATGAATACTTGGGAAGATGATCGTGTAACTGACGCTGTTAAGAAAACAGGTCGTAAGAAAGTGGTGATCGCGGCCCTTTGGACTGAAGTGTGTGGTGTGATGCCAGTTATGTCGGCCATCAATGAAGGTTACGATGTTTACTTCGTAGTAGATGCTTCTGGTGGGGTATCAACTCCAGCTCATGAATATGCTGTTCAACGTATGGTTCAAGCAGGTGCTCACCCAATCACTTGGATCCAGTACCTTCTTGAAATGCAAAGAGACTGGGCACGTGGCGAATCTTACAACGACGTAATGGGTGTTGTTAAAGAACACGCTGGCGGTTACGGTCTTGGTGTGATCTATGCTAAAGAAATGTTCGGTGCTAAAGAAGGCAAATAATACTAACAAAATCATTAAATGGACCGGTTCGCCGGTCCATTTTTTTTCCGGGACACATATGAAAAAGCTATTAGTTGGATTAACACTTGGACTTATGACGGTAGGCGCCTGCACGCATCAGGATCGCGACCAAAAACAAGCAGACATCATTATTAAAAATGCGAAAGTTTTCTCTCATAAACATGGATTCAATCAGGCCTTCGCTGTTAAAGACGGCCGTTTTTATAAAATTGGTACCAATGTAGAAGTACTAGAACTCCAAGGACAAAATACAAAGATCATCGATGCAAAAGGGAAGACCGTTATTCCTGGTCTCATCGACACCCACATGCACCCAATCCGAGCTGGTTTGAACTACAATCTTGAGCTTCGCTGGGATGGCGTAAAGTCATTGAAGCAAGGTCTTCAGATGATTCGTGAACAGGCCAAGCGTACTCCTAAAGGTGAATGGGTGCGTGTTGTCGGTGGATGGTCTCCTCACCAATTCGAAGAGAAGCGTATGCCGACTCTTGCTGAGTTGAATGAGGCCGCAGGAGATAAACCACTGTATGTGATGTATCTTTACTCAAGAGGATTCTTAAATAAAGTGGGACTCAAAACACTTGGATACGATAAGAAAACTAAGTTTCCGGGTGGCCAGGTTGAGTTGGATAAGAATGGTCAACCGACTGGACTTTTACTGGCAAAACCAAGTGCGTTCATTCTTTATAAGACTCTAGTGGCGGCCCCTAAACTTAAAAATCGTGAAGAAGAAAGAAATTCAACAATTCTTTTCTTTAGAGAGCTAAGTCGTTTTGGTCTTACGACTGCAATTGATGCCGGCGGCGGTGGGTTCTACTTCCCGGAGGATCACCGTATTGCTAAAGAGCTTTACGATGAGAAGGCCCTTCCGGTTCAACTTCCGTACTTCCTGTTTGCTCCGACTCCAGGAAAAGAACTTCAGGACTTTGAACGCTGGACTAAGATGATCTCGCCTGCGAGTAAGCATGAACTTTCTCACATAGTTCCTTATCATTTAGTAGGCGGTGGTGAAAACTTAACTAATGCGGCAGCTGATTTTGAAAATTTCCTTGAAGCACGTCCTGATCTACCGGCCAATATGGAAAGTGAATTGAAGCCCATCTTGAAACTTCTCTTCGCCAATCATTGGATGTTCCGTATTCATGCTACATACGACGAATCCATCAATCGCGTACTGAATGTCGTTGAGGAGCTAAAGAGAGAGGGTGGACCGTTTCCTGAAAGATTTATTATTGATCACGCAGAAACAATTTCAATGAAAAACTTAAAGCGTATCAAGGCCCTTGGTGGTGGTATTTCAATCCAGAACCGCATGGCATTTCAGGGTGAAGACTTTATTAATCGTTACGGTGCTGAAAAGGCGAAAAAAGCTCCGCCGATTAAGGACATTCTCGATTTAGGTATCCCACTTGGATCTGGTACTGATGCAACTCGAGTTTCTTCTTTTAATCCATGGGTTTCGATGTACTGGAAAGTAAGTGGTAAAACAGTGGGCGGACTTAAGCATATGGAAGGTCTTCCTCGTGAAAAGGCACTGTATCTAATGACTAAAGGTGCGGCCTGGTTTTCGAGAGAAGAAATGGTTAAAGGTGATATCAGTGTTGGAGAAGTGGCAGATTTCGCGGTTCTTTCGGAAGATTATTTCCAGATCCCTGAAGAAAGAATCAAAAACATTCAGTCTGTAATGACTGTGACTGAAGGGAAGATTGTTCATGGTTCAGGTGACTACAAGTCTTTCGGCCCTAAAGTTCTGCGTGCCATTCCTGAATGGTCACCAGTAAACTACTTCGGTGGATACCAGGACTAATATGAAACTCTTAACTTTGATTCTTATGTTTTTAATCGTGGCCTCTGCGGGGGCCACCGAAATTAACCATCTCATCGATTCTCAACCTGCTGATGTATTCACCAAAGGTGAGAAGGTCTATAAGCAATATTGTATGGCCTGCCATGCCCCTTCAAATATCATGGTTTCGTCGCCCAAGTTTGGAGACCGTAAGGACTGGGGTGAAAGGCTCGCCAATAATAAAACTCTCGAAGTATTGGTTAAGAGTGCGGTGAGAGGAAAGAATGCCATGCCGAAGAAAGGGCGTTGTGTGAACTGTAAAGAATCTGACTTGAAATCCGCCGTCTTGTTTATGATGAGGGGAGAAGTCGCCACAAATTAAAAAGTATAGCACTTTCATGTGCTGATTTTGTGTGAAACAATTCCTGTTATGACTAAGGCCTTAAACATATATTTACTCTTTATCCTGATAAGTTCCTGCGCTCATCATAGTGAGGCCAGGTTTCAATCATTACTTTCTCAAGGTAAGTGTGAAGAGGCGGCCAGAAGTTTACCGAACTTCAAAACTCATAAAGTAACCGAGTTTGGTCTGACCGCTTCGGATACAACGGCAACGATTGCTCTCTCTAGATCTAGACTCATCTATTTTGTGATTGATGGAATTGTGATCCCGACTTTGTCCTGCATGCCTGCGGGACCTGGATTTATAGGATCTGCATCCATGTACCAAAAATGTTTTGAGAAGCTTCATGGAGCTTCAGTGCCAGAACGATTTCGTTGTCCCGATCTTAGCACTGAGATTAATCAGTTGAATAAAGTGACTCAATGTTATGAAAAACGCGGAGATGTTAAGAAGTCGCGTGAGCAAAGAGAATTACTTCAGGATAAAAATGCGTTTGCTGGCTGCCTTAGTGAGTTGAACTAGGTATCTGAAGAATAAATGTCGTTTTATCTGCTAGTGAATCAAAGACCAGATCTCCACCATGCTCTCTCATAAGACCATGTGAAATACTTAGACCAAGACCAGTTCCTTTCCCAATGGCCTTCGTAGTGAAGAACGGCTGGAAAAGTTTAGATTCCACTTCTTTCGTAATGGCCGCACCTCCATTACTTACCTGAATAAAGATGACTTCATTGGCCTGTCTGAACGAAATTCTGACCCATCTTTCTTCAGGATTAATCTCTGATTCTAAGGCGTCCTCAGCGTTCTTAATGAGATTAATAAGAACCTGGGAAATTTGAATCGGATGGCACTCAATCTCCACGTCTGGAATAGGATCAATGAGAAGCTTGATATAACGGGCCCTTAGCATTTCACTGCAAAAGCTGGTTGTATCGTGAATGATATCTTGAATCGGAGTCACAACTTTAGGTAATGAATCTGATTGCTGAGAAAAGTGTCTTAGACCTTTAATAATTTTAGTCACGCGATCAATCGACGTTTGTGACTTGGCCGAAAGCCTTAGAATGGTTTCAGGATCAAATTTTCCACGTGATACTAATTTTTCAATCTGCTGAATGCTGCCGGAAATAATCGCGAGAGGATTATTCACTTCGTGGGCAATACCTGCTGACATTTCACCCAGCGCCGCAAGTCGAGAAGTATGAACTAGTTTTGTGGTCTGAGAAATAAGCGCATCCTGGCTTCTTTGTAACTCTTGGTTAGAGTGCTCAAGATCTAGTTGGTAGTTCAGTCTTTGCTTTATGTGGGAATTGTAGTCTTTAAATTGTCTCAATTGGTACAAGAAGTACATGATGTAGATTGGAATCAAGGGAAGTGCATCGACCTGTTTGCCACTATAATAAAGCACCGCGATTACTCCCAATTGAGGAAGTAATAAAATGCCCTGAAATGGTAAAAATAAAAGAGCGTCGTAGGCAAGACTTACCAGTGATGCCGCCACAAAACCGGCAAGCATCGTGGTTGCAGCAATAAAATGAATTCCACTTAGTTTCAATTCGTATGAGGCGAAGTTGAAGGCCAAAGACCATCCGAGTGCATTCATCCAAACGTAGAAGATCATGTAGCGCCAGTGTTGAGCGCTCACATGGCCAATTTTATTAATTTTCTTGGCCAGCATTAAACGCAGAATTGAGACAGTGAAGACAACAATCATCGAAAGCTTGATGATCAGTTCATATTTAGTGCAGCCAAAGCAGTAGAAGAAAATAAAGATCGCCCAGACGGCAAATGCAGTCGAACTTTGCGTACATTTATAAGTTACTTCCTTACGAAGTAAGTTTCGAAGTTCTAAATCTCTGGGATTCATGCGCAGGATTATAGCGTTTTTTTTGATGGAAGGTGGTGTGTAAGTTTTTTAAAACCACCTAAAGAAATCCTTAAGGAGTTCAAAATCGGGCAGAAGTTGGGAAGTTGCTAAGAAAAACTTAAAAATTAGAGGGACACTCTTCAGTAGAAAGACTGAAATAGGCCCTGTAAGACTTAAGAGAAATTTAGAGTTCTAAGGACAAGGGAATTCCGGAAAAGTATAGAGCAGTGATGGGGAGAAGAGTTTGTATGGTTTTATTTTAATCCTGCAATTAAGTTTTTTTCACAAACATTCCACTCTCGTTAAGTTTTCATGTGAAAGTTTCATTCGTAAAAAAAAATGTTTCTGAAATTATTTTTCCTCGATAGAAGGGGGAAACCTACAGCGGGAAACTCTCACATGAAATTTTTTTTACTTCTCTTTTTTGTGACCACAAATCTTTGGGCACAATCGACTTCCACAATTGATTTCAATTTTCCTTCATGGGAAAGACTTCGTTCTCGAATGAAAATCGGTTACATGAACTTTGCAACAGGTCCCTCGATAAAGAAGTGGGACGACAATGAAATCTCAGATCAAGGAACGAAGAACCGAGAGCCAGTGGCAATGTATCACTCTTTTAACTCTCGTATTAATCTCGTGGGACAAAATGATCTCTTCATTGTTCCAAGATTTGTGACGGCAATGGGTGATCCTGGAGATCTAAGACCTGAGCAAGATCATCACACAATGATGATGGATGATTGGGATCTTGGTTTTTATCGAACGATTGTGAAGAACCAGTCTCTGGATTATGGCATCTCGACGACCTACCGTCAGGCCTGGAGTGTGAAGACAAGAGACAATGAGAAGGTCGATCATTTTTATGTTTTCACGAACTGGTTAAACTGGGCGCTCTCTGATAATTGGCGCCTTCTTCATTGGTCGAGTTTTACTTATTATGACTTCAAACCTGAATCGACTATCGAACGCTATCGTTTCAATCTGCGCTCGATCATGAGCTATAGTTTTACAGACCGTTGGAGTTCTCAGATTGGTTATGAAATCGATATGCAGCACTTAACCCCCCATGATAGTTCGAATGCTAAACATCGTGATGCCAATTTCTTTAAGCGCTATCACTCTTACATCACCGCAGGAGTAGGTGTTAGTCCCATTCATCACTGGACTTTCATGCCTTATCTTCGAGCAATGGATGAAAGAAACATTCGTAACGAGACCCTGGCCTTGGGGTTCATGATCTTCGGAAGAGTCTTATAGAGCCACTGATATGTGGCTCTTTTCTAACTTCCAATACTTATGGAAGTATCTGTTTTCTAAACAAAAAACTGTATCCTATTGAATTGTCTCTTTTTGTTATTTCTTTTGAAATAAATCCTTCTTTTGGACTTACTCTTAGGACTTCCCATGGAGGTACGTATGTCGAATAAAGTAACAAAGACAAAAGTAGCAGCTATGAATTTAGCTTCAGCAGATGGTTCCGCGGCGATTGGAACTTATTCTGCGTTTGCCGCTTTTGGAATTGCTACAGCGGGAAATTTAACGGGTAATATGTATGCCGCCGTAGGAACGACTGCACTGGCCTTAATAGCTTTTTTGGGTTTCAAAAAATACTTAGATGAATCGTAGAATGTGGGCCGCATAGGGCCCCTATACTGATCCCTCGTACAAGAAATCGTTCAATGGCTTCATCAATTTAAAATTCTTATCTACCAGCTTTCCAAATCCCGGTTTCATCACATCACTTACATCTAGCTTCTTCGTCACCACAAAGCTTTTAAGCTTAATTAGATCGATATGAGGAGTGTCCGCTGAAAAGCCCTTAGGCGGACGAGTAAGAGCACTGTCCATGCCTAGAGATCCGAAGGTCTTTTTAAAGGCCTTATCCTTCAATATGGCCTCTAAATCATCACCTGAATTCATAATATGACGTCGAAGCTTTAAAAGGCTTGGGGCCTCAGGCATCCATACACCGCCAGCTACGAAAACCTCTTCTGGTGCTACGTGAAGGTAGTAGCCAGGAAGATCACTCTTTTTACCACCGTATGAGAAGTAAGCACCCATATGGGTCTTATAAGGTCGCTTATCGTCGCTGAAACGGATGTCGCGATTAATTCTGAAAGTGCAGTTTTTGGGCTCTAGGAAGGGAAGGCGCGAGTCCCATTCACTGATGCGTGCGATAATTTCCTGAACCAGAAATTCAAACTCTTTCTTGGCCACAAGATATTCATCCTTGTGAGCATGCATCCATTCAGTCTTGTTGTTCTTTTTAAGTTTTTTTAGGAAGGCGATGGCGTTTTTCATAGGGTAAATAAATCAGTTGTGACTTCTGATGTAAAGAAGCGACGAGGTGAATAATGCAGACTCCAAAAGAAGTACTTTTAAAGTGGTTAGAACTTTTCAATAAGGCCGATGCGAATGGTATCGCTGAGCTTTATCACCAAGACGCTATCAATCATCAAGTGGCACTGACTCCCGTTGAGGGTAAAGAAAATATTCGTCAGATGTTTTTAAGAGAGTTTGGTTCTGCTGAGATGGTTTGTATTGTGGAGAATATTTTTTCAGATGGAGAGTGGGCGATTCTAGAATGGAAGGATCCGAAGGGGTTCAGAGGATGTGGGTTCTTTCACATCCTCGATGGGAAGATTAAACTGCAGAGAGGGTATTGGGACAAGCTTTCGTTTGAAAGATTATATTCCTAATCAACAACCTCCATTCATCGAGAATGAGAAGTCATAATCGGGGTCATCATTCCAAGTTGAAGAACTGTATTCCCAGACTTCACCATAAATGTCGAAGAAAGATCGATACTGCATCGTCATTTCAAAATTTCCCCCAGTGCTCTCAAGGATTAAATAATAGTCGGTGCCAGATGAAAGTCTGCTTCCATTAAAGTTAAAACTTACTTTTCCTGTATTACTGACTGAACTGGAAACGATTGTAGATTGGGCAACCCTTGTTGATCCTGTAGGACTTCCATTTCCTCCCTGGTGAACAGACATTGTTATGCTTTGAGAAGTAAGTAAATCCATTTCAAGAGTAATTTTGGTGAGAGCTGTACTCCTTGTAAGCTTGAAACGCTGAGCGGCCTTCTCGCCAGGTACAAAAGTTGCTGAATAAATTCCACCAAAGTGTTCTTCATAAAAGGAGCATGACATTCCATCATCATCGTCTTTTTTGTTACAACTTATTAGCAGAAAGAGGGCCATCAATGGGATCATTATTAACTTCAGAGACATTAAAACCTCATTCAATTTATTTCTTATATTTTGTCTGAATAATTGAAGTGGGCAAGTGTGGCGTTTTCTGAAGCTTGATATTTGATATTCCTAAATTTAAATTTAGGAATGAATGAAAATTTCATTTTAAAGAGTATTAGAGGCGAATTAGATATAGGAAAAAACTTCCGAGCTCTTAAGATTAGATATTGTAAATTTGCGATTAAGAAAAATTATAATAAGGGCCACCATTCGATGGCCCTTATTATAATTTAGTTTTCTGTCAGGCAACTTTTTGCACCAGTTACGGCATTCGTTAATTGCGTAGAGAGGCTTGGACGTGCATTCCAATAAGAAGAATGCAAATTGCCCATATCTTCAATTTTTTTTAATGAATTCAAAAATTCTGACTCATTGACCTCTTCACCCTTGGATAAAGTTTCAATTGCCCTCTGAAAGAAGTTATCAAGAGAATCATACGCACCGAGAATGCCTCTCATTAATTCGAAATATTGTTTGTTTATTTTGGTTTGTTGAACGGAAACATCCTCGACTGCTGTTTTACAAACTCCAGCGTGATTATCATCAAGGCAGAAAAAAACATTACTGGCCACGTGACCAATGTAATTGGATTCTCTTTGAAATTCGATCCAAGTATTTAAGGTCTGAGATTTGTAATTCAGAGTCTCATTTCTCCATTGATGTAGAAGGTTGATCTTCTGTTTCATATCAACTGCATCATAGGCCTTCTTAAAATTCTGATTCAACTGATGTAATGAGCTGATGAGAGATAGTTCCCGCAATGTTTTAGGGATGTTCTGATTAATCATTACCTGGGAAAGGTCTTCCATTTCTCTAAAGTCATCCAGGCATCTGCCCTTGGCAAATGTTGTCGAAGAGATGAGTAAAAGTGCAGAAACCAAAAGCGTTCTCATATATATTCCTCAAGGATAGTTTTTGAGTCTTTTTATGCTAGCTTGGGGTAAGAGTTCAACTTAAGTAAAAGAAATTCGTAGGCAAAAAAAAAGGTCATCTTTCGATGACCTTTGATTTAATTCTGAAATAAAGATGGCGGGAGAGACGGGACTCGAACCCGCGGCCTTCTGCGTGACAGGCAGACGTTATAACCAACTTAACTACTCCCCCAGAATGTTCAACAAATATAAAGACCCGGCGTGTTCTCGTCAAGGATAAATACTCAAAAAATCTTTTTTTGAGGTGCGGCATCGTAGTTGGGAATCCCAAATCGTGCTAGAATTTTGAGACTTAAAAAGGATTTTAAATGAAAGCTGTTTTCATCACCGGCGGAACCACCGGAATGGGCATGGAGCTCGCCAAACTTTACGCCAAAAAGGGCTGGAAAGTCGGGGTTTGCGGTCGAGATAAAACAAAATTCGATGATAACTTTCAGACTGAGAAGGACCAAATCGCCTTTTATCAGGTGGACGTCGCTAATCGAGCTGAATTAAAGGCCGCCATTGCGGACTTTTCTAAGTCTATTGGCCTGGATCTCCTCATCGCCAATGCCGGAATCGGCTATAAATTTAAGACTAAAATCCCGGATTTCGATTGGAGCTATAAAATGGTCCATGTGAACTTTCTGGGTGTTATGTATGCCTTTGAAGCCGCTCTGGACGTAATGGTCCCAAGAAGCAAAGGCCAGCTGGTGGCGATCTCTTCCATCGCCGGTTACAACGGTCTTCCTGGTGTTTCCGCTTACAGTGCTACAAAGGCAGCAGTTCAGAAGTATTGCGAGTCTCTGCATCTGGATCTTCGTCAGTTCGGCATCAATGTAACCTCGATCTGTCCGGGTTTTGTGGACACACCACTTACTCAATCAAATCACCACAAAATGCCGTTTATTATGTCAGCGCCAAAGGCCGCTGAAAAAATCGCACATGCCATTGAGAAAAAGAAAATGGTCTATGCATTTCCATTTTTCTTCGCAACCATTGTTCGTATCCTTGGAATGCTCCCTCGTACCTGGTACCGGGCCTTTATGAGCTTCAAGGCCGTAAATTATAGTAAGGAGTAATCATGAAATTCTTTATCGTTCTAGCTCTTGTCGCTTCATCTGCTGTTTATGCTGCCCCAACTGCTACGAAGAGAGCGGCACCTGTTCAAAAAGAAATGGAAGCTGCAAAAAAAGAAACAGCTAAGTCTCAAAAGAAAGAAGAAGATTGCGATGATAAGGCGAAGAAGCCAATCGAAATCAAAGAAGAGACAATCTCTCTTAGCGGCAACACAGGTTGCTCACTAGATGACGCTCACTAAAGCCAGTTTTGAATTTGTTCTTTAAGTAAGGCATACGAAAGCATCGCCATCCACATAACCGTGATGGTGATGCCGTGGCCGATCAGAATCAGAATAATATCTTCCTCCAAAAGTCCCACACAGATCATAAAAATGCTTAATGCCGGAATGAGATTCGAGAAGGGAATCGGTAATGGCAAAGAAAGAAAGGCGGCCGAAAGTGTGATCGCCAGACCACAGATAATGTGGCTCACTCGAGTATTCGTAATAGGATGTTTGTAGGCGGAGATCTTTGAAGTAAAACGGCTAAACTTTACCGCCGCCTTATAGATCATCTCAAACTTCTCGTGAGTGATGTTCACTTCTCTTAACTTCTTAGTCAAAAGAGGCCTGCTCCAAAACATGAGTCCGATTCCTTGAAGAAGAACAATCAGCCCCAGAACACTTGAAAGACCTGGAATCGGGATGGGCTGCATGAAGGGAAGGATTGCCACTAAGCAGAGGATCAGAAGTGCTTCACCTTCAACGTGTTCAACGATTTTGCCCAAAGTTATCTGGGGTAAATCGCGAACTTCCTCTAAGGCACTGACAAGACGAGCACTCATTCTTAATCCAAGGTTAATAACACCTTCATAATAAGTGAATTTGCGCTGAAAGCAAGCTGTTGTATGTTGTCTGCTGGCCTTTGAAACTGATGCTGCAGCACATTTTTATGTCCAATTTATTTGGCTGCTTAATAGAATATAGAGTAACAAATCGTTTGAGGAAAAATTATGTATCATGAAACGTCTCTCGCTGTCTGGGTAGGATTTGTTATCTTTATTCTACTCGTGCTTCTCCTGGATCTAGGGGTCTTCCACAAGAAGTCCCACACTGTCGGGTTTAAAGAATCCATCATCTGGTCAGGTGTCTGGATTGCACTCGCGCTGGCCTTTGCGGTCATCATTCTTTACTGGCGTGGCCAGGAAGATTTTATGTTGTTCCTCACCGGTTACGTCATTGAGAAGTCTCTGTCCGTGGACAACCTCTTTGTGTTCTTGTTGATCTTCGGATTCTTTAAAATTCCGAATCAGTACCAACATAAGGTCCTATTCTACGGTATCTTAGGTGCTCTTATTATGCGCGCCTTCTTTATTTGGGCGGGTATTGCGATCCTTACCAAGTTCGAATGGGTCATCTACATCTTCGGTGCGTTCCTGGTTTACTCTGGAATCAAGATGCTTATGCCTCATGCCGACGATCATGATCTTGAGAAGAGCTGGGTGATTAACTGGACGAAGAAAATCTTCCCGACGACTCCACACTTCCATGATGATAAGTTCTTCGTGAAGCTCAACGGAGCTTGGATGATTACTCCGCTTTTCATTACATTGATCTTCGTAGAGTTTTCGGATCTAGTGTTCGCGATTGATTCAATCCCGGCAATTATTGGTATTACGAATGATCCGTTCCTGGTGTTTACGTCTAACGTATTTGCGATCCTGGGACTTCGTTCTCTATACTTTGCTTTGAAAGGCTTTGCGGACATGTTCCATTACTTAAAGTATGGTCTTGCCCTTATCCTGATGTTCATTGGAGCGAAGATGCTCATCATCCACTGGTTCCATATGCCAGTGGCCGTAACCATGGCCGTGATTTTCACGGTACTTCTTGGTTCGGTACTTCTGTCTATCTGGAGTAATCGTAAGAAAGCAAAGAATGCTTAAAATAAGAAGGGCCCGAAATAAACGGGCCCTTTTTTATTTCAGTAAATTTTGTTCGTTAACTATTTCGTTCATGTTGATAAAATCATAGACCCAGCCAACTCCCAAGAGTCCACCTGTACAGAGCCAGATAATTCCTGAGACCCATTTTCCAAGGTAAAACCGGTGAACACCGAAAATCCCTAAGAAGGTGAGAAGTAGCCATGCCACACTGTAGTCATAGCGTCCGGGTGCGAATTTGCGATTAGATTCACGCTCCATACCTGGAATGAGAAAGAAATCGATGATCCAACCTACGCCCAGTAAACCAAATGTACAGTAGTATAAAATTCCAGTCCAAGTCTTGCCGTAATAGAAACGATGAGATCCTGTGAAACCGAAAATCCAAAGTAAATAACCTAGTGGGATTGAGTGAGTTGATGCGCGTTCTTCCATTAGTTCCAATTTAGTTGAAGTTCTTCCTCATTTTTAAAGGGGAGCTCCTTAGGAGTCAAAACTAATCTTTTCACATCTTGCATGCGCGCGCGAGATGCACAGGTTCGAAGAGTGTGACTCCAGGTTCTCTTTTTTCCAACTGGAACAGAGGCCGGGTCACGTTGATTGATGGTTAATAGATGATACTGAGATTTTTGGTCCACTACTGCCGCCATCCAGTTAAAAGGCTGAACTGCTTCAGATCGAGTTCCCTTGGAGTGGAGAGTGATGACGATGCAAATATCTTGGTCAGTGATGGTTTTAACAGCGGAGGCAGTGATTTTTCCTTTGGCCATCGAGGCCGAAGCGTAAGGAGAGGGTGCAGGTGCGGCCGGGGTCTTTACGGCTTTTTGAGCGCAACCAGCTAAAATGATTAAACAAAGAAGTCCTGAAAGCCTCATGCTTTCCTCCTGTCCTTATCAGTTTATCAAAGAATGCCCCTACATGGGACCGGGACAGTTTTTCCACACTTCGCAAGGATTCAGTCGCGGCTAGAATTTAGGTATATGGAAGCACTGAAATACCAAGACATCGAAACCATCATCCTTGTGGCATTTGCCCTGTTCTTTTTTGTCATGGAGAGGTTGGCACCAAAGCATGCAACTCTGGATGCTAAGGCGCATTTGAAAACTGATATTCTGGCGTTTGTGTTTCTCGCGATAAGTGTGAACTTCTCTCGTTTTGTGGTTCCATTTTTTTATGATTCGATTGGATTTAAAACGTTGGGTCTTTTAGAAGCAACTTTGACATGGCCCTTTTTCTTGAAGCTTATCGGTGCCCATCTTATTTCAGATTTCATGCTGTATTGGATTCATCGCTTTATGCATAAAGGTGGTTTTCTCTGGAGAACTCATCAGTGGCATCATTCTGCAGAGGCCCTCTATTGGTTCTCGGGTTTTAGAACTAGCTTCATGCATGCATTTATCTATGCGTTCCCTCAAGTCTTAGTAGGGTTTTATATTTTCAAATTCACTCCACTGGAGCTTGGAATTGGATTTGGGGTAGGAGCGGTATCAAACCTCTTCACTCATTCTAATCTAGCTCTTCCTAAGTGGATGCCACTTCATTGGGTGTTTGTAACTCCAGACTTTCATCATCCCCATCATTCACAGATGGGAACTCAGAATAAGAATTTCGGAAACGTATTTACGTTTTGGGACCGACTCTTTGGAAGCTATGTTGATCCTAAAAAAATCCGTCCGGACTTTAAGTACGGTCTAAAAGAGAAGCCTAAGAACTGGCGAATGATGATTGGGCTTTAGTGCTCGAATCCGAAAACAAAGCTGATAATAAGACCAAACAAAACCAAGAAGGCGACACCGGCCAGAACATATTCTTTTTGTTTCAAGAATAGAAATCCAGTTAGTGTTACGCGAATCAGTGGAAGACTAATGAGTACAATGAGACCGAAATAAGAAATGAGCGCACCATAATTCTTGCGCATAATATGATGTTGAATCATGTCCATGAATGGAATCTGATCGTAAGTAGAGAAGTTAAAGAATGGATTCGCCGTTAGTTTAAATTGCATCATCCAACCTACGAACATGAAGGCAGCGGCAACTAAAACACCGACACGAAGAAATTTAGAAATTTTAAGTTCTAATGATTCAATTTCGTTCATGCTTTAAATCCTTTCATCACCATCTGAATTGCCACTGCAACAAGTACAACAACAAAGATTTTTCTGATCTTATCGGCCGGCATTTTCGGCATGACTCTAGCACCAACAAATGAACCAATAATAATTCCAAGAGAAACTGGACAAGCAATTTCCGGACGAATATCACCTTTCATGAGATAAGCGCCGGCACTTGCAGTTGCGGTCACACCAATCATGAAGTTAGAAGTTGCTGATGAAATTTTCATCGGAATTTTCATCGCTCCATCCATTGCCATCACTTTGAAGATACCGCTTCCGATACCAAGTAGTGCGGAGAAAATTCCAGCGAAGAACATAACAAATAGTCCAAGCGGAACGTTTGCTACATGATAATGAACAAGTTCGCCAACTTCATTGTTAAATTTTCCACCCAAGTTTAATTTCTCTGACCATGGATGATTCACTTCAGCTCGAGAATCTCCTTTTTTCTTCAGCATTGAGATGGCCGAGAAGAGAAGGAAGCCACCAAATAAAAAGAAGAGCCACTTTGATTGAATGTAAGAAGAAATAAAAAAACCTGCAATCGCTCCGAAAACAGTACCAACCTCTAAAAGAACTGCCAGACGTAAATTCGTTAGATGATCTTTCAAGAAACTTGCAGCGGCCCCAGAGGAAGTTGCGATGATGGAAATAAGACTGGCGGCAATGGCGTAACGAATATCAACTCCGAAGAAAAGTGTCAGAGCTGAAACAACAATAACACCGCCTCCTAGACCTAACAGAGCACCAAGAAATCCACCAAAAACTGAGATTACAAGTAGGAGAATAGAATACATGAGTCGAGTATAGTCCTTATTCTTTGATAGGGAAACAGCTCTAAGACGTTAATATGGATTAATTTGTGACAATCTAGGTCGTGTCATTGCTCTCTGAGCAATCTGAAAATGCAAGTGGAGGAAATCCCATGTTTGATCCATATGCGGCCTTGGGTGTCTCTAAAACTGCCACTCAAGATGAAATAAAAAAGGCCTATCGCGCTCTCGCTAAAAAACATCATCCTGATTTGAATCCAGGAAACAAAGAAGCTGAAAAAAAATTTAAAGAGGCCTCACACGCTTTTGATTTAATCGGAACTCCTGAAGCAAAAGCAAAGTTTGATCGAGGCGAAACTCAGGAGCATGAACAAGCGAGATATGAGGAGGCCTTTAAGCAAAGACGCGGACCATTTTATTATAACACCCAAGAGGGAAGCGATGGTGGACGTTACACGTATTCGTTTCAGGACGATATGGGTGACGAAGATCTTTTTGAAGCATTGTTTGGTTCAAGAGGAAAGCGCGGTCAAAGAGGTCAGGCGCGCGGAGGTTTTCCGGGTGAAGATCAACTCTTTCAAATTGAAGTTGAATTTGAAGAGGCCGCTTTGGGGGCTGAAAGAATTATCACATTACCGAATGGAAAAAAGTTGCAGGTAAAAATCCCTGCAGGAATTGAAGAAGGAAAAAAACTTCGCTTCACCGGTCAGGGTAGTCCCGGAATGGGAAATGCTCCTGCGGGTGATTTATATTTAGAAATCAAAATAAAACCCAAAGAAGGTTTCAAGCGCTCTGGCAAAGACATTGAAACCGAGGTCGCAATCAGTCTGTTTGAGGCATTAGTAGGTGGTGAAGTACCAGTCAAAACTCTGGATGGCACTGTCATGTTAAAAGTTCCGTCTGGAAGTTCAAGTGGTACGAAAATGAGAGTGAAAGGAAAAGGTGCGGGCAGTGGAGAGTCACGTGGAAATCTTCTGGTGGCACTTAAAGTAGTTGTCCCTAAGCATCCATCTCCTGAGTTGGTCGAGGCGATCAAGCCATTGGCCGAAAAATTTGCTTACGATCCAAGGACATCGGTATGAAGCTCAGACGTCGCATAGAAGAAGTATGTGTTATGTGCGGAACCTCTCAGGAGATCATTCTGCACTTCATTGAAGAGGAGTGGCTTCATCCCATCGATCGCGAACACAGTGTATTCGATGATGAAGATGTGGCACGTATAAAACTCATTGTGGAGCTTAAAAATGAATTTGGCGTGAATGATGAGGCGATACCAATCATCCTGCATTTAATAGATCAGTTGAATGCATTTAGATCATACAGAAGAGAAATTGAATCCTAGATACTGAACTTATTTCCGCACTTACGGTTGAGGAAATTCACCAGATCGTTATCGTTCTTGTAACGGAATGATGTGTCTCCACCCCAGAGTTGTCCGGCCGGAACTTCGCACTTCTTACCATTTTGGGTAATAACGGCATTACCTTTGATCAAGCGAGGGTCTTCACCTCGACGATCTACTCGGATGCTGATGCCGGAACCTGCATAATCAAGAGGGGCTGGCTTACGCTGAAAGCGATCAGGATTTAAATCCACTGGTCTTTCTTTAATTACGCCGGCCTTTACTTCTTTCGTTTCTTTATCAAAGACCACTTTCTCACCCGTCGCGAGAGTCACATGGACGTCACCATTGATCACTGCAACGTCTGGTTTCATTCTTCTTGGGATAAGCATCACTACTGATTCCATGAGTTGAGAAAGTCTTCCTGAACCAGCATCATCTGTGACCCAAAGATAAGTCTCTTGTTGAGAATTATCCTCACTCACGAAACGCCATTCACGCATAACTTTTTCTTCTGGATCAAGCGGAGTGCCGGCAATTTTATTCGGGCCCACGTTTGAGAGAACGAAGCCTGTCGGACGAAGATCAGATTCGTTTTGATCTTTCATATAGGTCATGTCCCAAGCTTTATCTGAACCTGGACGTGAAGTCGTATATTCAAGTTTAATCGGACGAGGTTCCTCACGATCAAAAGGTTTTCCCTTTGTCTCCGGAGGACAATCAATGATTGAAACTTCTTCTTTAATTTCGACAATACCTTTATTAACCAGCTCAACTGACTCAATGAGAACTTTCTTCTGCTCTTCATCAATCACTTTCTCGCCATCAATCACAACAATAGGCTCAGTTTTTACAACAATTTCTGTTTCGTCTGGTTTTGTTTCTTCGGGCTTTTTCTCATCTGGCTTAGTTTCTTCAGGTTTTGTTTCAGGCTTCTTTTCTTCTTTTGGTTTCACATCAAAGTGACGAAGCTTCCCAACAGTTGCCTTCAAGCGAGTACACATAGGAGTTGAGGCCTGTTTTCCTTCAGTACAAATCTTGTCCGCGAAATCCATGAGCTCGAGGAGTTGGGCCTCTTTATTATCGGCCTTCACTTCATTCACCACGTCTTCCATGGTTTTTTTAGAGGCCGCGAATTTCTTTGTACAGTTTGAGAAAGCTAGACTTCTCTGTTGTTGAGTTCCCGTAGGTACACAAAGACCCTTACCGAACATCATTGGCTGACAATGCATCTGATTTGATGAGCAAGGTCCGTTGTCATAATCGGGATTATTTCGACCAGGAGAAGAACACAGATTGCTTACACGCTTTGAAGGCCAACCCGCATAAATACAGTTCATGCCTTCAGTGGCCCAGGCCTCATTTATAAGAAACTGCCACATCGTTGTTTGTCTGAGTTTCCATTCTTCGTATGTGGCCGCTTCTTTTTGAGACAGCTCATTATAGAAGACCTGGTATCCAGTCAGGAGTTGTACCTTCCCGTACTTATTAGTCACCTTCCACGCGTGTCGACCGGTGCTGGTCTGAGACCAGCTCGTAAACGAGCACAGGAATACTAGTGCGGCGATAAGTTTAATCAAGGTTCCTACCTTTACCTATGGCGTATCGGAATATGTCAGCAAAACCTATACTAATATAATCGGGTCGGGTTTATGGATGTATCCTATTGATAATTTGGGCTTTAATCCAATCGGCCTAAATCTTTTCAATGAGTTAAACTGAGCATTCCTGGGCAGTAAAAAAAGTTTTTTACGATTGGAATGAAACTGTGGAGGCCCATTTTCCACAATCCATACTCATTGCACTTTTTAGGAGTATTGGAGAATTTCTAGTACTTCACCTGTCTATTGATCAGAGCTTTTTGTTTCGGCATATCTTTCCTAGCATGATTCAAAAAATTCTCTGTGGCAAAAAGTAATCCTCGAAGGTTTTATTAGGAGGAACTTATGGCAGAACAACAGAAGAGCAGTGAAATGACAGATTCTCTATCAAATGAATTGGTAGAACTGTTTGATATGAAAAAGGCCAGGATCAGAGAGGACAAAGAACTCACGGTAAAGGCCAATGAAGCTCAAAGAGATATTCGCTTACTTAGCCTGATGTTTCGTGATGGCATTCCTGATATTACGATGAGTGTGAACGATACCGAGAGCATTCGCTGGTGTGAACGTTCTCAGCAATTGATTTATATTCAAGGCGACAATGCCCAATTACTAGAGGCCACGAGTAAGGAGGTCAGAGTGCGTATGAGACCTTTCTTAAAGGACCTGGTTAAGAAGGCGAAGGACTTCTATAACGATCATTAATTCGTTTTGCTGATAAATTTCTTGCATGACTCTAGTTTGGAATTATAGGGGGCATCACAATATTTGAGAATATTGTCCCGATAGTAAACCTGTTCTGCCTTATTAAACTTCGTTTTTCTATACCCTAAAAAGCAACTCTCAATATCATTTGGACATGAAAGTCTCAAGCGAGTGGGGGTTGCATCTTTTGAAGCGAGAGCTTCTGCATAAAAGGCCAGACGACAGCTATAGTTACTTTTGCTTTTACAGTCCTGATCCCACTGCTGATAAACTAACTTTAGAGTTGGTCCTGATTTAGCGAATAATACATTTATATCACCTTCGCGTAAGACAGTTGCTTTTGCTTGAGTCAGCTCTTGGGTGATCTCATCTTGGTAGTTTTTAGCATAGATCCCTGAGTTATCCATATCTGAAATTCGTGTAGAGAGACCAACTTCAGAGTTTTCTAAATGATGAAACGAAACCGTAAAAAGCGAGACCGTGGTGATCATAAAAATGATTAACCCAATAAAGGCCAGTTTCTTTCTAGAGTAATAACTTTTTAGCGTTTCAAGGGTCCCAAGGATAGAGATAGTGATGAAGAGACTTAAAAAAAACGGTCCCAGGACGTTAAAAGGTACATAACCTGAAACTGCATCCAGGAGAGTTCCTGTATAGTGAATGAGTATAGACCCGCCTATTAATCCGCCAAAAATGTAAGCGAAATGTTTATTACGTTCTGCGCTCGTTTTATACTGACGAGCTTCCTGCAGTTTATTCTGATCAAAAGAGAAGATACCAAAGTGAAAGACGATCAAGACTGCTACTAATACAAGGGCCGCGAGTAAGAATCCGGAAGGAAGGAATTGTTCTGGCATTCCCGATGGCGATGGGATGAAGAAATCATCCCAGGTCTCTTTGACTTCTTTCCAGAAAACGATTGTCGTATACAGACCAAGGAGACTCAAAGTCAGGAGCGTCTTAATAGAATTTACTGCCGCGTTGATCAGGATAAGATGACTCTTCTTATGTGGTGTCATCAACAACCAATGAATATTCCCGGAAACTGTAATAGAGGGTGAAACAGAGGAGAGCATGGGGAATATGAGATACATGATGAAGATCGGAAGAAAACTTGAGTTTGGCATAAGGTAAGCAAGAACTGATGAAAGAACGACTGCTGCCAGAAAATACATCAGGATCAGTTTGAATATTCTCGGTAGAAAAAAATGAAGTATTTTCATAGCTCTTCACTCTGACTGTGATAGATATAAAGGTCTTCCAGCGTAATTGATCGCTTGTCTTCATGGATGCCATTCAAATCTAATGATTTAAAAGTTTCCTTGGAAACAAGGTATGTCTGGGAACCATCACTATTAATCCCGGCCCAGATACAATCTTTCTTCTGAAGCACCGGATGGGTTCCATCTTTGATTCTAATTTTTTTAAAATCAGATTTAATCTGGGCCAGCTCGGTTTGGAATTTGATTTTCTTATTGTTTAAGAAAATTACGTCTGAGCAATAGAACTGAACCTCTGTCACGATGTTTGTCGTGATGATCACTGTCCCGCCTTGAGATGTAAATTGTCTTAATAATGTTATGAAGTAGTTTCTGGTATAGGCATCTAAAACGGCAGTGACTTCGTCAATAAGTAGTAATTCTGGTTTTTGAGCGAGAGCAGACATCAAGACAATCTGCATCTTCTGACCTCTGGAGTAGGAACCAAATTGCTTACTAAGATCAAGCTTCACATCTTGAGCTAGTTTGTAAAAGTACTCTAGATCAAAATGATTAAAGAGCTTGGCGTATTCGGCCATGAATTTGTGGATGGTTTCTGGATAATCAAAGCGGATCTTCTCGGTAACAAGACCAATCTTATTTTTAAGTTCATAAGGATCTTTTTTAATATCTTGTCCGAATAGCTCGCATTCACCCTTAGATAGTTTCAATTGCCCCATCAGTAGGTTCAAGATGGTAGACTTGCCGGATCCATTTTGCCCTAGCAGTGCAGTGAACGAACCTTTCTTAATATTGAAAGAGATGTCTTCCAGGACCTTGTTAGCGCCAAATGCCATAGATAGGTTTTTAACTTCAATGATGTTCATTCCTCCTATTTTAGGGGAGGTGGGTGTCCATACCTTAAATTTTAAAAAACTTGAGTGAGCGCTCTTGAGGTAACCCCGCCTAATACCTATAATTTTGAATAGGAGAACCCTATGAAATATTTCTTTTTGTTTACCTTGCTGCTTGTAATTGGCTGTCAGGATGCCAAGAAAACTGGCCCTGTTCCAGAGAAAGTGGCCCAGTCCGAAGATGAATTATTGAAAGGTGATTTTGCCCTAATTCCTGCAATTAAAGGTCTTATGATTGAAGGTGGAGGCATGCAAAAAGAGGGTGATCTTATCATGACTGAAGATCTGGTCATCAAAGAATCAAAAACCAAAAAGGCCCTAGATGAGTTCCCAATGCTGGATTGGGGGTTGGTGGGATTCAAAGTTGATGGGCAAGTCTTAAGAGTTCAGCCCGTCAAAGATGTTATGGAGATTGAATACTTCGCGGATGAGAATGAGAAAATCAAGCGAACTGTGAAATGTGAATTTAAGAGTCAAAATCAAAATGAAACTTACGAAGACCTCATGAAGAATGCTCGATCAGCAAAGCCTGACTGGGAAGATGTCTTCGAAGGATTGGCAAACCTGGCCAAAGAGGGCCATAAGTCCAGCTACAATTTTTTCATGGAGCCTTCAGCTGAAGACAAGAAGCTCTATCAAGCCGGTAGCGCTGTGGCCTCAGTCGATGAGATCTTTAGAATTCTCAGCTATATGAAGAAGAATGGTTGTAAGTGGTGAGTATTAAGAAAAATTAGAAAAGAAGTCATTGGACTGCTGTTGAAATTCCTTGTTATAAGCCCAACATGGAAATCAAACAGCGCGCAGTTATTCTCATCGTTGATGACCAACCTGAATTGCTATCGGTTATGGGCATGTACTTTGAGCACTATGGATATCGTCACTTCAAAGCAGCAAGTGCTCTCGCTGCTCTGGAAATCTTAGAAAAAGAAAAAATTGATTTAGTGATTTGTGATCTCGTCATGCCACGTATCGGTGGGCTTGAACTTTTAAAAAGAATTCGAGAAAGTCAAAGTGATGCGCCCTACTTTATTTTTTGTAGTGGCTTCTGTGATGTTCCTTTCGCTCAACCTTATCCAGAAGGAGTTCTAGGTTTTATTCAGAAGCCTTTTACCATGATGGATTTAATGGACAAGGTCGCCGCTCAGCTAAAACAACTTGAGATTACCTAGCTAAAATCACCTAGAAGAGTTTCAAGCATTGAATTTTCACCAACGATCCACAGTGTATCGTTGATCTTCAATTCAAAATCAGTATCAGGGTTAATGATACGAGCATGTTCTCTCTCAATCCCCACAACCATAGCGTGATATTTCTCACGAATACCTGATTGTCTGATCGTGAGACCTACCACCGGAGATTTGGCAGTAAGTTTCATATGCTTCAAGCGATAATTAGTGCTTGAAGAGAACCTGTTTGCAATATTTACCGGGATCTCTAGATCAGGACGGGCCTGATCTAGTTGATCATCGGTTCCTAATACAATCAAGGTATCCCGAGGAAGGAGAACCTCCTGGGGCTTAGGAGCAATGATAGTTTCCATTCCACGTTGAATGGCAACGATGTTAATACCGTACTTATTTCTGAGCTGTGCCTGCATAAGAGACTTGTTAACCAAGTTGGCGTTCGGGTGAACTTCGATGTTAACTAAGTGCGAGTCCCAAGGAGCAAGGTTCGTTAGTACATGAGTTTTTGTTTCAGTTTTCTTGTCTTCAAATGTTTCAAGGAACGTGCGTTCAAACCACTTGTAGTAAGACTCAAGTTTTCGATAAAGCGACAGGTATACAACGATGATCAGTAGAATCGTTACTGGTAGAATGTATCTAAGTGAGAAGTACTTGGTACTTAAATAACCAATCCAAACAGCAGTTAAAATCGGGAAAGAGAGAACAATGATGGCCTTGAAGAAGTTCTTCTCTTTGCGAATTCGTAGATAGTTTTTCTTTGAGGTGAAAATCATGCCCCAAATAAACGGCGAGGCGATTGCCAAAGTAATAAACCAGGTAATGACTGCAGACCACTTAGATTCAATAAGCGGAGCAATGGTGGTTAGACCGAGGTTGAAAATGAAAGTCACGATGATCCCGTTAAGGGCCCAACGAGCAATAATCAGAATAATATCTTTGTTCTTTGAACCGCCGGTCTTGCGATATTCACTCCATACCATATAGCGGTTAAGATTATTACGAAGTTTCCAGGGAAGCTTGTCTTCAATCGTGTCAGCAATCTTACCTGAATACTTAATCATGTATGGAGTGGTGAAAGTTGTTACGAGAGAAACCGCCACCCCAATCGGGTAAAGCTTGTTACTGATCGCATTTAGACCCACCCCAAGTGAGGCGATGATGAATGAGAACTCACCAATCTGAGCAAGACCCATACCGACTTGAAGTGAGTTTTTAAAAGACTGACCTGAAATCAAAGCACCGAATGAGGTCGAGAAAATCTTACCAAAGATCGTTACAAGACATAGGAGAGCGATAGTTTCCTTATATTCCCACATGATCTTGGGATCAATCAGCATTCCGATAGAAACGAAGAAGATCGCACCGAAAAGATCTTTAAGTGGTGCCATGAGTTCTTCGATCTCATGGATAATATCAGTTTCGGCGAGGATTGAACCCATGATGAAGGCACCCAGAGCGGTTGAGTAACCTAAGTGAGAAGCAAGTACCACCAACCCTAAGCACAGAGCGATGGACACCAGTGTAAGCATTTCTTTATTACCTGACTTCCCGATATAGGAAACAAGGCGAGGAACAATAAAGTAACCAGTGATGAACCAGCTACCTACAAC
The DNA here is from genome assembly GCF_034259205.1 of Peredibacter starrii. Classification (GTDB taxonomy): domain Bacteria; phylum Bdellovibrionota; class Bacteriovoracia; order Bacteriovoracales; family Bacteriovoracaceae; genus Peredibacter; species Peredibacter starrii. Next base: position 3,814,735 of record NZ_CP139487.1, on the reverse strand, counting down.
AAGAAGAAGATTAAGACCTGCAGAGAGAAGGGCGACAACTGAGAAGGTTTGAGTCGTTGCAACCGTTGTAAGACCAACAAGTAGAAGGATCGCAATAAGATCCTCTACAATTAAAATCCCGAAGATCAAACTCGCAAATCGATGGTTCTTTAATTTGAGTTCTTCCAGGGCCTTAATAATGATCGTAGTTGATGAAACTGATAGCATCGCACCTAGGAAAAGACTGTCCATCGAAGACCAGCCTAACCATTGTCCAAGACCAAATCCTACAAACAGAAAGAAGAGTACTTCGAAGCCGGCACCTAAGGCCGCAGTTAGTCCCACGCTCAGGAGTTTTCTGAAACTGAATTCAAGTCCCAGTGTAAACATCAGAAAAATCACGCCTAATTCAGCGAGAGTTTGAATACTCGGAATATCGATTACCAGTTTTGCAGGTGGGGTATATGGACCCACGATTACACCAGCGATGATGTAACCCAACACAACTGGTTGGCGAATCTTCTGAAAGATAAAGCTCATGATTCCGGCAATACCAAGAATCAGGGCCAAATCAATAATGAGCGGGGCTAAGTGCATAAGACCTTTTTAATTAAATTTCATCTCGACCCAGATTAACACGCCAATGATGATGAAAGTAGAAAGAACTATAAGGACTGATTTTAGAGAAAGTGCTTTTTGAGTTGTGTCATTTGAAACAGTTTTTTGGGTCTTCATATTGAGCTCTTTAGTTAAAGTCGTAATTCGAGATGTGCTGAAACAGCACAACTAAGCAACATGTAGTATTGCAGGAGAATGTGACTTAAACGGGAGGAGCTCGGGCCTGAGAAGGGCCTCTAGCGAGAGACTCATTGTGAATGATTTGTGAGTTCTCAGGTAACTCGGCCAAGAATGTTTTAGGAGCAAGAGATAATGTATCTGGGAGCGGAGCAAGGTCCTGAGTAACTAAGCGTTTGACGGTAGTGGTCGTAAGTTGTTCTAGAACGATCAATGTATGAGCAGTGCGTTCAGAACGAGAAACGCGATTAGATGACGATAATGGACCATCAAGTTCAGGAAGACTTGTAAATGGAATGTTAAAGAGAAAGCTGAATAGAACGAAGAGCTTTAGTACTTGCACTAGCCAACTATAGCAGATTTGCCACAAAGGGCAATCTGAGTTTTACACTCCATGACATTACTATAACTTGCATCCATCTATAAAACCTGACGGACATGTCCATCTTGTATTTATTGCACAGCTCGGTCCTGGAACAGGAACACACTGATGCGTATCAGTTGCTCCAATTTCACAACCATCGCGAAAATGCTCAGGACAAAGAATAGCAATTTCAAATTCACATGCCGGGCCTTCTTCTTTCATTACGCATTGATGCTTGGTTGTTTCACCAGTCATGCATCCATCAATGTATCCATTGGGACAAATCAACGCGTATTCAAAGCGACATGAAGTAAATTCCCGGGCCTTACAAATATGGTTCTGCTTTGCCAGGACTTCGGTAGCGCTTAGTAACGTAAAAATGAACAAAAGAATAATGGTCTTCATGGTCCCTCCAAAAGTGGAGTGATTAGACTCAAAATTTCCGGGGGATGAAATTTTATAAATTCTAAATTTTAGTCGTGAAGCATAGTTGCGTCTTTTGAGAACTACCGCCTCATCGATAGAATCATGTTTTAGAATTTCAAAGGAGTGAATATATGGCATCACGAAATTTACCGACAGAGAGAAATGAAAGAGGACTGAATCCATTGGCATCTTTTAGAAATGAAATGAATGATTTCTTCGATCGATTTGCCAGAGAAATTTTTCCAAGTGATCAATCGAGTTTCATGCCCAAGCTTGAAGTACGTGACGCTGGTTCAAAGTATGAGCTATCGGCAGAACTTCCGGGGATGAAAGAAGATGATATCAATATTTCTCTGAAAGATAATATGTTGATTATCGAAGGCGAGAAGAAAAACGAAAATAAGAAAGAAGGGAAGGGCTTTTACCGTTCAGAGATTTCTTACGGTAGTTTCTATCGCGCCATTCCTCTGGCAGGAGACGTGAATCCTGAAACTGTGTCCGCCACTTATAAAGATGGCGTTCTTCGCATCTCCTTGGACAAAAATGCCGAAGTCGAGTCAAAGTCCAAAAAGATTGCGATCAATAAAACAGGTTCCGCCGATAAAAATCTCTCTAACCGCCATTAATTGACTTAGTTCATTTTTTACCTCTCTTGGTCCCTGTATTGCACTTAATGGTAATGCACGAGAGAGGTATAAAATGGCGGATAAAGAAATCATTTTAATAACGGGTAGTAGCGGCTATATCGGTCGGTCACTGGCCGCCAGGCTTGTGGAAAAATATCACGTTATTGGTCTCGATCTCGGAATTCCCGAGAAAAAAATTCCCAACGTAACTTATAAATCTTTAGACATTTCTTCCTCTAAAAACATCGAAAATGTCCTTGATGAAATTTATGATGAATTCGGGAGCAGAATCAACTCCGTCATTCATCTCGTGGCCTACTATAGTTTTTCTGGTCAACCCAGTTCCAAGTATCAAGAGATAACAGTTGATGGAACTAAAAACTTCCTAAGTTCACTTCTTCGTCATTTTCATTTGGATCAGTTCATCTTTTCCAGCACCATGCTGGTACATGCTCCGACAAGACCGTGTGATAAAATCTCTGAGGAATCAGAGGTCGCAGCAGGATGGCCTTATCCCCAATCTAAAGTCGCGGCCGAGAGGGCCATTCGTGAGGTTAAAGGCGACACTCCAGTTGTCTACTTACGAATGGCCGGAGTCTACGATGACTACGGACACTCGATCCCTATCGGTCAACATATTGCCCGAGTCTACGAGCAACAAATTAGTTCAGCTCTTTTTCCCGGTAACGCCAATCATGGCCAGTCATACCTTCACTTAGATGATCTGATTCATGCTATGGAATTACTGATTGAGAAACGAACTTCACTGCCTTCTGAACTGACATTATTGTTAGGTGAGGAAGATGTGATGACCTATAGAGAGCTGCAAGAACGGATTGGAACTCTTCTGCACGAGTCACCATGGCCTACGATAAAAATTCCTGCCTTTATTGCGTCGGCCGGTGCTTTTGTTCAGCAAAGAACTCCTTTCATGCGCGAGCCTTTCATTAAGCCATGGATGATTCCCTTTGCTGATGATCATTATGAACTTGATATGAGTAAGGTGAGATCACATCTTAATTGGTCACCGACACATAAACTTCGAGATACTCTTCCAAGTATCATCAGTTCCCTCAAAGAGAATCCCGAACGATGGTATAAAGAACATAAAATGATACCACCTGCCTGGCGAAGCCTTGTGACGTCCAACTTCGAGGAGACCTCTTATCGGACGATGGCCATCATCAATATATTTTTGGGACTTTGGCTTTTCGCGAATCCCTTTACTTTTGGCGACATTTCTCGTGGAGAATTTTGGAGTGAAGTGATTTCCGGTGTTCTCATTACCTTTACCGCCGCTTTAAGTTTGTTTCCCACCCTTCGTTGGGTACGTTGGATTAATACGGTCTTTGCTGCTTGGTTAATGTTTTCTCCTCTTATCTTTTGGACCCAATCGGCAGCAGCGTATTCAGCCGATACCTTACTGGCCTCGATTATTTTACTATTGAGTGCATATACGCCTTCCAAAGATCCGAATGCACCTAATGAGCTTCCTCCCGGGTGGACTTATAATCCATCGTCATGGAGACAGCGTCTCCCCATCATGATGTTAGGCTTCACAGGATTCTTACTCGCCCGATACCTGGCCGCGTTTCAATTAGGTCATATTTCGAATGCCTGGGATCCTTTCTTTGGTAATGGAACCGAAACCATTCTTCATTCGGATGTTTCAAAAGCGTTTCCAATTTCTGATGCAGGTCTGGGTGCCCTGTCTTATGTTTTGGATGTGATCGCTGCTGCGATTGGTGATAAGAATCGCTGGAGAACAATGCCATGGATGGTGATCTTGTTTGGTTTTTTCATTGTACCAACCGGTGTTACCAGTATAACTCTCGTCATGCTTCAACCAATTGGTGTAGGGGCCTGGTGTACTATCTGTTTACTTGCTTCGTTTGTGATGTTGATCATGGTTCCTCCATCTGTGGATGAGGTCTGTGCTTCGGTACAGTTTTTAAGAAGAAGTGTGCGAAGTGGTCGACCATTCTGGAGAACCTTCTGGTTCGGGGACACAGAAGTTCAAGGTGAATTTACGCGACCTAAGTTGGATGAAGGAGGAGTACCTTATAATCTGATTGCGAGTACTGTTTTGGGTTGCTGGCTCATGGCAACTCCGGGTGTATTCGGAATAACCGGAAGTGCCGCTAACAACATTTGGATTTCCGGGGCCCTGATCACGACTTTTGCTGTTATTGCTTTTGCTGAGGTTGCACGAATTGTACGTCTCTTTAACGTGGTCTTTGGTGCGTGGTTAGTACTTTCCACCTTCTTTATAGGCGAGATGTCCCTCGGGGCCAAACTCCATTCTTTGGTGATAGGAGCCCTTTTAGTCGCCTTAAGTTTCCCACGGGGAAAAATCTCCGAGCACTTTGGGGCCCTCGACAAATGGGTCCGCTGGACTCCTTTGGATCTGGCACGCTGGTATCAAAGAGCTAACCGTATTCAACAAAAATAAATCTGATTGCTAACGGACAAAGTCATAGGTAGCCTAATAATATCTATTTATTTATGGAGGAATTACCATGACGTTTCCAAAAGAGATTTCTGATCATCATAAGGAAAATCTAACTCAAAAGTGTCACTACCTAGTAGGTCAGTTTAAGAATAAAGACCTGGCCCTATGGGAAAAATACAAAGCTCGTCTTGCGACTCTTAAGCCAGAAGAATCTTGGGATTTCTTCCACGAAATGCTTGTTGAGTATCAGAAGCTTGTAGATAAGCCGGATCTTCCGAAAGAAGAACCAGTTAAAGCTAAAGCTGAAAAGAAAGCTCCTGCTGCAAAAGCTCCAGTAGCTAAGAAAGCCGCTCCTGCGAAAAAAGAAGCTCCAAAAGCTGCTGCGAAAGCACCTGCTAAGAAAGCTGAAAAGAAAGTTGCTAAAAAAGCAGCGAAGAAAGCTCCTGCTAAGAAAGCCGCTAAAAAAGTTACAAAGAAAGCTGCTCCTAAAAAAGCGGTTAAGAAAGCTCCAGCTAAGAAGGCCGCTCCTAAGAAAGCAGTTAAGAAAGCTCCAGCTAAGAAAGTTGCCAAAAAAGCAGCGAAGAAAAAGTAATCCATCTGGCCTGGAGAGTTTGTCACTCTCTGGGCCTTTCTATCCAAGTACCAAAGCATCTTTTCTCTCCGGCCAAATTCTCAAAGTTTTAAGCTTCTGCGCAATTTTATTCAAAGGTAAAATGACATCAATGGCCCCAAGGTCCACCGCCGCCTTTGGCATTCCGTAAACAATGCTGGTTGCTTCATCTTGAGCAATATTAAAACTTCCATTTCTTTTCATGATCTCCAGACCCTTAGCACCATCTTTGCCCATACCTGTAAGAATGACTCCAATGGCCTTCTTACCATAATGTTTAGCAACGGAATTAAAGAGATAGTCTGCTGCAGGTCGAACACCATGTTGAGGATCTGCTTTATGAAGGATCACGATGTTAAATGGAAAGGCTTGAGCAACTTCCATATGATATCCAGCAGGTGCAATCAGAACTCTTCCTGGAAGAATTTCATCTCCGTGACATGCTTCTTTTACTTCGAATGGCACTACTTTGTTTAATCCATTGGCCAGCATCTTTGTGAAGCCCACTGGCATATGCTGCACGATTAGAATTGGCGGAATATTTTCGCCGAATTGTGACAATAACGCTCTTAAAGCTTCTGGTCCCCCAGTTGAAGACGCGATTGTTAAAATATGTGAATTCATAAACACTCCTCGTTTCGTTTTCACAAGCTGATCTTAGTCATAGATTGTGAAAGGAATATGAATCCATGCGCCTTTCCCTAACTTCTTGCTTTTAAGAGGATACTCCTCGGAGGAGTGAATGAAGTTTATTGAAAAACATTCTCGTATTTTACGAATATGCCATTGGTTTAATTTCTTCTTTTTATTCCTCATGATCTGGAGTGGAATTTTAATCTATTGGGCCCATCAGGCCTACATTGTTGTGCCAGAGAATGTGGCAGAACAATTAGGAATTGATCATCGATTAGCAGAGGGAATGGGATGGCATTTTTTTATTATGTGGCCCTTCGCTTTGAATGGCATCGTTTATGTTGTCTATTTGGCTCTAAGTGGAGATTGGAAATTTCTATTTCCTGATCGTCAGTCATTTAGAGAAGTCATTCCGGTGGTGTTGCATGATTTGAAGCTGCGTTCGCATGCTCCTCCTATCAGAGGTAAGTATAATGCCGCTCAAAGAGTTGCTTACTTCATGGTCATACTCATGGGGCTTGGTTCCCTTCTTACAGGACTTGCGATTTATAAACCGGTTCAAGTCGGATGGCTCACAGCTTTGCTGGGAGGTTATCCATTCGCGCGATTTCTTCATTTCATATTAATGCTGGGATTTGTTTTCTTTTTTATCATTCATGTCATTCAAGTTTTACGAGCAGGATGGAACAACCTTAGATCAATGATTGCGGGGTATGAGATTGAATAAAAGACTTTTGATTTCACTCATTGTTGGTCTTGTTTTAGTTGTAGGTTTTTTTACGACCTTTAACTATATTCAAAAAGGTCCTAAAATAGATGGGGCCCCATCTGCGCTTCGCCATTCTTTTATGTGGAATGAAAAGGTGTGGTCGATTCTTTCTTCCGCCAGACGGATGTCAGTCAAGAAACCTAAACCACCTAAAGGCAAAGCTCCCAGAGTCAACGGAATGCTGGGCCTCGAGTCGCCAGTCGATCTTAAAAATTATGTCGTAACTGTGGAGAGTGGAAATAAAGAACTAAAATTGCCTTTGGGAATGTTTCATCTCATTTCAAAGTCCAGTTACTCCACTGACTTTCGCTGTATCGAAGGATGGAGTGAGGAGACCCATTATGCTGGGGCAAGGTTTTCAGATTTCATGAAGTATTATGATTTGGGGAAAAAAGCCGACGGCACTTACTACCAATATGTTGGCCTAGAGACACCTGATGGTAAATATTATGTTTCCATTGATATGGAATCCATGATGCATGAACAAACCGTTCTGGCCTATGAAATGAACGAGGCACCACTGTCTCTTGAAAACGGAGCGCCCATTCGACTCATTATTCCCATTAAATACGGTATTAAGAGCTTAAAACGCATAGGCCGGATATTTTTCTCGGACTCAAGACCACCTGATTACTGGGCCGAGCGTGGATATGACTGGTACTCGGGTCTATAGGATCGTCTACCCTTGAAATCATCTAAATCGTGATCGATTGTCCGATCCACACCAGTAGAACTCCTAAAATAAAATTCAACAGTACATTGGCAATGGCCGCCAATGGAAAACTATGTTGTGCGAGTTGAAGCGTTTCTACTGTCAAGGTCGAAAACGTCGTAAATGATCCTACAAAGCCAATCGAAAATAGCATGAAGTGATGCTTTTGATGGGGAAGTGCTTTTGTTGCAAAACCTAGAACGAGACCGGCAATAAAACATCCAACCAGGTTTATGAATAGTGTGGCGAAAGGAAAATTGTGTGGGGGAAAAGAACGTTCAATTTGATAAATGAGATAACGGCCAATGGCACCTAAGCTTCCTGCTAAACCAACTAATAAAATATCCATACATCCTCCTACTATGAGCAAGTCTCGTTTAGTAGGAGTCATTAGCACTAGGGCGGTTATAAGGCAGACTCCATTGCCGTTCTCCCAGCATAGCAACTTGTGATGGAATTTTCAATTCGATCATTTTACTATCGAATCTATGGAATTCGGTAAATTAGAAGATATCTCATTAGTTGACTGGCACATGCCTTCAGATGATCCCAAGAATGCTGGTCGTTTATTAACGGCCCAGAAAGATCATAAGCTATACTTCGGCTCTCCTGCCTGGGGAAATAAGCATTGGGTAGGGAAGATCTATCCAGCTAAGACTCCACCGGAAAAGTTTCTTTATTACTATTCCCGAAACTTTAACAGCATTGAGCTCAATACCACTCATTATCGTATTCCAGATGAAGCGACTGTCAAAGAATGGACCTCGCAGGTTCCTGAGGATTTCCTCTTTTGCCCAAAGCTCTTCAAAGATATTTCACATAACAGAGTTGGCATGGTGGATAAACCACTTCTCAATTCCTGGTTGGACACACTTCCGTACTATGGAAAGAATCTTGGACCTTGCTTTGTGCAGTTTCACGAACAGTTTTCTTATACCGATAAGGTTCTCTTATTCAAATTTTTAGAGAATTGGCCCAGTGACTTTAGGCTCTCGTTGGAGCTTCGTCATCCTAGCTGGTTTGAAAATGGTAAAATTCTTCCGGCCCTTACTGATTATCTTAATAAAAAGAACATAGGTCTGGTGATTACAGATGTGGCAGGGAGAAGAGATGTGCTTCATAGTTCAGTCTCCGCGCCCTGGACCATGATCCGTCTGATTGGAAATGATCTTGATCCAAGTGATGAGATTCGATTGTATGATTGGGCAGAGAGATTAAATTCTTGGGCGCAAATGGGACTTCAGGAAACCTTTCTCTTTCTACACCAAGAAGCAGATACTCACACCATCGAGTTCGCTCAAATGGCGGAAGAAATCTTTAATGGCGAAGGATTCCCTGATGTACCTAACTTCACCATTGAAGAAGAAAGAGATCTCTTTAACTACGAGTGATTCATAAAGTTCTGTTCACTTAAATAGGTAAGCACATTTTGCGAGTAGGTAATGTGAGACTCTCTGGTATATTTTACTTTCGTATATACCTCTGCCAAGTTTGTGGCACGATGTTTTTTCATCATCTTTTTTAACTCAGGCACTTCTGAATAGCGTTTCATCCCGAGTGTTTCTCGCTCTTGATAAATCTCACCAACTTGTTCTGGTGTGTAGTCCTGGTATTTCTCCTGATGAATCACACCTGAAAGGGGAAGGCGCTTTCTCACTTCAGGTGCTTCGTCTGGATATCCCAATGAAAAGCCCACCACCGGCACTACATTGGCAGGACAATTTAAGACCCGTCCTATCTCATGAGCATTAGCGAGAGTAGTGCCCATGAAACAAATTCCAAGACCAACAGATTCCGCCAAGAGGGCAAAGTTCTGAGCTACCAAGGTTGCATCAATGCTTGCGATCATAAAGCTCATATAATTATCAAAGTTCATTGGGGCCCGATTCTGTCTTACCCACTTTCGCATACGATTAAAGTCCGCGCAGAAGGTAATCAAGACAGGAGCATCTAAGACCATGCTTTGTTTAAAATGCAGAGGATAAAGTTTCTTTCGAAGTTTTTTATCTTTGGTCACGATTATGCTGTAACTCTGCATGTTCCCGGATGAGGATGCATTCATGGCGGTCTCAGCGATCTGGTGAATGATATCATCTGAGACTTCTTGGTCCTTATATTTTCTAATAGAGCGATGACTTGCAATTCCTTCAAAGATTTTATTCTGCATAAATCCTCTTCCCAACAATTGAATAGCGCTGGTTTTCGATGGTGAGTTCGCCATCGAGATTTTGAAAATCGTTAACTGATCTCAACTGATAGCTTGCCTTAAGAGGGGAGCCATTCTCGATGGTGGAAATATCAAAAGTGATGAGCTTTCGATCGTGCTTTACCGTCAGCATTTTAGTGGTGAATTGGCCGGGAACGGTGACAGTCCCTTCGAGCTTGGGAGTTTTGATGGAATTCACGATCATGAGGTCCTTAAAGACCGTATTGTTGATTTTGGTGTCCAGGAGGTAGATCTCCATGGCCTGGGCCTGACTGATAAATAATAGAAATGTGATAAAAAACTTCATTTAAACCCCTTTTGTTGGTTGCTTAAAAGCTATCCGAGGGGATAGTTAATAAAAAGTGAAATGATTTTCATTATAGTTAACTGTTAGTTAATGATCTTTATCACTCAAAAAAATCAAATTTAATCAATGATTATGAATAAATTACTGACCTTAAGTTTAAATTAATCTCGGTATGGCGGTATCTGTTAAATTGAAAGCATAACGAATACTGAGGAATAGTTATGAGAAGAGTCGCCTTAATAGCATGTGTTCTGACCCTATCTTTTGCTGCAACAGCGGGGGAAAAATTTGGTGGCATTGATTTTCATTCTTCTCTACCTGCTTCACAAGTCAGGACCCTTAAACAAGACATCTCTTATCTTTACAAAAATCCAATTAATGAGACTGATCCCCAGTTTAAAACCATGGCTAATCTCTCAAAAGTAGATGGGCCTAACATGTATAACTGGATTTACAACCGTGTGAAATATGTCCTCGGACAATCCTATGACCCAAGAGGGAAGAACATTGTTAAACAGAAGGGACATGTCTTTCCTTCGACCCCTCTGCCTCCCTCGGTAGCCAATGGGAACGCTCAATTCTGGGGCGTGATGATTATGTACAACATGGCGGCCGAGCTTTATGTCGCTGGTAAAAAAGAGAAAACTTTAATGGGACTACGCCTCGATGATGGGACCGTTTACGCTACCTCTCCACGTGCCGGTATTATTCAGGTAGGTGAAGGACTTTTCCTGGAAAGACTACTCGTCAATAAAGAGCCACTCTCTGAAGCAAATACCATTAAAAGACTTGGAACGATTTTCCATGAGGCCCGTCATGGAGACGGTCACTCTGAGCATATTGGCTTTATTCACGCCCCTTGTCCTTCAGGACACGTATTGTCCGGCTTAGAGGCCTGCGAGCCTTATAGTAACGGTTCTTATTCACTTGAGGCAGTGGCGACTAAGACAATGTTACTGAATTGTAAAACTTGTTCAAATGAAGATAAAGGCAAACTGACTGCCGCGATTGCGGATGCTTATGGCCGAGTGATAGTGAGATCCCATGTTAAAACTGAAGCAGAACTGTTGGCCGAAATTGCTACTTATCAACAAGTGATAGATTTTTATGTTGGCTACCTCGCCAAAAATCCGGTGCCAGCTTATGTTCAAGAATTAGAACGGATGAGAGCAAAGAAAAAGGAAAGCGAAGATCAACTTAAAGAACTGAAAACTCCAGCGTTTGCAAAAGCGATGGATCCGAAACCAGAAGGAAGTTTCAAAGAAGCATCGGTGGAAGAAACATCCAAACTGATGAATGCTTCTCTAAGAAAATAATGAGAAAGAAACTAATTATCATAACTTTGATTTTTGTATCCATCATCGTTTTGAAATCGATGTCGGGGACAACTGAAAAAATTGATGGGCAGGTAAATCATAGCTCTCTTTCAGTGCAGTCAAAACCCATCGACCTTGGAGTAGATGAGACAAAACCGGTTGTTAATGATGATCAATCTGATTTTCAAGATGAGTTGGACCGTCATTTAAAAAAACTTCCAACCATGGGTGATTTGAAAAACTTAACAGCAGAAGAAGTTCATCACACTCCGGAGATCATACTTGAAGGTGGAGGGCTCATCGGTAAAGTTTATGATGAAGCGGAAAGGGAACCCAAAAAAAGATTAGATGCTATGAATTTCTTTAAGAAGTGTGCCGTGGATCAAGAGATAGCTACTTCGATCAGAGCAATGTGCTTAAATAAAATTCTAAGTCAGGTTCCCCTGTGGAATATTCCCATGTCCGTGACAGATGCAGAAATTTCATCAGAAGTTTTTGAGCTGGCCATGAAGTTGCCTAGATAGCAGAAAATAAAAAAGGACCTTTGCAGGTCCTTCTTATTTCATTTTTAAGTGGTGGCTCCCCCGAGACTCGAACTCGGACGTTGTTGCCAACGGCGGATTTTGAATCCGCTACGTCTACCATTCCGTCAGGAAGCCACACAGACTAACGATTCTATTGATTGGGGTCTTTTGTGTCAATGAGATGCGGCGCAGGAAAGGCGAATTATTTCGTGAGAGGAGTGCCAGTAGAGCTAAATTTTAGAACGCGGGCCATTCCAGTGTCGACGACATAGACATTTCCGCTGGCGTCCACATCCACACGTACCGGTTTACCAAATTGATTATAATTCGTGCCTGGAGTTCCGAATGAGAGGACCGGAGCAAAGCTCGAGTTGAACTTTTGGACATTGATATTGGCCGAGTCTGTAACGTAAATGTTTCCGGATGAATCCACGGCGACGTCAGTGATTTCTTCAAAACTTGCTGGTGCAAATTGATCGACGTAAGCTCCGGTAGAATCAAATTTCTGAACTCGTTTGTTTCCTGAGTCAGCAACGTAGACATTTCCAAGAGCATCAAATGCAATACCACCTGGCTCTTTAAGATCGCCATTCGCTGAACCCCAGCCTCCAAATTGAGAAAGGTATGTTCCCGAGCTATCAAATTTTTGAACGCGGTGATTGTAGGTATCGGCAACGTAAATATTATCGCTGGCATCTATCTCCAGCTGAAGGGGCAAATCAAATTCTCCATTACCAGTTCCTGCCGTACCAAACTTGCCAATAAAGGTCCCATCAGTTGATAGGCGTTGAACACGATTGTTAACAGCATCTATCACAATAATTTCGTCATTTGAGTTTATGGCAATATCTGACGGTTTATTGAATTCTCCGTCACCACTTCCAAACGAGCCAATATCCTGGACATGAACTCCACTTGAATTGAATTTTTGAATACGATGGTTGTCAGTATCAGCGACGTAGATGTTGCCGGTCGAATCAAAAGCAACTCCATTCGGACCAGAGAGTGAGCCATCTTGCTTGTTTAAGCTTTGAATCTTTCTTTCGAGACCATAATCAACCGTACCGAAAGTAAAAATTTCAAGTTTAGTAGAATCGAAAACATGCATGACATTTCCATAACCGAGAGTGATAGAAGTCGGTTTACTCAGACGTTCATTGGCGAAGCCTGAATCTCCAACTTTATTGATGAAGTTTCCGGAAGTATCAAATTTTTGTACTCGTCCGTTATTCTCGTCTGCAACCCAGACATTTCCAGAGGCATCAATCATGATGTCGCCAGCGCCATTAAATTCTCCATTGGCAGAACCAGTCGTACCCCAAGCAAGGATCGGCTCACCATCTGGATCAAATTTTTTCACTCTGTTGCCATCGGTTACATAGATGTTTCCAGAACCATCGACGGCAATAGATTTTGGATTTGAGAATTGAGAGTCGAGAGTTCCCTGGCGGCCAAAACGTTTTTGATAAACACCGGCCGAATCGAAGATTTGAACGCGGTAGTTTCCTTTATCTAAGACGTAAATATTTCCTGCTCCATCAACCCAGGTATCGGAGGCATTCAAAAATTTGCCGGTGGCCTGATCTGTATGAGGACGTTCGAAATATTTAATGACTCCAGAAGAGTTAAATTTTTTGACTTCACCATTCCCAACATCCGCAGCATAGATGTTTCCAAGTGGGTCGAGATCAACACCACCGGTTTCATTCATCTGATCCGGATTCGTTCCATCTCCTCCAACTGAATATTGGAAGGCTCCGAATTCATCAAAGACTTGCACGTTGGAATTATTATAATCAGAGACGTAGACGTTATTTAATCCATCAGTTGCCACTTCAACTGGGAATGAAAACTGGCCGTTACCAGTTCCTGGAGCTCCATAGTTTGCTTGATGTACCCAAGAGTAATCAAATTCTTGAACTCTTCCGTTATTTGCATCTGCCACAAAAATTGAAGTTGGTGAAAAATGAATACCAGTGGGAAGGTCTAATTGACCATTGGCCGAACCGCTTGCTCCAAATTGAGAAACATAGGTACCGGTAGAATCAAAAACCTGAATGCGGTCGTTCCCAGAATCGGTTACATAGATATTTCCATTCCCTTCATCCACTTCTACGCTAACAGGCTCAACAAATTGGCCGTTACCTGAGCCGTAGCTACCGAAAGAGAGTATATGCAAACCGGCAGCATTAAACTTCTGGACGCGACTATTAAGCATGTCAGCGATGTAGATGTTACCTGCGATGTCTACTTTCAAACTTCTCGGAAGATAAAATTGGCCATTGGCCGAACCTTGAACACCAGTCCCAAAGCTCGTCATGTAAATACCGTGTGAATCGTATTTGTGAATTTTGTTGTTCAACTGATCGGAGACGTAATAATAACCAGCGGCCTCTTCTACTCCCATTGGTTGATAATTGATAGTGACTGGCGAGCCGGCCGAACCGAAGGTCTGAGTATTTGCTCCAGCGGCAGTATATCGCTTTATGGACGAGGTTGTTTTATCAAAGGCAATCAAACTTAAGCCTGATAAATCGAGTGAGAGTCCAATCAAATTTCCAGTGCCTGTGATGGTACTAGTTAATTGACCATCCTCAGTAATGACCAACATTTGATTATTAGCTGTATCGGTCAAAACGATCTGGCCATTTTGATCCGCCATAATCGTCGCATCTTTTAAGAGCGGAGTTTTTAATTTGTTACCAATAGGGAAGACTTGAGCAGAACTGGTCAGTGCTCCACCAGTCAATGAAGCAGTGATCTTTCCACAACCGGAAAGATTGATAACTGCGAGCCAAATTAGGGCCTGTGATAGGAGCTTCATCTTAATAATTATCGGTATTTCGACAATTCTGATTAAGCCCTTTTTAATAAAGTTAAGTACTTGAAAACTAACGAAGCTTAATGAGCTCTAAAGCCTCTTTGATTGAAAATCTCAGGAATTTGGGACCTAAATGCTTCTCCAGCTCTTTATTGGAAATGAGGCATGAAAACTTCAAGTAATCGAGTAGGTACTCTGGAACTTCGATATTCAGCTTCTTCAAAGCGCTGTTGAGGCCTCCAGCAAGAACCATAGGAAATGGAATTCCTTTAGTACCAACTTCATTCAAGGCATCTCTTAAAGAAATGAAGTCACTTCCCGCAACATTGTAGGTTCCAGTAGGAAGAGATTCGAGTGCACGATAAAGGATATGGGCCATATCGAATTCGTGAATAAACTGAAAGAACGGATTGTAATCGATCGGGCTTAAAGCAACCGGACCAGACAAGAACTTCGTCATGGCGTTTTGAATTTGAGTTCCAATGATATTGCAGGGACGAAGAACAACAGTCGAAATACTATTTTGATTTTTCCACATCCAGTTAGTGCAGATTTGATCCATCTCGATCACGTCGCGAAGTTCTGGATGACGAATGCTCGCTCTCAAAGGAGCGTCTTCTTTCAAGAAAATTGAATTGTCTGGAAGGGCACCATAAACATGGAAAGTAGAAAGGATGACAACTTTCTTTACTCCTGAACGTTCGCACAATTCCAAAATGCGATTTGTTCCCATCACGGAGAGATCAATTCTTTTCGCAAGTACATTGTGCTCGTTAGAAGAATGACTGATGCGGCCCAAGTGATAAACCACATCAAAGTGATGAGTTCGAAATAGGTTCTCAAAATTACCGCGAGAGTATTTTAAATTGATGGGTGTTAAATTATTCAGCACCGGTACATTAGAAACATCTCGAGAATCGATTCCGATGATTTCCCAATCCGGATGTTCCGTAAGAATGAGTCTCGCTGTCATTTGGGCCAGACCACCGGCAATTCCAATGAGTAGGATTTTCTTCTTCTGACTCATCGGTCACCTTTATTTCTGAATTCTTTGATCACAAACTTTGAGATCGGTTTTCTAACTGTATCAAAAAACGGCCTTCTATGTTTTAGACCGTGGATCAGCATGCGCTTAATTGTGTTTTCGATGTGGAAAACATTTTCTTTTATTTCCTTGTCCGATGCCTCATGCTCGAGATGTGCTGGAATAGGAATTTCTTTTCCAATATAAATATCGATTGGCGAAGGAAGAGGGAAGAGGTTTGCCGTAAGGGGAAGAGCAGGTACTTTTAATAAACGTGCCAATCTCTTTGAGTGAAACACAAAAGGAAACATCTCTTCAGCACCAATTACACATACGGGGAGAATTGGTGTCTTCTTTTGAAGAGCGATTCGATAAAAGCCCTCAGAAAAACTGCGAAGCTTATAATAATCTGGAGTGTTCTTTGAAATCCCCCGAACACCTTCCGGAAAAACAAGAATAGATTCTCCATGCTCAATCAAGTAAGCACAATTCGCACGATCACCTAAGATTGATCCGGTTTGAGCGGCGAAGTCTCCAATGAAAGGTAGCTGGGCCATAAATCTTTCCACCATGGCACGCAGAACGCGTGGTGGGGCAACATCTAAAAGAAATGCAATCGTAATGAGAATGGCATCGAGTGGTAATTGACCAGTGTGATTCGAGGTCACAATGTAAGATTGATCTTTAACATTCTCAGCGCCAAATACTCTGACTTTGAAGTAGGAACGATAAAAAGGAACAATCTTTTTCAAGGTCTTTTCACAAAGCTCGAGATTGAATCCCCACGGATCTTTGTAGTCCTTATACTTCTCTTTGAGTTCAGCGAAGATTTGATTAATTTTGATTTCGTCCTCAATGCTGAGGAGGAATGATTCACCTAGTTTCAACATAGTATGGCTATTTTAACCCCGAAGGGGCCCATACTCTAGGCATACCTTTTTTCCAGGATCAAATCGGTCAGTTAAAACCTTTCATATCACTGTTGCGCTTAACAAAAGTGATGATTGCCTGTTCAACTGCCGGGATGCCATCGCCCTTTTCTGCAGAGGTAAAATGGATTTGTTTGACCCATTTAAACTTATTATAAATGTCAGGCATTAGGTTTTTAAGACGGGCCTTTTCACTTTGAGTTTTAAGCTTATCAACTTTGTTGAAGAGAACGTAGGTCTCTAGGTCGAACGCTTTGATGTATTCGTGAAAAAGCAAATCGCTATCTTGGACAGGGTGACGGCAGTCTTGAACGTTAAGAAGAAGGATCTTCTCGCTGCACATTTGGAAGAAGGTATCTAAAAGGTTCTGCCAGTTTTGGGCCATCTCTTTTGAAACATCCGCATGGCCGTAACCTGGAACATCGAAAAGATAGAAGTGTTCAAGAGATTTGGTCTCTTTGTTTTGCACGATGAAGTCAAAAATGTTCACCTGACGGGTACGACCAGGAGTTTTTGAAACTCGAGCAGTGGTCTTTCCGAAAAGAGCATTAATCAGCGAAGATTTTCCAACATTGGAACGACCGATAAAAGCAATTCCATTTGCGAAAGAGTGTTCATTCAGCCATTGCTGAAGTTGTTCAACAGTATCGATTCCCATAAGGAATTCGGTTTTTCCTTTCTGAATGTTCATTGGCTCTTTCCGTATATCAGGTTTTCTTTTTCCTCATCCTAGCAGAAAAGGTCACAAGCGTCTTCAATTTTAAGGGGAGAGGGTATGTATCAACGTAAGTTAATGAAGAAACAAATAGAATTTGCAGGGGTTAGGCTGGGAGACAGTTGCAGCATATTTCCCTCTCGTGGTCATCGAAAGGCATTTACTTTAAATCGGCATTGCATTGATTTGATCTCGTCAGAGTATCGACCCGACAATTTATCCATGAGTTACGTTGAATTACCGAACTCTGATATCCAGCATTTTCATTATAGATTGGAGCTGGATCATAAGGATGAAGATGGAAGATTTGTGTTGAAAACAATCAAGGGAAATCCTTTTTGGCTAAATGGATTGGCCGCCAAAGAGGCCTATATTGAGAGACAAGACAAAGTTTATATTGATGATAATAAAATGAACTTTGACCCCTTTGATTTGCAGGAAATTTTGAACCGTCATTTTGAGCACCCGGTTTTGATGGAACAAAATTTAATCTCTTCAAATTTGAAGATTTTGATCTTGGGTGAAACCGGTACAGGTAAGAGTCATCTTGCTTCTAAAATTCACGATAAGAGTGGAAGGCAGGGTTCATTTGTGGCAATCAATTTATCTTCATATAATCCGCAGTTAATTGAATCAGAGTTGTTCGGGCATAAAAAGGGCGCATTTACCGGGGCAATTTCAGATAAAATTGGGGCCTTTAAGACGGCCGAGCATGGAACACTTTTCTTAGATGAAGTTGATTCTTTGCCGATGGACCTTCAAACCAAACTTCTGACTTTCATCGATAATAACAAGTTCCGGAGAGTAGGTGATGTGAAAGAAAGCTCTATCAATACTCGGGTCATATTTGCTGCCGGACAATCACTAGAGAAGATGGTCCAACACGGAACATTTCGAAAGGATTTTTATTTTCGACTTAAGGCCGGGCACACTATTGAGTTAAAGTCTCTTCGAAATGATATCAAACGGATTAAAGATGCTTGTCAGTTCTATACTCTTAAAAACGGGGTAACCATCTCCCAGAGACTTTCTGATTTTTATGAGACACTGGCCTGGCCCGGAAACCTTCGCCAGCTTTTTGGTCATCTGGATAAGAAACGCATTCTTAGTCGGTACGCTAAACTTGATTTCGATCATCTGGATGAAGAGCTTCTCCTTCAAAGTTCAGATCTCATGAGTTTCTCTTCAATGGAAGAACTAGTGCCCCTGAGAGATTTGAAAGAAGATTATGTAAAGAAGGCCCTTTCCATGTGTGAAGGAAATGTTGCCATGACGGCTAGGAAGCTTCAATTAACTGAGAAAACTGTGAGAACAATTGTGGGGAAGGTCTAATTGGCAAGAACGTAGGTGATCTTAAGTTCAGTGATCTCACCTTCAATGTTGTGTAACTTAAGAAAGTCATTGATTTCGACCAGAAGCTTTCTTCTGATAATTTCTTTACCTTCTTCTTCAAGGGGGAATGAGGCCACGGAAGGCTCAATTTGAATAATTAAATGATCTCGTAACTGGAATTCTTTCTTTTCCAAGAACATACGTGCATTTCGGTTGGATGTAGTTGCTGTAAAATCAATGTCCACAGAACGAATTTCATTCACCTGTGCCACATAAACCGGAAGTCTTAAATTATTAATTTCAAAGTGCCTGGTTTGCTTTTTGTAGTAACCAGGGCGGTCATAAGGAATCTCTTCTTCAACACTCGCAGGAGCACGGTCGCTTTCCATATGATGACTGGCAAGACGGTTTCCCGAGAAACCAATTCCGATAACTGAAAGAATAGATGCAGAAGTGAAGGCCAAAAGAAGCATTGATTGCGAAGTCGTCAGACCTTGAAGCCATTGTCCTACAACTAGAAACGGGGCCATGAAAACTGTTTTAAGCTTGCCGGACTTCCCTGAAGACTTCTCTTTGTATTGAGCGAGTGCTTTTTTATAACTGTCAGCAAAGATCGCTTTGAAATCAATTGAGGCAAGAGTGCTTTTAACTTTTGCTATGAGGAAAAGAATAAAAGTTTTGGCATACGAAGGAAGCAACTTGAATTGCTCGCCAAGAAAAGAAAACCATGACTGAATTTTTTCAATCACACGCTTGATCGGAGCGGGAACGAACTTGTATATAAGCTCGCTCAGCTTGATCAGCAACATGTTAATTAGGTTCTCAATTTTCTCTATAAGGCCCATCAGTAATCTTGTCGGACGTTTATCAGTAATAATGAGTTAAAAGCATTTCGCTCAGGAATAGGAACTTTCTTCCTCTCTAACTCTTGGATCTTACGTGACTGTAAGGAACTTCCGAAGAGTGGAATGACGTAAAACAAGGATGGTTTTATGAAGCGTCGTTCTCTCATTCTCTCACTATTTCTTTTAACAAGCTGTGCAGATTTATATACGGGCCGCTCCTATCTTACTGAGATGGAAAGCGATGACTCGCGCTTCTTCAATCCTCGTGATGACTTTCCAGTTGTGGGTGGAGATTCGGGTCGTTTCTGGAACACAGAAGAAGAGACCAGGGCCAGGACACCCGCTTCCTTGGGAGATATTGCAGAAGAAAATCGCAAACGTTCTTTAAGGCAAGAGTTGCGTGAACTCGAAAGCTCTCAATCAGAAGATGAACTCTATCAGAAGTATCAGCATAAATTCGGAACTGTTTCTGAACGAATTTATTTCCTTGAGCTTCCTCCTCGTGAGCGCCGTGATTATCTGGCCTCTCGTGGTTTCTTAGAAGAAGAAAAAGTAGAAATGACTTCAGAGCGTGAACGTGCTTTTGCAGTTCGTGGTCAGGACATCTTACTTGGAATGTCTAAAAATGAAGTTGTGGAAAGTTGGGGAAAACCACTGCGAATTGAAATCGCCGGTAATCCCACATATGAAAATGAGCGTTGGCTTTACCGAGTGAAAAATGGACAAAAGTTCATTTATTTTGAAGGTGGACAAGTCCAAGGCTGGGAGTAATTACTCCTTCCACTCCATCAGAATTTTTTTCGAGAAGGCCTTCTTCTTCACTTTGAAGTCTTTCAAAGATTCATTGTCTTTGAAATTCTCTAATTGATAGTTGGCCATGGCCCCTGAAAAATCTTTCGTACAACCATTCACAACTTTTGTTTCCATCGTCGTGTAGTTTGAGGCGATCTCTCTATGTACATCAGTCAGGGCCGTGATAGTGGTCTCAGAAAAGACACTAGGGATGTTGTATTCACATTTGGGTGCTTCTTCCAACGAACGCTGAGTCTTGTTTTTATAAAGCTTCACGAAGAAATCAAAAGTCTCTTGGTTATTGCTTTTTTCTTTCTTACCGACATTCAGATTTTGTGCCGCTGCACCTGTGGCAAAAACAGTAGAAACATGAACCGAGGCCCGCTCGTCTGTTAGAATTTTAAGATACTTGTCACTGACTGCTTCGACTGAAAGGGGAATGTTTCCCGAGCAGATAAATCTCATGGAATGAAATTTTGTCAGGGCCTTATTGGTCGGATCAGTTTCGACAAAGATATATTGCTTGATGTGGGCATCAGGCACGTTTTCAAATTCAATGTCCATGGGAGTAATCAGAATATCTCTGAAACTTCCTTTCTTGTTTTCTTCTGTATTAAATTTGAGTGAGGTCTTCTTTCGATAACAAGCGGCCTCGCCATTTATGGTCATCGGGATGTTGATGCTTTGTTGTTGCTCAAAACTCGACGAGTTTTTACCACCGATGGAAATTCCAAATCCGGTCTCGTTTCTGAACTCAATGGCACCCGTATTACATTTCGCTGAGACGAAGTTCGGCGCGAGAAATAAGAGGCCCGTTAAGAAGCGTAGATGGTTTTTCATAGGCCTCTTTTCGGTGGAGAGAGAAAAGTACTTGAATTTAGCTGTCGGCATTGCGTTGTAGTGACTAGAATTCAATGAGTTAGGTCATTCACGCAACAGGAAATTCGTGCATTTTCCCCTCGGACAGGGTAATTTAACCCATTACTTTAAGTCTCAATTATCAACTTAGAACCCCGAGGGTTTTGATGGATTTTACTTTAGAATTTGAACGTCCGGTTTCCGAGCTCGAAAATCAGATCAGAGAATTAAAACAGGCCTCACACCAGAACATCGATATTTCTCATGAGATCGAAGCGCTTCAAGCGAAAGTCGATCGCATGCTGGAAGATATTTATACAAAACTTTCTCCGTGGCAGAGAACTCAGCTTTCTCGTCACCCAGCGCGTCCTCACGCGATTGATTACATCGAAAAAATCGTAACTGATTTCCATGAAGTTCATGGCGACCGTCGTTTCTCAGATGATCCATCAATGATTGCTGGTTTCGGTTATATCGATGGCAAGAAAGTTGCCGTAATCGGAATTGAGAAAGGTCGTAAAACTCAGGAAAAAATTAAGCGTAATTTCGGGATGGCAAATCCTGAAGGTTATAGAAAAGCAATCCGCGTAATGCAGATGGCGTCTCAGTTCAGCATTCCTGTTGTGACTTTCGTTGATACTCCAGGTGCATACCCTGGAATCGGTGCTGAAGAGCGCGGACAAGCACTTGCGATCGCTGAGAACCTTGAAGAAATGTTCAACATCAAGGCCCCAATCATCTCTATCGTAATTGGTGAAGGTGGATCTGGTGGTGCTCTTGGTATCGCTGTGGCAGATAAAGTATTCATGATGGAGTACTCTGTTTACTCAGTAATTTCTCCGGAATCATGTGCTTCAATTCTTTGGTCAGATCCAAAGATGGCAGAGACTGCTGCTAACTCACTTCAGCTTTCTCCAAATAAGGCGATCGAACTTAAAGTGATCGATGCCATTATTAAAGAGCCGGCAGGTGGAGCTCACCGTCATCCTGATCGTGCTGTTGCGATGGTAAAAGATGCGATTCTTGCAAGCCTTGAAGGTCTTAAGAAAGAAGACCTTGATGTGGTTATGCAGAAGCGTTTTGAGAAGTTCCGTCAGATGGGTAACTTAACTCTTACTATTGATCAGTCGGAAGGTTAATCATGAGCGTTTATTCGATGACAGGATTCGGGAAAGGTGAAGCTCAAGGGCAGAACTATTCCATCACGACAGAAATCAAAACGGTAAATAATCGTTTCAAGGATTTCAAATTCCGCATGAGTTCACTATTTAACTCTGTAGAATTGGATCTTCGTTCGAAACTAGAAAGCGAATTTCGTCGTGGAAGCTTCGATATCTCTGTTACTTATAAACGCACAGAAAGAGCAGTGACTGAATTTCAAGTCGACTCAAAAAAAGTGGAAGCTTACTTGTCGCTTATGAAACCAGTTTTCGAAAAGAACAACGTTCCTCTACAAGTTAGTCCTACTGAATTTCTTCGTTCTGACTTTTACAAAGACGAAGACGAGTCAAAGGAAACTGAGCTTGAGCCGCTTGTCATGGCCTCATTTGAAGATGCCATCAAGGCCCTTAAAATTTCTCGTGCGGGCGAGGGGAAGAAGCTCGTTGATAAACTTCTTGAGCACCTTGCTATTTATGAGGCATGTCTCGCTAAAATCGAGGCAATGAAGCAAGAGTTCCCTGACATGATGAAAGAGAAGCTTACAGCAAAGCTTAATGAGAAACTGAAAGACATCAAAATCGATGAGTCACGCTTCCTTCAGGAAGTAGTGTACTACCTAGAGAAATTAGAAATAGACGAGGAAATCAATCGGGCAAGAATCCACGTCGTTAAACTTAAATCAGTCCTCAAATCCTCTGGCGAAATCGGTCGTCAAATCGACTTCCTTCTTCAGGAACTTGGTCGTGAGACCAATACCATGGGATCAAAATCTGCCGTTCCTGAAATTTCGACAAATGTAGTCGAGATGAAAGTACAATTAGAGAAGATTAGAGAGCAGGCCCTAAATTTGGAATAATCATGTCCTCAAGAATGATTGTGATCTGTGCCCCATCGGGTACGGGTAAATCTACATTATTAAATAGGCTAAAGGCCGATATCCCTGACCTTGTGTGGTCAGTTTCATGCACGACTCGTCCTATGAGAACAGGGGAGACGCACGGAAAAGATTATTTCTTCATCAAAGTCGAGAGCTTTGAGAAGCAAATTGCCGATGATGAATTTATTGAATGGGCGAAAGTTCATTCAAACTATTACGGAACTTCAAAGCGCTTTGTGAGCGAAGGGATTCAGAAGGGACATAAAATGCTCTTCGATCTGGACGTGCAAGGTGCCGATGCCATGAAACGCATCTACGGAGCGGACGCTCAGGTGATTTTCATTGAACCACCTTCAGTAGAGGAATTAGAGAAGCGACTTATTGCTCGCGGAACTGATGCTCTTCATGTGATTCAGGAAAGAATTAAGAACGCCCGTGAAGAACTTAAAAACAAACACAAATACGATCATTTGATCCTTAACGATAATGTGGACAGCGCATATGAAAAGCTGAAAGCAGTCGTTGAAAAGATTTTGAGTTAACTATGTTCGCAGAAAGAATTGATTTCTCCCATGAAGCAAACCTTACGATTGATGAACTCGTCAAACGTGCGGAAGTGCTTTTGCCTGAAGCTGATCTGACGATCCTTCGTAAGTGCTTTGAGTTTGCAGATAAAATGCACTCTGGGGTGAAGCGTTCTTCTGGTGAACCTTATATCATTCACCCGCTTAACGTAGCGGCGACTTTGATTAAACTTAAAATGGACCTTGATTCCATCATGGCCGGTCTGCTTCACGATACTGTTGAGGATTGTGATGTTTCTCCGGAAGACATCGCCAAGATGTTCGGTCAGAGTGTGGCCCAAATTGTTGTGGGTTGTACGAAGATCTCTAAAATTAAATTTAAAACCAAAGAAGAATCTCAAGCAGAAAACTTTCGTAAGATGGTTGTGGCAATGGCCCAGGATCTTCGCGTAATTATCGTGAAGCTCGCAGACAGAATGCACAACATGCGTACCCTTCAGTATATGACGAAGGAGAAGCAGCAGGCGAAAGCGCAAGAGACTTTGGATATCTATGTTCCACTGGCCTCTCGTCTGGGTATTAACTCGGTTAAAGCAGATCTAGAAGATTTATGTCTCCGTTATATTCATCCTGATATCTATTATCGTCTCGCTGAAAAAATCGCGATGAAAAAGCGCGAGCGCGAAGCGTATATCACTGAGACGCATAATCTGATTGAAGAAAAGATGCTCGAGTACTCGGTAACTGGTGAAGTTACTGGTCGTCCGAAGCACTTCTTTTCAATTTATAAAAAGATGCAGCAGCGTGGAGTGGATTTTGAGCAGATTCAAGACTTGCTCGCTTTCCGTATTCTCGTTAATAACATCACTGAATGTTACAAGTGTCTGGGTATTATTCACTCAGCATTTACGCCAGTTCCTGGACGTTTCAAAGACTACATTGCCATTCCTAAGGTGAACAACTATCAGTCGCTTCACACGACGGTAATTGGACCCAAGGCCGAGCGTATCGAAATTCAAATTCGTACGTTTGAAATGCATGAAGTTGCTGAGCGCGGGGTGGCCGCTCACTGGAAGTATAAAGAAAGAAATAAAGGCGAAGGTGTAAATAAACTGAAGTGGGTCGAAGAACTCATGGAGTTTAACCAGAACGTTCAGAACTCTTCTGAGTTCATGGACGTTGTGAAAAACGATCTGGATGTTGGTGGAGTATTCATTTTCACTCCAACTGGAGACGTAAAAGAACTTCGCTACGGAGCGACTCCGCTGGACTTCGCTTATGCCGTTCACACTGAAGTCGGTAACAAGACCGTAGGTGCAAAAGTAAATGGTAAGATGGTTCCACTTAAGTACCGTCTTAAGTCTGGTGACACAGTTGAAATTCTCACATCCAAAACTCAGACTCCGTCGAAAGACTGGTTAAAGATCTGTAAGACTTCTCGTGCCATCACGAAGATTCGTCAGTATCTCATGAAGGTCGAGCGTGATGAACATCGTACCCTTGGTGAAGATGTTCTTGAGAAGGCCCTGAAGAAGTTTGAAACTTCGATTAAGGCCCTGGATAAAAAAGGTGAGTTCAAACCAATCCTTGAAAAGAACCACTACAAAACGCTTGAAGAGCTTTTCGTTAACATTGGTTCAAATCACCTTCCAATTAAAGATGTGCTGGTTGCCATTCCTTCTATCGCGTTCACCGAAACAGATGAACTCGATTTCAAGGAAGATGATAAGGAACTTGAAAGCTATTATAAGAAAGTTGCTAAAACTGCCCGCAAGAGTACCAGTAATGACAACGCCGTTATTGTTGATGGTCTTGATGACATCATGGTGAAGATGGGCCGTTGTTGTAATCCAATTCCAGGTGACCCGATCACAGGTATCATTACTCGTGGCCGTGGTATCACAGTTCACACAATTGGTTGCGGACGAATTGTAGACATCGAAAAGAGTCGCCAGATCCATGTTGAGTGGAACAAGCATTATACGTTCAGCCACCCAGTTAACATTAAGGTTACGACCCACGATAAGCCGGGGATTCTTTCAAAAATCTCTAAGTCAATTAACAACGCTGGCATCAATATTCGTTCGGCGATTGCCCGATCGATGCCGGATCAAAAGGGTAACTTCATTTTCGAGATCGAAGTGAAGGATTACTCAGAGCTTCTTAAGACAATCTCGAGCATCGAGCAGATGGAAGAAGTCATTTCGGTGAACCGAGCTTAAAACAATTCATTTTGACTTTCAGAAATGGCGAGCCATAATTATTCTATGAATAAATTATTACTCGCCATTCTCTGTGTTTTCTCTGTTTCTGCCTTCGCTGAAAAGGACCTGGCGGTTCTTACGACTGAAAATCCCTATGATAAATTGAAATTCAATCCTCGTAAGAGTCATTGGCTGACCACTTTTGGATTTGAGGGAATGAGATATGGAGCGGACTTCGATACCTTTACAGGGGTGAAGAAGAATTTCGCCGCCACGAAAAATGATCTTTGGGGTGCTCGTCTCGGGCTTGGTGGATCAATTTACTTGGGTAATCAGATAACTACTACCACACTTGTTGAGGCCTATTATTTAGGAACACTTTTTTCGCAAGTTCTTAACGGTGGACCTGAAGATGATGATGCCGAATTCGCATATACAAAAAAAACCGGCCAGGTTTGGGGTGCTACGGCCTCACAACAATTGGGATTTTTATTTGATATGAAAACCAAAAATCCTTTCATGGACGAATGGACTTACCTGACAGTTGAGCCTTTTGTTATGGCCGGGATTGGGATCGCACGTGCTTATAATAGCGTGAACTACAGCTATGATCTTGATACTACTGATGAACGTTTCAAGCAGTCGATTTCTGATCAATTAACCAGTCTTCAGCTGGGTATCGGGCCAACTTCACTGCAAGTAATGGATTTTTCTTCTACACAAGAATTACTCAAACTCGCTATGACCTAAATGAGAGAAAAATTGAGTCGAAAATTCAACAGAATGGCGGGCCGTTAAATATTAGCTCTCGAAAAGATAATGGTGCTACAATAGATCCTGTAATCGTATATGCTCTTGGCGGGGGATACAGATTCTGAAATCATTCATCCTGATTGCTTCATTGGTGCTCCTTAGTGTTTCTTGTAAAGAGGAGACTATTCGTGCTTTCAATGAGCTAACCCCTGGCGAGCAGGAAGCTATTCGTCAACGACGTGAACTTAAGTGTCTTGAAGACTCAAAAAGAGATTACGAAGATTTCGCCGCTCTTTCCAATGAGAAGATGGTCGATATGCTTCGTCACCAGTCTTGGAAATATGAGTATAAAAAAGATAATACAGTCATAGAAACCTCATATATCAGCGTTTGGAACGTTACTGGTAGTGTGGCCTATTTTCTTCTGACATTAACCGAAGGTGGTTCTACTACGAATCGCTTTTTGAAAATTAATACAACGACAAATTCGGAATTAATTGCTGATCTTAGAGTAAAAAAATGCGCTAAGACTCTCACTGTTTCTGATGGTACAACTTCAGCTTCCGCAAAAATTGAAGAGGCCCAAGGTTCTGACGATTCGGAAACTTACTACAAGCCCATCGTGACATACACTTTTGATTTCAATCTTCCTGGCTACTTTGGCGTACGAAAACTTAAACGTGAAAAGAAGATTTATAAAGAGTCAGACGACACTCTTTCTAAAACCGAAGTTTATGAGTACGTAATGACTGGAAGAACAAGTCCTCCAAATTTGAGTTACCCGTATACCAACTATGCCAATCGTTCTTACTGTACGATTAAGTCCAATGGTGGAACGCCAAATACATTTAATTTCCCATATGAGCTAGATTGCAAAACTGATAGCACAATTGATCCTGCTCAGTTTGATCCAGCGACTGAACTTGTAATTTAATCTTCAGTTACAAAATCTTCTCTAAAAATCTTCAACTGAATGAAGGTCCTCACGATCTTTACCGCTTCTTTTAGAAGCTTCTTCGTGTCCTTCCAGGTGGTGTAGGTATTAGGCACGCTATCGAAGTAAAACTGCTGTTTTGAGCCCGATAGGAAGTGAGCAATGATGAGTTTAATTCTCATGATGTGGTAATCACTTGAAATGATCAACACGTTCTGAATCTCTGGATTGGCCTTCAAGTAAGAAACAGTTTCACGCACATTCTCGAAAGTATTCTTTGATTCATAATCCAGGTCCACCTGAACTCCAGCATCGTTAATTTCCGGTGCTGTAGAATCGTTAGATTGCTTGTTAATGAGCGTTTGAACCGAGTTCGCAGCATGAACCCCAGAGATGAATAGTTTAGACGTAGGATTCTTTTTAAGAAGATCCATGGCGTATGCAATTCGACCTTTGTCTCCTGTAAATACAGCAATAGCATCCGGAGACTTCTGGAAGAAGGCACCTGCCGCGCGACCTTTCTGCATTTTAGCGTAAATCGGAATATAAACGATAAAGCTAACGACAAGAGCGATCGTGAGACACGCCAGAAAAACGCCGCTTAAAGCTAAGCGGCGTAGTCTGGTGGTTTTTGATTCGAAAGTATACTTACGTCCAAACATAATTACTTAGCAGCAATAACCTCAATTTCAACCACTGCGCCTTTAGGCAGAGCTGAAACTTGAACAGTTGAACGAGCAGGGTATGGAGCTGCGAAGAATTTCACGTAAGCTTCATTCACTTTCCCGAACTGCGCCAGGTCAGTCATGAAAATTGTTGTTTTGATGATGTTTGCACGAGTCAGGTCTTGAGACTGAAGAAGACCGTCGATGTTCTTCATAACTGTTTCAAGTTGAGCATCGAAACCATTCGCCATCTCGCCAGTTTTTGCATCTAGACCAATTTGGCCCGAGAAGTAATAAACGCCGTTATGGAAAACGCCTTGAGAGTAAGTACCTACTGCCGCAGGTGCCTTATCTGTATTGATGATAGTTTTTTGGAATGACATATGTTTCTCCTTAAGAATGTTTTAGTGCTCTGTGGGCCTTGATCTCTTGCGAGATTAGGGCAGTCAGGTGACTCATGTTCACAATCTCATCAACTGTTGAGGTACGCTGAACGATGTTGATTGCGTATTTCAATGGAAGAAGGATTGGACCGATTGAAGTCGCTCCACCAAGTTGTGCTAGAAGCTTGTAGCTGATGTTCGCTGAACCAAGGTCAGGGAAAATCAGAACGTCTGCGGCCTTATCAAGTGAGCAGAACTCGAAAAGGTTTTTCATGATGTCAGCATTAACAGCAACGTCTGCTTGCATTTCACCATCAGCAATAAGAGTTGGGTCTTTTGCTTTTGCGATTTTTACGGCTTCGGCCATCTTCGCAGCTTGTGGATCACGGTTTGATCCAAAGTTCGAGTATGAAAGGAACGCTACACGTGGTTCTGCTTGCATTACATTACGGTACATTTGAGCTGCTGATAGAGCGATGTCCGCTAGATCGTGAGCATCTGGGTTCATCTGAACAGTACAGTCAGCAAGGAACACTACACGTTGCTTGAATACAAGCATCATGATGCCCGCTACTTTCGCGCGACCTGGAGAATTTGTACCAATGACTTTCATGATTGGGCGAATACATTCAGGATAGTTCTGAGTCGCACCTGTAATCATACCGTCAGCGTTTCCAGTTTTAACCATCATTGAACCGAAGTAGTTACCACGCTTCATTGTGTCTTTAGCAAAAGAGTATGAAACACCTTTGCGCTGACGTTGAGTGAAGTAATCTTTTACGAATGTTTCGTAATTAGCATTGTCTTCAGGATAGATGATTTCAAGATCTTTAAGATTAGAAACCCCAAGCTCATCCATCTTACGGTGAATGATTTTCTTGTTACCAAGAAGGATCGGCTGAATCAGACCTTCGTCACGAAGAATTGAAACTGCTTTAAGAATACGTGCGTTTGTTCCTTCAGGGAAAACGATACGAGGCTTTTCAGCTTTACCGGCACCTGGAAGACGAGAACGGATGTTTCTCATGATTGAGCCAACCTGACCCAAACGCTCTTGAAGAGATTTTGCATAAGCATTAAAGTCTTCAATTGGCATGCGGGCCACACCTGAATCCATGGCTGCTTTTGCAACTGCAGGAGCGACCCAAGTAAGAACGCGTTTATCGAAAGGTTTTGGAATGAGGTAGTTACGTCCGAAAGAGAAATTCTCATTTCCATAGGCGCGTTTAACGTCTTCAGGAACTTCTTCTTTCGCAAGTTTTGCAAGCGCCATTGCTGCCGCTTTCTTCATTTCTTCATTGATCTTGCGTGCACGCACATCAAGTGCACCACGGAACAAGAATGGGAAACAAAGAACGTTATTCACTTGGTTAGCATAGTCAGAACGACCAGTCGCCATGATAGCGTCCGAACGAACTTGTGCTACTTCTTCAGGAGTAATTTCAGGATCAGGGTTTGCCATTGCGAAGATGATAGGATCTTTCGCCATTGCTTTAACCATATCTTTCGATACAAGACCTTTTGCTGAACAACCGATGAAAGCATCAGCATTCACCATGGCGTCTGCAAGAGTACGGCATTTAGTTTCATTCGCGAAAGCGTCTTTGTACTTGTTCATACCTTCAGTACGACCCTTGTAGATCACACCTTTAGAATCTGCCATAAGAACGTTTTCACGTTTTACACCAAGTTCAAGAAGGAAATTAGCAGTAGCAATCGCAGCTGCACCAGCACCTGAAACAACTACTTTAACTTTTGAAATATCACGGTTTGTGATTTCACAAGCGTTAAGGAAAGCTGCTCCACCAATGATGGCAGTACCGTGTTGGTCATCGTGGAAAATAGGAATATCCATGATCTCTTGAAGCTGAGTTTCAACTTCAAAACACTCAGGAGCTTTAATGTCTTCTAGATTGATACCACCGAATGTTGGTTCAAGAGACTTAACTGTACGAACGATTTCTTCTACAGAGCGGTTGTTGATTTCGATATCAAAAACATCAATGTCAGCAAAACGCTTGAAGAGTACACCTTTACCTTCCATTACTGGTTTACCAGCTAATGGACCAATATCACCAAGGCCCAAAACTGCAGTTCCGTTTGAAAGAACAGCAACCAGGTTTCCTTTTGCAGTGTATTTATAAACATCATCAGGATTTTTTGCGATCTCAAGACATGGGGCCGCAACTCCTGGCGAATATGCAAGTGAGAGATCTCTCGCAGTCATTGTTGGTTTTGTTGGAGTGATTTCAACTTTACCAGCGCGTCCGTGGGCGTGATAGTCGAGGGCCAGACGATACTTCTCTTCGGCCGACGTCGTTTCATTTGTAGGTGTAGTCACACGTCATCCTTTTGTTGGCGAAACTGTCGAAAAAATATGCACCGACGATAACAGCTTTTGTGCGAAATGACACTCTAGAATGCGCAGAGACAAGAGAGTCGATCAGGCTTTTTTACGAAGGAGGGACGGAATTAGGGGCAGAGTTGTACAAAGAAGTCCGATGTAGAACTCGTCGATTGTGGATAACTCAAAAACTTTGTTAATAACTTTCCATGACACAATGCCAATACAACCAAATGATACGGCCCAACAAAAACTTTTCTCCGAAATGACTCCCGGTTTCCATTGTCCAACCAAGAGTGGAAAAAGAAGACAGGCGGCCGAAAATCCACCTAAGGTGCGCCAAACTTCCACAACATTTCCTTCAAATTGAAGACCGATCAAAACTGATGCAAGGCTCACTGATATAAGGGCAATATGGTGATGCCAAACTTTGAAGCGATCTTTGATTTTGAAAAAATCATAACTGACAGAAGTGGCAGCATTGAAGATGTAAGAATCAAGAGTAGAGAGAATGATGGCGAGAATTCCAGCGAGGATAAACCCTCTCACCCCATGAGGAACTAGTTGAATCGCAAATTGCAAATAAGCGTTGTTAGGATCAACATTGGGAAGTGCCACTCGAGCGTAGAGAGCACCTAAAGTGGTACAACAATCAAAGAAGAACCAAATAATTGTTGAGATAATGATTCCGCGTTTCGCGGTTTTTTCACTGTCAGCTGCGAGAACTCGTTGATAAAAATTCGGATCAACCAGGGTTGATAGAGCAATGAATCCCCAGACTAAAATCGTGCTGGTTTTTTCACCGCCGGTCCAATCCAGGTGAGTGGCGGGAAGTTGACTCATGAGTGTAAACGGGGAGCCCATTTGTGCCCAAGCAAATATCACCACTAAAAACACTGCTACAATCATCACTACGAATTGAACGATATCTGAGTAGACTACCGCTCGGAATCCGCCCCACAGTGACCATAGAGTCACAAGTAAAACACCCAAAAATGTATTGATGAAAAGGGAACCACCAAAGACAGCCTGAAGAAAAAGGCCAAGGCTGATGGTGTAGGCGAGTGGTAAGAGATTCAGGAAATTCAGAGTAGCAGTGAGTTTTTCTGCTTTCGGTCCGAAGACCTTACCCGCCATCTCTGGGATGGTCATGACGTTGTAGTTGCGAATCTTTTTGACTAGAAAAAAAGCAAAGATGAGGTAACTTCCGTACCAGAAAATCCCTTGAGTCAGAAGATTGTAGATCCCTTTTTCGTAAGAGAGTGCGGTTACTCCGAAAATCCCACCGTACCAAGTGGCCACAAGAGTTGCCACAAAAATTGGCAGAGTTAGTCTTCTACCCATAAGGAGAAGTTCCACCGTACTCATTTGTTCAGACTCTGAAAGCTTCTGTTTCTTACTCTGTCCCCATACCACACATGCGAAAGTTGCCGCTAAAACGGCAAAGAAGATAATCCAGTCCAAAGGGTTCAGGAATTGCAATAAGGCATGATGGGAAATCATAGCTAGATTATATGTTTTGATTTATCCTTTTGCTATGAAATATCTGGTTGTCTTAGTCATCGTAGTGGTCCTGGTCCGCATTGATGTGGTCTTGCGCCTTTTCGATAAAGCATCAGAAAAAATCAACTCATCTCAACCTGAAACTCAAACAAGTGAACCAACCGCAGTTCATGAAGTCGTGTCGATGTCTCAGGACAAAACGTTAAAGCAAACATCACGTCAGGTCTTCCTGGCCTTATTGGACGATTTTCACAATAATCCGACGAAAGACATTCGTGAAACGGCGATGACTCATTTCAAGAGTCACCCCACAATGTTCAACCTGACTCTGGATAAAGAACTTGAGATGGTGGTTTTTCGCTGGAGAGATCTATTAAATAATAATGAACCAGAAATGGTGAACTTTCTTCTGGATCTTTTAAATGTTCTCCAAGGTGAAAACCAGGAAATGATTAAGCGGTTTTTCTCTTTATGGATGGAAATTGATATGCAAAATTTCCTGACGGCTTATTCAAAAACTAAAGACACTAACTGTATGGTGGCAACGACTTTCGGAGACAGTATTCCGGAAGAAGAAAAGCTCAATGAGTACATTGATCGTGAAGCGGCCATCGCAAAGATTTTAACCAACGATAAACTAGATCCGACTGTCCGGGCCCTGGCCACTAACTGCCAGTTGATATTGAATGTACAGATCTCAAAGATGGCCCCGCCACCTCCGCCTCCAGGTGAAGAAGATCAAGCTGCAAGTACTGAGGAACCATGATTCAAGTTGTAAATTTAAGTAAGGGATTCGGAACACAGGTGTTGTTTCAGGACGTCACTTTCACTCTGGGTAAAGGCGAACGTGTCGGACTTGTTGGAAGGAATGGAACCGGGAAATCGACTCTGTTTAAAATTCTTCTGGGTGAAGAGTCTTATGATAGTGGTGAATATATCATTCCTAAAAACTACCAAATTGGGACTTTAAAGCAGCATCTTCATTTCACTCATTCAACAATTTTGGATGAATGTAAAACTGCACTTCGTGGAGAGAACGCAGAGTTTGAACAATATAAAGTTGAAAAAATGCTTCTGGGTTTAGGATTTAAAATGTCCGATTTTACCAGAGCACCTTCTGACTTCTCTGGTGGTTATCAAATTCGTTTAAATCTTGCGAAGGTCCTTCTTTCTGAGCCTGATTGTTTGCTTCTCGATGAGCCAACCAACTACCTCGATATCGTCTCGATGCGCTGGTTAACGAAGTTTCTTCGTGAGTTTAAGGGCGAGATGATTTTGATTACCCATGATCGGGGATTCATGGATGATGTTACGACACACACCATGGGGATTTGGCGGCAAAAACTTTTCAAGATCAAAGGTGACTCGACCAAGTACTTTGAACAGATCGTGGCCGAAGAAGAAATGTATGAAAAAACCCGAGTCAATGCGGAGAAAAAGCGCAAAGACCTGGAAGAGTTCGTTGCCCGCTTTAAAGCGAAAGCAAGTAAGGCCACTCAGGCGCAATCTCGTATGAAGCTCTTAGAAAAGATGCCGACGATGGATGCCTTGGCGATGCAAGCGACTCTGGATTTTGAATTTAACTTTCAAGAATGTCCTGGCAAAGTTTTGATTGATGCTAAGGAACTGAGCTTTGGATATACCGACCAGAACCTTATCTCAAATCTTAATCTTCTCATTCAGAGGAATGACAAAATTGCCATCATTGGTAAAAACGGAAAAGGGAAGTCGACTCTTTTGAATCTTCTCGCCCGTGAATTAGAACCGAAAACTGGTTCAATTAATTCAAACGTAAATCTTCTGATGGGTCACTTTGGCCAAACCAATATCAATCGCCTGAATCTTGAGAATACTATTGAAGAAGAAATTCTCGCGGTAAATCCCATGATGGGTCTTCAGCGCGCTCGCAGCATTGCGGGTGTCATGATGTTTAGTGGAGATCTGGCCAAGAAAAAAATCAAGGTTCTTTCCGGGGGAGAGCGAGCAAGAGTTCTTCTGGGTAAACTTTTAGTTAAACCTACCAATCTTTTACTTCTGGATGAGCCCACCAACCACCTGGACCAAGAATCAGTGGAAGCACTCACACTCGAATTACAAAACTACCCGGGTGCCGTGATTATTGTTACCCACTCAGAGAGTATGCTCCGGGACGTGGCGACCAAACTCGTGGTTTTCCACCACGATAAAGTGGAATTCCTGTCTGAGACTTATGACGATTTCTTGAAGAAAATTGGTTGGGAAGAAGAGGAGGCCGCTCCAGTTCCTCAAAAGACCGCTGATAAACCAAATCGTCAGGAAGTAAAACGTCTTCGTTCAGAAATGATCATCGAGCGCGGTCGTGAACTTAATCCGATGAAAAAGAAGATGGAGAGTCTTGAGAAAGAGATCATGAAGCTCGAGGATGAACAGAAGCAACTTGAGGGCATACTTATCGATCCATCGAATGATTCCAAAAAAATGCAGGAGTCATCTCAGAGATTGGGTCAGGTGAATAAAAAAATTGATTCATCTTTTGAAGAGCTGACTGAAATCACCATGAAGCATGATGAGATTTTTCAGAGCTACGAACTCAAACTGAAAGATTTAGAAGTCTAAAGATCAAACGGATTCACATCATTCACGGCAAAGTATAACCAAGCAGTCCCCGCCACAGATGAGGCAGTAGTGAAGTCAGGGTTGGGAGTGAAAGTGGCGTATGCAATACCGCCATCTTCTTTCTTCATTTTATGAACCGAATACATGAACTGATTGGCCGATTGATTATTACAAGTAGAGCCGACCTTTTTCATGGCCAACACTTGCCCAAGCGTTCCTTCTGACCACACAAATTGAGAAGAGGCGGGTCTGCGAGTGGGTTTACTATCCATAAAGCCTTTCACGTTTTCATGTTCAACATAGAAAGATTCACAGTTTAGATCCATGGCAAGCTTTGGGTTAATTTCCCGGAGGGAATCACGATCCAAAGCAAGTAAACTCCAGCTTTGATTATCCAGATACAATTCATCTTTGTTAATGGCACCAGTTTTTACATTGGCCCCAGACCAAAAGTGAGAGCGAGAAGAATCCCACATACTCAAGATGAAAAGATTAAGACTTTTAATTTCTTTGTTCCATTTCTCAGTTTTATTCAACTGAGCAAAGTGTTTAAAGGCCGCATATGCATCCAGATTATGTTCAAGGGCCACGGTCTCAGCTTCATTCCAGCGAGTCGCCTTAATATCAGTCGGCGCAAAGCGGACTGCTTTGACCTCTTCGCCATTAACTTTCAAATCTGCCATTTGTGATTGAAGATAAGAGAGAATGCGATAATTGAACGGCGAAAATTCTTTTGAGTGAAAAGCATGCTGATAGTGCGAGGCCGCCAGTGCCACCCAGGCAATCGCTCCGGCGAAACGCTTATCACCTTCGATTGGATAAGGAGAAACTCCATCCATGTAATAAGAAAAGTAAAGCGAGCCGTCCTTCATCTGAAGGGACTCTAGTCCGAGCAGGAGTGACCTCGCCTTATCTTTTTCTTTTGCCTTAGCGAATGCAATGACCGCCAACGCTTGATCGTAAATGTAACTTTGAGTGTGATGAGTGAAACTCTTAATAAGTGTGCCGTTCTTCGAAGGAAGCTTCTCCATTCGTGCACTCAAATTTTTTAAGAGCTCCTGGTTGGTAGTAGTGTCCGCGAAACTGCAGGCACACCACACCCCCACGAGTACAGGTAGTACTCTAAACATGAGGTAAATCCTCTCCTAGCTTGTTTAGAGTCTTTTCGTCAGGTAATCAGGTAACTTGAGTGCTTTTATCTGATTAAGTGTGTTTTTAAGGGGTTATAAGCTTTTTAAAGTAGGTAGAGTTCTGGGCCAGGGTCTCCAAATAGGGACGGATGTCCTGAAGCTTAGGGGCCGGCATATCTTTCAATTGATAGATGTGTTCCTCAGGAACGTATCTGAAAGTGAAGTTAATCCTGCGAGTTTGGAAGTTTTCAATTTTAGGGCCGAGGGTTTCCTTACGTTTATCTTCAACTCTCTGAACGCGATGGAAAGTTTTCATCTTCCATTTATCGCCACCAAAAATTTGAAGCGAAGAATCTTCAAGCCACTGTGAGAACACAATATTGTCTTCACCCAGAGTCGATTTCCCATTCACAAATTGAAAGAAAGCGCGATCTCCCAGAGACAGTGATCCTACCGGTCCTGGCTCAAAATCTTTGTGTTCGCCAACGCGAGCGCGATCGACCCATTTGCCGTCTTCAAATTTATTCCCGTAGAAATTAATGAGACATGTATTGAGTTTCCATTTCTCAGGGAAGTAACTTTTCGGGAAACGCTTCTTGGCGATGAATTCAATTCGATCCACAAGTTTTTGAAGTAGTGGGGGATAAGTTTCTGCGCGAACACAGCGATGAAGGATTCCCTTAGGTGGATGATAATAATCTAAACAAGCAAACTGCCAGTTTCCCAGCCAGTAAACGGGTCTCAAAAGCGGTCGCTGCTCATCACCTTCCGGAGGTGGGTTGTGTTCTGAAAATCGCATTTCCCATAGTGGATGAAGGGTCTCAAGCCAGGCCAGAATCTGGGCCCGCTCTTTCCGGTCCACGAAAGGAAATTGATAATAAAGCCCCATTGGGGTGGTGACATTCTTCATAAGGATGGAAAGTAAGGTACTTATATTGCTTTTCGGAGTCAAACACCTTGTAAAAAGGTAGCGGTCGCTTGAGGAAAATTCTAGTGATGGTACTCTCTGGCCATGAACCTACAACTGGCCACCGAAGAAGACATCTTTCAGATATCTCAGCTTTACTTTGATGTATATCAAGGAACGTATCCTGATCCTTTGATGAAGGACTTCGGCCTTATCCGTCAGTTCATTCAATCCGAGGCGGGATTCTGGTTCGTGACCAAGGACAATGGTAAAATCATTGCTTCAGTTCTCACTGCGTACGATAAAGAAAATTTGATCGCCAAGGCCTTTGGAGCAGTGGTGAGAAATGAATATCGCCAACGTGGCATCATGGAAGAGCTTCTTGCATACGGAATTAAATATCTCCGTGAGAAAACCGGTGGCGTGGATGTGATCTATTCGACCACTCGAACTGTAAACGAAGCGGCCCAAACTTTGACTGAGAAATTGGGCTTTAAAAAGTTAGGGATTTTTCCTAATGCTCATCGAACGAATGATTATGAGACTCATTGTCTGGCGGCAATTGTTTATCCTGAGGCCTTGGAGAAGAGAAACAAAAGCTACATGATCCATCATGAAGTCGCTTCTCTTTATGATATTGTTCAAAATGAAGTGGGGATGGGTGCTCTGGAAACCATCATCCCAGATAAGCCCTCTAAAGTTTTGGTTGAGCCAGGTGACTTGGAAGTGGTGAAATCTCCAAAGTTTGTGAACTACCGTTATCAGCATCTGAAGAACGAAAAACAATTAGAGTTTGAGTTCTTCCCGTTTCATCAACCAAATCTTGTGATCCTGACTCCCGATCAATCGGTAGAGTTGTTCTGCCATCTTTCAAGTGTCGACGGCTATTGCGTGATTGTTGGCGGTAAGATGCCTGGAAACCTTAACTTCACGGATCTCTTCCTTCGTTCCAATAAACTTTTGAGAGACGCCGGTGCTCGTTATATTGAAGTCATTGCAAGAGCAGATCGTCCAAAGATTTTAGAGAGTATTTTAAGAGCGAAGTTCATTCCGTGTGGCCTTTTCCCTGCCTTTCAGAAGGTGGGAGATCGTCGTCATGACTTCGTGGTTTTTAGTCGCTCGTTTGAGATCTTTGATTTCCAAAACGTGCGCTTAAAGGGCCTTAATCAAGTTTATTTGGAAGAGTATTTCAATGCCTGGAAGCGGATGTCGTTAAATCCAAAATTATTAAACCTATGACCCCAACTGAGAAACTTCTTAATTCAAACCCATTTGAATTTTCTGGGGCTTCTCGGGCACTCTTCCTTGAGAGTTTTAAGGAAAATGCCCTTCATCACTATAACAATCATACGTTCACGAAAAGGCTTTGGGACAAGTTAGGCTTTCATCCGTCTAGCATTAAAACGGAAGAAGACCTTACTAAAGTTCCGGGCACGATGGTGCACTTATATAAAGAACATGAGCTAAGAACTGCTAAAAAAGAAGATCTCGTTTTAACTCTGACGAGTTCTGGTACCGGTGGACAAAAGTCTCAGCAATTTCTTGATCAACAAAGCCTTAATAATGTGAAAAAGCTCGCTCTTACCATTCATCAGTCCTTAGGGATGGCGAGTGATAAAGAATATAACTACCTTTGCTTCACCTATGATCCTAAGGTCGCAAATGACCTGGGAACTGCTTTTACGGATGAGCTCTTAACGAACTTCACCGGCAAAAAAGAAGTTTATTACGCCATTCAGTGGCAAGAAGATAAGCAGGATTTCGCCCTTAATGAAGAAGGTGTGATTGAGGCCTTGAAGCGTTTTGCCGCCTCAGGCACTTCGACTCGTATCTTGGGCTTTCCTGCCTTGCTATTCGAGATGATTGAAAAACATGATATCAAGCTCGACCTTGGAGCAGACTCTTGGTTACAAACCGGGGGAGGTTGGAAGGGTAAAGCAGATAAGGAAATTCCCAAGAAGGAGTTTAGAAAGTTCATTGAAGAGCGTTTAGGAATTCCGCAAAAGAATCAACGAGATCTTTTCGGAATGGTTGAGCACGGTATACCTTATGTTGATTGCGAGCTGGGAAATCTTCATATTCCGAATTATGCCCGAGTGTTTGTTCGTTCGCCTCACGATTTGAGTTTAAGACCCAAAGGTGAAAGAGGTCTTTTACATTTTCTGTGCTCTTATAATTTTAGTTATCCAGCTCCAAGCCTTCTTACCACTGATTATGGTCGAGTAGGTGAATGTGCTTGTGGAATAAAAGGTGATGTCTTGATTCTTGAAGGACGCGCCGGTGTATCAAAACACAAGGGCTGTGCACTAAAGGCCCTCGAACTGTTGGAGAAGTAATGTTTTGGTTTGGCGAAAATTTATCAGATAAGAAGGAATGGCAAGACTCTGCCAAATGGTCTTCTCTGTCTCAAAAACGCCGTGCTCTTCATGCGACTTCAATTGATTCCATCATTGAACTCCTGGATTCTTTTTCTAAAGAATGGACGACTCTATCACAAGAGGCCCTACCTCGTCTGATCCTTGAATCAGGTTTCTCACTTGAAGAAACAGAAAAAACTCTTTCACTTCTTCCTGGGCTTTTGTCGCGGGAGAGTTTAGAAAAAAGAATCAAAGCAGAGTTTGTTCGTCCTGCGGTCCTCGATCGATTTACGAAACTCCCTTATGGCAGCGGGAAAGTTCGTGCGATTGCTAATGGGGTTGTCCTCCATGTGACTGCCGGAAATGTATTCTTAAGTTCAATCGATTCACTCATCATGGGGTTCCTCACTAAGAATCTCTCCATCGTGAAAGTGAGTAGTCAGAATCAATTTTTCCCTCTGTTTTTTGCTGAAAAGCTTAAGGCATTTGATAAAAATAAAATTCTCTCGGATAAATTCGCTGTCCTTCATTGGAAGGGCGGAGATTCTGAAACCGAAACTTTCATTAAGTCCAAAGTAAATACCATCATCGCCTGGGGCGGTGAGGAAATGATCGCGAGTTACCAGAAAGATCTTCCAAAGCAGGTGAAACTTTTGGACTTTGGGCCGAAGATTTCTTTTCAACTTATTTCTAAATCCGGGCTTCTAGGCAAGAACCTTGAAGTAGTGGCAGAGAAGATCGTGGCCGATATTCTTCCTTGGGACCAGTCAGCTTGCGCATCTCCGCAAAACCTTTATTTAGAAGAAGGCGTTGATGAGGCCAAACTTCTAAGCGCCTTAGAGCGGGCCTTCTTGAAAGCTCCTTCTCGCGGAACGATCTCGGATGATGAGGCCACTGAAATTTTAAAAGAAAAATATCGCGGTCTTTATTCTGAACTGATGGAAGCAGGAAAAGTTTCTTCAGGTCCTGAACACCTTATTCATTTAGAGCAAAATAAATTATTGAAGCCTTCGCCTCTTCACCGTTCACTCATCGTGAAGCGTTTTAAAG
Organism: Peredibacter starrii; assembly: GCF_034259205.1. Taxonomy (GTDB): domain Bacteria; phylum Bdellovibrionota; class Bacteriovoracia; order Bacteriovoracales; family Bacteriovoracaceae; genus Peredibacter; species Peredibacter starrii. The sequence goes on along the minus strand of NZ_CP139487.1, from coordinate 3,774,313 downwards.
ACCTGGAAGAGCTTTATTCACTTCTAGAACCGTTTTCATACTATCTTCAGTCTTGCTCTTATCTATTAGGCACCGATGAAAAGTCTCAATACCTGGAGACTCTTTCACTTACAGGAATCAAACGGTTCGCTCCTCTTGGAACAGTCACATTCGGAATGGATGGTGCTCCTCATGATGGTCGTTTCGTACTTCGCGAACTGGTGAATTTCATTGGCGATGAAATCCGTGCTCAGAATTATGGCGAAGAAATTTTAGAAGTCGAAAACTCTACGACTCTGAAATCACATTTTGAAAAATCAGAACGTCCCCGTGGGTATGTGTTCTCTTCTGGCGGAACGACTGGTGAACCAAAATTTGTTCATTTTAGTTACGAAGAGTTTGATTATATGAGTGATATGCTGGCCTCAAACCTCATTCGTCAGGGCGTTCGTCCGGGAATGACGGTGGCCAATTTATTTGTGGCCGGAAATCTCTGGTCATCATTCATGTGTGTTGAGCGAGCTCTTGAAAAAATTGGCGCGGTTCAACTACCTATTGGCGGCATGTGCACTACTGATAACATTCTTCTTTACCTTAAAAAATTTAGGCCCGATGTCGTGATGGGAATTCCATCGATGTTGGTCATGAATGCTGAATATATGGAAGAGAAAGGGGAGAAGATCGAAGTTCCTATGATCTTCTATGCTGGTGAGGCCCTTTCAGAAATTAGAAAAGATTATCTCACTCGGACCTGGAACACGAAATTTTTTGGTTCTGCTGGTTATGCTTCAGTGGATGCTGGGGTTATTGGATATCAGTGTTCCCATTCTGGTCATGGTGAGCATCACTTGTTTAGTGATTTGGTGGAACTCAACATCGTAGAAGAAGAAGCTATCGTAACTTCTTATGCTCGCAATACCATGCCGATAAAGAACTACCGCACCGGCGATAAGATTGAATGGATCGAAGGCACTTGTGAATGTGGAAGTCTAGATAAGCGCTTTAAGCTTTTGGGTCGCGTGGACAACGTGATCCAGATTTGGTCATGCCGATTACTTACGACAGACGTTGAGGCGGTAATGAGTGACCGAGGGGTTCTCACTTTTCAGATTAAAATTACCGAAAGTCGCGAGGCCAATGTCGTAAGAGAGAAACTTTCGATTACCTATGAGAAAGGCCAAACAGAATTTGATCAGGAGACCTTGATTCAGGATCTTTATCAGCGCTCTCGGGATGTAAAAGATACAATCTCGCTAATGGAATTTAAGAAAGACATCCTACTTACCTCAGTGCAATCAGGTGCAATTCCTCGTAACCCCAGAACTGGCAAAATCAGCCAGGTTTTAGATCAACGTCGCTAGATAGTTTTTACATCTTAGGAACACTAAAAGGTTGCGCCGTGTTATAAGCGCTCCACTTAGAACCTAGGAGAATAAAATGAAGTTACTTGCAGCTCTCACACTTGCCGTTTCTATGGCACCTGCATTCGCAAATGTTGAATTTGGTGGGGTCACATTCCACTCATCTGTTGAACAAAAACAGATCGATATTCTGAAAAACGACCTTCGTTATGTGTATCAAAATCCAGTTTTAAAAGTTGATAACGACTTCCTGGCCGCGACTAAGATGCAAGCGGTAGATGGAAAGAACATGCATAACTGGCTCCTTAATCGTGTTCGCTATATCGTGGGTCAGAGCTATGAGCTTAAAGAAGAAAATATCGAGATTAGCATCAGACGCGCTCTGTTCTTCAAATTTCCTGAAACTCCAATGCCTGAAGGTTTCGAATTACTTTCTCGTGTGAACGATGAAGGCGAAGATGATGGTGGTGTTAAAACTGTCATGACAAATATTGGTGGAGCTCTTTATCTAGTTGGTAAGAAAGCAAAGGTTCCATTCGGTCTGAAACTGGATAATGAAACAGTTTACGTGACTTCTGCAAGAACAGGAGTTCTTCAGGTTGGTGAGGGTCTTTTCTTAAAAAGATTCATGATCAACAAAGATAATGAAAAGGCCTCTTCAAATTCAATCTCTCGTCTTGGAACTCTATTCCATGAAGCTCGTCACAGTGATGGTAATGGTAAATCGACAGGTTTCTTGCACAAGGTTTGTCCTGATGGTCACCCATACGGTGGATATGCCGCCTGTGAGATCGTAGGTAATGGTTCATATACAATTGGTGGACTTGCTGAACGTCAGCTTCTTCAAAACTGTACAGACTGTTCTCAAACTGAATTATCTGGTCTTGCAGTAAAGGTTCTTGATTCATTTGACCGCGTGATTGATCTCGCTGCTGCTCAGAAGAGAGCGGTAATGCTTGCTCAAGTTGAGCAATACAAGAGTCTTATTCAGACTTACGAGAACATCATCACAATCCTTCCAGAGAGACGTGCTGATTACCAACGTGAGATCAATGCACTCAAAGAAATGGTTGCTCAACTTGAAAAAGAGATCGCAAATCTTTCATACAGCCCTTCTAAGAAGCCGGCCGATTTCGATGCCACTCCGGAAGGAAAATTCTCTGAGATGACTGTTAAGCAATCATCGAAGTTGATGGAAAAATCTCTTAAATAAAATTTCCCTAAGATTATCTCTAGCAATGATCACCGCCGTAAGGCGGTGATTTTTTTTTGCCATAAATGATTTTTAATCCAAAAAAAACCACCCATGTATTTTTTTCACATAAGAAAAAACAAGTCGCCTAATGCGCCTCGGAGTGTTACTACAGCTCACCTTTAGAAACCATAACGAAATAGGGGAAAGGAATGAAACTACTTGCTGTACTTACTCTAGCTGCTACCACCCTCACGTCTGCATTTGCTGCGACTGAATTCGGTGGAATGAAATTTCACTCTTCGATGCCTAAAGTTCAAATCGATCAACTTAAAGTTGATTTGGGTTATTTATATAACACTCCAGTTACAAGACCAGATCCTATCTTCATGGGCACGGCCCAGGTTACTAAGGGCGATGGTCCTAACATGCATAACTGGCTTGTAAACCGTGTTCGCTATATCGTTGGCGAAAGCTACCAGCTTGATGACAGAACTGTTCTTCAGACCTCTGGTTACAAATTTCCAAATACTCCGCTTCCGGATGCTTTCTCGTCAATGCAAGCTGACGGTGAAAAGAGCAAAGAGAATAAACCAGTTGTTGTTATGTCTAACCTCGGTGGCGCAGTTTACCTTATGGGTAAGCAGGCCAACGTTCTTCTAGGTGTTAACTTCGACGGTGAGAAAGTAATGCTTACTTCTGCACGCGTTGGACTTCTTCAAGTTGGTGAAGGTCTTTTCCTTCCACGCTTCCTTCTTAATCCTGACGTAAATGCACCTGCGAACTCAATTTCTCGTCTAGGAACACTTTTCCACGAAGCTCGTCACTCTGACGGTAACGGGAAGAGCAACTCGTTCACACACGATATCTGTCCTCCAAATCACCCGTATAAAGGTGCTGCGGCCTGTGAATTCTCAGTAAACGGTTCTTATACAGTTGGCGGTCTTTCAGAGAAGCACATGCTTATGAACTGTACGAAGTGTTCTGAAAAAGAACTTGGTGCTTTGACTGTGAAGGTTGCAGATTCATTAAACCGTATTCTGAAACTTACGCCTGATGCTAAGCGTTTCGTGATTCAGACTCAGATTGACCAGAAGAAACAAACAATCGAGCAATATAAGGCCATGCGTCCTTCTCAGAAGCCTGACGTTCAAGCTGAAATTGATGCTGAAATCAAAAACCTTGAAGCTCGCATCGCTCAGCTAGAAAACGACAAGAGAAATGTTCCTTCAAATATGCCAAGCAAGAACATCATCCTAGACCCAAGACCAGAAGGTCAGTGGCAGGCAATTTCTCTACAAGCTTCTCAACAGATGATGGATCGTTCTCTTAAGATTAGAAAGTAATGAATAGAAAAACCAAGTTATCACTTGTTGTCGTCATCGCCCTGGTTCTCGGGGCGATGATGTTTCTCCGAAACAAATCCACTGAAACGACGGTTTCTGAAACAGAGTCTGAAAAGACGACTGAGCAGCATGATCACGATCATGACCACGATCACAAACCGGCGATTCCTAAGGTGGCCCCAACGACTTCAACTCCATCTACTGATCCAAAAGAACTTTCAGTTAAGATGACGGAGCTTCCGTCACTCAGAGATCTGGAAGGTCTGACCGATGAGGAAGTTCACCACACTCCTGATTTTATCGTCGAGGGTGGAATGAAAATTGGCCAGTTGATTGATGAGGCCAATGCCAATCCTGCAAAGCGCGAAGAGACTTTGAAGTTTATGAAGAGCTGTGCTGAGAACGATGATCTAGTTCCGGCCATCCGAGCTGTGTGTTGGAAAAAAACACTTACGCAAATCAATAACTGGGAAATCTTTCTTCCTATTTCAGACGCTAAAGTATCTGATGAAGTAAAGAACCTGGCCGCTCAACTTCCTTAGTGAGTTCGAACTAATTTTCCATTGAAAATAAATGTAGCGGTTCTGCCGATGGCGGAACCTGCTCCAGCATATGAAATTTGAAAGGCCTTCAGGTCCACTTCTTTTTCAAAAGAAACCGTCATCGTCTTATCTTTGATTTCTAACTTCATCGGAATTTCGACTTCAACCGGAATTTTTCTCATGGTGAATCGTCCCTTGAATGTGACGGGGTATAGACCATCGGCAGTAAGATCAATGCTCTCACTCAATTGTCCGGTCACTCTAATTTGTGGGAAGAGGTGAGACTCCATATAGATGTCATTGAACTCTTCTTTTTGATAGGAATCTTTGAACTCGAAGTCCTTCACTTCCATGGCCAGTACCAGGTCCTGTTTGCCATTACTCTGCCTGATAGTCATGACAGCTTTCTTTTGAGTGGCTTCCTTGATGACAGTACCCTGAAATTTGAAATCACTCTTGGTCTCGTTTGAAACGAAGGTCTGAGCAAGAAGGGTAGTGGTAAAGAGGGAGCAAAGCAGAAGAAATTTCATGTAACATCCTTGTTACTTCTATTTCAGCTGGATGCGGGTAGAAATGTCAATTTTTCCAAAAATCGAGGAGAGCGTTAGGAATAGGGCTCTTTTCCCAGAAGATATTAAAGTCTTTCTGGATCTTTTCATTGAGCTCTTTTTCCTCTGGGTGGAGACGTTCGCGTTCCTCTAGAATTTCAATCTCTGAAAAGCAGTGTTCTGAGGCCTTAAGATCCACATGATGGGAATCAAAGGCAAGGCAGCCATAGGGCTTTACTTCGCGAGGAAGAGGACAACCGAGTTCCATATGTCCGAAGAAAGGGCAGGTATAAGTTTTACGAAGATAAGAGCGAGTTTTAGGGTATTTGGGTTCTAAGCGATAGGTGGTGATGGTAGCTTCTAGTTTGGCCTTAAGCTCAGGGGTGAGCTGGCCACTTGACTGCAGGAAGGTGAAAAGCTCATGGGCCTCGAGCGGAGTCAAAAGCATGGAGTTGGCCTCGAAAGTACAGCATGTACCTTTGCATCCCAGACAGCCCATTCCACGAGCTTCCAGGGCCTCCATATGTTGGATGAGAATTTCCCTACGATTGACCATGCTCCAAATTAAGGGAGTGCGCAAACTTCGTCAAATGAGCATAGAAGGTTTTCATACTCGCTTTAAGACCGAATTAATTTGTTTTATAGATGTGCCACTAATTTATTTGGAGATCTCCCATGAAAAATCTTTTGATTTTAGTCGCTTTCATTCTGTTTTCAGCTCACTCTTTCGGGGCCGTGGTTGAAACTTGCCGTAACGGCCAATTCATCTCAGGAACTGATGATCTTCCTCATTTGGAACCAATCAATTTTTCAATCGTGGTTAACCGTAACATGAATAATTACTCTGCTAAAATTATGGTGGATGGAAAACAGGCCCCGACTGAAAAACAAATTGATGTTCGTTATACCACTTCAAAGCACGAGCTAGAGAGAGTGAAGTCGATTTTAAAAATCGCGAAACTTCCTACTGCAAAAGCAGTCGCAGTAACAACGTATGATTTTCACCCATTTGCTAATCGCGATGACGGTGCAGGAATCACTTTAAGCGTTGTCGTTGATAATTATGGCAATGTGCTTGGAAAGGTGTTCACCCTAGGTTGGGGCGTCGGAATCTGTAAGTAATTCTTTTCAGGTGCGAACGTTTTCAATGAGCGTTCGCGCCGCTCCAAGTCATCTACGTCTTTTCCCTATTTTACATTTACGATACCCGTCATCTTTAGTACAAAATTCTATACAAAATTTTTCTGCACTATATTGAGGAGATCAGCATGATGGAATCTTGGTTGTTGTGGGTGAAAACCCCAGTGATCTTTGGCGTTGTAGGCCTATTGATCGCGGCCTTCTTCTATTTTCAGGTAATGAAACTAGGAAAAGGAACAGAAACGATGGAACGTATCGCGGGTTATATTCGCGAAGGCGCTATGGCGTTTCTTTTCAGACAGTATAAAGTACTCGCTGTTTACGGCGTAGTGGTTGCTGCTTTGATCGGTTACGGTCTTGGTGGTATGGCCGCAGCTGCATTCGTACTTGGCGCATTCCTTTCTCTTCTTGCTGGTTACATCGGTATGAAGGCGGCGACTTACGCTAACGTTAAAACAACTCAAGCTGCTCGTACTGGTTCAAAAGCTCAAGCTCTTCTTACTGCCCTTGATGGTGGTGCGGTTATGGGTCTTTCTGTTGCTGGTCTAGGTTCAATTGGTCTTGGTGTTCTTTACATCTATTTCCAAGATTCTGAGCACCTTGCAACGATCCTTCACTCATTCGCAGTAGGTGCTTCATCGATCGCTCTTTTCGCTCGTATCGGTGGTGGTATTTATACAAAAGCTGCTGACGTAGGTTCAGATATCGCTGGTAAAGTAATCGAAAACATTCCTGAAGATGATCCTCGTAACCCTGGTGTTATCGCAGATAACGTAGGTGATAACGTTGGTGACGTAGCTGGTATGGGCGCAGATATTTACGAGTCAATGGTTGCTGCAATCGTAGCTGCTATGGCGATCGCTCTTACTTCTTCTGAGCTTCCAACTCTTCTTACTTCTGGTGATCTTGTAACTAATAAACTAGTTGCAGTTGGTCTTCCTCTAGTTCTTTCAGCTGTTGGTCTAGCGGTTTCTATCGTTTGTATCTTCATCGCTCGTATGATGAAGAACATGGACCCTGCGAAAGTTCTTCGTGGTGCTCTTATCCTTCCTCCAGTTGTTCTTGCAATCGCGTCTTACGTGATCATGGCATCTCTAGGAATTAATCAATCTGTAACTGCAATTATGACGATCGGTGCGATCGGCGGTACTATTATCGGTCTTGTTACTGATTATTATACTTCTGCTAACCCAGTTGCTCGTATTGCTGAATCAGCAAAAACAGGTGCTGGTACAAACGTAATTCAAGGTCTTGCTGTAGGTATGGAATCAACTGCTATCCCGATGATCGTGGTTGCTGTTGTTGCTTACCTTTCTAACAAGTACCTAGGTCTTTACGGTATCGCTCTTTCTGCAGTTGGTATGCTAGGTGGTACAGCGGTTGTTATGACTGTTGATGCTTACGGCCCAATCTCAGACAACGCTGGTGGTATTTCTGAAATGTCTGGTCTAGGCCCTGACGTTCGTGCAATCACAGATGAGCTAGATATGGTTGGTAACACAACTGCTGCCATCGGTAAGGGTTACGCGATCGGTTCTGCGATCCTTACAGTGCTTGCTCTATTCTCTGCTTTCAACATCGAAATCAACCACGTTCGTTCACTTAACGGTCTTGGTGCAGTTGAGCTAGTTCTTACTGATCCAAAAATCCTAATCGGTATCCTTCTTGGTGCTATCCTTCCATTCCTTGTTGGTTCAACAACAATGCTTGCTGTAGGTAAAGCTGCTGGTGCGATCGTTGTAGAAATCGGTCGTCAGTTCCGCGAGATCCCAGGTCTTATGGAGCTTAAAGCTGAACCAGAGCCGAAGAAAATCGTAGATATCGCTACATCTGCTGCTCTTAAAGAAATGATCCTTCCAGGTATCATTGCTATTCTGGCTCCAGTGCTTGTTGGTTTCTTCATGGGTCCAGCTTCTCTTGCTGGTCTTCTTGCAGGATCTCTTGCTGTAGGTGCTACTATGTCGCTTTTCATGGCGAACGCTGGTGGTGCTTGGGACAACGCTAAGAAATACATCGAAAAAGGCAAACTTGCTGGTGAGAAGAAAGGTACTGATACTCACAAAGCTGCCGTAGTAGGTGATATGGTGGGTGACCCGTTCAAAGATACATCTGGTCCGGGTATCGCGATCCTAATTAAAGTGATGTCAGTAGTATCACTTCTAATCGCTCCTCTAATTGCTCTTCTATAAAAATGAGGGCCCCTAACGGGGCCCTTTTTTTTTTAGATCACTTTTATTTCTTTAATACTCAAATCGATTAACACTTTCTCATCCTTCAGTTTTCCATCACTGTAGGTGGCAGTTCGCTGGAGTTCGCCCTTGGCAGTGAAGTACTTGCTTTCACCACTGAGCGAGCCGGTTTCATCGAAGTGCTCTTCCTTTCTCAAAGTTCCATTTTCATCGAAGGTTTTGACGGTTCCGATAGGGATGTCCCAACCCCAACTGGCCTGACTTTTAGAGTAGTGGCCTTCCCTGAATAGAATTCCATTTTCAAAAAACTCTCTGCGATGAGAGAGGGTGCGACCATTGCGGGTCTCGAAATTGACTTCTGAACGGATCTTAGACACTTCATTATCCTCAAAATTGATGGTCCTATAATCATAAAATAAGAGAGTGATGCCCTAGAACTAAATTGATGAGGAAGACCAAAAATTTAGATTGGACCATCTTGGGATTTCTTGGTTTAGTTTAGTCATGAGCTTGGACTTACATAAATTACTTAATCGAAATCCGGTGGAAGTTGATCTTGGTCATGTTGAGGATCAATTGAGTAATAGTGTGGTGTTGATCACTGGTGCTGGCGGTTCAATCGGAAGTGAGTTAGCAAGACAAATTCTCCAGATGAGACCAAAGAAACTACTCCTTTTGGATCATTCTGAGTTTAATCTTTATAACATTGATCTGGAGCTTCGAGAGCTGACTTCTCTGTCAGAGATTATTTCAATTTTGGGAGATATTAAAGACAAAGCTTCTTTGCAGGCCATATTCGAAAAATTTCGTCCTCAATACATCTATCATGCCGCCGCTTATAAGCATGTACACTTGGTCGAGCGCAATCCTTTTACGGCCATCATCAATAATGTTTTAGGTACCAAGCACCTCATAGATTGTGCCCTGAACTTTGGGGTAAATTCTTTTGTGATGGTGTCTACGGACAAGGCCGTAAATCCTATAAGTGTTATGGGTGCCACCAAACGGGTCTGTGAAATGCTGATTACACATGCCGCAGAAAAGAGTGGAGACAGGTATTGCTCGGTCAGGTTCGGAAACGTCTTAGGAAGTTCAGGAAGTTTGATTCCTCTTTTAGAGAAGCAAATTCTCTCCGGTGGGCCCATTACGATTACTCATCCAGAAATGATGAGATACTTTATGCTGATTGAAGAAGCAGTCAGGTTAGTGCTAAAGGCCGGTGAGATTTCTAGTCCCGGAGATGTGAATATCCTTAAGATGGGAGAACCAGTTAAAGTAGTGGAGATGGCGAAGAAAGTGCTTCAGCAGTTTGGTAAAAGTGAAGAAGATGTTCCGATTGTTTTTACTCAAGTGCGACCTGGGGAAAAACTTTTTGAAGAGCTCTATCTGATTGGTGATGAAGCTCCTACTGAGCACCAGGATATTTTGGTTCTGCCGCGAAAAAATATTAGCGAAGAAAGCATCGAAGTCATTCAGAGAATGATAGGTCTTGCTTTAAAAAAAGATGAAGAGGCCCTCGTCCTTTTGAAATATCTCAGCGCCGACGAACCATATTCTTTAGTGGTGAATCCGCGGGCCGGTAATAGTTCCGTAACTATGTTCCGAAGAGAACTTCAAGCTGAAGGGTGATGAAGGGTGTACGGCGGAACGACCAGACTTTAGGAAAATCCAGACCAGGAATCACATCGAAATAAATCCATTGTCGATATAAATTTCGACGGTAGTTAACACTCAGTCTGTAATTATTCACATACCAAGGACTATTGTTAATGATGGTCTGGAAAGTTGCCCCGTAGATAAAAGCATCATCCTCGGTCAATCGATGCCACCAGGTTGGACCATGATTGGTATTAAATTCTTTTTGAAGAATCTGCCATCTCTTTTCATTAACAAATCGAAAGAAAAACTCGTCGGAGTAAATATAGTCTGTATTCAGTTGGGTCTCTTCCTGAAGTCCATCTTCGCTCGTCACATAGGTAAGCTGTTCCACGAAACGATTGATCAAGGTTCCGGTCAGAAAAGTCTTACGAATACGACCTCGCGTCGTTAAGCGGGGAGGAATGGCGGCAGTTACGCCAACGTCGGCATTGAAGAGCCAGCCTGTGGCGATTCTATCTCTGGTTAGTTTCTCAGTTAGATCCGCTTCTCTAACAGGACTATTTTTTCTTCGCTTCTTTTTTCTGTTCTCGTCTTCGTCATCGTAACGAAACTTTTGCTCAAGGCGGGGAAGTTTTAAGTTAACACGATACTGATTGTTAAGATCAGAGACCGCTCTTTCACGGATAAAATATTGAGAACGAATACGGATTCGACTTCTTCCAAATTCATCGTCTGCTCGTTCCGTAGCAAAGAAGGAATCGAGGCGGTTGGCCGCAAAGTTAGCTTGTGTCCCGAAAATTTCACGGGCCGATTCCAAAAAGCGAATAGAGGTATCAGGCGGCTCTTCTGCAGGAGAAGAGAATGCATCAAAGGCCTGAATGAGGAGAGTCAAGAGAAGGATATACCTCATGGAATTATTGTAACTTATAATCTCTAACTGCCAAATTTTCGTGTCATAAATTTTGTTTTTGGTGCAGGGCCTATTTAACTAAGAGCTCAGATTCATGGATTTTGCACATTAATTCCCATTCTCAGGTTGCGTCTTAAATTAGAATGATGCCGTTTGATCACTACTTCCATGGGGGGAATTTGTGGATAATAAGCGCGCTCTGATTTCAGCTGCTTGTCTATTAGGTGTAGTTGCAGTTTCGACTGTCTGGCTTCTTTCAAATCCAAAAAATGCACAGAATGGTTCAGGCTCAACCGATGATGCTCTTCTCGCTCTCATTAAGAACGACCAGAAGGCATTTGAAGCATTCATTGAGGCAGGTGGTAAGCTACATGACAATCTTCCTGCAATCGATGGGCAGGTCTACACTGTTGCTCAAGGGATGTCTTATTTTGAACGTGCTTCTTTCATGAAGTACCTTCACAATAAAAAAGTACCTTACGTTCAACAGACCGAAGGTAAACCTTTCGACGTTGTTTCTCTTTCAATTGGAAAAAATAATCCTGAACTCCTTTCTCAGATGGCCCTTGAGAATCCAAAGTATCAATTGGCCTATGGCCCAAAGGGGTGGACACTTCTTCATATGGCGAGTGCCGCTTGTGCACATAAGCTGACTGCGATTCTGCATGAAAAAGGGCAGCTTCGTTGGGACGCCAAGGCCAAGGACGGGTCTACTCCATTAACCATTGCTGCTGAAAATGACTGTTTGCCGATGCTCTCTTATTGGAAAGAACAAAAGGCCGACTTTAATAAGAAGGACGGAAGAGGACTTACTGCGCTTTCGATTCTGAAGAAAAAGAAAGACGCTGCTTTGATGGCCTTCGTTACATCATTTGAAGCTCCGGCCAGAACCATTGCATCAGTGAAGGCCGAAGAACCAAACTTTTATAAAAAACGCGTGATCCCTAAGGATCAAATCGTAGACCATTCGGCACTCATCGAACCAGATGAAAGACCGCTTGAAGCAACAGAGACGGCTGAGTATTCAGAATTTGCTGATTAACAGCTCGTATTTGAGTCTAAAAGAAGTTGAGTAAAAAGATTTTAGTATCAAATTCCAGCTCTTCCTCTTCTTACTTGCACAAAATGCTTTTAGCATTAAAATGGTGAGTAAAAGGGGAGGATGACATGGAAGTTATTCGCCGTTCAAACGCGGAAATTGAAAGAGAAATTGGATCTGTTGCCTACTTCATTCGTAAAAGAAGAAAAGAGCGTGGCTACACACAAGAGCATTTAGCAAAAAGCTCAGGTGTTGGTCTGGCCTTTTTAAAACGCCTTGAAGGTGGAGATGAAAATCTACATCTTGCTAAAGTTCTTCAAGTCCTACGTCATCTAAACGCTGACTTGTTCCCGAAAGAGTATCAGTAAAAATTAAACGTGTTTCTTGCGGTAGCGCATATTCAAAAGCTCTACCGCAAGTGAGAACGCCATGGCGAAGTAGATATAGCCCTTCGAAACATGAGCTCCCATTCCTTCTGCAACCAGCATCACACCAATTAGTAGTAAGAACGCCAGAGCAAGAATTTTGATCGTTGGATGTTTATCCACGAAAGAACTGATCTGACCGGCAGATGCCAGCATAATAATCATAGAGATGACCATCGCAATCACCATGATGGAAATTTGATTGGCCATACCTACTGCGGTGATTACTGAATCTAATGAAAATACGATATCGAGAATGAGAATCTGAAGCAGCATCATACCTGGGCTAACTTTCTTTTTTACGTTCTTCTCTGCCTCATGCAAGTGAACTTGTGGATCTCCTTCAACCTTATGGTGGATTTCAAAAGTTGATTTACCAATCAAGAACAGACCTCCACCAAGAAGAATAAGATCGCGACCTGAGAATGAATGATCCATAACGGCAAACAATGGTTCTGTCAGCGTCATGATCCAGCTAATTGAGAACAGAAGAAGAACGCGGATAATCAACGCCAGACCAATTCCGAGATTTCTGATTTTGTTTTGAGATTCTTGAGGGAGTTTTGCCACCAGGATAGCGATAAAGATGATATTATCAATACCCAGAACGGTTTCCATTGCAGTCAAAGTAACTAACGATGTTAAATTGGCGGCGCTTAGTTCGATCATAAATCTCCTCAACAATAGTTGCAGGGAAATCTTCTGGTATAATATGGGAAATGTCATCTGGAGAAAATTATGAGATACCTTTTACTCCTCATTCTTGTCGTCTCTTGTGCTTCTAAACCTCAGCTGTATCCCAATCAAAAGTTGAAATCAGTCGGTAAGGAAACTGCCAAGAAAGACACCGATCAGTGTATCGCTGATGCAGATGCATATCTGGAGAGCTCCAAGGGAAAACAAGTTGCGAAGGGCGCAGGTGCCGGTGCTGCTATTGGTGCCGCCATGGGTGCTGTGAGTGGTGTGTTCACCGGGAATATGGGAAGAGGAGCGGTTCGTGGGGGAGCCATTGGTGCAGCTGGTGGTGGAACTGCAGGGGCAATTAAACCGGATGAATTAAAACGTCGTTATGTTAATCAATGCCTGGCCGAAAAAGGTTATCAAGTTATCGGTTGGGACTAGGAGAAGAAAATGAAATACCTACACACAATGATTCGAGTCAATAACCTCGATGAATCTATCAATTTTTATACGAAAGTATTGGGCATGAATCTTCTTTCAAAAGAAGACTATCCTGATGGAGAGTTTACTCTGGCCTTTCTGAGCTACGGCAAAACGAAACAAGACCCTTGTATTGAGCTTACTTACAACTATGGTAAACATTCATATGAGCTTGGAAACGCTTTTGGGCACATTGCTCTTGGAACTGAAGATATCAAGGGTGCATGTGAGAAAGTGCGAACAATGGGCGGTAAAGTCGTGAGAGAGCCTGGTCCGATGAAACATGGGACTACTGTGATCGCCTTTGTTGAAGACCCAAATGGCTACAAAATTGAGCTTATCCAACACTAAGAAATAGGCCCGGATAACGGGCCTTTTTTATTTCTATTATGTGATTTGAATCATGTATTGGGCGTTCTTATGATCTAAAATAGAATCATCAGGAGTCTAATATGAAATCCCTCATGTTCCTTGTTCTTGCCCTCGTTCCGTCTCTGGCCATGGCACACGTAAAATGGTTCAGTGATTACAGTTTTGATGCCGTTCCTCTATCATTTTCCCAACTTAATACGCCAACCTTTTGGGGTCTGTTCCTCCTTTCAGTAGTGAGCTTACCTTTGATGGTTTATCTGGATAAGTTGGCCGATCGATCTACTCTCTATGTTAAAACAAATGAGTTCCTGGATCGATACTCGGAAGATGGCCCTCTTATCATGCGTGTGACAATGGGAGCAGTACTCCTTATGTCGTGGCAAGGTGACTCAGTCGTGGCACCTGAAATCGCAGCTTCATCTCAAGTTTGGGTCTGGTTTCAGTTTGCTCTAGCACTATGTTTGCTTTTTAAAGAAACAACAATTCTGGCCGGCCTAGGGATGATCTTTCTCTACGTCATGTGTATTTTCAGCCAGGGTCTTTTCCACATGCTGGACTACGTTGTGTATCCGGCAGTTGGTCTTTATCTCATCTTCTCAAATCTAAAAAATGAGAGATTGAAAAACCTTGATCTACCGGTGTTGTACTCTGGTCTGGGTTTCTCACTTTGTTGGGTTGCCTTCGAAAAAATCTTCTATCCATTCTGGGGTCTTTCGGTTCTTGCAAAAGCTCCGGCCCTGACAATGGGACTACCGCATGACTTCTTCCTTATTAGTTGTGCCTTCGTTGAATTTACTCTTGGTTATTTACTTATTATCTGTCTTCTTCACCGTCCACTGGCGATTGTGATTACTCTTGTGTTCTTCACTACAACTTGTTTCTTCGGAAAAACTGAGGTGGTTGGACACACTATGCTTCACGGCGCTTTATTAGTGTTTATTGTGAAAGGTCCTGGTCACTACTATCAAGCACCCATTCGTTACCATAAAGCTTTTTGGTTAAGATCATTATTCGCGGCCGTGAACTTTGTGATTCTGTTTGCTCTTCTTGCTTTCCCTTATCAGAAGATGGCAACTGAGATTCATGCTGAATCAATGGCCAAAAAAGTTGATCACCCAATGTTTGAGATCCCTGCTGATATGCCGGTTCCAACAATTGCAGTTCATCCAATGAAAGATCCTGTGAGTGGCTGGAACCTGCACATTCAAACTACTAACTATAAGTTCACTCCGGAGAACAGTGGACTTGGTGATAAACCAAGTGAAGGCCACGCTCATTTATTCGTAAATGGTAAGAAGGTCGGACGTGTTTACAGTGAGTGGGCCCATGTGATCCTTCCGCAAGGAAAGAACAAAGTGAAAGTCGTCCTCACTACTAACTCTCATAAAGACTATGCTTCTGGTGGAAAATTGATTGAATCGGAAGTTGAGATTGAAGAGGGTAGAGATGTGAGCGTGGGTGGTCACGCTCACTAGTTCGGACATTATTTGATGCAAAGAAAGGCCGGCTTGATTTCCCAGGCCGGCTCACATTGGCTCAGCCACTCGCCCTTATAGTAATGAGCATATCCGTAAAACCAGGTGATTTTCTGAATCTTATTTGAGATTGGAAACTCATCTGGAAATACTTCTGGAATGGCATTGTCCACACTGTAACACCAGCCATAACTTCTCATTTCATAATCACTGATCACTTCCATGGCATCCATTCCGATTGGTGTATTGAATGCCGTATTTAGTCCTCTGGCATTTCCTGCATGAGGTGCTCTGAATCTTTCAAGAGTCGCAATCGTGAGTTCGCCTACTGATTTAGCAGGTGTGCTCTTTACTTGCGAAGAAAGAACCGGTTTGTGACTACATGGTCCCAGGAATTCAATCGTCAAAGCTTGCGCTTCTGATGTGAGAAGTGCAGTTAATAATAGAAAAACCTTTTTCATTTCTTTCTCCCAATGGCGACTAAAACAAAACTCCCATGGAGCGCTAGTTCGCGTTTATCTGAATACATATCTTCTTTATAGACATCGACACTGACTTCAATGCTGGTGTTTCCAACTTTTGTGATCTGTGCATCCAGCTCCACCAAGCTTCCGGCCGGAATAGGAACTTTAAAGTTCACTTTGTCAGAACTCACCGTCACAACTTTTTCACGACTAAAGCGAGTGGCCGCGATAAACGCGACTTCATCCATCCATTGCAGGGCCGTGCCTCCAAAGAGTGTGTCGTAATGATTGGTTTCGCCAGGAAAGACCGCTTTGAAAACGCGAGTGCGTGCGGCCAATTTTCTTTCTTCGAGATGCATGATTCCTCCACGGGATAATTGATTGCTTGAGAGGGATCGGACTTCCTAGTTAAAGGTCACCGTAGCGGGACTGTGCCGGAGTTTCACCGGGCTTCACCTGTTCAAGTAGGCGCGTTATACCGAAATCGTTGTCATTTTGTCTCCATAACATGTGGTTTCTTGAGTGATTCTCTGAAATAATCTTGCATCGCCTTTACATCACGAGAAAAATCTTTATTTTAGATTAAGGTTTTTTAATTAGGGGACATACATGTCGAAAATTATTGGATTGTTAGTTTTAATCGCTATCCCAACAATGGGAATGGCGCAGGCCACAAAAACAGAAAAGAAAGAAAAAGAAGCAGAGCAAACGATCACGAAGCCTGCTGAAGCAAAGCCAGATGAGGCGGACCAGGTTATCACTAACCGTCGTCTTCGTGCAGATGCTGGTTCACTATCTAAGTGGAGTGCATCTATGTACTTCAACTATCAGGGTGGTTCACTAGCTAACCCAACTCAGCCTGAGCGTCCAAATATTACGAATGGTAAAGATGCCCTTACACTTCAAAGTTTAGCGGGTGAACTTGGTGTTAGATACCGTCTTACTGCTCTAGACAGTATTACAGCGTCTACAGGTTTCTTCATGACAACTCCATTCCATGATGAAATTGATACAGACAACCCTGCTCTTAAAAAGAACTTCGATGATAACAGCCAAGAACTTAACTTCGCTGACCCATTTTTGAAGTATGTTCACTTAGATCGCGTTTTTGGCATGCAATCAGTGACAACACTTAAGCCAACTTGGATCACAAACAATCAGCAAACTGATCTTGGTTACAAAGCTTCGTACTTCCTTTCACAAGTTTTCATGAAAGACTACGGCACGACTGGATTCTCTTACGGTCTAGCGTTCCAGGGTACTTGGTATGATTTCAGCGAGAACAATAAGAACACGTCACATAACGTAATCGGACTCTATCCAGCTGCTGAATACGTTATCAACGATACATTTAACCTAAGAACTGTATTTGGTTGGCAGGTTTATGAGCAGTACCGTACTCAAGAAACTGGGACATGGACTAAACGTAAAGTTTACCAGTCAGTTGGTCTAGGTATCTCTGTTACTCGTGATATTTTCCTTTATCCGAACATTCAGTTCATTCCAAGCGATATTCGTCTGGATAGAACGAACATCGCAATTAGCGCGAACATCAATCTCTTCTAAGATCCTGGGCCCCGTGAAAACGGGGCCTTTTTTTATCCAGCCCGCCATTGATATTGGTATGAACCAAACATCAAATGGAATCCGATATCTCACTTCGCTTTTAAAAACATACACACATAAAAATATAGAAAGAACGGGAAGTCCCCAAACCACGAACTCACGTAGTCTGTCTGGATCATTGAAAGAAGAAACTGCAAAAAGCGCCAGACCCGTAATGAAAAGAATCGCCATGGCCTGTTCATATAAACGTGCGAGTTCTGAAAACGACATCTGATTCATGGGCCAGCTCGTGTTGCCCATAAATAGGAAGGGGATGGCCTCCAAAGATTGAAGGAGAACCAATGGTCTTTCCTGTATGCACTTAAGACCCTGCTTCATGAAGTAAGAAGAATTAGAAAATGGTTGTCCCCATTTCTTCTCTTGGAAAAGACCCATTTGAAAATACACCGGAGAAAGGAATGAATATCCCACAGAGTCGCGGTTATTTTTGATTGGGCATTTTCCTTCAATAAAATTGAGACCTCCTGTGGAGGAGGAGAGTTGAAACTTACCGATTGTGTTATAGGCAAGAACACCATGAAGACAAACGCCCGCCATGAAGATGGCACTGATTGTGATGATATTAGGCACTGCCTTCCAGCGTTTAATGGCGAACAAACCCAAGATGAATAAAGGCATGAGGAAGACGTGCGTGCCTTTGAGCCAAAAGGCGAGGAGAAAGGAGAGTGACCAAGCTACTGCATACTTTGTGGTGCCATTTTCGCTATAAACGAGCCGATAACTAAACCATGCTAGAAGTGACATGAGAAAAGTAAAAATGGTCTCAGGCAGAGCGAGATTAATAAAAACAATCCACGGAAGATAGAGGGCGACAAAGAATAGTGTGATTAACCCAACTTTTTTACCGAAGGCCTCGGTGGCAGTTTTGAATATTGGCCAGACAGTTAAGAAAGAAATGATCCCCTGAAAATAGGCAAGTGCCTTTCCCCAATTCTCAAAATTCTTTTTAAAGAAAACGATAACGAAGGAATAACCAATGGACTGAAAGAAGTGCATGGCATTCCATTCACCATTTATCATCATGTCGGCCTTGACCGTATACTCTCTCATATCAGACCAGATCTGATCCTCTAAAGGCCTCCCCATCATAAGAAAAGCAATACGGACCGCCAGGGCCAGAACTAAGAGAGACAATACCGTGATGTCATATCTTTTCTCAGATGTCATTGGAGCTCATTTTGAATGTTGGGGAAGCTGGTCGCCATGGCAAGTGTCTCAAGCTTGTCACCTTGGGTATCGACCGTGGCGTCCTTACTTTCTTGAATAAAAAACAGTGGTCTTCTTTTTGTTTCCGTAAATGTGCGCCCTACATATTCACCTACAACTCCCACGCAAATGAGCTGCACGCAACTGAGAAGCAAGATCACTGTCATCAAGCTGGTCCAGCCAGGAATGTTTTTTGAAAAGACCCAGCCATATAGAGTGTAGGCGAGGGCAAGTAAGGCCATAAATGATGTGAGAACTCCCACGAGGATAATGAGACGAAGAGGCTTTAAAGAGAATCCAGTAACAGCATCCAATGAGAAGTTAATCATCTTCATTAATGGATACTTCGTTGTTCCTGCAAATCTCGCGTGACGATCGTAAGGCAATGCCGTTTGCTTGAATCCAAGCCAGGCAATGAGACCCCTCGTAAATCGATGCGATTCACTTAAAGATTGATAGGCCATCAGGACCTTACGATTCATGAGACGAAAATCGCCAGTGTCCTTAGGAATCTCAATGTCTGCTAAGAGTGAAAGAAAGCGATAGAAAAGGTGAGCTGAGGTCTTCTTGAAATAGGTTTCACCGGCCCTATGTTTTCTCTGACCATAAACAACATCAAAGCCATCATACATTTTATCCAGCATAGGTGTTAAAAGTTCTGGTGGATCTTGAAGATCAGAGTCGATGATGAAGATGAAATCTCCTCTCGCACTTAGGAGACCTGCCGTCAGCGCGGATTGATGCCCAAAATTTCGAGAGAGTTTGAATCCTCTTACGTTTGAATCTAATCTTTGGAGTGAACAGATGACTTCCCATGTGCGGTCTTTTGAACCATCATCTACGAGAATGATTTCATAGAATGTTGCTCGAGTCTCTTGAACCGCTTTTACCACTCGGTGATAAAACTCCTTGAGACCTTCTTCTTCATTAAAACAAGGGGCCACGACTGATAGAAACATAATCCACCTCTGATTTAAGGAGATGGACGTTAACTTGAATGCGGGTAGCTCTTCAAAATAAGATGGTCATTAGATTTTCTGAGACTATTAAGAAGTGTTTAAGAAAGTGGCTTGTTTCTTTGTCGTTTTTTAACAGATAAAATTTCCGCAAATTTCTCTAAATAGCTGATATTCGTCATCTTTTCTATAATTAGAATTTGTCTAATCTCCTTAAGGTTAACTTTAGTTTGGCCTCTCCGATCAGGCTCAATATGAAGCAATACGCGTTTCTAACATTCTTTGTTTTAAGCATCTTGGGGGGGATTCACTCCCTCATGACTTATTCAGGCAAGGCCGGTGCACAGACGCCTGCTGAAGGTCACTGGCCCGCAAGTTCAAAACTATCTTCTTCGAAAAATCCTCATCTCGTTATGTTTCTTCACCCAGGCTGTTCTTGTTCAAAAGCAAGTCTTGCTGAGCTTGGCCGACTTTTGGCGGAGGCCCCTGAGCTTTCTGCACAATTAGTTTTCATGCGAACACCTAAGCTTGAAAAACTATTCGTTGAGAATCCACTAATCTCAAAGGCAAAAACTCTTCCCCGTACTGAAATTGTTTTTGATGAGCATGGTGAAGAGGCAAAGATCTTTGGCGCTGAAACTTCCGGTCATTCATATTTTTATAACGAAAAATCGGAACTGATCTTTAATGGCGGACTCACAATGGCCCGAGGTCATGAGGGCGCGAGTGTAGGGAAGGAAAGTATTCTTTCATACTTCAAAGGTAAGAAGAGCACACAAAACACACTGGTCTTCGGTTGCGACATTTTTGGAAAATTAAAGACACTGTCCATGGTAGGAAAATATGTTGATTAATGAGAGAGCAAAAGAACTCTTTACTGAAATGCTGAATAAGAGTGCGGCCGACACTGATAAACTTTTTGCAAGATTAATGATCTTTCAATGGCTCGCCTGTGTTGTCATTGCTTATTTCGTTTCTCCGGAGACCTGGAACGGAGAAGAATCATCTGTTCACGTTCATGTTTGGGCCGCCATTTTTATAGGTGGAGCAATCAGTGCTTTCACTGGGGCCCTGGCGCATTTTTATCCATCAGAAAAAATTACTCGTCATTTAATTGCTGTCGCCCAGATGTGTATGTCTATTTTGATCATTCATGTATCAGGTGGACGAATTGAGAGCCATTTCCATATTTTTGGTTCTTTGGCCTTTCTGGCCTTTTACTATGACCCGCAAGTTCTTATTACGGCCTCTTTGATCACTGCTGCCGACCACTATCTACGTGGAGTTTATTGGCCCATGTCTGCCTATGGTGAACTAACTGTGGGAACATGGCGCTGGTTAGAACACGGTGCTTGGGTAATTTTTGAAGACGTTTTTCTTATTTATTCTTGTCTTCGTTCCCAAAAAGGTTTGG
This sequence comes from Peredibacter starrii, assembly GCF_034259205.1. Taxonomy (GTDB): domain Bacteria; phylum Bdellovibrionota; class Bacteriovoracia; order Bacteriovoracales; family Bacteriovoracaceae; genus Peredibacter; species Peredibacter starrii. Next base: position 3,753,369 of record NZ_CP139487.1, on the reverse strand, counting down.
CGGAAATTTCCAATCGTCAGGCCTCTTTAGAGCTCATTAATTCAGAAATCGAGGCCCAGATTGTGGCAAGAACTGCTGAACTTGAAGCTCAACGTGAGCGCACCCTTGAAGGTGAGAAGATGGCGGCCCTGGGTGAAATGGCCGCGGGGATGGCCCATGAGATTAATAATCCAGTTTCAGTTATTCAGCTGACCTCAGAACAACTTCAGGATGTTTTATCAGACGAGAATCCTGATATTGAGATGAGCCGTGAAATGGCGAAGAACATCCAGATGACGGTCGGCCGAATCGGGAAAATTGTACGATCACTAAAAAGTTTTGCACGTGATGGTGAAACGGATCCCATGGTTGAAACACCGGTCAATCAGATCATTGAGGAAACTTTGGTTCTTTGTAACGAGAAATTCAGAAACCGCGGTGTACACCTCAGATATGAGAAATTCCCGGATCAGTTGAAACTGAGCTGTCGTTCAGTTCAAATCTCACAGATTATTTTAAATCTTCTTCAAAACGCCCTGGATGCAGTTGAAGTGCTTCCTGAAAAATGGGTTGAAATTACTTTCGCGGAAGATTCAGAGAGCACTCGAATCATGGTTACTGATAGTGGTGGTGGTATCCCTGAACACATCAGAGAAAAAATCCTTCAACCTTTCTTCACAACAAAAGAGGTGGGTAAAGGGACGGGTCTTGGTCTCAGTATTTCTAAAGGCATTATGGATGCCCACCATGGCGAACTTTCAATTGATACAAAATGTTCAAATACACGCTTCATTTTAAATTTTAAAAGGGATTCCTATGGAACCAAAGTCGCCTAAAACGGTCTTACTGGTAGATGACGATCCTATTTTCTTAAAAGGTATGATGTATACCATTAAGCAATTGGGCCATGAGTGCGTGATGGCCACTGGAGGAAGAGAGGCGGCAGAAAAGCTGAAAACAATTTCAGTGGATGCCATCGTCTCAGATATCAATATGCCAAACGGAAATGGACTTCAACTTCTGAATCATGTGAAGAAGGTGAGGCCTACTCCGGTCATCCTTATGACTGGTTTAAGTGACCTTAAAGAGGCCCAAACTGCGATTGATATGGGAGCCCGCTCATTTCTCTCTAAACCATTTAAAAAGGCCGAACTATCAAATGCCCTTCAGAGCTGCTTTGAAAAGACCGAAGCCCCCGTCGAGAAACAAGAAGAGGAAATGATTAAGCTTCACCTGGAAGAGTTTCTTCAGGGCCAGAAGATGAGTTTCAACATTTTTATGAAACGTAATGACTTCATGGTTAAGATCTCTAACGGTGGTGAAAATCTAAGTCCTGAGAGCATTCATTCATACCGGGAGACTGGGATTGAAGTCCTGTATGTCGCAAAAAAAGATTTCCTCGAGTATCTCGGACTTAAAGATTTCCCTACTACAAACGTAGATCAGAAGAAAAAGGCCGCCATTATTGAAGAGGCCCATCATGCAATTGAAAAGCTGTCTTATCTTAGACCATTAAATCGTGAGGCCGCTCAAAGGGCCATTTGGTTAGTGGACCTGACTTTGGAGATTTTGACCGCTAATAACGACATGATCGATATTTTGGAAAGAATGCGCATTAATTATCCAGAGATCTATTTCAGAAGCATTCACGTCGCCACTCTTTCTTCATTGATGGGTCAATACCGTGGTTCAACGACGACGAGAGAGCACTTCATTCTTATTTGTAGCGGCCTTTTACATCGCATTGGTTTGATGGATACGCATCTCGCCGCCTATCGTGATTCAATTGAAGAGCTTTCACTTGAAGATCGTAGTGTTTATGAAACACATCCTGAAAGAGCGATCAAAGATCTTTCTAAAATCGCTCATTTCCCAGATGAGGTGTTGCTTTTGATTGAACAACAACACGAGAATTTCATTGGAACAGGATTTCCCAATAAACTGACCTCTCACTTTATTCATCCTTTGGCCCGAGTACTTACAGTCTCTTCTAGTTTCATGACTGAACTTTTATCGCGTCCACTGACAATTGAAGCGGCATTTGGACTCTTAGATGAGTTTTCAGTTAACTCTATTGGGACCTACGATATGAAATCAATCGAAAGTCTTTTTATGGTGTTCAATCACAGTATTCCTCAGGCCTTTGTGGAATATCAGTTAACTCAAATCTTAGCACCGGTGGAGGCTTAGTGGCCGATCAGAAGAGAGAAAGAGAATTTATCCATGCTTTGGCGTCGCCATTGGCCGGAATTGAAATGATTTTAGAGTCAGTGATGGATGATATCCAGGACAAGGGTGAAGATCCAGAAGGTTATGGAGAAAGAGTAAGAGAGGCCCTAAATGGTCTGGAAAAATTGAAAATATTGTTGAAGGAACGACGCGAGGAGGTTCTCAGTGACAAATAACACGATTCTAGTGGTAGATGATGAAGAACTTCTTCGAAATGCACTTGTTTTCCAATTTAAACGCGAAGGTTTCAATGTGCTTTCTGCGAGTAATGGGAAAGAGGCCTTTGAGATTATTAAGACCAATAAAATTGATGCTGTTGTTTCAGATATTCAAATGCCCGGTGGAAACGGAATTGAGTTGTTAAAAGACGTTAAAAACTACGATGTGGAAATTCCGGTTTTAGTTTTTATCACTGCCTTCGCTGATCTCACCGAAGCAGATGCTTATGATATGGGTGCAAATGCGATCTTCTCAAAGCCGTTTGATCGAAAGGCCCTCGTTAAATGTATTAAAGATGCTGTTACTCACAAAGGTCGTACCTGGAAGGTTCCTTCCGGCGAGGCCGCCGAACTTAAAACATTATCAGGCAAAAATGTGGCCGCGGTGGGAAGAGGGGGCGTTTTTGTTTCGCTGGATGAGCCGAACTACTCGACTGGTGAACAATTAATGGTCTCTCTTTCTGCTCAAATCGGAACTGAGACAGTTGAACTGAAAGGAAAAGCACAGGTCAGATGGACTCGTACTCAGGCCGCCGATGGTCCGACTGGTGTAGGGCTTGAGTTCCTTCATCTGGAGCCGGACAGTATCCCGGCTTACGATCGATGGCTGGATAGTCATTCGGTAAGACCTTATATTCCTAAAAAGTAGTTAAACCAAAGGCCGTCTAAAACTTTGACGGCCTTTGTATTCATTTCCAGTCTCAATGAAATAAATCTAGGTCTGGTCTAGAATCCTCCAAAGTCCCTATTACAAGTAAACCTCTGGAGGGTTTCATGAAAAAGATCATCTCTTTTGTTCTAGTTCTTTCAGTTGTTCTATCTTCACTTTCTGCTTTCGCTCAATCTCGTCGTGATGACCGTCGTGACGATCGTAAAGATGGTGGTACAGTAGTTCTTCGTGATGGTCGTTCAATCGTTAGAATTGAAGTAGGTGATGATCGTGATGACCGCGATACACTTATGCGCGTTCGTCGTCTGGAGCAAGCTGTTCGTGACCTTCAGGATAAGGTCTATGAGCTTCAAGCTAATTCGGCCCCTAGAACTCGTATCGTAACAACTCACGTATGTTCAGTAACAACGAATTTTGATGGAACTTTCGTGGGTAAGGCCTCTACAAGAGTTGAAGCCGAGGCCCTTGCCCGTCAAAAGTGTCAGAACCAGCGCGTAGCTTTCTGTACAAATGCAAACGTTACGCCAGCAAGATGTGAAGTTGTTCAGGAAGAAGTAGCATACTAATTTTTAAGTGACATGATCCTTTATAAGGCCACCTCAGGGTGGCCTTTCTATTTATTAAGATGACATTTACAAATTGGAGATTGAAAATCAGGGAATGATAAAATCCCGTTCATTGATGCTAACAACAATGGTGGCCTCCTTAGCAACTTTTGCTTTGGGGATTCATTTCATCGAAAACAACAGTTATCTAATGAACGTATGGACGGATTTCTTTTGGTCCAGTTCCAGCCTCATTTGCGCGATCAGATGTTTTAAGACTTCCGGGAAGATGGAAGTTCATTCTTTAAAGCAATCATGGAAATGGTTGGGTATTGGAGCGTCCTCATGGACCATTGGAATGGTCATCTGGAGCTGGAGACAATTAGTTGAAAACGTCGTGGTACCTTTTCCGGACATATCCACTTATTTCTTCCTGGCCTTAGTTCCTTGTATCGTCACAGCATTGATTCACTACTGTTGGAATGTTTCCCATAAAGAAAATAAACTTACAACTTTGGCCGATATCGGAATCAGCTTATGCGTGATCTCTTTTGTCTGCATTATTCTGTTTTACCGTCCCATTCTGGAATATCAAGGTTCTAAATTTTATCTGATCATGGTTTTGGCCTATCCATGTTTGTACATTACATCCCTGTTCTTTGCGACCTTACAAATTTGGGAGTCTCGCCCAATCAATAAGCTCTCGTACACTTTGCTTATGGTTGGTCTGGCTTGTTTGGCAGGAGTTAATATTGCTTATGCCTATGGTCTTCTTAATCGCTTTTATGAGCCAGGCCATATGCTTGATGTTTTATGGTCTGTGGGATTTTACTTCTTCTTTTGGGCCGCTGCTGAGGAGGAACAGCAGAGTAAAACTAAAACACCTAGCTCGCCTTCGCTTTTAAAACCAAATCTCGTAAGAGCACTATTCCCCGGATTGACCTTATTATTTGTCATTATCGCGGCCTATACCTATCAATCAGGATTCAAAGGCATTGAAACCCTAATGCTTCTGATTGTTGTTATTTTTACGATGTTGATTGGTTTAAGGGCCTGGATTTCACAAAATGCTCAGTTCAATCTTCAAACGATTTCGGAGCAAAATTCTAAGAAACTAGATGCGGTCATTCAGCAGATGCCGGCGGGACTGGTGATCATTGATACGGACTCCGGAAAAGTAGTATTTTGTAACAATCAGGCCGAAGATATTTTGAAGGGGGATCTTTCCCATTTATCCGAACTCACTAAGGACGGGGAAGAAGTGGATCTGAACCTGGCCAATGATCAAAAGATCACGGTGCTGAGGCAGATTTCAAAGGTTGAAACTAAATTTAAAGAGCGCTTTAGCGTACTGACTTTCATCGATATCACAGAGAAAAAACAAGTCTATGAAGAGATGAAAAGAGTCGCCCAAATTCGGGAGGATTTTTTACTCTTAGTTTCACACGAACTTAAGACTCCTTTGACGACCTTGAAACTTGGTATGCAGTTCGTACAGAAGAAGACAACTGACGAAAGTATGAAAAAGGTCATTCAGCCTTGCTTGGAAGAGATCAGACGTTTTGAAAACCTCACGAACGACCTCATCGATATTTCAAATATCGATGCCGGTAGACTCTCGTTGGATCCTGAAAAAATCAATCTCAAAGAAGTGGTGAGCAATGTGCTTTCGCGCTTTGAGTTTGAATTGACCTCTAAAAAATACGAATTAGTCTTCAAACGAATGGAAGATGTTTCTGGTCAATGGGACCAACTTCGAATCGAGCAAGTCATTATCAACCTTTTGAATAATGCAATTAAGTACGGTGGACAGAAACCGATTGAGGTTTCAGTCTATAAAGATCGAGGAGACGCTGTCTTCAGTATCCGTGATCATGGTCCAGGTGTGACTGCTGAAGAAAAAGAAAGGATCTTCAACAAATTTGAAAGGGCCTCTTCTACGAAACACTTTGGAGGATTTGGTATTGGTCTCTTCGTTTCCAAAACAATTGTGAATGCCCATAAGGGAACAATCGCCGTTGATACTGCTGATGGTGGGGGAGCGGTTTTTACTGTGAGATTACCAATTCTATAGCTTTAGAAAATTCGCTTTCCACTTCTCTGCAAAGTTTTGAGCTTCAGCATCTGAAAAGCCAACAATCGGATGAAAGTGAACACTGAGTCCGAGTTTACCGTTCACCATGATGGCCGTACCAGCAACTGGTGCCATCTTCGCCACACTCAACTGACCAAAGGTCCACCATTCATCAGCTCCAACTCCAGGAATTGTCCATTCACCTAAATTTGTCAGTGTTCCTGTTCTTCTGAAAACCAAATGAGTGTACTTGGCGACATACTTAAAAAGAAATTTCCCCAGGATCTGAGGAAGCGCCATAGTCAAAATGGTTCCCCAGTAACTGAGATTCTTCAATTGTTCCCTAGAAGCGCTTTGTACATCTGATAGAGTCGAATTATTTCCAATTTCAATATCAATGAATGAGACCCGATTCTTGGGAGGCGTCTCTCTCGATATCGTTGTATACATACCAACTGGAGTCATCCAGACCCGATCTGGTTTTGGATTGCTGATATACTCTCGACTGGTGAGATCTAGAGCGAATAATAGTTTGGTGTTAGTTGAGAAAGTTTGGTCGCTTGCCTTGAAATTATCGATTAATACTTTTCCATTTGCATTTTGAGTGCGTCCCTTCGAAGCAACTTTCCAGGTCGGCGGCATGAAAGGGTAGTGGCGGATATACCACTTTGCCAGTTCAATTAACCTCTTACTCATTGATGGTTTGGGTTTTACAAGGAGAGTTGGCGCCTGAAACCCTTCCGCAGGATATCTTCGCGCAAGTTCAGTCATAATAGATACACCATCATGATTCACATGATCGAATTTAATGGCCTCAATCAGCTCAGAACCTCTCATACGGTTGATTTCGAGGGTCGTGTCTGTACCTGTGGCCTTAAAGCACTCAAAGTAAGTTTGGATATAGTCCATGGTTTAATTAGAGCATAAGACTAAAAAATAGGCCCAGTAAACTGGGCCTAATTTTTATTCAGTGTATCTGCGGTCAAAAACCACTCTTACATTTCCATTTTCACAAACGTCATTGGGAGTGTCTTTTATAATTTGAACAGCAATGTAGCGAATTCCACGCTTCGATGGCTCATAGGCAACTGAAGCTAGTTCAGTGTCCAGAAAGCTTTGGGTCTCTTTACAGCCTTCTTCCATGCCTTCAGCTGTCACAACCAAAGAATGAGTGAAGTCCAAGGTCTTAGTCGCGCGATTACGGTCTAAGTAAATGCCATAAATGCACTGCTGTCCTTCAGTTCCTGGATAAACAGCTTCGAATAAGAACTTATTAAGGTCTTTATCCGCCGCGAGCTGTTTGAATTCAATGCTGCGAGATTTGAATGTTTCAGGCGCAGATACATATTTGGAAGTAAATATTCCGCAATCATATCCGGCAGTACGAGCTCTATGAGTCATCCCTTCCGGAAGTTTAAATGTTTCGGTCCAAGTTTGGGCCATGAGAGTTGTTGAAGCGAAGAGAGTTAAGATCGCCAGGGTTTTCATGTTGGGTTCTCCAGGTATTTATAAACTATTTAAAAACATTATTAAGTCCGATCTTTCAGAGTTCGTTAGTTCCAAAAAAGCTTCCTTCGATTTTTGGGCCTCTCCACCATGCCACAATATGGCCTCTTCAAGGTTTCTCGCTCGTCCATCGTGAAGATAACGAGTATGTCCATTCACAGTCTGAGTTAGCCCCAGACCCCAAAGCGGAGGTGTTCGCCATTCTCGAGTGGTGGCAAGATCTTCATTTGTTACTTCATCTTTATCATCCGCGAGAGCATCTCCCATGTCATGAAGGAGAAGATCGGTATAAGGATAAATCTTCTGATTTTTGAGAATCTCCAGATTTGAGTTCGTGCCAGTGGTGTAGCTCGGAGTATGACAGCCAATACAATTGATTTTATAAAAAGTACTGCGTCCTCGTTGAACTTCTGGTTTTGAGAAATCACGACGAACGGGCACTGAGAGAAGTTGCGTATAAACAGTAACATTGTTTAATCGAGCATCATCAATATCTAGTTCAGTGTGATTCTTTAAGCAGTCTGTCTGAGTTTCAGTACAGTCTTCATCTGGATGCAAGCTACTGGTAATTCCAATATCACCATTAAAAGCAGCAGCATTCTGATCATTCAGAGTTGCTTTACCGGCCTTCCATCCAAATCGACCTAGTTTTTGTGACTGATGAGTTGCCGAATAGACATAGTTTGCTCGACCAGAAATTCCATCTCCATCCATGTCGTAAGGATCCTCTTTTCTAAGGATGTCTTGTTCAGAGATGGTTTCCAAAAGTCCAAGACCGCTCATTTGAGGAGCAACACGAGGAGAGCGAACGGTGTTTTCGCCTAACGGGCCGAAGTTTAATTTAATAAAATCGTAAACCGGTTTTAGAAGCTCAGCAAAGAATCCATCTGGATATTGAATTCTGATTGTTTCATATCGAACAACTACTTCGCCTTCGCCTGGCACTCCCATAATCCCTTGGGGCTGAAACTGGCCGCCATAAATGGGATGCGGAATGATGCCTTCATTCAACGTTTTGATTCTTAAACGGAATAGAAGTGAAACATCGACTTTGCCTTCCGTCTCAGGAAGACCACGTCCGCGACCATCTTTGAAGTGACAAGAGCTACAAGAAACAGCGTTATAGATCGGACCCAAACCATCTCTGACTGTTGTTGAAGAGGGCGAGGCGACCCAAACGGTGTTAAAGAAACTATTACCAAGAGTGAACTCACGACGTTCTCTACTTTGTGTTCCACTCATCGGATGACTATAGGCCTGAACTGATAAGTCAGAAGTTGTACCCGTTCCTCCAGGAAATTCTTCCGAGGCATCTAATTCAGGTGCGACCTCCGCATAAGCAGAAGTTGCTAACGCTAGAAGAAGTATAAGTAGTGACTTCATAAATTAGTAGTCAACTGGTGCTTTAAGCATCTTAGAAACAGTCGCAAGATCTCTGGCAAGGGCCTCGAGTTCTTCGACAGAATTTAAAATAATCGCGCGTCCTTCATCATTTGCGATGGCCTGGTCAAAAGGAACAGGGATTGTGGCGAGAAGTGAGTGCAGCGAAGTCATGCGCTCTTCAATTCTTAGAGCAATGGCTGAACCTTTTACTTCTGGCTGGTTAAGAAGATTCGTTGCTTTGATAACATTTTCAATTCCCCAGTAGTTCCACTGGATATCCATATGAGTCATATCAGAGAAGCACGAGTGCTCATCTTCCTGACCTTGAGTATCGTAGGCCACATACATTCTTTCACCTGAAAGCTCATCTCCCGCCATGAAGATTACACCGGAAAGAAGATTTTTAAGAGCAACAGTATCTTTCTGACTTTCAAAATCCTTACGGAAGTTTTCTTCACCGACACGCCACTCCTCTTCTAGAGAGGCCAGGTGATCAACCAGCATATCTGCGATGGTATTAAGATAAACAGCTCTACGAGCGGCATTAGGAGCATCTACATAATCTGTATATGAACGCTGACCTGGACCATCTGTATAGAAGTCCTGGCCCCAAAGAAGGAACTCGATCGCGTGATAACCAGTAGAGATGTTCTTTTCTCCATCTAGTTCGTTTAGCGATTCAAGAAGCTCTTTTGTGATCTCGGGAAATTCAGACGTGTTATTGATGATCCCAGCGTTTGGTGCGCCTTTCACATAATCAATATAGGCCTCATCTAATGGCCAAGAGTTAAGAAGTCCCTCTGGGCCTCCATCACGATCGATTGGTCCGTTATAGAAACGGAAAACTTCGGTTTGACCATAGGCCTCCCGAGCGTATTTCCAAGTTTCTTTCGCCACGGTTTGAGTCATGAGCGATGGAGTTTCAGTGAAAGCATAAAGGGCCTTCTGAAGCAAGACTCCACGTCTAAGCGTTTCCGCATACGAAGAGTGAACATGTTCACTGTATGACTGAATACTTTCTTTTAAAGTGGTTTGAGCAAATGAAGGAGCCGAGAGAACGAGAGAGAGCGAGAGCACAAGGTTCTTTGAACTAATCATAAAATCCTCTGTTGGTGATAAAGAACACAAGTTTGATACCACAAACAAGTCGAACTCTTCAAAGGATTTATATGTACCTAAGTGCTTAAAAGGACTCAGGGCCATCTAAAGATGGCCCCTTAAAATCTTTTAATTATTCAGCAGAAGAGCAATCAACAGATTCAACTGAGTAGTAACCCCAGTCTTGCTCTGTGTGATCATACATATCAGCATAGCTAGATTTAACTTTAACGTTATAGCCGATATTGTTTTGAACACCACGAAGTACAGTCACGTAGTAAACGTCACGGATACCTTGGTCTACACGAACAACTTTTTCAAATTTAGAGATAAGATCTAGGCCAAGCATCTTTCCGCAGTTCTTCTCAATCGCTTTTTCGATTTTAGCGATGTGACGAGCTTCGTAGCCAGTGTGGCGTAGAGAAGCAAAAGATACTGTTGAAGTAAGAGCGAATACTGCAGCGATTAGAAGTTTCATAAAATCTCCTTTGGGTTGAATGCCCGGAGATTAATCGAGAGTGGGAAAAAACTAAAGTTAGGGTCTTGTTAAGAGGATTATAGCGCTCCATTACTGATTATTTATGTAAACACCCTGTAAATACTACTAGGCACAAGAGTGAAAGAGAGGAGGGTAGAAATCCTCTTCTCGTTTCTTAGAGAGGATTCCATCTACCCTTATGGCTTCACCTTTTTTATTTCGAATCGCTTTCACTCGGAAGAAAAAATCAGAAGTGAGAGTTTGATATTCATTCAGTAATGAGTCTTTCAAAAAAAATTCGAAGTCTAATTCATCAAAACCATCTAGTGATTCTAAAAATGTAGTTAAAGAAGGAGCTTGTTCAGAAGGCGCATTCATAAGATGAACAGTTTTATGATCTAACTTCATTAGTTGCGATTTAAAGTCATAACTCCAACAACCGATTTCACTTTCCATCTTTAGTAACTCAAGCTGGTTTTGAAGAATTTGATTCTCCTCCTGAATGCGTTTGAAATTAGTGATTTCAAAACGAAACGAAAGTATCTCTTTCAAGACACCTTCATTATCACGAATAGGAATGATGATCGTGTCGACCCAATAATGACTTCCGTCCTTGGCCTGGTTTTTTATCTCTCCTCGCCAGTTTTTTCCACTCTGAATACATTCCCACATCTCTTTGAAAAAAGATTTAGGATGGTGTCCACTATTAAGAAGTCGATGATCTTGTCCTAGTAGTTCTTCATGTGAGTATTTTGAGATTCGGCAAAAGGCCTCATTCGCATGAATGATTCTTCCCCGTGCATCAGTTCTGGCCACGATGGAGAATTGATCAAGGCCCTTTTCAAAACTAGAAAGTTCAACATTACTAGAAAGCTGGGCGATTTCTTTGATCGTTTCTTTGGTCACGTCCTGGAGGATGCCTTTCAAAACGAAGTTTTTGTCAGATAAAGAATCTTTTCTACCGCTTAATTTGATCCATTTGAGATTGCCCGTTTTATCAGTGTACTGAAAGGTAAAATCAAACTCATCTTGCTGGCGAATCTTTTCTCTGAACTGCTTAACATCGTTTAGAGAGAAGAAGTTATTCATGTCCTTTACCAATGGCTTATAGGTGAGAGGATCGAGCCCAAAAATCTCGAAGATTTTAAGGCTCCAGTTTATTTCTTTGCGAACACTGTCATACTCCCAGTGCCCAAGATTATAGCTATCGCTAATTTGATCCAGGATAGAAAAGATATGTCTTCTCTGAGTGATATCTTTAAGTGTGCACCAATAATGATTTTTGTTCTGAATGCGGCGGATTTTCAGATTGAGCCAATAATTCTGCCCATTAAAATCGGTGAAGCGACATTCTGTTAAATGGAGTTCTGAGTTTTTAGAGTTCTTAAAGAAAGACCAAATTTTATTTTTACTCTCATCATGAATTAAATCCAAAAAAGAGATGCCTTGTTTAGGGCCAACGCTAAAAAGGTTCTTCCAATTTGCGTTCACATCATGGATTTTTCCCTGTTCGTCTAAAATACAAATAAGGTCATTAGTAAAACTGAGGAAATGTTGAATAGGTGTCATATGTTAGGCTCCGAATCTGAAGAACTTCTCGGTGATTTCGGAATTCCCTAGCTGACCTACATCATGTTTTTTAAAAAAAATCGGAAATTACTTATGGGAAAGTATATTCACCAATTTTCCAAAAGGATCGCGTACGAAAAATCGACGAACACCCCAAGGCTCATCAGTGATGTCGTATTCGATTTTAAATTTCCCTTTTTTCATTCTCTTATATGCTTCTTCCACATCATCAACTTCTATAGAAAGATCTGGAACGGGAGTGCCTGATCCACCTTCTTCCATAAAACTTATTTGAACCATCGACTTAGAATTAGATCCATAGGTGCAAATCCAATCCATATCCATCAAAACTTCCAGACCTAGGGCCTTTTCATAGAAGCGTTTTGCATCTTTGGTCTTTTTAGTCTGAATGTTGGCAACGATACGTTTGACCTTCATAAAATCGTCCTCTTTATTACCGCGAACGGGGTAAAACAAACATGTCATGATAATCTTTAAAACCAATGGCCCTATAAAAGTCTTTTGCCACCTCAGAAGAATGAACCATGAGTGAAACTTCATCTCCAAGTGTTTGCTTTATTTTCTCAACTAGATTTCTTCCAATGCCTTGTCCCTGATATTCGGGATCCACGGCCAGCTGAGAAATATGTCCCACCCAGGAAAAATCTGAAATTGCATTGGAATAACCTATTAGGCGATTATTGTGCCAGGCAGTTACAATGACCGCGCTGCCTTTCATAGAGCGTGAAATGCGACCTATTGTTTTATTAGGCTTTAAAATGCCGGCTCTTTGAAAGAGTTCAAAGACATCGTGAGGATCGAGATCTGTAGGATTGATGACATAATCAATGTTCATGAAGTAAGACTATCAGATTTACTTTCGCTGGCGGAAGTGAAGGCAAAAAAAAAGCCCCGCATACGCAGGGCTTTCTTTTTATAAACTTGGTACTCCCAAGGGGATTCGAACCCCTGTTACCGCCGTGAAAAGGCGATGTCCTAGACCGGGCTAGACGATGGGAGCGTAACCGGAATGTGCTCTTTAATTTTTCGATGAAATGGTGATCTCGCTGTGACTCGAACACAGGACCCCCTCCTTAAAAGGGAGGTGCTCTAACCAACTGAGCTACGAGACCACTTTCAATCGAAGGTCTACAAGTTATTGTTTTAGACGAAATTTGTCAAACACAAAATTGCAAAAATTTAAGATTTTTTTTTGCCCTAAACCAAGATTTTTTACCCACTTATTAGACAAATACAAAGGCATTCGTTAGATTCCCGCTCTATGGAAACAACGAATCTTACTTCTAAAAAAGTCTCATTTCACACTCTTGGATGCCGTCTGAATTTTTCAGAATCTGGCTCTATTGCGCAGGGGTTTGTTGATAGGGGTTATGAGGTCGTAGAATTCGGAAATCAGGCCGATGTGGTCTTTTTAAATACTTGTACAGTAACTGATGGCGCGGATTCTACCTGTCGTAATTTAATTCGTAAGGCACAAGCATCATCTCCAGAAGCAAAAATCGTTGTAGCTGGTTGTTACGCTCAAATGGAAGCAGACAAAATTAAGAACATGCAAGGCGTGGATCTTATTCTTGGAACTTCTGAGAAGTATAAAGTGTTCGATTATCTCGATTCAGAAGCTGATCAAGAAGTTCATATTGATAAGTCTTCTGATTTCTGGGGAGCTGCCACAACTCTCGCCGATTCACACACTCGTGCCTTCCTGAAAATTCAGGATGGATGTAATTACGTTTGTTCATTCTGTATTATTCCATTCGCTCGTGGTCGTTCACGCACAATTTCGGTTGAGGACGCGATTCGCGAGGCGAAGGAGCTGGCGGCCAAGGGTTTCAAGGAAATCGTTCTTACGGGCGTAAATATTGGCGAATACGAAGCCATCAGTGGTGAGAAGCTGACTGACCTCGTGAAACTGATTGCCGATATCCCAACGGTAGAAAGACTTCGTCTTGGTTCAGTTGAGCCAAACACCATGACTCGCGAACTTCTTGAAACTTTAAAAGCGACTGGAAAATATCAGGACCATTTCCATATCCCAATGCAGAGTGGAAGTGATGCGATCCTGACTTCAATGAGAAGAAAGTATAATTCGACTCAATATAAAGAAATCATTTCAATGGTTCGTAGCTACTTCCCGCAAGCTGCCTTCGGTGCTGACGTCATTGTTGGTTACCCTGGAGAGACGGAAGAGCAGTTCCTTGAAACTTTTAATCTTCTAAGAACACTACCAATTACTCACTTCCACGTGTTTCCATATTCAAAACGTAAGGGCACGACTGCCTCAAAGATGGATAATCATATTCAAACGTCGGTGAAAAAAGACCGCGTGAGAACTTTGATGATGTTAGGGGACGCAAAACTTGATGAATTCTCAGCAAACTTTGTTGGTAACACGACAAATGTTCTGTTTGAAAATGAAGCTGATGGCTTCTGGGAAGGGTATAGCTCGAACTATCTTCGCGTAAGAGTGAAATCAACTGAGAATTTAAAGAACGAAGTTCGTTCTGTTCGCGTTGATTCTTATGTGGGTGGAAAACTAATCGGAACTATTTAGGATCTAAATAAGTCATCTGATAAGCGTTTCTGTTGATCACGCCTTCATCAATCCAACAGCCTTCAACTGTATACTGGCCATTATTGTGTGCAGTTGAGTTGCAATCATCCAGATAAGCGCCTGTTTGGCGATTTTTACAAAGACACTTCTTACCTTTGGTCCATGTACCAAAATTACTTCCCCATGTATTACGGAGAAGAAGCTGACAGCTATTACCAACTTGTTTCTTGCCCACAATGATTGATTCGTGGTGTTCACAACCATTTGCATACTGAAGTTTTCCACCATCAGGATTTCTATAAGTGATCCCCTGAAGGTTTGGCTGGGTCAGGGCCTTAGCACAGTAACTCACCGATACAGGCGCCTTAATTGTATCCATGACCTGAGCAATCTGACCGGTAACGATTCCGTCAGTCTCGCCAAAGATTTTTAAATTAGCTTTCGGTGCTTGAAGATTAAATTGTTTATTCTGACATGCTTGAAAGAGGAGCTTTTCCACCATCTCAGGAGTTGTGACCGCGTGTAGGTTACGAAGCAGTGGCAAAAGGGCGTCCCAAGTTGCATTGGATGAACACCATCTCATATCTGCATCTGATTTCGTTTCTTTAATCATCGCGATGATATCAATATCGTCCAGATTCGCTTCACGTCCTTCCAAAGCGGCAAGGGCGCGACCTTCTTCAATTGCACCCAATTTCTGGGTATAGGTCTCAATAAACTGCACGACTTCAGAATCTTTGGTCTTTGCGGCCTTTGCCATCTGGGCAAGAGACTTATCAACAGCATCAAAAGAACATACAGGATATGTTTTCAGAGACTCGATAGTGCGTCTCACATTTCCGGTTCCAATCATCGTCCGGTTTTTTTCATTCGGAACGTTTTTGATGGCATACTTACCATGATTCATGGCCAGCCAAAGTGGGTGCGCGGTTCTTTCCTGAACACCTTTCTTCATCAGATTGTAGTCAAGAAGCTGAGAAGTCACATAGGCGTAACAAATATTTGATCCATCTTGATCATAGACAGGAATTTTTTGAAACGGAGAATTGGGTTCAGTCACTAAATTTGTTGGAGTACAAACAGTGGCGAATGTTGCTTGCGAGAATAGGACAAGAGATAAGGCAAGAAACTTCATTTAACAAAACCACCAATCGCTTCGGCAGAAACGATTGATTTATCTTTAAATACACAGAATGATTGTTCGTTATTTTTTGCGTCTTTAAGAATGATCACAGGGAGTTTCAAAGCGTGGCAAACCATTGTATCTGGATTCTGACCACCAACGCTTGAAGGAGTGCGGGGCTTTGACTGCTCAGTTTTAAAAAATGCTTTCGCTTCACATTTTTGTGAAAGACATGATTCTGAGACCCATCCCTTGATGGAATCTTCCCAACAAATTTTTTCTTTTTGAGAAAAACCGGTCCATGTCTCGCAATTGGCCGAAAAGGCCGCACGAGAAACGAAGTAACAAAGAATAAGCGCGCAAAGTTTAAAGAAAGTCATAAATCCCACCCGCTTCCATTATTACTCAAGGTTCTGAGTGTACGAAGCGGGTAAGATTTGCAGTGGGGGCGGGTTAAGAGGATCTTAACTAACTATACTGCTTGCGGAACACGATCTGATTACGATCCGGTCCATAAGCATAGATTCCGACCTGGATACCAAGGCTTTCTTGAATGAAGTTGATGTAGTCTTCAAGTTCTTTTGATGTCTTGCCACCAGAGAAATCATCAGTGAAAGGTTTGAACTCTTTATAAAGCGGTTTAGCGTTATAAAGGTTGATACCAGGGTAGGCACAATCAACCACTTTACCGTTCACTTCGTAAGCGTAACAAACTTTAAGCTCTTTTAGATTGCTAAGAATATCTAGCTTCGTCAGAGCGATAGAAGTGAGTTGTGAGCATTTAACCGAATAGCGAAGAAGTGGGATATCTAACCAACCACAACGACGTTTACGGCCAGTTGTAGCACCAATTTCATTACCGTTTACCTGAATCTCGGCACCGACCTCATCAAAAAGTTCAGTCGGGAAGGGACCTTCACCCACGCGAGTCGTGTAGGCCTTCGCAACACCAATTACTTCTTCCAGTTTGCGGCCAGGGATTCCGGCACCTGTGTAGATACCTGCTCCGGCAGTTGATGAAGAAGTTACGTATGGATAAGTTCCGTAATCGATATCGAGAAGAATTCCCTGAGCACCTTCATAAAGAACGCGCTTACCTTGAGAAAGTTTGTCGTCGATCAAGCTGAAAGTATCAGTAACGTAGTCTTTAAGAGACTGACCGTAACGATAAAGGCGCTCAACTTCTGATTCAATTGAAGGGATTTCAATTTGATAAAGATGTTTAAAGAGGATCGCTTTTTCAGCGTAGCCAGTTGAAAGACGACGAACAAGAGTGTCTTTGTCGAGAAGGTCTTTCACTTTAATCCCGCGACGAGAAACTTTGTCTTCGTATGCCGGGCCAATGCCTTTTCCAGTTGTACCGATTTTCTCAGGACCTTGTGATTCACGAGCAGCATCTAAGAGCTTGTGGTAGCTCGTGATAACAGTCGCAGTAGAAGAGAGTTTTAAATTATCCGGAGTAACATTTGTTACACCTTTGATCTTAGAAAGTTCATTTAAAAAGTTTTCCGGCTCAAGCACAACACCGTGGCCGATGACCGACAAACAGTGTGGGTGAAGAACACCAGAAGGGATCACGTGAAGAACAGTTTTTTGACCGTTCACCCAGATTGTGTGACCAGCATTGTGTCCACCTTGATAGCGAACAACTAAGTCACATTTTTCAGCGAGAAGGTCAGTTAGTTTACCTTTACCTTCATCACCCCATTGAGCACCAATAATCGCGAGCGTTTGCATGGATTAAACCCTTCGTACGTTAAATGAATGTCGGAGAGTCTGCACTATACTTCGGCCGAATGTGAATTTGAATGGGTATGAGTAATTGTTAGATGGATGGGTGTGCGCGTCTAAATTAAAAAAGGGGAGATATTGCTATCTCCCCCTCTCGAAAGGCACCCAAACGAATCCTGGGAGGAATATTGTTTAGGCGATCGATCTTAGTTCTAGTCTGCTTTGTAATGTATCGAGAACGCCCTGGAACTCGCTCAAACTCGGTAAGTTACCGAAATGAGTGTTCTCATGCATGTTCATCGATACGAAGTCGAAGATCTCGACAGGTGTTGAACGTTCCGCTCCTTTTTGGAAGGCGCGCCAGTTGGACTTACCGGTCTTCCTATAGTTCGCGAAAAGGTTTTCAACCATATCCTGCTTCGTCTTGACTCCCACCCCAACCACTTGTCCACTCGAATCTACTTCGAGGTACCAGACACGGTAATCATTCTGATTCTTCGGGTGCTGCTTGTTCTCCACGGCGATGGCCAGAAACATACGGAACCTCCTTGCTCTCGCTCAAGCTGTCGACTTCTTGTCTTGCTTGATGTGTGTGTTGGAGGTCACCCCGCGGTCTCCTTCCTGGAGATTTGGATGACCTTCTAGCATCCTGCTCCCCTTAAGAATCTCTTATGCCCCTACGATTGTAACGATGTTTACGCTAACATCAACTGGCCTGTATGAGAGAGAAAGTCAGAGGAGAGTAGAGTCAAAAAGGGACCCGCTCGGGTGTTACTGCAAATTTCATCACTTGCCCCGATGGAGTGTAGGGGCGAAAAAGGACCAAATCCCGAGTGAAAAAGTTTAAATTCTTCTCTATTCAAAAATTTCACTTCGAGCGAGAATGCTTTTCATAGGAGTTCTATGTCTGTCATTCGTTCTAGCATCAAGATGGCAATTGCCACTTTCTTCTCTCGTATTTTTGGCCTCGTAAGAGAACAAGTTATGGCCGCTTACTTTGGTGCAAGTGGAATGACCGATGCATTCTTGGTCGCATTTAGAATTCCAAATCTTCTCCGAGATCTATTTGCGGAGGGTGCTTTCTCTTCTGCTTTTGTTCCTACTTTCATTGAGGCCAATCAAGAATCATTCGAGAAGAGTAGAGAGCTCATGTGGTCTCTCTTCTGGTTGTTGTTCTTTATTACAGGAACAGTTTGTCTGGGGATTTTTATCTTCGCTCCTGAACTCGTGAGCATCTTTGCTCCTTCATTCACAAAAGATCCTGAGAAATTTATTGTTACGGTAAATCTCACTCGTATCATGGCACCATTTCTGACTTTCGTTTCTTTGGCCGCTCTATTTATGGGAGTGTTGAACTCTCTGAAAGTTTTCTTTGTGCCGGCCTTTGCACCTACTTGGTTCAACATTGTAAGTGTTATTTGTCAGGTGGGATTAAGCGGGCTCTTGTATAAGAATGGGTATCATCCTATTTACTCTCTAGGGATAGGTGCAATGCTGGGTGGTTTTGCTCAAGCTGCCGTTCAAGTTCCAAAGCTTATGCAGTTTGGTTACAAACCAATGTGGCCCAAAAAGTTTTGGACTGACCGTTCAAAGAAAATCGTGAAATTGATCGGGCCTGGACTTATTGGATTTGCGGCCGCTCAGATTAATATTCTTATTACTACGATTCTAGCGACTCCGATTGTGGGCGCGGTTTCGTGGCTCAGTTATAGTTTCCGTTTGTTCCAGTTACCGGTTGGGATTCTTTCCGTTTCGATTGGAAACTCGAACATGGTTCATTTTTCTGAGGCATGGAAAAAGAAAGATGTGGATGGAGCGAAGGCCTCACTTCAGCAAAGTTATTATCTTTCTTTTCTAACTGTGATGCCGGCGCTGGTGATGCTTTATTGCTTATCAGAAGAAATGATTAATCTCATTTTCGAAAGAGGGAAGTTCACCCATGAAAGTACCCTGATGACTGCTGAGGCCCTTCGCATGTATGCATTGGGTCTACCATTTTATGGGCTCTACAAACTTTTAGTTCCGACTTTTTACGCTCTAGATCGTCAAAAGATCCCAGTGATGGCCTCACTTTTTTCCATCGCATTCAACATCTCTTTTTGTTTACTGCTGACTCCGATTTTTGGTTTCAAAATTTTGGCCTTAGGAACAACATTATCGGTACTGGTGAATTCATGTTTCCAAAGTTGGATCCTTAAAAAGGATCTGAATCTTTCCTGGAATTTCTTCTTTTCGCTCAGAATTTGGAAGGTTGTAGGGGCAACTATAGGGTGTGCAATCATCACGGAAACCCTCCTAAAAGTGGAATTTTTCTCTCAACCATTCATCACTAAGTGCTTTTATTTAGGGGCCCAAATCCTAGCGATTGGAGCACTTTATGCGACTTTTCTCCTCTTGATGGGTGAGCGTGCAGCAGTCAACGCGCTCCTTAGTAAAGTCACAAAAAAGTTCCGAAAAAAGTAAAATAAATCAACGCTTTAACTTGTGCCGCAGGGACTTTTTAGTTATCCTGAATTGGTAATACCTATTTAAGGATGTTTTTATGAAAACAGATTTTGAAACGCTTAAAGCGCTCTCGACATACACAATCAATCACCTAAAGCAGGCTGAAATGATTGAGTTCGCAGCAGACTCTCGCGCAGATCTGATTGAAGCTCTAGCAACTGAATACGGTGTAAGCTTTGCGACTGACGAGAACATTAAAGAGCAAGCTATTGAAGAAGTAGAAGAGAAGTTTGGTGACGATATTCCTGGTGACATTACTGAAACAGAAATGTTCAACCATGCTCGTAAAGAGATCATCAAATCATTCAACGGTGAGAACATCGGTGGTCTTTATCTTATGGAATCTCTCCATAACATCGCTATCCGCGTGAAGAACTTCCTTCTTACTAATGATCTGATTGAAGACGTATTCTCATCAGATGAAGAACTAATTGATTTCGTAATTGATAAGATTCGTGGATTTGCGCCAAAGCGTAACTAAGGTTTATCAGAACTAAGATTCACGGATGAAACTTAGTTCTGCTAGACTCTCTTCAAAGTATGGTCCTTCGACCAGTCCATTCAAGACAGAACTCCGACTTTCAAAGATAAAATAGCCAGCATCATTCTGACTGCGCATTAAATAGATATCGTAGTAGATACGATCAACGACATTTTGTGATGCCTTTCCCTCAACTCGGATGATTTCCTGAAAAAATTCCTGAATTTCTGAATCTCGAAAAAGTACCCGTGAATCGGTCTCGAAAACTACATCCATATCAAATTCGATTTTCTCCAAATCGAGCTTCTCTTCCAGGAGTTGGGGGAGGGTTTTGCCATCATGTTGTGGAAGATAAGTAAAATTGGCGTACCAATCGTAACGAGTGTCGGTGCGCTCAAATCGAAGTGCTTCCGAAGTCTGGCCCACGATGGTCCACCAGTTCGGGATCATTAAAGAGAGGTTCGAAAACTGAACTTCATAGGACTCGTCCTTAAAAGTCGACTTCTCTTCTCCAATAATTTTCAGGGTATAGAAGGCCCCTCCTATTAAAGAGAGGAGAATCAGCCATTCCCAGATGTGATTTGAGAAAATATCCATAACGTCCTGAGATTATAGCAAGGATCAGAAACTTTCTAGTCACTTTAAAGGCTAAAGTTTTGCTGACTTTCTTCCGAAACTAAAACGACGTTCTGGGCCCAGAGTTGGACATTTTTGCCTAACATAGTCCCAAACTGATCAAGTGTTATGATGATTAAAGGTAATTTTCCCTGGGTAGGGAAATCAAATATTGGGTAGGACATCTATGAATAAGTTTATCCCTCTTTTTTTAGGACTAATGATCCCTCTTTCGAGTGCAATGGCGGATTCATTCACCGATGAAGCGGTTGAATTCTGTCGCTCAAAGGGTGGTGCCTACTCCATGGGTACGATGCAAGAGCAAGGGGATAAATACTGTCGACAAGTGACATGTAAAAAAACAAATGCGGCCGATGGTCGTTTACAAATTCCTGATGGTGCCGCGGGCCCTGAGGCAAACGTTGAAGCAACCAAGTCAGTGTGTGTGGCGAAGTCTATCGTAGATGGTAACTTCAATACTAACGGTGCTGGTAACTCTTCAGGTTCTTCTTCTGGTTCATCTAGTGGTTCTTCGTCAGGCTCTTCATCTGGTTCATCTTCAGGATCAGCATCTGGTTCGGCCTCTGGCTCAGCTTCAGGTTCTGCATCTGGTTCAGCGTCGGGCTCTGCTTCTGGATCTGCTTCAGGATCTGCTTCAGGTTCAGGTGCTGGTGCGAACGATGCCGTTTATTGTGAAGAGCTGGAAGGCGAGGGCAGACTTAATCCGGGTGACCTATGTTACTCAGAATGTAAGCCTAAGCGTGACTGGAAAACTCTTTGGACTCAAAAGAAAGAAGGTTTTGAAAGAAAGTCTTGCGTAGAGTGTCTTCTTAAATACCCTGGTGTTTATAAAGTTAAGCGCGAATATCTTCCAAAAGATAAAGACGGAAAAGTCATCGGTGACTCTAGTGTTGGCCTTGGAAAAGGTGTGACAGTAAAAACTGGTGTGATCGTGTGTAAAGATGCTTCTGGTAAAATTGTTTCTGTAACTGGTTCAGCTTGTCCATCTGGTATGACTGTTCATGCTGCTGGTGGTGCTGGTTCAGGCGGAGGCACAATCATCGTTGGTGGTGGTGCTGCAAGTGGTGTTGCTGGTGGCGTAGCTGGCGGTATCAATATCGGTGGTTCAATTGCTGGTGGTGTAGGAGCTGGCGGCGGTCGCGGTGATAACCGTCCTGCTTACTGTATCAATCCTACTAAGAAAAAAGATTTTGAAATGTGTGAAGAATGGATGCGTCTTAACAGTCGCTTCGAGTGTTCTTCAGGCGGAAACATGAACGCTTGTACTGCTGGTGCGAGTGGTGAAATCATGGGTCGATATAGCACAACTGATTGCGTGAACTGCGGTGTTGGTTCTCGTAAACAAAGTACTCTATCTGGTGTTGCAGAAGTTATCGGTGCTCTTGCTCCAATCGGTGTAGCAGGTATTTCTGGTTACTTTGGTTATAAATCGCAGAAGGCATGGGCCGGTGCTGCGGAAGCGGGCTTCGAGCAGTGTCGTCTTGCTCAACAAGATTACATGCAATACCTACAATCAAACGAGCTTCCAGGATTAACTCCTGCTCAACAAGCGAATATGAACTGTAACGGTTATAACCTTGGTCAGTACGCTGGTCTTGGTGGTGGTCTGAACGGTTGGTATGGAGCTGGTTATACTCCAGGATTCATTGGCGGTATGATGGGACCATACGGTGGATATAATCCATACGGTGGCGGTATCGTAGGTGGAGTTGTTGGTGGTATCGCGGGTGGTGGTCTTTACGGCGGTATCGCAGGTGGAGGTCTATACGGTGGATACAACGGTGGTATCGCGGGTGGTGCTGTAAACGGAATCTCGATTGCTGGTGGTATCAATAGTGGATTGTATGGTGGTATCGCGGGTGGCGGACTATATGGTGGCGGTCTTTATGGTGGAGGTCTCTACGGCGGTATCGCAGGTGGCGGTCTATACGGTGGATACAACTCTGGTATCGCGGGTGGTGCTGTAAACGGTATCTCAATTGCCGGTGGTATCAACGGTGGTATGTATAACGGCGGCCTATATGGTGGCGGTCTTTACGGTGGTGGATTATACGGCGGCGGTCTTTATGGCGGTGGCCTATATGGTGGTAACGGTATCGCAGGTGGTGCTGTAAACGGTATCTCGATTGCCGGTGGTATTGCAGGCGGCGGATTATATGGTGGTGGTCTATACGGCGGCGGAATGTACGGTGGTATGAATGGTGGTTACATTGCTGCAGGTAACGTAGGCGGTGGTTACTACAACGCTGGTGTTGCAGGCGGATACTACGCTGCTGGTGCGGCCGGTGGAATGTACGGCGGTATGAATGGTGGTTATGCTGATTTTGCTAACAGCCAAAATGCTGCGAATTACGATCGCATGCTACAAATGCAAGGAACTGGTTATCAGATGAGCACTATGGGTGGCTCAGCTATGTACAACCCAATGAACGCTGGTATCTCTCTAAATGCTGGACTAGGAATTGGCGGGTCGTTCGGAGGTTGGTAAAAAAATATACCGAAGACTTACGTGTAGATAAAAAAAAGGGAGCTCTTAAGCTCCCTTTTTTTATTGCTTGTTATGAACAAGAGTTTTGATTTCGTGTCGGAAGATGACTTCAATTTTATCATCCACAACTTTCTCAACGATACCAGGGCCGAACTTCACGTGATCGATGATGTCACCTTCAGTGAACTTGCCATCCATTGCATATGGAGTAGATTTCTTCTTAGTATTAGACATTTTTTCCATCCAAAGATCAGAAACAGAAACAACCTTTGATGGAGCAGAAGAAGTTTTCTTTGTCCTAGTTTTATTCTGCTTTGAAGACTGAGATGGGTCTTTAAAAGATTGAATAGTATTGCAAGTGTTACACTTAACTTTTGCAATATGCTTTGAATCCTTCATAGCAACGATGGTATGACCAAGGTTAAGTTTACATTTTGTGCAATAAGAAAGCACATCCTTGCCTACCGTTAACTGAGACATATTTTTCCTTTTAGTTTAGACTCGAGAGAGAAAGACGACCTAAATATTATAGCGTTAGTAGGTCGTAACGTAAAGCGAAGTCACCAATGAAGAAGCTCGACGAATTACTTGATAAAGCCCAAAGCCTGCCACAAGAAGCAGGTTGTTACTTAATGAAAGACAAGAATGGTCGGGTGATTTACGTTGGTAAGGCGAAGCGTCTTCGTTCGAGAGTAACATCTTACTTTAATCAATCAGCTAAGGGACTTAAGACAGAGTACATGGTGGGTCATATCGATACTTTCGATTTTATGATCACCCGTTCTGACGCTGAGTCATTTGTTCTTGAAAATAATCTGATTAAAGAACATTCACCTAAATACAATATCCGACTGCGGGACGACAAAAGTTATCCCTATCTACAGGTCAATTGGAATGAACCATTTCCTAGGCTTGAATACATCCGTCGTCCAAAAAAGGGGAAGGGGAAAGAACTCTTTGGGCCTTATCCTCCAGGCTCAAACATTTCGATGATCATGCGAGTTCTGACAAAGTCTTTTGGACTTCGTGATTGCAGTCTAAGTGAATTCAAGTCTCGCAAGACTCCGTGTCTGTTATATCAAATGAAACAATGTAGTGCTCCTTGTGTCGGTTATAGAAGTGCGGCCGAGTACGAGAATGATCTTCAAACGGCAATGGGATTTTTTCAAGGGCCGATCAAGGCCAAGCGGACAATTCAAAAGCTTGAAGAGAAAATGATGGCATATGCAGATGCTGAAGAGTTTGAGATGGCCGGAGTAATCCGCGATCATGTGCAGCTCCTTCAGGACTTCCTGGATAAATCATATGATCAGAAAGTGGAGAGCATCCAATCCGAAAAAAATATCGATGTGTGGTCATATTGGAACGGGGATGAAGAAGTAGATATTTCTTTATACATGATTCGTTCGGGTCTCCTACTCGGTCAGAAGAACTTCCACTTTGTGAAGGGTGAGTTGATAGAAGAACTTGTAGATGAAGTGCTTCAGAAAATTGTTCAGTACTATTCAGATCCGGAAGAAATGAGTCCGGACATGGTCGTGATGGATTTCGAGGAAGAAGAAATCAAAGATGTCTCTTCGGCCCTTCAAACTTTTGGAGAAATGAAAGTTCTTGGTATTTCTAAAAAGTATTTCCCATTGATCGCCATGTGTAGAAAGCACGCTGAAGAGTCACAGAAAGTGCGAATCGCCAATGCTGACAGTGTGTACATGGGTCTTCATAAGCTTCGTGAACTTTTGAATATGAAAGAACGTCCTCGTGTTCTTGAATGTTATGACGTTGCAATTTGGCAGGGACAATCACCGACAGCATCTCAGATTGTTTTTGAAGAAGGAAAGCCCAATAAGAAAAAGTATCGCTACTATCACTTAGAAACTCGTCCAGAGGGGAACAATGACTTTGCCATGATGAGAGAAGTTATCACTCGTCGTATGGACAATGGTGATCTGCCGGATGTTTTAGTCATCGATGGTGGTGTGGCCCAGGTAAACACTGTTACGGCCGTATTGCGTGAACTTCAAATTGAAATGTGTGTGGTTGGAATTGCTAAATCCAAGGATCTTACAACAGGAGATCTTCGCGCAACTGAAGTCGTTCGTTCAGAGGAGAGACTCATCATTCCTGGCAGAACCAATCCTTACATCCTAAGTAAGTGTCCGCCGCTATTTAAAATCATTGTGAGCATGCGAGATGAGGCCCATAGATTTTCTCGTAAGCTTCACCATAAAGCTGAATCAAAGCGTGTTCTTTCAACTTGGTTGGATGAAGTGAAGGGACTTGGTGAAGACACTAAGAAAAAAATTCTTTCCCAGTTATCCATGTCTCAGGACGAATTACGGGCCTATACTGTGAATGATTTAATGAATTATTTCGGAATCAAAAGTCCTCAGGCAAAAGCGCTGTGGACGCATTTGCATGAGGATGATGTAGAAATCGAAGATTAGTTCAGAACGTGAATTACGCGACGGTTACCGCAACCACAATCCATGCAACGAGCGGTTTCCTGTACCAGAAGATTTTTATAATCCGGCATATGAGATAGAAGAAGCTTTGAACCGCAGACTTTACATTCGTCCATGGTCTTTTTCACTTGCTCAGCGCCACCAAAGTACTCTTCAAAACTCTCAAATTTAAAATCGATATCAGACATGTTGTGCTCCTCACTCTGTACAACAGTCTTTTCGGCGCTCTGGAAGTGGGAGTTTAAGAGATTTTAAGGCTAGGAAAGAACGTTCACTTTGTGCTAAAAGATGGGTATGGACGATTTATTTAAGCAAAAATTATTGACCCTACGGAACCCACCGAAGGCCTCGACCTTCGCTGACGCCCTTATGGGAGAAACGAGTTGGCTTAAGAAAAGTCCGTCTGTCATAAAGGCCACAAAACCGATTATTCCTGCCAAAGAAGCTTTTTCAGAAAAGGCCCAGGTTCTTGAGTCCCTTGAGCGCTTTGCCCAGGAGAAAGTAGAAGAGACTGGTCACAGTATTCTGAAACTTGATGGGGGAGAAATCCGTGTTAAGGCCGAACCAGGGTGGGAAGGGCTTCAACATTTCCAAGACCTCACGGCCTTAAAATCTGCTCTTAAATTAGACTCTCGAGTTTTGGATATCATCCTTAAGAATAAGACCCAAGATTCAGTGAAGGCGATTTTTGTGTCTGAAAAGTTCCGTCAGTGGGACGAGCTTTCAGCTGAACTTAAATCCGGCTTCATTGATGAGTTGATCGTGGGGTTCCCACTTAAAACCGCTGAACTTTTTGAGCGCATGATCATGGCCATGAAGCTGGATCCTTCAGAGGTCATCATCTACCCGGTCGAAGGGACTGATGAAAGTGATTACTCGCATGAGGTGATGGAGATCGCTTCCTTCTTCAATCCGGAAGTAATTATCACTTTAGGAGCGAAGGCGACTCAGAAAATACTCAAGTCAAATGATCGGCTATCTATGGTTCACGGCCAGTTCTTCACTCGTAAGGCCGGCAATCAAAGCACATTTCAAATAGTTCCGCTGTTCCACCCAAGCATCATCGAAACCAACCAGAACATGAAGAAAACTGCCTGGGCCGACATGCAAAAAATCATGAAGCATTTAAAAAAACTCCCATGAATTTCTAGAATTTAGGTATGATGGAGGGGGTATTTTAATTTCCAAGGATAAGGGAATTAATGTTAAAAACAGGAAGTTGCTTCTTTCTTTTGCTATTTTCAGCATCGTCGTATGCTGCTGTCCCTTCTGTTAAGGTCCTGATTGCTAAATCATTAAAGAGAGTAGTGGTTGAAGGAATGGATCTCGAAAAGACCATTCATACACAACATAAAAAGCAGCAATACTCCGGTCGCAAAACGATCGCTTTTAACTGTAATCCATCTGCCTCTAAGACCAAGTCTCAGATGCCAAAAAATCCGCTTCTCGTGGCGTCTCTGAGTTCTCCTACGGGTCTTGTTTCATGGGGGAAGCATAAATATCAGGGTGAACTTCAGCTCCTTACTAATCCAGGACAGGAGAGTTGTGATCTCGTAAATCTTATTCCGATGGAAAATTACATCACGACACTTCTTTCGAAAGAAATGAACGGAACGTGGCCTGTTGAGGCCCTGAAGGCCCAGGCGGTTGCCGCTAGAACTTATGCTTATGATCGAATCAAGAAGGGCATGGGTTTTGATAATCCGGATAAGCTTTATCACTTAGAGTCTTCTGAAAAAGATCAAGTGTCTGGTACCTTTCACGATATTACTCAAAAAACACTTCAGGCCTCGAGAGAAACTTCTGGCATGATTCTGGTTGGCCCTTCGGGCAAGATTGCTCCGGCATTTTTTCACTCTAAATGTGGTGGAAAAACTTTTAGACCGGACCAAGTTTGGGGTGGGGTGGAAGAAGGATATCGTTCAGTAAACTGTACCTTCTGTCAGAAGACAGGCATGAAAGATTGGAACTACCAAATTAAGGGCCAAAAGCTTACATCCATGGTGGATCAGGTTCTAAAAAGATATTACGCGGACGAGATTCAAGGCACTGATGTAAAACTAATGCCTGACTCTTTGGCGAATTCTGAACTCAGAATGTATGTGGGCGATCGACTTCACATTATTAAAAAGTCTTATTTGAGAAATCTTGCTGGCCGAGAACTTCTTCCTTCGAATAACTTTATTATGTCGATGAAGAACAATGAATTTATGGTCAAGGGCCAAGGTTACGGTCACGGCGTGGGTCTGTGCCAACTGGGTGCTCTGGAACTTGCAAAACGTGGTTATGATTATCGCCAGATACTTTCATTCTATTTCCCTCGGCACCAACTGAAGAAAGCTTACTGATATGAAATTTCTCGCTCTCTGTTTTCTACTTTTTACATACTCTGCTTTTGCGAAAGTGGTTTTGATTGACCCCGGTCATGGTGGTGAAGAAGTAGGTGCTATTGGGCATCTTGATCCAAAAAGATCGAGAAAGGTTTATGAGAAGGATCTATCCCTCAGACTTTCAAAAAAAATCAAAGAAGAACTTTCTAAACATACTTCGGCCTATCTTACGAGAAGTATCGATCGTTTGGTAACATTACCGGAGCGAGCTGAGCTGGCCGATCTTGTGAAGGCCGATCTCTTTCTTTCAATTCATTTCAATTCTTCAACGAATGCTCGAAGCCATGGTTTTGAACTTTATTATCTCGATAACAACTCAAATGTTGCCGCCAACAAAGTTGAGCGTGCGGAGAACTTAAACCTTCAAGGTGAAGAGTTAATCGTGAATCAGATTCTGGTGGATCTGGTAGTGCAGCAAACTGTTGTTCATTCTCGTCAGCTTGCATCTCTGGTTCATGAGAAAGTGAAACCTGTTATTAAGAAATATAAGATTGATGATCGGGGAGTGAAGCCTGGGTTATTTTACGTTCTAGCTCTTTCAAAACGTCCGGGTCTCTTAGTTGAGGCAGGATTTGTCTCTAATCCGAATGAACTTAAAAAAGTGAATGAGGAAAAATATCTGAACGAACTTGCTCGCAGTATCTCAGCGGGTGTCATCGCTTTTATCAACGCCCAAAAATAAAAAAGGGAGTCCGAAGACTCCCTTTTAGTATTTTTTTAATTTACATACAGTAAGGTGTGAAAGGCGCGCCTGACATATAAGCACCGAATGTCATTTCACGGAATTCAGCA
The DNA here is from genome assembly GCF_034259205.1 of Peredibacter starrii. GTDB lineage: Bacteria > Bdellovibrionota > Bacteriovoracia > Bacteriovoracales > Bacteriovoracaceae > Peredibacter > Peredibacter starrii. The sequence goes on along the minus strand of NZ_CP139487.1, from coordinate 3,724,440 downwards.
GTTCCTCCGCCTGGGAAGATAACTGTTGCTTTACTTAATTGCTTAATGCCCGGACATCGTGCTGAAGCTGAGCCAAAGCCAATGTTAACAAGCTGACCTTGACCTGCGCTTGTGAATGAACGAGGACACATAAAACCTACGAATAGAGGTGCCTGACCAGTAGCTTGTCCTACAATCATTGCAACGTCTCCGTACGAGGTAACACCAACGTGATAATCACCAGGTGAAACTACATATGGAGTATTCGTTAGAGGAATTGAAATCGGAATCCTTGCAACTGCGCCTGTCGAGCTACAGCGATAATTTGAAACAAGGTTGTAAACAACCGGTGGTAGGTTTGTACTGGGGATCACAGTCCCAACACCGTTATAGCCCTGGCCATAAGGGTTATTCCAATTATAGCCGCCAGTAGTACCTGGATATCCAGTGTAACAGTTATAGTTTCCATTTGCTCCGCAACTATATGTTGAGGACTTGCCTGATTCATTGTCCTTCCCACAAGCCACAAGCATGGCGAGTAGAGCGACATTTAGTAAGCATAGACCAAGCGATTTCATGATAAGACTCCTTCGTCTTAAACGATTCTCGTCAACCTATCGGGTAGGAAGGGTGTTCACTTTAGTTATATTTTGAATTTGATCATCTTTGTCGGGGAAAAAAGCTCAAAAACTGCCTAGTTTTAAGACTTTAGATTTAATTTATGATTTAAGGAATGCTTTCCAATTTCTTAAGGTCGCCTATCCCTGAAATCAAGAGGGTCTTCAAAACTGAGGACAGTCGATTTATTTTATCGGTGGGCCTGAAAGTTTCTGCGATCTCATTTTGTATTAATCTTTTTATCTATTATTTTTTGTTTCAAATCATGCGCCTTAATTTTTATTTTTTCCGTGCGCATGGATCCCCGGATCTGATGGATCAAAATCTTTTCTTCGAGTCGATTATCGGAGAGGCGATTGATAATCTGCCTCTGCTCTTTGCCTATCATATTCTGTTGTTCTTCATTGGTACTTATGTCGGCTGGCTGATCCTTCATCCATTCCGCAGAATTGGCGAGTACTGTGAGAATGTTTTGGAGAGTCCAAACACAGTTTATAAAGTTGATGAGTTTAGCACGTATAAACTTCTTACTCGTTTCTCAGAGTTCTTCTTTGAGTTTCTGAGGGAGTCCAGAAAGAAAGGTGTGATCATTAGTCACAGTATTCCTCCTCAATTCTCAAAGATCCACAAGCCTGTTACTGATAAAATCTTCATGCTTCACTTTGGCTTATTGATGGTGATTATCTGTATCAGTAGTGCGGTCTTTATTACTGAAAACTCTTCTTCCGTTTTCATTTCGATGGTTGAATTGGCCACCAAGACTCTTTCCAATGATAAAACTGTGAACAAGTACTTCAGTGACCAGATGTACGTTCTGGATGATATGGTGGTGCTGACTGTTATTCTTATTGCAGTAAGCTATATACTCCTAGGGATTCACTTGTATGCAAAAGTTTCAGGTGCGGCCTTTGGAATTTTTTCTACGATGCGTGCTTTCATGAAAGGAAACTATAATAGTCGGGTACATCTTGTGGGTTATGCCTACATTCGTGAATACACCAGAAAGCTCAACAAATATCTCGATTACGTTCAAAATAATTTGGCCAAATCTGAGAGCAAAGATTGAAAACCCTCTCCCTTGTGATAATTTATTAATGATCCAAACCTACGTTAGAAAAGGAATGACATGAAAAGAATGATGCTTCTTGCAGCTGTGCTTGTTGTGGCCTCTGCTTGTACGTCGAAAGACGACCTAAAAAAAATGATCAAGGAAAACCCTGAAATCATCACTGAAGCTATTGAAGCTAATCCAAATAAATTCATCGATGCTCTTAACAATGCTGTTAAGGCCGCTCAAGAAGGAGAAGGCAAGCGTCGTGAGGAAGAAGAGAAGAAAGCTCTTGAAGAGTCTTTCAATAAGCCTCTACAAGCTGAAATTCGTTCTGATGAGAGCTTCCGTGGAAACAAAGATGCTCCAATCACGCTAATTGAATATTCAGATTTCGAATGTCCTTTCTGTTCTCGTGGTTACGGTACAGTTATGGAGCTTATGAAAAAGTACGAAGGTAAAATCCGTTTCGTATATAAGCACCTTCCACTTAGCTTCCACCCACAAGCTATGCCAGCTGCTCAGTACTACGAAGCAATTCGTCTTCAGAGCCCAGAAAAGGCCTGGGAATTCCACGATGCTATCTACAAAAATCAACGTGCTCTTCAGAATGGTGAATCATTCCTAAAAGCTGAAGCTAAGAAACTTAAAGTTGATATGGCGAAGCTTGAGAAAGATGCAAAATCTGAAGCAGTTCAGAAGCGCATCGATGCTGATATGGCAGAAGCTGCGAAGTTCGGTTTCCAAGGTACTCCAGGCTTCCTACTTAACGGTGTGCCTGTTAAAGGTGCTTACCCTACAAGTCACTTCGATGGTCTAATCGAAGAGCTTAAGAAGCGCGGTAAAATCAACATCTAATCTTTTTAGAAATTGATATAAAGGGCCCTGGCAATTGCCGGGGCTTTTTTTGTCTGAAACCCGACTAAACAAACAGGCAATTCTTACCCGGGGTCAAAGTGCCAACTATGAATCGGGTATTTTCGGCAAAATATTCCTTACAGAACACCACATTCTTGATTCAAATCCCAATGGAAGTTATAATTTTGACAAGGCCCCAGGAAGGGGCATTTTCCTTTAAAGGTAACAATGGCTGAAGAAAATAAACCAGGACCGGTTTCAAATTCTAGTAGTAAAAATCCATTACTAACTATCCTCATGATCGTTAACATCGTTGCGATGGGAACAGTGGCATTCTTCCAGTGGAAATTCATGGAAATGGAAGCGAAACGCCCTGACCTTACTCAACTCCTAAAAGAAAAAGATGCTCCTGCAGCAACAGCAGACGGTGAAGCAGCTGGTGAACAAAAGCCCACTGAAGTAGTGAAGAAAGAAAACCTTCTTCCACTTGATAGTTTCACTGTGAACCTTGCTCAAGGTGAAGGTCCACGTCGCTATGTTCGTCTCGATGCTGTTCTTAAAATGAGTGATGATGCTAAGGCTCCTGAGTTTGAAGCTCGTAAGCCGCAAATTCGCGACACTATCATCAGCATTCTGAACACCAAGAGAGCGGATGACCTTCTTAAAAAAGAAGGGAAGAGCTATTTAAAAGAAGAGATTAAAGCTTCTATCAATTCATTTTTGGTTGATGGAAGAGTGGAAGATATTTACTACATCAGCTTCCAAATCAACTAATTAGCAGGATGCTTTTTAGTCGCCGCTAACGCGGTTAAGTCCCAGGAGGGGAACATGGCCCAAGTATTGAGCCAAGACGAAGTAGACGCATTACTTAATGCCGTTAATGATGATGGTGATTCTGGTTCGGCATCAGAGGCAAGCTCTGGTGGAATGGATGGTTTCGGAGAAGTAGAAGAATCCGATGCAAACATTCAGCCGTATGATCTCACCAACCAAGACCGAGTTATTCGTGGTCGAATGCCGATTTTGGAGATCATTTACGAACGATTCATTCGTCAATTCCGAGTTTCCCTTTCAAACTCGCTTCGTAAGATTTCTACCATTTCAATGATCTCGACAGATCTGTTGAAGTTCGGTGAATTCGTGAACACACTCCCGATTCCTTCGTGTATGTGTATCATGCGTTTCAATGAACTTCGTGGTCCTGCCCTGATCGTATTTGAATCAAAGCTCGCTTACGCCATCATCGATTCATACTTCGGTGGTACTGACCGTCCATTCACAAAGATTGAAGGGAAGGAATTCACTTCGATTGAGCTTTCATTCATGAGACGTGTGATGGATATGGCCATCAATGATCTTGAAGAAGCATGGGCACCAGTTCATAGAATCGATGCTCAGTATGTTCGTACTGAGATCAACCCGCAGTTCGTGGGTGTGGTTCCACCTTCAGATGTAATTATCACAACAACATTCGAAGTTGAGTTTGAATCTGCTTCGGGAACCATCATGGTGGTGATCCCGTACTCAACCATTGAACCAATTAAACAGAAACTCTCTTCAAGTTATCAGACTGATAATGATGTGGTGGACACTCTGTGGACTCGTTCAATGCAGGAACACGTTCAGCACGCTCAGGCCACTGCAGTTGTAAAACTGGGTGAAACGGAAATGTCGATCGGAGATCTTATCGGTCTTCAGGTCGGAGACATCATTCCTCTGGCCCAGGAAGTTTCAGGTGAGCTGGATCTCGAGATTGAAGAGTCAAAAAAACTAAAATGCCTGATCGGTGTCTACAAAGGTAATCGAGCAGTACAAGTCACCCGTAGAATTACATAAAAGGAAACACTCATATGGCGTCAACTGAAATGTCAGACAACAACAAAGATGCTATTCGCGAATTAGCGGATCAGATTAAAGCGGGTGATGATGCTCTAAACAAGCTCAAGGTTCAGAATCTTGACTTCATCCTGGATATCCCACTGAAAGTGAGTGTGGAACTAGGCCGTGCAAAAGTAATCATTAAAGATCTTCTTCAACTAGGTCAGGGTTCAGTACTGGAACTTGATAAGCTCGCCGGTGAACCACTGGAAGTTCTGGTGAATGGCAAGCTGGTTGCAAGAGGTGAGGTCGTGGTGGTGAACGAGAAGTTCGGGATCCGTCTCACAGATATCATTAGCCCACTCGAGAGAATCGAGTCTTTGAAGTAAGTTCTGGAAATAAGAAAGGATGATGGTTATGAATAGGAAGTTCATTACATTAGCACTCGGAACCATGGTGACTTTAGGTGCCCAAGCTGGGGTCAAAGTGACGTCTGTGGATCTTAAAACTAGCGGTGCCAACGGATATGTAAATATTGCTCTGGACGGCCGTTCTAACGAACTCCCTGATGTGCGCGTTTACGGTAAAACAATCGAAATCACACTTACTCAAGCCGACGCTTTCAGTGGCTTCTCTAAAACAGTAAGTGGTGCGGTTCTTTCAGCAAATGTTCTAAATGGTAAGGCGATCGTGAAAGCGGTTCTTCCATACAATGTTGATGCTGATGGTGTGAACCTTGGTTGGAAAAATAAAAATATCGAAGTGGTTTTCCCTCGTGGAAAAGTAGAGAAGGCAGAGCCTGTAGCAGCGAAAGCAGAGGCCACTCGTCCTGCGAAAACTCCAGCAGCTCCGGTCGCACCAGCAGTTGAAAAGAAAGCTGAAAACAAAGTTTCAAAAGATCAGTTGAATGAGGACTACCTCAATAAATTGATGGTTGAAAGTACTGCGAAGGCAGAAGCGGCCAAAGCAGAAACAAAGAAAGATGAAGTAAATACTAAGCAGGCCGGTATCGCTCGTGAAGCGGTACCTGCTGAAACTCCGGCTCCGATTGCCAGACCTGCGGACAATTTTTCATTCGCTGGATATGCGGCGAAGTTCACAGTGTTCCTTGCGATGGTTCTTGGTCTGTTCTACGGCGTTGTTCAACTTCTTAAGAAGGGCGTATTCAGTCGTGGAAAACTTGGTTTCTTAAACAACTCACAAATGATTCAGGTTCTTTCAACGACGTATGTGGCGCCTAAGCGTTCACTTATGGTGGTGAAGGCACACAAACAGATCTTCCTGGTTTCTAACTCTGAAAACGGCATTCAGTTTCTTTCAGAAATGACTGATACAACGGGCCTTATCAAAGAAGGAGAGAAGGAAGTTACTGGGACAAACTTTGATTTAAATCTTGGTTCAATCCAAACTCAGGAACAAGGGCCGGTGTTCAAAATCAAAGAAAACATCAATGAATCAACTCCGGTTCCTGAAGAGAAGGGCATTCAAGCTCTTACAGCAAAGGACATCGTGAAGTTTTCAGATGAACTCAAGAAGAAGGCCAAGAAGCTAAAGCCGATTGAGTTCAACTAATGAATAAGTTTTCTAAGTTAGGTTTAGGTTTTGTATTGTTGGCCGCAGCGGGTTCGGCATTTTCTCAATCGGCGAATCTACCCGGAGTCGCTGTAAACTTTGGCCAAGGAACTAATCTTGTCGACACACTCGAAGTATTACTTCTCTTTACAATCCTTACCCTCGCCCCAGCAATTGTTATTCTTTGTACTTCTTTTACTCGTATCGTAGTGGTGTTGTCGTTCATGAGACAAGCTCTCGGAACGCAGAACATGCCACCGAACCAACTCCTCATCGGGTTCGCACTTTTCCTTTCGATCTTCGTGATGATGCCGACTGGAAAATCGATTTATGAGAACAGTCTTAAACCGTATCAAGCAAAACAAATTGATGCGACTAAAGCGCTGGAAGGGCTGGAGAAAGACCTTCGTGCTTTTATGCAGAAGCATGTTCGCAAGGCCGATATCGGTCTTTTTTATGATGTAACAAATGCAGCGGCACCATCAGATATCAATGCAGTTCCGACTCATTATCTGATTCCGGCCTTCATTATTTCAGAGCTAAAAACAGCGTTCCAGATTGGCTTCCTCCTGTATATCCCGTTCATTGTTCTGGATATGGTGGTGGCGTCGGTTCTGATGGCGATGGGGATGATGATGCTTCCGCCGATGCTGGTTTCAATGCCATTTAAGTTATTACTTTTTGTTTTGGTCGATGGTTGGCAGCTGGTGACAGGTGCAATCCTCAGATCATTTAATACCTAGGAGATCTCATGGAAAATGAATTTGCCATTGAGGTAGTGAATCAAGCGATCAAAGTCACTATGATGCTTTCTGCTCCTATGCTCATCGGCGCTCTGGTAGTCGGGGTACTTGTCTCGATTTTCCAGGCCGTTACTCAAATTAACGAACAAACATTATCTTTTATTCCTAAAATCCTTGTGGTTATTGCGGCACTTGTAATCTTCAGTCCATGGATGATGGAAACCATGGTGAGTTACACCCACGATCACTTCACAAGCATCCCGGAATTGATTAGGCGTTAATGAACGTAACGATTTCTGATCAAGTTGCCTTCTTGGCCTTTTGGCTGAGCTTTGCTCGCTGGTCTGCAGTCTTAATGCAGCTTCCGCTATTTGATAACGTGGCCGTTCCTAACTTAGTAAAAGTACTCTCTGCATTCACCATCTCATTTGCCTTCTTTCCTGATCTTCGCGGCACGCTTGTTGCAGAAATCAATATGGTCGGGGTGGATCACATCTGGATTCTGATGATGTTCCATACATGTACCGGCCTAATTATTGGATTTCTGGTGAAGTGTATTATGAGTCTATTCGTAGCAACTGGTAGCATTCTGACTATGCAGATTGGCTTTAACAGTGTCAGTTACTTCGATCCATCTCAGGGCCAGCAAGTGGGTCCTTTTGAAAGATTGATTGAGTGGACCCTGCTTATTTTAGTTCTTTCCTCCGGAGCGTTGGTTCCAATGTTCAAGGGAGTGTTTCAGTCATTTTTTTCTGTCAATTTCTTAAATGCGGACAAAATGCTGAAAACGCCGGAATATTTCGTGTTATTCTTTAAGTCGGCATTTAGTGCTTCCATCCTTCTGGGGGGACCACTGATTTTTGCTAACTTGCTGATGAACCTGGTTATGGGAATCGTCGCCAGAACAGTTCCGCAAATGAACGTTTTGATGGTGAGCTTCGTGGTAAACATCGGCATGGGACTTCTTCTCTTCTTAGGAATAGCAGAGGAGTTTTTCCAGGTGAGTTATGACTTATATATTGAAAAACTAGGTGAGTGGTTTCAATTCCTCTCATTCTAATCTAAGAGGCATAGGATGGCCGACGAGAACGACGACGAAAAAACCGAAGAGCCCTCCCAGTATAAGATCGATGAATCTCGCAAAAAGGGTGATGTTGCTTCCTCAAAGGAGCTTTCATCTGTATTGCTTCTTTCGGGCTCACTTCTCACATTAATTATCTGTGGTGTGTTCATCTATGAACAGTTCACTGAATATATCGATTGGATGTATCGCTTAGATTTTAAGATGATCTACACCAAAGAGAAGTTCGCCGATGTGATCGCTCAAACCATGTGGACGTTGGTTAAATGTTTAGCACCATCGTTTGGAGCTTCAGTTTGTTTAGGAGTCCTTTCGCAATTTATTCAAATCGGTTTTCTTTATTCCCCGGAAATCCTGAACGCTGACATTGAACGCATCAACCCACTTAAAGGTTTCGGACGAATCTTCTCGAAGAAGTCTCTGGTTGAAGCAGTTAAGGGTGTGTTTAAGTTCACGGTGGTGATTGCGATCACTTACAGTGTGATGAAAGATAACATTGGTTCCTTCCTTGGTTTCCTACATTCAGATGCCGGACAATCTTTGATGTTTGGTAAATACCTGATGGTGAAACTTGGATTCTCGATTCTTTTAGGTCTGGGAGTTGTGGCCCTGGCCGATTTTGGTTGGGAAAAGTGGTCCTACCGTCAAAAAATGATGATGACCAAACAAGAAGCGAAGGAAGAAGCTAAAGAGAAAGATGGTAACCCGGAAGTAAAGAGTAAGATCCGTCAGATCCAACGTCAGATGGCACAAAAGCGGATGATGGATGATGTAAAGAAGGCAGACGTAATTGTTACAAATCCAACGCATATTAGTGTAGCATTGAAGTATGATGGAGAGACGATGGTAGCACCGGCCGTGATGGCAAAAGGTGCCGATCATTTGGCCCTTCGAATTCGTGAGATTGCGAAGGAAAATGATATTCCGATCGTGGAAAACATCATGCTGGCGCGGACGTTATATAAAACAGTGAAAGTGGGACATGGAGTTCCTCGAACATTGTATAAAGCGGTCGCGGAAATTCTGTCTTTCGTTTATAAGCTTAAACGTAAACAGAAAGCTTTGAAGTAACAAATTTTTAGCTCAGGATGAGCGACTCTTTAAGAGGTGACCATGGACAGGTTTTTAGAAAAGCTCAAAGTCTTTTCTCAAAATTCAGAACTAGCAATTGCTCTAGGATTAATTCTAATCCTGGGTGTGATGGTTGTTCCACTTCCTCCAATTATTCTGGATTTGTTTTTGGCATTCTCGATTGCAACATCAATCGGAATTCTTTTGATGTCGGTTTACGCGAGAAAGCCGCTGGATTTCTCGACTTTTCCATCAGTGCTTCTCATTACAACACTTCTACGTCTTTCACTTAACGTTGCTTCAACAAGAAACATTCTTCTTCACGGAGCAGCGGATGGTACAAAGGCCGCTGGTCACATCATTGAGGCCTTCGGTGAATTCGTAGTAGGTGGTAACTATGCTGTGGGTATCATTATCTTCATGATCCTCGTGGTCATTAACTTTATCGTAATCACCAAAGGTGCTGGTCGAGTAGCTGAAGTAAGTGCTCGATTCACGTTAGATGCAATGCCTGGTAAACAAATGGCGATCGATGCAGACTTGAATGCTGGTCTGATTGATGACAAAGAAGCGAAACGCCGTCGTGCTGAAGTTGCTCAAGAAGCAGACTTTTACGGGTCAATGGACGGTGCTTCGAAGTTCGTTCGAGGTGATGCCATCGCCGGTATTTTGATTACAGCGATTAACATCGTAGGCGGTATCATTGTTGGTGTGGCCCAAAATGATATGGCATTTTCAGATGCGGCCAGAACTTTCACACTCCTGACTGTGGGTGATGGACTTATTGCACAGATTCCGGCACTCGTGATTTCGACTGCTGCCGGTATTATCACAACTCGTAACTCAAACTCTGAGGCCCTTGGTAAGCAGGTGAATCAAGAATTCACGGCCCATCCAAAAGCTTTCTATATCACAGCGGCTTCAATCGCTGTCTTCGGTTTGATTCCAGGTTTCCCGGCCTTCCCGTTCCTGATGATCGGTGGTCTGATTGGTTATGCTGGACACAAAGTAGAGAAGAACAAAGAAATGGCGAAGGCCGCTGAAGTTAAGGCCGCTCTTGCTCCTGAAGCAAAAGCGAAAGCTGAAACGCTTGAATCTCTTCTTCCGGTTGAACTTGTGCAACTTGAAGTGGGGTATGGAATTGTTTCAATTGTAGATGCTGAACAAAACGGTGATCTCCTTGAACGTATTTCACACATCAGAAAACAATTTGCTCTTGATTGGGGGATGATCATTCCTTCAGTTCGAATCAAGGATAACCTGGAGCTTAAGCCAGGCGGTTACTCAATCAAACTTAAAGGGATTGAGATCGCTCGCGGTGAACTTATGCCGGATCATATGATGGCAATGGACCCGGGAACGGTGATTGAGCAGATGGACGGAGTCGAGACGAAGGAACCTGTATTCGGTCTTCCTGCGATCTGGATCACTGATGATCGTAAAGATGAAGCTCAATACAATGGTTATACAGTGGTTGATCTTTCAACAATTGTGGCGACTCACTTAACTGAAGTTCTAAAAGCGAACCTTTCTGAAATGTTTGGTCGTCAGGAACTGGTTAAGATTCTTGATAACTTCAAGGAAGACAATCCGAAAATCGTTTCAGACCTTGTTCCGGACATTATGCCTCTGGGAACTGTGCTTAAAGTTATGCAGGCCCTGTTGCGTGAAGGCGTTTCAGTTCGAGACCTTCGCACAATTCTTGAAACTCTGGCCGAATACGGTACTGGAACTAAAGATTCTGAGGCCCTTACTGAATACGTTCGTCAGGCCCTCTATAGGACCATTACAGAAAAAATTAAAGGCTCTCAGGGAGACGTTCCGCTCTTTACGTTGGATCGTAGTCTTGAGGAGGCCGTTGCCCGTTCAATTATCCACACTGATCATGGATCGCAGTTAAACCTCGATCCTAAAGTGACTCAAACTATCCTGGCTTCACTCAATGAGAAGATTGAAGAAGCAACTTCGCAAGGGGAGAAAATGGTGATTCTTTGCTCACCAGTTATCCGCCGTCATTTCAAGAAGTTGACTGAAAAATTCATTCCCAACATGATTGTGGTGAGCCATAATGAACTTAGTCCAGAAGTCAATATCAGATCTCTCGGTACCGTGAGGTTGTAAAGAATGTTCGTCAAGAAGTTCGAAGCTGACACATTAGAAGAAGCTTTAAAACAGGTAAAAGTTGAACTTGGTCCTGATGCCATCATTCTGAAAACCATCACTAACAATGGTCTTAAAGGTGCCTTTAAGAAAAAGCGCATTGAGATCACAGCGGCCATCTCTGAGCGAAGCTTTGAGAAGAAGGCAAAGGTGGATAAAGTTTTGAACACAGAACAAAAAGAAGCTTTTTACCAAAAGCCCGCCTCTACCATTAAAGAAACAATTACAAAATATAACGGTCAGGATGCACAAGGTGCAGGTCAGGCCGGCTACGGCAGCATGGGACTTAACAAAGTGGTGAATACACTTGCTAAAGGTTCTGCTGGCCTGGCGGACATGACGACAAAAACTTCTTCACTCATCAAAAGCAGTCTGGATGATTTTTTGACTGACGGAGATGATTCTGGATTTGATATTGATTCCGCCGATGATACACCGGCGCCGGTTCGTCCATCGAATCGTGGTAAATATGCTGAGCCACCTCAAAGCCGTGAACAGGCCCGTCCGGTTCAGCAGGCGAGACCTCGTCAAGAGCGTCCAGTTCCTCAGCCACAGATGACGGAAGACACAGTTGAGATCACAAGAAATCCTCTTCGTGAGCCACAAGCTCCGGCAGCACCAGCGGGTTCGACAGTAAGCCGTGAAGCTTATAATGAACTAAAACAAGAACTAAGAACGACTCAGCATAAGATGGAACTCCTTGAGCAAAAGATCATGGAGCTTTCACAAAATTATCAGTTCAATCAAAAGCACCTGAATGAAGCGAAGGGGATTTTCCAGCTTCGTACAACACTTAAAACTTTGGATGTTGATGAGGCCCATATTCTTGAGCTCATCAAGAAGGCCAACTACGAACTTTCGAAAGAAGATCTTGAGAATCCAGATGTGATTTTCGAATTTGCTCTGCAGGAAATGGCGAGCTCAATTAATACTTCGATTCCTCTATTTGCAAAAATCGAATCAGGCGAGCCGGTAGTGACGGTTCTGGTTTCTGAAGCGGCCTCTGGTCAAAGCACAATGGGCACTAAAATCGCGGTTCTGAAGAAGGACGTGGTTCTTATCCAGTACTCACAAGACGCTCAAAATAACGCTTCTACGGACTTTGCCGCCCAGGTGTTTGGAATCAAGGTCGAGAAGGTGCAAAACTTCTCAGAAGTAGTAGGCCTATCTCGTAAAGCGGTGGAAGCCGGCAAATCTGTCCTGGTGGATGTACGCCTGAATAGCAAATACACGGATGAAACAAAAAAATTCGTTGAGACTTTGAAACGTGGTTTCCAGCACGTAGAAGTTCTATGCACACTTTCGGCGATTCACTCTGAATTATATAACCGAAAAATAATTGCCCGATACAAGGAGATTGTAGACGGTGTTATCATTTCTCATGTGGACCTCTGTATGAACTTCGGAGCTCTCTTCAACGTTCATAAGGCCCACAACAAGCTTCCTCTCAAATTCTTCGGAACAGGACCAGTAGTTCCGGATGATATCGAAGGTGCGACAGCTGAAAGACTGATGTCAGGTCTCTTTCAGTTCTAAGTTCTCAAAGCTCTAGCTCTATTTAGGCCCGACAGGATGTTAGGCAAGATCTAAAGCTTCAATGATGTGCAATTAACAGGAGGTTTATGCACAAAACTAGCGAGTGGCTTCAATCGTTTTCGACCACGAACAATCCCACCAAGAAGTCAGAACTAAGACGAGCTAGTGATTTCGCCTGTACTAAAATTTCCATCACGGGTGGAAAGGGCGGAGTAGGTAAAACCTCAATCGCATTAAAGACTGCAAAAGAACTGGCACTCGCTGGTCACCGCACACTCTTGATTGATTGCGATTCAAATCTTTCAAATACAGCGATCAAGATGGGTCTTCCCCTTGATAATAAATTCGAAAAACTTCTCTCTGCAGAGGCGAATTTCGAAGATTGCCTGATTCAGCAAGGAAACTTCCACTTGCTTCCGGCATGTAACGGTTCAATCTCGGTCTTTGAATCAAAACTAAACTTCGACGAAATCATCATCGATATTATCGCTTCACATGAGCATGAATACGATTTCATCCTGCTTGATTGCCCGGCAGGGGTGTCTAGAGAAATCCTTACGTTAAACGCTTATTGCGATCACCGTTGGGTGATTGTGACTCCGGATAAATCATCAATCACTGATTCATACTCACTGGTGAAGCTTCTTGCGACCCGCTTCGGGATCAAAGAGAACCATCTTCTGGTGAACATGTATCAGAGCGAGAAACAGTTCCAGAAAGTGGTGATGACCCTGAGTGAAACTATCGAGAATTTCCTTGGTGCTCGCACGCATATCCTTGGAGGGATCCAGAAATTCGATGTAGATGCCTCAGGATTTGATACTTTTTTCCTCTCTGAAAACAAAAATGAATGGAATAAAAACTTCGTTAAACTTTTATATGGGTTCACCGAAAAAGTAGGTGGACCGCTGACTTCTCCTCTGAATGGGACAAGTCAGTTGGCCTATGAACACGATGTTCACTAAACGGTAAAAGCAGGAGAGCTCAAAAATGTCATCACTCACGGCCAAACTTAAAAATTTAAAAGACTACCGTTCAACTGTTGACCCTAAGGTCAAAGATGAAATTATTCTTGAATACGCTCCACTCGTTCGTTATATCGCCCAGAAGATCGCTTCTCGTCTTCCACCAAATATTGAACTTGATGACATGATCTCATGTGGTGTTATCGGTCTTATGGATGCCATTGAGAAATTCGATCCATCACGTGATAACAAATTTAAAACATATGCTGAATTCCGTATCCGCGGAGCGATTCTTGATGAACTTCGCTCTCAGGACTGGGTACCTCGTTCAGTTCGTGAAAAGGCCAAGCTAGTAGAGAAGGCGTATGCCAAGCTTGAAAAAGACCTGGGCCGTCCAGCTACAGATGAAGAAATGTGCGAACACTTACAGTGTTCGATGGATGAGTTCCATGAGCTTATCAATAAATCAAAGTCGGTCTCTCTTCTGAATATCGAAGATGCAGCGGCAATGAGTAAAGGTGATAAGAAGCTCATGGTCTCTCTTATGGAGACTTCTCGTGGTGCCAACCCTCAGACAGCTGTTGGTTATAAGCGCGCTCAGGAGATCATCAAAGAAGGTATTAAGGCCCTTCCTGAAAAGCAGCGCCTGGTTCTTTCTCTTTACTACTTCGAAGACCTTAACCTGAAAGAAATTGGCCAGGTTCTGGATGTAACTGAGTCACGTGTGTCTCAGCTTCACACTCAGGCGATCCTAAAGCTTAAGGCCAAGCTTCGTAACCAGTTCGAGTCTTACGAAGATCTCGCCAGCTAATTTCCCAAACAAAGTTTTTAAAAACGAAGCCCGAGTTAACAACTCGGGCTTTTTTTATTTTTTAAAGCTGGTAGCCAATCCGTCGCAATTTGTCAGAAAATTAAGTACAGGATTTTACTTAAAAAGGGTGACTTCAATGGATTGGAAAAAGACCTTTAATCGCGGACAGTGGGTAATACACGGAATATTTGTTATTGCTGTCATAATTGGCGTGGGCTCGACTCTCTTTGCTTTGAGATTAAATCATTTGCAAAGTACGGAAGAAGAGCGTGGCCTCAAAATAAACTCTCTTATTAATCACTTTAAGAAAGATATGAGCTTCGAGAAAATCGGAAAGCACTTGTCATGGGCACAACCCGACAAGGCCAACGATAAGATTCGCGAACTCTCGCAAAAAATTGCTGAGACCGAAGAGCTACTAGAGATTAAATCGAGCAAAGATTTAAGCCTTGGTATGCGTACTTTTAATCGTCTCATCAACAACACCAGCGGAATGTCAGATCCTTCTGATGCCCTTAAAGTCCTTCGCAATAAAGTTGCTTCGCTTTACGATGTTGCTAAAAGCAAAAAATATAGCAACGTTGAACTTCTCGCTGAAAGAATGAAAGAACGTCTGGATCAACTCAATCCAAAAAATGTAAGTGGTTCTGTTCAAGTAAGCTACCTTCGCACTGATCTTAAGCGTCTGGAAAATCTTGTAAGTGGTTCTTCTTTGACTGATGGTGAAAAACAAGCTCTTCTGGATCGTTTCACATCTATGAATAATGAACTTGAGCTTCTTGGAAGTCTAAGTTCACAATCTCGTGATGTTAAGGCCCATGTTACTCAAGCTTCACTCGCTCTCTCGCAATGGATGATTGATGTAGAAAAGAAGGCCTCTGACATCCAAGGCATGCGCTTCCAAAAACAAAACCAACTCGTGCTGATGCTGGCTGGAATGGTGGGCTTCCTCGTGATTGCTTGGATGGGTCTGGCCTACTTGTTCCGTTGGCAGAAAGTGAAAATGGGCGAACAAGTTGAGATGGAAGTTAAAGGTGTGATCGAGAAAGGCATCATGGGCGATCAGCGTTTCATGATGGACCATTACTCAGATCTTACTCGTGACGATATCGTTCGTCTTTTAGATGAATTGAAAATCAAATTGAACCTGGGTTCAATGCTTCATACTGGTCTGCCGTTCGGTGGGTGTATGATTGATACTAATTTCAAACTAACTTGGTTCAACCACCTTTTCCTTGAGCAGTTCTACCTAAGCGAAGAAGAAGTTAGAAGTGATGCTTTTAATTGGGATTATCTTCGTGATTACCTGAATCTTGATGAAGATCCAATCTATCAGGCCCTGGTAAACAAGATTGCTGGCATCTATCCTGTGAAAGTTAAGCAAGACGAGTACGCTCCCTCTCAACCTTACGAGATGTATGTAACTCCCATCAATGTGAACCGTGAAGACCGCGTAATGGTTTTCTTCTATCCTCTGGTTTCGGTGAAAGAGGCGATCAATGAGCAAGTGAACCTTTCTCGTGAAGCTCTCAACCGTTTCATCACTCACTGGAATGAAGATAGCCTGGATGAGGATCAAATTCGTCTTCTTGAAAAAGACTTTAAGAACAATGATCTGAATGATCTTTATAAGACACTGGTCACTCTATTTGAAAGATTAAATGGTGAAAAAAATGAATGCCTTCATACCATTCGTAATCTTGAGAAAGAAAATGAATCGTATGTTGAGACAATCGAAGGCATGAGAGAAATCGAAGAAGAAAAGAAAGACATCATTAAGCAGGAGTTCCAGCTTGCAAACGATCTACGCGATACCTTCCTTGGTTCAGTAGAAAGAATGGAATCACTTATGCACATTAATAAGTCGATCCTTCAGCACAATGATGATTTAAAGACAGATGCACAGAAAATGCAGCAAGTGACCCTTGAACTAACCAAGAAGACCAAGGACACCATGGACATCATGACTCAACTTGAAGGCGTTAAAACTGATTATAAGAAGCTGAAGTTTGAATTGATGGAAGTTAAGGCCAAACTTATTTCGATCAATAACTCACTATTCGGGCAACTTCCGCCGCTTGATGAGGCCCAACAGAAGCTTGCCATGAGATATAAAGATGAACTGGCGAGACTAGATTTCAATGTTCACACACTTGATAAGAAGCTTTCTCAGCTGGATGTACTTCTTAATAAGCTTCACATGATGCATGAGAAATCACCAGTTGAGCAGACCAACTTCAATTTCACGACTTCTCAAAAAGAACACGAAATGAAAGAAGCTCTTCTTGGAATTCAGAAAGCACAATCTACTGATGAGGCCAAGATCATCGAAAGCTTCAAGTGCCTTCATGTTCTGATGAAAAAAGACCTGAATAAGGTCCATGAGGCCAAGGCAATGTCGACTGAGACCCTTGAGTCGTTCCTTTCTTAAATGAGAATTTTTAAAGCTCCCGTAAGTAAATTCTTCTCCCAGCGAACTACGCTGGGAGAATTTCTTCAAAAGCTCACTAAACTCCCTGAACAAGAACTAGCAGATGCCGCCCAGAAGGGTGCGGTCTGGATTCAACGAAATGCCAAGGGCAAGACCCTTCGCATTCGTGGTCTTAAAGAACAGGTTGGTCCGCAGGATCTCGTGCAATGTTTCTATGACCCGAAAGTTCTAAAACTTCCGGCCGTAACAGAATCAGAGTGTCTATATGAAGACCAGAACTATGGAGTCTGGATTAAGGCCGCAGGTGTGGTTCCACAAGGTTCACAAGCCGGAGATCATGCTTCATTACTTCGTTATGTAGAAGTCGCCCGAAAGAAAGAAGTGTTTCTCGTTCACCGCCTTGATCGTGAGACCCAAGGTCCCATGATCGTCGGCTACAATTCAAAGGCAGCCGGAATGCTGGGTGACCTCTTTCAAAAGAACCTTATTTCTAAGACCTACGAAGCCGTGGTCTTGGGTGAGATGGAAGTAGGTTCAAAGCAAACGATCAATGCCTCTCTCGACGATAAAGAGGCGATTACGCACATTGAAGTTCTGGCCTCGAGAAACAATCAAAGTCACTTAAAAGTCACCATCGAAACCGGTAGGCTTCATCAGATTCGACGCCACCTGGATCATATAGGTCATCCGATTATGGGTGATCCCAAGTACGGTAAAGGAAATAAGAATAGAGAGGGTCTAAAACTCGTAGCGGTCGCTCTTTCATTCCAGGATCCGTGGCTTAAAAAAATCCAGAACTTCCAATACCCAAGTAAGCTCACTGTCTAAATTTTTGACAAGGGCCAGTTGTAAACTTTACTGCCCTTTCGAAACCTAAAGATTGGATCATCGATTCCTCATACAATGTCCTCAATAGTGAGGAGTATCTATGTTGAATACGCGTTGGATCTTTATGGCAGCTCTCTTTTCATTTTCCGCCATGGGATCGGTAAGTTTCGAAGAAAAGAAGAACCGAGTGGAGTTCCTTGAAGAGCTCACCAAATCAACATCTCTAGGTGTTGAGGCCTTCCATCGTGAACTTAATTACGAGAAGCTCAACCTATCATTAGAAAAGCGTGCCGAGAATGAAGCGCAGTTACTCGCTGAAAAAGTAAAAATTCAAATCATCAAGGCCTATGAGGCCGCACTTGAGTCATCGGGCAATGCTGACGAGGCCGCCGAAGAGATTCGCAATGCTGTTGAAAAAGACCTTATGCTTGTTTCACCTGATCTTCAGGATGAAATGAGAAAAATCTCTCTTGATACACTGGAAGCTCTTCAAAGAGGGGCCGTTTCTGCTGATTTAGATCTATCAAATCTTCAAATGGCCTTAATGCAGGGAGTGGAGGAGCGATCTAACTTCTTGAACGAAGAAGGTGTGGACATGCTTCCGCCGGCCATGGCAACCAGTGATAACCGCAGACTTAATTACACTAAAAAAGCCGATATTCTTGAATCACTTACTTCAGACAGAGAAAGTGTTGATTGGATCAGTTCCGCTGGCAATACCATGAAATCGGTTGATAGTCGTAAGGTAGATTCAAAAATTTCTCTACAAGTTAGAGTTGAGTTCATGGGAATCGGTGTGGAAGCAGGTCCCGCCATTGCTTTTAGACGTGAATATAAAACAAATGTGACGGTTAATACGGAAGGCATGCAGCCGGCCCTTAAATCTGATGGTTCTTTTGACTTCACGACTTATGACCGCATGGGAAGAGTGGTAAAAAACAAAAGACGCTTCATTAGCTTTAACTGTGATGCTGATCTAGAGTTTGAAACTGAATACGCCGGTGCGGGTGGTTTTACTTTTGCGGGAATTGGTGGTTCTACCGGTGTATCCAAGAAATTTTCTAATTCAGTGAATATCGCTTCTCGACGCTTACTCCTTCCGGAACAAATCGCTGGAAAGAAAGTAACGATGAACTCAATGGTCGAGCTTTGTCATAATGATTTCTTAAATGCGCGTGTAACAAATAATCTCACTGTAAAAGGTGCGCTTAATGTGATGATGAAGAACATGGTGGCAAGTCTTCGTTTCACCCATCCAAAAAATAAATGCGCTACGGATGCCCACTGTGGCGATTGGTTTAAAAAAGAAGTGATCACACTGGCAAAAAATAATAACAAGGCCCGCTGTGTGGAGAACACCAGAGAAAAGTTCATGCAATGTGAGCTCAGAGGTCAACAAGGACAAAGCTGTATCGTTCTGGACGCCAAAGGAAAGCGTCTTTCGAGCGGCAATCAGGAATACACTTGTGACAAAGGTCTTAGATGTGTGCAGACCGAAGAGGCGGGGTTTCTAAGTCCGGCCAGAGGTAAGTGCATGCCAATTAAAAAGTAATTATTCAAAGACTTGTAGCAGAAATTGTTTAACTTCTGCTGCAAGTTCTTCCATTCCCGCAGAGTTATCAATCACAAAATTCGCTTTTAGTTTCTTATCTTCGATATCTAGCTGATGAGTAAGAATTTTTTCTGCCATTTCTTCGATATGTCCGTCCCGATCCATCAGTCTTGCTCTTTGAATTTTCCTTGGAGCGTACACAAGAACGGAAAGATCCATTTTCTGATCCAGACCTTTCTCAAAGAGAAGAGGGACATCATAAATATAGAAAGGTTGCTTGGTATTCTGAGCGGCCGCATTTGCAAATGCCTGAGGGAGGCGAGCATAGATAAAGCCTTCAACTGCTTCTTTCGTTTTAGGATTATGGAAAAAGAGTTCCCTTAGCTTCTGAAAATTAATTTCACTGTTTACCCAAGTTTCCGGGAAGTTTGTTTTGATGAAATCTTTTGCTTCTTGGGTCTGATAGATTGATTTCACTAAACGATCAGCGTCCAGTACCACCAGACCCTGGGCCTCAAGGAGTTTGGTCACAGTACTTTTACCTGTTGCAATTCCCCCCGTAAGACCGATGATGGGTTTATCCAAACCATATAGTCTTTGGGCCTCGTTAAGTTTGATGAATTTTGACTTCAACTTCATACTTTTTTTACTTTAACCCAGTATTCTTCCAGCTCTTCCTGCGGAGTATCTTCTAGTTTCCGGCCAGATGCCTTCACCATGTCTTCCACTTTCTGGAAGCGCTTGATGAATTTTTTATTGGCGTCTCTTAAGCACTCTTCTGGATTCAAATCTAAATGACGAGCAAGCTGAGCAACACTGAAAAGAAGATCACCAATCTCTTCTTTCACACGCTCTTTATTATATTGGCCCGTGGGTGGCAGCTCTTCTTTTACTTCCTGCCATTCTTCTTCGACTTTCATCATCACTTGTTGATGATCTTGCCAATCAAAGTTCACAGTTGTGGATTTCTTGCCAATTTTAAACGACGACTCCAGAGCAGGAGCGTGAAGGTACTTTTCATCAATTGTATACTTTCGTTCACCTTTTTCAGTGACCTTGATCTTTGCCCAATTCTCCAGCACTTCATCAGAAGTGAGCTTCATATCTTTTTGCGTGAAAACATGAGGGTGTCTGCGAACTAATTTATCGGCGAGATTTTTGGCGGCAGATTCTAGTGAGAAGGCCTTCTTCTCCTCACCGATGGTAGTGTGAAGAATCACCTGAAATAGCACATCTCCAATTTCTTCTTCCATGTGTTTTGGATCACCGTTTTCCACGGCCTCCACAAATTCATAGGCCTCTTCGATCAAATATTTAAGCAAAGTCTCATGGGTCTGTTCCAGATCCCACGGGCATCCTGTTTTTGGATGGCGAAGGGCCCTGATGACCTCAATACAACGTTCAAGTTCCGGATGACTCACCGTCAGCTCCTTATATTGCAGAAGATTCTGTTACAGGATAACATGGCCTTTATGAAGAAACATCCTTTCCTACAAGTCGATTATCATTCTACAGTTAAGTTGAGTGACTCCGACAAGAAACAGCTCGCAAAATGGTTGAATTATGCCTCAGAGGCCCTGGAATATCTCTTTCAAGAGGGAGTTCTTCCTAAGGCAAAGTTCAAATCAGTAAAGACGGTTCAGGTTTCCCTCATGATTTGTGGTGATGCTCGAATCCGTGAACTCAATCGTGAGCACCGTCATAAAGATAAAGTCACAGATGTGCTTTCATTTCCGGCCCACGAGGATCTTCGAAAGGCCTCATACAAAATGCCGGAACTCTTTTTAGGTGATCTTGCCATTTGCCACCAACAAACCAAACGTCAGGCGAAGGAATTTAAGATCGGCTACTGGGATGAATTCATCCATCTCATGATTCACGGAATGATTCATCTCATGGGGTACGATCATGAGGTCAGTCGAGTGGAAGAAAAGTTGATGGAGAAGTGGGAGAAGATTGGATTAGATAAAATTAGTGAAATAAAAAAAGGGGCCCGTTAAGGCCCCTTTCTTTTTAATTAACGTCTTTGAGTTGCTTTCTTAGCTGCTTCAAGTGCCGTTTTAAGATTTAAACGACCACCAGTAACAGTTAGATTTTTGAACGCTGGAACTGGAGTTACAGTGTCCATAAGAAGTTTCTTAAGACCTACACCTTTGATTTGTGGGTAGTATCCAAGAACCATTGCTGCCACACCAGAAGCGTTCGGAGCCGCCATTGATGTACCAGATGCCATTGAGTATTGGCCGTTGTTGATTGTTGAGTAGATGTTTGATCCTGGAGAAGCAACGTCTACACCAATTTTACCAACGTTCGAGAAAGAAGACATAGCGCCATCAGCTTGAGTAGAAGCGATAACGATCATGTTTTGAGAATCGAAAGAAGCAGGGTATTTGCGGTTAGCATCGATATCGTGCCAAGACATTGGACCGTATGAATCGTTACCAGCAGAAACAACAACTAGAACACCTTTTGAAGCGATCTTGTTGATTGTGTCTCTAACAACCATTCCACCTTCGTTATTTTTCTTACCGAATGAACAGTTGATGATTTTAGCACCGTTGTTAGCAGCATATAGGTAAGCTTCGACAATGTTTGAATCTAGTTCGTCCGCATCGTCAGGAACTACACGAAGGGCCATGATTTTTACGTTGTTAGCAACACCAGAAATACCTACACCGTTGTTCTGAGTAGCTGCGATCGTACCGGCAACGTGAGTACCGTGCCAGTGAGACGCCATTGTATTCATAGTCGCACGGCCTTGAGCATCTCTTACTAGAGTGTTGATACCGTGGATATCATCGATATAACCGTTGTTATCGTCATCGATTCCGTTACCTGGGATTTCACGAGAGTTTGTCCACATAACATCTTTAAGATCTTCGTGGTTATGATCAACACCAGTATCAGCAACAGCAACAATTACTTGTTGAGGAGCGCGAGCTGGAAGTGAATCGTAAGCACCAATAACATCTAGACCATTTTTAGCTTGGAAGGCCCATAGTCTGCTTGTATATGGATCGTTGAAAGTTACAGAAAAGTCGAAATTTTGAAGTTGCTTCATAAGAAGGCCACCTTCATTTAGAACTTCGTGCTTAGGCATTGCTGATTTTCCAGCATAGAAGTCTTTTTGAACGTATTCAATTGACTCATCAGATGCTAGAGTTTCGGCCAATTTGTCAGCGCTTGTTGTTTTAACAAGGTATAGGCTTCCAAATAGTTTCTTAGAGCTTTTGATAAGAGGTGATTGAACAAGAGATTCACCGGCCTTCATTTTTACGAAGAGGTGATTTGGGTGGTAGCGGCTGCTATCTGCATGGGCAAGACCCATAACAGCGAAAAAACCCATTAAAATTCCAGTACTTAGCTTTTTCATCAGAGGTTTTCCTTTATTTGAGTGAAAAGGTCAGCCGCATAGTATTCCCTTACTTAATCCTGGGCAAATAAAAAGTTCTGTCTTTTGAACTGTTTACAGGTGACTGCTGTGGTGACAGGGGCAGGTAAGGTTTACACAGTGAGGCGAGTGATAGGTCTTGCCTTGATACAATGCGTAAATAGAAAGTTTAAATTTTAGGGATAATGTAAGTAATCATATTTGTTTAAGGAAGGTTTACTCAGTGCTTAGAAGCTATCGCAACTGGACATTAGGGAGCATGATTTTAGTGACTAGTATGGGTCACGCGGCGACTAATTCCTATATTAATGGCCACTTAGGTGCCATGAGTAACCAGGCCCACGGTAATGTTGGTAACGTTCCAGGTAACCGTTATAACGCAGACTTTGAATTTGATTATTATAAGAACAACAACACAACATACACTCGTGGATTAGAAACTCGCTTCACAGCAGCGGCACAAGTTAACGATCAAAGCTTAACTCAGTACTCTCTTCAAGAGGCCTATGTTGGTGGAAATCTTACATCGAAAGATTCACTAAAAGTTGGTCGTCAGATTGTTCCGTGGTCAACCGTGGATGCAGTCTGGGGATTCGGTAAAGTTAATAACCGTCGTAACTTTGATTATTTTCTTCCAGGTCAAGAAGGTCTCATTGGTCTTGCTTACGAAAGAAAATCTTCAAACGGTATGAGATACAGAACTTTCCTTTCAGGTCTTTATGTTCCTGAAACGAACCCACCTCTTGATATCGATAAGAAAGATAAAACAATCACTTCTCGAAGCCCATGGGCAGATCCTCCTGCAAGTAGCACGGTCTATCAGGGTGTTCCGATGAAGATCAACTATGATGTTGATTACCCACAAATTAATGAAGTGATTTATCGTTATACAATTGGTGCCAATCTTGGTTACGAATCAAAGCACTGGGTAGCGGACACATTTATTATGCGTAAGCCGGAGAACCAACTTACGGCCGACGTAGATGTAAACGTGGATATCGTTGGAAAAGTTATTAACGCCAACGTCGCCCCAAAGTTCTATTACCACGATGTATACGGTTCGACTTTGAAGTACAGAAACCTCGATTTTGAAATGTACGTTTCTGGTATTGCAGTAAGACCTCAGACGAATCCTGATGTTCAGGAAGATGTGAAGTATACAGAGATCAAAAACCAAAAGCGTCGTGAAGATTACGTTGGTGGTGGTATCTCTAGATCGAACGATCTTTACACTATTGCTATGAACTACGTTGCTCGTTTGAGCCCGTTCGATAGAGATAAAGACGATCTCGCTTTAGATCCACGTTGGAACCAGGCAGTTAATATTTTTGCTTCTCGAAACTTTGGCCGTTTCCTGACTCTTTCGGCAGATGGCAAGTTCGACATGCTGACGACTGATCGTCTGGTCATGCTCCGAGCGAGTTATAAAGTCACTCAAGAACTACTTATGAATTTTGGCGTGAATATGATTGGAACACCAGGTGACGGGAAGTCTTACTGGTCTCCCTATAAGAACAATGACGCTGTTTTTGGAGCACTAAGATATGTTTTTTAAGATGAAATTCATTCTTCTGCTTGCTGTATTGATGCTTTCACTTAGTGGTTGCGGAGATTTATTAGGCAGTAAAGTTAAGAAGAAAGAGCTTTCGACATCTCAATTCGAAGTGAACTGCGAACTCGATATGAATGAGTTTTCAGAGATCATGAATAGAAACATTGAGTCTCAGATTCAATGTCTTGGTGAAAACCTTCACTTGTTCATCCGCGTGGTAAAATCTGGAAAACCAGGTCACTTATCTCGAGTTCAACTGGAAGAATATCTTCGCGTTTTCCGTCCAGACGTTCAGCCGGAAGTAGTGAAGGCCCTTAAGGCCGTATTTGACCTTGGTCACTTAATTGCGGGTGAAGATCCTGATTATATTTCGAAAGAAACAGTAGATAAGGTCATTAACTTTGCCGTGGTATTTAACCGTGAGGCCTCTTTAAACTTCGGACCGATTTTTCAGAACGAATCTGAAGTTACATATGCTCTTCACCAAAACCACCGTGACCGAGTTTCAACTGCCAACAAGGCGATCGTTCAGTCACTTCGTAAAATCTTTAAATCTGATCGTGGCGGAAATATCCATAAGCTAAACATTATGGATCTCCTAGAAAGCTTCACGACTGAAGATACACGTGAAGACATCGAAGGTGTAAAGAAGGTTCTTTTTGTTAAGAAGCTTATGCTTGGTGGTGACGAAGATCACTTAACTCACATTGAACTAGAGAAGCTTATCCTTAACTTTGACCACCTTCTTTTGATTGGTCTGGATGCTGTTCGCTACAAGTACATTATTCTGAATCAGGAGTCGATCCTTCAACTTCTAAAACGTGACGTAAATGACCTTTACGACATCGTGACTCAAGGTGATTTGAATAACCGCGATCAGGAAGTTCTATTTACAATGGATCAGGCCTACGATGCGATTAAAGAGTTCGTTAATAAAGAAGATTTCGATGTTGAGAAGTACCGCAGTCTGATTGCTGAAGGTAAAAAGATTTTGATGAACGGTAACGCGGATGAAGTGAAAGGTATCGAATTAAAGAACCTTTTCGCTCACGCTAAAACGCTTCTTCAGAGTGGTACGATCTTCCACAGAATCTATGACAAGTTCAAGGTTCAGTTGGAGAGTTCTCAGCCGGTAGCGATTGACTTCGATGAATATCGCCACACTTATCCTGAGCACCAGAAAGAGCTTGATCAGTTCGAAAGAATTGTGAAGAAATACCGTTTCATGAAAGGGGAGTTCCTGGCCCCATATTACACTCGCGGTTACCGTCGTAATGCGGACGCAGTGTTTGAAATTGCTCTATTTGAATATGCCATCAAACTTGTGTTCCAGGTTTATGGTAGTCCAAGCCCGAATCCTGACGCAGTTGGCGGCTTCTCAATGGATCAGAAGCAAATGCAGGCCCTGCTTAAAAAATTCGAGCAAGAACTGATTGATATGGATCTTATCCTTCCAGGAAAGATTGAAGGTACAGCGGACAACGTTTCATTACTTGGAACACTTTTCCAATACCAGTCAGATACAAATAACAAGCTTGATGTAAATGAAATGACAGAGTTTGGTGTGACACTTTTCTCTGCGCTTAACATTCAAGATGATCTTTTCACTTATCTTGAAGAAGATAAGTCATGCGCTAAAGATGAGTTCGGAAGACTTCTCCCAGAATGTTTCAAAGCGAACTTCTGGCAGGGTGTTTGTAAGGACTATCGCGGTTATTTCCCGCTGATGTTTGAATCAATGGGCGCTCCTAAAAACTGTGAAGAATTCGTTCCAAATGAGGCCGCCCAGAAGTTCTTAGAAACTACAATCGACGCAGCTCGTTCTTGTAACTTCTATTCTGATGGCGCTAAAGAACAAGTTCCATTTGCAAAGGGTGACATCATGACGACCATGATTGCTCTTATGCACATTGAAACCACGATCCTTCGTTGGGATACCAATGGGAATAATTTCCTTGATTCGGATGAAGTGAACAATGCTTATACGATTTATTCTGGTGCGCTGGATGGCTTCTTGAAAGATAAGAATCCGATTATCAAAAAGTTCCAGAAGCAAATCTATCAGTACATGATTAAGTACGAGCAAGTTCCTGATGAAAAAGATTTCGGTAGTATCTGGAAGTTCGTGAAGTTCCTTTTGAGCTTCGACAAAAAAGCACCAGCACACCGTAAGACAATTGCATCTCTCCTTGTGGCGATCAGTGAGCAAAACGCGAAAAACAGAACGACGCCTTCGTTTGACTGTAACCTTCTAAGAGATCCGGACAACATTCCGAGAAACTCAAACACAGTTCAACCGCTGGTTGATAATCGCCAAGATTTCAGCTCAATCCTGACTCCATATCTACATCTTGCAAATTAATTCATAAGGTTCTTACTCCATTCGGGGTAAGAACCTCTTTTCAAAGCTTATTACCCTTTGTTACAGTGATTTCTTCCAAAGGCCATTTATGGATGACTCACTGTTTCTAAAATTAGCGGATTATAAATCTCAATTCTCTGAGATCAAGGCCACCCTCGAAACTATTCGGAGGTCGCTTTGACGTCGATCGTAAACAAAATCGACTAAAAGAGATTTCAGAACTGGAGGCCCTTGATGGCTTCTGGAATGATTCAACTAACGCCACCAAAATTCAAAAAGAACGCTCTCTCATTGAAGAAGTGATCAAACTCTACAGCAACGTGAAGACACTTGCGGATGATTTTGAAGTCCTTTGTGAAATGAGTGACGCCGGAGATGCTTCTTCAGCACAAGAGGCACTTGATCTGTTTCCCAAATTGCAGACCGCTTTATCAGAAGCTGAAAAGAAAGCGCTTCTTGCTGGTGAGACTGATCCAAACAATGCCATCGTAACGATCAACGCCGGTGCCGGTGGAACTGAGTCATGTGACTGGGCAGGAATGCTTCTTCGTATGGTTCAACGTTGGTGTGAGGCCCATGGTTTCAAGGCCACGGTTACTGATTTCCAGTATGGTGATTCTGCAGGAATTAAATCTGCGACCCTGATGGTTCAAGGTAACTACGCTTACGGTTTATTAAAATCAGAATCTGGCGTTCACCGTCTGGTTCGAATTTCTCCATTTGATTCGAATGCTCGCAGACACACATCTTTCTCTTCAATTTTCGTCAGTGCGGAAATCGACGACTCGATTGAAATTGAAGTATTGGATAAAGATCTACGCGTTGATATCTACCGTTCAGGTGGAGCAGGCGGACAATCAGTAAACACTGCTGACTCTGCTGTTCGATTGACCCACTTTCCTACGGGAATTGTGGTTGCCTGTCAGAACGAGCGCTCTCAAATTCAAAACCGTGCCATGGCGATGAAGATTCTAAAATCTCGTCTCTATGACTATGAAATGAAGAAGCGTCAGGAAGCTCAGGACAAGATCGAAGCAGGGAAAAAAGATATCGCATGGGGATCTCAAATCAGATCTTATGTTCTTCACCCTTACAAACTAGTTAAAGATCACCGTACAGGTTTCACGTCTTCCCAAGCGGAGACCGTGCTTGAAGGTGACTTAGATGAATTTATGAAAGCTTATCTCCAGTGGAAATCACTTGGAGGCGAGGTACAAGATACAGGAACGGATGATTTATGAACGACGACAAATTAACTTCCTCAGGAAAAATTATGAAAGACAAACACGTACGCCGCTGGACCGAACTCTTCCCTGAACAAATGGAAGTTCGTCTTGAAAAACGTAAGAAACTCGAAGAATCAGGATCTAATCCTTATAAGAACGGCTATAAGCCGAATACTTCGTTTAAATATTTAACAGAGCAATACGGCGAGAAGGCAAAAGAAGAAATTGGCGAAACTCCAAGATATAAAGTTGCTGGCCGTGTAATGATGGTGCGCGATTTCGGTAAGGCCGCATTCCTTCAAGTGGATGATGGTTCTTCTCGTTTCCAACTTTATGTTAATAAGCAAGTTACTTCAGAGAAGGGCTTCGCTGAATACAAACTTTTGGACACTGGCGATATCGTTTACGCTGAAGGTGACGTATTCAAAACAATGAAAGGTGAGTTAGCACTTAATGCTCGCGAACTGACTATTCTTACAAAATCCATTCGTCCACTTCCTGAGAAGTTCCACGGTCTGACTGATGCAGAACTTCGTTATCGTATGCGCTACGTGGATATGATCATGGACGCTGAAGTGCGCGCGAAACTAAAAATGCGCTCACAAATCGTTCGTTATATCCGTGAATACTTCTACGAGAATGATTTCCTTGAAGTAGAAACTCCGATGATGCATTCAGTGGCAGGTGGAGCGGCAGCTAGACCGTTCAATACTCACCACAATGCACTTGATATGGAACTCTTCATGCGAATCGCACCTGAGCTTCATCTTAAGCGTCTGATCGTTGGTGGATATAATAAAGTATTTGAGATGAACCGTTGTTTCCGTAACGAAGGTCTTTCTCTTAAGCACAACCCTGAGTTCACAACAATTGAGTTCTACTGGGCATATGCTACTTACCACGATCTTATGGACTTCACTGAACAACTTATCACTGGTCTTGCTACTCACGTAATCAAGTCTGATGTGGTGAAATTCGGTGAGCACGAAATCAATCTTAAAGGCCCTTACGCTCGTCTAACGATGAGAGAAGCGGTTGCTAAGTATACAAATTCAACGATGGATCAAGTTAATGATCGCACGCACCTTTTAGGTCTTCTAAAAGGCATCGATATGGATCCGAAGAAACTTAACTCACTTTCGTGGGGCAAACTTCTGGTTCTGGCCTTCGAGGAAAAAGTAGAAGCAAAACTTATTCAGCCGACATTCATCACTGAATACCCAACTGAAGTTTCTCCTCTTTCTCGTCGTAATGATGAGAACCCAGAGTTCGTAGATCGTTTCGAGTTCTTCATGAATGGATGGGAAGTTGGTAACGCCTTCTCTGAGCTTAACAACCCAACTGATCAGCTTGATCGTTTTGCCGACCAGGCAATGGCGAAAGAAGCAGGGGACGATGAAGCTTCTGAAGTAGATTATGACTTCGTACGTGCACTTGAGTACGGTATGCCACCTACGGCCGGTCAAGGTATTGGTATCGATCGTCTTGTGATGATCCTTACTGACTCGCCTACGATCCGCGAAGTAATCCTTTTCCCACTTCTTAAGAAAGAACATTTCTTCTCTGAAGAAGAGTAATGAATTCTTATCTATCGATTTTAAAAATCGTTCTACACGGTCGCTCGGCAGGAAAAATCCTGCTGGCGACCGTTTTTAGTTTCACTTTCTCTATCGCCGTTATTCTTTGTACTTTTGGTTTGATGGATGGTTTCGATCATTTGTTGAAATCAGGTCTACGTCATTCTTCAGGAGACATCATCCTGACGAATCGTCGTGGTTTCTTTCCGGTAACTGCTGAATTGAAGGAAAAAATCGATAGTGTTAAACCCATTGCCGTCACTCCGGTGATTCAAACTGAGGCCTTCGCACTTCACGGAGATAGCAGTAAGGGTGTTTTGGTTCGTGGAATTGAAGAGGACAGTTTTTCTAAAACGACAGGTCTAAAAGTAAAAGTTCCTTCCGGCTCGGTTGTGATTGGTGAAGAACTTGCTAAGCAATTCAAAGTAAAAGTCGGGGATGAGATCGCCCTTACCTTTGGCAGAGGAAATGAGGCCGCATCTTCACTTCCCACGATTAAATTATTTCAGATTAGTTCGTTAGTTAAACACGGCATTTATCAAAAAGATTTGAGATTCGTATATCTCAATCGTGCTGATCTGGCGGAACTCCTGGGTCTTGGAAACAAAGTCAATCAGGTTATCCTGTCAGTGAAAGATGTTAATAAGCCGCTCGAAAACTTAGATGATATCGAGGCCTCTAGACAAAAACTGCGTCTGGAAGTGAGTTCAGATTATCTTGTGCGTCCTTTTTGGAATGAGTATTCGTTCCTTATCGAGGCCGTGAAAGTGGAGAAGTTTTCCATTTCTCTTATCCTTCAATTAATCGTGGTGGTGGCGGTCTTTAATATCATCGCTTTCGTGATCTACATTATGGAGAAAAAGGCGCAGGACTTTTTCTTTTTACGTGCGGTGGGGATGTCTCTTTCTAGTCTCACGCGCTTCTGGTTTATCTCAGTCATTATCATTTGGGCCGTTTCATGTGTGGGTGCTTATATTGCTTCCCATATTTTTAATTGGGGTCTTCAAAATCTTTGGTTCCTTCAGATTCCGGGAGAGATTTATGTGCTCTCTTCGCTCAATATCCGACTTGATCTTATGGCGTATGTCACGGTCTATGCGGTATCCTTGTTGTGGATTCTGATTGCAGCATTTGGTGGATATCTCCGGATGAGAAATAAACCAATCATCCAGGGATTAAGGCAGGAGTTTAGTTCATGAGTTTCATTCGTCTCGAACATGTCGAAAAAACTTTCGGTAAGACCAAGGTCTTGCGTGGTCTTAATTTAGACATTGGGGCGAAGGAGCTGGTGGCGATCCGTGGTGCTTCGGGATCGGGTAAATCGACCTTGCTTTATCTTCTAGGTGGCCTTGATCACCCGACTTCTGGAAAAGTAATCATTGATCAAAAAAATCTTACATCCATGTCTGATGAGGAGATGGCCAAGTTTCGTAACTCAAATGTAGGGTTCGTTTTTCAATTTCACTTTCTTTTGCCATCAATGACATGTTGGGACAATATTCTTCTTCCAGCGAGAATCGGTGGTAAAGACCTCGCTCCGGTAGAAAAAGATGCTAAAGAATTGGCGCAAATTCTGGGAGTTACTCACTGTCTTAAGAAGTTTCCTTTCGAAATCTCGGGAGGAGAGCAGCAACGCATCAACATCATTCGTGCTCTTTCACTTCGTCCGAAGATCCTTCTTTGTGATGAACCTACTGGTAACTTGGATTCCATCAACTCGGAGAAGGTTGCGACCTTACTCAAAAATCTTGCAGCTGATTTCGGTGCCACACTCTTAGTTGTGACTCACGATGATAAAGTTGCTTCACACTTTCCTCGCAAAATAGTCATTGAAGATGGTCAGATAATTGGCTAGAATTTCCGACTGCAAATAAAATTAATTACATAGCTTTTTGCGTTATGGTTAGTCGAAGGATATTCGGGTTGAAAAAAGCTCAGCTTCTTTTTTTCATTTTTAGTTTTTTCATCGGAGTTAATTCAGCTCTCGCACAAGAAATTATTGGTCCTATCCGTGAGATGTTCCGCGTAGATTCAATTGAGTTCACTGGTAACAGAAAAGTTGAATCAGAAGCGATCCTGGAAAAAATCGGTACTCGCCAGGACATGATGCTTGATAACTACTTACTCAGAAAAGATCTCTCTCGTATTTATGAGATGAAGTATTTCGAAGAGGTAGAAGCCTATCACAAAATTACGGCCGACAAAAACATCCTCCTCTTTAAATTAAAAGAAAAGCCCATCATCTCGAAGATCACGTTCTCTGGTAACGATGAAATCAATGATGATGATTTGAAAGAGCAGATTAAGACCAAGGAATTTAACATCCTTGATATCTCGACTCTTAAAAACGACGTGCTCTTGCTTCAAAAGCACTACGAGGAGAAGGGGTACTTCCTTGCCCTGGCCTCTTATACCATCAACGATGCTCAGAATGGTTCGGTGGAAGTTAAGTTCAAAATTAAAGAATGGGACAAAGTTCGTGTTAAGAAAATCACCTTCCTTGGTAACAAGGACATTAAGGATGATGAACTTAAGAACTTCATGCAGACCCGCGAAGAATCTTATTTCTCGTTCCTTTCAGGATCAGGGAATTTCAAAGAGATTAACTTCCAGACCGACGTAGAACGTCTTAAGTACTACTATAAGACTCGCGGTTATCTCCAAATCAATATTCAAAACCCTGAAGTTACGGCCTCTGAAGATAAGAAATGGATCTTCATTACGGTTCGTATGCAAGAGGGCCCTCAGTTCTCAGTAAACAACATTTCATTCAACGGTGAATTACTCTTCACTGAAGAAGAAATGATGCAAAAGCTGAAGCTTAAGTCAGGCGATATCTATAACGAAGAAAATCTTCGTCAAGACATCCAGACCCTGACTGAAATGTACCAGGATAAAGGTTACGCCTTCGCCAACGTACTTCGAACACTTGAAGTTGTTCCAGGTGAAAACAAAGTAGACGTGGTCTTCTCTTTCGAGAAAGGTGTGATTGCTTACTTCGGTAAGATCACGATGAAAGGTAACACCAAGACCCGTGATAAGGTTATCAGACGAGAACTTCGAATTCACGAAGGTGAGATGTATTCCGGTTCGAAGCTTCGTATCTCGAAAGAGAACGTGAACCGTCTGGGTTTCTTCCAGCAGGAAAGTGTTATTTTCAATACGATTACGAGAAAAGGTACTGATAACGTCCTGGATGTTGAAGTTTCAATTAAAGAACGTCCGACGGGTCAGATCTCATTAGGTGCCGGTTACTCAACTGCCACGAAAGGTTTCGTTCAGGCCTCAGTTGCTCAGAACAACTTCCGCGGTTTGGGTCAGAACATCAACATGAACCTTTCTTACTCGAATCGTCAGCAAATCTATAACGTAGGTTTCACTGAGCCATACCTATTCGACACGAAATGGACGGCCGGTGCTGACTACTACCAAACAGTTTCATACTTCATCCGTTCATTCGTTTATAAGAAGCACGGGGGAGACGTTCGAGTTGGTCACCCAATCTTCGAATACACTCGTTTATTCTTAACTTATCGTTACGAAGACAACAGAGTTGATGACGTTATTAACGAAGGTATCGATCCTAAAGTTGAGAACGGCTCTGCCTCATCGCTTCAGGCATCAATTATTCGCGATAAACGTAACAACATCTTCGAACCAACGAATGGTTATTATACTTCCGGGGCCCTTGAATACACTGGTCTTGGCGGTACAATGCGCTGGATGAAAGCTGAAGTTGAAGGGCGTTATTACCGTCCAATCATCGGGGACCTTGTTCTAAGAACACGTGTCAACGGGCAGCAGCTTTTCAAAACTACATCTCGTGATATTCCTCGTGTAGAGAGATTCTCGATGGGTGGTGCTCGTAACATGCGTGGTTTTAACCTGGAAGATATCGGTCCACGTCGTCTTGCTCGTAACACTGATACAAAGCAGTTGGAAGCGTTCAACTTCGGTGGTCTTTTCAGCTTCCTGACAACAGTTGAACTTGAACACCCGATCGTAAAAGAAGCAGGACTTAAATGGGTTGTCTTCTACGATACTGGTAACGTTTGGGACACGCGTCCTGGTATTAACAACGATTATTCTCTTCGTGCTAACTATGGTTTCGGATTCCGTTGGTTCTCACCAATTGGTGTCCTACGATTTGAGTTTGGTTTCCCTGTTAACCCTAGAAAAGATCGACTTGGTGTGAAAGGCGATAACGAGGCCGGCAACCAATTCAACTTTGACATAGGACAATTATTCTAATCAATGATAGAGTTTTGACTCTAAGGAGTTCATATGAAATTAGTACTTGGCTTGATGCTTTTGACTTTCAGTTTCTCTTCTTTCGCTGAAGTTCTTGTTGGTCTTGTTGATATCCAAAAGATCATCACGACAATTAAAGAAGGTAAAAACGTTCAGAAGGCCCTTGAGAAGTCTTTCAACGACAAAAAAGGTATGTTGAAAAAAGACGAGGATAAAATCAAGAAGGCACAAGAAGACTATAAAAAGCAAAGCATGGTTCTTGCTGAAGCTGCTCGTGCAAACAAAGAGCGCGAAATGCAGGAAATGATGATGAAGCTTCAAAATAAAACGATGGAATATCAGCGCGAAATCCAAAAGATGGAGCAAGATATGAAGAAACCAATCCTTGATAAGCTACGTCCTATCATCGATGAAGTTTCTAAGGCCAACAATGTAGCAATGACTTTCGAACTTTCAGCAGCTCCAATTGTTTATGCTGAAGCAAAGAAAGATTTAACTGACGACGTAATCAAAGCTTACGACAAAAAACACCCAGGGAAATAATCCCTTTAGGGAGTAGTAAATGAAACTCCACGATTTATCTAAATTCGATCCAAGCATAAAGTTAGTTAAGAATTCCGAGTGGCCAGAAGAGATTCTGGCCATTTGTACTTTAGACGCTTTAACAAGCGGCGGGATGATTTTCATTAAGAACGCCAAGTTCTTGCAAAAATTAGTTCCGGTCATCGATCAGGCAGTGACTTTAAAAGTCGGAGCAGTGGTTGATGAGAAGTTCTTCAATCTCGTAAACGCAGAATTGAAGGCAGAATTGAATAAGCTTCCTTGGATTGCGACTTCAACTCAGGTTCCAATGGCCCTGACTTTATTGTCGAAACCTTTCTTCGATCAAAAAATGAAGGGTGTGAACACACAGGTCGACGGACGTCAGATGGGAACAACTGATATCCACCCAACGGCTCACATCGCTCAGAATGTTTTCATCGGTGAAAACGTGAAGATCGGTGCCAATGTTGAGATCCAGCCGGGTGCAGTTATTCATTCATTCTCGGAAATTGGTGAGAACACCAAGATTCACTCGAACGTTACAATCTATGCCTTCACTAAAATTGGTCGTAACTGTCGCATTCATTCTGGGACAGTGATTGGTAGTGATGGTTTTGGTTATACATTCCATCAAGGTCAGCACGTAAAAATCTGGCACATGGGTGGCGTTGTTATCCATGATGATGTTGAGATCGGTTCTAATTCATCAGTTGATATGGGAACTTTCTCTCCAACAATCATTGGTGCTGGAACTCGCATCGATAACCTGGTTCAGATTGCTCACAACTGTAAAATCGGCAAAGGCTGTGTGATTTGCGGCCAGTGTGGACTTGCAGGAAGTGTGGTTCTTGAAGACTACGTTGTCATGGGTGGTAGAGCAGCAGTTGGTCCTGATTCTCATATTGGTATGGGGTCTCAGATCGCTGGTGGTGCAAAAGTTAATGAAAGTGCCATTTGGCCTCCTGGTTCTAAACTGGGCGGACATCCGGCAAAAGATCTTAAAGAGTGGATGAGAGGCGTGGCCTATCTCCGTACGATGTCACTCAAAGAGAAATAAAAGGGAAACGTTTTATGTTAATGGACAAGCAACAGGTAATGAATTTTCTTCCTCACCGTGATCCTTTTCTATTCATTGATACAGTGAAAGAAGTGATCCTTCCTGAAAGTCTTAAAGACAAAACGGGTCCTTTTAAGCCCCAGGACATTATTGGCGGAAAAAGTATCTGCACATTCAGAGTGGATAATTCGGTAAAAGTTCTAGAAGGACATTTCCCAGGTTTCCCAATTCTTCCAGGTGTTGTGCAAGTTGAGATGATGGCCCAGGCCGCTTCGTTTCTTGTTATTCATTGTTTAGAAAAACCAATCTCTGAAGCAAAATTAGATGTTCAACTTCTAGGAGTAGAGAACGCTAAATTCAGAAAACCAATTACTCCAGTAATGGATCTGGAAATTCATGCCACTTTGAACAAGGTCAGAGGGCCAATCCAAATGTATGAATGCGAACTTTATAATAATGGCGAATTAATGTCCCAGTGTAGCGTAATGGCCTCGCTGAAGATCACTTACAAATAAGAGAGATATATATGTCAAAGAATTACACGGCCCACCCAATGGCCTTTGTTCATCCAGAAGCTAAGATCGGTAACAATGTACAAATCGGTCCTTTCTGCGTAATTGGCCCAAACGTTACAATCGGTGACGATTGTATCTTCCACTCAAACGTTGTGGTTGATGGTCACACGACAATTGGTAAAGGTAACAAGTTTTTCCAATTCGGTTCAATCGGTGCTCCTCCTCAAGATAACTCTTATAAAGGTGAGCCAACTGAAACAATCATTGGAGACAACAATACTTTCCGTGAATATGTTTCTATTCACCGTGGTACTTTGAAGCAAGATAAGAAGACCGTGATTGGTTCTAACTCACTCTTCATGGCCTACTGTCACATCGCTCACGACTGTACACTTGGTAATAACCTGACTTTCGCAAACTCAGTAAACCTTGCTGGTCACGTCAATATCGGTGACCGTGTGATCATCGGTGGTAACACTGGTATTTCTCAATTCGTGACTCTTGGTCGCGGAGCTTATATCGGTGGTGGTGCAGGGATTGATCGTGATGTTCCTAACTTTTGTACAGCAATGGGTAACCGTGTGAAGCTTAAAGGGATCAACATCATCGGACTTAAACGTCAGGGCAACTCAAAAGAGATCGTTTCTGAAGTTGTAGATTTCTACCGTACGATGGAAGCTTCTGCTCTTTCGCCAAGAGCTTTCGTTTCTCATCCTGAGCTAATGGATGAGTTCAAGAACAATGCAATCGTTCAAGAAATCGCAGCATTCATCAAGAAATCAGAAATTGGTATCGCGCCATTCATGGCCGATTAATTCATCGAATTTTGACCTACAAGTACGTCGCTTAACTGCGGCGTACTCCGTCTAAGAAATAGGTAAATCATATGAAAAAAGTAAGAGTCGCAGTATTAGGATATGGTCATTTAGGTAAGTGGCACTGCCAGAAAGTTGAGGCCCATAAAGATATGGCCGACTTCGTGGCCATCGTTGAAAAATTTCCTGCTGGCCAGGAAGCGGCGAAAGCAAATCACCCAAATGTTAAAATCGTAAATGATATCAGCGAAGTGATTAATGATATTGATGCTGCCTTTGTGGTAACACCAACTTCAACTCACTTTGAATTGGTTAAATATCTTCTGGAAAACAATAAGCACGTTTTCTGTGAGAAGCCTGTTTGTTCTAATGATGATGAGGCGAAGAAGCTTAAGGCCGTGGCGACTGGCAAGAACGTAGTTCTGCAAGTCGGTCACTCGGAAAGATTTCACGAAGCATGGGACAAACTACGTGACATCTTCAAAAGCACTCCAGTTCCTTTCACTGTAAAAATCAATCGGGTGGCACCTTTTAAAGGTAGAGCGACTGATGTTGATGTGGTTCAGGATCTTGCGATTCATGACCTTGATCTGGTTCTTCACTTATTCAAACAAAAACCAGTAAGTATCGATGCTCACGGTTTCAAAATCAGAACTTCAAAATGGGACCACGCTAATATTCACGTGGAACTTCAAGATAAGTGTAACGCTTACGTTTCTGTTGGCAGAAATGCGACCAAAGAAATTCGCGAGCTGGAAGTGATTTCGGCCGCAGGAACTTATACTGTGGATCTATTCACAAATAAGATTCACCATGCGACTAATTCAAAATTTCCAGATGATACTTTTGTCAAAGAAGAGGGATACGGAAAACGTGATCACCTCCTTCTTGAGCATAAGCACTTTTATGAGTCAGTTCTTCAAAATAAACCAGCAATCATCGGTCTTAACGATGGTATGAATGCCGTTCATTTAGTTGATAGCGCTCTTAAGTCGATGGAAACGAATTCTAAAGTTCAGGTAAACCTTGCTTAAGAGTTGTCTTCTGATCGCCGGTGAAAAATCCGGTGAAGAACATGCAATGAGTTTTTTTCCGGAGCTTTCTAAGCTTTGTCCGGACGTTCAGTTCTATGGCGTCGGTGGCGATGATCTTAAAAAGCATGGAATGGAACTTGTTCATCACTTGAGAGATTTCTCAAGCATGGGCTTCTCAGAAGTCATCGGAAAAATTCCTTTCTATTTTCGTGCTCTCAAAGAACTTGAAAATGAAGTGGTGAGACGTGGAACAAAGACCGCGATTCTGATCGATTTTCAAGACTTCAACATGAGACTCGCCAAGCGCCTTAAAAAGCGTGGAGTGAAGGTCCTTTATTACGTTGCACCCCAAGCATGGGCCTGGAAAGCACACCGTGCCCAGGTTCTAGCTGAAACGGTTCACACGCTTTTCACCATTCTTCCCTTCGAAAAAGAATGGTTTCATTCGCGAGGTGTAGAGCAGGTGAAGTCGATCCCTCATCCGCTCATGCTGACTTATAAAGATCAATTGAATTCAATCCCGGCCAAACCGTTCGATAGCATTCAGAAGAAAGTAAAACTTCTTCTTCTGCCTGGGAGCCGTCGTTTTGAAGTGCACGAACTTCTCCCAGAGTTCATGAAAACAGTGAGAATCTTGAAAGAGAGTTTCCCGGTTGAAGTGCACTTAGTGAAAGTGAATCACTTAAATCCTGCGATCTATGATTACTTCAAAAAAGACGTGGATGTGTGGTACGAATCAGAAGATTTGACCCGTGCTATGCGCGAGTGTCATTTTTCACTTGCCGCAAGTGGAACAGTAACTCTAAGTACAGGCCTCTTCGAACTACCAACTGTGGTTTGTTATCGTGCCTCACTTCTTAACGAATTTATTTTTTATAATTTCATCAATTATCAGGGCCCTATTTCCCTTACGAATATTATTCACGGGAAAATGGTGTTTCCTGAGTATGTACAGCATCAGATCGACCCACAACGTCTGGCCCGGGTAATTAGAACTTGGACTATGAACGAAAAGGTCTATAATGAGCTAAAGGCCACCCTTAAAGAGACGAAGAATCTTCTTTCCGGAGAAAATTTCTCGGTCCCTGAATATATGGCCGGGGTCATCCATGAATGAGTCACTCCAAAAGAACCGTGTGCGATTAAAATCGCTGATTAAAGGCACTGCCTTTACTCCTCTCAGTATGCTTTGGGAGTGGGTCTACCGTGTTCGTCGCTCATTCTATGAGTATGGCGTATTCAAGAAGGCAACTTTCAAAGTTCCTGTCATTTCAGTTGGAAATATTTCTTTCGGCGGTACCGGCAAAACACCTACGATTGTGTGGCTCGCCGACTGGTTAATCGAGAATGGTCTAACTCCGGTTGTTCTTACTCGTGGATACAAAGGGCAACTTGAGCACTCATCTGGTCTACTAAAATCAGGTCAGAAGTTCCGTCTAAATCCATTCGACTATGGTGACGAACCACTCATGATTTCAAACAAGATGAAGAAAGGTGCAGTCATCGTTGGTAAGAAGCGCGCTGAAAACCTGATGAAATATTTCTCTGAAGTTCATCCGGATGTCGTTCTTTTGGACGACGGCTTTCAACATCTGCAAATCTTCCGTTCATTCAATCTGGTTTTATTCGATGCCACCATGGCACTGAATCTGTATAAAGTTGCACCTCTGGGTTACCTCAGAGAAGGTCTTTCCGCCTTAAAAGACGCAGACGCGATTATCATTTCCCGTGCTGACATGGTGACCAAAGAGAAATTGGATAAATTGATTGGCACTCTTTCAGAGCATTTCCACCACAGGCCGCCATTGGCGCTGACTCGTTATCAGCCCCTGGGTGTGTTTGACGTGCATGATAAATACATCTTCTCAATACACGAGCTAAAAGGTCTGAGAGCGATTGCC
This sequence comes from Peredibacter starrii, assembly GCF_034259205.1. GTDB lineage: Bacteria > Bdellovibrionota > Bacteriovoracia > Bacteriovoracales > Bacteriovoracaceae > Peredibacter > Peredibacter starrii. The sequence continues at coordinate 3,685,145 of NZ_CP139487.1, read as the reverse complement.
GTTACCGCAATTGCAGGTCCGGATTCTTTCTATCGCTATTTAGAGAGCTTTGGGGTTGAAATCACTGAAAAGGTGAGCTTCCCGGACCACTATTTCTTTACTCCTGAAGACGTTAACGAACTTCTAATTAAGGCCTCACAACAATCGGCAGTGATTCTTTGCTCTGAAAAAGACATGGTTAAGATGAAGCGCGTATCGTTGGACAGCCGCATTCTTTTCACCAAGGTAAAAGTTGAGTTCATGAGTGGGGAAGCGGAGCTTCTTAAATCACTCAGCAAAGTTCTCCGTCTTGATTCTCCGGTCCAGTAAACTACAATCTTATTAGTAGTTTACGAAGGACATGATTTGAAAATTGCATTGTTGTCGATTCTTTTAATCAGTGGCTGCGCCACTTGGAAGCAAAAAGACTTCGAAAAAGACATTAATAAACCAACTGAAGAAGCTCAGCCAAAAGTTGAAACAACGAAGGCCGAGGAAAAGTTACTAGAAAAGTTTGAAACTAAACCGGTAGCTCCTGTTGCGACTTCAAAACCTGTTACCAAATCACCTGAAGTAAAAAAGAGCGCATCAAAAACTCCAGCTCCCAAGGTAGTGGCTGAAAAGGCCCCGGCCAAACCAGTTGTCGAAAAAGCAAAAGTAAAATCTCTTCCTCAAGACTATCCCCCTGAATTACTCACGCTAAATGAGAAGGCGAAGAAGGTCTGGGATTTGTATAAACCAAATCATTTTGTGAATGAGAAAACGTATCTTGATATTCATTACCTTGGTATGACCGTTGGTAAAATCATGGTCTTGAATAAGGGCAAGGAGATGATGAATAACAAAGAAGTCTGGCATTTTCATGCTCGCTTCAAGTCAGCTCCCTTCTATAGCAACATCTATGAATTGGATGATACTGTTGATACTTATGTGACGACTGATCAATTTCTTTCCACGAAATACAGTCTGATTCAAAGAGAAACAAAGCAAGACGTAGACGATCTTCAACTTCACGATCGCGAACAATTCAAAACATTCTGGTTTTATCATCAGAAAAAATCCAATGGAGACGTGAAGGACAAGAAGCAGGAAAAATATATTCCATTCTTCAGTATCGATCCTTTCTCAGTTCTATACTTCTATCAAGGGCTGCCGCTTAAAGATGGGGACGTTTATGAAATCCCAATCATCAACAAGACCAAAATACTGGTTTTAAAATCAGTGGTTGAAGGGCGAGAGAAACTTGAAACCGAAAAGGGCAAGAAGAACGCCATTCGCGTTCACGCCACTACAAAATATACCGGTGAAACACTTAAGAGTGGTGACCTCTATTTCTGGTTCAGCGATGATCAGCACCGCACACTTTTAAAGGCCCAGGCTAAAATTAAAATTGGTTCGGTCACGGCCGATATTGTGGATAAGTAATGCGGGAAAAGGTTCGTCTCTCCGATCTTACAATTCTTTATGTTTGTCTCTCTGAAGAGTGGGGGACAATTGAACGCCGTTGTATCGCGGACGCGAGCTACTTTCGTAACATTGGTGGGGCATCATTCATTCTTTGTCACGAAAAATCTTTGATAGATCGGGAAGCTGAGAAAGAAGACATTCCTCGTTTGTACTTTCAGAATGATTTGAATGGCTGGCGCCCGAAATTAAATTTTTATTTCCAGATTCAGCATATCCTTCAGAAGCAACAAGTGGATATCATTCACTCGTATAACTACGATTCACTTCTGCCTCTAGGGATGATTTTAAAAGGCATGCCTCATATTCCAATGGTATTTACTTTTAACGAAGACATTCCCTGGAAGAAAAACAGCATCTTCGATCGATGGTTCATCTCCCGGACGGATTCTATTTTTACTTTCTCTCCCAATATTCGAGAACTCGCGGCAGAGAACCTTCCGGTGAATCCAAGAAAGATTCATGTGACGGGAGCAGGGATTGATTTCCCGGCCAAGATCATTCGCTCTGTTCACGCAGATGAGAAGAAAAAGATCATGACCTTCATTCCTCGCACAGAGGATGATCTAAAAAATCTAAGACTATTTGTGGATGCGATTCCGCCACTGCTCCATCACCTGAGTGAGCTGAATTTTAAGCAGCGTCTGATCTTCACTTTTTTAACTGATATCTCCTGGTACACCCATCCTATATATGATGGTCTGAAGCGCATGATTCTTGAGCGCCATCTCGAAATGCACATTAGTTTTGAGACCCGACCTCTGGCATCTTCGAGCTTCCAGGACTGTGATATTTTCGTGGGTCTTCCGATGCACGAACTTTTCTCAGATCAGGACCTCTATGCCCTGGTAACTCAGACCCCGGTCCTTCTGCCTCGGACATCGACCCGCCACCATCTGGTGAAGCAGGGGAAATTCGGAGAGACCTACCATCCTGAGGACGGAAGGGAGCTTCGGGACAAAATGATCAAGATTCTCACCAATTATCCTAACTACTTAGAGGAACTTAACGGGGTCGAACTGGAGCTTCAGGAACAGCACCATTTCGAGCGCTACGCCGAGGAACTCTACGCTCATTATGAAAAGCTTTATACGCAACGTTTGAGATATACCCAAAAGCAAAAGAAGCTGGCTTAGTGTGAGCAGACTAGATCTGCTGTTTTGTTGTCTCCTAAGATGTCTTTTAAAACACTCAAATCCTCTTTGTGTGAGCAGACTAGATCTGCTATTTTGTCGTCCCCTAAGATTTCTTTTAAAACACTCAAATCTTCTTTTTTAAGTTCTTCGATATAGAACTCTAGATTCGAATTTTCTTTCGATTTACTGAGAGAGCAATGATCTAAATCTTTTAGAACTCCCAAAGATGAGGACAGCAACTTATCTAAGAAAACTCTATTTTGATCAATATCAAATTCTTTCCAGATTTCAGGTCGCTCAGCTTTGATAACTTTTAAATAGAGATTCATGTTGTAGATAAAGTAAAGAATGCCATCCAGTTGAGTAATTTTGTTTTTTAAAGGATTTTCTAATTGATATTCATGTTCTCCATTGCGAACGATGAGCTTCTGAGGAATAAGTGCCTGCATTCTGGCCTGGATAACAGAACCATGTGTATACGCATTGAGCTCTGTAGCTATTCCTGTAATAAATTCTGCCGCCATTGAATCATCTGCTGCCAAGTAGATGCCATGCAAGTGCATAAAAACCTCATTACTTAAAAGATAAGGTCTCTTGGCCTGCAAATAAGGAGTCACGATTTCTCTGACTATCGGCAATTCTGTCACATTCTTAACCGTGCCAATATGTTCGTTGTTAACAGTATAAATATTAGTTTCTTTAGAGCTGGTTCCGGATAGATCAAGATCGAGGTCTTCGAAATGAGCGGCTTCATGAACGAAAATAACAGCTCCGTTATTAACAATGCTTTCTCCAAATTCATTCGAAGAACAATTAATATTAAATACGCCTAGTACCTCAGGCCTATTTTCAAATAAGTATTTTTCGCTATCTGTTTTGATAAGCTCTCTAATTCTATTCATGCAGGCCTCATCAGTAGCATGAGCAAAAATAGAAAATGTTAGCACTAGAATACTGGCGAATAGATGCTTCATTTTAAATCTCCTGCGCCCCTCATCTGCAGAATGAGTGCCAACCAGTAGATAAGATTTTTAGGAACTTGGATGGTTCTGACTGATCAAAAGGAACACATGCTTCAAGGAGCTGTGTAAAAATTGATCATTTCACCCCTATAACTACCTGAAACTAGGCTCAGCCAGCTAGCCTGAGCGATGGAAGAGGGATAAGTCATTCGAATTATTTGCTTTTTTGGGGTCTCTCACTTATATTTACCGCTCTCCAGTAGGAGAATTAATGTCTAAAAAGGGGGGCTATAATTATGGCCACCACAAAAACTGCCTCTAAAACTAACTTTGAAATCCCAGCTTGGATCAAAGGGTTCGACTTCGAAATGGGAGACGTTCCAGAACAAAAAGCTAAAACTGAATTCAGCGAGATGATCAACTCTGCTGGCGCTAAAAACTTTGCTGAAGGCGAAGTTTTCATGGGCCGCGTAGTTGCTATGAACGACGAATTCGTAACTGTCGACATCGGATATAAGCAAGAAGGTCTTGTACTTGCTCGCGAATTCCGTAACTACGACGGTACAATGAAAGTTAAAGTTGGAGATGAAATCCAAGTTTATCTTGAGAAGCTTGAGTCTCAAATGGGGAACCTAGTTCTCTCTAAAGACAAAGCTGAAATCCTTAAAGCTTGGGATAAAATCTCAGAAGCTTGCGAAAAAGGTGAGCCTGTTGAAGGTACTGTTATCGCAAAAGTTAAGGGCGGTCTTTCTGTTGATATCGGTGTTAAAGCGTTCCTTCCTGGTTCGCAAATCGATATCCGTCCTGTTAAGAACCTTGATAAGTACATTGGTAAAACAATGGAATTCAAAGTTATTAAGTTCAACAAGAAACGTGGAAACATCGTTCTTTCTCGTCGTGCAATTCTAGCTGAAGAGCGCGGTAAGATGAGAGATGAGACACTTACTCAGATCCAAGAAGGCATGATCGTGAAAGGTATTGTGAAGAACATTACTGATTACGGTGCGTTCATCGATCTTGGTGGTGTTGATGGTCTACTACATATCACAGATATGTCTTGGGGCCGCGTGAAGCATCCTTCTAACCTTCTTAACGTTGGTGATGAAGTAGATGTTAAAATCCTTAAGTATGACGCTTCTAAAGAGCGCGTATCTCTAGGTCTTAAGCAAGTTCAAGCTAACCCTTGGGAATCTGCTAAAGATAAGTATATGCCAGGTTCAAAAGTATCTGGAGAAATCGTATCTGTTAAAGACTACGGTATCTTCGTTGAGCTTTCTGACGGTATCGAAGGTCTAATCCACGTTTCAGAAATGAGCTGGACGAACAAAAAAGCTACAAACAAAACTTACAACGTAGGTGAAAAAGTTGAAGCTGTTGTTCTTGAAGTAGACGTTGAGAACAAGAGAATCTCTCTTGGTCTTAAGCAACTTATGCCAAATCCTTGGGACGATCTAGCTAACAAATATACTGTTGGTAAAGTTGTTGAAGGTACAGTTAAGGCAATCGTAGATTTCGGTCTATTCCTTGACCTTGGCGAAGAAGTAGATGCTCTAATTCACGTATCTGACCTTTCTTGGACTAAGAAAAACGTGAACCCTTCTGAAGAGTTCAAAGTTGGCCAGAAAGTTAAAGCTGCTGTTGTAACTGTAGACAAAGAAAACCAAAAATTCTGTCTAGGTCTTAAGCAACTTGAGGAAGATCCTTGGAAGCGTATCGAAGAGCGTATGCCAGTAGGTTCAGCTGTTGAAGGTGAAGCTGTTCGTATCACTGAGTTCGGCGTATTCGTTGAACTTGAGACAGGTATCGAAGGCCTAGTTCACATCTCTGAAATCTCTGAAGAGCGCGTAGAGAAGCCGTCTGACAAAGTTGCTAAAGGTGACAAAGTTAAGGCAATCGTTATCTCTATCGATAAGCAAGCTAAGAAGATCGCCCTTTCTATGAAAGCGGTAGCTTCAGGCGAGTACAAATCTAGCTATAAAGCAGAAATTGCTCAGCCTTCTACACTTGCTGATAAGCTTAAAGGCTTCAAAGTTTAATAAACTTTAAAAATTCCCATTCCGCTGTTTATGAATGACTAGGGCCCTCGAAAGAGGGCCCTTTTTATTTTAAGCAAGTGTTGGTCGCTGAACTTATCGCTTCTGACCTTCATCACTTGAGCTTAGAAGTTCTTGATTCAAAGGCATGATCCAGTCATAGGCCTTCACTGATCGTTCAATCTTTGCCAAATTCGTTCCCGGTTTAATGATCTCAACTGCCGGTCTTCCGTTTAAACTCACTCTTGAAGAGGCATACACTTCTACCGGCATTTTCCATTCCATTTGAAAACGATCGCGCAAAAAGTGGGAGAATTGAAGAATCATCTCCGGATTACCTAAGAGATCATTGATTTGCCTCTGAGTAAGATATTCCTTGGGAGAAATAATTAATTTCTTATCCCCACTCATTACTGTGAAATACACATTCCCGGATTTCGATCGAAGCATCATTCTCCACGAGAACATGTGTCCTTCTTCGCTCCAATTTGGACTTTCTGGATAAAGCACAAAATGACGAAGGGGGAGAGTAACGTGAACGAGGGCATAGATTGCCAAAAGTCCTGCCAACACAGGACCAATTGGTTTTACCGCTTCATCTTTTTTAGGTGCGATAAATTGATTGAGGTACGGAATTTTTCTAGGCCATGAGGGATCAAAGAACATACTTGTGAGAAGTAGCGAGAACCACGGAAAAGTTGCAAGTCCGAACATCATGACATTTGATAAATGGAAAACAACAGAAGCAGCGAGACCAATTTTTCTCGTTCTCGGAAAAATCATCATTGGTACGATTAAAAGATCAAAGGCGACCCCGCCATAACTAAAAAATAACGGTGCCCAGCTCTGAGAATAGAGAAATCCCAATGGATAATTTGCTCTTGCTGCCAAAAATAAATCCATCGGTGTTCCGTTTAACCAATCTGAATTTAGCTTTGCAATTCCTCCAAAGAAATAGGCGAGTGCCATATGGAAAAGAATTAAATAGAGCGCCCAGGCCGGAGCAGTTGATTTACCGTCATTTTTCAAAGGAAGAAAGATCATCCAAAAACTCAAGAGACAGTAGAGATAGTGATGGTTAATGTATTCCGACATTTCCATTAAAAAGAATGAAGTGTTTCCAAGAAAAAGTACGATGGCAAAAAAGCGATAACCAATTCCAGCGGCCACCATAAACCCAGCGAATATTGTGACCAAATATTGAAGGATCATACCATGATAGGGCCATGGTTTTACCCATTCGAAAAACTGGTAGGAAAAATGAAATTGGGGATCAGTATATTCGCGATATTTTCCAATGATCAGACTATTAATGAGTTCCTGAGACATCAGAATGCCGGTGCAAATTCGGAAGTAGATTAAGATGGCCTTATCAATTGGCCGTGAAAGTGCCCCTATCATGAGGAAGATAAATACCACTAACTTAAGTTTGCAAAATCTTAATTCCTCCTTAAGCTTTTAGTTACAGATTATTTACCTTCAAGGAGGAAGTTTTGAAACGATTACTCGTAATCGGTATCGCGTTGTGCGTGTCGATGTCTGCGTTTGCTCAAACGAAAAAGCCACAACAACCCAAGCAGTCTCAGCAACAGGCAAAAAAGAAAAATAAAGGTTTGATTGGCGCTGCTGTTGATAAGGCAGATTCCGGCTATTATGGAATGGCCGGTTGTGGATTAGGCTCTGTATTATTTGGCGAATCTGAGAGCCGCGGCGGACAAATTCTGGCTGCTACAACTAACAGCACATACGGTAATAATACTTTTGGTATGTCTTCGGGAACTTCAAATTGTGTTCAAGAAAAATCTGAAACTTCTGCAGAAGTTAAAAAGAACATGGATAAGTTCATTGCTGCAAACCGTGAAGCTCTTGCAAACGACATCGCTAAATCAAACGGCGAAACAATCGTTACCATGTCAAACATCATGGGCTGTAAAGATTCAGCTTATCTTGGTTCAAAACTTCAGTCTCGTTACGAGTCAATTTTCGCTTCAAAAGAAGACATGAAAGTTTCTGACAATATGTACAACACTGTAACTTCTGATCGTTACCTTGTTGAAAACTGTAAACTATAATTTAAGGACAAAGATATATGAAATTCATTCTTGTAATTTCTGCAATTCTTATGAGTTCAATTGCACTTGCAGCAAAACCATATGGTATGGCCGGTTGCGGTTGGGGTTCTCAAATGATGGGCAAAGAAGGTAACCAGGTTCTAGCTGCTACTACAAACGGCACATCAGGAACTCAAACTTTTGGTATCTCTTCAGGAACATCAAACTGTGTAACTGCTTCTGAACAAACAGCAATGATTAAAAACTACATTGAAGCAAATTATGCTTCGCTAGTTACAGACATGGCGAAAGGTCAGGGCGATACTCTGAACACACTTTCGAAATTCTACGGTTGTGATACAGATGCTTTTGCAACTGAAATGAAATCTAACTACGAGATGATCACTCCAGCTAAAGAAAATGCTACTCATGTTATGGTTAACGTGAATAAAGTGATTGAAGATTCAGCTTCTCTGAATTCTACTTGTACTCATGCTCTATAAGTCTCTTATGAAGAAGGGCACCCTTACGGGTGTCCTTTTTTTTTGCTCCCTGCACGCTCTTGCTCAAAATTGGCAAGATCCTCAATGGCTCCGCTTAGGTGATTACCGGGAAACGCTTTTCGGTTATGAGTCCGAAGCAGATGACCAAAGTTTTTTTGCCAGCCATGAAGGTAAATACAGTCCTGAAAATGAACTTAAAGCTCTGGTAAAAAGTGTAGACTTTCAGGATCCAGATCCTAAAAAAAATGTTTTTTGCCGTTTCCCAGCGCGAGTCAGATGGCTCAAGAAACATAGGTCTGTTCCTGGGCCAATTGTAGAATGTAAGGAGTATAAAACCTTTGTAAATCGTCTTGCGGCCAAATCGGTTTCTGTGGTTTTTTCCTCATATTATCTCAACAATCCAGGTTCAAGTTTCGGGCATACATTCATCCGTCTGGGAAAACAGTCTTACAGTGAAAGAAACCAGGACTCTTCTTCAACAGAATTATTGGACACTGGAATCAATTACGGAGCACTCACCGGAGATGCAAATCCTGTTCTTTTCGCCATCGGCGGTTTAACCGGTTTCTTCTCAGGAAACTACAATGCGATTCCTTATTATTACAAAGTTCGCGAGTATAACGACTTTGAAACGCGTGATCTTTGGAGTTATCAATTAGACCTTACCCAAGATGAAATTGATCTTATGGTGGATCATATCTGGGAGCTTGGACATACACGATTTGATTATTATTTTCTAACTGAGAATTGTTCTTATCACGTTCTAAGTATTCTTGAAGCCGCCAGACCATCTTTGAATCTTCATCGGCATATGCCTCGGCTGTACACAATTCCTTCCGAAACTCTCAAGGCCCTAGAGGCGGAAAACCTGGTCGAGAAGATTACTTTCAGGCCTTCATCCAGTACTCAGTTTTATCATCAGTTAAATCTTTTAAAGAAGAGTGAACGTCAATCCGTCATTGACCTGGTTTATGATCACAAAGAAGTGATCGAAGCCGATCCTGCGAAGAAAGCGCTCATTTATGATACGGCCATCAGTTTAGTGGATTATAAATTTGCGAAGGAAATTCTGAAGGGTGAAGAGAGTGCTCAAAGTATCAAGCGACCTCTACTGGTGGCACGCTCTAAAATTCCTGTTAGAAGTTCCGAGCTAGATTATTCGGATAAATTAAAATCTCCCCCTCATTTGGGCCATGGCCAGAAACGATTGATGGTGACTGGTGTAAATCAGGAAGGAAAGAATCTCGCTGATTTTGAATGGCGATTTGCTTTCCATGATTACTTGGACAACAGTATTGGTTACCCTCCTGCGACCCGTATGGAAGTCGTGAAGGCCATCTATCGTACTGATGGCAATAATCATCAGCTCCGGGATTTTTCTTTTATTGATGTCATGACTTTGGGGAAATGGAACGTCCTAAACAAAGTATCTTCCTGGAAGGCCAAGCTGGGTCAGTGGCAAACACGCCGTGATCAGCATGATCTTTCCACTCAAGGGTTACAAGTAGGCTACGGGATTAGCTCTCAGTTTTCGATTGTTTCCCCTTATGTTCTTGCCCACGGCGAGGCCTCGTACGTAAGTGAAAAGTACCACCAGGGCAAATTTGCCTACGGAGCAGACGCGGGATTTATTTTTGATTTCAGTGATCGTTTAAAGTTTCAGACCGCCCTTGAATGGCGGGCATACCCTTGGGACGATTCTCGATTTTTTAATGAGATCAGATACTCGGAAAGAACATACGGAGTAGGTGCTTACCAGCAGACCTATCTCATCGACGGGGTTCAGAATCTCGGTCTTCGCGTGATGTTTTACTTCTAAAAATAAAAAGGCCACCCGGGGAAGGTGGCCTTGATATTTCGAATCAAATTTTAGAGAGATTATTGACCTAGGAAGCTCTTAAGTTCACCGTTACCAGTGATGTGAATTGTGTCGTTACGCTCGTAAGCAGCAGACCAAGAGTTCATTTGGTACTTAAGAGTAACCATGATACCTGCAACTGGTTCAGCTCTTGTTCCGTGGTTCATCATACCAGAAAGTTTCATTGTAGCGTTGAAGTCCCAACCGTATTGAGTCTTAACAGAACCAGGGATGATGATAACGTTAGTTAAGTATTTACCAGCACCGTTATAAGAACCACCGTAAGAGTACATAACTTTGTATGTGAATGTTACAGCAGGAGCTCCGGCCTTGTTTGTAATGTTAGCAACGTAGTTCTTTTCAACCGGCATTGAGAAGCCTTCAAGATCGAAAACATCTACATATTCTTTTGTCATTGGATCACGAGGAACAACGCTGATTGGAGCGTATTCAGTTTGGTTCTTTGGTTTACCTTTCTGAACTAGTTCGTAGATCGCTTCACCAAGAGCTACGAAGTCACGAGCAGTTTGAATCACTCGACCTGCAGTTTCGATTCTGTCGCCTGAACCGTTATAATAACCACCGCCAGTGTATCCACCGCCGTTATAACCACCTTGACCGCCGCCTTGAGCGCCACCCTGAGGTTGGTTCGGATCACCACCAGTGAAACCACCGTTGATACCGCCGCCAACGAAACCACCAGGAATAGGACCTGGATTATTTAGACCAGCTGGGATGCCGGCACCATTGAATGCTTTGAATTGATCAGCAGAAATTTCGCGAATCTCGATGTTGCCTAGTTGTTGGCTTGCCGGGATGTTTGGAGCGGCCATAAGAGAAGTAGAGACGGCCACAGTCGCGAGTAATAATAGCTTTTTCATATTGCCCCCTAATTTGATTCCAATTAGTGATCCATTCGTATGAATCAAAAAAATTTGGGCTCTTGTATCAGTTTTTGAAACATTAGGTCAATGAATTGTGAAAACTTGGAAAATTTTACGGTACTCGGGGCGATTTCAGTGGAAATTTGGGTATTTATTACAGGTTTCTGAGGGGGCTGAGGCCCCCTGAAAATCGCAAAATAATAAGTGTGTCTAATAGTAGGTATTAGTTTTGGTTAAGATTGGTGACGTTCAATAGTAAAAGCGCGGTGGATATTGCTCTGGTGGAAGTCCTGAGGGATGGTCCATTGTGAGATTTCTTTTACTTTATAGTTGTCGCCGATAATTCTGTGAAGCTCAAACTTTCTCTTATTAGTAGAAAAGAACAATGTTCCACCCGGAGCAAGTAATTGCATCGTATCGCGGATAAGGATCGGGTGATCGCGTTCGATATCCAGGTCTTCTTCCATTCTCTTAGAGTTTGAAAAGCTTGGTGGATCCAGCACGATGATATCAAAGAGTTCACCTTTCTCTTTGCGAACAATAAGTTCTTTTAGAACATCGGCCTGATAAAAGACATGTTCCTTAGGATTAAGGTCATTGATGAGGAAATTTTCATAGGCCCAATCTAAATAGGTATTCGACATATCAATAGATGTAACTTTACCGCCGCCCTTAGCAGCAGCAACGCTGATTGAACCTGTGTAACAAAAGAGATTCAATACTCTTTTATCTTTAGAATTATTGTAAAGATATTGGCGAAGAGGGCGATGGTCGAGAAATAGACCCGTATCTAGGTAGCGCTCAAGATTTACGAGAAACTTGAAAGGTGGTTCCTTCACTTCAAAGAACTCCGTAGATTTCGCATCAAGTGATTGATACTGCTCTTTTCCTTTTTGTTTCTCACGAATTTTAAAATGCTGATCAGCTTTTGGAATTTTTAGAACTTCTTCAATGGCAATTTCGATATCACGTTGGTGATTTTCGCGAATTGCTTGTTCCTCATCATTTAATTTTTTACCTTGCTCATAAATAACGGCCTGTTTGCCGTAAACATCAATCAGATAGGGATATTCCGGAATATCTTTATTATACAACCGGTAAGCTTCAATTTGGTTTTTATTAAGATAAGACTTTAATTTTTTCACATTTTTAGTGAGACGATTTTTTAGTGCGGTTGGATCAGCTGTCACAGTATTGCCTTTCATGGGGATTTGGTGCATCCTCTCAATATTAACAACTGATGAATACCTATGTCTTCAGAAACCGATAAAGATGAACAATCCGGCGTAGCAACGGCCAAAAAAGAGAAGCTGCAAGCGCCCCGTAAGTATAAAGTCCTCATGCATAATGATGACTATACCACTATGGAATTTGTGATTCTTGTGCTGCAAAAATATTTCAGTAAGAGTTCGGATGAAGCTCAAGCAATTATGCTTGAAGTTCATACCCGTGGATTTGCCATCTGTGGCATGTATACATTCGAAGTCGCCGAGTCAAAAGTTGCCAAAGTAACTAAGTATGCCCGAGAAAATGGTCACCCATTAAAGTGCAGTACTGAGCCTTGTGATTCTTAATTAAAGTTCCTTACATTACCTTGCCATTTTCCCAACCGTCACCATCTTCTAGTATAATGAGAGTGAGAGGAAAAATAATATGATTAGCCAAAAATTAGAACAGATATTAAACCGGGCCATCCGCCGGGCAAATGAAAAGAAACATGAGTTTCTTACCCTTGAGAACGTGCTCCTTTCAATGCTCGAAGATGAAACGGTGATAGAAATACTGGTAGATTGTGGTGCCAATCTTGGTGACCTTAAAAAAGATCTATCGGGGTTTCTGGATGAAGATTCAAACTTCTCATTATTAAGTGAAGAAGAAATTCAGGAATTAAACCGCAAGCAGTTTGGTAATGAACAGCTTCGCGATATCGCTAAAGATAATGGAATTCTTTATCAACCAGAGATTTCTTTGAGCCTTCAGCGCGTGATCCAGCGTGCGGCCATCCACATTCAAAGCTCTGGTAAGAAATCAATCCAGGCCATTAACCTTTTAGTGGCGATGTTTAGTGAAAAAGAATCTCATGCCACTTATTTCCTTGAGCGCCAGGGTGTAACAAGAATTGATGTGGTTGAGAAAATCGCCCATTCAACTGACCGTCCGGTAAATTCTCAGGAAGAATCAACTATCGAAGCTCCGGGCGAAACTTTTCGCAAAGAAGAAAAGTATGAGAAGGCCCTTAGTGAATTCACAACCAATCTAAATAATCTTGCCCGCCAGGGTAAGATCGATCCAATAATTGGACGTGAGGATGAAATTCAACGAATCATTCAGATTCTTTGTCGTCGCCGTAAAAACAATCCAATTCTGGTGGGGGACTCCGGTGTTGGTAAAACTGCCATTGCAGAAGGTCTCGCCAAAGCAATTGTTGAAAATAGAGTACCAAGTGCCCTGGCCAATACCACAGTCTACGCACTTGATATGGCCTCACTTTTGGCGGGTACTAAGTTCCGCGGGGACTTTGAGGAACGTTTAAAGTTAGTTCTTCAGGCCCTGGAAAAAGAAAATGAAGAAAAAGGGTCAATTCTCTTTATCGACGAAATTCACACCATCATTGGTGCTGGTGCCACTTCAGGTGGAAGCTTGGATGCTTCAAACTTATTGAAACCGGCCCTTTCAAAAGGTCAGATCCGTTGTATGGGGTCGACCACTTTTGATGAATACCGCAAATATTTTGAGAAAGATCAGGCCCTCAATCGTCGATTCCAGAAAATTGATGTGCTTGAACCTTCAATTGAAGACTCGATTCAGATTTTATCAGGTCTTAAATCGAAATTTGAGGAGCACCATCAGGTAACGTATCCAGACCAAGTTATTCGTGCAGCAGTTGAGCTGTCACACAAGCACGTGGCCGACAGAAAACTGCCTGATAAGGCCATTGATGTGATCGATGAAGTAGGTGCCTACATCCGCTTGAAACCGGATCGTGGAACAGGTTCAGAGGTCAATCTTCAGGATATTGAGTTCATTATTTCGAAGATCGCGCGAATTCCGCAGAAATCTATCTCAATGAACGAAAAAGAGAAGCTTCGTTATCTTGATCGTGATCTGAAAATGATGATCTATGGTCAAGATCAGGCCATCGATAAGGTCTCAAATGCGATTATCTTGAACAGATCGGGCCTTGGTAATGTTGATAAGCCGATCGCGAGCTTCCTTTTCACCGGTCCAACTGGTGTTGGTAAGACCGAACTTGCGAAACAACTGGCACATATTATGGGCATTAATTTCGTCCGCATCGATATGTCTGAGTTCATGGAGAAACATACGGTCTCTAAATTAATCGGGGCGCCTCCGGGTTATGTGGGCTTTGAACAGGGTGGAGTTTTAACCGACGCCATCAACAAGACCCCATACTCAGTTCTGTTATTAGATGAGATTGAGAAGGCCCATCCGGACGTTTTCAACATCCTATTGCAAGTTATGGACCATGGAGCGCTGACTGACTCCAACGGCCGCACCTCTGATTTCAGAAATGTGGTCCTGATCATGACTTCAAATGCTGGTGCTAAAGAAATGGACGCCGGATCAATCGGTCTGGGTGCCAAAGTATTGAGCGATGGGGAAATAAATTCCTCTAAGCGCGACCAGGCCATTAAAAATTATTTCACCCCTGAGTTCAGAAACCGTCTGGATGCTGTGATCAGCTTCAACAAGCTCGATAATAAGAACATCGAGATGGTGGTTTCGAAGTTCTTGATGGAGCTTGAGAACCAGTTGGTTGAGAAAAAAGTAGAGCTCGAAGTCTCTGAAAAAGCCAAGGCTTGGCTATCGAAGAACGGTTACGATGATAAGCTTGGAGCGAGACCAATTGCTCGTCTTATCAATGAGAAGATCAAGAAGCCTTTGGCCCATGAGATCCTTTTTGGTAAGCTCGAAAAAGGTGGCAAGGTCATCGTTGAAGTTAAAAACGATGAACTCGATTTCATTTTTTCCTAAATATCTTTTTTAAACCTTCCGATCCTTCATGCATAACAATTGAAACAACAATTGAAGTGCATGAAGGCCGTCAAAAAAACCATCAGCACCCACCAATTGAATAAAAAAAAGTATCAGTTGAATAAAATTTGTATTTTTTATTTGCGTTAAGTAAAAAATCTGATTAAGCTTTAAATAAGAAAGGTCAATTAATGTTAACCAACTATTTCCTGGGAGGAAATTATGGCTAAGAAAGCAGCAAAAAAAGCTACAAAAAAAGCAACTAAGAAAGTAGCTAAGAAAGCAACAAAAAAAGTAGCAAAAAAAGCTACAAAAAAAGCAGCTAAGAAGAAGTAATTCGACTTGCTAAAAGCCACCTTCGGGTGGCTTTTTTTTTGCCCATTTTCCCTCTGAAAATCACATTTCTCTTACTTCTTTTTCTTCTTCGATTTTTCTAACAACGGTCGCGATAATAGTCCTGATGGAACCATCACATTTAGAACTCTTCTTGAGGCGATAAGTTTTGGTATCTGGCCCTTGAAATTTACCTGTGGTGCAAACATCACTAGGCCGATTCTTAATAAGGTCGCGACGGTAAACAAGGTGAGGTACTGATCCCAACCAGGCGGCAAAACTTTCATGAAGCTCGCCCCAAGTAATGAACCGAGTAGCATCCCGGTGGTATTAAGGAGGGCAATGTAGGTAATTACACTGGTTCGTTCCCGATCATCGATCTTTTGGAAATAAAGGAGGATGGTGGAGAGTTCAAACCCCGCCCAATAACATCCTGACATGAATTCCACCCCCGCAATCCACCAGTAGTTCTGTGAAAGTGCCCACAAAAGTGGCGATGTTGAGATTCCAATCGTTGAAAACAGGAGAATTTTGTCCACATGACGGGCCTTTGCCTTCTTTTGAAGGATCCGGAACATCAGAACCCGGCCGAAATAAGAAATGGAAGTGATCGCCATGTACTCCAGATAGTTAAATTGGAGCCTCTTCAGCATGAAAGGGTTGAAGTAGGGGGCAGCAAAGTACACAGAAACGTAAAAGAGAAACAAAAAGGTGATGAGTTTGCCCTGATCGGTTTGACGAAGGCGCTTTAAGAAGTCGCGCAGCCTAAGTCGCGGCTCCGATCCGGGTTCTAAAGTGTAATCGATGTGATGATTTTTGATTTGAAACCATGAAAGGCACTTCAATCCGAAGCCAATGATAAAAATGCCAACATAAAATGGCATCTCAAGCCCATGACCTCGGGCCCAGTAAAGGATCAGGCCACTAGTGATGAGGCCCACGAACACAGAGAACTGAGAAAATTGACTTCGGATGGAAAAAAATCGAAGGCGAAAGCGGGTCGGGATGGTGTGACCCATTAATCTGTTCCAAGGTGGGTTCAAAGAAAGCAAACAGGCCCAGTAGATGCCCAGGATACTGATGATGAATACTGGCGAATTAATCTTAAAGATTCCCGCCATGATCAACGGGACCATAGAAAAGGCCTGAAGAGTTAAAAAAAGCATCAGCCTTTTCTTTAAAGAGAAGCGTGTAAAGAAACTTCTAATAGAAAAGAGCTGGAAGATGACCCCAATAAATTGTGGGATGACTGTTCCGAGTCCGGCGATGACTCCCGGAATGCCCAGGGCGAGCATATAAGCACAAAAATAACTTTCACACATGCCGATGTTAAGGCTTGTGAAAGTGGCGTCCTTAAAAGAGGCCCGAACATGTTCTTTTGTGGAGACAGATGCCGTTTTGCTCATCGAGCGCGCCTATGCTATTCTTTGTAAAAACAGCATAGCGGATAATCCTTCTTCCATGAAATACCTAAATCAGATTTTTTTTAAAGGCCTCATTGTTCTTCTTCCTATTACTCTGACTTTTTACTTACTCTTTTGGGCAATTGAAAAAGTTGAGTCGATTTTCGGATCGACCCTCGAGTATTTGCTGGGACAATGGCTGTATATTCCTGGGCTTGGTATTGTTGTAACCGTTGCCCTGATTTTTTTAGTTGGTTTATTGGTCAACAATTACATCACAGGTCAGTTTTTCTCATGGTTAACCAACACCATGGAGAAAGTTCCGCTGATTAAAGTGATCTACAATCCTCTAAAAGATTTGATGGCCCTCATTCCGGGTCGTTCAGATAAAAATAAACCGCAAAGAGTGGTTTTGGTTCCGATGCCCGCCATGGGTGTGGATGTTCTGGGTTTGGTGACTCGCGAAGATCTTTCGGAAGAGCTGCCAGGTTCAGGACTTATTTCTGTTTATATTCCCCTTAGCTACATGCTGGGCGGGATTACGATCCTGATTGAGCGTGAAAAAGTGAAGAAAGTAGATATGCCAGTTGATCAGGCCCTGAAACTTTCAGTAACGGCCTGGATTAAGGCCGGCGATAAAGAAAAAGAATGACCTGTCCGCTGTGCCAGCACCAAAGCAGCACGATCTTTGATCAGGACAAAATTCGTTCTTACTATTTATGTGGAAACTGTGAGCTGGTGTTTGTTCCTCGCGAGGCCTTGATTTCACCAACCGAAGAAAAAAAGCGCTACGACTCCCATCAAAATTCTGATCAAGATCCGGGTTATCACCATTATCTCCAAAATATTTCTCAGGAAGTCCTGCCTCATCTTTTAAAAAGTGAGAGAGGGTTGGACTTTGGATGTGGGGCCACCAAAATTCTTGGGAGCTTTTTTGAACAAAGGGGCCACTCAGTCGATTCATTTGATCTCTATTATCATCCGGATCAAAGTATCTGGGACAAGAAGTACGATTTTATTATTTTATCCGAAGTGATTGAACATCTGGGTGAACCGGAGACAGTCATGAAGCGATTAAGTTCAATCTTAAATCCCGCAGGGAAAATATTTATTAAAACAAAAATGTATCCGCAAAAAAGTCAGTTTCCTAACTGGTTTTACAAACGGGACATTACCCATGTTCAATTTTTTAATCAGAAGTCTTTTGAGTTTTTGGCCCAGTTGATGAAAATGACCGGGCCCGAAAAAATTGGTGATGATTTATTCCTATTTAAGGAATAACTGTCTCAAAGTATTTAAAGAGATCGTTCACAATGTCCTTACGGATTTTCATTTCACGATATTTTACACCCGACATATCAAAGATTTTCTTGGCGATGGCATTCTCAACCGTGTCCTGATATTTGTCCGAAAGGTAAATCACTTCTTTTACTTTAACCGTTGCGATCATTTTTGCGCATTCGTGACATGGGAAAAGAGTCACGTAACAACGAGAATGGGCAAGGTCCGCTTTCGCGTGAAGAATAGCATTTGCCTCCGAGTGCACGACATAAGCGTATTTTTGTTGATCAAGCGGGACAGATTTAACATTTCCCCACGGAATTTGAGTTTCATCTATTCCGGCAATTTGACCGTTGTAACCCATGGATAGCTGATGGTTATTGTCGTCCACGAAGACACATCCGACTTTAGTATTCGGGTCTTTGCTTTTAAACGATGCCATCATCGCTTGAAACATGAAGTATTCGTCCCAATTTAGGTGCGAACTGACAGGTAGAAAGTTCACTTTTTGGTCCATATGACGCGGCCTCATCGAAGAAAAAAATCTAAACTTTTTGGTGAGTTCGCAGTATCTTTAAAGGGTCCAAAACTGTCAATGAAAGGTACTTATGAAATACGAAATTCCTCGCGAAGCTTTTAAACAACGTCTTGAAGACCGTCTTAACTTTGTTTTCGTCGATCTTCTTCCTGCTGACCGCACTCCGGTTCAGTATAAGGACGTTGAGCACATGAACTACAGCTCTAATTTTATGAGCGAGTTCTCTTCAAAATTCCCAAATAAAAACCAGAACGTAGTTCTTTATAGCCTTCAAAAAGGCGACGATGCTCCAGCAAAAGCTGCAAATGATCTTTCAGAAGCTGGATATAATTTCGTTTATTATTACAGCGGGACTGCGGACGATATCGTTCTGGATAAAGGTCTAAACTAAGAAATTTTCAAAGATTTTTTGAATAGAAGGCCCTCGAAAGAGGGCCTTTTTTATTTTTACTGACAGTAGATTTCTGAGCTCGCGTTAATGAATGGGTTGTAGGCGTTTGTATAAACATAGGCCTCACGGTACTGACCAGCAGGAATAACATCTCTGAAGTTAGCGAAGATTGGGAACTGAGCAGTTAGACCAATTACACGTCCTTCGCAAAGAACTGGGCGACCCCAAACATTGTAAATACGAGCAATAGCAACAGTTGGATTAACAAACATCTGAGCGTTTGCAAAGGCTTGAGCGAATGCTCCAGTTGAGAGTGAAAGTGCAGCGGCAACAACTAAAACTTTTAGTTTCATGAGAACTCCTGTGTGTGTTTAAAAAAGTTTGGAGGGCGCTTATAACAAGACCAACAAACGATGCACACTCAAGAAAAATTAAAATAAAAAGGCCCTCTTTCGAGGGCCTTCAATGAAAAAAATTTGTTTGATTCTTAATAAGGCCAAACCGTAAAACGACAGTTGATGTTTGCCCATCCACGAGCGAAGGGAGCATATGGAATTGCGTTCACGTATGCATAACGGTAGCCACCAATTGGAAGAACTTGTTCAATGAAGAAAGTTGTAAAAACTTGTCCGTAAACAGTCTGACCATAAACCTGGCCACTACAGATAATCGGTTGAGGATGCGGGTTCGAAACTACAAAAGCAACTTGTCCTGGAAGAACTGAAACCTGAACGATTCCTGGGAACCATTGAGCGAAAGCAGAACTTGTGAAAAGGGCCATGAGCGCAGCTACAACAAGAGTCTTAAGTTTCACGGAAACCTCCAATTTTTTACATAAAAGTGCCTCCTTTTAAAATTGATTGGGCAGATTGTCAATTCTCACAGCTGACAAAGGGGGAAGCTGGGGGTAAAAGACTATAAAAATTACTGACTTATCGGGAGGTAGAGCATGTATATCCCAGAGCATTTTCCGGCCGAACCAAAGGCCCTTTGGAGTCTTTTCCACACCATCAATCAATTACCTAGACCTTCTCGCAAGGAAGACAAGTTCCGTGAATTTATTTTGAAAGAAGCGGAAACTTTAAAACTTAAAACTCACACAGATGAAGTGGGGAATGTGATTGTTTATGTTCCGGCCACAGTTGGTTATGAAAATCATGAAACTGTGATCATTCAAAATCACATGGACATGGTGACGGACGCAACTCCGGATAGAAATATCAACTTCGCTCAAGATCCTATCATCACTTTCAGAGAAGGAGATTGGATCAAAGCAGATCGTACAACTCTTGGTGCTGATAATGGCATCGGTTGTGCCGCCGCTCTCGCTCTTATGTATGACAAGACAGTTTCTCACCCGCCACTTGAACTTCTTTTCACGATTGATGAAGAGACTGGTTTAAAAGGTGCTTGGGGAGTTGATGCCAACTACCTTAAAGGTAAAAAGATGCTGAACCTCGACACAGAAGAGTGGGGCAGTCTTTATATTGGTTGTGCTGGTGGTATCGATTACGAATTCAAGAAAACTGTGAAAATGGTTCCTGCAAAACTTAAAGGCAAGAGCTACAAACTAACAGTTGGTGGATTCCTTGGTGGTCACTCTGGCGTGGATATTCACGAACAAAGAGGAAATGCCATTAAGTTTTTGATGGATTGGATCACCTCAATTCCGGCCGATTCATTCGAGCTTTCAGAGTGGAGAGGTGGCAAGGCCCACAATATTATTCCGCGTGATGCTTTTGCCTTGGTGGTTTTAAAAGACGCCAAAGCAGCAGAAGAAGTGGCGAAAAAAGTTGAGGGCCGATGGCGTGCTTTCATGCCGGAAAATGATCGTGGTTTCTTCACTAAAGTTGAAGAAGTTGAAGCGATCTCAGAAGTAGTGGATGCTCATGATCTTAAGCTTCTGTTAAGTTTCCTGGTGGCCTTCCCTCATGGCGCTCATGCTTATGATCTGGCAAGCAATAAGGAACTCGTTTCACTTAGTAACAACCTTGCAATCTCTCTTATGGTTCGCGGACAATTCTATCTTCAAAGTTCACTTCGATTCTTCGATCGCGGAGAGTGCGTGGGTCTAGAAAATCAGGTTCAAGCACTGGCACTGGGTTTTGGTCTCGAATTTTCAAAAAATGGCGAGTATCCGAGCTGGAAACCGGTTCGTGAGAACAAACTTTTGGACCTCGTAGCGGATAAATACCAGGCCCTTTTCCAGAAAAAGGCCAAGGTCACTGCCATTCACGCGGGCCTTGAGTGTGGGATTTTAAGAGATAAAATTGGCCCGATCGATGCGGTCTCATTTGGTCCAACGATCATGGGTGCCCATTCACCGCAGGAAAGAGTCCACATCCCATCGGTTGAAACTTTTTGGACATTATTTAAAGAAGTATTGAAAGCGCTTTAAGAGGAGAAACAGTGATTACTTACGAAAATTATAAAATTATTCACCTAACATCGATTGTGATCTTGTTCACAGGACTTGCGATCAGTTTTTATGGCGGAACCGCCAGACACATCAAGATTTTAACTGGAATTGCGACCCTTTTCACTCTGGTAGGTGGCATGGGACTGATGGCCCGTATGGGAATCGGTCACACTGGTGGCTGGCCACTTTGGGTTCAAGTGAAGATGGGAATTTGGTTTATTATCGGTATCGGTGGCGCAGTTGTTGCTCGTCGTTTTCCAAAATATGGAAAGCCGGCCTACTTCGCATCTTTGGTTCTCTTCGCGATCGCTTCGATCATGGCAAACTACAAATTCGAATAACGAAGATGAGAGAGAAAACTCTCTCATCTTTTTTCTTTTCATTCCTCTCTCTTCACTTCAAAATGTTAAGTAATGATTCATCATTTACTACAGCTTTTCATTTACATCATTATTGCCGATGTCATCTTGAGTTACTTCCCAGATGTACGTCGTCAGCAGTGGGCGCAGATCCTGCATAAAATTGCAGATGCTCCTCAGAGACCCATTCGTGAAATGCTTCCGAAGGACATTCCGCTTGATCCTTCTCCGATGATCATCATTATTTTGGTTCAAATACTAATGTACTTACTGTGAGGTCTTCATGGATGAGATCGAACTTTTAGTGAACGAAACGTTCAAGCATTTTGACACAAACTTCGGTTCCGACCGGGAGTTGATGGATCCTGTCTCTATTGAAGAGATGCAAGGGTATTTCCAGGAAGAACTTCCTCAAGAAGAGGGAAGTGAGTTTCCGGAAGGGCCGGGGATCATTTATCACGTTCAGAAAACCAAATCGGTTTTCGTGGTACGTACCTTCGTTTCGCAAAACATCCGCCAAGACTATATTCAGATTTTAGAAAAGCCGGAAGATTACCCGAGCCTTCGCCTTTTAGAAGGTGGAGTAGAAGATTTGAGTCATCGCTTGAAGTTCTTCATTGTTGAAGAGGCCTCTCAGGCGGAAATCATTCATGATCAGATTCATAACCGTCGTTTCCCTATGTATGAGGAAATGATGTGCAATATCTCTGATCCGGGGTTTAGTTGGTGGCTGACGAAGAAACAAAAAGGCTTCCAACTGTCCTTCACGATGTCGGTCGCTTCTGATGATACAATTAAACTTGGACCTCTCGGGGATCGCGAGCTCGCCATCAGAAACTTTCAATCCCTTGAAACACTTGTGACTTCAGCGGGAATTGAAATGAACATCCAAAACGAAACTAATCGCGTTCAGTTTACTGATTGCGAAGAGTTCATTCTGGAGGAGCTAAAGGATGTATTTGAGTTTGGCGTGATCACTGAGACCATGACAGACTTATTTAAGATTCTTTCGAAGCAAACGAATGATGCATCGGCGTTGCAGACCACTTGGTTCTATCTTCAAGAGCTAGCGGCTATGCGTCGATTCTGGATCCAGATTCAGTTCGACCTTAATTCTTAATTAAGAGTCGACTTCAAACTTTCTTCGTGTTTTGCAGCAAGGTATCCAGTCACCATGAGTTGGGCCAGCATTCCTAGTTCTTCATCATCAGTGATGCCGTAGAAAGTTTCGATGTGCTGAACGAAAAGTTCAACGTCTTCGTCTTTAAGATGTTTTTCTACCATGGCCATCATGTCCTCTGACTCCATCTTCTCCAATGACTGAAAAAACGAAGTAAGAATTTGTTGCTTTTCACTACTCATCTAACATCTCCCGGTGCCAATTTTGCACCACGAAAAATTATTATTGTCATACCTTAATCTACATGAGACGAATCGAATATACTTTGAGATTCTAGACAAATTTGCTTAGAATCGAAGTTATTGAAAAAAATTTAATGATTGTAAGGAAGGCAACATCACTATGAAAAGTTCTTTTCTCTTTGGGCTCTCATTTTTTGTCCTGATGGTCTCTGTTGCCTCGGCACAAAACAAGCAGACTTCTGTGATCTCTACTACAGAGGTCATCGAGAAAACTAGTTTCAAAAAGTTCTCAGATCGTCTTCGTATTGGTTACTTCGGAGTTCTAACAACTCCAACCTTCCGTGATATGGGTAAGGGGCAGTGGAGAAACGCTGCTATTTCTCCTGAGTGGGGACAAGCACCAAGCGGTGAGAAGAAAAACCAAGATACGTGGCCAACTAACTTATGGCATCAAATCAGCTTCAACTATAACTTTGGTGCGAGAATGAATTTCGTGGTTAACCCACGTTTCATGACTCCGCTTGCGTCTCCTACTGATATGAAAGCTCCGGAAGACAGATCTTTTATTGAGCTTGAAGACTTCCTCGTGGGTTTCCAAGGTGTGGTTTACTCATCAACAGATAAAAAATTCAATCTATGGATTCGTCCTGGTATGCGTATGCCGGTGAGCCGTGCTTCTCGTAACTCTGGGAACCGTGGTCTAGGTTCAACAACTCACCAAATTGAACTTGGTTACCTTCCTACATATGACATCAATAAGAAGTGGCAGGTTGGTATCTTCGGTCAATTCCGTAACTGGATCTACGATGACCGCTATAACTACACTCGTATGCGTATCTATACTGCTCCTTTCGTTCAGTACACGATCGATGATACTTCACGTGTTCAGGTTTATTACGAGAACATGCTAGAGAACGACCGTCGTTGGAAATCACTTAACGGAAAAGAGCCTGTGTTTAAAGATTACTGGCAGAACGTATTCGTGGGTTACTCAAAAGACATCACGCCTAAGTTCAACGTGTTCCCTTACATCGGTGCCTACGTGAACGACGTTCCTTTCTCAGATCAGTCTTTCTGGGCCGGAGCTTGGATCTCTTATCAAATTAAATAAACGCCATAAAAAAAGGCCCTCTTTCGAGGGCCTTTTTTTATTCTGCTGTGCTCACCAGAGCTTGATAGCTTAACAATGTGTCCATGAAGGCGAGACGGGATTCATGAAAAGAAGCTTCCGCATTTGCCTGGGCCTCTTCTCTTAGATTCACTAAATACAAATTTCCTCCACCAGACTTAAACTTGTAGGTCTCAGAGACCACGAGTTCTTTTGCCTTGGTGAATTCAATTTCTGATTGGGCGACTTGCTCTAAACGCAAATGAAGTGATTGCCTCAGGGCCATGACTTCAAATTTGTAAGACTGTTGTCCAAGAGTCATTTCACTTTGTGCCACCATCTTACGAGCGCGAGCGGCGGCAATATTACCATTACCCAAATTTCTTTCGATAGGGACATTGATTTGTGCCAGTACCATCAAATAATCTCGAGGCATTGTGATGTTGGCCTGAGTTCTTTGATAGTATTCAGTGGTGACATCAATCTGCGGTTTTAAGTCTTGTTTGGCGAGTTCAAGGTCTACGTCAGTTTTTTCAACATTCAGTGCAAGATTTTTCAAATCAGGTCGCTTGTTCATCAGCTCATCAATGTTGGAATTCAGATCAAGATTTTCCATGAGCGCAGAGAGCTTGATTGGATAATCTTCATAGGCCTCAGTTGAACTTGGAATGATTGGTAGAGCATTTTCATCTCGGTAAAAAAGAGAAAGAGCATACTCAGCACGAAGCAGACGTTCTTTTGCAGCCTGAAGTGAGCCTTTCCGATTGGCCACGTATTGCTCATTTTCAGTCACAACGATTTTTGCGGTGTCGCCTTTAGCACTACGGTCCATCAGATACTCATTACGAGTTTCACCATTCTTAAGAAGTTCCTCGTAAACGTTCTTCACTTTGTTGGCCGTGACCCATTCCCAATAGGCAAGTTGACCCAGTCTTCCAATGTCGAGATCGGTCAATCTTTTTTCGGCCTCAACTCTTTTCGCTTCGTACTTAGCATTTTTAAATCGGGCGCGATCGGGATCGAGTAAGAAGTTTTTCCACAAAGATAATTTCAAACCGAGAACAGAGTAATTTCCAACCTGGCCAGTAGAGACCGGGTTTCCGGTATTGTAGACGGGAGAAAATTTACCGTTGGCATTGCTGATTTGCTCAGAGCCAGCGTAGATTTTGGAATTGGCGACCCTTAAAGGTTTCTCGAGGAAAGTTCTCGAGACGGTGCTGTTCCAATCATGTTTCGTTTGTCTTCTATAATCTGAAACAATTCGCGTATCGAAGGCACCACGTGCACCTCTGACGGCCTCTTCTCCTGCACGCATTTTCTCGAGTGCTGCAATAACTGTGGGATGATATTTAAGTGCGCTATCTTTAACTACAGTAGGGGAGATGGCCCCGAAGGCCGGAACACTTATCATCAAAATAAAAAAATACTTCATGGTACTTACTCCGGAATCTCTTGGGTCGAGGTTTCAAGCGCTCCTGGTGCCGCATCCAGAGATGGAGGGAAACCATTGAACTGTCTCCATAACTCGTAACCTAGAGCTACGTTGTTAAGAAGGATCCAGCCATTGACTCTTGTTCCTTGGCGAATAAAGCGGGACTCGGGCCACTTCTCTCCCTTTTCAGGAAGAACAATTACGCGGAACAGTCCTTCTGGAGTAGCTGTCTGATCCACAAAACTCACAACACCACCGAAAGTTCCAACTGCCACCGAAGGCCAGCCGGAGAATTGAATGGCGGGCCATCCTTCAAACTGTAAGCGCACTTTACGGCCTTCATACACAAGAGGAAGATCGTTACCGCGGATGAAAATATGAGCAGAAAGTTGGCTGCTCTTCGGAACGAAAATGGCGACCACTTGACCTTGATTGACTACCACTGAGCTGGTTCCGACTAGGAGTCTGACGATTGTTCCGTCAGTAGGTGCCAGAACAAGCTGCGATTCCTGACGTGAGAAGCGGGATTGCATCTGGGTGAAATTAGCAAGTGCCTGGGCCTCTTCAGATTGGGCCGTCTTATAAGCAATGATTGCTTGTTCCATGTCCTTACGTGAACTGATGCCTTTGTTATAAAGATCAGTCTGTCGGTCATAATCAAACTTTGCTGTCTTCACCACTGCCTGGGCCGCTTCGTACTGACTTTTCGCGGCCTCAAATTCAACTTTCAAGCGAGACATATAGTTTGGATCGATGTCCACCAGTTCCATGACTGGGTCACCTTGCTTAACGAATGAACCTTCTTTCACAAACCACTTTTTAATTCGTCCCGTTACTGTGGCGTGAATGTTTTGAACACGGTCTTGAGGAAGGTAGGCCATCACCTTGCCTGAGCCATCTGAAGTTTGCTGCCAGGGAATGGCGATCAAAAACACCATCATGAACAGAAAGAACACAACAATCAGACGTGTGACTAGTTTTGCGGGTTCAGGTAAATCATGAAGCTGAAGCATTTTCTTCGGAGTTTCAGCATAAATTTCTTCATACGTGTCCGGTATATTGGCGTATGCCGAGACCGGATCAGTATTTTTCTTTTCTAATTTAGCCATAGTTTTCAATCTCCTTCAGAAGCTCGCTTTCGCCCTTAATGTCTCTCATAGAAGACCTTTCAAAAACGGTGTAGCGATCGAAGTCACCCTTGTAAAAACGCTGAGTGAAAAAGAGGAGAGTCCAGTCATGCTTGCGGTCAACCAGCTCTTTATAAACCAGTTTACGTTTGAAGGTTGAAATCTGCTCAAAGTCAGGTGTCACCAATAGAATCTTTGGTTTCAAAAGAAGTGCTCGGGCAAATTGAATCGCGAGGAGCTGAGACTTTGAAAATGGAAATCCATTTGGACGAATAGGGGTATCAATGCCTAATGGTAACTTGGCGATATTTTCCGTAAGTCCCACTCGAGCAAGGACATCATCAATCTCAGTCGCTGTGAACTTCTTGTTTCCAAGGCCAATGAGATTTTCTTTTACCGTCCCAGCGAAAAACTGATCATGACGAACGATCATGATGTGGTTTCTTACTTCTCCGATATCGACATCATCCACCAGGAGATTGTCGAACTTGATCTTTCCTTCCGAATGCTCCGAAAAGCCCATCAATGCTTCGTAAAAAAGTTGAATAGAAGAAAAACTCTTAACCAGGATTAAATTTTTAGTCCCTTCTTTGTAACTAAAATTGAATTCATAGTTTGGTTCGAATTTAAGGTTTTCAAATGAAAAATCATAACTTTTAGGTGACTGAACATCTTCTTTTACTTTTTCCAGTGGATAGTCGTAAAAGCGGGCCGTCATATCAAGTGCCGTCGAATAGTTATATACACTGAAGAAAAAATTCTGAAGATTTGGAAGACTTGCAATAATACTGTTTACAACAAGTGCGGCAGCAACAAGCTGGCCGGCGGATAATTCACCATTAAGAACCAGGAAACCGCCCATTCCTAAAAGTAAAACGTTCATCACGACACCAAAGATCTGAAGACCGATATGCTGGCGGAACTGAAAGTTGAAAAGATTATTTCTCACCTCTAACCAACGGTTAAACAGGTGAGTCATTTTGCTGCTAGAAAAGTCTTTCCCATTATCAGAGGAGAAGATGTTTCGCACTCTTGATAGTTCTTCTACCCAACTGACAACTTCATATTTCCCATCTGCTTCAGGAGAGCCGGCCTTGACACCATCCGGACCGAAGAGCATCCAGTTGATGAACAGAAATTGAGTCATGAATCCAGCGAAACCAAGAAAGTAGGGGTGATAGAAAGCAAGAAGAGAAAATCCAATTAAAAACTGAATGATAAAACCAAAACCACTTACGAAGAATGTCACCATGCTTGATTGCATAATGATGATGTCAAAGTAGCGGTTAATAAGATCCGGAGAATTTGCTTCTTTAAAGTACTTGTCCTGATACCAGGTCAAACGCTCTGAGATAATCAGACCGTATCTTACAAAAAGTCTTCTTTGCAGAATTTCAACCGTATAGGTCTGAATCGCTTGTAGAGTTCCGCTACAAGAAAGAATAAAAAGGAGAAGCAGACACAGGACCACCAGGGGCTGGGTCATGGTTCTCACGCCGATGTTGTTAATGATTACCTGAATGGCAAGAGGAACACCAAGGCTTAACAGACTTACGGCAAGTGTATTGACGACAATCGCCTTAATGAAACCAGTCTCTGGTTTGGCCATCAATTTCAACTGATCGCGGAAGCGTTCTCCCGATTTGATCCGATCATCTGTTTTAAGATGAAATTGTAATTTTCTACTCATATGTGTTCTCTTTTGGTGTATTTGAAAAGTCGATCAACTTTGAATAGACCCACATGAAGACGATGGTGGTGATCACACCAACCATGATTGTAAGTTGTGGATTAAATCCAAAGCGAAAGTGGTTGAGACCCATTCCCAGAAAACTTGTGAAGATACTTAAAATGATCAGGGTAGATGAATAGGTCATCTTGATATATTTCGAAAGCATCATACGACAGATAAAGAATGCCAATAAAGGTGCTGTTGAGAGGTAAGCGAAATGCATCCCGATTTTCACCGCTCCTGGAATGAGGGACACTAAATGTGCGACGATGATAATGGCGACCGTGATAATAAAATTATCCAGATTGATATACACTCTGAACATTTTTGATTTCTCACCACCCATCAAGTCATTCCAGAAAACTGCACTCATGGCATTGATCGATGAATCAAGAGTCGACATGCTGGCCGCCAGAATACTGGCCACCATGAGGCCCTTCACCGGAGTAGGGAAGTAGTTTTCAATCAAATAAGAAAAAATCTTTTCTGGATGTGGAACTGTCTGACCATGTTTCGTGTAATAGGCCCAGATGATAACTCCCAGGGACAAGAACACGAGATTTACCAGAAGTGATCCAATTGAAGACCAGGCAAGTGCTTGCTGGGCGGTCTTTACGTCCCTGGCGCCAAGAAATTTTTGAGTAAGATCTTGATCCACTCCGTGAGTGGCAGCATCGTAAATTGCGCCAGCAATGATCCCGTAGAGGAAGCTCACGAAACCGCCGCCGTCCATCCAGAGATTAAACTTTCCATTTTCAAGACCAAACATGGCGAGTTCTCCCCATGTGAGGTTACTCATTTTTCCCACCACGTAGTGGGCCATGAAACCGCCAAGAATAAAAATTGTGGCCTGAAGCATGTCTGTTCTCACCACCGCCTTGAGACCACCAAGCATGATGTAAAGATAAGTCATGAGAGAGATCATGATCATCGCCATGAAAACGGAAATGCCAAAGAATTCAGAGATAAGAATTGAACCGCCAAGAAGTTTTACGCTGACTCCAACTAGCTTGGTAAAGATATAAAAAAAGGCAAAGGTCCTTTTGCCGGTAAGACCTTCTTGTCTAATATCGCTATAACCGTGAATCCCACGAGCAAGGGCCTCAAAGATCGTCAGACCTTTTCCATAAATTTTAGGAATGAAATACCAGGAAATGAAAGAGCGACTTAAGCAAGCGCCAATCACAAATTTCAAGTAGTTCATGTTATCGAAATAAACGTAGGTCGGAATGATCAGGAATGCCATTGCGGAGAATTCAGTCGCAATAATCGATAGAGTCGCTTCCCAGAAAGTAATACTTCTTCCTGCGAGATAGTGATTCTCGATTGGTTTTAATCCGCCTCTTCGTTTTGCGAGTGAATGTTTCTTCATGAACACATTCGCACCAACCGCAATAGAGAAGATCAGAACGATGTAGGCCATAACAACGGCCACATCAAGTGAACTTAATTGCATAAATCTTCCTTGATTTCAGTTATTAAAATTCTTAGAAGAGAATCTCTAAATCAGAAGGAAATATTCTTTTTGGCGGGCCTGCCCGTAAATGGGTAGGTAGTGTAGAAAATCGATGTCTGCCGAAACGGATTCGGCGATTACCACGATTGGAATGAAGTCCTGGGCGATATGAACTGTTCGCTCTGAATGTTTGTGATCTGTATTTCGGAGTGAGTCGGTTTGCCAGGAAGAAGCTTGATGAATGCCGGAAAGTTGTTCTGAATGAAATTCAACTGAACTAGAGTCGATGATCACTGATGTAAGTGTGATCACAAACGCGAGCAAATTGATAAAAATGAATCTCATGAAAATTATAGTAAGTGTTTTTGAATGGCGTTCAATTGAAATATTGTAAATTCGACATACAAACTTAAGATACAACTTATGGATATCACTCTAAAAAGGTAGGTTTTTCTTAAGTTTCATAACGCGCTATTTACAAATGCTACTACTTAATGATAAATGGTCATCAGTCGTTTATTTTGTACCTTGTTCCCACCCGGATCTATCGTCTATTTCTTAGGTCTAAGTGGTTCTCAGGGCAGTTGTTAGAGACCAATAGGACCAGGCCTCACTACATTCAAAAAGCGCATAATACTTATCTTTTCTCGAAAGGAGAAAACGCATGTCTTTTAATGATCTAGGACTCAAAGAGTCTTCACTCAAAGCTATCGCCAAGATGGGATTCGAAAATCCATCTGAAATCCAAACTCAAGCGATCCCTGTGCTGATGCAAGGGGATGTTGATTTTATCGGTCAAGCGCAAACAGGTTCTGGTAAAACAGCTGCTTTCGTTCTTCCACTACTTGAAAAATTAGATTTCAAATCGCCGGCACTTCAGGCCATCATTCTTGCTCCAACTCGTGAGCTTGCTAACCAAATCAACGAAGAGATCCAGAAGCTTTCGGCATTCGAACCAATCCGTTCAATGTCTGTTTACGGCGGTACTTCTGTTGGTCTTCAAATTAAAGACTTCAAATCGAAAAAACCTCAGGTTGTTGCTGGTACTCCAGGACGCGTGATGGATCTTATCGATCGTGGTGTTCTTAAATTTGATGCCACTAAATTCGTAATTCTAGATGAAGCAGATGAAATGCTTGATATGGGTTTCTTTGATGACGTTACAGCGATCATCGATGCAATCCCTGAAAAGAGAATCTGGATGTTCTCTGCAACTCTTCCAGGGCCAATCTCTGATCTAGTTAACCGTGAGTTCTCAAACCCGGTAACTGTTCGTGTAACGAAGAAAGTTCTTACTGCTGATACAGTAGAACAAAAAGCAGTTGTGGTTCGTCGTGAAAACGGTATTGAAGCACTTTGCCGTTATATGGATTTCTCTGATGATATGTACGCGATCATCTTCACACGTACGAAGATCGGTGCAAAAGAACTTACTGATGAATTAAATGCTCGCGGTTATCCAACTGACGCTCTTCACGGAGATATGGATCAGGCCGCTCGTGATATGACGATGAAAAAGTTCAAAGAGAAGAAAATTAACCTTCTAGTTTGTACTGACGTTGCTGCTCGCGGTATCGATGTGAACAACCTTACTCACGTAATTAACTTCGGTCTTCCTCAAGACAACGAATCATACGTTCACCGTATTGGTCGTACAGGTCGTGGCGGTTCGAAAGGTGTTTCACTTTCAATCATCGAGCCAAATGAGCAAGGTCGCGTAGGTCAGATCGAGCGTCTTACAAAAGCAAAAATTGAACGCGTATTCCTTCCGAAAGTGAATGAAATTCGCGAGAAAATTCTTGAGAAATCATTGAAGCGTTTCACAGACCATATTGAATCTTTCCATGATGAAGAAGTTCTTCATTACGATGCTTTCAAGGCCAAGTTCGATGAGCTTGATAAAGAAGAGATCATCAAGGGTATCTACGGTTTCATGTTCGAAAACACATTGAAGCGTTACCAGAAGGCACAGGAAATTGATGTAGCTCCACGCGGTCAGGGTGGCGAGCGCCAGCAAGGTGCCCGTGTACAAACTGGTATGCAGCGTTTCTTCATCAACCTTGGAACAATGGATGGAGCAAATGCAGGCGAGCTTCTTAAGTTCGTTTCAAGTGCATCAGGCGTTGCTGGCCGTAACATCGGTCGTATTGAAACTAAAGAGAAGTTTGCTTTCCTTGAAGCTTCTTCGGAATTCACAGACGCTATCATGAACATCAAAGGTGAGATGTTCGGTAATCGTCGCGTTTCTATCGAACTTGCTACTGCACCTGCGGGTGGAGGCGGCGGTCGTGGTTTCGGCGGCGGCGGATATCGTGGGGGCAACCGTGGGGGCGATCGCGGCGGTCGTTCTGGCGGATACCGCGGGAACCGTTACTAATCGCGGCTAGGAAATTCCTGCCTCTATTATTTTAAATACTTGTAGCGCTTAGCTGACCATGTTAAATTGGAATTAACACACTAAATTAACATGGGCAGCTTGGTGTCCAAAAATACAGGATGTATTTTGCGTGGAATTAAGAATGAATCGACCGTCCTACGACGAGTATGAAGAAGTAGAATCACCTTTCGCGTCAAAATCCTCTGAGAAATCCTCACCGAGCCGTGAACGATTACGCACACGAAAGAACGTATTTAATCGCCCCTTTGCGGCCGACTCTACAACTGCGCCAACTTATTTCGAAACAACTGCTACTCGCAAGGCCATTGGCCATGCGGACAATACTGATCTGATTGAGCACCGTAAGAGTGAACTTTCAGAGACTCCCATTGAATATCTGGATGAGGAAGAAGAAGTAGAAGAGGAAGAGGTCGTTGAAAAACGTCCGGCCCGCTCGACAAACACTTCCAGCAAAAAGAAAGATAAACTCAAAAAGAACTTACTCACTAAGATAGGCTGGTCAGTCATCGGACTTCTGGTTCTGCGTCTGATTTGTATGGATCGTGGTGTGTGGGACTATTTCTCTACCGAAGGTGTTATCAAGGAAAAACTTGAAGAGCATGCTTCAATTCAAAAAGAAAACAGAGAGCTTAAGACTGAAATTACGAAAATCCAGACGGATCGTAACTTTCAGCGCTCGCTTGCGAAAGAGCACTTGGGTGTAATCGCGGCGGATGAGTTTCTGATTCTGTTTGCAGGTGAGTCAGCAGACGCACCTGAAACAAACCGCGATTTGTAATTTCTATTTTACGTTTTTAGCTTTGGCCTCGGTCTCCTGGAGACTGAGTGTTGATTTCCATTCTAGTTTGTCACCAATCTTAAGTGCTTTGGCGATTTCTGAGGAAGATTTCATCTCCAATACGTGGCGACACCAGACTCCGCGAATGCGTGGGATGAGCTCAGGATTGGCACGACCGACGTAGTGGGGAGCACGACGAACAATGTCGAGAATCTTAAGGTCCTTGTCCATGTAGAACAGGTCCAGATCAAAATAAGTGTCCGGCATCCAGAAATACTTCTCAAAGTCTTCAGCGTAGAAGAAGAGCATTCCTTGATCATCATCAAAGTCATTTTCTTTAACTCCAGATAGCCCTTGATTTTGGTCAGCCTCTGAAATGGCGAGAGTGGTTTCAACTTTTGCACCGGTTGGCGTAACTAACTCCACTTTTTTGAGTGGATCTCGTGACACACTTTGGCAGCTAAAGAGTGTACAGAGAAGGGCGAAGGTAAGAAATTTTCTCATGAAGTTTATTCCTGAATCAGGTATGATCACTACATAAGTCTATGCGATCCTTAGGAGTTTTCAAATGGCCAAAAATCTACCCGGTTCAATGCGCACACACCACTGCGGAGAATTGCGGGAGTCCGATATCGGTAAAACAGTAACACTTTGTGGATGGATGAATAAGTACCGTAACCTTGGTGCTCTTCACTTCATAGACTTGCGTGATAAGTACGGCGTTACTCAACTTGGCTTTGAGGCCTTCAAAGGTGACATCAACGAATTAAGAAAATTTTCTCTTGAGTCAGTTCTTCTGGCGAAAGGTAAAGTTGTTGCTCGTCCGGATGCTGCGAAAAACGCAAAAATGGCGACGGGTCTTGTAGAAGTTCAGGTTGAAGAAATCAGACTTCTTTCTCTTGCTGAAGAAGTTCCATTCCTTCCACACGGTGCAGTTCCTGCGACAGAAGATCTTCGTCTTCGTTATCGTTACCTTGATCTTCGTTCTCAAAAGCTTCAGGACATTCTTACTCTTCGTTCTGAAACAACGAAGAAAGCTCGTATGGCGCTTTATGAACTTGGTTTCAATGAAGTTGAAACTCCAATCCTTTATAAAACGACACCGGAAGGTGCTCGTGACTATATCGTTCCATCACGCGTTCACCCCGGTAAAGTTTATGCTCTTCCTCAGTCTCCACAGACTTTGAAGCAGCTTCTGATGATCGCCAACACAGATAAGTATTTCCAAATCTGTCGTTGTTTCCGTGATGAAGACCTACGTGCAGACCGTCAGCCGGAATTTACTCAGATTGATATTGAAGTTTCTTTCCCGACTCTTGATTACATGAAGAACCTCGCGACTCACATGATGAGAAACATTTTCAATCTCCCTGAGAGTTTTGAAATGAAAGGCATCACGTATGATGAAGTTATGCGTGACTACGGTTCAGATAAACCTGACGTTCGTTTTGCTCTAAAGCAAATGGTTGTAACGGATCTTTTCAAAGGTTCAGCGTTCACAACATTCGCTGACGTTGCGACGGCGAAATACGGAATGGTTAAGGCCATGTTCGTTCCAGTTTCAATGGGTGCTCTTGCTCGTAAAGACATCGATGCCCTAACAGAAGTTGTAAAACCTTACGGCGGTAAGGGTGTGGCATGGTTTAAAGTAGAGAATGGTGCTGTTTCTGGTGGTATCTCGAAATTCATTGATGCCAACATGCTAAACGCTCTTTCTGAAAAATCAGTCGAGAAGGGTGATGGTCTATGGTTATTCTGCGCAGATAAGAATGAGAACATTGCTCATGACTGTGCGGACGCTGTAAGACGCCACCTTGGTAAAACATTGAACCTCATTAAGACAGATGAATACGCCTTCCTATGGGTGTATGACTTCCCGCTTTTTGATTACGATGCTGATACAAATTCTCTGCACGCGAAACACCACCCATTCACTCGTCCAAAAGATGAGGACATGGAGCTTTATTACTCAAATGATAAATCATTGATCAAGAACGTTAAGGCCTACGCTTACGATATTGTTTGTAACGGTTACGAGCTTGGCGGTGGTTCAATGCGTATTTTCGATAACAAACAACAGTCGCGTATGTTCGAACTTCTTGGTTTCACACCAGAAGATGCTCAACATCAGTTTGGATTCTTCATTGAAGCGCTTAAATTCGGAACACCTCCACACGCAGGTATGGCGTTTGGTATGGACCGTTTGATCATGCAACTTGCAAGAACGGATTCAATCCGTGACGTAATCGCGTTTCCTAAAACAGCTTCTGCGACGGACCTTATGGCAAGTTCACCTTCAAAACCAAATCCAGCTCAAACCAAAGAGCTTGGATTCAAATGGCTAGAGGAATAGGGATATAATGAGTTACATCCTTGTAGTGGATGATGAGGCCGATATTCGTGACATCTGTGAGATGCTTCTTAAAAGATCATTTCCTTTAGATGTAGCAACAGCTAGTTCGGGCCACCATGCTTTGCAGGTGATGAAAGAGAAAGGCAAACCAGTTCTTATCATTTCGGATCTAAGGATGCCGGATGGAGACGGCCAGTTTCTTCATCAGTCTCTGGTTGAGCGTCAGTGGAAAATTCCTTTCGTTATTTGTTCTTCTGATCCAAAAAGTGTTCTGGAGGCCCGCATGCCGGGTCTTCAGGGTTATATCGAAAAGCCGAGAATTTTCAGACCGTTGATTGATACAGTTGATGCCATTATCGGACATCAAGATACTCCTCCAAATTTTGTACCGGTCCGAATTTCACTTCTTATGCGTTGGGGCTCAAGTAGCTGCAACCTCTATATGAAGTTATCAGAAGGAAAGTACATCAAGGTCATCAATGCTGGAGAGGCTTTTATGTCTGAAGATGCCACACGTTTTTCTTCTAAAGGTCTTCATCACCTATATGTGACTTATGAAGATGCCGAAGGTTACTTAAAGAACATTGAACAGAATATGACCTCACTTCTTAAATCGCAGGACACTCCACTGGATTTAACGGTGTTGACCTTAGAGTCGCTCGAATCTATTGAGAGACTTGCTGCTTCTTTAGGATGGACCCCAGAAGTGTTGAGTGCCGCCAAACGTGGTGTGGATCTTGCTGTGAAAGCAGTGAGTACAGAACCGAGCATTCTTAAGCTTCTGAAAAACAAACTGAAAAATTCTTCTTCTTCGTATTGCAGTCATGTTGGGATGATGTCTCTTCTTACCTGTGGCTTTTGTTATCAATTAGGTTGGACGAGTGAATCGACTCAAATGAAACTTGGTCTTGCTTCACTTATGCATGACCTCACGATTGATGAAGAAGTTTATAAAGATCCTATCATGTGGAACCAAGCGGCCTCTGATCCAGCAGATAAAACTCCTGAAGTTGTGAAGTATCGCAATCATCCAGGGGACGCTGCTAATTTGTTATTAACAATGAAAGGTCTTCCACCTGACGTTGATCAAATTATTCTTCAGCATCATGAGACGAAGGACGGACAAGGCTTTCCAAGAGGGCTTACTTCAAGTCGTATTAGTCCGATGGCATCTGTCTTTATTATCACTGAGGATCTTCTCTCTTATATTGAGGGATCCAAAGAGATTGATTCTAAAGTTCTGCAATTTCTGAAAGACAAAGAAAGCCGCTATAACTCAGGGAATTTTAAGAAGGTGTTTGAGGCACTTAAAGCAAGTGTCGAAAATGCTAGGCACTAAGTCTTTAGGTAGTTAAGTTCGGCCTAATAAAATCATCCTCAAACCACTGAATTTTAAGCAACTCTTGCCTCGTCATCACGGGGGCAGGAGAGTGGTACTATAGATGGGTGAATAATTCTTCAAAGTACATCCTTCTCATGGATCCTAATCCGGAGATTTTGAATCTTCAAGAAACAGCTTTGAGCTGCTTTTATGGCGGAGAGATCTTTGCCTTCGAAGATTCTCTACGTGGGCTGGAAATTATCCAAAAAAGAGGCACCCCTGAGATGATCATCATGGATCATCGAAATCTCACTGAAGAAGATTCATTGTTCTATCGCCATCTGGATGTAGAAAAATTCTCAACTCCTCTGATCGTTTGTTCTGAAGATTCAAGCCAGGACAAATTCATGAGCTTCTACCCGCTGGTAACAGCGTTGATTGAAAAGCCGATGAGTGTGAGTTCTTTTACTTACTTAGTGAAAAGCATTTCTACACTTCAATCACTACAGCCGACCCATGTTCCGATTAAGATCCCGACGTTGCTTCGTCTAGGAATGGGACATTTTGATTTGTATCTGAAATTATCTGATAAAAACTTCGTGAAAATCATTCATAAAGGAGAGCCCTTCTTTGATTCTGATGCCAATAAACTTCTGGCAAAGGGAATTAAAGAGCTTTTTATTAGGCATGAAGACAGTAAAGAGTTCCTGAAGTTTCTTGAAAAAGAAATCAATGTCGAGAATGGCGACACAGTTGACGGAATTTCATTTGCGATTGAAAACGTCGAATCTATTGAACAAATCGCCAAGGCGATGAATTGGTCCCCGTCAGTTTTAGTTGCTGCCCAGAAGAGTGTGTCTCAAGCGGTAAAAATTCTTTCCAAGAACGATAATATCGTAAGTGTGCTCAAGCGCAGACTTGCTAACCCAACTTCGGCCTATTCCCGTCATGTGGGGCTTCTCACTTATATGGTATGTGCTTTTGGCTCATCAATCGGCTGGATTGGAGAAAGTGGGCAGGTGAAACTTGCGATGGCCGCTTTACTTCACGACGTGGCAGTTGATGAATCAATTTATGAAAATCTTCGCGAGTGGGACAGGAAGGCGACTAATACAAGTGACAAATCACCAGAGACCATTCGTTATCGTATGCACCCTTTTGAGGCCTCAAAATTAGTGAAGACTCTGGATTCGTTTTCGCCTGACGTGGATCAAATCATTCTCCAGCATCATGAAATAAAAGATGGTAGTGGTTTCCCTCGTGCTATGGATGCCGCACGCATCGGTCATTTACCGGCGCTATTTATCATTGTGGAAGACCTGGTGGACTTTATTGATGATGGTGAAAACATCGAGACCAGTATCACAGACTTTATCACGTGGGGACGTGAGTACTATGACAACGGTCACTTCAAAAAGATCTTTACTGCTTTCGAAGAAAAGCTCAAAGGTTAAGCGGCCTCGGCGTACTCGTAGACCACTTCTTGTTCATCAATCCGTTTTAAAAGATCAATGCTGTAGTCTTCCTTGTGAAGAAGCATCTCGTGATAGAGGTAGTCGTGCTTTTGAAGGTTTTGCCACTCTTCTCTTTTAGCGAGGTAAAAGAGGCCCCCGGTTATGCACATGAAGAGGGAATGAGCGGCCCAGTAGAAGGCAGATTTAAAGCTCTGAGAAGGCATTTTCATGCGCTTCTTGAAAGTGAACATGCCCCAGGTTTGACCCTGATTCAGGAAATAGCTTAAAAAGAAGTACGAAAAGAGCATCATTGGCAAAAGGGAACTTGCGAGCGAAATAATGGCCTGTTCATCAAAAGCAAGACGAAGACTTTTAGTTGTCATGAAGAGCTTGATCGATTGATTGAACATGACAGCACTGAACGAAGTAAATATGGCTACGGCCATAAAATCGAGGTAATGAGCGGCCAGGATTTTCCAGGTCGGAGTAGGGTCTTCTTTTCCAGGGACCAATAGTTTTTTTGGAAGTTTTTGTTCTCGAAGTGCGAATTCAGTTAAATCGATTTGACCCATATTTACCTCTAAAAACCTTTCGGTTTTTAGAGGTAAAAGTTTAGTTTAATGGTTCAACATCTGACTCTTAAGATCGTGTAGCTTTTGAAGGGCCTGCATAGGAGTAAGGTTCATTACGTCTAAGGCCTTTAAATCACTTTCCAGGGTACTTAAATAATCCGGAATTACCTCAACTTCTGGGGCCTCTTGAGGAGCACCAAAGAAAGTTAATTGATTGCTGTTAACGATCTCTTTTGGAGTTGAGCTATGGTTTTGTTCAAGCTCTTTTAGGATCTCACGTGAGCGTTTAAGCACATCACGCGGAAGTCCCGCAAGTTCGGCCACGTGGATACCGAAACTCTGAGTCGCACCTTCTTCAATAAGTTCATACAGGAATTGAACCTTGCCGTTTTTCTGTTCAGTGCGAACAGTGAAGTTTTTCGCTTCCGGAAGAGTTTCTGCCAGTTCAATCAGCTCATGATAGTGAGTCGCAAAAAGAGTGATTGGTTTTAGTTTTTTTACAAAGTGTTCAACCAGCGCCCACGCAATTGAAAGACCATCATAAGTTGAAGTTCCACGGCCAATTTCATCCAGGATGATAAGTGAACGATCGGTAGCGTGACGAAGGATTTCTGCCGTCTCTGCCATCTCCACCATGAAAGTCGATTGACCCTTGATGATGTCATCCGAAGCGCCTAAACGAGAGAAGAGGTAATCACAAATTCCCAGTTCCACCGAGTGAGCAGGAACAAAACAGCCCATCTGCGCTAGATACTGAATGATCGCCACTTCACGCATAACCGTTGTTTTACCGGCCATGTTGGGTCCTGTGATAAGACCAAAATAGCAGCTCTCATCCAGAGTCACGTTGTGTGTGACGAAACTATCTTTAATATTTCGTTTAATAAGTGGGTGCCATGCTCCTGTGATCTTCACCATTCTGCGATCAGCGTGAAGAGTAGGACGTACGAAGTTCTCTTGAAGTGAAATCCACGCCAGGGACTGGAACACATCGATCTGGGCCATGCGTTTAGCAACGTCCAGGATCAGGTGAGATTGTTCTTCAATTCTGTTACTGAAGCCTTCGAAAATTTCTTTTTCAAGACGAACAAGTTTATCAAGAGCTGAAGTCACTTCTTTTTCAAAAGCTTCAAGTTCAGCAGTTACATAGCGCTCGTTATTTACCAGCGTTTGTCTTCTCATGAAGCTCTTAGGAACTTTTGAGAGGTGAGAGTTTGATACTTCGATGAAGTAGCCAGAGATATTATTGTGTTTAATTTTAAGGTTACCAATGCCAGTTTCTGCACGGTACTTCGCTTCTACTTTTAAAATCTCATCAGCCGCTGAATTAGAAAGATTCGCCAGACGATCTCTTTCTGCTGAGGCACCTGGACGGATTAGGTTACCTTTGTCGGCATGAGCACCCATTTCATCATTGATGAAAATGCGGATGTCCTTAGCAAGCTTCTGGAGGAATTCCATGTCTTTTTTAGGAAGTTTCTGGAAGAAGCTGAAGCCAGCTGCGTCCATTTCTTTTTCAACCGCTAGGAACGTTTCAAAAGCGTGAGCAAGATTCAGAACATCTCCTGCATTCACTTTCTTAGTTGAAACTTTCGCCATGATACGGTCCATATCACGCACGTCTTGCAGGTGAGTGCGAAGAGACTTAATGAAGTCCGGCTTCTTGATCAGGCCTTCAATGAGATCCAAACGTTTTTGAATTGGTGCAGCTTCACAAAGGGGAGACTGGAAAAACTGGCGAAGGTAACGAGTACCCATCGACGTTTTCGTTTTATCCATGAAGCCCAGGAGTGAATTCATTTCTGTTTCACGAGAACGTGGGAAAATCTCAAGTCCTGAAAGTGTCGCGTAGGTCACTTTCATGGTCTCTTCGTTATTCACAATTTTAAAAGGACGAAGGTGACTGATCTTTTCCAGAGTCTGCGTTGAAGTCACATAGTAACTTAAAGCACCAAGAGGCGAGAGCACCGCTGGCAGTTGAGCGATGATACCGTCACGCTGATACGTTGGAATAAGTTTCTGAATGTAGAAACCAGTATGCTTCTCTTCAAAATACTCTTCAGAAAGATGAGTTTTAAGTGCATCGATTGAGTGAAGATAGTCATCCACCATCGGATAATTTTCCCATTGGCCCATATAAGAAATGAATTCTTTCGGACGAACCATGAGAAGTCTTTCACAGAACTCTTCAATCGTTTTGAAAGTCACTCCGTAGAAGTCACCTGTGGTGAAATCTAAAAGGACCAGGATGAATGAAGTACCATTCTTAAAACCAGCGGCAAGAAACTTGTTCTCAGTCGAAGTTGTTTTATCCAGATCGTAAGGCATGCCTGGACTCACAATCTGAGTCACACCACGCTTCACAATTCCTTTCACAGATTTTGGATCTTCCAGTTGCTCACAAATAACAACTTTCTTTCCTTGCTGGGAAATACGGTCTACATATGTAGCAGCAGCATGATGAGGAATGCCGGCCATTGGAATGGGCGTTTCACCAAGCTTACCGCGAACAGTGAGGGAGATATTGAGAATACGCGCGGCCTCGCGAGCATCTTCAAAAAACATTTCGTAGAAATCCCCCATGCGGAACATCAGCAGAATATCAGGATATTGTTTTTTGACCTGATAGTACTGCTCCATCATCGGAGTTAACTTAACGCCAGAGGCAACTAGATCGGCCAATGTGTGGCCTTCTTGAACTGATTGATTTTGCATGCGAATAAGCTACAAAAACCGAGGAAAAACGTCACCTGTTTTCCCCTTACAAAGCTAGGCAAATAGCTTCTTTAACTATCTGGAATTAATGAAAAGAGTATAATGTAAGAATGAAGATACGAGATCCTAAATCAATAATAATTATTTTAGTTTATCTTGCCCTCAATGGATTCATTGTAGCGAGTTCATTTTTAGAAGATGAAGAAGCAGTGGATGCAAACCGAGTGGCGAAGTCCGTGGCCCCGGAGTTTACTGAAATTGAAAAGCTCGATTACTTTCACTTAAAAGAAGGCGTGCCTCAGATGTCACTTGCTGCAGATAAAATGCGCTCGCAAGGCGAGGAGATGGCAGAGTTTGAATTTCCCAAGGGTGTTTATAACTACCAGGCAAAAAATAAAACCATTCGCTACAGTGCAGACTTCGGTCTTTATAAAAAGAAAAAAGATCTTCTGAATCTCGATGGAAAAGTGGAAGTCCTCTCTGATGAAGCACAGTATTTCGCGGACAAGGTCAAATACTACTTTAAAAAAGATCTCATCATCGGAACAGGGGACGTGAAGTTTTTTGGCGATGATTTGAAATCGAAAGATCATGTAGAAATCACTTCACTGCAAATGCGTGCCAATCCTCAATCGCAACTTTCAACCTTCAAAGGCAATGTGAAGGGTTTCATGGCCCGAAAGAAAAAATACGAAGGTCGTCTTACTTTTGCATCACAAGAACTTCAGATGGATGGGAATAAATCTCTCGCTGAGCTTCGTGGGGATGTGATGATGAAGCGTGATGGATACCTCATAACTGCCGGAAAAGCCGATGTCTTCCTTGAAAACTATAATAAAAGTCTCAAGTATTTCGTCCTGAATGACGATGTGAAGGTGACGGAAAGATTGGAAACTCCTGAGGGAGTTACTGAGCGCAAAGCATACGCGGAAAGACTGGAAGGTTTTGGACGCGAAGAAAAAATGGTGCTCTCAGGTGCACCAAGAGTTGAGATGGGCAAGGATGTCATCAAAGGCTACCGCATTACGATCCGCGAGAATACTGAGCTGGTCGAAGTAGATGATGCGATGTCTGATATGCAAATTAAACGCGAAAAGAAACTAAAGGAATAGTTTTTATGAATGCAAGCTTTCACGCTCGAGATCTTAAGAAAACATATAATGGCCGTGAGGTCGTAAAAAGTGTGAGCATAGATGTTGAAAGAGGCGAGGTTGTAGGACTTTTAGGTCCCAACGGTGCCGGTAAAACAACATCGTTTTATATGATGGTAGGTCTGGTTAAAACTGATAGAGGTCAGATTAACTTAGACGGTGATGACATCACTTCACTACCGCTTCACGTAAGGGCCCGAAAAGGAATCGGTTATCTTCCTCAGGAAGCCTCTGTTTTTAGAGAACTTTCGGTAGAAGAGAACATTTTTTCGGTGTTGGAAGTGAGAGATCTTTCCGATAAGGAAAGACAGAACGCCCTGGATGATCTTATTCGCGATTTTGGTTTGGATCACATCCGTAAATCGAAAGGACGAGAGTTATCCGGTGGTGAGCGAAGAAGGGTTGAGATTGCGAGATCGCTGGCACTTAATCCGAAGTTTGTTCTTCTGGACGAACCATTCGCGGGAGTTGATCCACTGGCAGTGCATGACATCCAGTCGATCATCAAACGCTTGAAGCAGAAGAACATCGGAGTTTTGATTACGGACCACAACGTAAGAGAAACCCTGGGAATTGTAGATCGAGCATACATTATGAGTCGCGGTGAACTACTTGTAAGCGGAACACCGGACGAGATCATAAATAATGAAATTGCCCGTAAGTTTTACTTAGGGGAAGAATTTAAGATGTAGGGGATTTCAAATGGCGATTAAAATGCATCAAGGGCTCAAGCAAACGCAAAG
Source organism: Peredibacter starrii (assembly GCF_034259205.1). Lineage (GTDB taxonomy): Bacteria > Bdellovibrionota > Bacteriovoracia > Bacteriovoracales > Bacteriovoracaceae > Peredibacter > Peredibacter starrii. The sequence continues at coordinate 3,641,853 of NZ_CP139487.1, read as the reverse complement.
CCTAATGATCACGCCTCAGCTTCAGCAAGCGATTAAGCTTCTGACTCTTACCCACCTTGAAATGACTACACTCATTTCACAGGAAATGGTTGAGAACCCAATGCTGGAAGAAGTTGACGGTGAAATGGATGCAGGTCCGGCCGAAGACACCCGCGAAGAAATGGAAACACAAGAGGCCACTGCAGAAAACTTCTCTGGCCCTGAACTGATCGAAGGCTCGAAAGACACTTTCGATTGGGAGTCCTACTCAGAATCATTTAATAGTTCTTCTTCATCTTCTCCGAACATGAAAGAAGCAACTTCTCCGGATGATCTACCAAGCTACGAAAACATGGTCTCAAAAGGCCAGTCACTTCAGGAACACCTTGAGTGGCAGCTTCGTATGGAAAGCCTTGATACAGATTATCTGAATTTCTGTCTCGATTTGATTGGTAACATTGATGATGATGGTTACTTAGAAGTGCCATTTGATGAAATCGTTGCCCGTTCAAATATCACCGACCGTGACGAGGCACTTGGTATGCTTGGTCTGGTTCAACACCTGGACCCGGTTGGATGTGGTGCTCAGAACCTGGAAGAGTGTCTGGGGATTCAGGCGCGCATGCTTGAGGAGCGCTCTCCTCTGGTAGAGCTTATCATTGAAAGAAATCTAAAAGACCTCGAGAAAAAAGATTACGCCAAAATCGCAAAAGATTTTGGAGTTTCGAAAGACAAGGTGAAGGACGCTGAACTCATCATCATGGGTCTGAATCCTAAACCAGGACGCCTCATCTCCTCTGAGGAAACTCAGTATGTGGTACCTGATATTTTCGTGGCCGAAGTCGGTGGCGAATTTGTTGTGCAGGTAAACGATGAAGGTGTTCCTCGTCTGCGAATTTCGAATCTTTATAAATCACTGATCAAGAGCGGGCAATCGGATGCGGAAGCAAAAGAATTCGTTCAAGACAAACTTCGTGCGGCAATGTGGCTTATTAAGTCCATTGAGAACCGTCAGAAGACGATTTATAAAGTGGCGAACTCAATCGTTCGCACTCAGCAAGAGTTCTTCAAAAAAGGTCCTGCCTTCTTAAAACCAATGATTCTGAAAGACATCGCCAACGAGATTGGCATGCACGAATCAACTGTATCACGTGTGACGACCAATAAGTTTATGCACACGCCGATCGGGACATTCGAACTTAAATACTTCTTTAACGCCGGTATTGGCGGTAAGAACGGCGGTATTGATATCGCAGGCGAAAGCTTGAAACTTAAAATCAAAGAAATGATCGGGAATGAAGACCCTAAGCGTCCGCTCTCAGATCAGAAAATTTCTGAACTTTTAAGTACTAAAGATATCGTAGTAGCTCGCCGAACCGTTGCTAAGTATCGTGAGATGATGGGCATCGCTCCTTCGTCGAAGCGCAAGAAGTAATCAAACCTGGAGGTGATAATGACATAAATTTTGGTTAGTTTTTATGGTGTGCGATTACAAAATTTTTTAGAGGCACGTTTTATGAAATTAAAAATTACTTTTAAGCACCTAGACCACACTCCCGCACTTGACGAGCGCATCCGCGAAAAATCAGAAAAATTTGAAAAGTATTTCCAAGGTAACACGACCGTACAATGGTTCTGCTGGGTTCATAATGATGAACACTGGGCAGAGATTAAAGTTCATGGGCCGAAGTTTGATTTCTTCGCCAAAGCTTGTGCTGACAACATGTACAAGTCACTTGATCTGGTGGTTGATAAAATGGAACGCCAGGTAGAAAAACAAAAAGATCAAAAACGTAACAAAATGCATTCTCATCCATACGAGACTCCGAAGTATCAGGAGATCCAAAGATGTATTGATGACGAAGAAGAATATTACGAAAAATATTTGGAAGAAAAATCCGCTTAAAATATATACCCCTCCGAAGGGCCCGGTTCCGGGCCCTTTTTTATGGTCAGGAAGTGAGCGTAGCGAACGAGACCGGTATGCCGACGGTCGCACGATGCGAAGGAGTCGGCGTTGACGCAAATCCACTTCGACGTCGAAGTGAAAATGCGTCATGATTAAATTCATTAAGTAATCTAATCTCATTCGCGATGAAGTGTTTAATCCTTCTCGCTCTAATCTTTTCATTTTCAATCCGGGCGGAAGAAAAGCTCGCTTTCACTCTTAGTGGAGGTGTTTCGCTTGGTAGCTATGAGGCCGGTGTTTTCTATCAGCTTCTGCAAAAAGATAAAGCATCTCTTACTCGAAATACAAAAGTGGTCTTCGGTGCCTCCGCGGGAAGTATCAATGGTCTCTTCGGCATTCTTGATATGTGCGGCTTTCGCGACACTGACCGTGAGAAAAGTTTACTGTGGAAGATGTGGATTCCTATTGGACTCGATCAGTTGGAATCAAAGGATGAAAAAGTCTTTTCACTCTTAGAAAGAAAAGCAATTAAACCACTTTTTGCAGAAACAAGAGAACGATGGAGAGAAGGACTACGGGAAGAATGCGATATCATTTTCGGTGCAGCGGTCACGAGGCGAACACCTCTCGTGGAAGAGTTTAAGCCCGGTCTTGAAATCGTTCGCCAACCAGAATTCTTCATGGTGCGAATTAAGGGAAGAGGCAAGGGACAGTATCCTTTTGTTGAAAATTATCAAACCGAGGGCCTGCAGCAGTTTCGTACTTATTTACCTTTGGGTGCTTCTCCTCAGAGTGACATCAACATTCTCCTTGATTTGATCCAGGCCTCTTCAGCTTTTCCCGGTGCCTTCACCCCTTATCCGGTTGAGTTTTGTTTACTCCGGCCTGGTGAAGTTTTTAAGAAATGTGATTCTTCAAATACTCAAACCGAACTCTTTATTGATGGTGGCATTTATCACAATGGTCCCGTGGGTTATGCCTACGAAGTTCTGGACAAATTGACTCCTGGGAAGGAGTACACGGTTTATTACTTAAATGCTTCTGCGCCCTTGGTGAGTAAGAAAAATGTGGAACAAGTGAAGAGAAAAGATGAGGGAGTCATTCAAGACTTTTATCATCTGTTAGTTGATTTCACGGTGCAGGCCCGAAAATTTGAACTTTCAAAAAGTCTCGAAGCAAAACCTGGACTTGGAAAACACATTAAGACTAATCCAAAAAATTACCCTCTGGTAAGTGAACCTCTTTATGCCTTTCTCGGTTTTGTTGAAGAGGATTTTCGTATCTCCGATTTTTATCTGGGAATGAATGATGCTGATTCCATCAATCCTGGAAAAGTGGATACAGAAGATCAGGCCTTTCAATGTTTCAAGCGGCATCTTCATAAAGAGCAGGAGTGCAAACTATCTTCTAATTTAAAAATTTTAAGTGATCTTGCAGTTTATCGAAAGAACACTCCCATCACTGATAAACCTGATTTTGATGTTGTTTTTGATTATCTGGAAAATCATGATTTTGAATTTAAAGACCTTGGCCTGGATAAGGATCAGTCCCATTATGGAAAAGTCTACTTGAAAGAACGTTTGAATAAGATGCTCAATACTCTGGTGAGAAAGCAGCCAGAGGCCCAACACCAAAAGCTCACATTTATCACCAGACCGGCCCTGAATTTTCTTCGTTACACTCCTCCTAAAGATTATTGGTCGGCCCTTTACGCCAGTTCACCTGAAGTCGGGTACTCACGTGTGATTCCTACCGATTCTTTTCGAACGGCCTCTTATCGGCATACCTATCACTTGATGTTTAACGGCATGTCGAGCTTCTTTAATCGGGCACAAGACATCTGGGCAGTAACTCCACTTGTTGGGATTGAATATGAGCCTGTGAACCTCAATACAGCGGTGATTCAGTGGCATATCGGTTCACGCTTAGGCTACATCCTGGCCGATCGAGATAACTTGGGGACTAAACCTTGTGATGCTGATTTAGCGGAAGTCTCTTCGGCCGCCTGCTCGGGAGTGACTGTACAATTAACCGCCGCCGTGAGTTTTTTTGAACTCGTGAGACTTCAAGTTCTCTATGTTCCACTAGTTGTCGATCAGCTTGCCTTCAATCCCAGCCCTGAACTCATGTTACAAATAGGATTCCAGTTTGATGGTTCTATGCTAAAGTGAGTTAACTCCTGCCAAACCGGAAGCCGGTGAAAATCCAGCACTGTCCCGCAACTGTAAGCTCATAAGAGATAAGTCAGATACGGTCCAGGAGATCAGACATTCCCGAGGAGGAAATGATGTCTAGGCTCTGGATTCTTATTTTTCTGTTATCTCTTCCTGTATTCGCTCAAGAAGAACTTGAAGTCATTGAAGTCGAAACCGTCAAAGACATCGACCGCTTTACTTTTGGTGATGCCAATGAAATCCCTGAACGTGATATTGAGACAGCTTCAACTGCGCTGATTGCTCCTGCGATTGAAAAAACTCCCGGAATTGTGACCACACAAAATGGTGGGCCAGGAGGAACAGTTTCTTTTTTCATTCGAGGCACTGAAGGCCGTCATGTTGGATTTACTCTTGATGGATTAAAGCTCAATGATAGTTCCAATACGGGACGTTTGTTCGATGCTGCTTTTATGACGTCACCGTTTCTTCGTGATGTAACAGTTCATAAAGGACCTCAAGCGGTCTTGTTTGGATCAGACGCCATGGGTGGAGTGGTGGAACTTAAATCCCGCAAAGGCGAAAATGCTCCTGAAACGAGAGTGCTGATTAATGGCGGAAGTTTTGGAACCATTGATGGTACGGTCTCTTCAGACTGGAAGAAAAAGGATCATAATGGAACTGTGACTCTCACTCGTTTTCATACAGATGGGATTTCTCGCCTGAATGAAAAACGCTTCAATGCCACTGAAGCAGATAGTGCGGATATTACTCAGGCCACTTCTTCTTCGGAACACAAATGGGCGAAGAAATGGCAGACTGATTTTTTATTCTCTTATCTTCACGGGAAAAATGAACTCGATGGTGCAACCACTGATACTAAAAATGATCACAGCATTAATGATCAGTATTTAGTACAGCAAAAAACGAGTTATGAACTGAATGATCAATCCGTGCTGCTACTCAGAAACGGTCTTAATCGAAATCAACGCTTCATCCGCATGGAATCAACCGGACCGCTACCTTTCGAGGGTAATCTCTACCAGAATGAACTTGTTCACCGCCTTGAGCTGCCTCAATGGGGATTTCTCACTGGGGTTTCTAATGAGCACGAAACCAGTTCAACTACCAGTGTGGATAAAAGCTTTGATTTAAATTCTTTTTTTCTTCAAAGTGCCTTCAAATCAAATGATTTTAAATTGCAGGCCGGTGGTCGCGCTGATCATCATTCTCAATACGGAGAGTTTGTTACTGGCTCTGGTGGAGTGGCCTACAAAGATTTTTCAGTTCAATACTCGCAGGGATTTAAAGCACCTTCGCTTTATCAGTTATATGCTCCAGTGTTTGGAAACAAGGATCTGGTTCCGGAAAGAAATCACTCCTGGGAAGTTTCCTGGAGAAAAAGTGTCGATGAATGGAGTGGGGGGATTACCTTCTTCCAAAATCGTCTTTCAAATCTTATCAATTACTCTTTTGTTGATAATGCTTATTTCAACCAAGGCAAGTTCATTGCTGAAGGGGTCGAGCTTTCGGCCGGCTGGAAGTCAGACAGGTTTGAAGTGGTTCCGACTTTTACTCATCAAAAATTCCGTGAAAATGAAGAACCCGTCCTTCGTCGCCCATACAATATGGCCCAGCTGAGCTTTTCGTATTTCCCGGTTGAGACCATTGAACTCAATGCCACCGGCCGCTGGTTTTCATCAAGAAAGGATATAGACGAGAATTTTCAAACTGTGAAACTTAACGGTTATTCGGTTTTAGATATTGGGGCGAAAAAAACGTGGATCAGGGACGAGGTCGGCGTTCAGGTTAAAAACGTTTTGGATCGTGAATACGAAGAACTCTACGGCTACTCAGTCCTGCCGTTTTCGGTGTTCGTTCACTATGGACACAAATTTTAGTGGATGATTTTATCGTCTTCAGGTTCTGTGAAACAGCATGAGCCTTCGTGAGAATCCATTTCTTCTTCGAGGCTCTCTTTGTATTTCTCAAGATCTTCGCGAGACAGACCTAATGAGTTGGAAAGAGTTTCACCGAGAGTAGGTACAACCACTTCGATGTCTAGTCCCATCTCCTCCATCTCAGCGGCAAATTGATAGGCCTTTTCTGATTCAGTGATGGCACATTCAAACAGAACTTGCTGAGTTTGCACGTCTCTCACGAGGATTTTTGACTTTTCTTTTTCCATGGCCCAATGGTAGTAATCACTGGCCCCCTTTGTCAAAGGATACAAGCTCGTGGGTTTAATCCTCTGGATCGATCAAAATACATTCGCAACCGGTCTTCTTGAAAAAGTCTTCAAGAAGAAGGATTTGCCTTTTTATACGCTTCCAAGTGCTGAGAATTTCAGCTACCTGGTGGATGATCTGAAACCGGTCATGATTATTCTGGACGGAAAGACCGCCGCCACTCATGGCGAGGCCTTTAAAAAGCAGTATGAGAGCTCAGAAAATATGCAGAATCTTCCCTTTGTCCTGATTGAGGCGGGAGAGGAGCTGAGCTTTATTAAGAACATTATAGGGCAAATTCAGCGCCCGTTTGATCCCTTCCAAATTCCGGATCTTCTTGGAAAATTTTTAAAGCTTAATTAAATTTCCTGTATAATCGGTGCATGAACAACAATAAAGACAAGCTCATTGTTACGGTTGGGATCGTCCTGACTTTACTCGTCTTCGGATTGACGCTTTACTTCCGTAGCGGGGCCTTCCGCTAAAGTTAGCCCTGTCGCGATCTGAGGTGCATGATGACGTTCAGATTGAGAAATAAAAAACGACGTTAATTTTTTATCCATCACAGAAAGTAGTACATCAACCAGCTCATGATAGTGAGTGTGAATCCATTGTGCTGAAAAATGATTTGGAACTTCCAGGATCAGAACGTTGTGACTGATCACCAGAGGTTTTACTTGCTTGAACCATTGATGATGAACTTCGGGTCCGAGTACATCACAAAGTTGTTCAGAAAGAATTGACCAAGTATATGAAGCTTTCACAACTGGATGTGCCAGGTTCAAAGATTTCTCTTTCAATCTCGCCTGACGTTCAGTCCATCGTCGTTTAAGCGTGTTTCGTGTTTTTTTCATGAGCGCAAAAGAGTAATCTGATTACGCTCACTTACTCAAGTAAATTTTTTCTAAATTGAAGTTGGATTTTCCCAGTCTTTAGCTTCCGACGGAGCCAAAATAAAATTATTGAGGCCGAGTTGTTGGAAAATAAAATCTGGAATTCGAATGCGATAAAAAATTCCCTGCTCATGTGAAACAGAATTAATGATGTTCGCATTTCCTCTGATTCTCGAGTGAGCTTCACCCGCTTCATAAGGAACAAATAGATCGTAATGATCCTGTTTTGAGAGGAAGAAATTGATGATGTACTCGCGAAGATTCTTCATATCTTCTTCATCATAAGAAGAAACTAAAAATGAATTTGGATAGTTTCTCATGATGATCCGAGCACGAACTGGATCATTTAATAGATCTTTTTTATTGAAGACAATGATCTGTTGCTTTTCTTCAATCTTAAGCTCTTTCAAAACTTCTTGAGTAACGCGCAGATGTTTTTGGTAATTTGGATCTGAAATGTCACAAGTGATGACAAGCAGGTCGGCCTCAAGAGCAGATTCAAGAGTTGTTTTGAAACCTTGGATGAGTGTGTTCGGAAGGTTTGAAATAAATCCCACCGTATCAATCATAATCATCGGCGGCTTAGAATCCGGGTTGAGTGTGCGGAAAGTTGAATCAAGAGTTGCGAAGAGCTTGTTCTCTTCCAGTACATTCACCTTACACAGGCGGTTCATGAGAGAAGATTTACCAGCGTTGGTGTAACCAACCAGAGCAGCAGTAACCGCCTGGTTCTGACGCTTTTTTCTTTGTTGTTCGCGGGATTTTTGAACTTCATCAAGTTGCTTTTTGTAGAACTCAATACGTTCACGCACCATACGACGGTCAAGCTCGAGTTGTTGTTCACCCTCACCACCGATCGCGGCACCAGATGCTCTTTGTTTAGAGAAGTGACCCCACATGGCAGTCAATCGAGGAAGAAGATATTGCAGGCGAGAGATCTCAATCTGGATTTTTGCTTCTTTTGTACGTGCGTGGTGGGCGAAGATCTCCAGGATAACGGTATTTCGGTCTACCACTTCCATCTTGGTGATGGCCTTGATGTTACGAACCTGAGAGGCAGTTAATTCAAAGTCAAAAACCAGGACAGAAGAGCCTTCTTCACGGGCAGCGTCCGCAATTTCGCTTAATTTACCTTCGCCCAGCATAGTTGCCGGATCCAGGTGCTTACGATTTTGGACGTATTCTTCACCATCGATGAGGCCCAGAGTTTTAAGGAGTTCACGCAATTCACGAAGAGAATTATTTGTTTCAAGAACCGTAGAATGACTTTCAAATTTATCACATACCAGTGAAACAAGTGAGGCCTTCTGGCCGAGTGGAAGTTTAAACTCTTCGTGATTCATTCAATCTCCACTTGCGTGTTGTCCAGCAGGCGAGTTGTGCCCATCTGATAAACCGCAAGAATTGTAATTTGTTTAGAATGAGAAATATCTTCTGAAAGCGTTTCAGCGTCTCTCATTTCAAGGTAGTTCCAGTTTGGATCCTTGAGAAGGGTAGAGATAAAGGTCTGCGCTTGAGAAAGATTTGCTCGTTTATTATTAATCGTTTTTGTAATTTCTTTGAGTGTTCTTGAAATCAAGAGCGAAGTCGATTTCTGCTCTGGAGACAGGTATTGATTACGGCTAGAAAGGGCCAGCCCCTCAGCTTCGCGAATAATCGGCATACCAACAATTTTGATAGGCATCTGCAGGTCTTTCACCATCTGGCGAATGACGAGGTATTGCTGAAAATCTTTCAGGCCAAAATAGGCCGATGTCGGTTTCATTAATTCAAATAAGCGGTATACCACCGTTGCCACTCCATCAAAATGCCCTGGACGGATCTTGCCTTCCAGCATGGTGCTCAATCCAAGGACTGAAACATTCTGATTCTTAGACTCAGGAAAAACTTCCTGTGGGTCTTTAGGAGAATAAACGACAACCTCTTTCTTGGGAAAACGCTTCGTGAGTTCTTCAATGAGATTTATGTCCTGCTCAAGTGTGCGAGGGTAACGGTTGAAATCCTCATTTGGCCCAAACTGCTTAGGATTGACGAAAATAGAGAAGTAAACTACCTCGTATTCCGTTAATGCGCGCTCGAGTAAAGAAATGTGCCCTTGATGGAGATTTCCCATGGTAGGAACGAATCCAACTGGTCTTGTTTCTTTGGAGCGAATGTCATTAAGTTCTTGAGTCGTGCGAACGAGAGTTACCATGTGATCTTGCCTTCAAACCAGGCAACAAGTTTTTTTCCCAGTTCGAGTTTGCTTAGTTTGAGTGGACCTTTAATTGTCTCCGGCCCAACGAAAAAGTATTCGCCTTCGGCCTTTTGAAATCCTTGAACTTCAGGACTACCGATGAGGCCATTGGCCACTTTATTTCCGATCATAAGATCGACCGGCTTGCGATTCATTTTTTCCTGAAAAACTTCTTTCGTTGTTTCTGTCTCAGCGGCGAAGCTCACGATCTTTTGTTTCTTTCTGATGGAAAGAATTTCTTTCAGAATGTCGGCCGCCTGTCTGAAGGGAAGGGAAGTTCCCATCGCTTCTTTCTTAAGCTTGATCGTCGCGGTATCAAATTCGATATCAGCAATGGCGCCTGTTGAAATATAAAGATCAGATTCTGGAAACACTTTAACCGCTGCTTGTTTCATCAGCTCAGTGGTCGGCGTTTTTAGAAGTTTGAAGTTTGGATGTCCCAAAAGGTTATCAATCGCAGGTGTGCATTGATGACCAGCAAGAACTGTCACTTCGTAGCCTGACATAAGAAAGGCCTTTGCCACTGACATGCCCATCGCTCCACTTGAAGGATTCGTGATGTATCTTACTGGATCAAGCGGAGAGGCGGTGGCACCCGCTGTGATCACAACCTTTTCTTTTTTAGGAAGAGTCGGATCAAATGTTTCAATCAGATCAACTACTGCTGAGACTTCGGGAAATTTCCCACTACCGATATCTCCACAAGCGAGAAGTCCTGCCACTGGATTAATGATTCCGATCTGCGGAAGTGCTTGAAGATTTTTAATATGATCTTGAATGCGTGTGTTCTGCCACATTTGAGTGTTCATCGCCGGAAACATCAGTACCGGTTTGGAACCATAGGCCAGGTATACACTCGAGAGAAGATCATTGGTGATTCCCATCGCAAGACGAGAAATTGTATTCGCACTGGCAGGTGCGATGATTAATTTATCGGCCCACTTTACCAGTTCGATATGAAGCACAGTTGAAGTCTTTGCTAGATTGCCCGGAACGAAATCATCAGTCGGTAAATAAACTGCTTCGATACCTAGATAACGAAATGTTTCTGGTTTGATGAATTCCAGGGCCCCAGCAGTTAAAATGACTTTTACGGAATGACCATTTTTCACCAGTTGTCTGGCGACGTCGTAACTTTTAAAACTGGCGATAGATCCAGAGATACCTAAGAGAATGTTCATAGTGGCTCAATCTGAGTAGTCATCCAATATTGGAGGGCCCAGTGTATCAAATGGGGATGTCCCTCCACAACTAGGCCGGTTTTCTCAGTCGTAAAAAATCCTTCCCAAAGGGTCGTTAAACCGCCCGTAAGGACGATTTTTTGGATTTTATGCTCTGAAATGAGGCTTTTGGCCAGCGCGGCAAAGGCGGAATAACTCTCAGTAATGGCGTCAGCGGTTTCCTGGGGAAGTTGGTGTTTAAAATTCAAAGTCAGGGGAACGTCTTTAAGTTGTTCGCCTTTTCCATAGGTCGAGAAGTAGGCCTCAGTTCCTGGAATGATATAACCACCCATGAAACCGTTTTCAGTTATCACATCCATCGTGACGAAAGTTCCGGCATCGATAAGGAGAGTTGGAATCTTTTCTTTTTTATAACAATAGAAGGCCTCAATTAATCGGTCTTCACCGAGAGTCTTGGCATAATTCACCGGCATGCCCGCAAAGCGAGTTCCACGCCAATATTCTTTCACTCGAGTGATGAGATAGCCTTGTTCCGCTAGGGGAGCGAGCTCTTCTTCACGGGACTTCACTTCACACAACACCACACTAGAGTTGTTAGCACTCATGCCTAATTGGTTGGTGTAGATTTGAAGTTCGTTGAAAGGAACCACTTTGATGAGGTCCCATTTACCGTCTACTTTCTGGAAGAGTCCTGCGTGAGGGTTAGAGTTGCCGAAATCGAGTGTAATCAGTCCTTGCATTATTTTCTCTGGTCGATGAGATATTGAGTAATAAGATTTTTTCTTTCTTGATAGTGATCTGCGATTGGTGGGCAGAACTTAGGTGGAGTTCTTGCTCCCATTTTTAAAAGATCGTTGATCACAAGAACCTGGCCATCAGTTTTTCTTCCGGCACCAATCCCGATAGTCGGGATTTTAAGTTCTTCAGTAATACGAGTCGCGACACCTTCTTCCACCATTTCAAGCACGATAGAAAAACAACCTGCCGCTTGAAGGGCACGGGCCTCTCGCAAGAGACGTTCACCATCGTCTTCAGTTTTACCATGCGTGAAATATCCACCCAGTTGATGAACCGATTGCGGAGTAAGACCAATATGGCCCATAACTGGAATACCAGTTTGAGTCAGACGTTCAATCAGTTTCAATTGATAGGGAAAAGCACCTTCAAGTTTGATGGCCTCACAACGAGTCGCCTGAAAAAGTTTCGTGGCGGAATGTACACCTTGAGTGACCGTTGAATAACTTCCAAATGGAAGGTCGACGATAAGAAATTTATCAGGAGCACCTCTTCGGACTGCCTTGCCGAAAATTTCCATCTCAGTCAGTGTCACTTCAACTGTTGTTTCATATCCCAGCACCACATTTCCAACTGAGTCGCCAACCAGGATCATGTCCAGATCAGTTTCGTTAAAAAGTTGGGCCATTTGAAAATCGTAACAAGTCAGGACCTGAAGTTTTTGTCCTTTGGCCTTTTTGATGTCACGAAGATTTAATTTTTTCATGGAGAGTCCTGATGAATTTTATGAAAAGTTTTCATGAGAGGAGATTTTGCCCAACGTTCGCGAATGATTTTTCTCGTCTCTTCAACATTGGCAGCATCTAGCTCTTGATCAAATTTACCGTTCTGGATCTCAGTAAAAAGAGATCGAAGGTTTGAATGAAATTCTGGGGTAAATAGTTTGTGATATCCTTTCTCTGCACCGATCAGGGCATTAGGACTGATAAGATCAAAGAAACCTTCCGGTCCTTTATCAACCATGGCGTTCACAATAAGTTTCAGTTCGTGCCAACATTCAAAGTAAGCAAGTTCTGGTTCAATTCCTGCTTCCACTAAGTGGCGAAACATTTCACCAGCAGCGTAGGGAACAAGCGAACAAAGAAGCCCTTGTTCTGAATAGAGATCCGCTTGGGTCTCACGCTCAAAACTTGTCATATAGGGGCCCATGTTAATTCCCATGGCCTTGGCCAGGTTCATTAACCATTTTTCAATGGCGAGAGTTTCCCCCTGGTAAAACTCGAGTGAGTAAACTGCACCTAGTTTTCCTTTAAGTTCATACTGACGACGAAGTTCTGAGCCAATTGATTTAGGCGCATAAAGCACGTGTTGCAGATGAGGGAAGCGAGTATGGAAATTATGCTTTAACAGTGAGAACCCATGAGCGTAAAGAATCACGCTGCCTTTGTGAAATTTGTCACCGTGAGCAGTCATGAGTTCCTGGTGAGTCAGATCCGGAGTGAGAAGTGCAAAGGCCTCACCAGAATAAAAATCGGAACTACCAATTTCAACAACGTCGAAACCAAGTTTAGTTGCAATCTCAATGGAAGGGCTCTCTGGCTTCAGCGCCACTCTGACTGGGAATCCTGAATCTTTGAGGTTTTGTGACCAGGCACGAGCCTGATTTCCAAAGCCAATGATGGTTAGTCGCATCATAAAAATGACTAGTTTGAAACTCCTCATCAAAGCTATCATGAGTATTCGAACGTTGGCCAAGTTTTAAGAGGTAAAAGTGTCAGAAACTCATAATAGAGCATTTATGTATGGAGAATCAGTTTTTACCACTGTGCGAATGTTCGATGGGGTATTACAAGATTGGGAATATCACTTCGATCGCCTTCGAAAAGGCACTGAATTTCTCTATGGACCTTTCACTGACGCAGATGAGTGGGTCGGGATTTTCAAGAACATGCTAGAGACTCGCATGCTCATGGAAAATGGCGACCGCGTTCTTCGTATCACGGTCTATCGCGAGCAGCAGGGGCGAGGTCTCATTCGCAGTGGTTTGATTTCAGTAACTGATTTAAAGCTCCACTTATCATCTACTCATTTTGATAAAGTAAGAACTGATGGAGTGTTTAAGCTCCGAACATGTCCGGCGATTATGCGTCCGAGATGGTGGCCCTCTTTCTTGAAGGCCGGGAATTATCTTGAAACCATCTTGGCACAAAAAATTTATCTAAAAGACATTGATGACGATCTTTTGTTTCTGGCTCCTGATGATACGATTTTGGAATCATCTGTGGCGAACATCTTCGTGGTGAGACGAGGCAAACTCTATACTCCACCTGCTGGGCCCAATGTTCTGGAAGGTGTGATGCGAAGAAAGGTCCTGGATGTTTCAAAAGAATTTTTTGAAGAGACGGAGGAAGTCGCCTCAAATATTGATCAAGTTTTGAAGGCCGATTTGATTTTTGGTACCAATTCTGTTCGCGGTTTGTTTTTAGTGGACCACATCGACGGCAACGAATTAAAGTATACTCAGGAAATGTTGGCAAAATTTGAAATGTTAAAGGTAAGAGTCTTAAGATGAAACAATTGGCAGTGACTTGCCCAAACTGTAAGAAAAAATTTAATTACTACTCTTCGGAGTTTCGTCCTTTCTGTTCGGAAAAATGTCGTCTGATTGATCTGGGTCAGTGGCTGACTGAATCTTATACTGTGCCGGTAGAAAAACTTACTGAAGAAGAAATCCAAACTCTGGAAGAGCTCGTTCATGAAAAAAACGCTGAAGAAGAAAAAAAGCACCACCATTGATCTATCCAAAGTTCTGGAGCTCATGATTGAGTGGTCCTTTGAATGCGGTGGAATTCTCAATTCTCATTTAATCCGTTCATATAATGAGCCACTAAAACTTCTTGATAAAGGTAAGCAAGGTCTGGCGACTGAGGCCGATCTTTTATCTGAGGCCTATGTCATGAAGCAAATTCATGCACATTTTCCTGATCATAAAATTCTTTCGGAAGAAGACGCCTTTTCACGTGAGCTTAAGATGGAAGGCGTGGATGAAGATCAGTATCTTTGGTTAATCGATCCGCTTGATGGAACGAATAATTTCTTCAATAAAGTTCCATTTTTTTGCGTCAGTCTCGCCCTTAATAAAGGAAGCGAAACTCTTGTTGGTGTGGTTTACAATCCTGTGACCTGCGAACTTTTCTATGCAGTTCGCGGCGGTGGTGCTTATCTCATGCGCTTAGTAGGGGACAAGGAAATCAAAATTCGTCTTAAGGCCACCAAGTCCAAGAAGGTTTTTAAAGAAGCACTTTTGTCGGCCAATCTCACAAGTAAGCGCGTTGAAAAAGATTTACTGAAAAGTTTTCCTGAAGTTCGTGCCATGAGACGTTTGGGAAGTGCGGCCCTTGAACTTAGTTATGTGGCCGCCGGAATGCTCGATGCTTACTGGGAATATCGTCTGCAGCCCTGGGACATGGGCGCAGCTGGTTTAATTTGCGAGGAAGCCGGAGTAAAAATCTCAACCATCAAGGGCGAAAAGTACCATCCATTCGGGGTATCTGTTCTTGCTGCAGATCCCGCTCTCTATGCCCCTTTGAAGAAGATCCTTAACAAGTAGAAAATTCTTTACTTTGACAAGAATTCTGATGGGTTAGATAATGTAAACACTAAGCAGCGTGTTTATCGCTAGCGAACTATATCCACGGAGGGGTTGTGTTCGATTCTGTCATTAATTACATGGATAAATTTGGGCCTGAACTATTGGTCATTCAGTTCGGTTTTCTTATTATCCTTTCAACTCTGTTCTTATGGTTATGGTTTTCGAACCGTCGTAAATACCACAATCTAAAACATGCTATTCCAGCAACGGTTGTTAAAAGCTATTTAGATTCAATCATCCAAAATTCAACCGCACTTAAATCGTCTCTTTTCAGAGGGGGCGGATTAGATGTTACAGGTGGAAGTGTTCCTTCAGTAATGCCTCTTCAAAATCTTGGTGGTGGTGATGGACTTGCTGTCTCTGGTGCGCCATCAACGGCATTACTAGAAGAGATCAATCAAAAGAAAGCCTATATCGCTTCACTTGAATCACAACTTTCTTCAACTCAAGGTTCTCAAAGAGAAATTGAAACAAAACTAAATCAGTCTCAAGGTAATTTGAATTCTGCTGAAGGCAAAATCAAAGAACTTGAAAAGCTTCTGGCCGATGCTCGCAATAATGCAGGTGCAGCAGCTGGCGGTGGAGCAGGGGACGCTGGTCTTAAGAAAGAACTAGATATGGTAACAAGAGAGCGCGATGAAATTCGCGATCGCTTGAAAGAGTTTGAAATCATCTCAGATGATCTTGCGAATTTAAAACGCCTTCAACAAGAGAACGAACAACTTAAGCGTTCACTTGCGGCCCAAGGTGGAGCAGCTCCAGCACCGGCCCCAACTCCTGAACCGGCCAAGGCCATCGATCCAAATAACATCCTTTCAACTGCTGATGTTTCAGACCTACTTGCTGATTTAGGAAATTCGACTCCTGCTGAAAGCACCACTGATACAAATGCACTGGAAGATTTCCTTGCTTCTGAAGAACCGGCCGCTGAGGCAGCTCCTGAAGAAGATACTTCTGAGGCCGATATGCTGGCCGCCATGAATGAACAAAAATCAGACGACAAATCCAAATCAGATAAGACTCCTGAAGATCTTCTATCTGAATTTGAAAAAATGCTGGGGTAAAAATGAAACTGGCCGCTCTTGTGTGTCTCATGGGGATTTCTTCGCTCTCATTTGCTGCGGCAACTGAGAAAAAAATCCAATTATTAAAGGACCCAAACGGCAGAACCATGCCTCTTGTAAAAGAAGATGTGGTGACCCTGGATAGACTTCAAAATATGTTCATGATGGACGCTCGTACTCCGGGTCTTCATGCCATGTTGAAGCGGCATACTTTTAAGCACCGTCAGAAAGCAGTGCCAGTTCTTATCAAAGTCATGAAAGAGAGTAAGTACCCTGAACAAAACCGTTGGCATGCAACCATGCTACTGGCGCAAGTGATGGGAACGAAATCTGCTCCATTTATTGCTAAATTTGCTGATCATCCGCACTGGATGATGAGAGTGGCTGCTTTGAAGGCCCTTCTTGGTCTTCGTCAGGCAGAGTACCACGCAGTTTACGCTAAAGCACTTAAAGACCCTTCTCTCATCGTGAGAGTGCAGGCCCTGGATAATATTTCTCAACTCAAGATTACGTCACTTGGTCCAAATGTTTGGAGCATGATGTATGACCAAAGTAACTACACTGGAGAGAAGGGCGCTCGCAAGAGAACTTCAATCGTAAAAAGTATCATTCGCACTGTAGGGGATGTGAAGTTTGAGAAGGCACAGAAGCCTCTCGCAAAACTTATTCAGAAACCTAAGTATCAAGACCTCATGGATGATCTGGATTATTCTCTGGAAAAAATCACTGGGGAAGTTTCACCGAACTCGGTAGAACAACGTCGTAAGTTCTGGTCAAAGGTCGCTTTGACGAATGGTAAGACGATCTAGTTTAAAAAATTATTGAATACCGCTGTTTTCTAACTGCTCTTTCTCGCGGGCCTTATCGATTTCTTTAAGCCTGTTATCGATGGCCACGAGACGTTCAATTCTATAGAGAAGGGTCTTCTCGGCTATTCCATCAGTTGAAACTTCTTTCCAACCTTGAAGGAAATCTTGCTCCATAAGCTGGCGCTTATAGATCGTGACTTTACTTACTTCACGTCCACCACGGAAACCTTTAACCACGTTAACCACAAGCTTATACTTTGCGGCCTTCACAGCATCGGCGGAACCGAATGAATCGGCGAAATTCACTTCCAGAGTGTTATCCATCCAGCGGGTCTTAATAAAACCAGCTTCTTGGTTCTGTTGTGCGATGTCATATTTTCTCATCACCTGGATCACGGCCTGCCAAGTTTGGTTGTAATCGGCCTTGTAGATTTTTGTCGGAATTTCTAGCTCTTCCGTAATCTGACGGAACTTTTCATAGCTAGCGCATCCGCTCAAACCTAAAATCATGGTGACTAAAAGAATAAATTTCATAAGAATCATGTTATCAACGAATCAGATAAAAAGAAATTCTTTTGGAACGCACATGGACCACAAAAACATCTTTACCCAAGTACTAAAAACTGAAGCTCAGGCACTGGAGCTTGCGGCCTCTCGTTTTACGGAAGAACAGGCCCAAAAGCTTGTTGCCCTTTACGAGCAGCTGGTAAACACCGGCGGAAGCTTGATTATTTCAGGGGTAGGGAAGTCAGGGCACATTGGAACAAAGATCGCGGCCACTTTCTCATCACTGGGACTTCCTTCTTTCTTCCTTCACCCAACCGAGGCCATGCACGGTGATCTAGGTCGAGTGACAAAACTTGATGCCATAGTGCTTATTAGTAAATCCGGTACGACTGAAGAACTACTTAATATGATCCCTTACGTGCAGATTCCGAAAGAAAGAATTGTGGCATTGGTAGGGAAGGTTGATTCTCCTATTTCTCATAAGTCAGGTCTTGTTTTGGATGCTTCAGTAGAAAAAGAAGCTTGTATCAATGATCTTGCTCCGACTACAAGTACAACACTTGCCCTTGCGATGGGTGATGCCATGGCCGTGCTATATGAAAATGTGATGGGTGTTTCGAAAGAAAAATTTGCGGTCAACCATCCAGCGGGTCTTCTTGGTAAATCTCTTTCATTAACAGTTGATCGCTTAATGATTAAAGCAAGTGATTGTCCAACTGTTGCTGATAATGCCACTCTTCAGGACGCCATTCTTGCCATGACTCAAAAACCAGTCGGCATGTGTGCGATTATCTCAGGTTCAAAAATGCTGGGAATTTTGGTTGAAGGTGATATCAGACGTGCTTTTGCTAAATCAGCTGACGCCATCAAAACACCTGTGAAAGACATTATGACAGCAAAGCCGACGACGGTCGCTTCAACGACACTTGCTTTTGATGCTCTCAAAATCATGGAAAATCCGTCACGCCCATTGAACGTCTCTCCGGTTGTTGATGAAGGTGAGTTCAAAGGTGTTCTAAGACTCCATGATCTCTTCAAAGCGGGATTTAATTCATCACTTAGCAAATGAAATACAAACTTGTTTCCCTGAATGAAACTCAGAACTTTCGTGAAGTCACGAAACAAATGGATGACATTTATGGGGAACAAGAACACATTCCTGATCACATCTTAAAAATTCTCTCTCATAAATATCCGGAACTTTTTCAGGTCATCTATTCAAATAAAGAACTTGTCGGCCACTTAATCGTGCTTCCTTTTAATGAAGTAGGACTTCACAAAATTACGGATGATGAAAATGATGAAGGTGACTTTGAACTCACTGACTTCAACCTAGACCGCAATCCAGAATCTCCAGTCTATTTCTTTGTCTATTCGATTTATGGTAAGAACATTCACGCTTCTACTCACATGATTAAGCAAATGTGTTTTGGCGTAAAAAGTTATGAGAAAGAAGTCTCTAGCTCTTCATTTATTTTCGCTGAATGCGTAAGTCCTGAAGGAGTTCGCTTGAGTGAGAAATTGGGACTTCGTCTGTACCACTCATACAATTTCAGAGGCACAGACCTACATCTCTACAAAACAGATCTAAAAAATTTTGGATTAATCTTTTCTTCTCTCGAGAAACCAAGTCACCAGCATCAGAACTAAGAAAATGCCCACAACTGGAAACACTCCATATTCTTGATACGGAGTACTCAGACCAGTTCCCATGGGAACATTCACATCTAGAGTTCCCTCAGTCCCAATCTCAAGTCTCTTCGACTCAGAACCATCCGGAAAAATCACCGAGGTAATACCAGTATTCGTACTTCTCACAATCGGAAGTTGAAACTCAAGGGCACGCCATTTTGAGAGAAACAAATGCTGATAAGGTTCGGCAGTATCGCCATACCAAGAATCGTTTGTGTGATTCACAATGAAGCGCGTTTCCTTCCACTGATTAAGAAGGCCCCTCATGTAGTTACTCTCTAGGATCTCGTAACAAATCGGAGTAACGAAGCGATAACCAGTTCTCGTTTCCATCAAAGGAGTGCCTTCACCGCGAGCGAAAAGTGAAACGGCCGGAACAATCGAAATGATCTGGCGATTAAACGGCCCAAAAGGAAGGGTCTCACCAAATGGAATCAAGATGTTCTTGTGATAAGCGACTTTAAATTTGTTATCACTCATAAGAACTGAAGAGTTGAAAACAGTTTCCATAAAATCAAAAGGTGACTTCGTTGGATCCTGATCATACCCACCCACCAGCATCTCTGCTTTGGTGATGTTCATGATGTCCTGGAAAATAAAATCTAAACGAGTGCGTTCACCCACGAAGGCGTTGGGATAAGCGGTCTCTGGCCACACGATGAGTTCAGGATTGAAGCCATTCTGAACTGTCGAGAGATCCAGATATTTCTTATTGATCGACTGATAAGAATTTTCGTCACCCTTTTCAGAAGAAACTTTCAAAAAGTTTCCGATGTTCGCCTGAACCACACGAACCGGAAGTGTCTTATCAGAAAGTGTGTCTTTCAGAGGAGAAATCGCATTCAGAGCAACAAAGGCCACGAGTGCGATCCACACTTGCGGACGGAACTTCTTCAATGCGAGTTGAGTGAAGGTTTCAAGGGAGACCCAATAAGTCATAAAACTAAAGGCCACCACACCTAAAATCGGAGCAAGCCCCAAGTAAGGCGCCAAATTCAGCCAAGGGCTTCCCGCATAAGAAGGAAACTGCTGTGGAAAATATCTCTCCATAATCGTCATCACAAACGCCGTGATGAGAATCCCTTTCTGCGAGTACCACTGAAAGTCCGGACGCCATCTTTTCCAGACCGCGTACAACCACCAGTGAGGTTGAAGAATGAGTGAGAACAAGAGCCCCAATAAAACAGAGATGATCCAAGGCAGTTGCCCAAACTCACGAAGTGTATGAGGGATCCAATAATAGCCAACGAGATTTAAACCAAGATTGTAGGCGAGAATATGCAGCAAAGTGCTCTTCACATTAGGAGCAACTTCCAGGCGCCACAGGAAAAAAGGCAAAGCCAAAAATAATAGTGGAAACCAGCCATCGCCGAAAATTGAGGGATAACAAAGGGCATAGAGTCCGCCCGCAACTACAGTAAGAGATAGGGAGAGAATAAGGGACTTTAACTTCATCCCTTCATTGTAGGGTAATTATTAACGGTTAGCTACAGCGCGAGCAGCTGGAGTACCAAGTTTATTGTTCACTTGATCAGCTAGTTCGATTGCGCGACCAGCATCAAGTTTACCAGCACCAAGGATCTTACCATCAAAGTTTTTCACTTTAAGAGAAGACGAAAGGATGATGTTCTTGATTTGATCGTATTTAAGAGATGGGTGCTTTGACTTAATCATAGCAGCAACACCAGTTACGAAAGCAGTCGCTTGAGATGTACCAGTCATATAACCAGCACCGTTATTTGGAATCGCTGAACGGATGCGGTGACCAGGAGCTGCGATATCAACTGAGTTCTTACCGTAGTTAGAAGAAGGGATTATGTTAAGACCATCATCGTGAGCACCAACAGTAATGATATTAGATAGACCGTATGAAGCCGGGTAGTAAGCGTGGCGCTTGTCGTCAATGTTTGAACGCTCGTTACCAGCTGCTGCGATAACAAGGATACCTTTCTTTTCAGCTTCTTTAAGAACGCGAAGTTCTTCTACTGAAGCTTCAGGACCGCCGCCAGAGTAGTTGATGACATCAACGTTATTATCAACAGCATATTTAAGAGCTTTGATAGTTGCATCTAGGTTCGCCTGACCAGAAGCTTTTGGATTGTAATATTTAAGGGCCAGGATTTTAACTTCTGGGAAGATCGACTTCACGATACCGGCAACGTGAGTTCCGTGACCGTGAGCATCTGTTGGAGCATTTGTTACTTTCTCGCCAGAGAAATCTACACCAAAATTTGTTGATGAAACTTTCCCGTGTGGAACGTAGATATTATTGATTAGGAAAGCGTGGTCACCCTGGATACCAGTATCAACTACGGCAACTACGATATCTTTGTTCTTTTTGAAGTTGTTCCAAGATTCTTTCAGATTGATAGAGGCCAGGTGTTTATCTGGATCGATACCCCATGAAGCGTAACGAGAGATAAGAAGTTCTG
This sequence comes from Peredibacter starrii, assembly GCF_034259205.1. Taxonomy (GTDB): domain Bacteria; phylum Bdellovibrionota; class Bacteriovoracia; order Bacteriovoracales; family Bacteriovoracaceae; genus Peredibacter; species Peredibacter starrii. The sequence continues at coordinate 3,620,383 of NZ_CP139487.1, read as the reverse complement.
GGTTGTAAGCTAGACCGGCAGCTGCTGCTACTGAAAGCTTTAAGCTGAGGGCTACTACGAAGAGTGTTTTAACAGCTTTTTTCATTCCCAATCCTTACCACGGTTAAAGTTCAAAAGGGGAAGCGTTCAAGCTTCCGTGTAATTATGTAAAGCAAGCCGTTTGCCAAGTTTGGGGATAGGGTATTCAGGGGTTAGGTGGGTTTGGGTGTCTGATTTGTGAGAGTTGTCTAATATATAGACACTAACTTTTGGGCATAAAAAAAGGACCCTTGAAGGGTCCTTTTGATTAGGACTGAATTTAGGACTAGGCCTGTTTCCAAACCTGCGATTCTTCACGCTCTTTTTCTTCAGCGTGAGTAATACAAAGTTCGGCCCATGGCTGGTTTTCCAGACGTTTCATACCGATTTCTTCGTCACACTCTTCACAGTGGCCGTAAGTACCTTCTGCGATTCTATCAAGAGCAGCATCGATACGGCGTAGTTTTGCATATTCGCGATCACGGATCGTGCAGTTCAATTGTTGTTGAATAAGTGAAGAAGCAAGGTCTGTTTCGTCCGAAAGATCCTCTTCCGCAACATGCAAGTCCTCAGATTTGTTAAGAAGGCCTACATTCAAGATTTGCTGACGTTGTTTCAGCAGCAACTCTTTGAAATGTTCCAATTTCTTTTTATCCACAGGATCCTCCCTGGAGTCCGATAATAAACGAGCCTTGAAAACGACCCACTTCCCTCTATTTTAAAGGTATAGGGGGCACGACTCAAGTGACACATCTTATCGGCAATAATTTACCAAAAATTGAATAAAAAGCTCTGCGTTAAGGTTTTCTTAAGGTCAAATTTGACAAATCTGCTTTTGGCTCGCTAAGGTTAATTATGACATTAATGAAAACGAGGATTTATGCTGCTTAGCGATATTGCTACCTCTGTTGGGCATATTCCTTCGGGTCTGTTTATTGTGGCCGTACAAGATACTGCTACAGGTGTGATCGATGGCTATCTGGCCAGCTGGGTTCAGCAGGCGTCTTTTAGTCCAATGATCGTTTCTCTTGCCATCAAGCCGGGCCGCCCAGCTTACGACCTGATCAAATCTGGTAAACCTTTTGCGATTAACATTGTCGGCGACCACGACAAGTCTTACCTTAAACATTTCTGGAAAGGGTATGACCCGGCCAGTAATCCGTTTAGCGAGTTGCCTCATCAGATTGGTGCCAATGGCGGCGTCATTTTGAATCAGGCGAAATCTGCTATCGAGTGTCAGATGATCGATTCGGTTAAACCGGGTGATCACGACATCGTTTACGCCAAAGTTCTCTCTTCTTATAAAATGAGTGAGGAATCTAAACCAATGGTCCACATCCGTAAGTCAGGAGCTGACTACTGATGTCATTGCGTTTCTTGTTAACCACTACATTGCTGTTGGGGATGGGTGTCTTCGTTGGATGCGGGAAGAAGGCCAAGAACGATAATGAATTCGTGGCTTCTCGTCCAAATCTAGAGCCGTCTGAAATGGACATGCTTCTTTCTCGTCAGGAAGTTGCGTGTGACGGAAATCAGGCCTGCCCTAACTATCTGACTAAGATCGCAGTTGTTAACAATAACAAACTAAACTTCTGTACCGGTTTTCTGGTTAATGAAAATACAGTGGCCACAAGTTCAAGCTGTTTACCAAATCTTTTGAGATTAGTAGGACAGGACTGTAGTCGTGATATTTTCTTCTTTTTTCCAAAAACTTCGAATCGTCCGGCCGAAAGAGTGGGCTGTAAGCAAGTTCTTCAAGTTTCTCAATTAGACGGCAATGATCCTATTCTTTGGCGTGATGATGTGAGCTTCCTTGAACTTTCTACTCCTTTATCTAATCGTCGTCAGGCAAGTATTAGTCGTGATGGTCTGGCCAATGCGAAAGAATATCAAACATGGTTTGTGGACCAACAAGATGACTATACCGCCATTATTCGTCGTGAGTACTGTGAGGCCGCTTACAATACTTACATCAACCCGCTTGCTTCAAACATCTCTTCACCAAGTATGGTTTTCAACAACTGTGAAATGAAGAATGGAAATACCGGCGCTCCAATTCTCGATTCAAAAGGTAAAGTCCGTGCCGTCGTGTCTTCGAATATGGATGCGAAACTAAGAACTTACTTAGAGTCGACCGGCCTTCTTACAACTTCGCTAAGACAGATGTTTCATGCCACAAGTTTTGCTTGTGCTCCAACTATCGATAACAGTGAAATGCTGGATGAGAAAGAATGTACAAAAGACCTGAACTATAACAAGGTCGATCGCCTTCGCTCTGAAATGCTTTCAAACAGTAACTGCTTTGCTGATCTTAAGAAAAAACTTGAAGCTTCACTTGAATCGGCCAGCAAATACATCAGTTTCGGAGTAAAACTCATTCCGAATGGTGATTATCAGCGCGCAGAAGTTTATCCAAAGTGCTTCAAGCCTCTTGCTAGCTGGATCGCAACTCTGAATAACACTCGCAATAATTATGTGATGGAAATGGCCCTTCCAAATAGTACATTTAAACGTGCAATGGATGAGTATGGTCGAATTTACGGAGCGGCGGTGGATACGAAGAATGAAAAGTTCTTCCTGCAATTCTCACTAAAGAGTCTTCGCAGTATGAAGTCATCTACAGTTTACATGTGGAATGATGCTGTAAATAAGACCTTCCCGGAAATGTCCGAGACCTGCGAAGAATCTTTCATCGAAGAATAATTACTGCTTAAGATTTCTCCAGCTCTTTCCTTCTCTTGCCTTTGAATTCCTCTGAAAACTTTGAACTGCTTTCTCATGGTCCTGATAGGTCTTAGAGAAAACGTGCGTTCCATCGTTCTTACTAACAAAATAAAGGAAATCATGTTGAGCAGGATTAAGCACAGCTTGGATCGCCTCTAGACTGGGGTTTGAAATCGGGCCTTGAGGTAATGCTGGAATTTTATATGTATTATAAGGAGTCATTTCCAGAAGGTCGGCCTTCTTGATGTTACCTTGATAGCGAGACCAGATACCGTAGATAGTTGTGGGATCTGATTGAAGGCGCATGCGCTTTTTCAAACGATTCGTGAAAACACCTGCAATGGCCGGACGTTCTACTTTGGCACCTGTTTCTTTTTCAACCACTGAGGCAAGAGTGATCACCTGATGTTTATTTAAGAACGGGTGATTGAAATCAATGTTTTTAGTTCTCTCATTAAATAAATCAATCATGGCCTTCACAACTGTTTTAGCAGAAGTGTTAGGAGCGAATCGATAAGTCTCAGGATAAAGATAACCCTCTAGGTTCTGCGCCTGGGCACTTAATTGGGTGATCAGACCTGGATGTTTAACAGCATCCAGAAATTCCGTTTCAGTCGTGATGCCGGCGTTCGCGAAAATCCTCGCGATCTCGTACATGTTTTTTCCTTCCGGAATTGTGACACTCGTAAGATTTGGCTGACCATAAACTAATGTATCTAATACTTGCCCCATGTTTGAGCCAGTCGTGATGGTAAAGTTACCGGCACGAAACTTCGACATAAGACCTTTATATTTAGCGTAGTAGTGGAACACACGAGTATTCGGAATAAGACCTTCATCATAAAGACGACGGTTAATTCTCCCGAAAGTTTCTCCACTTTTTACAGTGAAGGTTTTGTCCGGGCCTGTGTAGCTTTGATTAAAGATGAACGCCACTACTACTGAAAGCATAATAAGTGCAAGTAAAGGGGCCGCAACCAATGTTGCGAATAGAGTTTTCTTTAGCATCGAATCCATCCGATAGAGTTATATCAATAGATTATAAACCAGGACGATGCTTTGTGCGGCGGATAAAATCTTCCAAAATCACACTGGCCGCGACCGCATCAATTTGCTTCAGATCCACTTGGAAATTATAGCGTGGGGAATTTTTCATTCGAGATTCGGCCTCAAAAGTCGACAGAGTCTCATCTTGCTCCTCAATAGGGAGAGTAAAATGCTCCCGTATAAAGTTCACAAAATTTTGCGCCTTAGTAGTGGTGCTTGTCTTTTGCCCATCGGTCAAATGCGGAAGGCCAATGACGATCAGATCCACAAATTCATCATCAATAATTCGTTTGAGTTCTTTGATGACGGCATCCGGACCTGTGTTTTGAATTCTGCCGTATGGGGTAGGAAAGGGATCACGATTCACGCAAAAAGTGGCAACTCCAATAAACTTCTCCCCGAAATCCATCGCAAGAACGGTCTTTAAATGAAGAGGATGATCGGTTGGTAGTGCAAATTCTGACATGATGTTCGTTGTAGCTTAAAGCTTTGGTTCCGTCAAAAGCGAGAGTTGATAGTTGTTCTCATCCATGACCTTTTCCTCTTCAAATTTTACTCCCACTCCTAAGAGACGAACCGGTCGGGGATCCTGGGCCCAACGTTCTTCTAATAGATAGACAAAACTTTCTTCATTAAAAGGCATCTGTCTTTCGATGGTGGTTTGCTTGAAGTCGAAATACTTAATTTTCACGTGAAGATTTTTTACAGTTCGATCTTCATAGTGAGCAAGATCGTTTTTAACTTCTTCCACCATGCGGACCAAATGAATTTTCATCTCATCAAAATTGGAAATGTCCTTAGAAAAAGTTTCCTCAGTCCCTAGAGACTTTCTTTCATATTCCGTCTCAACTTCTCGCTCATCGTGACCACGGCAATAATCAAAAAGCGCGTCTCCGAATTTGCCAAAGTGATAAATAAGTTCACTGCGAGTGTAGCCCTGCATATCAAGACAAGTTTTAATTCCCATCTCATGCATATGTTTGGCCGTCACTTTACCGATCCCGTGAATGCGTTCAATCGGAATGGTTTTCATAAAGTCTTCAATGTCTTTGGGCGCGACAGTGAATTGGCCATTCGGCTTTCTATAATCACTTGCGATTTTAGCGATCAACTTATTAGGAGCAATTCCCGCGGAAGCTGTGAGCCCTCCGGTTCTCTCATAAATTTTTTTACGGATGTCCTGAGCAATCCAGGTGGCCGAGTTTTGAAACATATCGCAGTCCGTGACATCAAGATAGGCCTCATCCAGTGATAGACCTTGAACGAGGTCCGTATACTCATGAAAAATTTCGAACACGATGTCGGAGGCCTCTTTATATTTAGACATTCTTCCGCGGACCAGAACCAGGTGAGGGCAGAGTTTAAGCGCAGTCTTGGTCGGCATGGCCGAACGAACGCCATACTTTCGGGCCTCATAGTTGGAAGTTGAAATCACTCCACGTCGATCCGACGATCCTCCCACGGCCATTGGAACATTTCGAAGGGCAGGGTTGTCCCGCATTTCGACTGCCGCAAAGAACGCGTCCATATCAATGTGAATGATTTTTCGCATGCGCTCATTTTACGGAAAATTTACGGACTAATCCAGTAGGTAGTTAAATTTTTGTAACCCGTTGAAATCCAGAGATTATACAGGGAGCTAAAACAAGAAATTGACATTGGTGCATTTCGGGTTAAGATAGTCAGGAATCAGACAGTTATATCGACCGGCCATCTTAATCGACGGCCAAATTCCCAAACAAAAAATTTCATGACAACCAAAAAACCAAGAAAATCCGTTCAAGATGATCAAACCGAAACCGTGAGTGCTGAAGCTGAAACAACTCCAGAAGTTGAAGCAAAAGAAGCAGCACCAGCTCGCGAGCCACGTGAACAACGTGAACCGCGTGAGCAGAGACCACCACGCCAAGATCGTGGTGATCGTGATCAAGGCCCTCGTGGTCGTCATCCGCAAAATCGCGGTGGAGATCGTGGAGAACACCGTGGCGAACCTCGTCAACGTTTCCAAGACGATCAGCCAAGACATTCATCACCAACTGAACAAACAAATAGAGTTCCATCTAATCCTGGAGACAGAATGCATTTAAGTGCACTACGTGAAAAAGACATCGAAGAACTAACCAGAATGGCGGAAGAGGCCCAGATTGAAAACGCGGCCGGTTTAAAGAAGCACGAACTTATCTTCTCGCTCCTCACTAAAAAATCAAAAGATAATGAAGAGATCTTCGGTGATGGTGTTCTAGAAATTCTTCCAGATGGTTTCGGTTTCCTTCGTTCTCCATCTTATAACTACCTACCAGGTGCGGATGATATCTACGTTTCTCCTTCTCAAATCCGTCGTTTCGGTCTTCGTACTGGTGACACAATTGAAGGTCAGATCCGTACTCCGAAAGAAGGCGAGCGTTACTTCGCACTTCTAAAAGTAAATCACATTAACTTCCGTGATCCGGAAGCTCACCGTTCAACGGTTCTATTCGATAACTTAACTCCGCTTTATCCGAATAAGAAAATCCAACTTGAATCAAAACCAACTAACTATTCAACTCGTGTGATCGATCTTTTCGTTCCACAAGGTTTTGGTCAGCGTTGTTTGATCGTTGCTCCTCCTAAAGCTGGTAAAACCATGCTTATGCAGGACATTGCTAACTCAATCTCTGATAATCATCCGGAAGCAAAACTTATCGTTCTTCTGATCGATGAACGTCCGGAAGAAGTAACAGATATGAAGCGTAACGTACGCGCAGAAGTAGTTTCTTCGACATTCGATGAACCTGCTACTCGTCACGTACAGGTTGCTGAAATGGTAATTGAAAAAGCTAAACGTCTGGTTGAAGCTAAACAACACGTAGTGATCCTTCTGGATTCAATCACTCGTCTTGCTCGTGCTTACAACACAGTTGTTCCACCGTCTGGTAAGATCCTTTCGGGTGGTGTGGATTCGAACGCCCTTCACAAGCCTAAGCGTTTCTTCGGTGCCGCTCGTAACATCGAGAATGGTGGATCCCTTACAATCATCGCAACTGCGCTTATCGATACTGGTTCGCGTATGGATGAAGTTATCTTCGAGGAATTCAAAGGTACAGGTAACTCGGAAATCCAGCTTGACCGTAAACTTATGGAGAAGCGTGTATTCCCGTGTCTGGATATCAACAAATCGTCTACTCGTAAGGAAGATCTCCTTATGGCCGACAAAGATCTTCAGAGAGTGTTCGTCCTTCGTCGAGTACTTAACCCTATGAATACTATGGATTCTATGGAATTTATCCTTGAACGTATGAGAGATACGAAGACCAACATCGCTTTCTTGGATAAAATGAACGGATGATTAAGACCTTAAAACGCATCATTCTTCTCACGACGAAGCAATATACCTCTATCGGTGGACAGGCCGTTATTGAGGGAGTGATGATGAGATCTCCAAACGCATTTGTTGTTGCGGTTAGAAAGCCGGATGGAAGCATTCGTCTTCGTCGCGACCAATGGTATGGTCTCTCGAAAAAACTCGATTTCTTAAAGAAGCCAGGTCTGCGTGGTGTTCTGATGTTAGTTGAAACTATGGCCAATGGTCTGGTGTCACTAAATTATTCTGCCAACATTGCTATGGCAGAAGAAGAAAGAGAAAAGGCCCTTAAAAAGGGTAAAACGATTGAGGAGTTCGAGGCTTCTCAAAAGAAGAAAGAGAAAGTTGATATCGCCACTTTCCTAACAATGGCCGTGTCTTTTTCTTTTGGTATCGGTTTATTCGTATTTGCTCCTCATATGATTGCGTTTGCTATCGGTGACTTGTTCGGTCAGAGCTGGACACTTGATAGTTTTGCCTTCCATGCTGTCGACGGTGTCGTGAAAGCAATTATCTTCGTCAGTTACATTTGGGGTATCTCGTTTATGAAAGACGTTTATCGCGTGTTTCAATATCACGGGGCCGAACATAAATCGATTGCGACATTTGAAGCAGGAATGGATCTTACGGTTGATAATGCTCGTAAGTTCACAACTCTTCACCCACGTTGCGGTACAAGTTTCATCTTCTTTTTAATTCTGATTTCGATCATCATGTTCTCTGCGGTATTCACTCTGGTACCGATCGGAACAAATCTTCCACCAATTCTTCGTCACGTTGTGGCCGTGTTGTTTAAAGTGGCATTGATGTTACCAGTTGCTGGTATCAGCTATGAGCTTATTAAAACTGCTGGTAAGTGTTCTGATCAATGGTGGGCAAGAGCAATGAGTGCTCCGGGTATGCTTCTTCAGAAATTAACGACTAAAGAGCCGGATGATCAGCAACTTGAAGTTGCTCTTTCTTCGATCAAGGCCGTGTTGTTTCTAGAGGACAAATACAATCTTAAAGATGCTAAAAGCAAAGTGTTGAACCTGGAAGAAATTGATATCCAGAACATCACCGAAATTGAAACTACCAATTCGACTCTGAAAGAATTCTTAGAGTAGTAATCCCTGAAGGAAAATTCCCGTGTTCGATAAATTAGATGCTGTTGTCAGACGTTTTGAAATTCTAACTGAAAGATTGGCCGATCCCTCACTTTATGATCGTGCTCAAGAATTAAGAGAGACAAACGCAGAACGCGCGAACCTTGAACCTATCGTTATCAAATACAAAGAATATAAAAAGATGGTTGCTGATATCGAAGGCAACAAAGACATCATTCATAATGAAAAAGATGAAGAGATGCGTGAAATGGCGAAGGAAGAACTCGCCGAGCTTGAAAAGGGCCTACCAACAGTAGAGCACGAGCTTAAACTTCTTCTTCTTCCAAAAGATCCAAACGACGATCGTAACGTAATCCTTGAGATTCGTGCTGGTGCCGGCGGTGACGAAGCTTCTATCTTCGTGGCAGATGTTTGGCGTATGTATAAAAACTATTTCAACGGTAAAGGCTGGCGCTCTGAAGTTGTATCAATTTCAGAAGGTGACAGAGGTCTTAAAGAGATCATCGTGAACGTTTCGGGTGAAAAAGTTTACTCGAAGATGAAATATGAATCGGGTGTACACCGTGTTCAACGTGTTCCTGATACCGAAGCTCAGGGCCGTATCCATACTTCAACGATTACAGTGGCCGTAATGCCTGAAGCAGACGAAGTAGGGGACATCGTGCTTGATATGAACGAAATCCGCGTGGACGTTTACCGTTCATCAGGTTCGGGTGGTCAGTCAGTAAACACCACCGATTCAGCGGTTCGTCTTACTCACATTCCTACTGGTATCGTAATTGCCATGCAGGATGAGCGTTCTCAGTTGAAGAACAAAGAGAAAGCGTTCAAAATTTTAAAAACAAAACTCTATGACTTAAAAGTTCAGGAAGCGGCCAACAAGGAAGCTTCTATGAGAAAAGGTCTCGTAGGTACGGGTGACCGTTCTGAACGTATCAGAACATATAACTATCCTCAGGGTCGTATTTCAGATCACCGAATCAACTATACGATTTATAACCTTCCTGCCTTCATGAACGGCGACGTTGATGAAGTAATCGACGCTTTGATTGCTCACAACCAGGCGATCCTTCTTCAAGGGACAGAAGAATAGAAACTCTCAGAGAATCCTGGAGTTCCTTCTTTTATCAGCGTGAAACTGAGTTAGGTCATCATTATCCTGGTTTAAATCTTCAGCGCTTTTTGCGAGAAGTTCAGGACATTTTAAAACACCGCTTAACTCATCCCAAGCTCGCCCTTGATCAGGCGAGTTGTTCGGTCTCAGTTAAAACCACAAAAGAATTAGAAAACGATTTTTTGAAAGGCATTCCCTTTGCTTATCTGCTGGAGAAGGCCGAATTCTACGAGAATGTTTTTTATGTGAATTCTCGAGTTCTTATTCCAAGACCTGAAACTGAAGAGTTCGTGGATATTCTCGTGAGAGAGAAAAAGTCTTACTCCAATGTGCTGGATGTAGGGACAGGAAGTGGAGTGATTCTTCTCTCGCTTCTTTTAAAAAATGTGGCCTTGACTGGTCTTGGAGTTGATCTTTCTCCAGACGCTTTAAAAGTGGCACAAACCAATGCCAGAAGGCTTCGCCTTTTAGATCGTTGTGAGTTTCTAAAGTCAGATAGATTGAAAGAGGTGCATGAGTCCTTTGAACTGATTGTCTCTAATCCTCCATACATCAAGTCTAAGAGTCACCGTGACTTAGTTCACCAACAAGTTGATATGCATGAACCACATATGGCGCTTTTCTTAGATGACCAAAACTATAATGCCTGGTTTACAACCTTCTTTACTCAGGTTCGCGATCACTTGCTGCCTGGTGGAGTCTTCATGATGGAAGGGCATGAGCTGGAGCTTGAAGCACAAGCAAAGATTTTGAAAGAGCTTAGTTTTCAGGAAGTCATCGTGATAAAAGATTTTGGTGGAAGTAACCGCTTCTTGAGAGGGAAGAAAGCCTAAGCTTCTTGGTGCTTGGGTTCGAACTTAAAGGCGAAGATCATTGCGGCGAGGGTTTCTTTTTCAGCGAGTCTGGCGCCTCTCAGGAATTCGATTGAGGAAGATCTTTTGGTAACGGTTTTATTGGCACTATCAAAGATTAACTCGAAGTCAATCTCACAGGTTCCTGCTCTGTAATTCCAAAAGATATTAGAAAAACCTTCTAGTTCCTCGAAGATTGCATCAACGAAATCGATGTATCCATCCATAAACTCTTTTGAAGTATTCACTGGACACGCATCAAGCACTTCTAAGCTTAATCGTTTGAAATCTTCACTGTCCTTTTTTATGACTATCATGTTGGACCTTATCGGATAATTCTCTTAAATCTTTTAATAGCATTCTCCAAATGGAATTAATGCTGAATTGAGTTTGGTAATTCGTAGACCCTTTTCTCATGTCTGCAAGACAATCCAGCCCATCTTGAAGGTGAACTTCGTACTTCCTAATCAGCTCTTCCAATAACTTATCCATCTTCAACCTGGCACCTTTTGGACAGGGGGTCTTAAAGATGACCTTTAGTCCAAGAGTCATGCCACAATTTCCTAGGGCCAGATCCTTGGATCTAAAAGAAATATGACGCCTTACTTGAAATGAATTACCGCTTTTCTCTATCTTACTTTCCTCATAAAATTGATTCATCCTACTTCAAGGCGGAAATCAATGGATAAACTACTCGTAACGGGCCCATGTCAATTAAAGGGATCTGTTCATATATCTTCAGCTAAAAACGCAACTCTACCAATTCTAGCGGCAACACTTCTGTGTCCATATCCAGTAACGTTCACAAAGATTCCTGATCTCATGGACGTTGGAACGATTGTAAAACTACTTCAGAGCATGGGTGTGAAAGTTTCGAAGTCAGGTGACGAAATTGTGCTTGATGCTTCACACTTAGAAAATCAACACGCAGACTACTCACTGGTAAAAACCATGAGAGCTTCGGTTCTGGTACTTGGACCTCTTCTTGCTCGTTATGGTGTTGCTTCGGTTTCTCTTCCTGGAGGTTGTGCCATTGGTGCTCGTCCAGTTGATATTCACTTGATGGGAATGGAAAAACTTGGCGCTGAAATTCAAATTGAGAATGGTTACATCAAAGCGAAATGCGACAAGCTTAAAGGTGCTGTTGTTACTCTTCCTTTCCCAAGTGTTGGTGCCACTGAGAACATCATGATGGCCGCAGTTCTTGCCGAAGGTGAAACAGTTATTGAGAACGCAGCAATGGAGCCAGAGATTGATGACCTTGCTGATTTCTTAATCGCTCAAGGTGTAAATATTGAAGGTGCTGGAACATCTCGCATCACCATTCATGGAATGGACATCAAAAAACTAAAAGCTCCTGCTAAACCATACCGCGTGATTGGTGACCGTATTGAGGCCGCCACATTTATCATCGCAGGTATTATGAGTGGTGGAGATGTGAAAGTTGAAGGCTTCAATCCGAAGCACTTAACAAACGTTTTAGATACTCTGACGAAGATGGGTGCGAACCTTGAACTTGGAAATGATTTTGTTCATGTGAAAAAATCAAACCGTCTAAAAGGTGCCATCATTGATACTGCTCCTTATCCAGGTTTTCCAACTGACGTTCAGGCCCAGATGATGGCGCTCATGAGTGTGGTTGATGGTAATTCGGTTGTGACTGAAACAATTTTTGAAAACCGTTTCATGCACGTTCCGGAGATGGCACGTATGGGTACAAAGGTAACGATTAAAGGTAACTCTGCGACGATTGAAGGCGTGGAATCTTTAAGTGCTGCACCAGTAATGTGTACGGACTTAAGAGCATCTGCTGCACTTATTCTTTGCGCACTTGTGGCCCAAGGTCAGAGTGAAATTCAGCGTGTCTACCATCTGGATCGTGGTTATGAGAAAATCGACGAGAAACTAACTGGGCTCGGTGCCAAAATCGAGCGCGTGAAGGGGTAATATGAGCGACTGCATTTTCTGTAAAATTGTTAAGGGTGAAATTCCTTCAACTAAGATTTTTGAAAATGAAACCGTGATTGGCTTTAAGGACCTGCGTCCTCAGGCGAAGATTCATCAGCTCTTTATTCATAAGTCGCACACTAAAGACATTAATGATCTCGCTAAAAACGATCCTAAAGAGCTTTCAGATGTGTTTAATGCTATTCGCACTTACACCATGAACGAAGGTCTTGAAAAAGGCGGATTCAGAGTTGTGACAAACCTTGGACCGAATGCGGGCCAGACAGTTTTTCATACTCACTTTCATGTTCTTGCTGGGGAGCCGTTAGGGCATTTTGGAAGTTAGTCCTTATTTTTTAGTCCAATCCTTTTGCGCTTATGTGGAAGGATTGGTGTTTCTGCTTCAAGACTATCTAATCTCTCGAAAACTATTTTAAATAATTGATATCACCTTTTTGATCTTCCAAATTGGAATATCAAGTTTGATTGCCAAGAAGTAGTTGATTGAAGTCTGAATTTAATGATTTTCTAAAAATGAAACTATTTGAAATGAAAATGAATTACAAAAAAAAAGGCCACTTTCGTGGCCTTTTTTATTTTGGATTAAACTTGCAGTCCGTTAAACACCGCCGCTAAAACAGTTCTCTGCAACTGATTCAACTGAGCAGTTCTCGCCATAAACATAATCGGGCTTCTTTCAATCTGAGCAGTTGCTACGAACTGACCTTTCGATGGATTGAATTCAGTTACTTCGAATACATCATGGAATTTATCAATGTAGCTCGCCATAAGTTCTCTTTCTTTGGCGGCACCTTGTTGGAAATTACATTTCTTAGTACCAGAAAGAAGAGAGGTAGTAAGTTTTGGACGTTCTTTCTTCTCGTTGTTCTCATCTTTCTCTTCAGTCGAAATCACATCGTTGAAAAGCATCGTCATTTCAGTTGCACCGATGTTTCTCTTCATCCAGTACCAGAACTCTTCAAAGAACGTGATACGGTCTTTTTTCCAAAGTTCACGGAAGTGATTCGTGATTTTCCAAACATTCTCAATAGAGCTGAAGTTCTGGTGCATGGTCCAGCGGTTAAGTACCTTCAGGTAAATATCGCGGAACTGCTGAGCAGGCATTGATTCAAAAGAAGATAGGGTTAGGTTTTCGTCATTAGCGTCCAGGATAGGGTAGAAGGCCTTTTCTTTTTCAAGAAGGCTCACTAGCGAGCTGTAGTGCTCATTATCGTGGATAAATAAAGCCTGGAGGTTTTGATCAGCAAGATCAGTAACGTCGATAATTCGAGTCTCAAGGCTATTTTGAAGCCAATTAAGTTCCTTGATCAGCACTTGGCTAGAAGAACGGATAAAACCGAGCGAAATAATCATGCAAAACCTTCCTTTAAACCAGAAGATACTAACAAACGGAACTTTAAGTTACAATGGACTCATGGTGCATCATTGGCTCTTTTTGTTAGTTCTGCTGGTTTATTCCGGACTGGGTTTTTCTCAGGATGAACGCTATTTTCGCCAGATTCTCACTGGGGAACTCCCAAAATTGGGTGAAGAACACAAAGAGACCTTCCTTCCCCAATTCAATGTCCAGGGATCTTCTTATCGTTACGATTTAAACGGCGACGGTTTTGAGGAATCTATCATCCCTCAAAAAAGGGACGGGGTAGATTGGCTCGAAATCCGCGATCCTTCTCAGAGAAAAATCTTTGAGGGTAAGATGCTCGCAATGGGGTCCGAGAGTGCTATTTATAAAATCAAACTCGTGAATATTTCCCAAAAGGTCAAGGTCGCGATTGTTTTCCTGGATGAAGGAAGTACCAAGGGAAAGCGTTTTGAATCAACTGGCAGAATCTATGTTCTTTCCTTTGAGGACAATGATCTCAACAACATTTCAATGACTGAAGGGCCACATTTTTATCACGAAAAAGAGGCCCAGCGGGAGCAGTACTGGCGTCGCGATTATAACGTGAACGTTTACGATGTTGATGGAGATGGCGTGCGCGAAATCGCCGTGATGTACAATCACATTCAACGAATCATGAAATACAAAAGTCGGGGAGAGTGGGAGCGCTTCTAAGACGCTTTACGAGTAGACTCTTCGCTTTGTTTCGCCAGTTCTCTTTCTTTACGATACTTCTCCAGCACTTCCAGATTAGAAGCACTTTCAAGTGTGGCCTTTTTACGAAGGTGACCCATGATTGTGAGCCATACAAAAGTCGGTAAACCAACTCCTAAAACCACTGCAAGCATAGAGAAAGCACTCCATGGTTTACTTGGTTCTACAAGTTCAGGCTTAGGTGGATTTGTTCTCGATTCTTCAAGCTTAGTCATGTCTTGTTCAAGATTGAAGAGAGTGTCGCTGGCGTGTGGAGTTGCTTCTGGCTGATCTATCTCGATCCCTACGAAATCCTCTACGGCCGGGCTACGGTTAGCATGGGCAACTACTGAAATTGAGAGGAAAAGTAGACAAAGTCCAAGTGTGCGAAAAGCCATATTGATTACTCCTGCTGCAGATATCGGCATTTTCTTCCAAATTCTTTAACTAAAGATTTCAGTCAATTTACCGATAAATAAACGAGTTTAATGGAGCCCTGAGGGTCAATTATGAAGCTATTTTTTGTGTTTCTACTTCTGGCATTTGGCTATGTCTTTTCTCTCTGGAAATTCGGAGGAATGGATAAAACTGTGATGGCGAAATTAGATGCCCAATTACAGTACGAAAAGAAAGCACTCGCTCTCGCCAAAGAGAATCGTCTTCTCCAGGTGCAGATCTCAGATCTCAAATATCAGATCTCACAACTTGAATCAAAGAATAAGTATTTTGCTTCTCAAGCAAAGGCCCCCGCGGCCACTACTCCTGTGAGAAAAATCGCCAGCGTTCCCAAAATGGACACGAACGATCTTGTGAATTACGAGATCTATAAATGGACTCCAGAGAAGCTTCTGGCCATTGGTGAGAAAGAACTTCACTTCAAAAATTATGAGAAGTCAGCACAGTTTTATAATGAGCTGATCGTTCGCCATCCTAAGCATGAAATCGTTAGTGACCGCGTGCTTTTCGGAGCAGGTGTGGCCGCTTTTGAGACTGGTAAACGTTATGACTGGTCTGAACAACATCTTGAACGTCTGGTGAAGAATTATCCTAAGTCTGAGTTCTATCGTGGTGCCAAGCTATGGCTTGCACTTGCTCAGTACAATCAGGGTGAGCATCAGAAGTTTCTTAAAACCGTAGAAGAATTTCGCCTTAAATACAGAAACACTGAAGAGTGGAAAATCCTAAGTAGGTACTATGAAGACATCTCTTACAAAATTAAGCAGTAGCTTTTTACTTCTTTCTTTTTCTCTGGCCGTTTATGCCAAACCTGTTGCTCAAGTGACAGAGTTAAACGGAACCGTTTTCGTGGTAACTCCCGAGGGAAAAACCAGTGCGCTTAAAGTAAACCAACACATTGAAGAGAAATCTGAGGTGATGGTTGAAGAGGGTGCTTCAGTTACATTGAATGATTACTTCGATGCTACTTATCACATGACTGGTGGCTCGCATCTGAAGTTCTTTAATAAGTCAGTTCAGTTGAAGAAAGGGAAGACCTGGATTCAATCTGTGAATGCTCGTCATCCTCTAGCTCTTACAACTGCCAATGCAGCTGTTGATTTCTGGAAAGGTGAATTCATTACGACTTTTGATCAAGCTACCTCTCGCTCACAAGTTCTGGTTGTGAATGGTGAAGTAGAAGTATCTAACGTTCTGGATAAGAACATGAAGTACACTGTGGCCGCAGGTACTTTTTCACTTATTGATCCGGAAGTAGAAAATGGTATTCCTCGCACTCCTACGAAGGTAGGTCTGGCCTCTCTCAATAAGGCACTATCTGAGTTTAAGCAGCTTCCAGAGAAGATTAAAGCAGAGGAGCCCCAGGCCCGCTCAATTGCTTCAGTAGAGGAAAAAGCACCTGCTCCAGTGAAGAAGGGAGAGATCATTTTTATCTCTACTAATCGTCTTCCTGCCTCGGTTTCAGGCAGCGCTCACAAATACTACAAGCAGAAGGTCACAACTAAGAAAGTAGTTGTTGATGCTGCTCCTGTACCAATTCGCATTTTTGGAACGAGTTATCAGAAAACTGAACCGTATGTAGCACCAACTGAGGCTCCTAGACAGCCAGCATCAATTCAATCTGTTGGGCCCGAAACTAGCAAAAAAATGCCTCAAACGAGCGTTTTAAATCAAGAGTTTGGGGACTCTCTAAAGAAGCACACTGCAGAACAGCCTAAGTATTCGAAAGAATTAGAAAAGCTCATCGACGACCTGAAGAGTTACTAGGACTTAGAACGCTTTTTCAATATGTTAGAAGCTCCTTAACATCCCCTAAAATTTCAGCCATTTGGGGGATTTGGAATTACACACAAAATATTTAAGATATCTTGAGTTTTAGTTCGATCTAAACATGCCTTAATATGCATTCAATGGAGCATCTTATGGAAAAAAACCGAATGCATGTAACGATCATTGATGACAATAAAGATCTTTTAGAGGTTCTCTCTAGTTCGCTATCAGACCAATTCACAATTGAGTCTTTTACTGAGCCGGATAAGGGCTTGGATTTCATCCGTAACAACCACACGGACGCAATTCTTCTCGATCTTCACATCCCAGGGAAAGATGGTTTCCAGGTTTATGAAGAGGTAAAACGCGCAAAGCAAAACCTTCCAGTGCTGTTCTTAACTGGTGACTCAGATATGGGTGCACGAGTAAAAGGGCTTGAGATTGGAGCGGACGACTTCCTTTTGAAACCAGTTCAAACTGAAGAGCTTGTTGCACGTATCCGTAACCGTATTGCCCTCTCGAAGAGAAATCTTCAGAACAATAAAGTGATTAAGTTTAAAGACTTGGTTATTGATCTTGATGGTCATCAAGTCATTCTTAATAACCAAGCTGTGCGTCTTACTCCTAAAGAGTATCAACTTCTTCTTGTGCTTTCACAGAACCCAAATCGCGTGATCCATAAGGATGATTTGATTCATATGCTTTGGAAGGACGTTCACGTTGAAGTGAACAACCTTGATACGCACTTCTCAAATCTTCGCAGAAAGTTGAAGCCATTCTCAACTCACATCAAAACGCTCAAGAACTTGGGCTACGTACTGCGCATATAGTTCCCACCCTAGAAATCTACTTTAAATGAGCTATCCTTTGGTAATCAAAGGATAGCTTTATGTTTTATACCGAAGATTCAGCTTTGACCTATGACGATGTTCTCATCGTTCCAAATTACTCAGAAGTTCTTCCCACTGAAGTCGAATTAAAAACCAAATTCTCAAAAAACATCACCATGAATATTCCGATCGTTTCCAGTGCGATGGATACGGTAACTGAATCGCGTACGGCGATTGTGATGGCCCAGGAAGGTGGGATTGGTGTTATCCATAAGAACATGACTCCAGAAGAGCAGGCCTTCGAAGTGGAGAAGGTAAAGAAGTATGAATCAGGAATGATTCTTGATCCTTTCACTGTCACACCTGATCAAAAAATTTCTGATCTCTTCGACCTGATGAAGAAATATAAAATTTCAGGTTTCCCGGTTGTGGAGAAAGATAAAACCTTAGTGGGAATGATCACCAACCGTGATCTTCGTTTTGTGTCTGACACTTCAAAGAAAGTTAAAGACATCATGACTTCAAAGAACCTTGTGACAGCTCCTGAAGGAACTAGTTTTGAGAAGGCAAAAGGCATTCTTCAAAATCACCGCGTAGAAAAACTTCCAGTCGTGAACGCCGAAGGAAAACTTCGTGGCCTAATTACCATTAAGGACATTGAGAAAACCATTGCCTTCCCTAATGCTAACAAGGATCAGTTTGGCCGCTTGCGTGTGGCGGCGGCTTGTGGTGTAGGGGAGAAGGAATTAAAACGCGTTGAGACCCTAATTAAGGCCCATGTGGATGCGATCGTAGTGGACACGGCCCATGGTCACTCAAAGGGCGTTATCGAGATGGTGAAGGCCATCAAAAAAATGAACGCGAGCGTTGATGTGGTGGCCGGAAACGTAGCAACTGCAAAAGCTTGCGAAGATCTGATCGCTGCTGGAGTTGATGGAATTAAAGTAGGGATCGGGCCAGGTTCAATTTGTACGACTCGAATCATCGCGGGAATTGGTGTTCCTCAGATGCAGGCGATCTTTGATTGCAAGCCAGTCTGTGAAAAAGCAGGCATTCCATTCATCGCTGATGGTGGGATTAAATACTCAGGCGATATTTTTAAGGCCCTCGCTGGTGGTGCTTCGACAGTGATGATTGGTTCACTATTCGCGGGAACTGATGAAGCTCCAGGTGAAATGGTGCTGTACCAAGGGCGGGCCTACAAAATGTATCGAGGCATGGGTTCTCTGGGTGCGATGGAGAAAGGGTCAAAAGACCGTTACGGCCAGAGTGCAGTAGAAGAGATGTCAAAACTTGTTCCAGAAGGAATTGAAGGACAAGTGCCTTATCGTGGTTCGCTTTCAACAAATCTTTTCCACCTGGTTGGTGGTGTTCGATCTGGAATGGGCTATGTGGGCGCTCCGAATATGACTGAGCTTCACAAGAAGGCAAAGTTCATTAAAATCACCGCTGCCTCTCTGAAAGAATCTCATCCTCATGATGTGATCATTACTAAAGAAGCTCCTAACTATCGCCAGGTTTAATCATGAAAAGCTCTATTTGGATCGTTGATTTTGGTTCTCAATATACTCAACTCATCACGAGAAAGTTTCGTGAGTTGGGATTTACTTCAGAGATTATGACTCTGGAAGATGCCCTGGAAAAATTAAAAGGCGAAGAGCCGAAGGCCCTGGTTTTATCCGGCGGACCTCAGAGTGTCTTCGAAGATACGACTGATTATTCTCCGTTCTTTTCTCGTCCTAAGCTTCCTATCTTGGGCATTTGTTATGGGATGCAAATCCTTGGTCAATACTTTGGCGGGAAAGTAGAGAAGGGTGTGCAAGGTGAATATGGCCTGGCGAAACTTCGTACGGTTCCGGGATTTAATGTTCCGGGCATGCCGGCGGAGAGTGACGTATGGATGAGTCACTCGGATCACGTGAGTGTGCTTCCTAAAGACTTTAAACTTATTTTTCAGAGTGAAAATGGTCTTACTGCCGGAATTAAGCATGAACTGCTTCCCATCTTAGGGCTTCAGTTTCACCCGGAAGTTCACCACACGGTTCATGGTAAAGATGTTCTTGGTTACTTTTTAAATGAAGTCGCGAAACTTAAAACGGATTGGTCATCAAAGACCATGCTTGAAACTTCACTTGAAGAAGTGAAGGCGATTAAAGGATCAAAAGTTCTTTGCGCATTTTCAGGAGGAGTGGATTCACTTGTGGCCGCGACCCTGACTCAAAGAGTGATCGGCGATGACCTCCATTGTTTCTTTGTGGATCATGGTCTCCTTCGTCCGCAAGACATTCATCACATCAAGCTCCTCCAGGAAAAGACCTCACTTAAAATTGAAATCATCGATGCCACGGATATGTTTCTAAATGCTCTTCATGGACACAAGGATCCGGAGAGTAAACGCAAAATCATCGGGAAGACTTTTATCGATGTGTTCGAAAAGAAAGTTCATGAATACGAGAAGAGTCACAATGTAAAATTTGATTATCTTCTTCAGGGAACTTTATATCCAGATGTGATTGAGTCCATTTCCCCTCATAAAAAGGGCGGTAAATCCGTCACAATTAAGTCACACCACAATGTAGGTGGGCTACCAGAAAGAATGCATCTGAAACTTTTGGAACCACTTCGCTTCTTATTCAAAGATGAAGTCAGAGCAATGGGACTTGAGCTTGGACTTCAGCACGAATGGGTCTATCGTCATCCTTTCCCGGGTCCGGGTATTGGTGTGCGTGTTCTTGGAGAGCTTCACAAAGATTCAATTCGTAAAGTTCAAGAGTCTGACCAGATTCTTTTTGAAGAACTTAAAAGTCATAAGCTTTATGATTCGACCTGGCAGGCATTCACGGTGCTTCTTCCGGTAAAAACCGTGGGAGTAAAAGGTGATGGTCGCGTTTATGAAGAGGTCATTGCTGTTCGCATGGTTAATTCACAGGACGGTATGACGGCCTCCTTGACAGAAGTGCCATGGAGCTTTTTAAATCGGGTCTCTTCGCGCATTTGTAATGAAGTGAAGGGGATCACAAGGGTCGTTTACGATTGTACTTCCAAGCCACCAGGCACTATCGAGTGGGAATAAAAAAAGGCTCCGGATGGAGCCTTTTTATTTTTTAGAATAGAATGTCCGAAAAGTCGCCCTGAACACAGTCGCTGCTGTCGGCGTCGTCATTGGCACAGAAAGTAACGTTACGAAGATCCACTGTATTTAGATCTACATCTTTTTCATCTGTCACAACTGTCTTAAAGCCTTCGCCTTCAGTTAAGACAAGATTTCTGAATGAAGGTTTTGTTAGATCATATTTGAAAGTCATGCTCTCTTTAGCGGTATGGCCTTCTTCATCGGCAAGTTCCACATCCATAAGAAGAGTGACTTGTTCTCCAGACTTCACAAGAGATTTAATATTGGCCGCAGAAGCATCTAGGGTCGCCAGATCTGCGGCAAGAGAAGGTTTCTCAGCATAGAAAACTACTGTTTCATCGTAATTTTCATAACCGGCATTGATACATCCAGAACTCGGTACAAGTGTAAGAGATTCTTTTGAATGAACGATCATCTTCGCACCTTCAATGCGAAGGATGGTCTGAATGGCCGTTTGCGAATACTCGCAAGCTCCCGCTTCAGTTTCAACTTTGGCAGTCGTCACCACTTTCTTAGACATTCCTGGAGTTGCTTTTTCCAGAACGGCTTGTTTCTGAGTAAGAAGTGTTTTGAAGGCCTTTACGTCGATGCTTTGAGCAAATGTTGTTGTGCTTACTAAGAGCGAAGAAAGAATAAGAAACTTCATATGAACGACTCCTGAAAGTGAATGGACCATATCCCATAAAACTTGGTTCTTCTTTGATTTATCAAGAAGCTATGAAGATTTACAGACCCCAAAGTGACACCACTGGAAGTCGTTGAAATTTATGGAAAATTTGTCGTCGCCCAATGGTTTTCGATGTGGTAAATCCGTGGCATGAAAAATCTTTTAATCCTTCTCGCCCTGGTGGGCTGTACCAAAAAGTACGCTGACTACGATCTCATTCGTAAAGTGGACTTCAATAAAGAAAGCTATGAGAGACCTATTACTCTGACTAAGATTGTGCCTGTAGGCAACGATCAGCTAGAGGCCTGTTTCAATCAGTGGCTCTTCTTCTCGAATGCTGAAAAAGAAAAAGATTCTGCGATCCCATTTCTAGTAAGAAGCCTTTGTCCTGGTAAGGACTATCTTTTACAGGCCGAAATGACAGAGCAGTGGTGGACCACCATCATCTTCACTCGTTCATGTGTAAACGTTGAAACGAAGTGTGCTGAGGCAAGAAAAGGTAACTAATTCGTGCTTCGATTCTTTGTCCTGTTTCTCGTTCTATTTCCATTTACGGTCTTTGCTCAAGGTGTAGTGAAAGAGATTCACTCGTCCAATGAAGTCTTTATTGAGATTGTTCTTCCGACCGAATTTAAGAAAGACCAGAAAGTTTTAATTACGGGGCAGGCCAATAAAAAGCTTGTTGCTTTGGGGACAATTCGTAGTGAGATTGACCCCTACAATCCCGGCATCTTTAAAGTCAGGATCGAAGAACTTTTTGATAATCATTTAGTACTGGTTGGGGACGTTGTTGAAGTCGTCAATTATAAGACCTTGAGAGACATGAACGTTCCAGGTTTTAACTCCCTGACTCTTGCTGATGGAAAAAGTACTCCGGCCGAATTCCAGGAACTCGCTTATTTTGGTGTTTTCACTTCAGAAGGGCACACTCTGGAAAAACATGAGGTACTCATTAGTCCATTTCAGGTTCAGTATGGTGTGACGAATGATTTCGGAGTCAAAGTCGTCAACGCTCTCTGGTTTGATGGCTACGCGAACTTAGGACTTAAGTACCGCGCACTCTCGAATAAATATGCCAAGATCACTTTAAACACTCTTGGTGCTTACAAAGTTCAGCAACAAGACTGGATCGGACAATTTGGGGGAGTGATTACAGTTCCTTCTAACTCGAAGTTTCAAAATCACTTCATGTTCACCGCGACCTTCGATCCTCAATACAATGATTCAAGGGCCACGAAAGATCTGGGGCTTTTCACTTATTCAGATATCAGAAGCATCACCGAATACATCACGGATGATTGGGACCGTATTCTTTATGGTCCGGTGTATAACGTTGAACTTCAAACTTTTGGAGGAACCGTATCTTATATGTGGATCTGGTCGACCTTCCATATCAGCCTAGGACTTGCGACAAAAGACTTTACCAATCTGACCTTTGGGCCAGAGGGCTATTACTATGTCTTTGATGCTTTCTGGAGATTCTAAAAGCGCCCGTAGGCGCTCTTAATTATAGATAATTTTTAAAGGTATCGAATGACGTGATGGATTCAAAGCGAGAAGACTTTGTTCCAGGACGAAGAAGTTGAGTCACACCCATGCCGGCCGCTTCTGCTGCTGCAAGTTCTTCAGCGATATCAGAGAAGAAGTGAATCTCCTGAGGCCTAAGTCCAACTTCCTGCGCGATTTTCTGGTAAGAAGACACTTCTCTTTTTCCTCCAACATTAGTGTCGAAGTAATAAGAGATCATCGGAGTCATATCACCTTCAACAGAGTAGCCGAAGATTAGCTTCTGCGCATGAACTGATCCAGAAGAGTAGATGCCGACTTTTGAACCTTTATCGAGAATCGTTTTAAAGAATGGTTTGGTGTCAGGGTAAACGTGACCTTTGAAATCATTCTTTGAGTAACCTACGTCCCAAATAAGACCTTGAATCGTTTTAAGAGCGCGGTGTTTACGATCGGCCTTGATCCACTCAAGAAGCTTATCAATAACTTCATAAAGACCAAGTTGGCGTTTTTCTTCCTTCCAAACCGTGTCTCTCACTTCTTGAATCGCGTCTACAACAAGTGGGTGAGTCTGATGATGAAGAACATAGTCCTGCATGCATTTTGCCGAGTAAGGAAAAAGTACTTTGTGAACAAAGTTAATGTCTGTCGTAGTTCCTTCAATATCGAATAAGAATAATTTGATCATTGGTTATACTTTTGTTCTTTGCCGCTATTTGTATAGCTTGCTACCCATCCTTCCGGAGTTTGGAAAACGCGGATGGCCTTCACATGATACTTAGGAGCTAGATCGAACCAGTGAGTGTAGCCCTTTGGAACAGAGATAAAGTCACCCTTCTCACAAAGAAGTTTAAACACTTCCTGACGATCAGCTAAGTGAAAGAAAAACTGTCCTTCACCATCCACGAAGAATCTCACTTCGTCTTCTGAGTGAGTGTGCTCATTCAAAAACTTTGCGCGAATGGCCTCTACATTTGGAGTATCTTTGTGCACGTTAATCACGTCAGCACTCTGGTAGCCATGCTTTTTCATATAAGGGCCAAGCTCATGCTCATAGGCCTTAAGGATCGTTTCCTGAGAATCAGAGTCCTTAAGAGGCAGTGATGCTTGCCACTGCTCAAAAATGATTCCGCGATCATTCATGAAAGTTTTAATGTCTTTTGGGTCACGGATTTCTTTTCTTTCCGGATCCAGGAGAGTTAGAACGGCCATTAGATTCTCCTCATCGTGTGGTAACACTCAAATAAAAATTCGTAAGTCTCAACGTGGCGTTTCGCTGTCGCGATGTCTTTGCCCCATGTATAAAGTCCATGTCCTGCAATTAGGAAACCGTGAACATTTTTATCGAGGCGACCTTTAATATTATTTAGAATTTCAGACATGACCTGAGAGTTAGGAACAATCGGAAGTGTCTCAACGAGCTCGTGAGTTTTATTTCCTTCAAGACCTTTCAGAATCTCGAATCCTTCGAATCGAATTTGTTTCTCTTTCACTAAAGAGTGAGAAAGAACCGTGCCAAGAACAGAATGGGTATGAAGAACGCAGTTCACTTCCGGGAACATGTCATACAAAGCAGTATGAATTTCAGTTTCAGCTGATGATTTAATTCCTGGTTGATTGAAAGGAGGAAGCACTTCACCTTTTGCATTGATCAAAATCAGATCAGAACTGCAGAACTTACTTTTATCAACTCCAGAACGCGAAATAATATATTCCGATTTGTTTTCAGCACGAGCTGAATAGTTCGTAGAAGTAGCAGGGGACCAGCCTTTATGATTAAAAAAGCGGATGGCCTCCAGTAGTTCTTCTGTTAGCTTTAAATTTTGACCGGTGAACATGAGAAAGGCTCCTTAAAACAAGAGCCTTTCCTACACTGAAGATCATGATATTACAAGCAAAGACTCTGTGCGGAACTACTTCCAATAGCCTGTGGCCTTAATATTTTCTTCTTTAAAGTTATAAGACTTAATAAGAGTCGATTTTAAGATTTTTGTGACACTCATTTCACCGCTTATAATGGCCAGTGGTTCACCTTTTGGGAGTTCGATATTCTTCAAACCTTCCTCAAATGCCATAAAATCGCCCTTGGCCTTACCGTTGCGCGAAAGCCAAGTGATATTCAGTTCGGCCTTAGTTGAGAAGGGATACTTTTGAGTTTCGTCTTCGATCTCTAAGAGAGCAATAACTTTAGTGCCGGCCGGAGTTTCCTCCAGACGTCGCGCAAAAGAAGGCATGGCCGATTCATCGCCGATGAATAGGTACCAATCAAATTCCGGATAAATGAATGATCCTCGGGGACCTGCAATGCCCAATTGCTGTCCTACTTCCGCTTGTGCGGCCCAAACACTAGCGGGCCCTTTTTTGTGCAGAACAAATTCCAGGTCTAGTTCATTTGATGTTGGATCATATCTTCTAGGAGTGTAATCGCGGCCTATGGCCCCTTCCGGAAGAACTGGTTTACCTTCAATGATGGTTGGAATGAGTGGCTTGGTCTGGCCAGGAAGTGGAAAGAAGACTTTGACATGATCTTCCGGAGCGCTGGAAACAAATCCGTTCAGCTCTTCTCCGGTTAATGTGATTCTACGAATAGACGGCGTTACGTCTGTGATTCGTTTAACGGTGAGTGTGCGAACTTTGAGTTCATGACTTACGCGTTTAGGTTGTTTATCCATTGGACCTCTTTTCCCCAGTGGGGATTAGGTCGCATGATTTGTCGCCATTTGCATTGAAAGAAGACCCATCTCCCATTGAGCATAAAGCTCCTGGAACTCGGCCTTGGCCTGTTGGATACGTGCCTTTAGCTCTTCCATTTGAAGATGAAATTCAGCGGCTTTTTGTTCTTTTTTAAGCCTGTATTCTTTTTTGAGGTCATCCAATTTTTTTAAAGCAACTTGAACCTGAAGAGAAAGTTCTTCCAGAGTCATTTTGTGATCATGCGAGTGATTATATTTATTGGCGAGAACATTCATTTTCGCCTTGAGAATACTAAGTTCAGAAGTTCGCTTCAGGTTTGTGGCCAGACCCACGCGAGACATAAGATTTACCGCCCATTTTGTTGGGTCCCATTGATACCAACGAATTCCATTACGGTAATCCAACTGGAATGTATGGTGGAAATTATGGTAACCCTCACCAAAAGTCAGTAGGGCCAGGAAGAATGAGTCACGAGCTGTTTGTGTATCGTCATAAGGACGCTTGCCCAACATGTGACAAAGAGAGTTGATGAAAAAAGTCGCGTGTTGAACGCCTGCCACTCTTAAAAACCCAACAATGGCAAAGCTTCCAATCCATGAACCTGTCAGATATCCCATGATAAGACATGGAATAACGTTAACTAATACAGTGATAGAGAGAAGGTTACGATCCTGCCACATAACGAGTTTGTCGTTAGTGAGATCCTTCGGATAATTAGCATTTGATAAGTTTTGATTTCGGATAATCCAACCGACGTGAGCGTAGAAAAATCCTTGATTGATATCGTACGGATCTCCATCGGTATCTACGTTCTGATGATGAATACGGTGATCTGTTGCCCATTTTAGAACAGAGTTCTCTCCAGCGGCCGCTCCGAATAGAAGATAAAAAAGTTTTATAAGAGGATTCGCCTGATACGAACGGTGAGCGAATAAACGGTGGTAACCACCAGTGATAGAAAAGCCCGTAAGAATGTACATCACGGCAGCAGGAATCAATAGGTAAGGGTTAAGGCCCTCTAACCAAATATGTAGAATGAGTAACACAATTCCAATCACCGGAATGGAAGTGATGAAAATCAAGTTGAAGAGATCGAGTTCTTTAAATGAATATCCAAGTTTTTTCACGCTATTTACCCTTTTAGAGACCCGAAATTTTTGCATATTCTGAACGTAAATCCTAGATAGAATCGACTTCTGAAAATTGTTTAGTTCTGAGAGTGGTGCGGGATGAATTTACAGGGACTTGTATTGGTGAAAAATTGTCGGTTTTTTGACTCTAAAATCTTCTCAAATGCTGCATAGCCAATTAGTGGTCTTTTCCCTCGAAAAATGGTTATCTTAGGGAGTACACCTACCACATAATCTCGAGGACTCTCAGTATGAAAAACCCCTTCCTTGGAAGTGATTTTCAAAATACCCGTCAGGACAGTTTTGTTCACCTGCATTTGCATAGTCAGTATTCACTACTGGATGGTGCAATTCGTTTAGGTGATTTGTTCAAGAGGGCCAAAGAACTTGAGATGCCGGCCATTGCATGTACTGATCACGGTAACATGTTTGGTGGTATTGATTTTTATACTCGTGCCATCTCTTCTGGTATCAAGCCAATCCTTGGTTCAGAGATTTATTTCACTCCAGGCTCTCGTCACGATCGTCGTGCTCCTAAAAACTTAAAGACTCTTGATTCTCAGGACGAAGTAGAAGGGAAGCACCAGATTCACCACTTGATTCTTCTTTGTAAAAACCTGACCGGTTACCGAAACCTGTGTAAGCTTTTATCTAAGGCCTATCAGGAAGGGTTCTACTACAAGCCAAGAGCTGATGTGGAACTACTTAGAGAATTCTCAGAAGGATTAATTGCGACTTCAGCATGTTTGAAAGGTGAAGTAGGTTATAACCTCTTTACTGGTCAAGATGATCGCGCGCTTCAAGCGGCGATGAAGTTTCGTGAAATCTATAAAGATGATTTTTATCTGGAAATTCAAGAGAACGGAATTCCTGAACAGGTTGATGTTAACAAAAAGATCATCAACTTCGCGAAGGACTATTCGATTCCTCTTGTTGCAACCAATGACTGTCACTATCTGACTCGTGAAGATGCTGCCGCCCAAGAAGTTCTCATGTGTATTCAAACTGGTAAAACGTTTGAAGATGAAAAACGCATGAAGCTTTCTACGACAGAGTTCTATTTCAAGTCGGCCCAGGAAATGCGTCAGGCCTTCAGCTATGTTCCTGAAGCTTGTAACAACACTTTAAGAATTGCTGATGCTTGTAACCTTGAGATTCGTTGGCAGGATGAGAAAGGTAAGCAGATTTACCTTCTTCCAAAATTTGAAATTACAACTCAGGAAACTGAAGAAGATTACTTCGCTCGTAAATCGAGAGAAGGACTTGAAGAGCGCTTCAATGGTCCTCACTTTAAACATCTCGTAACAAAAGATAATTGGGAAACTGAGATTAAGCCTCAGTATCTTGATCGACTTGAAGTGGAAGTTGGACTCATTAAGCAAATGGGATTCACTGGTTACTTCCTGATCGTATCGGACTTCATCGGCTGGTCTAAGGCCAATGGAATTCCAGTTGGTCCGGGTCGTGGTTCTGGTGCCGGTTCAATTGTTGCTTATGCATTGAAAATTACCAACGTTGACCCGATTCCATATAACCTTCTCTTCGAGCGTTTCATTAACCCTGAACGTATTTCGATGCCCGACTTTGATATCGACTTCTGTCAGGACCGTCGTCAGGAAGTAATTGAATACGTAACTAAAAAATATGGTGAAGAGCGCGTAGGGCAGATCATTACCTTTGGTACACTTTCTGCAAAAGCGGTTCTTCGTGACGTATCACGTGTGTTTGCTCTTCCATATGCGGAAGCAGATGCTCTTGCGAAGCTCGTACCGGAAGAACTTGGTATTGAACTTCAGGATGCCATTGATAAAGAACCTAAGCTTAAAGAGCTTGAAGATAATGATCCTAAAGTAAGACGTATTCTTCAAATTGGTAAACGACTTGAAGGTCTTAACCGTCACGCGGGTATTCACGCTGCCGGAGTAATCATTACCAACGAACCACTTGTGACTTACTGTCCGCTTTTCCGCGGGGCCAAGGGTGAACAGGTCGTTCAGTTCGATAAAGACTTCTCGGAAAAAATTGGTCTGGTTAAGTTCGACTTCTTAGGACTAAAAACTCTGACTGTGATTTCAAACGCAGAGAAGTTTGTTCGTCGTGATTTAAAGGCCGACTTCGATATTGAAGACATCGATATGAACGATGCTTCTGTCTACGACATGATCTCAGAAGGAAAAACCGTAGGGGTGTTCCAACTAGAGTCATCAGGGATGCAGGATCTTTGTAAACGAATTAAGCCAGGTTCTATCGATGATATTACCGCGATCAACGCCCTCTATCGTCCAGGTCCGATGGGCATGGGGATGCACTTAAAATTTGCCGAGATCAAAAACAAAATTAACGG
The DNA here is from genome assembly GCF_034259205.1 of Peredibacter starrii. Lineage (GTDB taxonomy): Bacteria > Bdellovibrionota > Bacteriovoracia > Bacteriovoracales > Bacteriovoracaceae > Peredibacter > Peredibacter starrii. The sequence goes on along the minus strand of NZ_CP139487.1, from coordinate 3,591,611 downwards.
TGCTATTGAAGAATATGCTTTTGAAGAACTAAAACCAGTTCTGAAAGATACTTACGGAATTATCGTTTACCAAGAGCAGGTAATGAACGTTGCTCGAGTGATCGGTGGTTACTCGCTTGGACAAGCGGACATGCTTCGTCGAGCGATGGGGAAGAAGAAAGCTGAAGAAATGGCCGCTCATAAAGAGATTTTCCGAAAGGGTGCTCTTGAGCGTGGCTTCGATGAAGAGAAATCAATCGTACTTTTCGACTTGATGGAGAAATTCGCTGAATACGGATTCAACAAGTCCCATGCGGTTGCTTACTCGGTAGTTGCCTATCAGACAGCGTTTTTAAAGAAGTATTATCCGGCCCAGTTCTTTGCTGCTCTTCTCGGTACCGAGATCAACAACAAAGAAAAGATCACGGCGTATATCGCTGAGGCCAAAGAGTTTGATATTGAAATCCTTCCACCGGATGTTAACGAGTCGTTATGGCTGTTCAACGTAATCGGTAACACTCGTATTCGTTTCGGTCTTGGTGCCGTGAAGGGCGTGGGTGAAGGTGCGGTAGATGATATCGTAAAAGAGCGCACAGAAAATGGTCCTTTTAAGGGCTTCGTTGATTTCTGTGAACGCGTAAATCTTAAATCTGTGAACAAGCGTGTGATGGAGGCCCTGATTAAAGTAGGTGCTTTCGATTCATGCGAAAAATACAACCGTAAGACACTTCTTGAGAACATGGAGTTTATCGTTGCCTTCGCTGAGAAGAAGCAGGAAGAAAAACTCATGGGTCAAACTTCACTCTTTGATATGGGTGAGGTGACTCAAAGTTCTGAAGAGCATTTAAACATTGCTGAGTCTGCTGAGTTTGATGAGAAACAAAAACTTTCCCACGAAGCCGAACTTTTGGGGATTTATGTTTCTGGTCACCCGCTGATGAGATTCAAAGATATCATGGAGAAACTAACTTCCATGAATCTCTCTCAGATCCATGAACTTCCGACTGTGCCTAAGCCTGAGGGCTTTAATCCTCGTCGTGGGGACGAACACGATCCTTCTAAACGAAGTGTTGTGATTGCCGGTATGATTTCAGAATCTAAGGTCATCCTGAGCAAGAAGGGTGATAAAATGGCCTTCGTGACTCTTGAAGACTTACATGGAAAAATTGAATGTATTTTCTTCCCGAAAGTCTTTGCTGAGTTTCAGCAGTTTTTGACTGCCGATGAGCCACTTGTACTTTCTGGTTACGTGAGTCTGGAAGACGTGAAGAAATTCTTCCCGACCAAGGTTGGTTTCCTTAAGAATGAATCGGAAGAGCGCGTAACTTCGGTACGGGTAAATGTTCCACTTCAAAACCTAAATGCTTACTCGCTTTCGCAAATGAAGCAGATCCTTTTAAGTTACCGGGGTTCAGTGCCAATTCACTTTATCTTTGAAACTTCTGAGGGCCGTGCTCGTATGCCTCTGGATGATAACTTCTTAGTGAGCCCATCTCCGCAGATGGCCGCAAAACTCAATGAGCTTCTCAATACCAACTCTGTGTCTTTCATCGTTGACGGTAAAGTAGAGGAAGTTAAACAGTGAAATTTTTCCTGATTCTTATCTTAATGACTGCGTCCATTTCATGGGCGCAGCTTACCACTGAAAAGAGCGTGACTCGCCAATTAAACGTACCTAGTGCGGACGGGGCAAAGCCATATCTACTATATACGGCCACGAATGAGGCGATTGCTCAGTATTCAAGTGAGATTGGTTTCAGCAACGAAGAGTTTCAAAAAAAGCTTCAGGAAAAATTTGAGAAGCATTTTGAAAAATATCGAGAACAAAAACTTCTGGAGCGCTTTGGTAAAAATTATCAAGCAGGCCTGACTCCTGAACAGAAGACAGAGTTCTTAAATGGTCTGGAGTCTCATCGTGAGGCAGAACTCATCAGATTCAGCAGAATGCTCGAGATCGTCGATCAGTTTCAGTTTAAAAAGCTCGAAAATCCCAATGCAACTTCCACTTGGAACGCGACGGTTGATTTGAATATTAACCGTGTGAAGCTCGACAGACTGGTTCAGCGAATAATGTCTGAGGGAAATAAGCAATACGCTAAAATTAATCTTATCTCGGAAATCAATCTCATCGGGATGGATTGGACTGAATTAGGACTAGAGAGAGAAGCAAGTTTTTCTTCTCCTATCATGACCTCTTGGCAAAACTGGTTAGTTACTAATCAACCTTCTAACGTTGAAGAAGTGGTTATCTGTACGGATCAATGCCTCATTAACTTCAAAAACTGGCAGGAAGTAAGTCAGGATGAAGGAATGCAAATTTCTTCAGATTTACAAAACAATCTATGGCTTAAAATTTCATTTAACCTAAGACGCGTTCGTCACTTACAAAGTTTGAATGAATGGACCTTTGAATGGGACGGAAGTGCAGTTCTTTTGGACGCCAATACCAAGCGTTTGCTCGCCTCAGAAACTTTATCTCTTCAAACTCGTACTTGGAGAGGGATGGATCAGAAGGCACTTAATTCCGCCCTTGCTAGTCAGATGTACCGCACACCCATGAGTGCTTTCAGCACTTTTACGAAAAAAGTAGGGGACCTGCCCCAGCTTAATCGCATCAGCCGTCTGATTATTCAGGGACAAAACAATCTGGGTGATGTTTTACAGTTGATGGAAATGCTCAAGAAAGAAGGAAAAGGTATCAATCTCGAGCTACAGCTCGATCGTTTCTCACAAAATGAGGCCCAGCTTCTGGGTTTCTATCAAGGTGAGGAAAAATCGTTTACTGATTTATTGTCACGCCTAAAAGAGTTAAAATCATCTCATAGCTACAGCTTAGTGAATGAATTTACTGGCATTCACCATGTTCTGAAGCTTATTGCTGAATAACTTTTTTGAGGATGATTATGTTCGCTTTGCGCTGGGGAGTATTCCCATTATTGGCAATTGCCTTTCTTCTAGAATCTTGTGCGCCTATCACGCGCAGAAAACCTATCAATCAGGCCACTAAAGTAAACAGGGTCTCTGAATTTAGTCCGATCAAAAAGAAAATCGCGCTTCTGACTTTTTACAATGAATCTCCCATGGGGGGAGAAGACCTTGCCATCACTGCGACTGAAGAATTTCGTCGCGAGATGATTAAGTCCCGTGATTTTTTAATTGATCCGGAAGGTGAGACCATTTTCGGTAACTCAAAAGAGATCTATGCCGGTGGTGGAATTAAACTCGCTCAACTTGCTCGAAAAGCAAAAATGTCTGGCGTGAATATTGTTGTTTTCGGTCGCGTGAAAGAAGCACGCATTCGTCAGAAGAGTGATGAGATTGGATTTGTGAGAAAACTAAAGTCCATGGCCGAGACCTATGTTGAAATTAAGGTTTATGACGTTCTCACCAACAAAGAACTTTTCTCTGAAACAGTGGATGGAAATATCTCGGATGATAATCTTCGTTTTTATCAGGAAGAATCTGAAGAGAACTTAGCGTATCGTCAGGACCTACTACGTTATTCTGTAAAAGTGGCGGTTCGTAAATTCGTGCCAAGAGTGACAAAAATAGCAAGCAGATTAGACTGGATGGGGCGAGTGGCAAAAATCATCGGCACTCGTATCTATATCAATGCCGGTCGAACCTCTGGAATTAACTTGGGAGACATTCTTAAGGTCATAACTGAGGGGCAAGAAATCTATGATCCTGAATCTGGTGCTATGATAGGTATGTCCCAGGGCGAGGTTAAAGGCACCCTGGAAGTGGTGGACTTCTTCGGCCAAGATGGAGCTATTTGTAACCTGCATTCGGGTGGATCTGTGACTGAAGGGGACTTTGTCCAACTATATTAATGACAACACCAGTACGGAAGCTCCCATTCTTAGTTGTCTCTTCTTCCCCTTATATGAGGGGGATTCTGAAGTTCGTGCTCGAAACACTCCTTCATACAGAAGTAACTGAACTTGAATCAGAGGAAAAGGCACTTTCCTTCCTAAAGAACCTGGACTCAGTTCCGAGTATGATCATCTACGATTACACTCCGAACGCCTACCTGTTGGAAGATTTCATCGGTTATCTGAGAGACAATTCTAAATTAGTTCGTATCGTGGTGCTGGTAGATAAAATTCGCGAAGAAGGAAAAGAGCTCCTGAAGGATCAGCATCAAATGATTCTGATGGATGAATCGACTCTTCCTGGTGCTCTGGTTGAAGAATCTAAAAAGCTCTTCGCGGGATCTCCTTTTTTAAATGAAGAGCAGTACAGCCGAATCGACATTAACTTCCTGGCGATTCTGGACGGGATCAACAAGAACCTTTTTATCCGCATCGGCAACGATAAATTCATTAAGATCTTCCACGAAGATGACAATACCGATGTTCTGGATCTGACGAAATATAAGAGTAAGGGCATTAATTATTTCTACCTCACTCGTGATACTGCCATGTGGGTCATTAATCAGATTCAAAATCAAATCGATATTTTCCTTAAGGCCAATAACTTCCGTTTCGTTTTAAGAGGGGCGAGTGATTCTCCGGAGAAGAGATTCGAACAAAAAATTCTACGCATTGATGATGAAGTTCACGTAGATAAGGACTTCAAAGAATCCATCGAGAAAGCGGTGGAGAAAATTCGCGCCATCGTCGAGAAAGAAGCCAAGGTCGATGCATTCCTGAGAGTCTTGAAAGAGAATCAGAATCATTATGCTCTTTTTACTCAAAAGATGAATCTTACTAGTCTTATGTCGTGTGTGCTTGCTAAGCAGCTCGATTGGATCTCAAAAACCACCATGGATAAACTCGTTTATGCGTCGGTTGTGAGTGACATTACACTCGCAGTTAGACCTGAACTTTTGAAGATTCCTAATCTTCATGAATTCGAACGCGTTAAAAATACACTTTCTGAAGAAGATCAGAAGATCTTTTTGTCTCACCCGAAAGACGCTGCGAATCTCATCAAACGTTATTTTACTTCTGCTCCGCCAGATACAGATGCATTGGTTTACCAACATCATGAATTTCCGGATGGAAGCGGATTTCCATTGGGCCTTCGCGCCGAAAAGATTTCACCTCTCTCAGCTTTGTTCATAGTGGCCACGGACTTTTCATTCTATTACTTACAGGATGACGAGCCGACTATGGACGACTTTCTTTTGAAGTGCCATAGTCGTTATGACTTTGTGAACTTCCGTAAAGTCATTAAAGCTTTAGAGAAGGTGAAAAGAAGATGACAAAATTTTATTTCATTGTACTCGCGCTGTTCCTAGTCGGTTGTGCCAGTGAACGGCCCAAGTTTAAGAAAGAAAAAACCTGCTCCCACGTCTCTCTGAAGTATCTTAAAAATCCTCGAAACCAGTTCATGCAAATCATTAACAGTCCCGATCTTAACATGAAGCTTGCTTCGACCCAGAAAAGCATGCAGTTGTGTTATGAGGACTTTAAGAATCGAACAGGGCAGGATGAATTCAATACCTGTATGGTGGTAGGAGTGGATTATTTCGGAAATTTGGATTTTTATGAATTTTCTTCGAAAGAAGTGAAGTTGGATCAAACTTTCATGAAATGTGCCATGGCCGTGACGGGACAAGTTCAATATGCGGACTATGGTCGAAACTATATTTTAGTTCAGTCGTATCAGTTCTATAAAGACTAAAAAAAGGGCCCTTGCGGGCCCTGATATTACTTCTTATCTTTTTTACCTTTCTTGCCTTTCATTTTGTCCCAGTTCTTCTTCATTTCTTTTCTTTCCTGGTGCATTTTATCTGTACATACTTTCAGAGCGGCATCGTCTTTTGCGCCATCTACGCAAGACTTGTTCTCTTGAAGCATTTTGATTTTATTATCTAGTTTTTCAGAGATCTTTGTTTTCTTCTCTGCGAATGGAAGTTTGTCCCACTCTTCGTGATGATTAGCGAAAGCTCCGATTGAACCTAAAAGAAGAGACGCAACTAGCAAAGTTTTCATACACACTCCTTGTGTTAAATTCATTGCTGTTAGTTTAAGGCCGCTCTACTTGTAGTCAATGGGGTCTTTGATGCCAGCTTCACGAAAACCACGTAAACGTAGCGCGCAAGAGTCACATTGACCGCATGCTTTGTCCGAACTCTTGTAGCATGACCAACTTAAGGCGAATGGAACTTTTAATTCCTGACCTTTGAGCACAATGTCACGCTTCTTCATCATGAGCACAGGAGTAACAATCTCAATGTTGCCGGCCTTAGTACCTTCTTTGATCACACGATTGAAGGCCTCATAGTAGCTTGGACGACAATCAGGATATCCCGGAGAGTCTTCATAGTTTGCGCCAATATAAAGCTTAGTGGCACCAACCACTTCGGCCCATGAAACCGCTAGAGAAAGGATGATTGAGTTTCTGAATGGAACATATGAATCAGGAATGACATTAGAGTCACCCTGGTAAGACTTCACATCGATATTCTCATCAGTCAGTGAACTTCCACCGATCTGCTTTAAAAAAGTCATATCAATGATCTTTCGATCAGATTCTTTTACTTTATAAAAGTCGGCGATATCATCGAATGATTTACGTTCGCGAACAGAGGTCTTTTGACCATAGTTCATATGCAGGAATGATACTTCCTGGCTTTCTGCTAATGCTTCCCCGGCACATACCAGAGAATCCATTCCACCACTTAACAGGACAATTGCTTTTTCCATTAGGCCTTTTCGCAAAACTCTTTAATTTTGTCTTCGATGATTTTTACTTTCTTAAGCGCATTCAGTTTCTTCGCCGCTAGATCGCCTTCAGTCTCACGTACCATCGTGTAGAACTTGATTTTAGGTTCAGTTCCTGAGGGACGTAGGAAGAGCTTGTTGCCGCTCGCAAACGAGAAGCTCAGTACGTTACTCTTTGGAAGGGCGATTGCTTTATTACTCTTTAGACGAATATCAGAAGAGATCGATGCTTCGTAATCTTCTTTACCCACAATCTCTTCACCTGCGAATTGAGTCTCAGGATAATGACGGAAGAACTCCATGATGCGACCAATTTTCTTCGCACCTTCAATACCTTCGTAGTCCAGAGACACAAGAGACTCATAGAAGAAACCAAACTTCGCGTAGATTTCATCCAGAGCGTCCACCAGAGACATGTTCTTACGCTTGTAATAAAGCGCCACTTCAGACATCAGGGCCATTGAACTCACGCCATCTTTATCGCGTGATTCATTGTGAGGCATATATCCGAATGATTCTTCTGAAGCGAATACAAAGTTATAGGGAGACTTCTGAACTTCAAGATCACGGATAAGTCCCGCCATCCATTTAAAGCCAGTCAGAGTGTCCATCACTGTTCCACCAAAGTGTTCGACGATGGCGTTCTGAATAGGTGAGGTCACAATTGATTTAATGACCAGGGCCTTTTCAGGAAGCGTTTTCTTTTCTACTTTTGTGAAGAACACATAATACAGCATCAAAGCCGCAATCTGGTTACCGTTAAGGATCGCAGGTTTTCCATGATCATTAACAACAACACCAAGACGGTCACCATCTGGGTCAGTGCCATAAACGATATCACCATTGTTCTTCAGCATATAATCAATCGCCATTGCCAGCGCTTTTGGATCTTCTGGGTTTGGTGATTTTACAGTCGGGAAGTTCCCATCTGGTTTTGCTTGTTCAGGAATAGAGTAGAAGTTTGTGAAGCCCAGACGTTTTGCAGTTACGTTACATGGAACTTCCGCTGAACCGTGAAGAGCAGTGTATACGATTGATAGCTCTCCACCGTGCTTTTTACAAAAATCCATATCCTGGATAACTTTCTTTTCAATCACTTCATAAAAAGCGTTTTCAACCTTCTCATCTGTCCAAACCGCGAGACCTTTCTTTTCGGCCTCTTCAAATGGCATGTACTTAATGTTGTTCCAATCAGTCAGCTCGTTGTACTGATTGATGATTTCTTTATCTACTGGCGGAACTACTTGAGCACCATCATTCCAGAAGGCCTTGAAGCCGTTATAGATAGGAGGGTTGTGGCTGGCAGTGATCATGATCCCCGCTTGCGCCTTATAGTAACGAACACCGTATGAAAGCATTGGAGTAGGAGTTAAAGCGCGGAAGACATAGGCCTTAATGCCATTCGCTGCAAACACGCCGGCCGCTTCCAAAGCAAACTCTTTTGAGCAGTTTCTTGAATCATAGGAAATAACTGCCGAACCACCATTGAAGTGTTTCATGATGTTGTTTGCCAGTGCTTGTGTAGCACGACGAACGTTGTAGCGGTTCATTCGGTTTTGTCCCATGCCCATCGGGGCACGTAGACCACCTGTACCGAACTCAAGGTCACGGTAGAATCTTTCAGTTAGTTCAAGTTCATTCTTTGGAAGGTCGGCCAGAAGCTTTTGGATCTCCTGTCGATCTGCTTCGCTAAAGTAAGTGTTGTTACCCCATAAAGTTGCGTTCTGAATGATTTTTTGATCCACGGATCCTTCCTTAGTTTGATTCTGGTAAAAACTAACTGTCCTCATTGGTAAAGTCAAAAATAACGCATAGCGAATATGGCCTTCTTTCTTGATAGTATTCACTGGGAGAATTAGAATGGGGCCATATGGCTAACGTAAAAAATAAACATCCAAAAAATGTCCCTGGTCCCTTTTACTGTACTGATCCTGATGATGATGGGGGAGAGGGTTGTATCGCGTGTAACGTTTGTTACTCAGGCGCACCTGAATTCTTCGCGGAAGATGACTGTGGGAATGCTTATCTTAAAAAGCAACCAACAACACCCGATGAAATCGCTTTGTGTGTTGAGCAGATGGATGCTTGCCCAGTGAACTCGATTGGCAAAAACGGCTAGTTCCTTTTTTCTACCATAATTTCCAATTCCCCTTAAACTATAAGAAATATGTTTCTTAAAAGGGGAATGCATGAATCCTAGTTTCATCCAGGTGACGGCGACTGTTATTTTCGCTCTCGCCATCTTGCACACCTTTCTGGTGAGTAAGTTCGCGCACATCGCGCACAAGTATCCTGAAGGTTCTTTCGGGGAAAATTTCTTCCACTTCATGGCCGAAGTTGAGGCCGTGTTTGGTATCTGGTCAGCAGTGTTCCTTGGGATCATGGCATTCCATAGTGGCTTTGGTGAACCTATTCATTACCTAGAGTCTTTGAATTTCACTGAGCCAGGTTTTGTATTCGTCATCATGGCAATGGCCGGTACTCGTCCGGTGATTAAACTTGCTGAAAAAATCATTGTTATGATTTCGAAGTTGATTCCACTTCCTCGCAAGATGGCATTTTATTTAACTGCTCTAGTGGTTGGTCCTCTTCTGGGTTCATTCATTACTGAGCCGGCTGCGATGACTGTTACTGCAATCATCCTTCTTAAGAACTTTTACTCAAAAGAAATGAGTACAAAATTTAAGTACGCCACAATCGGTCTACTTTTTGTAAACGTTTCTATTGGTGGTACACTTACTCACTTCGCCGCTCCTCCTGTTTTAATGGTTGCCGGTAAATGGGGTTGGGGCATCAGTCATATGATTCTTGCTTTTGGATATAAAGCGGCGATCTCTTGTATTATCAGTGCTCTTGTAATCTCTTTCATGTTCAAGAATGAACTTCAAGGTGATTTCCAACTTCGTCCGGATAACGCTGAGAAGATGCTTCCACCATGGTGGGTGACACTAACTCACGTTGTGTTCCTTGCTCTGGTAGTTCTAACAGCTCACCACATGGTAGTGTTCATGGGTCTGTTCTTGTTCTTCCTGGGTTTTACAGTTTGTACTCAAGAGTTCCAGGATGAAGTTCAAATCAAATCATCATTGATGGTAGGTTTCTTCCTCGGTGGTCTAATCGTTCTTGGTTCTGAACAGAAGTGGTGGTTACAACCTCTCATTTCTGGAATGTCAGATCAGGTTCTTTACTTTGGTGCCACGGCCCTTACAGGTATCACAGATAATGCTGCTCTTACTTACCTTGGTTCACTAGTTGATCTTACTGACTCAGCTAAGTACTTCCTGGTTGCTGGTGCGGTTACTGGTGGTGGTCTAACAGTTATTGCCAACGCTCCAAACCCGGCCGGTTACGGTATTCTTAAAGACTCTTTCGGAGCTGACGGGATTTCTCCTCTTGGTCTTCTGAAAGGTGCTCTTTTCCCGACTGCGGTGGCGATTCTTTGTTTTGAACTTCTACCTACTCTAGGTTAAGAATATAAGGGGCACTTAGGTGCCCCTTTTTATTTGCCCAGGAAGTTCCATGCCTCAAAAAGACAAATCTCAAGAAAACCCTTCTGCCTTTAAACTCTGGATAAATGATCGAGTGGTCACAAAAATTGCCAAAGCAATTGAGAGCGAATATCCATCATTTAAGACAAATGAGTTTAAAAAACTAAGCAAAAAACTTGATCCATTGGAGCTTAAAGGGCGTGTGCTTTTAATTACGGCCGAATTGAAAAAGCATCTTCCTGATGATTATAAAAAGTCTCTTCCCATTCTGGTTAAGGCGATGGAGAAGGGGGACCTCACTGGCTTTGAACTCTGGCCCTTCTCGGAATACATCTCGCAATTTGGTCTGGATCATTTCGATGATTCATTGAAGGCCATGTATAAACTCACTCAGCGTTTTACGGCAGAATGGGCAGTTCGCCCGTTCTTACTTAAGGATCATAAGAAAGTTTTAAATGCCTTGAGCAAATGGACAGATGATAAGAACGTTCATGTTCGTCGTTGGATTTCAGAAGGCACGAGACCTCTTCTTCCTTGGGGCCAGCGAATTCCTCTGTTTGTAATGGACCCTACACATACAATTCTTTTCCTCGATAAACTTCGACATGACGAGGAACTCTATGTGAGAAAGAGTGTCGCCAATCACTTAAATGACATTGCTAAAAATCATCCTCAAGTGGTGATTGATGTTCTTCGTATGTGGATCAAAGATGTGCCAGCTGAGCATCAGGATAAGATCAATTGGATCAAACGCCACGCTCTCAGAACGCTCATTAAAAAAGGTCATCCGGGAGCGCTTAAGCTCATGGGAGTAGAAGGGAAAGCAGACGTAGAACTTGGGAAGGTGACACTTAACCAGAAGAAGTTCAAACTTCATGACAAGCTCACCTTTGAGTTTACCGTCTCTTCGACCTCAAAGAAAAAGCAGAAGATCGTCGTGGACTACGCCATTGATTTTGTAAAAGCGAATGGAAAGAAAGGGAAGAAGGTCTATAAACTGAAGTCTTTTGAACTTGAACCTAAAGAAGAAATCATTCTAACGAAGAGTCACTCTCTTAGGCCAATTACGACAATGAAGTATTATTCAGGAATCCATCATCTCATGATCCAAGTGAATGGTGAGATGATGGATAAAAAAGATTTTTTCTTAGAAATTTAAATCACGAACCGGGTAAGTCCAGCCTTGAGGAGCATCGAATCTGCCGGCCTGGATTGCAATAAGCTTCTCACGAAGCTGCATGCCGATCTTGCCTTGAGAATCACGAAGCTTGTACACCGTCTGGTCTTTGTCCATGAATGAAGCAATTGGAGCAACCACTGCAGCAGTTCCACATACGAAAGCTTCTGTACAACGACCTTCCTGAACCGCTTTAAGAACTTCATCGATAGAAAGTTTTCTTTCTTCAACTTCGATCTTTTCAGCGCGAGCGATGTCGATGATTGACTTACGAGTGACGCCATCAAGGATCGTATCAGTGAGAGTCGGAGTTACGACTTTGTTGTCGATGACCGCAAAGAAGTTCATGCCTGACATTTCTTCGATGTACTTGTGTTCAACTGAATCAAGCCACATCGTCTGATCACAGCCCAACTGAATTGTTTTAGCGTAAGAGTTTAGGCTCGCAGCATAGTTACCACCTGTTTTGGCGAAACCAATACCACCTGGAGCACAACGAATATCATCACGCTCGATATAAACTTTTACTGCGTCTCCAGCGAAGTATGAACCAGATGGAGAAGCAACGATAATGAAAAGGAACTGTTTAGAAGGCTTAATTCCCAGACCCACCTCTGTCGCGATCATGAAAGGGCGTAGGTAAAGTGATTCACCTAAACGTTTTGGGATAAGGTGCTTACAGTAAGCGCTGATCGTTGAGCAGGCATTCAGATAGTCCTCTTCAGGGATTTCTGGCATGGCCATACGACGAGCAGATAAGTTGAAACGTCGGGCATTCATCTCCGGACGGAACATATGAATGGAATCATCCGGGTGACGGAAGACCTTCATCCCTTCAAAAATTTCCTGACCATAATGCAACACTTTTGAGCAAGGATCTAATTGTAGGGGCCCATAAGGCAATAAATCGAATCTTTGCCACTCACCATGATCGTACAAGGCCTGAATCATGATCGGAGCAACATATTTACCAAAACCGAGCTGAGGATCATTGATAGTGAACTTTTTTACTCGTTCAACTGCATCGGGATGGATTTCCACTTTCTTCATAGGACTCCCTTAGATTTTCTAACTATTTACCGAAACGAAACATAAGTTTAATAACACGGATTTTACCAGATGAAAAATCTAAGAAATCTCACGCTCGCGTCGGGGATAGCACTTTTGATTACAGCTATTTGTATGACCTTATTGGCCATCACAAATAAAGAAAATTCACCTACTTTGTACCGCATTCTGGTCCTATTGGGCGGTGATGTGGTGAATGGAGGCTACATCCAAGGTCTGACTTACCTGGCCTTTGTATGGGCATGGTTTGAGGTGCGTGAAAAACTAACGGTGATTGCCCGGGAGCGTCGCGCTTTTAAATTAAATCTCATTCCCACCAGTGAGAAGCATGTTTTCATGCCTCAAGATGTGAACCAGTTAAAATTCAAACTCATCGAATTTGAGAGAAAAGAAAAATATATCCTGAGTGATCTTTTGAAGAAGGCCTGTACGAAATTTCGTACTTCAGGTTCACTTTCTGAATTAATCGATATCGTGAGCATTCAAATTGAAGTTTCTCAGGAGAAAGCGGAAGGTGATCAATCCGTGATTCGTTATCTTACGTGGGTAATTCCGTCGTTAGGATTTATTGGAACCGTCATTGGTATTTCTCAATCGCTGGTTTATGCCAACTCTGGAGATATGGAAAAGATCACATCTCTTCTAGGGGTGGCCTTTGATACGACGTTAGTGGCATTGGTCCTTTCAGTTTTCCTTATGTGGTTTGTTCACCAGCTTCAAGAAGAAACAGACCGCTTCCATTCTGATCTTAAAGAATTCGTCATTGATAACCTCATTAATAAAATTGAGATTCAATGAGAAAACGCCGCCAGATAGAACTATTCTCGCTCTCATTTTTGGACCTTATTTCAGGTGCCTTGGGTGCGGTCATCATTCTGTATGTGGCGATTCCAAAAAATCAACCTAAGGTCGAGCCAAAAGACGATATTGAGAAGGTGATGGTAAAGCAGGAGCTGGCCTCATCTAAAGCGAAGATCGATGAACTCACCAAAGAGATTGAGGCCCTCAAGGCCGCTCAGGTCAAGACCGCCCAGCCACTTAAAATCGAAGAACCGGTGGTGGGTGGTGCTAATGTAGATATTGGTTTCAAGTTCAAAGGTAAGAACATTGTCTTCATTATTGATACTTCCTACAGTATGACGGAAGAAGATCGTATGGGGCAGGTGAAGGCCGGTTTAAAGATGTTTCTGACCTCACTTCCCTCTGAATATAAGGTGGATATCGTGCAATACCCATTAGGTGAGCGGGCCCCTTTTAGAAGTATGTGGGGAAATATCAAAGAGACGACTGGTTTTAATAAAACCGACGCCTTTGATTTCATCTATTCTTTGCGTCCTAGTGGAGGAACTCCCACTAGAGATGCATTACTATTCGTGATTAAAAACTACGATAACTTGTCAGACATCGTCTTGTTATCCGATGGTCAACCGACTTATCACAATTCCAATAGGAAAGACGATATCTACGACATTTTGAATGTCGTGCGGGCCGAAAATAAAACCAAGATTCAGATCAACACGATTGGTGTTGGCACGAATTTCATAAAAGACAAGACCAGCGATCAGTATAAATTCCTGAGCCTCTTGTCTGAACAAAACGGTGGATTCTTCGTTGGATTCTAAAGTGGAGGAGGAAGTAGCTTATACTTTTCTACCACACTCTTAATTGCAAAATCCTTATACAGAACCTGAGAGTAGACCCACGGGTGAAGTTTTTCTTTCTTCATGACGTAAGTCAGAATGTTGCTGGCCTCTTTTGAGCCCAGATAATGGGCGAGAGCTTTATATTCGATATAGCAGATAATCAAATGCAGATAAGTGACATAAGGTCGTTCATTTTTAGCATGAGGAACTTTTGGATAAATCTTTACGAGATCCTTGATTGCGAGATCAACTTCTTTTGCCTTGATCTCAGTCCACCAATGAATTTCCTCATGGAGGAATTGGGCCAGGATGCGGTTTGGATGTTCCGCATGACGTGTATTGATTGTTAGAACCGGATGAGAGCGTGAAACCGCTTTCGTCTCAATATTCACCGTTTTTGTGAAGAGAAGGGGCTGAAGATCATAGACCTGGGTCAGATGAAGGAGATTCTGTTTTGTAATATGGGTCCATTTATCCGGATTGATTTCATGAACCGTTACTCCAGAAGGATGCTCCGTCGAGTCATTCTGTGAGGCACAACCAGTCAAAAATAGCACTGACACAAATAATAAAAACATCCATTTCATGAAAAGCATTATATCAGGGTTTTTAACTTAAGCTTAATTGAATTTTTATGCCGATGCTCGACTAGCTTATTTTTCTAGGAAAAGATCGTTTCACTTTTCAGGAGGTCGACATGAAAATCCTATTCGCCTGCTGTTTTTTGTTAAGTTCGGGTCTTGTTCTGGCAACTCCTAACCTTATTAAATGCCAGGGTGGAGAAAGTAGCGGTGTCAGTGAGCGCTGGTGTAAAAATGATCAGTGGTTAGTTTCCTTAGAAAATGCTGAACCCTTCATCGCTAAAATAAAAAAGACATATACTCATTCCAGAGATCAACACTACGAGATCATTCCTAAGGATAGTGTGTCTTATGAACAACGACGATTAATAGGAAAGTATTTGGTTAAATTTGATCAAACCGTTGGGCCCTTGCTTGAGAAAAGATTTCCTAAGGGCTTTCTCTATGATCTACCGGACCTTGAAGATTCCATCTGAAACAACCACATGGGAGTGGCATGAGCATACCTCATGAAAGGAGAGATCCGTCTCATAAAGGACATTGGAAGAGTAGCCACAGAACAGAGAGATGGGTTCATTTTCAATAAACTCATGCCAAAATTTTTCAACCTCTAAGGCCCCAGCGTGATTACCTTCAAGCGATAAAACATTCACCATTTCCCCATAGGTTCTGATGGAGCTGTATTTTTGCTTCATACTCATTAGGAGCTGATTCACTAAAGCGTGGAGTTTATTTTTATCGGGGCGATCTTTATGCATGAAGAGAGACAACACATCGTGCACGTCCAGAATGACTAATTGTCCTCGAGATATCACTCTATTCACGTCTACCGAACGGTGACTTAGTCCTTCGGTTAAGGCCTTTTGGTGGGCCTTCGTAGCGACCACAATAATTCCTTCTCCACGATTTATTCCAGGAATTACATAGTTGCATAAAACCTGTATCAAGGAGTCGGTCTTCTCGAAAAAATGGACCAGGTGGTCGCCGTGTTCTGGATGGTGGTGTTTATTCAGGGAAGCAGGTTTTAAAACTGAGCTTTTCATATTGATTTCCGTCTCTTGGAACGTTGGATCATACCATATGAAATCTTCAAATTCTGTTACAACGAAGAGTGTAATGGAAAATCAAGCTTGGCCTAAGGAAGGCGATTTAAGTGGGGGAAGATTCTACCGGGGAGTGAGGGGAAGAGTGCTCGTGATAAACTGATCATGTTGAGGCACTATGAAAAATACAATCCATTTTATTCTAATCATCACATCACTCTTTAGCGGAATCGCCTTTGGCCAGAGCGAGATCACTGACCAATTCTGCGATAACACCTTCACCAACAAAAAACTCATCTCCAATTGGAGAGTGGTTAAGAAAGAAAAGAGAAAAGAGTTTTGCGCCGAAGTGGAATGTACTGGTCCAGAAGGCGAGATGAAACGAGAGCGTTGTTTCTATCAGCGTCCTGAACATCCCAATTTGATTCTTATGAATCAAGAAGATCAGATTAGGACTGATAAACTAGCAAGCTATAAGGGCCGCTTGTTTGAGCATGTTCTTAAGGTGGGTGACACCTGTTTTGAAGAGTGTCGTCCGGTTGAAAGAACATTAATGGGCATTAAACGCAAAGATATCTATGGAATGGAAAGAGAATCGTGTATGACATGTTTCTCAAAACGCAAAGATATTACCTTTGATGATTCTTATGAGTACCCGGAAATCGGCAGACGACTTTATTACGGTGAAAAGTGCCACTATATATGCAAGGACAAACCAGGTGAATTTAGTTTCACGCCGAGAGTTCTGACCGAGGAATGCAAGCAATGTGTTGGAACCAGGTTTGAATATCTTTCTACAAAGAGAGGGGCTTGCTTAGAAGTTGATTCTGACAGAGCAATGCGTCCGGTACCTCAACATTTTTGTTCACAGAAAGGCATAGATTTATTCGTGACCAAGTATACTCAAGGTTCTCCTTATAACTGGAAGTCCATGTTGTTTAAAGTTAAGCCGGACTGCTTTGAGGTTGACGACCAGACCAATGGCGCAATCTTTAAAATCACAGTTGATCAAAAATACTGTGAGCCTAAGAATGAGGTTTTAGACACTGATCGTGTTGAAGGTAAGGACGTTCGGCCTTCTACAGATAAATCGAAAAATTCAAATTCCAAGGCCTCTAAACAGTAGCTTGAATTGATGCTGTTCTCACTCTAATCTTCGTAATTTCTTATGATGATTTGACCTGATGGGCAAGGGTATTCCTTTGTTCGAGTTTTTTAACTAACAAAGGATGGTCAATGAACATTTTCAAGCTCCCTGTGGGTCTAATGCTGGCCCTGTCTTTTTTCTCGACTGCAGTCATTCCTCAAGGCGTACAAGCAAGTGTACTCGAAGATTACAAGATGCAATTTACGTCGCATGAACAACAAGTGGCCGAAGCATTTGACCGCTTTCATTTTGCCATGGCGGTTGAGTGGGATCAACGCGATGTCGCTTTCAAAGAAGAGGCCCAGAAGAAACTTGAGAAGACGCTTTTGGATCTAATGAAGGCCGGTGTTACCGCACAAGAAATTCAAAGAGCAATGGAGAAGAGCATTCTTCAAGGTAAGGCCCAGGCCGATTATAAACGTCTGGTGGAAGCTCTAAAAACTCAAGACGTGACTGAAGAACAGGCAACACAACTTGCCATGGAATTCATGGATAAGAACTACCACGAAGGTACCAGCTTTGCGGGTGAAGGTCCTCATCACGGGAAATGGAAAGTGATTGCGGCAATCATCATCGTTGTGGTGATTATTTGCTGTGTAAAAGGTCTAAGCCGTGACCATGATGACGACAAAGAAGAAGTTGATCATCATGACTGTGATTATGGTTATGGTCGTAGTGGAAATTACTGTTATCCAATTAGAGATTAAAAAAATGGGCACCTTCGGGTGCCCTTTTTTTTTGTTTTAAAAACATTCGTGACGCCACAGTCTTATCTTGTTGATCTCTGCGGGTGGTTCATCCGGACCGTTGGTAAACTGCTGCATAAAATAGAGGTCAAAGGTCTTTAGTTGTTCATTATCAAAGTGCTCATTGTTCCAAGAACGGCACAAATATTTTCCGAGCCATTGCAGATGAAATTCGTCACGAGTGGCCTGAATATTGTCGAGAAGCTTCTTCCAGTTATCAGTGGCATAAGTTTCATGCCAGTTTTCCGGAGTCTCAAATGTGACTTCTTTGTTATTCAAAGCGTCCCATTTTTTTCCGCTTAAAAGATTTCCGTCCATGACAAACCAACCATCACTACGTTGAGGGTGCGGGGCAAACATCGCCCAGCCTTGGTTAAGTTGGAAGGTAAACATGATTTCGTCGAAAGGAGATCCGATATACCAGGACTTCGGCTGAACCAGACCTTCGACGTTCCAAAGAGTAACAAGTGCTAGAATAAAAGTTCCGAAGACCTTTTCGACATACGTAATTTTATACCTGATCTTATCTATGCCAATGTGTCTCAAAAAAGACTCTAGATTTCGGTTTTTCTCACGTGGTGCCGGGATTTCATCCGGACTCTTAGCGGCGGAAGCAAGAGAGAGTTCTCCTTTTTCCCTCGCTTCAACGAGCTGTGCCCCGAAACTTTCTTCCGGTGCGACAGGAGTTTCATCGAGTTTTGCCAGAGGAAGTTTTCCAATGGCACGAATGAAAGGAAGACTTGAGGCCTTTAAGGCGCTTTCCAGGGCCTTAAAGCCCGTTTGATATTCGCCACCAGCTTCAACCACAAATGGTTCATTCGCTTTGATGAGACGCTCAGCTTTACGATCCGCAGTTGCAGGAACGATGGTTAATCTTTTAAGAAAGAATAGTTCTTTAAAGACCAAAGCAAGTTTTCGGGCAAAAGTATTTTCAGAGTCCAAGTAAAGAATCTTAATCGATTCACTCGAAGCTTTAAGTTTTGCTTCAATGTAATCCCACCACGCAGTTGGCATTATTGCTAGCCAAATAATGAGGCAGATTGGCACGAAGTTACCTAAGTGGAGAGTCGATCCAATACCAATATGGAATGAGAGGAACGCAAAGACAGCGCCTCCACGGAATAGGTCTCTTTTATACGGAATGAAGAGGAGGAGTGGTCCCAGTCCCTCAAGACCCCATGATGCAATCGAGAGGGCCTTCATTGTAAGAGGGAAATGACTTAACCATTTACCAAAGTCGGTAGTCATGAAATCCAGATTGAGAATGAAATACACAGCATTGAATTCTGTGTGATAAACCGGCGCCCACTTATAAAAGAAAGTCATGATGTAGAGTAGTGTCACTTGAACAATCCACGCCGAGGTAAAGATGCTGAAGTATTCTTTGCCTTCATGTTTTGTTTCAGTCACAGCACGATCGACAGAATAATAGGCATTCATAGGAAGGAAGAAAGACCAGAAAAGAAAAATTCTGATCAACATGTCTCCGCCTGTGGTGGCGGCCTCGGGAAAACGGGCCTGAAAAGAAATAATAACGATCCAGACAAAGAAGTTGGCGATTCTCGTTCTCCACCCGATGGTGAACATCACCGAAGCAATAAGTCCCACTATCGCAAGCATGAGTGCGAAGGAGTATGAGCCATTGAGGTTCAGTAAACTCATCCGGTAGTTGTATTCCAAATTTTCAATCAACACAGAACGAGGAAGAATTCCTCCATCTGAAAAGAACGCCCCGATCTCAGGAATTCTTCTTAGAAGATCGAAGAATGTGAGTATCCCGAGTGTCACACGAACCAGGGCAAGGGAACGTAAATCCAACTTCATAATATGCTTAAGTGAGTTCATAGACTTGACCTACCTTTCTGGGCAAGACAGGTAGCACTTGTCACGAATGAATGTTGATTAAAAATATTCTTAAGTTCAGGAGTTATATGGTGAGTCTTGGGCCGTCATTTAGAGGTAACTTAAAAAAAATGACCTGGATCACCAAAATTCTTAGATCAAGTCTGAATCACTGAGCCAATTCATGAGAGGTGCGATGTGCTCTTTGACCGATTTGTTTTCTTTTAACCACCAAATCCCTAAAAAATCATTTTTAAGACTAATTTGAAGAGAGGAAGACAAATCAACTAATTGTCCTTTTTGAAGTTCATCTGCTACGGCCGCTCTTGGAAGAAGAGTCCAGCCAAGACCATTGATGGCACTTGAACGAAGTCCCGCAACAGTATCAAAGACAAGTAGAGTCTTAATTTTATGGCGATCGATTTTTAGCATCTCTTCTGGAACCAATGATTTGTGACGAAGAAATGGGAGATCAAGAAGTTGATCGAGTCTTTCATCTGCTTTCTTAGCAAGTTTAGGAGTACATACGATGCTCCAACGTTCGTCACAAACTTTTTTGAATCCGATTTGAGGATCATTAGGTCGTCCGCAGGCAAAGGCCAGATCAAGTGTTCCTCGGAGAAGCGAGGCCTCAAGTCCTTCGGAAGGACATAGGATTTCCAAATGGTTTTTCTGGGCCATTTCTTTGAAAGGTGAGCTCGCAAGATAAGGGGCAATCACTCGTTCAATGAAGAACATGGTTCCACCAAGGCGAAGTGTCGTGGGCGATTCCAAAACGGCCTTTTGACTAAGCTGCATTTCCTTGGCCCAAAGGGCCATCTTCTTGCCTTTCTCTGTTAAAGTCCAAGAGCCATTCATTTTCTCGATGAGAGCAGTTTCACGGGAAATCTTTTGAACTCTTTTCAAAATAACAGAAGGATCTTTTTTGAGAATATGCCCGGCACTTTTGATGGAGCCGGCCTCATGGATAGCGTAAAGGATGAGACAGTCTTGTGGGTCAATTTGATATTGCATGGGAATGAAATATCACTCCCATGCAATCGTTGTAAATTAAAAGTCAGTTTTTGCTGGATGGATATGCAACTTTTGCATATAGCTAAGACTCTGAAACTATTAGCTTCGTGATTTGACCGGTGCGGTTATCTTTCCAGGTCTGCTCGTAAATTTTAATTGTAATCGTACATTCGATATTAGGACGGCAAAATTCAGTTCTTGTCTGAGTTGAGATAAGTGACTGTTGGATTTTCTCCCAACCCATAACTCCAGCTCTCTGTGAGATGAAATAGTCATATGGAACTCCGTCCTGGGTAGTCGCAAGACGAATGTCCAGAGTAAGGGCAGGGACAAATGTGCTATGAGAATCAAGGCGAAGATTAGCAATGGTTGTTCTGTAGAATGCATAGAAAGTCACTTTTGCGTTTTTTAGTTTTTCGAATGGGTTTGAACCTTGAGGAAGTTCCAGAAAGTAGCGATCTCCGCTTTGCTTAAAAGGAACATTATCCAGACCCAATTGAGTACATTTAGTTTTAAAGTTAGAAAGGTAGGCATAACCAGAAGCAAAGGTAACTTCTGGCGCTTGGTTGATACAATCTTCCCAAATCTGAGTCAGTTCAGGATCTTTAACCGGGTATGTGCTGAAAGCTTTTTTTAATTTGAAAGTATCTGCAATAGAGTGAGAAGTAGCAAGTAGCAGGGAAAGTAGTAGGATTGTCTTCATCATTTTTCTCCGTTTTTGTTTTCACAAATATTTACAAAAATGGAGTTGATGAAAAGTGATTGTTTTGCCGGTCAGATATGCATTTAAGACTTGCTGTTCTTCATTTTTCTGTATTCTCCAATGATTACACCACAGAGAATGAGCGTTAAACCAATGCCCGCCATGACGATGGAGCGAACCTTATCATTAAAGAAATCAATGATTGTACTCAAAAGAATTTGTCCGCTGATGATAAGGATAGTTGTTCTCATCACACCGGCCTTTGGAATGAGCCAGCTTACAAGTGCCACGAAGAGCGCACCTACTAGACCGCCAATGTAAGCGTAGCTTGGTGCGCTTATTAGTTGATTAAAATCAAAAGCACTTCCAGTCGCTACAAGAACAATAAAAATGAAGATCGCACCACCGATATGATTGATCACGGAGGCGGCGGGAGCTCCAAGAGTTGCTCCTAATTTTCCCAGAAAGGCGCGATTCATTCCAAGAGCTGCACCACCAAGAAGTGCGATAATAATAGGAAGTAGGTTATCCATAAATCATCACTCCTACGCCAAGAAGAATGAGAAATGCCTGAAGGAAATCTAATCCTGTTAGTTTCCTTTTTGGGGCACCAAATAATCCAAAGGAATCATTGATCCAGCTATACAGGACTTGTCCTAAGACAGATAAACCAATTGTTCCTGATACTCCAATACTTGTATTAACTGAGTATCCAAATAGAGCGACGGCAATCCCTCCGAAGGCCCCGGCGGCATACGCCCATTTAGGAGTTTCCCTGAAATTGAATTTTGGTGTTCTCCAAATGAATACCAAAACAATGGCCATACAAAGACCAACTAAGTGGATCATCAAACTTGCTGGTAATGGCCGGATAAATTTCGCCAATTGGCCATTGAAGAAGACCATCAATGCCAGAAGACAACCAGATAGAAGGGCAAGAGAGGAAATGATCATAGATTGAATTTTAGTCAGGATTAGAGGCTTTGTCTAACGGGGTCAATACTGATATAAATAGGCCCATGAAATACAATCTTTTCCTCTTTGATCTTGATGATACTTTGTTAGATTTTAAGGCCTCCGAAAGGCTTTCCTTCTTTCTCGCTTTAAAGAGTTTAGGCATTCAATCTGACCTCGAGAACCTGTTCTCACAATATCAAGTTGTTAACACCGGTCTTTGGAAACTCTTTGAAGAGGCAAAGGTCACGAAAGAACATTTGAAAGTTGAACGCTTTCGTAAAATCTTTGAGGCCAATGGACTTGGAGTTGATCCAAACAAGGCAAGTGAAAGATATCTAGAGACGCTGCCTGAAACTGTGGTTCTCATGGATCATGCCGTTGAAATCTGTGAATGGCTCAAAGGTCATGGTGAAATTGGAATCATCACTAACGGAATTCAGACCGTGCAGCATCAAAGAATTAAGAATTCCCTAATCGCACCCTACATCAGTTTCATCAGCGTATCGGATGAGTGTGGCTTCGCTAAGCCAGACGTTCGATTTTTTGAATATACGGCCAAGAAAGTAACAAACTTCAATAAGCTATCTTCAATTATTGTTGGAGATAGAGAAGAGGCCGACATTCAAGGCGCCCGTAACTTTGGAATTGATAGTTGCTGGTTCAATCCACATCAAAAAATTTCATCAGTTACGGTCACTCCTACTTATGAAATTAAACATCTTTCTGAACTCAAACATAAACTCACTAACAGATAGAGGTTGTTGTGGAAAATCCAAGTATCATGTCTCACATTTCAATCGGTACAAATAACTTTGAGAAGGCGATTGCCTTCTATGACAAAGTTCTTGCTACAATCGGAGCCAAACGCGTTCACGATTTAAGCCAATACGGTGCCATTGCTTATGGAAAACAATTTCCAGAGTTCTGGGTTCAAAAACCACATGATGGAAAAGAGGCCAAAGTTGGAAATGGAACTCATTTCGCTTTCTTCGCTTCTTCAAAAGAACAAGTTCATGCTTTTTATAAAGCGGCAGTTGAATTGGGTGCTACTGATGACGGTGCCCCAGGTCCTCGCCCTCATTATGGCGAACAGTATTATGGCTGCTTCCTGAGAGATCTGGATGGTCATAAGATTGAGGCGATGGCCTGGCTTGAATAACTTCTTTTTCTAATTCTTCTAGGGCCTCTTTCAATTCCTCGGCATGTTTTTTGTTTTCGAGTTTTGCAAAGAGGCTATAGGCACAGGGTACGACGAATAGAGTAAGAAACGTCGACAATAAAATTCCCCCAATTACTGAAACAGACATAGGGCGCATGACCTCTGCGCCAGCACCAACTGCAAATGCTGAAGGAATTGCACCTGCAATTGTGGCAATTGAAGTCATGAGAATAGGACGTAGTCTCATGGGACATGCCTCAAGGAGGGCCTCTTTGACATCCATTCCTTCGGTACGTTTATGATTGGTAAATTCCACCAGGAGAATAGAGTTCTTCTTCACAATACCCATGAGGAGTAAAACCCCAATCAAACTATAAATGTTAAGTGAAATATCAGTTACGAACATGGCGATCAGAGCACCGGTGATACTAAAGGGTAGTGCTAAAAGAATTACCACCGGATGAATGAGGCTATTGAACTGAGCTCCAAGTACCATGTAGGCAACGGCGATTCCTAAAACGAGAGCAAAAAGAAGGCTATTAAATGATTCTCCGAAGGCCTTCGAGTTCCCCGAAACTTCCAAGTGATAACCTTTCGGTAACATTTTTTTACCGAGGTCCTCAATATACTCAATGACTTCTGATTGAGATTTTCCTTCTTTAAAGTTACCAAAAATACTAATACCACGCTCGCGATTGTATCTTGTGATCGTGAGAAGGGTCGTATCAGGTTTCACTTTGATAAGATCTATGAGAGGCACGACTTCACCGGTCACGTTACGAACAAAAATTTTGTTTAAATCTTTGGGCCCGATATTGTGCTCTGGATGAAGCTTCACTTGAATATCATCACGGTGACCTGAGGCATCGGTATATTTGTTTGGAAGGAGTTTTTGTCCACCAACGGTTGAAGTAATGGTATTCGCAATAGTTGAAACGGAAACTCCTCTGGATATTGCCTTTTCTCGATCGGGATAAATCTCAGTCACAGGCATATTAGGATTGTAATCACTATCTACGTCCGACATAAGACCTGATTCTTTAAGCTTCTTTCTCATATCAAGAGACAGCTTTGCGAGTTTTTCCCAGTCTGGGCCCTGGAGAACGAACTCAATGGGATAACCTCGTTGAGCACTAAATCCCGTTAAAGATAGATCCAACAGCGAGACCCTTTCTACGCCGGGAATTTTTTGAATTTCATTTCTCATGAATTCCATAAACTGCTGCTGAGTCGGACGCTTCTTAAAGGGCGAGGCAGTCGGCCGGTCACTCGGGTCTTTCATTGTCACGAAAGTGATCCCTTGGTTAACCAAACCACCACCAAATCCCCCCACTGCCACGTAATACTTTTCAATTTCTGGTCGTGATTTATAAAACTTCTCGGTTTGTTTAAACACATCATCGGTGAAGTTTAAAGATGATCCCATCTTGGTATAAAGAGTCACGAGAAAACGACTTTGATCTTGTGGAGGGAGAAACTCTTTTCGAAGAAATTTTGCAATAAAGAGAGATCCCAGAAAAATAGCCAAGGTCGTTGCGAGAATGATCATTCGATAATTGAGGCATACAGCGAGGGCCTTTTTGTATTTTATCACTAACCAGTCCATGCCTCGGCTTACTGCCTTTGTAAGGCGGTTACCTTCGCCTTTTTGGAGGAACTGAGATGTTCTCATTGGCGCAAGTGTTAAGGCCTCCAGAAGGGAAATCATCACGGCCACTGAAAGCGTCACACCAAATTGAAAAAAGAATTTACCAACGATACCTTCCATGAAGACAACCGGAACAAAGATCGCAAGGATCGCCACGGAGGCAGCAGTGGCGGCACCGGTAATCTCTTTTGCTCCAACTAACGAAGCATAAACCCGGTTTTTTCCTTCCTCAAAGTGACGAGAAATATTTTCGAGCACCATGATGGCGTCATCCACCACAATTCCAATAGAAAGTGAAAGACCCATAAGAGTGAAGCTGTTTAAGGTAAATCCCATAGCGTTTAAAACAATGAATGAACCTACCAAAGACACAGGAATGGCGAGAATCACATTGAAGGCAGAACTAAAAGTTCCTAGAAATAAATAACAAACAATCGAAGTAAGAATGACCGCAAGAGTAAGAGTGGTCAATAACTCATGAACGGAGTCTTTGATGAAGACAGTGGTGTCTGTCACAATATCGAGTTTCAGACCATTGGGAAGAATATCTCGTAATTCTTTGATCTTTTCTTTGATGGCGTCACCAATCGCCACAGCATTGGTTCCGTGCTGCTTAATAATTCCAAGACCCACCGTCGGTTCAATACCGTTGAAACGTGAGATTCTTCTGACTTCGTCGGTGGCCTCTTCGCAATAACCGATATCGCTGATTTTAGTGCGTAGGAAGTTAGGATTTCCGCCACGGGTTGGAATGAAGAGTTCGCCACATTCCTTGGCATTTCGAAATTCCGGATAGACACGCACATATGTTTCCTGGCTGCCGTTGTCTTGATAACCCGTAGGAGTAAGTTGGTGTTCACTATTGATGGCATCAATGACGTCTTGAGCTGTGATCTGGCGATCGGCCATCTTATTGGGATCAAGCCACACCCTCATCTGCGGCTCAAGATAACCACCAAGGTTTACATCTCCCACACCTTCAATCGTTGTGATGTTGTCTTTTAAGTGATCTCGCACAAAGACTGAAAGCGATCTTAGCTTTCCTCCCCGAGGATCATAGAGAGCGGTCCACATGATGGGCTGATCATTAGGATTGGTTTTAGTAATAATAGGTGGATCAATGGTTTGAGGTAAATTTTTCTGCGCTTGAGATAGTTTAGTCTGAACAAGCAGAAGAGCCGCATCAATGTCTTGTTCAAGTTGGAATTGAATAATGATCTGAGTTCGGCCTTGCTGCGAGTTTGAAGTCACTAGCTGAATACCATCAATGCTCATGACCGCATCTTCGATGATATCCGCCACGGCCGTTTCCATAATATCAGGAGAGGCGCCTTGCCAGGTCACCGTGATTGTTACTACTGGAAAATCCACATCTGGCAGTTGGCTGATTCCCATACGCGAATAGGAAATACCTCCAAATATAAGAAGGGCCGCCATGAGCATCCAGGCAAAGACCGGTTTTTTAATGGATAAATCAGAAACCGACATGACGCCAGTTATGTCATCTTATACGATTGTTTAAAAGGCGGGTTGTTTCAAAAACCGTAGGTGTATTGAAAGGAAGTTTGATTCTTAGTTGGGATGATGGCAAAAGTTTCTGGATGTTCAGGATCGTAATTTATAAGTGAGTCATAAAAGACTCCACTGAGAAATGCACCGAGAGAATAGCCCACTAAAACATCACTTGGATAATGCGCCTTGTTTTCAACCCGCGCGTACATAACTCCCGCTGCGGCCATCGTGTTTACGGTCTTTAAACCGAAGCGGAGATTATTATCCATCGGAATGGCATCAAGATGCTTTGAGGTCATCATACTCGAAGTTCCCGCCTTCGTCGCGTGACCTGATGGAAAGCTGCGATAGTCTTCTTTATTTGGTCTTTGACGTTTAAAAGATACTGCCAATTGATCATGTGCATAGTCTGGTACTCGGGTGGCAATGCCAAGAACAACGTAGCCTTTCGTTTTATTCCACGCCCAATCTTTGAATTTACCTCCTTCTTCCAATGAAGGAGTTAAAAGAGGTAACGTGAACATTTCAATAATAAGATAGCTGTTTAAGTTATCACTCCAAGCATCCGAGTCATCATGGCTATCAAAGAAAATATTTTCGTTATAGGCCCAATCGGAAATCTTTTTATCGTAATCTCCCCAGTAGGTGATTCCTGCTCCTATCAAAGGAACCCAGACGTGAGCGGAGGCGGCATTCTTTTTGATGGCATCTGTGACGCGTGAACCTTTAATGGGCCAGAGAGCATTTTTACCCCAACTACCTTTTCGAGTGAAGAGTGAGCAGCTAGTTAATAAAGTTAATGCGAATAACCAAATGATGATTTTGTTCACGGATAGTTTGTATTAAAATCACTTTAGTTATTCCAACCAATATTTCTTAAGATAGGCCCATGGATCTATTTATTAAATTTCTACTTCTCTTTGGTACGCCACTCATAGTTTATCTTATCGTTAAATACGTCAGGAAAAATTTTGTCCAACAGCAACTTAAGAAGTTGGCGAAAGAACCTTTCCCTGATCAATATGAGAAAATGCTTCAGAAATTTGCTCCCTATAAATTCCTCAATGATGAAGAGAAGAAGCGTTTCAAAACTAAGATTTTATACTTTCTGCAAAACAAGATCTTCAATGCTGTCGGTGATCTTGTCATAACCGATGAGATGAAACTTCTGGTCGCCGCCGAAGCATGTCTGATGATTACGAATATTGATGGCGATGTTTATCCTGGTCTTAAGAATATTTATCTTATGGAAGATGTTTTTATTCCGAAGGACAATCCCGTAAATGCGGCCACAGGCTTACCAACTCATACTGCTCGCTTAGGAGAGGCATGGAAGAGAGGACCTATCATTCTTTCCTGGAACTCAATTGCTCAAGGTTCCAGTGTCATCTTTCACGAGTTCTCTCACCAATTAGATCAGCAAGATGGAAGTTTTGATGGAACTCCCACATTAGGTCGAAACGGGAATTATGATAAATGGGCACAGGTCATGGGGAAGGAATTCATTAACCTTCGAAAGCGAGTGATGGCCCATAAGGGTTCTGACATTGATTCGTATGGGGCAACTAATGAGGCAGAATTCTTTGCTGTGGTGACTGAGTATTTTTTCACAAGACCCCGGATTCTTCAGAAGAATCATCCGGGGATCTATGAATTATATAAGGATTACTTTCAACTCGATCCAAGTAGCTGGTCCTAGTAATGCTTAAAATGCTTAAGTACGATCTTATGCAGCTTCTTGTGGTCATCATATGAGATCTTAAACTTTTTAGGGTAGTGGCCTGATTGTGGGAAGCTTTTTGGTAAGCGTAAACTTTGAGAAGCATTTACCTTTGAAGCAAGGTATTCCCAAGTAACCATCGGTTCCAGGAAGATAGGTTCAGAGTCGTAATACCCATAGATATAGGTCTTCGTAAATTTTTCTCCATTAAATTCACCAGAGAGCAAATCTACCCAATGCCATCCCATTTTGGGTACTCCGGCCGGAGTCGGTGCATAGTTGCTTACAAGATACTTCTCAGGAATTTCCTTAGTGCAAACCGCCGCATCAGTACCCGTGCAGCTAATTTGATCTCGCTGCGCTTTGGTTATGAAATAGAAGTGCATATCAAAATGTGGCAGAGTGTAGACGTTTTCTGGCTCGTGTCCATGAGGATTCCAATCTAGGGTGACCAACTTGTAAGGTGGAATGGAGATTTTAGAAGGAAGTGGAAGTTCATAAGACTTATCATGATGGCCCAGACCTTCTAATGCTCTATGGGAAATAATAATTCCCATTTCCTTAAGCCCTCCATCTTTATCTAGTGAGGCAAATGTTCTGGCGTAACCTTCCCCGACATGAACCTTTTTGCCCCAGAACTCCTGAGACGCAAAAGCTGAATGAGAGACAACTAAGATAAGAAAAAATTTTAACCACATAGATTTCCTCCTAATTGAATTTAAAACGGAGGAAATCTTGCAATAGGAATACCAATTATTGAGCTTGTGACATCTCTACAATTTTTTTACCAACGCTGTGACCGGATTGAGGATTCTGACCAGTAATCAATCTTTCGGAAACTACAACTTTATCTTCCCAGTCTTTTCCCGCATGGAATTTTGCTCCACGAGATTTCAAAGTTGTCTCTAAAAGGAAAGGAACGACCTTCGTATTTCCTACCGCTGCTTCTTCAGAGTCTGTGAAGGAATTCACATCTTTTCCTTTTATGAGATAATCTCCGTTTGAAAGTTTAATATTAACTAAGGCAGCTGGTCCGTGACAAACGGCCGATACAATCCCACCTTGCTCATAAATTTGGGACGCAACACGATTAATATCTCTATTCTCTGCAAAATCCCACATGGCGCCATGGCCACCGGCAAAGTGAATGACTTGATACTTCTTCGGATCAACTTCGCTTAAGGCAAGAGTTGTCTTCATCTTTTCCATTAAGGCCCTGTCTTCTAAGAACTGTTTATTCTCAGGGTCTTTTAAGTCTCGGCTGCTTTCATCCATTGGTGCAGCTCCGCCTTTTGGACTTGCGAATTCAATATCAAATCCAGCTTTCGAAAGGGGATAGTAGATATGAGTTACCTCGGATAAATACCAACCTGTTTTTTTTCCAGTGCTTCCCAAATTCTCATGGCTTGAAACCACAATTAGTGCTGTCTTCTTCATATTATGTTCCCCTTTTTGACTGCTACATGCAGTCCCGAGAGTAAGAATGGCCGTTAATAGTACGAATAATTTCATAGGTCCTCCCTTGATGAGATGATTATGGCACAAGGGCTGATAGATATACATTTCATAGCTTTCATAATAGCTATCGGTTATATTCATATAATGAAGACACAACTCGATCTTAACCTTCTTTTTATTGCTGAAAGCCTTTATAAAACCTTGAATGTTTCCAAAACCGCCAAAGAACTTTCCATGAGCCAGTCGGCCGTGAGCCACGCTCTTTCAAGACTAAGAGATCATTTTAACGATCCTTTGTTCGTTAGAGTTTCAAAGGGCATGGCAATGACGGAAGTCGCAAAGGGACTGCAAGTTTCTATTGAGAGACTGACGGAAGAGGCGAGAAAGCTCTCCCAGAGTACCGAAAAGTTTGATCCGAAAACATCGCAAGGTCGAATCACGATTGCTACAACTGATTATACTGAAGTGATACTTATCCCTCATCTCCTCCAGCGACTTAAAAAAGAGGCCCCTCATGTTCAAATCTCAATTCGCCCCACGGGAGGGTCGTTTCCTAAGAGCGAACTTGAGAGTGGCATGTATGACCTGGCGATAGCTGGCTTTTATAAAGATCTTCCTGAAGGATTCTATATGACAAAGGTTTTTGAGGATTCTTTCTCAACTGCTTATAGGAAGAATCATCCAAAGATAAAAGGCGAACTGAATGCAGCTCAGTTCTATGAGTGTGATCACGCTTTAATTACTCTTCAAGGTGACTTCAAAGAAGTCTTAAAAGTAAAAGGACAAAAACAGAGAAATTTTCAGTATGGCTCCTATAGCTTTACCAGTATGGCATGGACGCTCTCAAGTTCTGATCTTGTCCTGACCGCACCGACTCTACTTTTAAAGAAGTACCAGGAGTATTTTCCCATTAAGATTCAAAAAGTACCGATCGAAGCACCCACGATTGAGTTCCGAATGGTGTGGCACGCTCTCACGCACAAAGACCCATTGAAGTCTTGGTTTCGAGACGTCTTGAAGTCAGAATTTAATAAATTGAGGTCAAATTCGAAGTAAAACTGGAATCATTCCTGATTTGGGAGGAAAATAGACCACTTAGACGCGTAAAAATTACCAGATTGAAGGGCCTTTTACTGTAAACACCATCTCGAAAATGGTATTTGTGGAGCCTATGCAAGTAAACGTAAGATTCTTAGAAAACCTCAGACTTGAGGCAAGTTTTGATGACTTCAAAGTCATCTCAGATCAACCTATTCGGTACAAAGGCGATGGCACGGCCCCTAGTCCCTTCGACTACTTTTTGGCCTCTTCGGCCCTGTGCGCGGCCTACTTTGTAAAAGTCTATTGTGTCGCTCGCGATATACCGACAGACGATATCAAAGTCTCTCAGAACAATATCGTTGATCCAGAAAACCGTTATAACCAAATCTTCAATATCGAAATTGAACTTCCGGCCAGCATTTCTGATCATGATCGTGAAGGTATTTTGAAGGCGATGGACAGATGTACTGTAAAGCGCGTGATTCAAAATAATCCTGGCTTTAAGATCAACCCAAAGGATGTTTTGGGTAAAGATTCAAATCTCGTTTTAGAGCATGTTGGTTTAACTGAAACCAAAACAATGATCATCGGAAAGGATTCTTCTCTTGAAGACACAATCGTAAAGCTCACTGGGCTATTAGAAAGTCTTGGGATCAAGATTGAAATCGCTTCCTGGAGAAATCCGGTTCCTCACGTTTGGTCTGTGCATATCCGTGATGCTGATTCTCCAATGTGCTTTACCAACGGTAAGGGTGCCACTAAGAACGCCGCTCTTTGTTCTGCTCTCGGCGAATATTTAGAGCGAATTAGTACCAACTATTTCTACAGTGATTATTTTCTAGGAAAAGAAATTGCTGAAGGCGATTTCGTACACTATCCAAATGAAAAATGGTTCAAGGCCGGGCCTAAAGATTCTATTCCTAAAGATCTGATGGATGAAAACTTCCTTCGTGCCTATGGCAATGATGGAGAACTTAAGCTGTCCCATCTCTATGATACAAATTCTGGCAATAAAGAGCGTGGTGTATGTGCCATTCCATTTGTTCGTCAGTCAGATAAAAAGACCGTTTACGTTCCGGTAAACCTAATTGCGAATCTTTATGTCAGTAATGGTATGAGTGCAGGCAATACAGTTCATGAGGCCCGTGTTCAGGCACTATCTGAGATTTTTGAACGTGCGGTGAAAAACGAAATTATTTCAAATGAGTTGTGTCTTCCGGACGTCCCGAAAGAAGTCCTCGCCCGTTATCCAAAAATTATCGAAGGTATTCAGAAATTAGAAGAACAGGGCTTCCCGGTTCTGGTGAAGGACGCTTCCTTAGGTGGTCGTTTCCCGGTGATGAATGTAACTTTGATGAACCCAAGAAACGGAGGCGTCTTTGCTTCGTTTGGTGCACATCCAAATTTTGAAGTGGCGCTTGAGCGAACGCTCACTGAACTACTTCAGGGCAGAAGCTTTGAAGGAATGAATGACCTGATTCCACCGACATTCAATGAATTTGCTGTAAGAGAGTCGAATAATATAGTTGATCATTTCATCGATTCAACCGGTGTGATCTCCTGGAAGTTTTTCAGTGAGAAATCAGATTATGAATTTGCGGATTGGAACTTTTCTGGAACTACGGAGCAAGAATTCAACTACCTGATGGGCATCTTGAAAGAGATGGAGAAGGAAGTTTATATTGCGGATTACGAAGAGCTAGGTGGAAAGGCCACACGTATTCTGGTTCCTGGCTACTCTGAGATTTATTCGTCAGAAGAGCTTATTTGGGACAACCACAATAAGGCCCTGGACTTCCGTGAAGATATTTTAAACCTTCACTCTCTGGATAATAAGGCCCTCAAGAATCTGGTTAAGAAGCTTGAAGAGTCTGAAATCGATAACTATACGACCATCCCAGAACTTATTGGAATTGCCTTTGATGAGAACTCAATCTGGGGACAACTGACAATTGGGGAGCTCAAGGCCCTAAGTTATGTAAGTCTCAAGAAGTTTGAAGAAGCAAAAGACCTGGTAGAGAACCTAACGACCTTCAGTAATAGTCTCCCTGACAGAAAGAAGTTTTATCAGGCCTTGAATGTTGTCTTAGATATCGAAATCAACGAGGAACTAGAACTTGCTGACTACCTGCCAAATCTTACTCGCATGTATGGCGAGAAGGTGATGGAAGCAGTGACTAAGAGCGTATCCGGTGAAATTAAATTCTTTGGTCTACAACCGACGAATACTTCTTTAGAGGGTATTGATAAGCACATCAAGTTTGTTGAAAGCTACCAGAAGCTTCAAAAAGCAAAGAGAAGCTTTCATAACGCCTAGATTGATGCCAGCAAAGTATCAATATTAAGACTCAATAAGTATTTATCAGCCGCCCCGCTATCTATTATAATACGTCCATAAAAGGAATTTTATGGACGCAAAATTTTGGATATCAGCTTGGGACGAGGGAAGAACAGGTTTTCATCGAGGGGCCTTCAATGAAAGGCTATTGGATAATTTCCCCGCACTAAACCCGCAGAAAGGTCAGAGTGTTCTGGTGCCTCTTTGTGGTAAAACCAAAGATCTATTATGGCTGCATAGCTTGGGGCTTAAAGTTCACGGAATTGAGTTATATGCCAAGGCCGTTGAAGAGTTTTTCACCGACAATCATTTACCCGTCACTAAAAATCAGGATGAGAATTTTGCTAATTATAGCTATGAGAACATCCTGTTGAGTGCTGGGGACTTCTTCAAGCTAAGTGATAAGAATACTTACGACTTTATCTATGATCGCGCGGCCCTTGTGGCACTTCCTGAGACAATGAGAAAGGATTATGCCCGAGTCATTAAGCGCTCGTTAAAAATGGGTGGAAAGTGTCTGCTTGTGGTTTATGAATACGATCAAGCTCAGATGAGCGGTCCTCCATTCAGCATTAGTGAGAATGAAGTGCAATCGCTTTATTCAGATCAGTTTTCAATTAAATTAGTGGAAACAGTTTCGCCTGATCGTGAAGGACCAAAATTTTCTTCTCTCGAAACTTTGAAAGAGAAGGTCTATATCCTCGAAAAGATCCGCTAAGGAACAAACGACATCAGGAAATAGGCAGTAAGAATTCCACCATGAACCGCACCTTGAAGTAGGGTCGATTTACCCGTACCGAGAGTGATTGTACCAACTGAAAAAGTCATGGCCATAAACACCAGATTCTTCGGAGTTAATCCTAAAATGAGTTCGGTGTTCGTCATAATTGAGTAACCTATAACAACTGGGATTGTGAGTGCGATACTTGCGATCCCCGAACCAAGTGCCAAATTAAGACTTGTTTGAAGACGATTCGCTCGTGCCGCACTTACTGCCGCCCAGGCTTCAGGTAACAATACAATCGTTGCGATGATAAGACCCACTGAAGACTTGGGAGCACCAAGCATCACCACGAAGTTCTCGATAGTTGGGGACATTAATTTTGCCAGGCCGATTACTGCAACAAGACTGATACATAATGAAGCAAAGCTAAGCCATGCTTCAGCTTTTGTGATTTCATCATGGGCCTGTTCATCAACAACACTGAGATTGGAAGTTTCAGCTTCAAAATAACTTTTATGGGTCTTAGTTTGGAAAATAATAAATAGCGCATAAAGAATAAGTGAAATTGCGCTAATGATGATCCCTTGAAGGGGAGAAAATGAACTTGTTTCTTTAGAAGAATAAATGGGAAGCACGAAAATCAAGAATGAAAGAGCGATTAAAACCACGAGAAGACTTCTTGAACCCTGAACCTGAAATTCTTGCTCACGGAATTTAATCCCTCCCAGGATCAGACATAGGGCCACAATTCCATTCGTAACAATCATTACCGCTGCAAAGACCGTATCACGAGCAAGCACACTCGCATCTGGACCATTTAAACCCATTAAGGAAAGAATGAGGCCTACTTCAATGATAGTCACTGAAAGAGCAAGAACGAGAGTTCCAAGGCCTTCACCAATTTTATGAGCAATTACTTCGGCGTGGTGAACTGATGTCATAACCGAAACACCTAGAAGAGTTATCGCTATGAGCGAGTACACAAAATTCATCTCAGAAGTTCCTTTCAGAAAAACTAGAATGATCAGCGAAAGCAGTGGGATTAAATGCTTTGGTTGAAAAATAGCTTTAATACTGAAGCGTGCTTCTGACATTAGGACCTCATCTTTTCTAGATAAATAGCTGTAACAAAAGACTATAAACAGACGAAATATGCCGGACGTTTTTGCTCTGGCCCTCCAATGTAATGGATACCTTACAAAATATTCCTTTTGGCAAAATTAAGAAAACTTAAGCGTATAGAATAATGAAATTTTCCGATAGAGCAACCGCATGCCGTTAAATTTTATTAATTTTATGAAGGAGTTTTATTGTGTTTAAAGGAAAAAGTTTAAAGACAAAACTGCTGATGGCTTTCACATTTGTGTCTTTCTTTGTGATGGTTGTCGCTGCTGTTGGGTATTTTTCAATGCAGAAAGTGCAATCTGAATATAGCTATATTTCAGATGTTATTCTGGAGAAGTCTCAAAAGACCGCTGAACTGAATGATACTGGTCACGAAGCTCATCGATTAGTTTTTCGTGCGTACATGGCTTATATCGGAAATAGTCTGACTGAAGTGCATCGAATTCACGGAAGATTTGAAGAGACCGCAAAAATGATGGATGAATTAGATAAAGAGTATCGTGCTCTTCCATTCATGCCAGGAGGTAAGCAATTTTATACAGACATCTGGGACAGTTGGCAGGTGTATAAGGCAAACGTTAAAACTTACTTTGGAATGTTGGAGAATGGTCTGGAAGGTAAGGCCAATCCCGCTGAAATTAAAAATTTTGTAGACGAAGATCTGAGAAAACTTCGTCTAACAGCTAAAGAGAAGTTTGATGCACTTTTTCAATATCAAACAAAATTTGCCAAAGTAAAAAAAGAACAAGCAACTGAGGCCTACAATGCAGCCACTTTATTAAGTGTA
This sequence comes from Peredibacter starrii, assembly GCF_034259205.1. Lineage (GTDB taxonomy): Bacteria > Bdellovibrionota > Bacteriovoracia > Bacteriovoracales > Bacteriovoracaceae > Peredibacter > Peredibacter starrii. The sequence goes on along the minus strand of NZ_CP139487.1, from coordinate 3,556,037 downwards.
ATATTTTCTGTTGCTGGTGTTACCTTTGCCATCGGAATAGGTTTTTATTTCTCAAACTCGATCAGCAAAACTATCACTACAATTGCCGGAGAGATTTCAAGTTCTTCAACTCAAACGTCATCTGCAAGTCATCAACTAAGTTCGGCATCAACAGAATTATCTCAAGGAGCAACTGAGTCTGCCGCTTCCTTAGAAGAGACAGTTTCTTCTCTGGAAGAGCTCTCTTCAATGGTTAAACTCAATTCGGAACACGCCAAAGAGGCCAACTCATTGTCTCAGAAGACACTTTACTCTGCTGAGACAGGTGAGAAAGAAATTAATAAGCTGATCTCTGCTATGGGAGAAATGTCGAAGTCGTCTAAAAAAATTGAAGAGATTATTAATGTGATTGATGACATTGCTTTTCAGACAAACCTCCTGGCACTGAATGCGGCCGTAGAAGCTGCAAGAGCGGGTGAGCAGGGTAAAGGTTTTGCAGTAGTCGCAGACGCTGTTAGAAGTCTTGCCGGACGTTCAGCTGTTGCGGCAAAGGACATTAATACTTTGATTAAGGAAAACGTGACAAAGACTGAAGAAGGAGTGCAGATTGCAGATACTTCAGGTGCTTCTCTAAAAGAAATTCTGTCATCTGTTAAAAAGGTGGCAGAACTTAACAGTGAGATTTCCGCTGCCTCCCAAGAACAAGCTAACGGCATTGAGCAGATCTCTAAGGCGATGAATCACCTAGATCAGGCGATCCAGAGTAACGCTTCTTCATCAGAAGAAGTGGCATCTTCCGCGACAGAAATGTCGTCTCAGGCCGAAACTCTTACTGGTCTAGTGCTAAATATGCAAACATTTATCACTGGTAGAGAAGAGAAGCGAATGGCGATGACACAACCTAAGAGAAAACTAATGGTAGTGAATGACGAAGAAGCCATCGGTCGAGTAGAAGGTTTTTAAGGTTTGTTTCAGGGCGAAGTTTAGACTTCGCCCTGCACTTAATGTAGCATTGGTGAGAGGTTCATATGAAACAAATCACCATTCCAGATCATACCGCAGTTAGAGTTGCTCTTTGGCGTGCCATGCATGCACAAATCGATGCCTCACCAATTTTTAAGGATGAATTCGGTCTGAAGTTAGTAGCACCAGATGAAAGCTGGAAAGAGCGAGGAGATATGCATCCTCAAGGGACTCGTGGATATCGAGCTTCCATTGTTGGTCGAGCTCGATTCATAGAAGATTTATTATTAGAAAAAATCAATCATGGTGTTACTCAGTATGTGATCCTAGGCTCTGGTCTTGATACATTTGCTCAGAGAAGACCTGATATCGCTTCAAAAATTAAGGTGTTTGAGATCGATGAACCTCAGACTCAAGCCTGGAAGAAAAAGCGATTAGCAGAACTTGATTATACCATTCCGGACTATTTGAAATTTGTTCCTGTTGATTTTGAATATGGAGAGTCTTGGTTAGAAAAGCTAAAAGAAAATGGTTTTAAATTGGACCAACCAACCTATGTTGTGTCGACTGGTGTTTCGATGTACCTCACAAGAGAGGCCAACTTAGATACTTTTCAGAAAGTATCGACTCTTGCTTCAGGATCAACACTTGCGATGACCTTTATGCTTCCACCAGAGTTGGTTGAACCAGAAGACCGCGTTCCTTATGAAATGGTCATGAAAAGAACTGCTGAAGCAGGGACTCCATTCTTAAGTCTGTTTGCGTCTTCGGAAGCTATAACGTTAGCGGAGGAAGCGGGTTTAAAAGACGTGAGACATGTTTCAAGACAAGATATTATTCAGATGTATTTTGCCGGCAGACCTGATGATCTTAAACCTTCGAGCGGGGAAGAGTTCTTAGTGGTTACGACTTAATTAGGAAACTTCTCGAACTGCTGGATGTTTTCCAGACCACGCTCCCAATTTGCACTGCTACTGCAAAAGATATGAGCATTTGGTTTTAAATTAAATTGAGTATCTAGGCTGCCAGCTGGAACTTGAAGAAAGCCCGCCTCGTTGGGAACTGCTGAACTGCATTCACTGCAAAAGCTCTTTGCATGTCGTGTTCCAGGAAGATTATAGGTCTTTACGTGTTCTTTTCCCGAAATCCATTTTAGCTTTGCCTTAGTAGAGAAAAGATTCGCAGCATAGGCAGAGCCAGTGTCTTTTTGACAATGTTTACAGTGGCAAAGAAAGAAACTTTCAAAATCTCCATCGATTTCGAAGTTCACTGAACCGCATAGACAAGAACCTTTATGCATATTCAACCTTATAGAATGCTTTCCATTGGGAAGCAGGGGATATCAACTCCACGCATTTCAATGCTACACCGACCTTCTATCTGTTTGAAACCAAATTTCTCATAGAATGATTTCGCAGTAATCGTTGCTAAGAGTTGGAGTCGTTTTATCTTCAGGGATTTTGCTTCTGTAATCAGGACTCTAAAAAGTTCCTTACCAGCTCCCAGCCCCAAGAGCTCTGGTGTAAAATAGAGCCCCATAACTTCTGCCACTTCATCATCCATCTTGGCCAAGTGTCCAAAGCCTCTGACTTCAGAATCTAATTCAACTACCCAAACGAAATCACGATCAATTGTCTGGCACCAATGTTCTGTTTTTAGCTTTCGAGCCGACCACGCATCAATCTGTTCTTGAGTATAATCTTTCGAGCATATCTCGCGGATTGATCGGTCATGAGAATCAATGATCGGTTGAGCGTCAGAATGCTGTGCACGTCTAACGAAATAATTTCGAGTTTCCATGATAAGGAGTATAACATATTTACAACTAGCATTCAGGAGGAAAGAATGATTTATCAAGGTGGATGTCATTGTGGGAATATTCGCTATGAAGTCGAAGCGAATATTGATTCGGGAATAACGTGTAATTGTTCTATTTGTTCCAAAAAGGGGCATATTCTGGCCTTTGCGCCTGAAAGTCATTTCAAGCTTTTGAAAGGCGAAACTTCACTTTCGGACTATCAATTCAATAAGAAAACTATTCACCACTTGTTCTGTAAAAATTGTGGTGTCAGCTCTTTCGGCAGAGGGACTATGCCTGATGGAACGAAAATGGTTTCTATCAATGTGAGATGTCTGGAAGAATTTGATTTTAAAAATCTACCTGTCACCGAATTTGATGGAAAAAGCCATTAGTACTATTTTTTTGCAGTTTTCTTCGCTTTTCTAAAGGCCTCATTCGTTGGGGCCCCTGCTTCACCTTTTTTCCTAACCGGTCTGCCACCATGCTTTTCTCTTTCTTGCGCTTTATGAATATTTGCGTACAGACCTTGTTTTTTCTTTGCCATAAATCACCTCTAGGCCGCTTTCTTGGCCTGCTCTAAAAGACGTCTACCTTTTGCTGCTAGTTTTTTTGCTGACTCCATTGTTTTTGGAGCTGGTTCTCCCCACGCTCGTGCGGAAAGTGCCAAGCGAGTTGGTTTTCCTTCTTTATCTTTGAGAGGACCTCGGGGTGAGTGAACATTTAATCCACCTTTAGGGTCTTTTATTGCTTTCTTTTTCATAAAGTTCTCCTTCTCGATTTATCTTAGAAGGAAGTACATGGACTGTGATGAAATGAAACTTCAACAGACTTAAAAGATTCTGAAGGAAGAGGCATAAAACTCTTCCTTTGAATCAATTATTCTGTGATCGTTGTGTCTTCCGTTCCCGACTCAGAATCGTCAACTGTTGTAGTATCATCGGAAGAAGAAGTATCAGTGACATCATCACCATCTATTGCAGCGATACATTTTTGAATTTTCTTTTTCCGCTCTTGCTTTTCTTGAAACAGCTCTTGGCATCCTTCACTTAGTTGCCCATTACTTTTAAGCTCCTCGAAACATGCCTTCATTTCCGGATCTTCTTTGTGTGGGCCACGGGAACCTTGTGCAAATGCAGTAAGGGAGAGTAGTGAGAATGCGAGAAAGAAAACTTTTTTCATTTGAAACTCCTTGTTCTAGGGAATCGTCCCTGACGCAACAAAGAGTCTCTTTAAAATATGAAAAGAGAGTGGAAAACCGAAGTAGTCGATAAAGCATTAATTAAATTCTCATTGCTTAAGCAACAGAGCCTGTCTTAACTTCTCCATCTCGAAGGTAATGCATGAGAAGCATACCTGTCGTAGAAACAGCGGAGCGATTAAGCTTGAATGAAGTGGGCCTACTATTCTCATCAAAAAGACGTTTGCCCTTTCCAAGAATGATAGGTGCGATCATGAGGTGCATTTCATCGACAAGGTCATGTGCGAGTAGAGTATGCGCTAACTTAGAGCTACCAATGACTAAGAGGTTTTTTCCATCTTCTTTTCGAAGTTTATCTACCTCTTGGGTAACACTTAAACCGAGAGATTTAGAGTTTTTCCATTTTAAAGAATCAGTATTATGAGTAGCTACGTATTTTGTGCAAGCATCGAATTCCAATGCAAACTTTCGATCTGTTTCACTTATGCCTTCCGTTTGAGCTGCCACCTTGGGCCAATAACCAGCAAAGATGTCATAGGTCTTTTTTCCTAATAAGAGATCATATGGTTGCCCATATGAAATCTCAAGGGCCTCACCTAGAGCTTGATCGAAGAAGGGCGCGAGCCAACCACCGAATTTGAAGCCATCTGAAGTATCTTCATCGGGACCGCCCGGTGCCTGAATGACGTTATCTATGCTGATGAATTCAACGAGGATGACTTTTCTCATGTGTCTTTTCTCCAAAATATATTTTAGGGAGAGGAAATCATAAGTCTATGTAGGGTGCGTTTTAACTTTTTCACTGCATCTGCAAGCTGTTGATTCGTGTGGCCACCATAGCCTAGCATCAACCCGGAGCGACCCTTACCATTTGAATAAAGCGTCGAGACCGCTCTTACTACAATACCTTCTTTGAGGAGTTCCTTTGCAATTAAAGTGTCATTTGATTTTGGCGGAAGCCAAAGGATAAGGTGCATTCCTTGGTCATTGTTCTGAATGGAGCAAGTTGAAGAAAGCTCCTTGGTTAGGAGTTCGACCAGGAGGTTCTTTTTTTGAGCGTAAACAGCTCGTATTCTTCTGATATGCGACTCGAAGTATCCCTCACTCATGTACGTTGCAAGAACTTGCTGATCAGATAAAGAAGAATGCCTATCAATAATTGCTTTTGCACCAGCAAATGCTTTTACCAATGGCCTTGGTAAAATAAGATATCCTAATCTTAGTGATGGATACAAAACCTTACTGAAAGTCCCGAGATAGATGACCCTCTGGGGATCAAGACCCTGCAAAGAAGGAAAGGGGTGACCTGAGTAGCGAAGCTCACTGTCATAATCATCTTCAATGATCCAGCTATTGTTTTTGATGGCCCAATTAATAAGTGCCTGACGTCTTGCCATACTCATAACCATCCCAAGTGGATACTGATGGGAAGGAGTGACATAGACTGCTTTTGCTTTGGGAGATTTTTTTATAGCAAAATCAACATCCAGACCATTTTCATCGACAGGAATAGGTACCATGTTAATCTTAAAATCTTTCAAAATAGAACTCAGTCCAAGATAAGTCGGATCTTCTATCCAGACCTTATCTTTTTCTTCTAAAAGAACCTTTGCAGTTAAATACAGTCCTTGCTGGGTACCACTTGTGATAATAACTTGCTCTGGTTCACATAAAACTGAACGTGCTTTCCTTACATAATTAGCAATTTCATTTCTTAAATATAAGAGACCATTTGGCTCTTGGTATGTGCTTGGTCCTGCAGTTTTAGATGATCTAACTCTTCTGTTTATTCTGTCCCAGTTTGCATCCATCGCAACATCATTTTTAGGCTGTGCAATTGAGAACGGGGTAGTGGGCTTGGCGATAAATTGTTCAGCAAGGGCGGTATAAAATTTGGCCTTCTCAGATAAGGTGATCTGAGACTCAGAGGCCGAAGTTTTACGAGGAGATTTTATTTCTGTTTCAAATAAATCTAATGCAACTGTTGTACCGGATCCGACTTTGGTTACAAGGTAACCTTCCGCTATCAACTGGTCATAGACTTCAGTAACAGTACCTCTAGCCAGTTCAAGTGAACTTGCAAGTGAGCGAGTTGAAGGCAAGCGCTCTCCAGGTTTTAATTCACCTACATTAATGGCCTCCCTTAATCTTTGAAGAAGTTGTTGCCCAATATTTCCTTCTTTCCTGTTGATCAGATTGAGGCTTGGTATCTCTATATTGTTCTTCGTTTTTGCCATAAGTGGACCAATCGTTATTTTATAAATGGATCTGTTTGATGGTCCAATTGTAGCAGATAATGGGCTTGATTAGTAATCGAGAACGGAGATTATTTATATGTACAGACCAAAGGTGTTTGCTGAGGATAGGATCGAATATCTTCATAGATTTATTCATACCTATCCGTTGGGCCTTATCATTACCCAAAATATAAACGCAGGAATCTTGGCCAATTTTATTCCTGCCTCTTTGCATCAAGATGGTTCAAAAGGCACACTTCGCTTTCATCTTGCTCGGATGAATTCTCAAGTTGAAAGTTTACGAACTGGGAATGATGTATTGGTTGTCTTCAATGGACCCAATGCTTATGTCACACCTGAGGCCTATCCTACAAAGAAAAGAGATGGAAAAGCAGTTCCTACCTGGAATTACTCAATGGTCCAAGTTAGAGGGAAGTCAAAAGTAATCGATGACCCACAATGGATCTTGAAGCAGATAAATGACTTAACCAATGCTTCTGAGGCGAGAGTTTCGAGCAACTGGAAAGTTTCGGATGCTCCTACTCAATATATTGAGAACCAATTAAAACTTCTTATAGGTCTTGAAATTGAAATTTCTCAAATTGAAGGCAAATTCAAAGTAAGTCAAAACCAGGTTGAAGAAAATCGACAGGGAGTAGAGGAATATTTTAATCGAATCGGAAATTCAGAAATGGCAAACTTCGTAGCGAAAAAGGGCGCTCTAAAATAGGTCATTAAATGGAATTACAACCAGTTTTGAAGGGTGATCTCCTTAAAATCAGACCTTTGCTTGTAACCGATTTTAATGCACTTTTTGAAATAGCTTCAGATCCTTTGATTTGGATTCAGCATCCTTCCTCGGATCGATACAAACTCGAAGTGTTTCGTGAATTTTTCCAAGGGGCCCTTGAGTCTTGTGGCGCCTTTGTTATTTTTGATACGAGTACAAATCAAATAATAGGAAGCTCTCGGTACTATAATTTTGATGCTGACTTTCGCCACGTATTTATTGGTTACACATTTCTCGCAAGGAATTATTGGGGCGGTAGATACAACTTAGAACTAAAGCTGCTAATGCTAAATCACGCATTCAAGGAAGTCGAAGCCGTTTTCTTTGATGTTGGTGTTAATAACATCAGATCGCAAAAGGCACTTGGAAAAATAAATGCTCAATTAGCGAGTGGAAATGAAGCTAAGCTTCGATATGTCATTAAACGAGAGGACTTTCTAAAGTATGAAAACAATAATTGATCCTAGAATCTTCAATATTGCTCCAGGGTTCAGAGCGATGAGTCTATTGATTTCATCTTCTGAGCTTACTAACACTTCTGTTTCAAAACAAATATTAGACCAGGCCTGCAATTCCTTCTTGAATGGTGGAGGCTTTCCTTGGGCCGAAGATCATCTGTCGGCATGGGGTGAAGTTTATCGTAAATTTGGTGCCAAACCTCAAAGAACTCCTTGCTCGGCTGAGGCCCTGAGAAAAAGACTAATGCGAGATGGTTCTCTTCCCGCAATTGATCCGGTAGTGGATATCTATAATGCCATTAGTATTAAATATTCAATTCCGGTAGGGGGAGAAAATATTGATGCTTATGTTGGTCATCCTCATCTTAAAGTCGCTGATGGCTCTGAAATTTTTGATACCATCAAGGACGGTGCTCCTTTTCAGGAATTAGTGGATAAGGGTGAAATCATCTGGTGCGATGATCACGGTGTTACTTGTCGTAAATGGAATTGGAGACAGGGGGTAAGAACTCGGATAGACAGTAAGACAAAAAATATGTGGTTCATCCTTGAGAGTCTTCCACATATGCCATTAGATGCATTAGAAGCTGCCACAAACGAATTCATCACGAACTTGAAATTGATAATGCCTGAGCTTAAGACAAAGGTTGAGTTGCTAAAACAAGACCTTCAATAAAAGACTTTAGCTCCTGCCAGGTATTAGGATCATCATTTTTTGTTCTCGCTCCTGGCAGAGTCATCACCAGGTCAGAAGAAACTTTGGCATTCATTGTTTTAAGAATTTCAATGAGCGATTCACGAGCGTAGTTCCCTTCGCTTGCTGAACCCAAAATGATACCGGTCGGTTTGTTTTCAAGTAGAACTGTACTTACTAACCAATCGAGAACATTTTTCAATGAACCAGGTATCCCATGAGCATACTCAGGTGTAGAAATTAAAATCGCATTCGATCGGTTAAGCATGCCCCGAAGTTCTTTTACTTCTTGTGGCAAATTCTCGTTATCTAAATCCGGATTGAAGTGTGGAAGACTCGCTACGTTTTCATAGAGGATGAATTCCACGCCGGCCGGTGCGACGGACTTAAGAGTATGAAGAATTGATGTATTCGATGAACCTTGGCGAAGGCTTCCTGATATTGCAAATATAACCATTTCTCAATGGTACACGGTTTTAGGAACAACACGATTCTTTTTTTCTAGTAGCAATAAAAAAAGCGATGAGCGCGGCCAGAGTTCCAAAAAGATAGATGTTTTGTATCTTCGAACTTTCGATAATAAGTCCGCAAATCGGAGCGGTTAAACCTAAAGCAATGTCGAAGAAGGCACTGAATGCGCCAAGGGCAGTTCCTTTGCTTTCGGGAGGGACTTGCTTAAGAGCTTGGACGCCGAATGCAGGAAAGAGTAAAGAGAAACCAATGCCTGTTAGTGCGACCCCGATGAATGCAGTGGTTGGTTCGTTTGCTGTCCATAAGCAAATCTGTCCGAGGATTTCCAAAACTAAAGATACAATGGCAACTGAACGTCCTCCGGTTTTGTCAGGAAGATGACCTGCAACCAGACGAACTCCAATATAACAAAATCCGAAGATGAGAAGAGCATAGCCTGAGTTTTCCCAACCTCTTGATTTAAAGACTAATGCAATAAATGCTGATAATGCCCCGAAGCCAACTCCGCCCAGAGCAAAACCCAGACCAAAGCTCCAAATTTTTTGAACTGTCTTCACAAATGATGGTTTTACTTTTGAAGTGTTCTCCAGTCGAACATGGGTAAATGAAGAAGCGATGAGATATCCGATCATTGGCAAAAGCAGAACAATTCCCGCCACTCCAAGAAACGAAAATTTGGAATAACTCCACAATCCAATAGGTGCACCAATAGCAATGGCCCCATACATGGCGATCCCGTTCCAAGACATTACTTTGCCCGATTGACTTGGACCGAGGATTTCAATTCCCCATGTTAGGATACCTGTGAGCATAAAACTTTCACCCATGCCCAGGGCAATCCTTCCAGCAAATAAAGCGGCAATTGCTAGAATTGGATTGGCAGCAGCAAGGGCCGAAATAAAATAAAGGATTGCGGCTAAACTACATATAAGAAATCCACGTCTCGTGGATTCGCGGGCACCCACAGTATCAGCATATTGCCCTGCAAACCTCCGAGTAATGACTGTTACAAGAGATTGAAGGCCAACACCGACTCCAGCAATGAACATGGTCATGCCAAGGTTGTTATGAATAAACTCAGGAAGGATGGGAAGCGGAATTCCGATGCAAAGGAAACCAAGGAACACACCAAAGCAGAGGACGATGAACTTGGTATTTGGATTGATTTGATTTAAACGATTTATGAACATAATTACCATTCCGTGAAGTGTCTAATGTAACGCATTTAATTCAGGGAAAGTAGTCACGGACATCTTAAAAAATAGCATAAACTTCACATGCAATGTTAAGCTGAATTATGAGCATTAATAATCAAAACTTGAATGTTATAAAAGCACTTTACGAAGCAATCAATCAGAATGACATCGTCGAAGCGATGAAGCTCTTTGATACTCAAATTGAAAGAGTTGAATTGATCGATTTATCTTCTGTTGGCGTATTCCGAGGCCTAACTGAGATGGAAGCACATCTAAGGAAGGGCCGTGAGACTTGGGCAGAGGGAAGTTGTACACCCGAGCGTTTTACCGAAATCAATAATAAAGTAGTCGTCTTTACGCATGTACGTGTAAGACTCAAAAATCATGCAGACTGGCTTGAGGGTCAAACCACTGATGTGTTTGCTTTGAGTAAGGGTAAAATCACCGAGTTCCGAACATATATTGATAGAGATGAAGCGCTTAAATGGGCCGGTGTAATAAATTAAAGGAAAACGCTATCTTGATTTTGAAGTACTTATTACAATCCTAATTTATTCATCTCTTCTTTTTGATATTCTCCATCTTCAGCGGGGTACCGAAGTTTAGACTCGTACTTCCCACTTTCTTTTGCTAAGGCCCAAAGTAAGGATTCTCCTGCAGGAAGATTGTTTGGAGAAAACGAGTATGCAGGATCTTTAAAAGCATTCTCGGCACTAATTACTTTCCAGCCTTTAGATTTAAACATCTGAATAAGGTCGCCAAGGAAATAAGCATTCAGTGGATTATGGTGAATTAAAACATTATGTTTTATTTCTCGACCAAGAATCTCCTTTGAAAGCTGATTGTAATATTGGGCGCGATCCCAGATATGGTTCAAATAATATTTTTTATATGCCTCAAAATCGACCTTCTTACCTTGGTTCAATTTTTCGACCATTCGATTACTTATGTACCAGTCGGACGCATCAATTGTTACATGTCCGACTGAGTACTTGTTATCTTTTAAAAAAGTTCTCAGGCCATTTCGTTTCGGAACAGTATCTCCTTCTTTAAGCATTGGATATCGAAAGAAACGCTTAAAGTTTTTGAATTCCTGAATTAAATTTTCGTTCTTACGAATGTCTTGGGTAAAGAAGTCGAATGTTATCTGACTATTATTATAGTTTTTGTGGGAGTAGGTATGATTAGCAAGAATATGGCCTTCATCATCCCAGCTAGATAAAAGCTTCTTCCCATCACTGCTATCAACTCTCATTCCACATACAAATAGGATTGTTTTGAGATGATTTGCTTTGAGAGTCTCTTGAAGTTTTTTTCCCACTTGAAGATGAGTCATTTCTGGAGCCGACTGGACTCCTGGATCATCTATCGTGAAGCTAACTTCTGCGGCCCTAACAGTTAGTGAAAAGATGCAGAGAGTAAACAATATGGTATTGAAAAAATTTGAATTCATTTTGATATTATAGTTTGAGTGTTGGTTCAGGTGTCTAGCATAAATGGGACCTACTTGCTGAGTTTCGAACTTCTTGTCATAATTTCTTTACTTAACAATGGAGGCCATATGGCGAGATATGTTGATGGTTTTATTATTCCAATTAAAAAGAAAGATCTGAAGACATACAAGAAAATGGCGACCTTGGGTTGCAAAGTGTGGATGGAACACGGTGCTCTTGATTATTACGAGTGCGTGGGTGATACTCTCGACCTTCCTTACGGTATTCCTTTCACAAAATTATGCAAGTTGAAGTCTGATGAAACTGTGATCTTTGCTTTTATTGTCTATAAGTCGAAAGCTCATGCGAATCAGGTGAATAAAAAAGTTCATAATGATCCACGTATGAAACCGGAAAATTTTAAGTCCATGCCATTTGATATGAAAAGATTCACAACAGGTAAGTTTAAGACAATTGTTCAGGCGTAATTATGACAAATTATTTCGAAAGTCCTTTCAGAGGAAAACTTTTATCGGATCAAGTCACTAACCCTAATATTATTGTAGGTAAGTACAGCTATTATTCCGGTTACTATCACGGACACTCATTTGATGATTGTGCCCGTTATCTGATGCCTGATCGCAATGATGTAGATAAGCTTATCATTGGTAGCTTTTGCTCAATTGGTTCTGGTGCTGCCTTTATTATGGCCGGCAATCAGGGGCATCAATCTGAGTGGGTCTCCACTTTTCCTTTTCATTTCATGCCAGAATTTGAAATTTTCCATGGCGCCAAGAATGGTTACGAAGCAATGGGAGATACCATAGTAGGAAATGATGTTTGGATTGGCTCTGAGGCAATGATTATGCCTGGAGTGAAGATTGGTCATGGAGCCATAGTTGGAAGTAGGGCGCTTGTTACTAAAGACGTTGAGCCATATTCGATTGTTGGAGGAAATCCCGCCAAGTTAATTCGCAAAAGATTTTCCGATGAAGAGATCGCTTTCTTGCTAGAAATGAAATGGTGGGATTGGAGTGATGACCTGTTGAAAAATGCGATGCCATTGATGACTGAGAAAAGTATTAAATCACTTTATGAATTCTGGAAGAACAATAGTTGAACCATTTACTTCCGCTGGCGAAAGTAAATGGTGTGACTGATAAAAGTTAAACAACAATGAATGGCAGGGGACTGCTGAGGTCTCCTAGCTGTTCTCTATGGCTGCCATTACTACCGATCTTATATTTTGCACCGAATGGCCCGTAACCTTTCTGGTTATTTTTTTCAAACGAACTTGGACTCGCACCCATCGACATAGCAAGATTCGCAAGCCATCGATTGTAGTGAATACCCGCGTTTCCAAGTGAGTCTCCCCATTGCCCATACATCGGTTTAGCTGGGTTTCTAAAGTCAACATGGTAACCGGTTTTGAAATATCCACCAGCACTGCCTGCGGTAACGACTGGCATGTTGAAAGATTCATGTGTGTATGAACAACTCTCGTGGCTCCATACAACAAGGCCTTGATCAAGGACAGATCCTCCCTGAAGACCTTGTGCCGAATCCAGCTTTTTAACAATCGTAGTAAAAATATCTCGCGCGCTATTGCGATAATTGCTGAGAACTTTGTCTTGGACAGATGCAGTTCTGTGCTGGTGTGCGATTTCTTCATGGAAGTCGTTTACGGCAAATGTATTACAAGGCTCCAAAGGAACGCTAAATAGTCTCGAAGAACCACATCTTACAGCGTTTACAATGATGTCCGAGATAATGTCCCACTTAACCTGTTCATTTGGAATATTGTATGAAGCATACGTCATTTGAATGCTTACATTATTCGGGTTACGAGTGATTTGAGAGCAAGAATTTGATTGTGGAGCCATCTGGTTACTAATTTTAACTTCTAGTTCTCTTAGCCCTGTTAAATGTTCATCCAGCATCTGTCTGTCGTTATAGCTAATACGTTTACCCGGACCATACGCACCACCAACGACATTATTATAAGACCCCAAAACTCGATCAATGATGGATTTCTTTTTTAGAAGCGCAGGATCGGTTTGATTTGTTTGTGATTGGTTACCAAAAAGCGAAGCAAAGAGTGCATGAGCAGTATTAGGGGCCGTAGGGCATCTCACCATACCGGTCGAATTATAAAAATATGACTGTTGCTCACCAGTTGGTAAGACAGTCAAAGGGTGCGCCCCAGAACTATCAAACGAAGTCGATTTTGAAAGGAAATAATCGAGTGAGTCCCATTTTGTTGCATCAATATCACTGGCCGTTAATTGATCTGAGTTGTGATAGGTCCCGAGCAAACCGCGGTGATGGCCAATGTAGAAGGGAATATCAAATCCTTCCAGAATATTCATTTTCCCTAGATAAGGATTAATAAAGGACTGCCATAAACTAGTTAAGCCATTAGTATCAGCGATTTCCTGAAGACGAGCATATTGAATTTGTCCATAGAGGCTTCCTGCATTGAATTGTTTTCTTACTCCCGTAGGGAAGACTCGAGGGGCCCAATATTCTTCATTAAGACCACCATGTGGCGTATTTAAAAAAACGAGAAACTTTGAGTTAGGTAAAGTCTGAGCATGTGCACTTGGCATTAAAGAAACTAGATAAGGAAGGCTTAAAGTAAATGCGCCTGATCCAACTAAAAAATGTCTTCTTGATATTTTGTCGTACTTCATTCTAATCCCTTATTTATTCTTCACCATCATGGTATCGAATTGAAAAAGCCGGAGATCTCACAACCCCAGTCATCATACCTTTCAGACCACCCGTTTTGTGCTCACGATACATAAACTCTAAACTACAAGCGTCTTTTGAGAGGTTTTCTTTTTGACGATATGTATATTTATGAAAGTTTCTCACGATACAAGCTTCGGCCTTGCCAGAGTCGGCGATGATTTTTGATAACTGAACACCACCTGATACGGAAGTCGTATCAGAAATGTTAATTTGAGGAATTGCTGAAGCATCCACATTTTTTATAGCAACAGTTGAACCTGCGGCGTAATCAATGATGTGCTCTACGGATCTGTGTCTTCCGAAAACATCATAGTCCTCCGTAGCAAAGCCCAGTGGATTAATTCTTTGGTGACATGAAACACATGATGTTCCCTCAATCTGAGTAAGGGCGTGGGTCTTTTCACGTACAGTAAAGTCAGCTTCAATAACAACACCTTCTGGAGCTGTGTTGTTTGCCGGTGCTTGGATGTCCTCACACAGGATTTTCTTCATGACTTTCACGCCTTTCAAAATCGGTCTGGACAAGATACCAGCATGAAAATGAAATCCGGCCCGAGTCAAAATCCCAGATCGTTCAGTACTTGGGAAAGTCACTAAATTAGATGTACTTCCGTTCCAGACCGCCACTCCGTATGCTTTTGCCAGATTGGTACCTTTAGCAAATGAAACATTCGAGGTCAGAAGATCATACATATCTCCGTTGCCCGTATAAGCGTAGTAATTAAACATATCCATCATCTCTTGAACGAGTTCAGAGCGATACGCAGATAAGTCCATATTACTTGGGAGTGCAGTGTTTTTATTCGGGTAGGCGATACCCAGAGTCGCGTTCAAGCTTGAGGCATTCAAGGACTGCATAGTTGGAGTTTCATCTAATTGTAGCCAACCGCTCATAAAATGGCCGAAAGCATTCCTTGTTGTATTAGAAACAGAGAATGTCTTAGTTTGTGCACGAGTATAAGCGTCGTTTACGACAGTTTCAAATTGTGTGGTAATCGTTCCTAAGTCTGCAGCGTTTCTTAAATCAGTATCCGGCATAGACTGGAAGAAGAGGTAAGAGATTCTGTTAGCTAGTTCATGAGGGGTAAGCTTTAACTGAGATTCATTTCCTGCAATTGGAGTTCCACGGAACTCAGTATGATAAAGGAAGTCAGATTCCATAAGGAAGACTGCGATAAGATCAGAGTAAGAAGTCAAAGCAGTAGCATCTGCTCTAAATTTATCTCTTTCTTCTACAGTAAGTGGATGTCTAAGAACAATTGGCCCAAAGCGATCAATAAAACGATTTCTACAGTTAACGTCTGAATAAGTTTCAGCACACGCTTCACCAACAAATGTTGTTAGACGAGAACTTGTTGAAGTCACTTCTTGGGCAAAAGCGATTGCCACATCCAGATGCCCACCGATGTGTGAGCTGGTAACTTGATTGTCCAATCCTGGGAAGTCGTGCTTAGCTTCGTCACTAGGGATCGTACTTAGTGGTACAGCTAGATTAGTCATAATACTGTCGACCACAGTAGTTGTGAAAGCGCGCTTCAGAAGATCTCTAAGAGTATTAGTGTACTGAATCTTAGTGAGACGTTTTAAAGGATTGAGGGATGGTGCTGCGTTTGTATCACAAACAAATGGCGTGTCATTCCCTGTTCCAGGAGCTGGTTTTATTGAAGTAATGTAATTATAGACCGCTTGATATTCGTGAATGTTAAAGCCCTGATACTCTTGAGAAGCTACGGGAGGCATTTTGCTTACAGCATTGTTGGAATGGTTCGGGCCAAAATACATTCTCATAATAACTGGTGACTTTTCAGGGTCTCCAGGAATGATCTTCTGTAGTGAAACAAGTTGTTGAAGGTCACTAGCATTATTAAGTTGAGTTTCCCATCCGGCTGAGTGACATCCGATACATCTGGTCTTTAAAACTTCATGTGCTGAAGCGGCATAATTGTTACTGTCGCCGACTCTGGTTACCTTTACTAATTGCTCAAAAGCATTACCTGCCAGATCGGTCTGAGTTACAGAGATCGTTTTTTCTCCTAAGCCTGAAGAAAACGTAAACGTGGTACTGAATGCCGAATTGGTACAGTTTACCGTTGCAGCGTAAGTTGATTGAGAGATTCTAACAACGAGGTTTTGTTCACATGTCCCGGACACAACTACGCTCGTTGCAATCGTTGTGGCATTGGCCATAGGAGAACTGAGAGTAATTAATGGAGGAGTGGTATCTAATGTAACTGAGATCGTTGAAGTCGTAGAGTTTTGTGCAGCATCTGTTTGAGTAACAGAGATGGCCTTAACTCCATCAGCAGAATTTAAAACAAGTGCCCTAGAGAATTGTCCTTGAGTACAAGTTACATTGACGTTACTTAATCCAGTAGCACTAAGCACGACAGGTAATCCGACTTCACAATTACCAGAAACGGTTAATGAAGAACGAGTATGACTCAAGTTTGCTGGTGATGTGATGGCCAGTGTTGGTCTTTGTGTGTCCCGGTATACGGATAAGCTTACTTGGGTCGAGATGGCGTTTTTAGTTTGTTGAAGGGTCAGGGTCTTCACTCCATCTGGAGAATTTAATGTCAGGGCCCTGCTGTATTGTCCGTTTGAAGGACATGTAAAACTACTATTGGCCGCTACATCCCCTGATACGACAACTTGGATATTCGCTTCACAACTACCAGCAACGGTTACGCTTTGTTGAAACGATGTTCCCGACATCGGAGAAGTGATCGTTATAACCGGGGCCTGTGCCACTCTCGTTGCTTTAATGAAGCTAGTATTGAGTGTGGTTGAGTTTCCCGCTCTATCTGTCTGTTGAAGTCGTATTGGTTTCTCTCCATCGGTATTAATACCCGTTAGAGAATCACTGAACCTTCCGTCATCAGGACACAGGATGGTTTTTTGTAGCTGCGCAAAAGTGATTTGTAAGTTTAACGATGCTTCACAAACACCTGTGAGTTGAACTGTGTTCTCATAAACTGTTGTATTTGCCACAGGTTGGATGACTTGAATAACTGGTGCTACGTTATCTTTAATAACTGTAACACTGGCCTCTGCACTTTCCCCAATTTCATTGGCCTGAGTAAGTTTAATAACCTTCGTACCGTCAGCACCCGCTATAGTTATTTCTTTTTCAAAT
Organism: Peredibacter starrii; assembly: GCF_034259205.1. Classification (GTDB taxonomy): domain Bacteria; phylum Bdellovibrionota; class Bacteriovoracia; order Bacteriovoracales; family Bacteriovoracaceae; genus Peredibacter; species Peredibacter starrii. The sequence goes on along the minus strand of NZ_CP139487.1, from coordinate 3,538,927 downwards.
TGCTGATTGATACATCCGACTGTTCCAAGAGATGTAATTCCCGATGTGATCTCAATTTCAAGATCTGAAGTACAGGTCCCTTTAACGACTACCGTGCTTTTGAAAGATGAATTTGTGGTAGGGGACTGAATTGTGATTTGAGGCTTGGGTACATTAATTACCTCTAAGCTATCAATCCATTTTACGACTATGTTGTAATCATCTCTTGAAAACTCGGTATTCTGTTGTGGCATGTTTGCATTGTTGCCACCTGAAAACTTCATTCGCTGAACTAAAACTGACTGTGCCGACTTACCTGGAACGATCATACCTTGATCGATGAAGTCTTGAGCTTTTGAATTGTTGGAGATGGTAAAGGCCCTTCCAGAGTCTGCTTGGTGGCAACTCATACAATTCTCAGTCATTACTGTCATGGCATCTTTAGGGCTATTAGATTTATCCTTGAACTCCAATTCAGTTTGTTGACCTACTGGCGTACAAGAAGAGATGGCCGCTAATAATACGAGAAAGAATAATTTCATCAGATCCTTTATCGAACGAGACACCTGGCTTATTAAATTTAATTTAACTTTATTTTAGCCTCATTCAGATTTTGTCATAGTGGAAATAAACTAAAGATTGGTTTCAGAGGGTAAGTTAATGAGTTTGCGCCTGTGGAGCAGGTTGGAGCAGTTATGCCTTGGAGAGGGCACTTATAGCTAAAGATTTTAGAGAGGAGAAATCAATCGAATATAGCGATTTAGGCCCGAATATTGGGCAGATTTTCCGCGATTTAATCGAAGGATATGGCCTATGTAGGGGCCAGCTATTTAGTGACTGTTTCAGTAATTAAAATTTTTTTCTTATTTGTATCGATAGAGACTTTTGCTCCAACTGGCACTGTCATTATTGGATCAGTATGTCCCATGTCGAATTCGGCTATCACAGGAAAGTTGTAACCCTTGAGTGCATCTTTCAGAATCATGTTTAAGTTGTCGGTGTCAGCAAGCCCAACACTTCTAGCGAATCTTCCGATCACCATACCGTTAATTTTGTCAAATACACCCATTTGTCTCAATTGTGTGAAGTAACGATCCAGAGTCTTCGGATTCTCAGATTCATCTTCTTCGATAAAAAGAATTTTTCCTTTCATGGAAGGGAAGTAAGGAGTGCCTGCAAGCAATAATAGAGTACCAATGTTACCACCAACAATTCTTCCTTCTGCTTTTCCTTTTTTATAAGTTTGAAGACCTGGGTTCGTTGAGAAATCCATTTTATCTTCAATCCACCATTGGTTATCAGAAAACCTTTTTGAAACAGGATAAGTATAAGAAGAATTATTTTCCATAACCAAACTTCTAAAACATTCAATTGTTTCATCAGGTACTGTTGGTTTGGCAAAAGTAATAATTGCAGGACCATTAAAAGTAACGAGCCCTGTTTTTTGAGTGATGGCCGATAACAAATTTGTTGTGTCGGAATATCCAATAAGCACTTTGGGATTTGCTTGAATTAGCTCATAGTCCAGATACTCAAGAACTTGGTGAGTATTGAATCCTCCCCAAAAAGACATAATTCCATGGATGTCTTTTCGCCTAAAGAATTCGTGGAGTGATTTAACTCTGTCTTTTATCGTTCCTGCTGTATGGCCTGTTTGTTGATCAAGATTTGGAGCTTCAATGATGTTGAGACCAAATAATTCTTTTATTCTTTTGTAAGCTCTTTCTCTATATTCAGGTTTCAATGTTTTTGCCGGAGTTGAGAGAGCAACAACGCCTAAGTTTTGTCCTGGTTGTAATCGATTAGGCTTAATGATTTTCATCTGGAAATTTTAGTTTGAGAGGACGTAGCAGTGTCAATGAATAAATGCCTGAAACAAGAAAAATGGTGCATCCGACTTAACGAGTGTCGAACTTCTTGCCTTGAAATCAGTTTTTAAGACCAATTTTCTTGCGGTTTGGCTTGAGGGAAGGGGTAGCTTCTTCTAGAGAGTCCAGTCTTTCAAAGACTACTTTAAACATTCCACTGGTTCCTTTCTTTAAGTTCGAAATCTCGGTTTTTAATTCTTGTTCCAAAAGCAAAAAACTTCTAAGACGCGTAAAGATTCTCATGATTGCAATATTTACTAGTATGGCCCTCTCTGAATTGAGGATTCCGGATAGCATGGCAACTCCATTTTCAGTAAATACCAATGGTAACTTTTGTTTACCTCCGCTACCCGTTTTTGAAGTGCCAAATTGGCACTTCAAAACTTCATATTCTTCCGAAGTAAGCTGGAACATAAAATCTGCAGGAAATCTCAGAATGTTTCTTCTTACCTGACGGTTGAGTTGCTTGGTTTCAACTTGATAAAGTTCAGCTAGATCAGAGTCTAGCATAACCTTCTGTCCCCTGATTACGTAGATCATCCTCTCAATGTTTGATAATCTGATGTCGTCCATAAAATGCTCCTGCGAAATGGAGCAAGCTATATCTTTCAGCGAGAAAGGTTCAATAAAATCCCACATTCACTTGATGAAACTTTCGGATTTGAAATCTGATAATTAATATTTTGAAGTCACAAATTGTGAACTTCAAATGTCCTTCAGCTCTAACGTCATAATAATGACTTTTTGGTCTTTGTGACGTTCGTGAAAATTATTTACCCGATCAATAAGAAAAGAAGGTGAGTCTTTTAGAGCTAACTTCTTGAAGCCGATCAATCCATAGAAATATTCTAAGTGTGCATAGGGCATGCATAAAACTTCGCTTAGTTTCATCTGTTGAACTAGCTTCGCAAACTCTTGGAGTACTAATCGTCCGATGCCTTGTCCTTGGAGTTGTTCTCGAACTTGCATCGTCCTGAGAAGATAAGTGCCGTTTTCAAGAGAGAGAGTAAGGGGTGGTGTCTAGTTGTAAGCGATTGAATTTTTGAGAATGGTGCAGCTCACGCTACAGTGGTCGAATACCCCGTTGTTGCCAAGAGGGTGTTCTCGGTTCAATGGAAACGGGAGGTTTTCAACCTCAGTCAGAAGAAGCTCGCAACTCTTCGGGCACAACACGGATGGACAAATAAAGAACTTGCTCAGCACTGTGGGGTTAGTCTCAGTACAATCAAGGTTTATCTGTACGGAATCGATCGTTCAGTGAAGGACAAAAAGGGGGAGACATGAGTAAGCTCATCTCAATCGCTAGCACGTGGCCATTCTGGCAGTAGTTTCAGAAAATCTTACTTGGATATTGAATCTGGTGAGGAAGGCTATGTTCAGCTAGTTATGGACTAACTAGCGAGTAACTGGCCAAAAAGACATACCAGTTCTGTCGCTTTGATTAGAGGCTGAAGTCATTATTGAAAAATTGGCTTTTCCCTTTCATTTCGAAAATCTATCGGAAGTGTGATGGAAAATGTCGTTCCTTCATCTTCGACACTTGTCACTGTGATTTCTCCATGAAGAGCGTCCACCAAAGTCTTTACAACAGTCAGGCCTATGCCCCAGCCAGTTTTTCCTTCTGATGATTTCGCTCTCTCGAAAGGTTGAAATAGTTTTTTCATATCTTGTTCTGAAATCGGAGGACCATCGTTGTGGACATTTATGGATACAAAGTGGTCTTTTTCTTGAACTGAAACGATAACTGGAGTTTTGGTCTTTCCATATTTTATGGCGTTAGTGATGAGGTTTTCTGTGATCCTTCGAAGAGCATCTTCATTCCAATAACCGTTGATTGGCGCCTTTGATTTCAAGATGACTTTTTCGGCCTCTGCAAGATTTAGTTCAAGAACAACCTCTCTCAAAATCCAATCGACATCACAAATTTTAAGATCCATGCTAGGCAGCTCGCCAGCTTTGATTTTGGTAGCATCCAATAAGTCTCGTATCATTTTATCAATTCGACTCATGCTCGATACGATACGTGTTGCTTTGTCGATGCAACTATTTTCGTCATCGGGTCTACGTAATATTAATTCTGCACTTGCTTTGGCAATGGAAATTGGATTTCTTAAATCATGGGCCAGTGTGCGTGACAGCTGATCTTGAACAGCCTTTAATGTGTAGCTAAACTCCGTGGCGGCGTCGTTTACTGCCTGTTCTATGTATTCAGTTATAATTTCCCGGTCATTAAGCTCAATGGGTTGGTCTCGTTCTAGAACTTTAAAAATGACCTGTCTCAAAACATGATATTCATAAATGAGTTGGTCTAAGGTGTATAGGATACTGTTTGCCCTTGCTTGTCCATGCTGCTTTCCGATACGAGTTCTAAGTTGCTTCCCTTCCTCCACCTCTTTACTTGAACGAGTTTTTGAATCAGAAAGTTCTTCTGCTAACTGATTAATAAATTCTCTTAGAGAATTACGGAGCGCAAGACCTTTTTGCAGTTTTGCCGCATGCACTTCTTGAAGAACTCTTTCCTCCCATGCATAGATGATTTCACTAATTTTATTTCGAAGCATTTCTGATGTTATCTTGCTCATGTTATTCCTCGTATGGATACTTTCATAGTAGATCAAACTGTTCAAGGGGCAACGTACTTTTGCACTAGATCGATGGCCTGTTACTATGGCGAGTAGTGGTAGTCTTGCAGCGAATCACTTGCAACAAATTACATAACATATTCTGAATGAGACAACTGTCTCGGGTTTGAGACAACTGCCCGACACAATTTCGTGAAACAACTGTCTCAGTCTCAAAACCGTGAAACACTTGTCTCACTCCAAAAATGAATCAAAACAAAAACTTGTTTCTGACTAGCTTCGCCAATTACTTTGGCACGCTCTTGCATGTAGTGAGTGAAAAACACAAAAGTGTCTCACGCTAAAAGGAGGTGATTGAAGTGAGTAAAATGACGCGGGAGAAGTGTACTTTAATGCAGCTCCCAAGTGTACACTTCTCGATTTTCAAATTGAGCAGCTAAAACTGAATTTTTGTTTTTGATTTTAATGAGTTGCCGCCGCATTTTTTCATGCCGACTCGTCCTGATTATTTTTGACCACTCCCCCCCAACGATATTGGGCGATAGTGGTCAAAAATGTAGAGTCTGGCATGTGTAGGCGGCGGCTTTGGATGATTAACAACAAAGGGAAAATAACTATGAAGACACTTATGAGCAAAACAAATGAGTCCCGAATGAGAAGAAGGGAATCAGATGAAGAAGAAATGGAATCCAGAATTTATTGGAAGAAAGATCGTAGAGGTGGATGAAGAACTGTTTGAAAGGCGGCTTGATGAATTGGGAGAACTTTTTTATGATGCTTTTTGCGAGCTTCATAAAAACCGTTCTGTTGAACCTAAACTTAAAACTTCTTGTGATGAACAGGAATTAGAAAAGGTAGGTTAGGCATGAATGCGTCCGATTCAAAACACTTCAAGATTGCACTCTACGTCCGAGTTTCCACTGAGGAACAAGCAGAAAATCCCGAAGGTTCGATCAAGAACCAAGAAGAGCGCTTACGTCAAACTGTCCGCTATCAAAAGGATATGGGGAAGTCCTGCGACATCGTAGGAGTCTTTTCAGACCCAGGTCTATCGGCCAAGGACATGAATCGTCCGGCATTGAAGAAGCTTTTAAAAGCGGTTGAAGAAGGTGATGTGAACCTTGTCATGGTGACGGAATTATCCCGTCTATCCCGAAGCACAAAAGACTTTGAGAACATGTGGGAGTTCTTTAAGAGTGTTGGCTGTGAGTTTTACTCCCTTCGGGAAAATTTCGATACTACCACCGCGACCGGTGAACTCATGCTTAAATCCTTTGCGAACTGGGCCGAATTTGAAAGGAAACAAACTGCAGAAAGGATTTCTGCAAGTTTTAAGGTGAGGGCCGAGCGTGGATTGTTTAATGGAGGTGCAGTGGCATTTGGTTACAAACTCTCAACCACAAAAGGAAAGCTAGACGCTGACCCTGATGAATCTAAAGTGGTGAAGATGGCCTATAAGGCCTTCCTCGATCAAGGCACTTTGTCGTCAGCCTGCAGATGGTTAAATGACCACGGTTATTCTCTACGAAAGCAGAGGGAAGGAAGTGGATGGATGCGGGCCGGACATTTCAAGGTGGACACTCTGTATAGGATGCTTATCAACAAATCCTACATTGGCGTAAAAGTTTTTAAGACCAAGGGAGGGGTAAAAGAAACTAAGGCAACGTGGGATGGAATCATTGATGAAGGGACCTTCAATCGTGTGCAAGAAAAACTTACCAAGAACCATAAGAGGAAGAAGCCTGAAAGCCCGAATCGCTATCCCTTTATCCTGACGGAAGTCATTTCTTGTGGCGTATGCGGAGAAAAATTATGTGGTAGATCGGCCCATAATAAAACCAAGAAACATCCCTACTATGAGCATGCAAGACGAACGACGATTCAAATGGGGTACAAAGAGAAAATCTACAACTGCGATCCACATCGGATTCCAGCACAGATCGCAGAGGAATTAGTCTGGAAGGATATTGAGGAACTTCTCACTGGAAAATTGGCAACAGCTCTCCTTTCAAGTGTCATTAAGGTCAGTGAGAAAAAGCATCACTCTTTTGAAATAGAACGATTGAAGAACAAAATCTATTCAATCAACGCTCAAGTTGAATCCCTTACGCTTAGGCTTGCCGAGTTGCCTCGTGAAGTGTCGGCGGCACCGATCTATAAGCAAATGGAAAAGCTAGAGGGAGATAAAAAACTTCTAGAGCTTCAGATTTTGAAATTAAGGGATGAAGAGTTAGACAGAGAACTTCCGACCGATGGGATGACTTATGAAAAACTTTTGGATGTGTTCAGGAACTTGAAGGAGAGTGGATTAACCACGGCGAAGAAACAGAGGATTATTACGAGTCTAGTGGAGCGGATTGAGATTTTTCCTGACAGGCTTGAGATTCACTATGGATTGGGACGATCTAAAATAAAAAGGGAGCTGGTTTATGCCAGCTCCCTTAATTATTTTGAAGCCGAATGTTCGACCAGCTTGACTAATGGTGCGCCCGACAAGATTCGAACTTGTGACCCCTACCATGTCAAGGTAATACTCTAACCAACTGAGCTACGGGCGCGTTGAGTCCATCATGTTAAGAAGAATTCTTCGTTCTGTCACTATTCCTTTCAATGACTTTGAGCAAAATTTGGGGTAAATTTTCGGTCTATGAGTTCGCGATTACACCGCCGGTTCGGTTCTTGGATCATCCACCACGCCTTTGAGTTCAAATGGTTTTATTTGGGCGCTTTCGTCTGCCTATATGTTTTGCAGGTTTTTCAAAGTCAAATCCCGGAAAGAATCCGCCAATTAACGAAACTCATGTCTCAAGGGGAGCTCGGAAGTGCCTCAGTTTGGATCTTCCTGGGTCTAGCGATCGGAATTCTTTTCTTTCGAACTTTCTCAAGGTTACTTTTCTTTTACCCGGCCCGAGTTCAACAGAAGTTACTTCGTATGGAGCTTCTGGAACTTCTAGAAACTGTTCCCTCAACTCGTTACTCAGGTAAAAGTCAGGGGCAAATCTTCCAGATTCTTTTCGATGATGTGAATAACCTTCGTGCCTTCATTGGTTTTGGTCTCCTGCAAGTGGGGAACTTAATTATTGCTGGTTGGGTATTAATACCTAAACTGAATCAAACTGATTCGTATCTCTGGCCAGCATTCATTCCGCTTTTCACTAGCGTAGTGCTTTTCACCATCATGACCTTCATCAATCAGAAGTATTTTAAAAAGATGATGGATAAGAAGGGTGAAGTTCAGCAATACATCATCGAAGCATACGAAGCGAAGCAAACGATTAAGAACTTCCACCGGGAAGAGAGTTTCATTAAAGGATTTGTTAGGTCTTCATCTGAAGAGCTAACACTCTTCTTCAAGTCGAGTATTGGATTCGCCATCACTGGTCCTTACGTAAAACTAGGTCTGGGTGCCTCACTTCTTTGGGCCGCGATGCTGATTCGTAAGAATGGTGGTGACACTTCTGATCTCGTCTTTTTCTCTGGCTTTTTATATTTATTCTTAGAGCCCGTAATGTTTATGTCATGGGTGGCAGTGATCATGTCTCAAGGTTTTGCGGCCTGGAAACGTGTGAAAGAACTTTATGGCGTCCTTGCAGTTGAATCGAAAGAGGAACTTAGTCTTCAGAACATTAAAGTGAAAGAAGACGAATCGAGTATCCACCTCAACATGCTGTTTTGGGAGAAGCCGATTAATCTCAATCTCGAGAAGGGGAAATGGACGGTACTTATTGGAGAAACTGGAAGTGGTAAGAGTTATATCCTTTCTCAATTAGCGACTGGTCTCATCCTGAATAAAGAAGTGGTGTCAATGGTTCAGCAAGAGCCATATCTCTTTAACGATACTATTCAAGAGAACATTTTTTTAGGAGCAACTCCTAACGAGACGAACTTAAAGCGTGCCAGTGATCTGATTAAAATTTTCCAATTAGATAATCTTGCTCCCACTATCGATGAAGTTTTGAAACTTGAAGTGGGTGAGAACGGTAAGCGTCTTTCAGGCGGTCAGATGAAGCGCGTAGCACTCATCCGTTCCCTTATGTCTGGTGCTCAATTAATCATCTGGGACGACCCATTCTCATCAGTGGATATTATCCTTGAGCGAAAAGTTGTGGCGAACCTTCGTCAAAGTGAACAGTGGGGCCATTTAACATTTATTATTTCAAGTCACCGACTGACGACAGTTCGTTTATCGGACGAAGTGATTTATCTCGATCGTGAAGCTGGTATCAAAGCTCAGGGCGAGGCCCATAAACTTTTAAAGGACGAAAATGTCACTAAGTTCTTCAAAGAACAACTGGTTGACGTACATCTGGCTTAAGTCAGAAACGCCACTTGCCATTTTTATTCTCGTGAATCTCGTGATCTCTGCAATCACTGGATACCTCACGCCTAAGTTTATCTCCTCTTTTTATGAGTCTTTAAACAACGACGCTTCTTTTCATCGCGAGATGATTAACCTCGTGCTGTTATTTTCGATTGAATACATTAACCGTTTCTTGTTCTCATTGGGCTCTAACCGTTACATCCAGGTTCTCCTGACAGAAATCAGACGTCGCAGTTTTGCACTTTGGCTGAAAGCTCCTTTCAAGCGTAAATCGGGCAAGCATGACGAGTATCCGCTTGGAGAAGTTCTTGCTCGTCTAATGAATGATACAGATGCCGTTCGAGAAGTTGTGAGTTCGGGTAGCTTTGGTATCTTCATCGATATTATTTTCATCCTTTCTTGTCTCATCAGCTTCTTACAACTGAACTCAACAACCGGTGTGGCCCTGTTTGTGGCCGAAGTGATTGCCTGTTTACTTCTCATCAAAGGAAGTAAGTTCATGGCAGTAATCTTCGCTGATGTTCGTCGTATCACTGGTCTTATGGCCCGAGTAATCACGGATTTAACCTCTGGTCTAAAAGAACTCTTTTTCTCTCCGAACGATCGCTATGCCACGAAGAGAGGAGAGAAGATCTTTGAAGAGTTTCTGGATAAACAACTTCATGCCAACATTTGGGACGCTAGTTACTATTCCGCGGCGGAATCGCTTTATCCCATCCTCGTTGCACTCGTAATGATCATTGTTCCGCATTCACAAATCGTGGAGGTGGCAATCCTGGCGGCACTGATTGACCTTATTCAGAAATCAATTACTCCGATTAAAGACGTGGCCTCTAAAATCTCTGTAATCCAGAGAGCGAGAACTGGGATTGATCGCCTTCACCAATTTAACGACAGTTTCAACCAAGACAATCTAGAGCGAATGGACTTCACTCATCTTGAAGCGCAAACGATGAAGTTTGATCTTGAGTATTTTCAATACGATCAGGGTTTTAAACTTGATAAGATTCAGTTTGAAATTCACCGTGGAGAAATTCTCGGAATTCTTGGAGAGTCAGGTTGTGGCAAATCGACGCTCCTAAAACTTCTTTCGGGTCAGTATCACACCTTTACCGGCACCATCACGATGGACGGCAAAGTGATTGATGCCAGTGATGAGAAGGGACTACGGTTGTTTTCATCATACGTGAGTCTTATCTCTCAGGACTCTCATGTTTTTACAGAAACTCTGAAATTCAATATCACGCTTGGTGCTTCAGAAGGTTTTGATACTTTCTGGAAACTTGCCTGTGATTCGATACCATATCTCAACCGTTGGGGTCTTAAGCCAGAAGACAAAGTTATTCCAAAGGCCCTTTCAATGGGTCAGAAGCAGCTTATTTCCGGTCTTCGTGCGCTGTTCTTGAAGAAGCCTGTGATCTTGATGGATGAAATCTCAAGTGGCCTGGATTCGGAGCTAGAGGCCGCTCTTCGTGACCTTATTCGTTTCTTCCAATCTCGCTCGATGACCATTATCGTGACCCACAGACTTGAGACCATCCTTAATTCTCACAAGCTCATCCTGATGGAAGAGGGGAGAATTGCGGCGACAGGATCTCACCAAGTTTTACGTGGTGTGGCCAAATACCAAGAGTTCCTCAAACACCTCCATTAGTAGACTAAACCACTTTGTTTTTATTCTCCGAGACTTACGTTAAGATGTTGAAAGTTTTTAACAGGAGATCTCATTTATGAAAGCTATTGTGGGCCTACTCGCTCTCGTTGTTCTGTTATCTTTCTCTGCTTGTTCAGACAGCACAGGGAAACCAAGTTACCTATTTAAACCAGCTCCAAAAGAAGGCCTTGCTGCCAAAGTTGGATCAATGGAAATTACTAACGCTGAATTAGCGGATGGTATTGAGTCTGATTTGTTCGAAGCTGAGACAAAAGTTTTCGAAATCAAATTTGCTCGTCTTAAGTCTCTACTTCTTCAGAAGTATATGGACAAAGATCCTCGTAAAAAAGGCATCTCAAATGATGAGTTCCTTGAGAAGTACATCGCTAAAGAAGTTGTAATTTCTGATAAAGAAATTGATGCCTTCATTAAAGATCAAAACATCCCAGCTGAGCACATCAATCCTCAAGTTAGAGAGAAAATCAAAAACTACCTTGAAATGGAAAGAAAGAAGGAAGCTGTTGATAAGTGGATCGCTGAACAAACGAAGAAAGATCCAGTGGAAGTATATATTCCAAAACCTCGTCGCCCAACATTCCCGGTTGAAGTAGGTAATGCTCCAACAACTGGCGCTAAAGACGCGAAAGTAACAATCATCGAGTTCTCTGATTTCCAATGTCCGTTCTGTGCTAAAGGTGCTGACATCCTTAAAGAAATCAAAAAGAAGTATGGTAACAAGGTTCTTGTTGCTTTCAAAAACTTCCCACTTCCGTTCCACAATCACGCTGAGCAAGCAGCTGTAGCAGGTCTTTGTGCTAACGAGCAGGGTTCAGATTATTTCTGGAAAATGCACGATGAAATGTTTGCTAACCAGGATTCTCTAGATGCTGAAGGCCTGAAGAAAACGGCCAAGAAAATTGGTCTTAAATCAGAAGCTTTCGAAAAGTGTCTTTCTGAGAACAAGTTCCTAGCTCAGGTTAAGGCCGATATGGAGCAGGGGAAGAACGTAAAAGTTAAGTCGACTCCGACGTTCTTTATCAACGGTCAGCTGATCAACGGCGCCCAGCCAATGGACGTTTTTGCCGAGATCATCGACGAAGAACTAGCTCGCTAGTCATATCTTTTTAGTCAGTTAATCGAAGCCTTGGGCTAAATCAGCAAGATTTACCCAAGGCTTTTTAGTTTCAACCCGTTTGTTATACTAAGGCATGATGTCACAGGAAGTGACAGACAAGGGATGAAGTCATGAACGGCGTAGATTACACCAAGCAATTGGCCAAGGAACGCGAATATTACAGAGAGGCAAACGAGAAATCGAAGGCCGCGACTGATAAGCGTGTTGCTGATATTGAAGAGCGTGCAGAACACGTGAACAATAAGCAGCGTGAGACCTTCGTAAAAGACCGTGCAGATCTTGAAAAGGGCTATCAAACTTCACTCGATAACCTCAAAGAAAAAACTCGTTCATACATTGAAGACAATAGCTCTAAGTTCAACAAGGACATGGAGAAGGAAAGACAGGCCTTTACTCAGGAGAGTATCAAAAAGAGTAAGGACTTTGATCAGCGTCTAAATGACATCAAAAACAGCTATCAAAAGGCCTTCGATTCGGAGAAAGACCGTCACGAAGATCTGACCAACGTTCAAAAAAATAAATACGCCCGTAACGTGGCCGACATTACGAAAGATACTTCTGAGAAAATGCAGAACTATCAGGACCGAATGACTGGAGCAGGTGCGGACCTTAAAGAACAGTACAATCGTGAGCGCCAGCAATTAGTGCGTGCCCATGAAAATCACATGACAGATATTCATAAGGGCAACTCTAAAAAGACAGCTGAGCTGAAAGAGCGTATCAGTAAAGACATTGCTAAGAGTAAAGAAGTGCAGCAAGCGGATCTTCAGCATCACAAAGAGTATGCGAATGATCGCCTTGAGACCATGCAGAAGAAGTATCAGGATCGCTTTGATACAATGGCGAAAGATTACAGCATGAGAAGTGATAATCTTGCTGAAACTCAGAAGAATGAAACTCTAAAGGCCAATCGTGAGCACCAGGAAACAATGCTGGATGCTCGTCGTAACTTCAATGACCAGCTTCGTGGAATCGAACGTGAGAAACGACGTCGCGATAACGGAACAGGAGAGTTTGCGAAGGTCGTAGATAAACAAACGGGATTGAAAGATCAGATCATTCACGAGAACCGTGAGCGCTCTCTTATGTCTCAGTTGGATAACCTTCAACGTACATACAATGAGAAGGCCGATAAAGATCAGGACAGCTTCAACCAAACTTTAAAAGAAGAGGCATCAGAAGCAGTGGCCCGTATGGACCGCAAGCTGAATGAGGCCAATGCAGATAAGATCGTGACGGTTTCAAAAGAAAGAGAGCGCGCTGAATCTGAAGTTGCAAACCGCGAGCATCAAAACCGCCTGGACAAGGCCGCCTATGAGCAGCAGCTCATGGTGGAAAGAAACAGTTCTAAACAGCGTATTGATCGCTTGAAAGAGAACTTCAATTCTTCAATGAAGAGTCTTGAAGAAAAGCACACAGCAGCCCTTGAAGACGTGACTAAGACGTCTAATCAGGACAAGAACGAATTCATGAAGAAGGTCCAAGAAAGACGTTCTAACGAAATCTTTGAAATGAAGCGTGAATTCTCAAAACTTATGGATTCTACGGTGCAAAATTATGAGGCCCGTCTGACGAATTTCCAAAGAGAGAATGAATACATCAAGATGAGCATGAGTCAGAAGATCGAAAATATCATCGATCAGACTGATAAAAACTTGAAGGCCCAAACGACTCTTTTCGAAGATCGTCGCGCGGCAGATGTTAAGGGTCACAAGCTTTTAATGGATCAACGTGAAGCTCAGCTTAAGAGAAATATTACTGAGATGAATGTGAACTTCCAGAAGAAGCTCGACAAGATGCAGGTCGATCACGATTCGAAATTAAAGTTGCTTACTAATGATTATGAGAATAAATTAAAAGAGCTGAAGGGTCTCAACAGTAGAGAGTTGGCCCAGAAGGACATGAATCATCAAATAGAGCAGGATCGCATTAAGCAGGCCTATGAAGATGAGAAGTCTCGCTTAGTTTCTTCATATGAAAATCAAATCACGGGCATGAAAAATGGCCACAAAGAGGCGATGGATCAGATGAAGGAATATAAACGCCTTAGTTAATTAGCAACTCTTTCAAAAGATAATCTATGTCTATTCGTCGCGCGAAGATCATTGCGACCATCGGACCTAGCTCGAACACAATCCCGATGCTAGAAAAAATGATCAAGGCCGGTATGAATGCCGCCCGAGTCAACATGTCCCATGGTACCTATGAGGCCCATGAACAATCCATTAAGAACATTCGAGAGGCCTCAAGAAATGTTGGAAAGGAAGTAGCGATTCTCCTGGATCTTCAAGGTCCAAAGATTCGTGTGGATAAACTCCCGGAGCCTCTGGAACTGAAAGACGATGAAGTTTGGGTCATTGGCCCTTCTCACGTTAAGGATCAGTATCCGGAGTATTCAAAAAACTTCATCCCTACCATCTATAAAAACCTGGTGAAGGACGCTCATGTGGGCGCCCGTATCCTTTTTGATGATGGTCTTTTGGAGGCCGAAGCGATTGAAAAAGATCGTGAAGTTCTAAAGATCAAAGTTAAAGTGGGAGGAATTCTCAAGTCTAACAAAGGGATTAACCTTCCATACGTAAAGGTTTCTGCTCCGAGTTTTACTGAGAAGGACAGAGAAGATCTTATGTTCGGACTGAAGCAGGGTGTGGACTACGTTGCTCTGAGCTTTGTTCGTACCGCAGAAGACATTCTCGAAGTTAAAGCACTTCTTCATTCAATGAAGGTGCAAATTCCAATCGTTTCTAAAATTGAAAAGCCCGAGGCCCTCGACAATATGGAAAGTATTGTTCAGGTTTCAGATATGATCATGATCGCCCGTGGTGACATGGGTGTTGAAGTAGGGAACCATCTGGTGCCTGCGATTCAAAAACGCATGATCAAAATTTGTAATGAACTTGGGAAGCCGATCATTACAGCAACTCAGATGCTTGAGAGTATGATCACAAACTCTCGTCCAACTCGTGCTGAGGCCTCAGATGTGGCCAACGCCATTTGGGACGGTACAGATGTGGTAATGCTTTCAGGTGAAACTGCTTCTGGTAAATATCCAATTGAGGCGATCCAAATCATGGGTCAAATCATTGAGGAAGCAGAGAAGAAACCAACTGAGCGTCCGCTTCTTCGTAATATGAATATTACAAGTGTGACAGCGACGGTTCAGGTTTCAGCATCAATTGCAGCTGAAAAACTTCACGCTCGTTGGATCATCTCGATCACTGAGGGTGGTAATTCTTGTTTGAAGATGACTCGTTTCCGTCCTAAAACTCATGTTCTAGGTGTAACGAACTCACTTCACGTAATTCGCAAGATGAGCCTGTATTGGGGTATTTCTCCGTACTACTTTAATATTCATGAGAACAGCGATCTCACGAAGCTTGAAGAGCTTATGATCGACAAGTTGAAGAAAGAAAATCTTCTTCAAATAGGCGATAAGGTCGTTGTAACAGTGGGTGATGGTAAGTTCTTCCGTCAGGGAACTACAAACTCAGTTCGCGTAGAGACAATTAAAGATGTCCCTCGTGCTCTCAAAAACACTGACCAGGATTCAATCCAGGAGGTGTCTTTTGACCAGGGAAAGCTCTTACTTGATACATCGATCTGCGCTTCATGCCAGGCGTGTATCAACGTATGTCCATTTGAAATCTGGACTGCGTCTATTGAAGAACATCACGAGACTCGAATTAACGGTTTAAACGTTCATAAATGTACCTTGGATATGGCCTGTGTTGAGGCCTGTCCAACTGGTGCCATCGAAATCATTCCCTTTAATCCATGAAATCGTCTCCAGTCCTAGATAACGAGTTTTTAAAAGGCCTCGGTGTCTTGGATTGGGGATATACAGAAGAAGCGATTCCACGAACCTTATCTGAATATGAGGCCTGGACGGAAAAGGATTTCCACGGGCCTCTTAATTATCTAAATGATCACAGAAAAGAGCTTCGTCGTGATTTGCGCAACGTCTTTCCTGAGTTTCAATCCGCACTCGTTTTTCTTTTTAGTTATCAGGAGACGAAGAAGTGGATGCTCGAGAACAACCAGCATTCTGTGGCCGCCTACACTTTGGGATTTGAGGGTGAGGACTATCACCGCGCACTGAAAGAACGTCTTACAAAAATTGCAGAGAAATTGGCAGTAGAAGATCTTAAGACCTTTTTCACGATTGATGCTCAACCAGTTCTTGAACGTGATCTTGCTTATCGGGCAGGCCTAGGATGGTTTGGCAAAAACTCGATGCTCATTAATCGCAAAGAGGGAAGCTACTTCATCATTGGAAGCATTCTTTTGAATCAAAGACTCCCAATTGATCAAGCGATATCTGATGTGGATCACTGCGGGCAATGCACGGCCTGTATCGATGCTTGTCCTACCAATGCTATTAATGTGGACACAAGAACGCTTGAGGCCTCTAAATGTATTTCAACTTTCACGATTGAGATCATGAAAGACGCCGAGGCCCCTGCAGGATTTGATAAGTCTCGCGGAGAAATTTTTGGCTGTGATATTTGTCAGGATGTTTGTCCTTGGAACAGAAAGCCCCTTCAAAGAATTACCTCATCTCTAAAGCTTCAGGATAAGTTTCTTTTTATCAAAGATTGGCTCTTTGATTTACCAAGGGAAAAACTGAAATCAATGATCGCCGCTGATACTAATCGCGGTTTCCGCAAAAAACTTTTCGGAACTGCTTTTGATCGTCCAGGCAAAGAGGGATGGCTTAAAAATTTTAAGCGCTAACTCCAACCGAAGTGATTCTTTAAAAATGAATAGAGATAAGGTGAGGCCGCACCAGGTTCGTGGTGTGGTAAACGCTTGGGCTTATCAAAAGTCACACTGTTATTGTTTCTCTCAAGCACTTCTAAGAACGCCTCTAATCCACCACCACCAACTACAATATCGTCCTCACCTGTAATGAGGTGGATGCGTTGATTAGAAAGAGTCATGGTTTCTTTTTCATGTTTAAGCCAACCAAAAACTTGTTTTGAATCAAGCTCTGGAGATACCAGCTGTCTTCTGATTGAGAGAGTTTTCTCGTAGAAAGCAGTTTCAAAAAGGTGAGTGGCCTGTCTTTGGCCAATTCCAATTCCGACTGCAACTGCGACTCTTTGATAATTTTGAAGAACCGGCAGTTCTAGTGCTCTGATTGCAGTGAATGCGCCCAATGAGTGACCACCAAGAATAATATTGGTGGGCCCAGAGTACTGACCGCTTAAATTATTTTCCATGAGCGACTGAAGTCGCTGAAAAGCTTCTCCAAACAGCTCATGAGCGTGAGCTGTGAAGTCACTAAATGAATTCACTTCATTGAAACTGCCTAAATAATGCCCTGGCTGATCGAAAATCATGCAAGGAACCCCGGCCTCTACTAATCGTGTGGCCCAATTCAGGCAATCGCCCTTGTGAGAGGTGTATCCGTGTGTAAACAGTGCCCATTCACTCTTAATAGAGCTCGTTCCAGAGGCGGAAGGGATGAACGCCAGAGCGTTTACCTGGAACCATGGAAGAGAGAGTTCAGTGGTGATTACTTTTACAGACATATTCCTACCTTGACGCGCACAATAACTTAAAATTTTCGCAATATATTGATTGACGAAAAAGCTTAGTCACATTAACTTAGAGTTCTCTTTTTTAGAAGACCAATACTTTAAGTAATCCGATATGCCCGGTTAGCTCAGTTGGTAGAGCAAAGGACTGAAAATCCTTGTGTCGCTGGTTCGATTCCGGCACCGGGCACCAAAAAAGCCTCAGAGAAATCTGAGGCTTTTTTATTTCTACACATCAATTTGAATTTTGATTTTATCCATCACACTGAGAAACAGTGTGGAGAGCATCACCATAACTTCCTTTGTTAAAGCGTTCGAAGAAATGGCTTCCACTGCCTGGGATTGCTATTTTCTCTTTGCCTTGAATAACGGCTTGTTTGCTGGTCTTGAACATTGACGATAAGTAGTAGGTACCGTTTTGAGTCTGTGCTACCTGCATTGTTTGGCCAGTACGGATGGAAAAAAAGCCTTCGGTCATCCACGTTCCATCCGATTTCATGACTGAATAAGCAACCAGGATTTCGTTTTTACATTTGTTGTGAACCAGGATGCTGATTTGATCTGCGCGGGACAAGCTCTCATGATTCCATCTTTCGCCACTATTTCCATTAGGAGAAAAATTCTCATTAATGATGCTCTCAATGATTTGTAATCTCGTGTCCGTCATTCTAGCGATGACGTTGTACTCTGAAGTTTCGGCCACTACGATTCCGATCAGTGACGTAACCTTGGTTTTAGGATCGGTGTGGAAAAAAGAAGAACCGCTCTGACCTCTGAAAATGTCGCAATCGGTTTTGAATTGAAGTTTATTGTAGATAGTATGAGAACAACTTGCTTGCTTAAAAGGCACAGAAGCTGGTTTATCTCCTGGATAGCCCATAGTTGAAGAGGCCCCAGGAGTTCCTTGATCCATGACAAGCAAAGCATCAAGTCCTAAACCTGTGACTTTATCTTCGAGCGCGTTTCCATTGCCATTTTTATCGACCTTAATGATCGCCATATCGTACTCAAAATCTTTGAGAGTTTTTTGATTCGCTTGATATTTGGCAGGGTAGTAGATGTCAGTGGCACGGTAACGTCCATGAGGGTAGGTAACGTTACCTTTGATTTGCGGGTAGAAATAAAGTTCTGTCGGTCTTTCGCCTTTATTATTCAGTACACAATGGGCCGCAGTGATAAGGTAATCGCCTGAGAGGACGGTTGCGGAACATGAAGAGTATTGTGCTTTTTCCGAAGAAGGATATTTCCCCTTGAGTTGTCCAATCGCGCGTTCAATTTTTGTTTGAGCATTTAAGGCGATGCGATCATCAGGACCGAAAACGGTAGCACCGGAAGTTATCTCATCTGCCGTCCCATCAGCTTTCTTCCCGCAGGAAACCAAGGTAAGAAGTGTGAGGATGGCCAAAAGTGAATGAGATTTAAGCTGCATAATAGTCCCTTTGATATTTTGGCATTCTATCAATCAAAGGCAGCAGCTTAGGCGGATTGGTAACTATTTACTGAGTGTTAGGAATCTAACAGGTAGTAGTGATTTTAATGGTTTATAAAAAGAAGGGCCCGATTTTGGACCCTTTCTGTTAGATCTTAATTTTTTGAACAACTTCCTCAACAACATTATTGCCGTCTTTCAGTTGGAACTTGATGTCCCAAGGACCACCCATCACGAAAAATACATTCGTAGAGCGGAATTTACCTTCTTCTACGAAGTTTAATGTCACTGGCTTAGAGCCGTGACCCATGCTTGTCATCCAAAGGATCACATTTGGCGTGTATTTAGGTGTAACAACACGACCAGCATCTTTAGCGTCAGTGAAAGTTAAAAGCATTGTACCGTTAGCGCGTGCAGGAGGAAGTACTTCCCACTTCACATTTAGACATACGTCTTCGCTTTTAAAGTATAAATCACAAGCTAGAGCAGGAATTGCGGCCATGGCAAGAACGAGAGAAAATAGAACTTGTTTCATAGTGGCTCCTCAGGATTAATGGTCATCTTTTAACACACATTTTGTTAGGGGACAATTCAAGTCCTACGTGAGATAAAAACTTGTAACTTTTATGATATTTAGTTTGTCCCTCCGACTCATTTCCCTGACATTTCTCACCCTTTATTTAGGGGAAGCGATTGCTGCTCAGAATCTTGATGAAATTGAGGTTGAGGCGCCTTTATCTAAACCATCAAAAATTACTCCTAATGAGTCTTCGCAAAATATCGGCGGAGATTCGGCAGCACTACTAGACATGATTCCGGGAGTCTCTATCCAAAAAGGTGGGGGGCTTTCATCTCTTCCTGTGATCCAGGGGATGGCCGATGATCGCATCAATATCAAAATTGATGGGGCCACTGCGACTTCTTCTTGTCCTAATCACATGAATCCCGCGATGTCTTACATTGATCCTTCCAAAATCACTTCACTTGAAGTGATGGCCGGTATCACGCCAGTGAGCGCTGGTGGCGACAGTTTAGCCGGATCAATTGTTGTACGTTCAGGTGACCTGGTATTTGCTGAGAGTGATGAAGTTATCAAACAACGTCTCAATATTCGAAGTTATTTCAAAAGCAACAATGAGAATCAGGGCGCTTCTTTTCAATACGCCATTGCTACGAAGAAAAACTACATTGGCTATTCTGGCTTTGATGAGCATGCCAATAACTATCGGGATGGTGAAGGGAACAGACTTAAGTCGACTCTCTTTAATCAAAATAATCAGACCTTGAATCTCGGGCGAAAGCTAGATGATGGTGTTCTCTCATTGAAACTGACTCGCGCAGTTGTTCCTTACGAAGGTTTTATCAATCAACGTATGGATATGGTGAATAACGTCTCCAATATGGCCAATCTCAATTACAAAGGTAATTTAGGCAGTGCCATTGTCGATTCGACCTTCTTTTATCAGAAGACAGATCATGAAATGGATATGCTGAGTTCTGAGCGAGGAGGGGAGATGCCGATGAAGACTCGCTCAGAGGAAGCAGGCTTCAATGTTAAGGCAAGCTATTCGCTCAGTGCCGATCATCTTTTAACAGTTGGTAGTGATTACGATCGATACCGATTAGATGATTGGTGGCCAGGCATTGAAGATCTCACAGTCATTATGGGACCAGGTGACTTTCAAAGTATCAATAATGGTAAGCGAGATCGTTTAGGACTTTTTGTTGAGACAGATTCTGACTGGAGTTCAACGTTTTCAACCAACCTGGGTTTCAGAACAGACATCGTTTCGATGGATACGGATGATGTTCATGGATATAACGAGACTGATAACTTGCCGGCGGATGCCGCCGCCTTTAATGCTAAATCTCACAAGAAACGTGATCATAACTATGATGTGACTCTTGCTTCCAAATTAAAAATGGATGAGCACACTGATTTTGAATTTGGCCTTGGTAGAAAAACCAGATCTCCTAATTTGTATGAACGTTACGCTTGGGCCGGAACAGTAACTGACCCGACTGATCCTATGGACATGGAATCCATGAGTGCTTCGATGGATATGCTCATGATTAACTGGTTCGGTGATGGAAATGGTTATGTGGGGGACATTAATCTAAAACCTGAAGTTGCCCATAAAGTAAGTGCAAGCCTGGTCGCTCATGATGAGGCCTCAAAAGAGTGGGAGCTTCGTTTTACTCCTTATTACTCAGACATCAAAAACTTTATTGATGCTGATTTTATTGGTTCGGCGAATGGAAATAACTTTCTTCGTTTCGCCAACCATGATGCTGTGATTTTTGGTGCAGACGCTTCCGGAAAAGTGAAAATCACAGCGAATCTAAGTCTTAAGGCCACTGGAAGTTATACTCGCGGATACCGTAAAGATGGTAGGGCCGATCTTTATCACTTGATGCCCTTGAACGGAAAGGTTGCCGTTCAGTATGCTTTTGGAAAATGGGTAAGTGATTTTGGTGTCACGATGGTGGATAAAAAATCCCAAGTGAATGAACTACGAACTGAGCCGGTGACTCCAGGATATGCGCTTCTGGATTTAGGAACAAGCTATCAATTCTCCAAGCTCGCTCGTCTTGATCTCTCGATCAGTAATCTTTTAGATCACAACTATGCTTTACCTCTGGGAGGAATTGATCTTGTTAATCATTCTCCTGAATCTCGCACGGCCGTGGCGGGAATGGGGAGAAGTGTAAACATGGCCTTGAATCTAGAGTTTTTCTAATTACATGACTCTTATCTGATCCACTTTATCTTCATAAAAAGCCACACGGCCTTTGAGCTCACTTAACTCATCGAAAGGCTCTTCATAAGACCAGGCCACATTTTCGAACTGCTTACTTCCTTGCTTCACAGTCAGGAGTTCAGCCTCACCTTTAAATGGGCAGTGATAGTCGTCAAATTTCGCAAGATCAATTTCATGGAGATCGTTTTTCGGAATGTAATAGACCGGTTCATGGCCCGGTTCGAGAAGTTTAATCGCATTGATGGAGTCGGCAATCATCACACCATCAAGAAACACTTGCACGCGTTCATCAATTCTTTGAGTTTCAATTCCAGCTGAAGTTACCATGGAACCTCCTATACTCATCCTATTCTGGCATTAACGCCCCGAAATTCGAATTTAAGGAATCCTCCATTAAACTAGACAAGATGATTTAGATCAGGAAATTTCCTGATGGTAAATTCTTAAAATCTGTTAATATTAGAGCACTATGGCACGTGAAAGAAAGAAAACTTGGGAAGAAAAAGTTACTCTTGTTAGGGCATCGTATAATCGATCGGCCGATACACCACTTTTTGCGCGCGATTTTTATCAGCATCTTTTCTTTTTGAGTCCTAAAATTAAAAAGTACTTTGAGAATACTGATTTTGAACATCAAGAAAAAGCATTGATGGCGGGACTTAAGTATATCCTAGATTTTTTAGACAACTCAAATACCAATGCACGTGCTCAGGTGCTGAGACTTTCTCAGAGTCACGCCAAAGATAATATGAATATTTATCCGCATGACTATTACTATTGGATTGATGCCCTGGTGATGACAGTGAAGAAACACGATACTCAGTGGTATAATGATCTGGCATTCTATTGGCGTGAGGTCGTTTTCTATCCAGTGAGTTTCATGATCAGCCAATATTTTCTTCCGGCCAAACCGGAGGCCTAAGTGTATCGTTCTTGGAAAAATTTAATCATTCAAAATGAATCTGAACTCAAAGACCAGGCACGGATAAAAAAACTCTTAAGCGTTGGTGATTGGCCCGCTGTTCTGGGCTTTAATCTTGCGGGTTTTGTTGCGGTCTCCACTGGCCTCTTCATGATTGGAGTGGCCATGGAAAAAGAGCCGGGGCGTATGCCTCTTTTTGCTGGGGCCGGGGCCGTTTTAATTCTTGGTTTCCTGTTCTTTTACTTTGCTCAAGTGCTGGTTAAAGAAGTTCGTCTTCATCCCATTCGTCAGTATTTGAAAGATCCAACAGGTTTTGAATTTATCCGCGGAGAAATCGTGGCATGTCATTATATTCCAGGCGGCAAAGGGTGCGTAGTCGCCCAGATTCAGGGCGGAAAAGATCTTGTGGGCCATGAGCATTTTCATCCGTCTATTTGGACATTTGCCTCTTCTGAAACAGATACTTCCCGCAGACCTTTACCCGTCCCCGTCTATATTCTCCATAAAAAAGGGCTGCCCGGAGTCATGATTGGAATAGAACAAAATCTGGTCGATTCGAGTACATAAAATCCGAAATCCAATGGACATGGCCCGGAGAGCTATAGTAATTCTGGGAGATGCTTAAATTCCTTCTGCCATTTCTGGGTCTGTTATTCAGCTTAAGCTCGTTCGCTTTTAGTTTATCTAAGACCGTCTACAACAACGCTGATTTGGCCTTTATAAAGCATGAAGGAAATGGTGCTTTCGATTCTTATCTATCGATGGATGTTCGTTACGCTCCGGTGAAAGAGCTCTTTAAGAGTGTCGTAAAAAGCGAACGTAAAGAGCTTAAGACTCGAGGTGAAGCTCACATCACAGTGATTACACCAGTTGAGTATTTTGAGGTCTTAAAAAGCAAGGTCTCAATGAAAGAGATCAATGAGATTGCTGTAAAAAGCAGCATTCAGAGTTCTACTTTCAAGGTCATTTGCCTTGGTAAGGGAGCTCTCAAAAACGATGAAACGTATTTCATCGTGGTGAATTCGATGGACCTACTTCAGATTAGAAAGAAGGTTCAAAAATTATTTGAAACAAGAGGGGGAACTCAAGGCTCTTTTATGGCCGAACATTTCTTCCCGCATATTACACTTGGATTTACGACTCGTGATCTTCATGAAGCAGATGGAGTAATTAAGAACGATAAATCCTGCATGGCCGATATTGATATTTTATGATGAATTTTGAAAAGCGCAGGGACCGTTTTGAACTCTTTGAAAGTATGGAGAGTCCCTTTTTAAACCTTACTTTTAGATTAGAAGTTCCGGATTTTAGACCTTACTGTAAAGAGCAAGACCTACCGGTGTTCCACTTCTTTCTCTACTACTTATTTAAAGCCCTGATGAATGTTGAAAACTTTCGCTATCGTATTTACGATGGGGAAGTGATTCAGATAGATCGTCTAATTCCTTCTTATACGATCCTAAATGAAGAGAATATTTTTAACTTCACTCGTTTTGAGTTCAGTGATGATGTTAGAGAATTTATTCGTCGAAGCCTTGCCGCGAAAGATGAATCGATGAAGGCATCTAAGCTCATTCATTCTGCCACGGATGTGAGTGCACGCGATATTAAAGATTATGTCTTTATTACAAGTCTTCCTTGGTTGGATTTTACTTCCATTCAACATCCAGTGGGACGCTTTAAATCAGCGGATATTCCTTCGATTGCATGGGGTAAATTTTCGACTCTGGCAGATGGCAGACTTTCCATGCCCTTCTCTGTGCAGGCCCATCATGGGTTTGTTGATGGATACCACATTCACTTACTTGCTGAAGAAATCAACAAAGTCCTGGCAGAAGCGATTAAATAAGAATTTTGATGAGTAGGTATACGTTGGCGATAATTCCTGTAATAAAACTTACAGCTCTGAGACTAACGATGCCTAATCCATAAACCAGAAAATGACCCAGTCTTGCTACGACATAGGCACCGGCCGCTATTTTTGTTCCTTCATCAAATTTATCGGTCAGACCGAGTAAAAGAATTGCAACAGCAAAACCAGGATAATAATCTTTCAAATTATTGTAGGCCCGCTCACATCTCGCGGCCCAGGCAGAAAGCTCTTTGTCTTTAACTGGCACACGATTACTGCCGACCCAGCCGAGACCGAAGGCACGTAATTTTCCGAAACTTGCGGGGACCCAGGCAAATAAAAAGAAAATTGTCATGAGAACGAGGGCCTGATATTCAAATTGCATGAGAGCACCTGTTTACGTTTATTGCTGGTAAGTAAGTCTTAACGGCCTCACAGCCTTCTTCAATATTATTGAACTTCTGCAGGTTCTTTTCAACGAATAGAGACATCATTTCTTCAAAATATTTTTCCGGATAATGTTCCTTCAACTTTGAATGGTTGGTCTTCATGTCTTTCACCCAATCCACCAGAATCTGTAGCTTCTGGGACTTGGAAGAGGTCATCGCACTCATGAACTGATCCATGCTGTAAGCTAATGATGCTCCTAAGATGTGAACTTCTTGAAAGGATGGTGACTCACAACTGCTAAATTGCTCGATGAAAGAAAAGAAGGTGTTCACCACACTTTTAGAAAGGACTTTCGATTTCCCATCAATCAAAGTGTTGGACCCCACATCACGTGTCACTTCAAGACATTTAATTCCTTTTACCCCACGTTCATTCTCTCCGAGAGTGTAGTAGGAAATTAAATCGGCGAAGGCCTCGTTGTAGGCCGTTACAACATCGTCGATTTCGACTGAGCGAAATCCAAATGTTTTATTTTTGGTTTCTGTTTTCTTTAAATGATCAAAGCATCCAATCGAGAGATTATTTTGATAAGGGAAGATCGCCTGATAAATATGGTGGCCATACTCATGGGACGCAATCATAGGAACTTCCCAGAAATTTACTGTAAGTCCCAACTGTCGCAGTTCCTGACTATGAGGTAGAAAAGTAATTCTTTCATTCACAGGTGAGTAGAGAGCATTGTCAGTCCAATAACTACTTTCTTTAACTCTTTCGCCCTTCTGATTCAGAATGATGTTGGACTGAAGGATGGAAGGAGAAATGTTCAGAGTAATTGGTCTGATTTTGATATTACTTACCGCTGACTTGAACGTAGTGTTCGTCTTAGCAATGAAGTAGGCCGCATTGAGTGCAGCACTTTCTACAGAGCCTCTTTCGTACTGATCAAGATCTGCACAAAGTGAAATCCTTTTTGGTGCAGCAATACCGATATAGCGCTGGACAGGAGAGCGAATGATCTCAACTCTTTCGCCATAAACAGCGTTTGAAATAATTTCTCCGTTCTGGAGAGTTGATTGATTAATGAGGCCATCAAAGCTCTTTGTCTCAAACGTTTCTTGACCATTTAAAAATAAATGAAGACCAAACTCCACGGGCCCGGAAAAGTTTCTTGAATAACATTCAACATCCTGACTCTTGAGAAAAATTGGAGCATTCGAATAACTGGTAGAGGTCACCGTTTCGATAGGATTTTTTTTGCTAGTTGACGGGCCTCCGCAGGAGACGACAAACAGAGACAAAAGGAGAGCGATGATGAAATGTTTCATTCTGAAATCTCAAAAAAAATGGTGCGCGAAATATAGCTTCCGAGGGGTAAATGAAACAGTGAGAAGGTAATTAATATAGATCTAAGAACGCAATCTAACTCACTAAAATAACGATGGTTTATCTTAATTTAGGGCCACAATGCACCTTGTATCTGACTTTGATGTCATATTTTTTGCCTTGTATATCGAGAGTGCAGAGGTTCTACTTTAAGAAGAAAAATTTAGGGAGGATCTCATGAAAAAGTTTATTCTAGCTCTTACTCTTGCATGCTCAACACTTCCAGCTTTCGCTCAGGCCTATGGCTCATGTCAGGTGGCCGCGATTGATCGTTATAACAGAGTCGTTGCACGTTTCTACGGCCAGACTGATCACCGTGGAGTCTGCCAGAATGCTCTTCGCCAGTGTAATTATGAAATCAGAATGCGCGGATGGTATGATCTTCGTTGCGTTCAATATCGCTCACGTTGGTAAATAACAAAGGGCCCTACTGATCTGTACCCCATTTTCTAGACAAGCTAAAAAAACCGCTTTTCTAAAAAATGGGCTAAAATCCTTAAAAGGAGCAGATTATGAGGGCCTTTTCTCTTTCTGAGCGCAAAAAGCTCACAACTAATCCCTACGTTATTAAAATTACCGAAAAATCTATTTCGTTCAGCAATGAATTTAAACGGCTCATGCTCCATGGAGTAGATGACGGTAGAACTCGTCAACAATTCTTCAATGATACTCTTAGTGTTAACTGCTTCGATAAGAAGTACGTTGACTCCTCACTGAATAGATGGAGAAGAGAAGAAAAGTTTAAAAATGTACCAAAGAAGCGTGGTCGCCGGAAAGATCCTAATAAAATGACTATCGAGGAGCTCAAAGCCGAACTTGCTCTCCAAAAGGAGATCAATGCTCAGCTAAAAAAGGCCCAAGGTCTCACCGAAGACGATCCGCTGTTTTTTCTTTAATCGGTGAGGCCATCTCCAAAGATCCATCGTTAAATCGCTCCTATCTTTGTCGTTTAATGTCTGTTAGTCGAAGTGGATTTTATTCCTCTCGAAAATCCTCAGAGGCCCGCCAAGAAAGAGATAGAATGGCATGTAAGATCATTAAGCATTATCACGAGAGAAGTAGGAAAAAAGCAGGTATCATCACGCTTGATTTACTCATGCGAAGAGATGGACATGTTATAAACCACAAAAAGATCGCCAGAATTAAACGAGAGTATGGATTTGAAACAAAAATCCGTCGTCGAAATCCTTATCGCGCAATCCCTTTGAAGTCTGGGGAGCATGTCGAAATACCAAACTTACTTAAAAGAGACTTCTATCCACCACTTCCAGATCAGGTGTATTCGACAGATATGACTTACTTGTATTATGGAAATTGTGACAAAGCTTTCTTGTCAGCGACCAAAGACCTTGCGACTAACGAGATCGTCTCTTACAAATTAATGAAAACACCAACAGTATCTGCATTTGCATGCGAGTTCAAAGAATTGCTGAGTAAGATTCCAATCGAGAAAAGAACTGATCTAATGATTCATTCAGATCAAGGCTTCCAATATACTAATGAAGAATTTAGAGCAGTTCTGAGGCTAGCAGGTGTAACTCAGTCGATGTCACGGAGAGGTAATTGCCTAGATAACGCACCAATTGAATCATTTTTTGGTCACTTCAAAGATCTCTTAGAGATTAAAAAATGTCGATCATATGAAGAGGTTGAAAAGGTGGTATCCAGTACCATCAAATATTATAATGAAGAAAGGCCCCAAAAGGGTTTAAATAAAAAGCCCCCGGCAGAATACCGAGGGCTATTATTAAGCGGTTTTTTTTAAATGTACTTTTTATGGGGTACAGTTTATACGGGCCCTTTTCTTATTGAATCTCTGGATGAACTCCGTCACAGCTTTTGATTCTTATCTTTTCTTCTCTCGAAACACTCACATATTTTTTTAAACGCTTAAATCCTGAGAAGATGATCTTCTTTTTTGAATTGTAGGGAGCGATCTCTACATAGTAGTCGCCCACTAAAGAGTTCCCACCGTTGAATGAGCTTGGAGTAAGTTCTACCAGTTGGCTTTTTTCAAGATATGGAGAGGTCTGTCCAATTGATAGCTCAAATGGTTCATTTTCGCCTTTGATCTCCATTTTATCGATTTTAAGATCATGTCCGAATGCAGGACATTTGAAAGTACGGAACCGTTCAGACGCATATGCGGCCGCATAATACACTTTCATAGAAACATTTGTTGCCGCTCCCGCGCCCTG
Source organism: Peredibacter starrii (assembly GCF_034259205.1). Classification (GTDB taxonomy): domain Bacteria; phylum Bdellovibrionota; class Bacteriovoracia; order Bacteriovoracales; family Bacteriovoracaceae; genus Peredibacter; species Peredibacter starrii. Next base: position 3,510,912 of record NZ_CP139487.1, on the reverse strand, counting down.
GTTTCCTCGAGATAATTTGCGGGGACGAAAGAGGGTATACATAGAGCCCAGGTCCTGAGTTTCTGAACCGCGATTCACAATCAAACGCAGAATCCAGGCATCCACACCTTTTTGATCTGTGAGATAATCCAGGTCTTCTTGTTTAATCTTTGGCATTTCAACTAAGAAAGTGAAGCTTTGAGAGACTTCTACTTCCTTCGGATTTCCCACCAGCCATTCGATTTCATTTAAATGGGTGATGTCCATTTCAACAGGTGTAATTTGAACTCCCATGGCATCACGAGAGACTTCAGCGTACTTCGTACATGAATATAAGAGCAGGAGACTCAGGAATAATGCTTTCATGGCCCGATCCTTTAAGTATAGGTATCATTATAAAACAAAATTAAATGGGAGTGATGATGAAGTACTTAATTCCGCTTTTTATCCTGGGCGCTTGTTCTTCAGGTCCAGTTCAACTTACAGAAAAGGCCAAAAACCTTGAAGTATATGCTCAGAAACCAACTGAATGCCGCGTACAAGGCAAAGTTGTCGGCAAAGATGAAATGGGAAGCAAAGAGCTTGCACTCAACGATGCTCTAAATCAGGCGGCCGATCTTAAAGCAACTGGGATCTTCGTGAATCAAGAAGTTCCGAATGGAAAGGTCATGCAGGTTTTCGCGACTGCATATCAATGTGATTAATATCTAGATAAACAATCATCAAGGGCCTCAAGACTTGGAAAGAAAGAGATTTTTCTTTTATCCAGTTCTTCTCGAGTAGAAGGCTTGAGGTTTCCTCCCACCCAGATTTCCGAACCAACTTGAAGTTTAGTTGAAAGGTCTTGAAGGTAAGAAACTAGGCTTTGTCTTTCGTTGATTTCACTTCTTGTTGTACCTAAAAGAATCGCCCTACATTTCAAAGCATTCGCAGCTTGAGCAAGAGATTCCGCAGGCATATTTGGACCCATGAATATAAATTTAATGCTGTGATGAACGCACAGAAGAGCTGATGCCAAGATTCCAATCTCATGAAGTTCGCCTTCCGGAGTTGAAATAAGAATGAGATCTTCCTTCACTTGTTTTTTCTGATAATGCTGGCCGATCATTTGTCCCACATGAAAACCAACGATGGCGCTAAGAGTATGCTCTTGTGCAATTGAAAGCTCACCATGCGAAACTTTTGTTCCAATCGCTTGAAACAGAGGCACCAGTACATTCAAACACAAATCACGAGGACTTAAGAGTGTTCTGGCCTTTTCCATTTCATGAGAAATGATGTCCAGTTTGTATGCTGAAAGAGCGATTTGAAAATTATTTAAGATCTTATCGTATTCGATTTTCTCGTGGTGAGGAGTCACCAGTTGAAGTTCATCGTAAGGACGGTGCATGAGATTAGTAAAAACTAATTTAAGCTCTTCCAATTCCAGATGAGCAATTTTACCAATGCTTTGACCAATCTCAGTAAGTTTAAAGAGGAGAGCTAGTTTCTCGATGTCTTTTTCGGAATAGAGACGATGCTTATTATCAGCGCGCTCAGGTACGACTGCATTATAGCGCTTCTCCCATGCCCTAATGGTTGCACTGGCTACACCTGAGAGTTGAGAGGCAACTTGGATATTGAAATACTGCATCGGAATGATTTTACCACAGTAATACCTAGAAAAGAAGAGTGCTCAATGCCATGATATTCTCATGAAAAGGAATTCCTATGACACCTGAAAACATGTATCCGGTTAAGAGTGCAGTTAAGACAAAATCTTATTTAAAAGGCATGGAAGCCTACCAAGAGATGTATGAGCGATCAATCAAGGATCCAGAAGGTTTCTGGCTGGAAGCGGCAAAGAACCTCGATTGGTTTAAGTTTCCTGAAAAAGCAGGGCAAGGCGATTTTAAAAGAGTAAATCACTCATGGTTTATGGGTGGGAAATTGAATGTGACCTATAATTGCTTGGATCGACATCTGGCCAAGCGTGGGAATAAATCGGCACTTATCTGGGCCAAGGATGAACCTGGCCAGTATCAAAATATCACATACCAAGAAGTTTATGAAAATGTCTGTCGCCTAACCAATCTTCTTGAGGCCCAAGGGGTAAAGAAAGGGGACAGAGTCTGTATCTATCTTCCGATGATTCCGGAACTGGTTTATTCAGTCCTTGCTTGTGCTCGCCTTGGGGCAGTTCATTCAGTGGTGTTTGGAGGATTCAGTGCCGATTCTTTGAAAGGAAGGATCATCGATGCTGAATGCAAAATCGTAATCACTGCCAATGAAGGTCTTCGCGGCGGGAAGAAAGTTCCACTAAAAAACATCACTGATGATGCCATCAAGGACATTGATTTCGTAAAAACCGTACTTGTGGTGAATCGTACATCGGCACAAGTAAATATGGTGGAAGGCCGAGATTATAACTACGAAGAAGAAATCAAAAAGTATCGTCCAGTTGCTCCTTGTGCGACTGTGGATGCGGAAGATCCTCTTTTCATCCTTTATACTTCTGGGTCAACAGGCAAACCAAAGGGTGTGATGCATACGTCTGGTGGTTACCTGACTTATGCCGCTTTCACGCATAGGTATATCTTTGATTATCATGAAGATGATGTTTACTTCTGTACGGCCGACGTAGGTTGGGTGACCGGACACTCTTATGTTGTGTATGGACCTCTGGCCAATGGTGCAACGAGTGTTCTCTTCGAATCAATTCCTTCTTATCCCGATGCTGGCCGCTACTGGCAAGTCATTCAGGATTTAAAGGCGACCATCTTTTACACGGCCCCAACTGCACTTCGTTCACTTGCCCAGTCGGGTGATGAGATTGTGAAGAAATATGATCGTTCGAGCCTTCGTATTCTTGGAACTGTTGGCGAACCTATCAATCCAGAAATCTGGAAGTGGTATCACGATGTGGTAGGTGAGAGTCGCTGTGATATCGTGGATACTTGGTGGCAAACAGAGACCGGAGGAATTCTTATCACTCCAATCCCAGGTGTCACTCCAACTAAGCCAGGTTCTGCCACTCTTCCGTTCTTTGGCGTGCAACCCCTGATTGTGAAACCAGAGAATGGTGAAGAAGTTAAAGGCAATGGAGTAGAGGGAGCGCTTTGTATCAAGTCTTCTTGGCCAGGCCAGGCCCGTACGATTTATAAAGATCATGCTCGTTTTGTTGAGACTTATTTCACTCAGTATCCTGGACTTTACTTCACTGGAGACGGATGTCGCCGTGATGAAGATGGTTATTACTGGATCACAGGTCGTATTGATGATGTGTTAAACGTTTCAGGTCACCGCCTGGGAACAGCAGAAGTTGAAAGTGCTCTGATGGAGCATCCGGAAATCGCTGAGGCCGCAGTTGTTGGTTACCCACATGACATTAAAGGTGTGGGGATTCATGCTTATGTGATTCTGTATGAGCACAAAGAATCAACCAAGGAACTTGTAGAGAGTATCAAAGACGTGGTTCGCGAAAAAATCGGAAGATTTGCGGCCCCAGATATTATTCATATTACAAAAGGACTTCCTAAAACTCGTTCAGGAAAAGTGATGAGACGAATTCTTCGTAAGATCGCTTCTCATGAATACGGAGGTCTTGGTGATACTTCTACTTTGTCTGAACCAGGAGTGGTGGACAATCTTGTGGAAGAGCACAAAAAACTAAAATAGGAGTCTCCTATGAAACTGCACGGATCGTGCCACTGTGGGAAAGTTTCGTTCACGGTAAATTCAGTGAATTTTTATCCCTACCAGCTTTGTTACTGCAGCATATGTCGAAAAACGCAGGGCGGAGGTGGCTTCGCGATTAATCTTGGAGCTGACGCCAAGTCGCTTAAGGTGAAAGGTAAGAAGTTTATCTCCGTTTATCGCGCCAAAGTAAGCAATCCTGATGAGAAGACCTATCAAAGTTCAGGAGAAAGAAATTTTTGTAAAATCTGTGGTTCTGGACTTTGGTTATATGATCCTGATTGGCCGGAGCTTGTTCACCCCTTTGCTTCAGTCATTGATACGCCATTACCAGTCACTCCTCACAAAACCCATTTAATGGTGGAGTTTAAGGCCCCTTGGGTAAAGTTAGAGAAGAAAAGGGGAGACAAAATCTTCCAACGATACCCAAAGGAATCAATTCAAGAATGGCATGATCGAGTGATCAGGCACAAAAAAAATTAAAGATGCCAATCGCCGCTGGCCTCTGGTTGATAAAGAACTTCCAGAATTTTCAATGTTCTGGTTTTTCCATCCGGGAACATCCAGTTAATTTCCTGTCCCACACGAAGACCAATGATGGCCGAACCTAGCGAAGCAAGAACTGAAATTTTTCCCTCTGAAAAGTTGGCGTCCGACGGATAAACCAGCGTAATGGTCATTTCCTTGTTTTCCTGGACGTTTAAAAATTTGACCTTCGAATTCATGGTCACAAGATCGCTAGGCACTTCATTATCATTGATGATGCTGGCGCGATCGAGCTCTAGCTCGAGGTTTTCGAAGTCTTCGGATTTCTGAAAGCTGAGTACGTGTTTAATGCGTAATAAATCTTTCTCTGTAATGAGAATACCATCTTCAATCATGTAAGATCCTTGTTGGCGTTTAAAAAATGTATGGAAAAAAAATTGATGACTGGACGTAGAAGACCAGTCAGTGATTACACTGTGACAGTTTTGCGAGAATTGATGAGAGCGTGATTGATTATCATCATGTCACTATTATAGATAGAAGGGCCGCCCTTTTCAAGCGGCCCGTCTTCTTTATTATCGACGGAGTGGCCGATAAACAAACTTTAGATTAGCTAGTGGCATAGGTGAGTTTTTGAAGTTCTTCGAACGACCGTACATCCACATGAAATCAGGTCGAGTTGATGAAATCCATTCGCCACCAATAACTTTCCCAGAGCCGTCAATTTCTACGATGTATTCATAGTCCTTAGAACGGAATTCCTGGTGTGGAGTCAGGGTCACGGGCTGTTTCGAAACAAAGTTTCTGGCACCTGAGGCCGCTAGTTCAGGAGTGAAGAATTTTAGCTCTTCTCCGTAAGTCATTTTCAATCTTACGTGAACTCTTTTTGCAATACCTTGAGCTCTGTGAGCAGGTGTTACTTCAACATCTCTCACATCACTTGTTGAGTAGCTGTGAATCGGTTGATTCCAAACATCGTTAAATCTGTCGATATCGGCAACAAAGCCCTTTCCTAGAAGACCAATCATGTTTGTGATTACAACGTGAAACGCACCAGCGTTTACATCACGACAATCCGGAGATTCCGCTAGTTCACGAGGTGGGTACATACGGTGTTCAGGACGATCTCGATCATCGCCTTCGCCTTCAACCTTACCATTCACTTTACAACGTCTTCCAACGAAACCGAAAATTTCGCCTTTGTAGTTGTAGGCCTCATGCATGGCCAGAAGCGCTTTCACATCCGATGAACCAAATGGAACTTTAATTCCAGCAGCGTTTGTTACGACCACTGGCTCTGGCTCAGGATAGTTGATCGCGGCCTGTGCCCATCCGTGACAGATACCTTCCCACCAAAGATCTCTTGGAGAGTAGAGGTTGAAAGCACGTCTTGTGAGTGTGTAGTTATAATCGTTGTTAGCAATATCGTATAATTCAGCAGGAGATAACTTACCGAGTTCTTCTTGGCTCATTTTTGCAAGTTCTTCCCTCGAATGAAGGCGATACTTGAAAGGTTCTGGATTCGGATGATTCCAACGATAGGCCACACCACCTTTATTCGATGGCCAGTATGATTCAGACCAACCGAGACGATCGTCTGAAAGTTTACCCATCTTCGGAAGTGCATTGTAGTTCAAAATCAAATTGATTCCTGCGATCCTTCTGAAGTTATTCGGATGACTGGAACCATCGTAGACTTCTGCCCAACTTGGGGGAATAGCAAGCATTAAGCCGATTAAAAGAAACTTCATGTTATCTCCTTAGATAGAAGTTTGCCGATGAAGTTTATAGCCAATGAATTTTGTATGCTCAATTATGGGAGATTGAAATTTACAATGAAGTTTTAACCATAAGCTTTAACTTGTTAATGCTAAAGCACATGCTATCTGCATTAGAGGAAGTGAATTTGGTCTTTTAGTTCTGATGGTTTTGCGTCACTGACTCTTCCACCGAAATCTTTCAAGATTTTTTCTTCCAAAGATTGGATGCTTTGAATAAAACCTAGACCCATGTTGCCATCTTTGAAGTGCTTCTTCATGATCGAAACAAGTTCATTAAGTTCTTCTTGGGTGATGTGTGTTTTTAACTTTTCATCAACAAGAACCATGATTCTCTTCTCGAGAACAGAGACCATAATCATCGCCGTTACTTTATGAGATACCTGAGATGTTCCGAGAGTATGGAAGTATTCAAGCGACTTCTCACCACACTCGCGATCAATCTCCCAATCACTCAAAGCAAGACGTTTGGCCCAAGGGAAATGTCCGACCCAAGTCATGAGAAGAGTGAGTAGAAGAATAGTGAGTGGCCAGAAATACGAATGATGAAATTCAAAATAATAACTGAAACAAAGTGAAAGCATGAAGCCAGCGATCACACCAAAACGCCATGAGGCCGCGGGATATGGATCAGAAGAATCCGCTACAACTAAAAGTAACTCGCAGCCAGTCGTCGCTTCAAACTGTTTGAGGCGAGATTCAACATGCTGAACATCATCTTGTAGTAAAATCTTTTTCATTACCAGTTCCCCGAAGAGCCGCCGCCCGAGAAGCCACCACCGCCGCCGCTCCAGCCTCCGCCTCCACCAAATCCACCGCCACCTCCGCCATAGCGACCACCACGGCCACCACCACTAGCAAGTAGAGCGAAGAGGAAGTTACTAATTCCTATTAGACCTAATAAAAAGCCCACGATGAAAATAATCACCGCAAACATTGCAGCACCTGGAACCATTAAGAAGCTTGCACCTGCCATCCCGGCACCAGTGAATAGACCTCTGGCAAAAGGATTTCTTCTCATGATGAGATGAACGACTACGATAATCACAAGCATGATAGGGAAAAGACGATTAAGGAGTCCGTTACTCTGGCGAACCGGAGCTCGACGAACATAGGCCGTGCGTCCTGGATCGACCTGAATATTAAAACGTTTTGCAACATCTTCTTCGAAGAGACGAAGGGCCGCGTGAAATTCTCCACGACGAAAATATTCCGGAAAAATTTCGCGAGTGTATTTCGTGGTGTCGTAATCAGTAATTTCACCTTCAATGCCATTGCCCACTTCGATACGCATCTGGCGTTCGGCCTTTGCAATAATGACGAGCAAACCGTTGTCCTGATCTTTTGAACCTAGTTGCCATTTCTCAGCAACACGAATGGAGAATTCCTCAATGGGCCAGCCCTGCATATCCGGAACTGTCAGGATCGTTATCTGCGGACCCTTGTTGGTATAAATTTCGTAAGCGAGTTCGGCGAGATCATTTCGTTCAGCTTCATTCAAAAAGCCCGCTTGATCCATGACCGGAGAAGTTAAAGCGGGGAGCTGTAGTTCAGCTCCCCAGACTTGTAGAGAAAATAAAAGGAGAAATGAGAAAAGTAAGCGCACTAGAATTTAACTTCAGGTGTTTTCTGTTCAGTTTCATCAACTGAGAACTGAGGCTTCTTATCAAAGTGATGAATAAGAGAGTTTGTTAAGCTTGTCGGGAAAACAGTCACAAGGTTATTGAACTCTTGAACAGCTTCAATATAACGACGACGAGCGATCGCGATTCTGTTTTCAGTTCCTTCAAGTTGAGCTTGAAGACCCTGAAAGTTTTGGTTCGCTTTAAGATCCGGGTAACGCTCAGACACCACCATCAAACGGCCAAGCGCTTGAGAAACACCTGATTGAGCTTGCTGGAACTCTTGCAGTTTTTCCGGAGTAAGATTTTTTGGATCAACAGTAACAGAAGTTGCTTTCGCACGAGCTTCCATTACACCTTCCAAAGTTTCCTTCTCATGAGAAGCGTAACCTTTAACTGTGTTAACCAGGTTAGGGATAAGGTCTGTGCGACGCTTGTATTGGTTCAGAACTTCTGCCCAAGAAGCTTCCACATTGTTATTTGATTGAGGGATTGATTGTAGACCACAAGAAACGAGGAAGAGTGATCCGAGAACGATTGTAATAAACGATTTCATTAAAGCTCCTGAGTTGAACAAAAAACAAAAAACCCAAAGTACTTTAAATACTTTGGGTTCATTTTTGTTTAAATCAAGTGCTAAAGCAAATTATTTATTGATTGAAGCAACAAGCTTAGTAAGACGCGATGTCTTACGAGAAGCAGTTTGCTTCTTCATAGCTGGTGACTTAGCAAGTTTAGCAAGAAGTGATTGAGCTTTAACTAGAAGTGTACGAGCTTCAGCTACGTCACCTTTAGAAACAGCAGCGCGAAGTGCTTTTACAGCAGTTCTTGATGCAGCAGTTTTAGTTTTGTTCGTCATGCGACGTTTTTTTTCTTGTTTAGCTCTTTTAACTGATGATTTGTGATTAGCCACAGTGGTTCTCCTAATTCATTTTCTTTCAAAAATATTGCGATGTTATAAACCTAAAGCCACCTTCATGGCAATAGTGAATTGATAAAGGTCTTTGGCAAATGATCCACTATAAGGTACCTTTTGTCCGCTAAATCTCTATATTATAAGGAATATCATCCTATGAAAAACATTCAAGCTATTGGAATTGTTGGTGCTGGTCAAATGGGACGAGGGATCGCTCAAGTTGCTGCCCAGACCGGATTTGAAGTAATTCTTTTTGATGCTTTCAAAAATTCTCTCGATTTTGGTCATAATTTTATTAAGACGCAGCTAGACAAAGGTGCCGAAAAGGGCAAATGGTCGGCCGACGATGCTAAAAACGCTTTCGGAAAAATCAAAGCGACAACAGATATTAATGATCTTAAAAACTGTGACCTGGTTGTTGAAGCGGCGACAGAAAAAAAAGAACTTAAATTCGAAATTTTCAAGAATCTAGATGCGGTTGTTAAGGCCGACGCTATTCTTGCTTCAAATACTTCTTCTATTTCTATTACTGAAATCGCAGCAGTTACTAAGCGTCCGCACCTTGTTGCTGGTATGCACTTCATGAACCCTGTTCCAGTAATGAAGCTAGTTGAAGGTATCCGTGGTCTTGAAACATCTGATGAGACTTTCAATACAGTTGCAGCTGTCGCTGAGAAAATGGGCAAGGTATTCGTTCGTGCGAAAGACTATCCTGGTTTCGCTGTTAACCGCATTCTCATGCCAATGATTAACGAAGCTGTTTACGCTCTTTATGAAGGTGTTGCTGAAGTCAAAGATATCGATACAGCAATGAAGCTTGGCACGAACCAGCCAATGGGTCCACTAGAGCTGGCTGACTTCATCGGTCTAGATACATGTCTGGCGATCATGAACGTTCTTCATGATGGTCTGGCCGATACGAAATACCGTCCATGTCCTCTTCTTAAGCAGTATGTAGCTGCTGGCAGATACGGTCGCAAAAATGGTAAAGGGTTCTATTCTTATGACAAATAATTTCGAGACAATTGTATTAGATACTACTGGTGAAGTAGGGATTCTTACTATCAACCGTCCGGCGAAACTGAATGCTCTCAACATTCAAGTTCACCGTGAACTTAAAGCATGTCTAACTGAGCTTCAGAATTCAAAACTTAAAGGTTTGATTCTGATTGGTGAAGGCGAGAAGGCCTTTATCGCGGGTGCTGACATCGCAGAAATGAAACCAATGGCCTCAGGCGAAGCTCAAGCTTTCGCAGAACTTGGCCAACAAGTTACACTTCTCATGGAATCACTTCCATTCCCAACAATTGCGGCCGTGAACGGTTTTGCGCTTGGTGGTGGTTTTGAAATGGCCATGAGCTGTGACTTCATCTTCGCTTCTAAAAATGCCGTATTCGGTCTTCCGGAAGTGAAGCTTGGACTTATCCCTGGTTTCGGCGGAACTCAACGTCTTGCTCGCATTGTGGGCGAAAGACGCGCTAAAGAACTTATGTTCTCTGGCCGCAATGTAACCAGTGAAGAGGCGAAGTCTCTTGGAATTATTCTTGAAGTTTTTGAAGATAAAGCAAAGCTTCTTGAGGGTTGTCAGAACTGGTTCAAACTAGCTAATGCCAATTCAAATTACGCCATTGCCAGAGCGAAAGAAACGCTTCGTGACGGTATTGAAAAGTCTCTGGTTGAAGGTCTTGCTGTTGAAGCAAAAGCTTTCGGCAACATCTTTCAAACTGAGCAAATGATCGAAGGAACAACTGCCTTCGTGGAAAAAAGAAAAGCCAATTTTAAATAAAAGGACACTCATATGCTACTTGATGAACAGTACAAAGAAATTCGTGACATGGTTAAGAAGTTTTCTGATACAGAAATTCTTCCTTTCGCTCAACAAGTTGATCACGAAGGCCACCTTCCACAATCTCAAATCCAGAAACTTGCTGATAACGGTTTCTTAGGATCATATGTTCCTGAGGAGTACGGTGGTGCAGGTATGGACTATATGTCTTACTCACTCATCGTTGAAGAAATCTCTCGTAACTGTGCTTCTACAGGCGTGTTTGTTTCTGCTCACACTTCACTTGGTATCTGGCCAATTCTTAACTTCGGTACAGAAGCTCAGAAGAAAAAATATCTCCCAAAGATGGCATCTGGTGAATGGATCGGTTGTTTCTGTCTTTCAGAACCAAACGCAGGTTCAGATGCTGGATCTCTTACAACTTTTGCTGAAGACAAAGGTGATCACTGGGAAATTAACGGTGTAAAAAACTGGATCACAAACGGTAAAGAGGCCGGTGTTTGTATCGTTTTCGCCAAGACGAAAAAGACTCCGGACTATAAAGGAATTTCTTGTTTCATCGTTGAGACAACAACTCCTGGTTTCTCAATCATCAAAGAAGAAGACAAACTAGGGATCCGTGGATCATCTACTTGTCAGCTTGCTTTCGATAAAGTGAAAGTACCAAAAGATGCTCTTCTTGGTGATCTTGAAAAAGGTTTCCGTGTAGCGATGGCAACTCTTGATGGCGGTCGTATCGGTATCGCTTCTCAGGCCCTGGGTATCGCTCAAGGTGCTTTTGACTACGCAATCCGTTACACAAAGCAGCGTGTACAGTTCGGCGCGCCACTTTCTGACCTTCAAGGGATTCAGTTTATGTTGGCGGATATGAGTACAAAAATTGGTGCTTCACGTCTTCTGATTTACCACGCTTCAGCTCTTAAGGATGCAGGGCAGCCATATTCAAAAGAATCTGCCCAGGCCAAGCTTTTCGCCTCTGAATCAGCTATGTGGATCACCACAAAGGCCATTCAGCTTTGTGGCGGTAACGGCTATACCAGAGAATACCCGGTTGAACGTATGTTCAGAGATGCCAAGATTACTGAAATCTACGAAGGGACTTCTGAAGTTCAGCGCATGGTTATTGCGTCTAGCGAATTAAAAGCAGTTCACTAATTTTTACGCTCGTCAATGGACACTCTGTTTGCTAGAGTGTCCATTAAATTTGTTTTATTCGCGTAGTGCACGCGTCTGTTATTATTTGAGGAGAAAAACATGGCGAAAAAGAAGCCTGCTGCTAAAATGCCAGTGAAAAAACCAGTAGCAAAAGCTGCGGTCAAAAAACCGGTAGCGAAAGCTCCTCCAACAAAAAAAGCGGCACCAATGGCAAAAAAAGTTCCTGCAAAGAAACCGGCAGCTCCAGCTAAGAAAGCGGCCCCGGCTCCAAAGAAAGTTGAAAAGAAAGTTGCGCCTAAAGCTGCTGCTCCAAAGGCAAAACCTCTTTCAAAAGAACAAGAGAAGAAGCTAAAAGAAAAAGAGAAAGCTCTTCTTGCGAAAGAAAAAGCACAAGCTGCTAAAGATGCTGAAAAGGCCAAAGCTCAAGCTGCCAAAGACAAAGAGAAAGAAAAAGCTCTTGCGGCGAAAGAGAAGGCGAAAGCTGAAGCAGATAAGAAAAAACAAAAAGAATTAGAAAAGAAAAATAAAGAAGCTGAAAAGCTTAAAGCTAAGGCCGATAAAGAAGCTGAAAAAGCGAAGGCAAAAGCTGATAAGGCCTCTACTAAAAAATCTAAGAAAGCATCTGACGAAGAAGATGAAGAAGACTTCGACGATGAGGACGAGGATTTTGATGATGAGGATCTTGGCGGTGAAGAATACGACGGTGAAGAAGAAGTTGTAGAATCTAAAAAACGCCCTTCTGAAGATGATGATTTTGATGAGTTCGAAGAGGACTACAAAAAATCTAAAGAGAAGAAAAAAACAGGTAAGAAGGCCTACGAAGAAGAAGATGGTCACGTTGATCTTTTCCAATCTAAGCCTTCGAAGAAATACAACAATGCTGTTCTAGCTGATCTGGAAAACAACATTGCTGATGAAATTGCGCAACTTCGCGAACACTTCAATTGGAAGGAAATCGCTGAATCAATCGCGACAATGGATTTCTTCATTGATGCTAAAAACGATGAGTGTATTGAGAAGGGCTGTGACAACATTCGCACGACTCAAAGCTACTGTCGTCTGCACTACCTAAAGAACTGGAAAACGGTACAGAAGAAGCGCGATATCCTTAAAGAAGGTAAACTTCAGGAGTATATCGAAGAGCTTATTTCTAAATACCCACCGAAGTATATCGAAGCTCTTCTTTCAGATCTTTCTGATGATAAAGAGTTCTACAAAGTTCTTAATGAGCTTAACATCACTTCTGAATTTGATTTCGAAGAGGATGAATTTGAAAATGCGGTGGATGATGATGATTCTGATGATGATATCGGAATTGAAACAATCTCTAGTTCACTTCGTTACGAAGACGAATGATAAAAGGCTCCGAAAGGAGCCTTTTTTATTTCTTACAGAGAGGGAAGTCCCTCACGAGTCGCATAATCAGTCCGCCATCTTTCTTTCGGATCTCATGCCAGTAGGCGTGTGCCCCTCGGCCAAATAGCGTTCCATTACCTTCGTAAACGCCCTTTTTACCTTTCAACTGTTCATTCATGATCTCAAGGCCGCATTTAAGATTCGCTACATCCGGCCTAATATTGGCGACAGCACAGCTGTTTCCACTATCTCCACCTCTCCAATCGCGATCGTCTCGGTTTTGATTTAGCTGAAGCAATCCAGCTGCAGTTCCGTGAGTGGCCTTTTTATTTAATGTTTCTGCACCACAAGTACTTTCCTTCCAGGAAATCGCCGCAAAAACCCAGACCCAATAAAAGGCCTGTTGTTCTCTGCTGAGGTTTACCCAATTAGGACAGGCCATCTGAAGACCGACACTGTCTTTACGAAAGTATTGAGAGCCAGGAATAGAGCTGATGTGTGAAACAATCGTCTTTCCCAGAGGACCTAACTTTCCATTGCTATCAATGAATTTTGAGCAATCTGCTCCATTGCCGTAATACTTCTTGCTGAGTTTGAGTGATTCTTCTTCACAGGTGACAGTTGGGCCTTGAATGGCAGTACTTGTAAGGGCCTTAACGCCTTGTTTGATAACATCTTCGTTTGAAGCAAAGGCCTCGAAAGATGAGAGCAGAAATAGGAGAGGAATGATTTTATTCTTTATCATTCGCGCTCCACTTTAAAATGCACTCAATTTTCCTGAGATTGTCTTTTTTGGTGTATTTAATCTGATCTTTATTAACTTCAAGTAGTTCTTCAGACACGTGTTCTAGCTTCTTCTGATCCTTGGGACAAGAGTGAACAGTGGTCTTCATTAAAAGTCTGTTACCAAGAAGCTTGCTTTCTACGTCTTCTGCACATGTTTCAGCATCAGCTTTTACAGAGTTCAACTTCTCTTTGGTAGGTTGATGAAAAGTAATAGTAGGGCCAACCATAAGTACTTCTGAGCCTTCTTTACCTACGAAACGAAACGGGCCATCAGAGCAGTTATCATCAGCATCTTTAATGACTTCAACTTTACCTTGTGTGAGGCCAAGAGATTTGTAGATATCCGCAGGTGCAGCAAAGGCACTTAAAGGAAGGATGAATGTCAAAATGAGGGAAAGAGTCTTCATCGACATGAAAACAGTATAGAGCAGTCCGGGATATCTACAAAACGTTTGTTTATGAGGGGAAAAAAGTGTCGTGAATGCAGGAAGTTAGGCCCTCAAAAGAGGGCCAGTTTTTAAGCAATGATTAACTTTTAGTGGTCAGTTTCCTCTTCAAGGTCCTGAAATTCCTCTCCTAGAAGCTTATCGGCCTCCAGAGTGAGGTTGATGTTCTCTCTTGAGAGCTTATAGAAGTAATTCTGGTTTTTGTGACTTACTTCCTGCCAAGTTGGCTCAAACTCATCCCATTCAGAATCAGCAAAAATCTCATCGAAGAAGAGGCCCACGATATCGATGAAATTCGCCTGAGTCTCTTTTACTTTTTCTTCTGTGGCCATCTGATCTGGCTCGCAAGAAAGGAAACAAGTAATCGGAGAAAGATACTCATCTTTCTCTGAGAGATACGAAACCGTTAGAAGAAGTTCTTCTGGATATACTTGTCCATATACGTCGAAATAACGACCGTTCTGTTTACACTCACTTTTGTATGTTTCATTTAAAAGTCGATTTAGACTTTCTAGCCATTCAGATGGGAGGGATTTACCTTGTTTTGAAGTCTTTTTTCTAGCTAACATGACGCCCCGCCTTAAGTGAAAGATTTAGTGGTCTTTTATATGCCCCTTAATTAAAATATTTGGAAAAGAAAGACAATCTTATCATTCTGAAAAAGGATCATTTTATGGCAGTTTATATTCTTGGCGGTGCCCGCACGGCCATCGGTAGTTTTCTTGGTACACTTTCACAAGTTCCTGCTCCAAAACTAGGTGCAGCAGCAATTGAAGGTGCACTTCAAAAATCAAATATTGAAAAAAATAAAGTTGATGAAGTTTTCATGGGTAACGTGATTAGTTCTGGTGTTGGCCAGGCCCCTGCACGTCAGGCCTCTCTGGGTGCTGGTATTCCAGAAAGCGTTCCAACAACAACTGTTGGTAAGGTTTGTGGTTCTGGTCTTCAAGCAATCATCCTTGGTGCTCGTTCAATCATGACTGGTGATAACCAGGTAGTTGTGGCCGGTGGTATGGAGAACATGTCACTTGCTCCTCACATGCTCATGAACTCTCGTAACGGTTTTAAGTTCGGTCCAACAGAGATGAAAGATTCTATGGCATGGGACGGTCTAACTGACGCTTACAGAAATGTAGCGATGGGTGTTTGTGCTGAAGAGTGTGTAAAAAAATATAGCATGAGCCGTGAAGAGCAAGATGCTTTCGCGATTGAATCTTTCAAACGCGCTCAGGCCGCTGCTAAAGAAGGCGTATTCAAAGACGAAATCGTTGCTGTAAAAGTTCCTGCTAAAGGCGGCACAACAGATATCACTGAAGATGAAGGTCCATTCAAGGCCAACTTCGAAAAAATGCCGGGTCTTAAGCCTGCTTTTGAAAAAGACGGAACAATCACAGCAGCTAACGCTTCAACTATCAATGATGGTGCGGCTGCCGTAGTTCTTGCTGGTGACGCTTTCGCTGATAAAGCAGAATTCAAGATTCTTGGTTACGCTTCAAATGCTCAGAACCCAACTTGGTTCACAACTGCTCCAGTAGACGCGATCAATAAGGCCCT
Source organism: Peredibacter starrii (assembly GCF_034259205.1). Taxonomy (GTDB): domain Bacteria; phylum Bdellovibrionota; class Bacteriovoracia; order Bacteriovoracales; family Bacteriovoracaceae; genus Peredibacter; species Peredibacter starrii. Next base: position 3,495,373 of record NZ_CP139487.1, on the reverse strand, counting down.
TAAGAAGGCCGGTCTTTCAATGGAACAAATCGATCTATTCGAAATTAACGAAGCATTCGCAGCTGTAACAATGGCAGCGATGAAGGAATGTAAAATTCCTCACAATAAAGTAAACGTATTCGGTGGCGCAGTTGCTATTGGTCACCCAATCGGTGCTTCTGGTGCTCGTATTATGGTTACTCTTATGAACGCCATGAAAAAGAAAAATGCTAAATACGGTTGTACAGCAATCTGTATCGGTGGTGGTGAAGCACTAAGTGTTATCATCGAGAAGATCAGATAATGACAACTCCGGCAGCGGCCCAAGCTAAATCAGGTCTCAAAACCTTTAAGCCAGGTGAGATCCTCTTTAATGATGGAGACGCTGCCGATTCGCTTTTTATTATTCAGAAAGGTCAGATCCGTCTCTTTAAACCAAAAGGGAAGGGGTACATCGAAATCGCGGTTCTCCGCTCTGGCGAAGTGATCGGTGAGATGGCCTATTTTGATGAAGACGGTTCTGGAAAAAAACGTTCTTGTTCTGCTTCTGCCATTACGCCAGTCGAGATCATTGAGATTTCATTCGCGGCCTTTGGTAAGACCATGTCGTCCCTCAATCCATGGTTCAAAACAATCATCAATACACTGGTAACACGTCTTCGTAAGAGCAATGCTCGCATTCGTGAACTTGAAGATAATCAAGCTTCAGTTTCTTATAGTGGTAAGCATGCGGGTTATGAATTTGTGAAGCCCATTGAGGTGATGAGAATTCTCGGAACGTTGTTTCTGGTTTTCAAAGCTCATGGTGAAGTGAAGGGATCGACTTTCACGATTAATAAGAAGACGCTTAATCTCTATACTCAGGACCTTTACACCATCATGGAAGTAAAGCAGGAGAGTGTGATTAATATTCTGGTTGCTCTTGGTTGGATGGAAGTTGCGGAAGACGCTGATAAACTACCAAACATTCTGACGTTGAAGCATGTAGAACTCATTCGTCAGGTCTTCATCTATTACAATTCTGAACGTCATCTTCCGGAAGAGAAGAAAATTCAAATCGGTGAGAAGTGTCAGACTCTCATTGGGAAGATGCTTGAGAAGGCCGAAGGAGCTGTTTCTACGATTCCAAATCTTAAGGCCGATTCGGATTACAAACCGAAATTCACTCAGTATTACAATCTCACGAATGTCCTCAAAGAGTTTCAAGCAGAAAACGTGGCCATCGGTGCTGATCAAACTGAAGATGGAAAGAACCTAAGTATCTTTGGTGAGGTGTTGATCGATAATGCCGGGACGATGGTAGAGATTGATTTTGAGAAGATGAAGAAGCTCTATCCGATTATCTGTTTCATGAATGCCATCAAGAAATTAAATCAAGAGAAGGCCCCGATTTAGGGCCTTCGCTCAATAAATCATTAGATTGAAGATGGGATGAAGTTCACTTGAACGTTGTCACCTGACTTGTAGTAATTACTCTCTCCGTTCAGTTGAAGAATAAAACCTGTCGCCGGTGTGGCCGGTGAAATACTATCATTCGGATCTGACGTCTCGACCTTTGTGTTTTGTACAGTTGTGTTCCCTAGATAAGTCCATCCATTCGTTGCGCTTTGAGGAATCACTCGACCATTAATAGTTACGTAGATTGTTCCAACTTGTGGAGCTCTATCTAGTTTTATGTATCCAAAATATTCAGTTCTCGAAGTTGATTTAACTAAAACGCAATCAGGATAAGTTACTTCCGCCCCTGATTTGAACTCAATGAAGTGACGAACATTTTTTACGATTTGAACAGGGTTAGGATAATTTGTAGTTAGAATGTTTTTATCCGGAGCACTCTGACCGTTGTCAAATTTTGTATAGTCGCTTGCTGGAATTAGAGTCGAAGTTCCATTTGCACTGACTTTGCGAACTTCAAAGTTAACAAAATTTGCAGAAGTCGTATCATTAGGAACAAATTTAACTGGCCAAAAACGGTATGTGTGAGGAATTTCGACTTGTTTAATAGAATTATTTACCGAACTAAAAACTGAACTGATGTTCCCAGAACACAAGTCAAAGCTATCATCAGAATTAAAGGCCTGAGACATTCTTGTATAAGAATAGGTTGAGGCCCACCAGCCTTCCTTACAGCCAGAGGTCTTGGCCGTTACAGAGAAAAGTCTGAATTCTGGTGCCTGAAGTTGGGTCTTAATTGCATTCAGCTGGTTAAAACGCGTAGTAAACGCTGACTCAATTGGATAATTTGCACTGCTACTGTTAATTGCTTCGACCTCAGTATCAAATTTATTGGATACAATTACTACTAATTGATAAGCACCCTGACGAAGTAGACCTGTCTGGATATGACGATCCATAAACTTCTTCAAACGCCATAGTCCTCTTTCCACATGGGCAACATCTAGAACGTTATAAAAAGAAGTAAGTTCACTAGTAGAGATGACCTTTTTACTTGCAACACTAGATGGAAGTGCAGTCTCAGAATTTGTTAAAACACGAAAATCACTATTATCATCAGATGAATTGTAGTTCTGATAAGTGTTAATTAAATCGTGTGAAGGGTTTACTAGAGTCGTTGTGATAATGCGATAATCAAACTGACTTGAAATACTATTTAACGTTCCATTTACCGCATTCTTGATATCAGTGGATGAATAGTAGTAGCTCTGGGTGTTGTCCAGCATGTAGATAATATCGACTTTGGGTTTCACCAGAGTAAAATCAGAGCAAGAATATTGCTGATATTCCTTCACCGCATCCGGATTACTCGTAGAGGATTGAGGGGTCGTTCCGAATTGTTCTGATCCGCATCCCACGAAGGTTGCTAGAGCTAGAATAGAGAAAAAAGCCGACCATTTAATTTTCATAATTTCACCTTAAGGTATTTCCTGATCTACGAATCGGAGTAATAGGGGCGAAACTTTAGTTTTTGAGTAGAATACTTGACGTTCATTCACGGTGTTTCCTTAGGAAAATCTTGCCCTTACACCTAAAAAGCATATCGGTTGGAGTAATATATTATTAATAATTATTTCAATAGGTTGAGGATAGTATGGCGGACAATTGGTATTACGTTCAAAAAGGTAATCGTCAGGGGCCAGTAGAAATTGAAGTCATCATGTCGATGATCACTAATCAAGAACTTAAGGCCGAAGATTTTGTCTGGAAAAAAGGCTTCGAGAACTGGAAGAAAATTAAAGAAGTTCCAGAGCTAGAAGTTAAGCAAGCTCCTGCTCCTCAATTACCACCTGAAGTTGCGAAACTTCCTGAGAAAGAAATTAAATTCAGTACTTTAAATCCTGACGAAAGAGTCATCTTTATTCGCATTGGTGCGGACAGAGGAGGCGCTGCTACTGATTACGGCCCATTCAATCTGAAACAAATTAAGCAACTCTTTAAAGAGAACCGTATTAACGGTAAGACACTTGTTTTCGTAACAGGTATGAGAGATTGGAAACTTCTCGCTGATCTTCCAGAGTATCAGGAAGTATTTGAAGAAGTTCCGCCAATGATTCAAGAAGCGGATCGTAGAGCAGCGATTAGAAAACCATTCATCGCGCGTTTGTTTGTTCAGAATAATAAGAGTCTTTTCGAAGGTATTTGCCGTGATATTTCCATCGGAGGCATGCAAGTGCTTCTGGATAACTTCAAAGGCAATGCCGGAGATAAAATTTCAATTAACGTTCATCCGGAAAATACAGATTATCACTTCGTAGCGTCTGGTGTTGTTGTTCGTATCCTGGAAGGCAATTCGGGATTCTCGTTCCGTTTCCAGGGACTTTCTGACGAGGCCAAGCGTTCAATTGAAAAGTACGTTCAAGAAAATTAATGGCCAAGGGTATTGCTCCTTTCAAAACTGAAGATCATTCGTTTCCCGCCAGTGATGGCGAGTCTTCTATTTTTGTCCGCCATTTCACTCGTGGAACTCCGAAGATTCATTTCTTTTTAGTTCATGGGGCCCTGGAACATTCGGGCCGTCATATGGACCTGGTGAACTTCTGGTTAAAAAATTATCAGGAAGTGGCCGTTACTGTTTTTGATAACATCGGACACGGACGTAGTGGGGGAACTCGCGCGTACGTTGAAAGCTTCAAGCATTATGTTGAAGACTTTTTGAAAGCAGCAGAGTTTGTTCATAGTAAGAACTCTGATAAGACCCAGACCTTTATTTGTGCTCACTCACTGGGTGGTCTTATTACCCTCACTAGAATTCTGGATACGTCTTACGGCTATCCCTATCCTTTGAAAGGGCTGATCTTCTCAAGTCCATGCATTCGCCCTCAGGTGATGTTTGAATCCATTTCAGAACCTTTGGTCCGGAAGTTGGACAAACTTACTCCGAAACTCCATCTGCCAATGCTCTATAGCGGTTCAGACCTCACTCGGGACTCTGACCGTGCCAATGACTTCGATACTGATTCTTTGATTCCAAAATTTATTAGTGTCAGGATGGTTAAAGAGATCCTGGATGCCTGTCACCGTATCCGTGGACTTTCTTATTATTTGCGTATACCAAGTCTTTTTCTCATTGCCGGAACTGACAAGATCGTAGACCCAGAAGTTACGACTCTTTTTGCCCATGGGATTGATAAACAGCTAACCCAGATCGTACAATATCCACATCACCACCATGAATTGTGGAATGAGATAGATCGTCAAAGCATCTTTGAAACCATGAAGACATGGGTTGAAAAGCAGCTCAAGGAGACCCGATGAAATTCTTTTTAATGGCCATGCTCGTAGTAATGTCGGGATGTGCTGCTTATAAGAATTATAACCAGAGCACTAAAGGACAAGTCGTTATCCGCGGCGGTATTTATCAAAAAGAGGCCTGGGATGATCTTCTCGTTTTCCAAAGAATGAGCTGGTACCACGGTGTGACTCTTTATTATGATGCCCTTTTTTATAAGGCAGATTTGAATTCACCATTCGCAAAATGGTTCTCAGCTTCTGAGAAAGAGTTTTTTACAAAATGTGAATCGTTCCTGGTGACAGTAGGGTACAGCGCAGACCCTTCGAAAATTTCTCACGTAAACTTCCGCGAACAGATGAAACTCAACGGTTATGATGATGTGATCATTAATAACTTTGCTTCATATCTCCGTACCCATCCATCAGCGGCAGAGTGGAGATTCCAGAACTATAAATTAATGGGCTTTTGTAAGCGATCTCCAAGCCGTTTAAATACTCCAAATATCGCCATTAACTTCCCAAGTTTCCGTCACTTAGAGATTGAGCTTTAAGGGTCAAGTTAGTGAAATGGCGAAAGACCGCCTAATTTACATCAGCTCTGCCGATTTTTCTTAAGAAAATCTGCCAAGAACCGATAGGTACTTGAGGCATTATGAGCGACAAAAAGTTTCAACGTTTCGGAAAGTATCTGATCTTGGATCACCTGGTTGATGGTGGTATGGCCAAGATTTGTCGTGCCCGCTACCTAGGTGAGCAGGCGAACAAGATGGTTGCCGTGAAGATGGTTCAACCTCAGTTCTCTAATGATGAAGCATTCGTTCGCATGTTCCAGGACGAGCTTAACATCACATTCGGTATGCTTCACCCGAACATCATGCAAGTTTATGACTATGGTAAAACCAATGGTCAGCTTTATACCGCTATGGAGTACATCCATGGTGCGAACTTAAAGCAGTATCTTGATCGCCTTAAAGAGCGCAAGGTAGTGTTCCCGGTTGAGATCTCTTGTTACATCATTTCTCAGGTGTGCTTGGGTCTTCACTATGCTCACACATTCACAGATAAACTAACTGGTAAGCCATACAATATCGTTCACCGTGATATTTCTCCTCACAACATCATGCTTACGTATGATGGTGCGGTGAAGGTGATCGACTTTGGTATCGCCAAAGCAAATACAAACTCAGAGGCCACTCAGGCGGGAACGATCAAAGGTAAGCTTTCTTATCTCGCTCCTGAATATCTTGATGGACTAGAGCTTGATGCTCGTTATGACGAGTTCGCGGTTGGTATTACTCTTTGGGAATTACTTTGTTCTCGTAAGTTGTTTCAGGCGAACAACGACCTCGCAGTACTGAAGCAGATTCAGGCCTGTAAGATCATTCCTCCGTCTGAAATCAATCCATCAGTTCCAAAAGAACTGGATGCGATTGTGATGAAGGCCCTTTCAAAAGATCGTTCTCATCGTTATGAGAACCTGGATCAGATGAACCGCGCTCTGGTGCGTTTCCTGTATTCAACTTATCCGGACTTCAACGCCTCTGACTTAAAGACGTTTGCTGATGATCTATTCAAAGTAGAAATCGGTAAGGACCGTGAGAAGTTTGTTGAATACGGTAAGATCGATATTCAGTCGTACATCACCGACATGAAAGACGAAGAGAGCCGCACTGGAAAAATCTCCAAGAAAGATGGAGTGATCAAGCCCGGCGCTAAAGAAGAAGGTCCACGTGAGAAGATCCGTGAACTAGATCTTGCGATTGAACCAGTTGAAGGCAAGATTGAGCTTCAGACGATTAAAGAGAAAACTCAGACTAAGAAACTGAATAAGACCCTCATGCAACAGGCCCCAACCAAGGCCTCTAGCACGAAAGTCTCAAAGGCCACACCTGGTGGAACGGCCGTTTCTATCAAGGTCTCAAAAGACAAGACTAGTAGCCGAGTCATGTCGAAGAAAGAACTTCAGGAAGAGAGTGAAAAGTCCTCTTCAACTCCAGCAATGGTGATGGTTCTGACTGCGACTCTGGCCGCTTTTGCATACTTTCAGGCCGACACGGTTGAAGGCATTATTGGCTTCAACTTAAAGCATGCAATTCATGGCAAGGATTCTGGAAGACAAATCTCTTCCGTTCCTTCATCGAAAAGAAACAATAAGACTGAACAACCGGATCAATCTGCTGAACAAGGCACTGGTAACATTGTTCTTGGGGGCGTTGATATTTCGATGGAAGTTCAGGTAAATGGTGCCAAGACAGATTATATGGGTAAGCCACTTAAAGTGGATCTTAACCAGGAAATCACGGTCACTGTTAAGAAGGCGGGATACCTGCCTTTCGTAACGAAACTGACTTTAACAAAAGACAACAATTCCCAAGTGATCAACGTTCCTGAATTGGAACGTGCTCGAGTTGGGCTTCTTACAACTTCTATGAACTATACTGCTGGCTCTAAATTGATTTATGAAGAGCAGGGTGTGGAAGTAGAACGTGACCTACCTTTCAAAGATGTGCAGATTCCTGAAGGTACTTATCAGGCGAGAGTGGTCAATCCAATCTTAGGCACAGAGAAGAAAGTCGAATTTATTATCGAAGAGAATCGTAAGCACTTCTTAGAGTAATTATTCTTCTGGCTTCGGATCTTCAAAACGCTTCGATTGCTTAAAGCGATTTACCTTACGCATGTTAAGAAGCTTGATGATTTCGGCGGCCGTTTCTTCCAGGGCTTTTCCCGTCACATTAAACACCGGCCAGCGCTTGTTTTCTGAGAAAATGCGGTTGGCCCATTCGATTTCTTCTGAAACTTTCGAGATGTCAGCGTAGTCACCTTCATCATTGGAAAGACCCAGGCGGCTTAGGCGATTCTTACGAATCTGGAAGAGGGCATCTGGATCAATGGTAAGACCAAAGATCTTTCGTTGATCAACCTGAAATAGTTTCTCCGGAAGAGGCACTCCCATGACGATTGGTACATTTACGGTCTTAATACCTTCCAGCGAAAGGTACATTGAAAGAGGAGTTTTGGAAGTACGGGAAATTCCCACAAGAACCACTTCAGCTTCTTCCAATGAACTAATATTTCTTCCATCATCATGGTTCAAGGTAAATTCAATCGCGGCCACACGCTTAAAATACAAATCATTTACGGCGTGGAGAAGACCAGGCTGGTAATTAGGCTCGGCCTCAAAGAAGTTAGAGAAGGTCGTTAAGAGCGGGCCCATAACGTCCACTGATCGGACGTGATCACGTTTTGAGAGTTCGGCAATATATGCCCGTAGTTCAACGGAAACAATCGTATAAACCACAATATCGTGGTGAATGGCCGCTTCCTGAAAGATGGCATCGATCTGTTCGCGGGTACGGATATTCTTATAACGGGTGAAGAAGATTTCTTTATCCTGAAATTGAGTCATCGCCGCTCTGGTAATGGCCGAAGCTGTCTCTCCAGTACCATCGGAAATAACAATAACTTTTAATTTATCATTGATCTGCATCATAGTTTTTATCTATTGGGCCATAGTAAAACATTATTGGCCCTATTTTTAAAACGGGTTAAAATAGACATTACAATTTTACTATAACAGGGAACTCAAATGCACCTAAGAAAAAGCTTTATGGCCCTAATGGCCGTGGCCTCTCTAAACGCGTGGGCAGAATTCAAAGCACTTCCTCCAGTACCTCCGATTCCTGTGGATAACCCTCAGACTCCGGCGAAGATTGAGCTAGGAAAACAACTTTATTTCGATCCTCGTATTTCAGCTGACGGCTCAATCTCTTGTAACTCATGTCACAACGTTATGTCTCACGGTGGTGATGGACGTCCAGTTGGTGCTGGTATCCATGGTAAACGTGGTGGACGTGGCTCTCCGACAGTTTGGAACTCGGCCTATCACACAGTTCAATTCTGGGACGGTCGTGAAGCTTCTCTAGAAGGTCAGGCGAAAGGTCCAATGACGAATCCAGTTGAGATGGGTATGGCAAATCACGATATCGTGATCGGTCGTATTAAGCAGATCCCTGGTTACGTTGAAGCTTTCAAAAAAGTCTTCCCGAAGGATAAAGAGATCAATATCGATAACGTTGCCAAGGCAATTGCTTCTTACGAAAGAACTCTTATCACTCCAAATTCTCCTTTCGATAAATATATGAGAGGAAATAAGAAGGCGATGACTGCTCAGCAAATCCGCGGGATGAAACTTGTGGACGAGATCGGTTGTACTTCTTGTCACACTGGTGTGAACTTTGCGGGTGACGGTCTGAAAATGGGTGAAGGTAACTATCAGCCGTTCCCTCAGATCCCTGGTTCGAAATACGACAAACAATATGATCTAACGTCTGATCTTGGTCGCTATGAAGTGACTAAGAAGGCCGAAGATAAGAACCACTGGCGTGTACCAACTTGGAGAAACATTGCTCTTACAGCACCATATTTCCACAACGGTAAAGTTCAGACTCTTGATGAAGCGGTTCGTGTAATGGCAAAAACTCAGCTTGATATGGATCTTACTGAAACTCAAGTTGCAGACATCGTAGCATTCATGAATGCACTAACTGGTGAGTTCCCGAAGCAAACTATGCCAATGCTTCCTCACACTGTTGGAACAACTCTTACTCCAGATCCTTAATTTTCTCTGATAAATTTCTCTACTTGAAGGAAGATCTCTGATCTTTCTTCAAGTGGGTGAAATGTCTTTTTGAAAGAATCCCGCTTAAACCACGTTCTCTGAGACTTCGCCAGCTGCCTGGTTGAGATCACAATCCGCTCACGACATTCTGAAAGATTTTTATAAACACCTAGAATGAAATCCAGTGTTTCCTTGTAGCCAATACTTTGCAGTGGTTTTTCCAGACCGGTAAAACCTTGATCGAGGAGACCTTTCACTTCTTCGATGAGACCTGTTGCGAGCATACGATCCGTTCGTTTCTCAATGATCTTTAAATGCTCTTCTTTTGGAAGATCGAGATAGATGTGAAGAAGGTCCCAGTTATGAATCGTTGGTCGCTCCATCTTCTCATTTGAATCATCTTTTTCTTCACGCGCCTCTGACATGGGAGAGCCGGTGGTCCATAGGTGCTCAACCGCACGGCGCACGCGATAATGATCATTTTCATGATAGCGCTCAAAACTCTTACGATCCTGGTCCTTTAAGATAGAAAGAAAAGGAGCAATACCTTCTTTCTCATAAAGTTCATCCGAGCGTTTCATGATCTCTTTGGGAGTCTTAGGAGAGTCGTACATGCCCTTAAGTAGGGCCTGAAGATAGAAGCCACTACCACCAACGAGATAAACGAGTTTATTCTCACTTAAAAGTCTTTCAATGATTGGCAGTGCCTCACGAGCGTAGTCGGCTGCATTCATCGGATTTGAAATGCTACGAACATTAAGCATATGGTGAGGAATTGTTTTTTGTTCTTCCATGGTCGGCTTGGCAGTACCTATCTCAATCTCTTTATAGAGAAGTAGAGAATCAAAGTTCACCACTTCGCCACCAAACTTAGTCGCGAGCTCTACTGCAAGATCAGTTTTTCCTGAGGCAGTAGGGCCAGAGATAACGATGACCTTCATTTGAGTTTGTCCTTCAGAAGGGCAGCGAGATCGACCACGATTTTTTTACTGATGAGTTCATCAATCGGGAAAAAGAGAAGCATCTCTTCCCAAGTGGTTTGTGACCATTCTTCCGGGACAATTTCAAGTTCCGTGAAGTTCTTTTGATGAAGAAGGAGAGTGACCACACCCTTAAGTGGAAAGCCATTCATCCATTCCGGGATGCCTCTTAAGACAAGAGTTTCGGCCCCCAGGTATTCGATTTCCATTCCGCCTTCTTGAAGGGAATGAAGCACTTCTTTACTGACGTTTTTCGAAGGGAAAGGTTCACTCACAAGAAGAGGAATAGTTAATGCCTGAGTTTCAAGCTTCTTCTTAGTGAAAAGTTCAACGAGTTTAGGTGCCGATACTCCCATCCAGACATTTTCCACGCGCTTCAAGAAGAACTGATTGATCCAGATGAGATCAGCTTCAGTTGCCACTGGTAGGCGGTGAGGAGAGAACAAACCCTCCATGTTATACTGATGTCTTTCTTGTTGAAGAGTAGGGGCCGCTTCTTGAAATGAATCGAAAAAAGTCTGGGACTGCGGCATGGGCATTGCCTCAACCGGAATCTGTGATTCTCTCACCGGACGTTTTGAACCCAGTTCTTTAACCGTTGAAGTTAAGAGAGAAATCATCTTAGAGATTTCAAGGCACTTAATAACAGTTTTATTAGGATGAACGTTTACATCGATTGTATCTGGCGGCAAATGGAAATGGGCCACATAGTGGAAGTCGTCTCCACCAAAAGTTGCATCAAGAGCGTTACTCAAGACACGGTGAAGTTGTTTATCCAAAATATAACGGCCATTGATGAAAATGTTCTGCAATTTCACCGGCGCCTTAAATGATCCAGGAATTAAGAATAGAGTAAGCTCATTATTTTCATAAAAGCGCTCAGAGTGAAGAATGGTCTCTTTGGCCTTTGGAAAAATGTCCTCGATTCTTTCACGTAGAGTTTCACGTCCTGGATAAATGTCCTTATCTGCGTCATCGAATTTGATTTGAAACTCGATCTCCGGACGAGAAAGAATAAAAGCAAATACGATTTTGCGAATGAAGGTCTTCTCGGCCTGTTGAGACTGAATGAATTTCAAACGAGCAGGAGTATTAAAGAACAGATCCTGAATCTGAAGTTCAGTTCCATGAGTCCCTGAGCCAGTTTGTCTTTCCCCGTGATAGAGAGTCAGGCCACCTTCAATTTTGATCTCAGAGGCGGTCTTACTTTCTCTGGTCTGAGAAATACAGTGGAGCTTTGAAATCGCCGCAATCGAGGCCAGGGCCTCACCACGGAAACCGAATGAGCGAAGCTTATATAAATCCTCAAAGCGAGAGATCTTAGAAGTGGCGTGGCGAGAGAAGGCGAGAGGAAGATCGTCCTTTCGCATTCCATGGCCATTGTCTTTTAATGAGATTAAATCGAGACCGTTATTCTTGATTGATAGCTCAATCTTAGTTGAGCCGGCGTCCACTGCGTTTTCCAGGATCTCTTTGATGAGGTTACCTGGACGTTCAATGACTTCCCCGGCCTTAATCTGATCGATGAGATGTTCTGGTAGTAGATCGATCTTCGGGGGAACAGAAACCATCTATGCCTTATAGAAGTTAACTTGGTTCCTTCCGCCTTCTTTCGATTTATAAACAGATGAGTCTGCACGCTTAAAGAGATCAGTCCCGTTTTCAACACCCTGACGATAATCTGCAACACCAATTGAAGCAGTTACCGGAAGACGTTTACCGTCGTAGATGAATTCGTGTTTCTCAACCAGTTTACGAAGTCGTTCAGCGATTTCGAAACCTTGTTTTAGGTTGGTATTAGGTAGAAGAATACAAAATTCTTCACCACCATAGCGAGCAAAAATATCGCCCTGGCGAATACCATTTTCACGAATCAGACGTGCTTTTTCTTTGAGCACGTAGTCACCCGCATCGTGGCCGTAATTATCGTTCAACTTCTTGAAGTGATCGAGATCGAAGATGATTAAAGAGAGTGGTTTCCCAGTCACTTTACATTTCTTAACTTCAAGTTCGAGTTGGTTATTGAAAAATGTTTTGTTGTAGCACTTCGTAAGACCGTCAGTATGGGCCTCTTCAAGAAGCTTATCGTACGTCAGACGCTCAGGATCCCCTTTAGGAAGGAACTTCATGGCGATGGCACCGATCTTAATCACGTCACCGCGCTTAAGCACTGTCGGAGTCGTTAGCTTCTGGTTATTAAGGTAAGTACCGTTTGCAGAGCCGAGGTCATTTAATGTGACCTCACTATCTGTTACTTCAATCGTAAAATGACGACGAGAAACGCCATGGAAATCAAGAGAGATGGTACAATCTGGATTACGACCAACAGTAGTTTCGCCAAGGTTTAAATTAAAAATTGAACCATTGAGTTCGCCACCAACTACTAGTAAGCAAGCAGGTTTCTGCTTTGCCTCTTCTTCTAATGAAGAGAGTGCTTTTCTAATATCGGTAATGACGACGGTGGCGTTTTTATCATCGCTCATGTCTTCTCCAGAAATTCCAACAATTTGTATCCCACTATTTTAGGCCCGGCTTAAATTTTCTTCAAGACGCGGCAAGTGGCTTATCGGCATTTACTGGTGGTTTTTTAACCATTCATTAGCGTATTTTTTACCAGCTTCTACTCCCGGCTGGTTAAACGGATCAACTTTAATTAGCTCTCCAACCATAACAGTCAAGCATTCAGCAAATAGAATGAGTTGGCCCACGTACTCTTCCTGAAGGCTTGGAATTTGTAGGTGAACCACGTGACGACCATTCTCCTGAAGGGCAGTTAAAGTCCCTTCAAATTCGGCCTTCATGAGGTCAGATAGTTTAAAAGGAGCGAGGTTTTTGAAGGCCTCACCACTCAATGAATTTTTTAGAGGGTAATCGTTATGGAATTTCTCCACTTCAATCAGCATCATGACCTTATCGTTAGGTCCTTCCATGAAAAGCTGCATTTGAGAGTGCTGATCAGTTGCTCCGTAGGCAGGAATTGGAGTTAGTCCTTTTCCATTTTTACCTAAACTCTCTGCCCATAGTTGTACGAACCATGACGAGTAATCTTTTAATAAAGATGAGTAGGGCATGAGGACAGTTTGATTAACACCTTGATCGTGAAGCTCTTTGATCCATTGTGCGAGTTCGAAAAACGAAGCGCCGATTTTTGGATCTGAAAGATGTCTTTGAATATCTTCCGCACCTTCAAGAACGTCCTGAACATTAATGCCCGAGAACATCGCAGGAAGAAATCCCACCGGAGTTAGAACTGAAAAACGACCACCAACATTTGAAGGAATATCAAGTGTGTGAACGCCCCATTCTTTACCAAGTTTACGAAGCTCACCTTTCACTGGATCAGTACAGAACACGAAATGATCTTTGTATTGATTCTCTTTGATGCCCGCATCTTTAAGTGCGTTCATAAGGATCGCCATGGCTGCAACTGTTTCTGCAGTTGTTCCTGATTTAGAAACAACGTAGATAAGGGCCTCTTTCATGTCAACTTTATCGAGCTTGCGGCACATATCGTCTGGATCAATATTGTTAATGAAAACAAATTTGACTCCACTGCCATTACCTAAGGCTGAAAGAAGCATTTCAGGACCAAGGGCACTGCCACCGATCCCGATATGAATGAAATATTTTTTGTGCTTAAACTGATTGAAAACTTTTTGAGTTTCTTCAACCAGGTCTTTTCTATTTGGAAGTCCGAAAAAGCCAATGTCCGGAGACGACAGGGTCTTCAGATACGAAGACATCGCTTTTTCAAGCTCTGGAGTATTAACCTTTGCCTTGTGACTTGATCGAAGTTTCCAATTAAGCATGTTGTTCGTACTCTTTTTTGAGGTGGCGGGCGATGACCACACGTTGAATTTGATTGGTGCCCTCAACGATCTGAAGAACTTTCGCATCTCTCATGAATCTTTCAACCGGATATTCAGATGTATAACCGACACCACCAAGAACTTGAACTGCATCAGTCGTAACTTTCATGGCCGTATCTGTAGCTTTCAATTTGGCCATTGAGCAAAGTTTAGAGTTCGGTGTACCGGAATCAAGTGAAAGGGCCGCAGAATGAACCATGAGGCGAGAGGCCTCAGTTTCCGTTGCCATATCAGATAACATGAACTGTAGTCCCTGAAAATCGAAAATGGCCTGCTTGAACTGTTGACGCGTAAGAGAGTACTTAATTGATTCATCGAGCGCACGCTGAGCACAGCCAACACCAATGGCGCCAATTGCTACACGCCCTCGGTCAAGTCCACCCATCGCAACATTAAAGCCTTTGCCTTCTTCAAGAAGAAGGTTCTCTTGAGGAACAAAACAGTTTTCAAAAACTAACTCACGAGTGGGAGAAGTTTTCCAACCCATTTTCTTTTCTGCCTTACCGAAAGAGAAACCCTTATCGCCATCGCGAACGATGAAAGCAGAAACACCTTTAGCACCTTCGCCACCGGTTCTTGCCATCACGATATAAGTTTTAGCGATACCACCTGATGTGATCCACATCTTTGTACCGTTCAGCATGTAACCACCGTCAACTTTCTTGGCAGTCGTTTTCATGTTGGCTGCATCTGAACCTGAGTGAGACTCAGAAAGAGCAAACGCGCCGATTTCTTCACCACTTGTTAGGGCAGGAAGATATTTTTTCTTTTGTTCAGCATTACCGAAGTTAAGAAGGATGGATTGCACCATACTTGAAACTGAAACAGTCACAGCATAAGGCACAGAGTATTTTGCGATCGTTTCAAGAACGTAAGCATAGTCCTGATATGAAAGACCAGCACCACCGAATTCTTCCGGAAGCGTTACACCTGTAACACCGTATTCACCAAGACCACGGAAAATTTCCATACGGAACTTTCCTTCGTGATCATCATGCTCCATATGAGGTTCGATGTTGTCCTGACAAAACTTTTCTAGACTAGAAGTTAACTCACGTTGAAATTCGTTCATCTTATCCTCTTAGCGCTTCTGAAAGAAGGTTCTTCGCGATGATCATAATCATCACTTCGTTTGTTCCTGCGCCGATTTCATTCAGCTTGTTATCTCTCATCATGCGCTCAACCGGGAACTCGCGAGAGTAGCCGTATCCACCGTGAAGCTGGATGGCATCAAGGGCGATCTTCGTCGCCATTTTTGGAAGCTGAAGTTTAACTGCAGAAGCAAGGTTATTTGATTTGTTACCGTGATCATATTCATAACAAACAGTGTAAAGCATACGTCTCATCGCTTCTGTTTCTGAATACATCTCAGCGATCATTTTTTGGATCATCTGGAAGTGAGCAAGGTTTTTACCGAATTGTTTTCTCTCGCCAGCATATTTCACACACTGATCAAGACAAGCTTGCGCGATACCAAGAGAGATACCAGCGATTGTAATACGCTCGAGCTCAAGGTTCTTCATCATGTGAATGGTTGAATCACCTTCGTTACCTACACGGTTCGCGACCGGTACTTTACATTTTTGGAATGAAAGCTCACCAGTTGGAGAAGAGCGCATACCCATTTTGTGAATTTCTTTCGAAACCGAGAAACCAGGTGTGCCTTTCTCAACGATGAAAGTCGTAAGATCTTTTTTACCTGGACCTGTACGAGTATAGAGATAAACGATGTCAGCATACTGAGCGTTTGTGATCCACATTTTGTTACCAGTGATTTCGTAGAAGTCACCAGTCTTTACTGCTTTTGTTTGCATACCAACAGCATCTGAACCGAATTCTGGTTCACTCATTCCCATACAACCGATGTGCTCACCAGAAATAAGTTTTGGAAGATACTTTGCTTTTTGTTCAGCAGAACCGTTGTTGCTCAGATTGTTCACGCAAAGAATCGTGTGAGCAAGGTAAGACAGGGTAGAACCTGCGCAGGCCTTACCAAATTCTTCCATAACGATTGTGGCAGCAACTGCCCCCATGCCAGCTCCACCGTATTCCGGGTCGGCCGTGATACCGAGAAGACCAAGGTCTCCCATATGTTTGAAGGCCTTTAGATTAAAGGTCTCTTCGTTGTCATGCTTTTCAGCGAATGGAGCTAATTCATTACGAGCGAAGTCGCGACAAACTTTTTGAATTTCTTTTTCTTCTGGAGTGAAAAACCACATATAGACTTCCTTTTTCTGAGATGCAAAGTGTAGCGGAAAAATCAGTTTTTGTGAATCAAATCAAGGTGAGCATATTTTGATACACTTCTCCCTCTTTATTAAGCTAAAATGACAGTAACTTTGCGTTTATTTTCGGAGTCATTTTTGAGTTATTTGGAAGATTCTTCTAAGAACGGTGATCCGGTACGACCAGGTGAACAGTGGTTCTTTTATTGGAAGACTTCTGCTGCACTTTGGGAGAGCCGAATCCTCCAGTTCCAACCACATGAAGTGGTTTTTATTCCTCTTTACTGGGGATTTCATGCCGAGTCTGCCACTGAGTGGGATTTTGGTCGCATTCAACCTGAACGAGACATTCTGCGTCTGACTCAATTGTTAACGCACCATGGCCGTAAGTTTTGTTGGATTCTACCTCTCACTCCGGCCCCATTTTTACCAAATGGTGGAGTGCCGGTTCCTGCCGCACGAGTTATGAGTGTCAATACGGAAGGGGTTCACCTGGCCGTGCTTGATCAGGAGCAGAAGCTCAATAAGATGTATTCATTTTTTGAACCAAAAGTTTTCCAATCTTTTGCTTCATTCGTAAAGGCCTTCGGAAGTTTCCTGGCCTCTTCAAAAATCAAAGCATCGGTGTGGGGCGCTCAATTTTCGTACTACCAGGACGGAAAGAACATTTCTTTCATGGAAGATCGTTCTCTGGCCTTCGAGCAGGGTTTTTCTCGTTATCTGAAAAAAAACAATCCTAATGGAAATGATCTCACTGAAACAAAGCGTGAGGCGCAATTAAAAGAAACTTTCACGGAAGAAGTTCTGTCACTGTTTAAGACGACCGCGGAAGCTGGACTTGCACCATTTTGGGGTGGAGTTCAGAAGATTGTCGCTCTAGGCGCGGGTCCTAAGGAAACGATTGAACGCTCATTTGATGGCGGTAAATCTCAACTTGAATACACCAAAGATCTTTTCAATCATTATGTGAATCACCAGTGGATCACAAGTGCGCTTCTCACTCAAAAAGAGAAGAAAGATTCTCTGGAAAGAATTTTAGGAGAGCATTTCGGCAGTCGCGAGATCGCTGAACGCTACAACTATGAAAGCTACGGAGCGGAACTCACGGAGGAATTTAGACCTTTCGGTGTGATCTCGCTTTTTGGTGGAAGAGTCTCAGAACAGTTCCAAAGATTGGGTCTGACAGCTTTCCTGGATAAACACTTTCGCTGGCTCTATCAGCGTCATGAAGAGTTAGAATTCACTCCTGAGTGGATCGATGTTCATCACGACAAAATCAAGTTTTTCCATGGTCGCGATCTTGATCGCACGAAGTTCGGTCAGATCCTGAAACTCTTTCTTATGGGCCAGAGAATCCTTCTTGATTTGGAAGGACTTCATCCGGATCTCGATAAGAGACTGCAAATTTTCTTACTCGAGAATAATCTTAAAATGCAGTCCGTGAATTATCTTACGACCACAAATATTGTGGAGCTGGGAGAGGGAAGATTCATTACTTTTGAAGGTGAAAAACTTCTTTCTGAGCCGCAAAAAGAAAAATTCTGGCAGCACATTTTCCGATATTTGAATCTCGTTCAACCTGAACTTCAGATGGATGATGATGTTTTTAGTCTTTGGAGAATTCGTGGAACAACTCCACATGAACTTTCATATCTGGATGTTCGTCGCGTGAATTTTTATAATCCAACCAGCTACAAAAAAATTATTTCGATTAAGACTCACAAGCATTTTGCCTTTATGAGAATGATCGATCCGATTAAGGCCCAGGCAAAATCAACTCCGGATGGAGTGGATGTAGAGCTTCTTCCAAATGGAAAAATCGCTCTGGATTTTGGCCATTATGAGGAGGCCTGATGCTTAATCTTATTTATCATTTTCAGACGTCCCAAAATCAAGATGAGGAATTTAAACCAGCAAGTTATCACGTGGTTTATTTTTTTGATGATCAAGGTTTTATTGATCGCTCGATGCTTCAGGAACTTTCTAAATCAGTTCCGAATGCTGATCATCAGGCGCTGACATTTTTGAATCTTGATGATTTGAAAGACTTCGCTTTAAGAGTAAGTCAGGAACTAAATGCTCCGGATGTTCAGCTTATTTCGGTCCAAGACTACAACATTGGTCTGGATGGAGCGAAGGATCTGGCGAGTTTTCAGAGCATTTTCCAAAAGTATGGTGAGAAAATCATCAACGAAGCTGCTCAGAAGAAAAAAGGTCTGTTCGGAAAGCTTTTTAGTTAATTTTAGGGGAGGTAACTCCCCGAATCTCTTGAACAAATCCACTCATTGTAAACTTAACCACTCTGGCCATTTCTCCTTGCAAATGGGTGTGCATTCCACTACTTATACTGCATCTATGAAACCATCATTTTTCGATCTTACTTATGACGAGTTAAAGGCCCTTTTAACAGAGAAGGGATTTAGTCCTTTTGGTGCTACCCAGATTTTTGATTGGGTATACAAGAAGTATGTCTACGATCCGAAAGAATGGTCGAACGTTTCAAATAAGGCCAAAGACTTCTTCGCTGAGAACTATGACTTCACTCTTTTAAAAGTTGTGTGGCATGGTCTTTCAAAAGACGGCACTCGTAAATTTCTGGTGAAAATGACTGATGGTCAGACTGTGGAAACAGTTGCGATTCCGGCCCGTGATCGACTGACACTTTGTGTGTCTTCACAAGTTGGATGTGCGGTTGGTTGTACTTTCTGTCACACGGCCACTCAAGGTCTTAAACGTCACTTAAAAGCAAGTGAAGTTGTTCTTCAATACATCACGATCCAAAACTGGTTGATCCAGAACGTTTCTCCAGAGGAGAAACTTACGAATATCGTTTATATGGGTCAGGGTGAACCTCTTCACAACTTCGAGAACATGAAAAAGGCCACGCTGATTTTCATGAGCGAGAAGGGCATGGGACTTGGCCAGCGTCGTATTACACTTTCAACTTCTGGTCTGGTTCCAGCAATTGAAAAACTTGCCATCGATTTCCCACCAGTAAACATTGCTCTTTCACTTCACTCAGCACGTAACGATGTTCGTACTGAACTAATGCCAATCAATAAAGTGTATGATCTTGAACGTCTCTTCAAAGCGATCAAGATGATTCCTCTTAAAGCTCACCGCCGTATCACTTATGAGTACCTTCTGATTGATGGTATGAATGATGGTCTTGAAGACGTTGAAGCTTTGGCAAATCTTCTTAACTCGAAAGAGTCGAAGATCAATCTTATCCCATTCAATGAATTCCCAGGCTCGAAATACAAGCGTCCTTCAGAGCAGAAGATCATGTGGTTCTTGGATCAGATGATTAAGCGTGGATTTACATGCACCATCCGCACGACGAAGGGTAGTGATATCCTCGCGGCATGCGGACAGCTGAAGAGTGAGTTCGATAAGCTGAACCTTTGGAGCAAAGATTCAGAGCCGAAAGTTATTCCGAGTATTGCCAGTAGCGTACTTCAGAACCAGGTTCGCCCATAGGTTCTCTCGCAGGAGAGTCACCATGCTGAACTTTCTTTTGCTTTTTGATTTTCTCACCAGCAACTGAACGTTGAGCTTCCTGTTCTTCCACGGCCTTTTCGACTTTATAGGATTCAGCGTCACCCATTGATTCTTGGGCAACAGGGTGTTTTGCGTACGAAAAGCTAACCCAAGTAAGAAGTCCTAATAAAATTAAATTCTTAACCATAAAATACCTTTCCTTAGCTTAAGGGCGCAGCGGCACCCATAAATTCCTATCGGAGCTTTGAATAAAAACTGTAGTAGAGACCAAATTTCAATTAGATAGACCGGGTAAAAAGGTCAGGATTTTGTTAAATCTCATTTTTTGGATGACATACCACCATGTATTAGGAGAGTTTAAGTCAGGTATTAGTCTCGTTGATATATTCGTACTTGGAAGGTCTTTATGAAGTACTGGCAATTATTAGCACTAAGCTTCGTTTTCACAACTTCTGCTTTTGGAAGTGTGTCTGCATATTTTAATCAAAGAACAAGCACTCGTTATACAGATCCTTATCGCAACATTACTCGTAATGGTGACAACCTTGAGGCCGTGATCCTTGATCAAATCGCCTCTGCTCAAAAAAGTATCTACGTAGCCGTTCAAGAAATTCGTCTTCCACTAATTGCTCAGGCCCTTATCAATAAAAAGAAACAGGGTGTGGATGTTCGTCTGGTGATTGAAGATAGTTATAACTTCGATGTTATGTCTCAACGTGATACGGCCGGCGATAATGAGCATGAAGCAACTCGTGTAAATGATCTGGTTGCTTTCGTAGACCTTAATCGTAACGGCAGAATTGAAAAGAGCGAACAAGAAACTCGTGATGCTATCTATATGCTTCGTGCTGCCCAAGTGCCTCTCATGGATGATACATTTGATGGATCTCGTGGCTCGGGACTTATGCACCATAAATTCATGATCGTAGACGGAAAATCGACGGTTGTGAGTACGGCCAACTTCACCATGAGCTGTATCCATGGTGATATCCTGGCTCCGCAATCTCGTGGTAACGCCAACTCAATGCTGGTAGTTCAAAGCGCTCAGTTCGCTCAAATCTTTACTCAAGAATTTGCTCAACTATGGGGTAACGGCCGTCGTGGTAACTACGGTCAAAATAAGGCCTACCGTCCACCACAAACTGTTTCAGTTCGTGGAGTTAAGTTAACGGTTCAATTCTCGCCAACTTCGGCAAGATTTAATTGGGAAGAATCGGTGAATGGTCTGATCGCAAAAGTTCTTTCGCGTTCTACTCAATCAATCAAAGCGGCCCTGTTTGTTTTCTCTGATCAAAAGATCGCTGACGTCATGGAAAGAAGACATGATGCTGGCGTGAATATCGGGGTCATCATTCAGCCGTCATTTGCTTTCCGTGAATACTCTGAACTTTTAGATCTTATGGGCATCGCACTTTTAAACCAGAAGTGTGAGTACGAACCAGATAACAATCCTTGGAGAAATCCAGTTCAAGAAGCGGGCTATGCCAACCTTCCAAAAGGTGACATGCTCCATCATAAATTTGCAGTTGTTGACCGTAGGGCCGTAATCGTTGGTTCTCAGAACTGGTCCGAAGCGGCAAACTACATCAATGACGAGACTCTGGTTGTGGTTGAGGGTGTAGGAATTGCTGAGCAGTATGCACGTGAATACGACAGAATTAAGCAGAGTGCTTCACTCGGCCCCAACTCTTGGCTTCTTCAACAGGTGAGCCAGAAAGAGGCCGCTTGTGCTAACAAGGGCTACCATTTCTAGGACAATCTTTTCACTTTTATCTAAAAGTTAGATATACTTAAGGCTCTGGAAACTTAGGGAAGGAGTTCCGCTTGAGCCGTGAAAGATCCAAAGGGATAGTTGGTATATTTATCCTCGTTACTGTTCTATTTTTTGTGTTCCTCATTTTTGCTTTCTATACAGTTTCGCAACTAAAGCAAACAACTTCGATGGGTGAAGGTCTGATGGATTCAAAGTCAGCACCAATCGCCGTGATTCCAATTGAAAATGAAATCATGGAATCGAAGAAAGTTGTTGAGATGCTATTTGCGGCCGAAGAAGATAAAGAAATCAAAGCGATCATCCTTCGCATTGATTCTCCCGGTGGTGCAGTTGCCCCAACTCAAGAGATCTATGAAGAGGTGAGACGTATCGATAAGAAAAAACCTATCTACGCTTCATTTGGTACAGTTGCCGCTTCTGGTGGTTACTACATCGGTGCAGCTACTCGTAAGATTTGGGCCAATGCAGGAACACTTACTGGTTCAATCGGCGTGATCATGCAGATGGCGGACCTTTCTGAACTATTCGCATGGGCAAAGTATAAGCAAGAAACAATCAAGGCCGGCCGTTATAAAGACATTGGTAACCCTGGTCGTCCGATGACTGAAGAAGAGCGTGCGTTCTTAACAACACTTCTTGCTGGAACTCATAAACAATTCATGGACGATATCTCAGCTGTTCGTAAGGACCGTTTGAAAAAAGATATTACTGAACTTGCTCAAGGTCAGATCTTCCACGGATACGAGGCGAAAGAACTTGGTCTTGTAGATGAAGTGGGAAGCTTATGGCAGGCAGGCCGTGCCATCCATAAAGAAATGAAACTCGAAGGGAAGTTTGCTCTTCGTTATATGAAACCGGCACGTAAAAAGTTTTCTCTCTCTGAATTTTTGCAAGATACTGAAGATACTCTTTCATTTATCAAAAACAAAGTAGAGACGAAGACCACGCCGGCGTACCTCTTTAAACCGTAGGGACCCGAATGGATTATAGTTTTCTTCTAGATTGGGGAAAGGATCACGCACTCACAGTTGTGGCAGTGGTGATCACACTTGTGCTTATTTATCACTACGTGATCGAACGTGATAAAGCAGTCAAGCTCTCTAAGAAATATCGCAATTCTATTTTTGAGGCCCAGTCACGCATCTTCTTAAATGCTACTCAATACTTAATTGATGGTAACAAAGACCTCGCGATTAAAGAGTTCCTGAATGCCGTAGATCTTAATCGTGAAACGATTGATACTTATTTCGCACTCGGTGGTCTTTTCCGGTCTAACGGAGAGATTGAGAAGGCGATTTCCATTCACCGTTCACTGATTGCCCGCGAAAGTATTTCTGAATCAACTCGACTTCTTGCTTTGAAAGAACTGGCCCTGGATTTTGACAAGGGTGGTTTCATTGATAAAGCGGTTGAGACTTATAAAGACGTTTTAAAAATCAATCGTGATCAACACGATGTGATTCTTGCTCTTTGTAGAATTTTTGAAGATACCGAAGATTGGGACCAGGCCTACAACTACCGCATCATGCTTTCAAAAGTAGGGCAGGAGAACCAATCAGAAACCATTTCACATATCCTGGTTCAAAAAGCGAAAGCTCTTTTTGATAAAGGTCAGTTCAAGGCCTGTGCCGAAGAACTGGAAGATGCTTTTCGTTTTGCTCCATCAGTATCGGCAAAGATCCTTCGTTTAAGACTTTATCTTGTGCTTGGAAACATGGAGAACGCCAACAGCATTCTTCTTGAGCTTCTGAAAGAGCACCCAATGTATGCGACTTTTATTTTCGTATCATTGGATCAGTTCAATCCTAAGCTTCCGCAGAAAGATGAATATAGAGAGCGCCTGAATCAACTTAAGACTTATTTCTTAGGTCTTAAAGATGTTGATCTTATGAGTTCTCCTTCTGTTGTGCTTTCAAAGATTCGTCTATTGAAAGACCTTCAGAGAACAACTGATGCGTTCTCACTTCTTGATGATTGGATGAAAAATCACGGTCAGAGTGATGTGCTTAAAGTTGAATATATTAAGATCCTTATTGAAGTAGGTAAGGTTGACGAAGCTTTGGCCCATACCAAAGCGCTTCTGAATAACCTTCATAACTCACTTACTCGTCACTATTGTTCACAATGTGGTTATAACTCGGACGAAATTTTCTGGAGATGTCCTCAGTGTCACAACTGGGAAACGATCCAGTTCCGTTGGAAGGTATAAAGATGTGGTGGATCCTCTTGCTCCCAAGTTTGCTTTTTGCTGAAACTGTTTCGACCGACGAAAAAGTCGTAGGGGTGTTTTACTTCACTCCCATGTTCGGACATGTTCATCAATCTTCAGTTAAAACTTCGGCGAGCTTAACGACGATCCAGTGTTCTCATCCGGTGAAGGTGATTGAGTCCTCAAAAGTTTCTGCAGGTCCTGAGTGGGCCTATGTACAAGTCGCGGACTACCGCGGGTTTGTGTTGAAGAGATTTCTTGCAGAGAAGAGACCAGAATGTTTTCAGGGCAAGTATCCGAAGTTTTTTGATGCCTTTAATATGGATCTTTCAGAACTCTACTACTGGGGCCGTTTAAACGACCAGTACGTACAAGGGGAAACCCGTGTTAACTAAAAAGAACTTCTTTTGTCTTTGCCTTGGACTCTTTGCCTTTTCGGCCATCGCTCAGACTGAGAAATTGCAGGAAGAGAAAGAGCTTGAGGTCGTAAACTTCAAGAGCATTAAAAAAGTCCTTCAGCAAGATGGACTCTCTCAGGCCGCTAAGAATAAAGAGAAGCAAGTTCAAGTTCTTAAGAAAGAACAGACCCAGGTAGAGAAGAGTAGATACAACTATCCAACTGAATCTGAGTTATGGGGATTTGTTTCTGAATACTGGCTGGTGAAAAACGCTCAGCTCTTAAACTGGGACTTTGAAAAACCAGACTATGGACTGGAAGAAAACTTCAAAAAGATCATGCAGCAACTTGGTTTCTATCAAAAAAAATTCAAGATCCTGATGCTCAATACTCCTACCACTGTACGAGCGGCACTTCCTGGAAATGAAGAGATGATCTTTATCCTGTCCGTTCCATTTGTTCGTTCGTTGGATCTATCTAAATTAGAAATTTCACTTCTTCTATTGGAAGATTACTTTCGTCTTGAGGCCGGTTACTTTAAAAAGAACGTGGCCACTGAAAAAATGACGAAACTCGCTGGAACCAATTTTTACGGTTCTAAACCGGACCTTTCGATGGTGGAAGAGCTTCTGAAGAACTACACCAACCAGGTGAATCAGAAAGGTTATACTTTTCAGCAGCAGTTTGAAATTACCAAAAAGATGGACGCTTTCCTGAAATCGAATCCTGAACTTTGGAACACTTACTTCCGTCTTTTAGGGAAGATCGATCGATTCATCAAAGTAAATGTTCAATATAAAGACTATGTTCGTCTTTATCCTTCACCTGAGATGCAAGTGAAGTGGCTCTCACCCGAAGAGAAAGTGCTCTAATGTTTGAAGGCAATCTCTTAAAGAACGTTAAGTATTACGGGGCCTACCAGCTACTTTATGTGGTGATCGTAATCATTTTGACTTCGATAGGTGCGTTCTTTCACTTCCTCCTTGATCACGAAATCAGCATTGTTGAATCATGGCTTCACAATAACCATTGGGAGATCCTGATTTTCGGGAAGCTTCTCTCACTGTTTCTCTTGAATCGCTGGTTCAAAGTTCGTCTTTATCAATTGAAGTCTATTCGTGAACTCATTCGCGAACTCGTGCGCTGGCCGGAGCCAAAGGCGATCATTATTTCATTTTTTATGATCGCAAGCTATCTCAGTCTTAGTGGGGTGGTGTATACCGGTCAGAATTTAGGTTACTGGTATTACCATTTGGCCTCTTTCCTCGGACTTTTTTTATTCTTTGGTATCGAGTTCATTGTGATCGCTTATTTGGATGATGTTCTCAACCAAAAAGAACAGCCGAGTCTTGGATGGCTGAGTCTCATCTACACAGTGTTTTTCTCTGCTGGATTTCGCCTGAGTGTTCCTGACTATTATGAACTACTACCTTATGTGGTTCTTTGTTTTTCAACTCTTATGTACCTTTCAGGCAAATCTTTTAAGAGTTGGAGCAATGTAGTTTGTTTTCTTGTCGTGTTTGTTGCCCCGATGGGATCTTTGTTTGGAATGGATCCAGTGTGGGGAGATGACTTTTCACCGTTCACTGTAAAAACAAAACTCAACTTGGCTTTTCTAGCCGCAATTTGGATGGTATCTTTTTGTTATTATAAATACCGGGATCAAATTGTAATTTCTACCCGCAAGCTTCTACGTTGAGGTTTTAAAACATGCATGGCTTAAACATTTGGCAAATCCTTTGGGACTCTGGCCTTGTCGTTAAATTCGTTCTTCTTCTTCTTATCCTTTCGTCTGTGCTTTCATGGACCATCATCTGGCAGAAGTACAAAGAGCTTAAGGCCGTAACTGAGGCCAATGATAAGTTCAATGACTTCTTCAAGAAGACGAACTCAATCACTGAAATTAATCGTGAAGCGAATGAGAACCATGATTCAACAATGAGTCTTATGTTTCGTCGTGGTTTCGATGAGCTTAATAAAGTAAGCGAAAAATTAAGCAATGCGGGTAAGAACAATCTTGCTCAGTACTTTGCTGATCACGGCTTCCAGTCTCTGGAGCGAGCTCTTAAAACTGGTTACAACTCTGCTAACGAAAAAATGGATCTAAGAGTTTCAACTCTTGCTTCAATCGGTTCAATCACTCCATTCATTGGACTATTTGGAACAGTGTGGGGGATCATCGACGCTTTCTCTGGTCTATCTCAGGGTGGCGGTAGTATTGAAGCGGTTGCTCCTGGTATCGCGGAAGCACTTGTTGCAACAGCTGTAGGTCTTGCTGCCGCTATCCCGGCAGTATGTTTCTTCAACCTATTCAACAATCAAATTGCTCGCATCAATTCTCAGATGGAATCTTTCTCACAAGACTTCCTTAACCTGATTGAGCGTACGATCCTGATTAAGAAGGACTAATCCATGGGTATGAACATGGGGTCTGGTAAAAAAGGACCTGTTTCAGACATTAACGTTACTCCACTTGTGGACGTGATGCTGGTGCTCCTGGTGATCTTTATGGTCACTGCACCAATGCTCTTCAGCGGAATTGATCTAAAACTTCCTAAGACTCAAAAAGTGAACAACGTGGGTCTTCGTCCGGAGCTTGTGATTCTTTCCATCACTGAGGCCGAGCAATTCTTCATTGGTAAAAACTCAGTTGCTTCAAAAGACCTGGTACCAGCGATTTTGAAACAGCTAAAAGAAAGTAAAACAGAAGTGGTTTATCTCCGTGCTGATTACAGCCTTCGTTATGAAAAAGTTGCAAAGCTTATCGCCAACCTTAAAAAGGCCGGCGTAAGTAACATCGCTCTCGTGACTGAAGTGGAGAAGAGTAAAGAATAATGTTCTCCAAGACTGATGATTTTAATAAAAACTTTCTGATCTCGCTTGGTGCCCACAGCGCCTTGTTCCTGCTTTGTTTTGCAGGTGGCGAGCTCATTTCGAAAGTTTGGAAAAACGGTGATGTTGAAGTCATCCGTTCTTCAGTGCGTGTTGATGTCGTAGGCATGCCAAAATTCACGGTTCAAGAACTGAAGAAGATGCAGGCAGAACCTATTATTGAGAAACAACCTGAAGTTGCTAAAGGTGTTAAAGAAGAAACTAAGCCTGAGACTGAAGATGTGATCAAGAAAGATGATCTGGTGATTCAGGAGCAGGACAAAAAGAAAAAGGCCAACTTCTTAAACATGTTGAGCGATTACTCCAGCAAGAAGGTAACTGCCAAGGCCCAGAAAAAGGGTGCTGCAGCGGCCACTGGTGATAAGAACCTTGATTCTCTTATTATTGAAGGTAACCGTCTTTCAAAAGGTTCAGCACTAGTTGGTGATTACACTGACGAGCAGAACTCAGAGTTTTCGGCCTACGTTCAGAATCTTCCCGGTATCATTCGTCCATTCTGGAAACTACCTAGTTACTTAATGGAAAAAGATCTTCGTTGTCGTATCAAAATTTATCTTTCTCCGGCCGGCAAACTCTTAAAACTCGAACTCCAGGAGTCATCTGGAACTCCCGAGTTTGACAGTCGTGCAGAGAAGGCGATTCGAGACGCTTCATTCCCTCAGCCAAGCGCTGAAGTGGGAGCTCGTTTAACTAATTCAGGAATTATCTTAGGATTCCCTTTATAGAGGTTTATATGAAACTTATTATTGCTCTATTCGTAGTGTTGTTCCAGGTTTCTGTGTTTGCTCAAGATGCAGTGATCGCAGTGGGCGCGGCCGAACAAGATAAGGATAAACTTGTAATTGATGATCCTGAGTTCAATAACCTTACTGGGGATCAGAAGCGTCTTGCTTCAGAGCTTACAGAAGTTCTAAGAAATGACTTCATTTTCTATAAGCATAAATTCAACACAGTTGATTATTCGGACAAAGGGAAGAAGAGCTATAACTTTCCGGACGTAGAAAAGTGGAAGGCCGGTGGTGTGACTTATTTCGTGGCAACGGAAATGGGCAACGCCGGTGCTGGTGTTGAAGCGAAGGTAAAAGTGTGGTCTGTCCTTACTAATAAAGAGCTTCTTTCAAAAAGCTGGAGAGTGGCCCCGAGCGAACTAAGAAGCATGGGTCACCAAATTTCAGACGCCATCTACCGTTCAATCACGGGTAAGGCATCAATCTTTAATTCAAAGATCGTTTTCGTTTCTGACCGTACAACTAAGGGCAGAGACATTGAGAAAGAACTTTATATTATGGACTTCGATGGCCGTCGTGTAGATAAGCTTACGAACTTCAATTCCGTAGTGATATCACCGGCGATTTCTCCGGACAACTCTAAGGTGATGTTCTCTTTAATTGCTGCTAAAAAAGATCTTTCTCGCAACAAAGTTCGCATGATTAAAAACATTGATCTTAAGATGTTTGACCTTAAAACAAAAAAGATGACGACCATCTCTGAGCGCCCAGGAATCAACTCTGGAGCGATTTTCAGTGCTAATGAAGGTCTTATCTACCTAACTCTTTCGTATAGCGGTAATGCTGATATCTACGAAATGAATACTGCAACTGGCGCCATGAAGAAGGTTACTTCTCATTATGGTGATGATGTAGATCCATCTATTACTCGTGATGGTAAGATGATGGCCTTCCTTTCTAATCGTCCTGGCCGCGCTCACGTCTATACCATGGATCCTTCTGATACAGAGAAGAGTGTGAAGCGTGTATCGTTCGTAGGTCAATTCAACGCTGCTCCTCGTTTCTCACCAGATGGTAAAGAGATCGCGTTCACTTCATGGGTGGACAATGGATTTGATCTTTATCGTATTGGGGCCGATGGTAATAACTTAGTTCGTCTAACTAAGAACTTCGGATCAAATGAAGAGCCTAGCTACTCAGGAGATGGAGAGTTCATTATCTTTACATCTAAACGCGTAGTTAACCGCAAGGCCGTCCAAGATATATACATTATGAACAGAGAAGGTGAGATTTTGGGCCAATTAACCCAGGATTTCGGCCGCTGTTTCTCTCCTCAGTGGACTAACCTATAGAATTTACTAGAAAATTTGAAGATTTTTTAAACACTGCAGCAAAATAGTCTTGTAAATTTTTCAGGCAGCCTGTAATATCTCCCTATCAACGCACTGTGTAATTTTTAAACGAAATTAGATAATAAGTGTAAAGGGGATCAACATGAAAACAGCTTCAATCCAAAACGAACTTGCTACTCTTTCGACAGTTCTTCTTTCAAACCTAGATGAAGTAGTATTTTTCTCAAAGCTTTCTGGTTTCGTTCAAGACGTAATGAACGAGCACAAAGTTCTTGGTTTCGAAGTTCTTTCAGATGGTTGTACTCGTCTTGTATCAGAAAATGGTCACGCACTTTCTTCTGCAAAACTTTTAAACAAAGGCCAAGGTCTTTCTGGATATGTAGCTCGTATGAAAAGAGCTTACTACTCTAACTCAGTAAAGCGTGATCCTATCGCTTCTACTGGTCTACGTGACGACGCTGTTGAAGCTGAGCTTTGTATGCCAATCATGGTTGAAGGTTCAGTAATCGGTACAATCAACGTTCAATCTACTAAAAAAGATCGTAACTTTGGTGAAGGCGAAATCGTAATCCTTAACGATATCCTTGCTCAACTTCAGTCTCCGATCCGTAACATGCACCTTTACCTTATGGCGAAAAACCTTAACCGTGAGCTAATGTGCAAAATCGAAGCTAAAGAAAAAGAACTTTCTAACCGTGTTGAAATCCAGGTTACAAAAGGTCTTGAAGATAACTCACAAATGATTGGTCTTTCTAAGAACTTCCTTGAAATCGTACAGACTGCTAAGAAAGTAGCTGGTCAGGATTTCCCGGTTCTTCTAGAAGGTAACCACGGTGTTGGTAAGAAGATTCTAGCTCGTAAAATCCACACTTGGTCAGGCCGTAAAGGTGGAGTAGTTGTAGCATCTTGTGGTGCTTTCAATGAAGTACAACTTGACCGTGAGATCTTCTCTTCTAAAGGTCTGATGGTTCAAGCTAACGGTGGTACTCTTATCATCGACGATATCGGTTCAACTTCTCAATATATCCAAACTAAGCTTCTTAGAGCTCTAGTTGCTGGTGAAATGATCGCGGTTGATACTGAAGAAAAAATTGCTCTTAACGTACGTCTTATCGCAACTTCAAAAGTATCTCTAAAAGATCTTGTTGAAGCTGGTTCATTCAAAGAAGAACTTTTCTACAGACTTAACACTGTAGCTCTTAAGATCCCTTCTCTGAAAGAGCGTCACGACGATATCAAAGTCATGGCCGAGCACTTCCTTAACTCTGGTAAAGCTGAGAAGAAAGTTCTAACTTCTGGTGCAATTGAGAAGCTAACTTCTTACTTCTGGCCAGGAAATGCACACGAACTTAAAAACATTATGGAGCGCACTTATATCCTAACTGACGGCCAATACATCGAAGCTTCACACCTTCCTGAGTTCGCTGTAGAAGTAAAAGTTGAGAAAGTTGAAGCTCCTGCTAAATATGTTGAGTTCACTCTGTTTGATCTTGAGAAGAAGCACATCATTGACACTCTTGATCATTTAGGTGGGAATAAAACACGTGCAGCTAAAGCTCTTGGAATTACAGTGAAAACTCTTTACAACAAACTTCACAGCTACGGCCTAATCGAAGCTCGTGAACAATAAAAAAAATTGAAGAGTTAGAGAGAAAAAAGTAAAATAACACGACTAGGAGCCATATATGTCTAAAACAACAAATACAGATGAAAAAGCCGGAGCAGCACCAGAAGTAATGACGATCAAAAACTTCCGCTCAAACGGTGATATCGAAAACTTCTACCGCTACATCCATGACAATGGACTTCGCCGTGAAGCTTTCATGTTGATGGAATACGCCATCAGCAAAGTTGCCAAAGTTCGCAAAGGCAAACGCTCTAAGACTCTTCAGTAAAAAATTTCTAACAAGGGCCCTAAGAATGGGGCCCTTCTTTATTTTGGGACCACATGGAAGTATCGCTAAAAACCAAAATCGTTTTTGATCCTCTTTACGGCTTTATTCACTTAACAAATCTTGAATGGGAAATCATCCACACTCCTTTCTACCAGCGTCTTCGTTGGATTAAGCAATTGGGTTTCACGTTCTATACGTTCCCTGGAGCCGAGCATTCTCGTTATGGCCACTCAATTGGCGTGATGTTCAATGCTCACAAGATTCTTCAAAGGCTAGGGAAGGCAGTGCCTGAGTCTGATCTCTTCGATGATAAGATTCAATCGCCAGAAAAGGCCTTTCATCAAAGTATTCGTCTTGCGGCCCTCTTGCATGATCTGGGGACATTTATGTTCTCGCATACAACTGAGATGGCCTACATCCGTTACGGTGAAACGACCCATGAGAAAAATGGTAAGGGCCACCCGGATGATCACGAGCACTTGGGTTCATACATCATCAAGAACACTGATTACCCACGTGGGATCACTTATATCCTGAAAAAGTATCGCCTTGATCCTCAGAAGATTTCTAATCTTGTGAAAGGGATTGATCCGAACGTTCTTGCAAACCAGATTCTTCACTCTGAAGTGGATTGCGACCGAATGGATTATCTTCTTCGTGATGCTCATTATTCTGGCATTAAGTACGGGACTTATGACCGTGATTATCTTCTTCATCACTTCCGCGTTGCTGAAGTTAATGGACAAGAAATCGTGGCGATTCACCATAATGCTCTTCACGCTGTTGAAGATTTCTTGATGGCGAGATTCGCCTGGTACTCGCAAGTGGTGCGTTCAGCTCGAGGTGCTCGCTTCGATGCTATCGCTGAAGAACTGACGTTCTACATGCTGGAGAAGGGCAAGATCTATACTTACTCTCAGCTGATGGACTTCATTGCGAATGATCCGGACAAGTTCTATACATTTAATGATCAGTATTTCATGAATCAGGTTCACCACTATTACACAAGTGGTGAGTTCGATAAGAATCCTCGCATCAAGGACCTTGCTTTCAGCCTTCTATTTGGTAAGGCCCCTCGTACTGTGAAGTGTGAAGAGTTTAAACAACGAATTCTTTCTCAAGATGAAGATCAAGTTTATGAGAAGATCGTGAAGAAAGCGGAAGCCAAAATCGAAGAGATCAAAGAAATTCTGAAGAAGAAAGGCACTGATCAAGACTGGATCGTTGAAGATCTTCCTAAGAAAAATATCATCTTCGTTAAGTCTCGCAAGAAGCTTGTGAAGTCTAAGACCTTCGATAATCTTCTGCTTGAAAGAGATCCGGCCAAGATTCTTATGGATAATGGTGACGTGAGACTTTTAGGAGATGTTGAGAACTCAATCATCAGTGATCTTCAAACGAAGTTTAACTTTGTTCCGAATGTGTATTGTTCTGACTCTGCTTACGAGCTCCTAAAAGCAGAAGGAATAATCACTGGTTAAGCTGTTTAAGGTTTAGACACTTCCGAAGTTATTAAGAGTTAGCTGCTCCATCTTAATATGGACTAAAGGCGTTAAGGTTTCTTTAAAGCCTGACTGATTTACGTCGAAAAGTAAGTCATGAACAGGCCTTTGTCCCTATTCTTGTTCCTCCTCTCACTGCAGGTTTCCTGCAACTTTCAGCAAATTAATATCGATCTAGCTGATGGAAAGATTGCTACCAATAATGGGGGAGGAACCGGTAATGCTCCATTAGTTATTCCGCAGAACACCTGGGTGCCAATTCTGGTAGAAGGCCTAGTTGCAGGCCGAGGACTTCATACGACGACTAAACTGAACAATGGAAACATTTTAGTTGCCGGTGGATCCACAGGATTTAATGCCGCTCTTTTTTCAGAACTTTTCGACGTTGCAGCAGGGAAAAACAGAGTCATCGCTGGAACTATTATTGGAAGGATGTGGCATAAATCATTGCTTCTTAATTCAGGTCAGGTCCTCGCTGTTGGTGGAACTGATGTTTCAAGTGCACCAATTAGTTCTTGTGAGCTTTTTGATCCGGCGACAGAGACTTGGGCACTGACAGGTGCAATGAGTTCTGCCCGTACAAATACCGCCATCATTAAATTACAGGACGGAAGAGTTCTGGCCACAGGTGGTAATAATGGAGCTGGCATTCTTAATTCGGTTGAGATCTATGATCCCGTGACAGGATCATGGTCTGCGACTGGAAATTTAAATACTGAGCGTGAAGGTCACGACATCGGAATTTTAAGTGACGGTCGAGTGTTTGTAACTGGCGGTGCTGATAGTACTGGAACTCCACTCAGTAGTGTTGAAGTATTTGATCCTCTAACTGGTGCCTGGACTTTTCTCTCGCCCATGTTGGATTCTCGAGCGGGCCATAGAATGGTTGCTCTCGATAATGGTAAGTTCCTAGTAGTGGGGGGATACGCTTACGGCATGGCCAGTAATACAAGTGCAATTTATGATCCCATTTTAGATGCATGGACCACCGCCGGACAAATTAGCGTAGAGAGAATTGAGTTTACGCTAGAGAAAGGATTGAATGGAAAAGTGTATTTGTTTGGCGGAATGAATGTTAATAGTAATCTAACCGATCACGTTGAAGTTTTTGATCCTGATACAAATCTTTGGACATTCATTCTTCATGATAGTG
Source organism: Peredibacter starrii (assembly GCF_034259205.1). Taxonomy (GTDB): domain Bacteria; phylum Bdellovibrionota; class Bacteriovoracia; order Bacteriovoracales; family Bacteriovoracaceae; genus Peredibacter; species Peredibacter starrii. The sequence continues at coordinate 3,461,607 of NZ_CP139487.1, read as the reverse complement.
GAAAACGGCTCTATCACAGCTCAGTACTAATGGGCGATGGAAGAATTCTTTTTTCCGGTGGGGCCACCACGGCGGTACTAAGAGATTCGGTGATTTTTGATCCAGCAGACAACTCATGGGAAATTTATAATCTTCCTTTTTCTGAAAGAGTTTTTTTCAGTTCAACTAAATTGAACGATGGGAGAGTTGTTCATATTGGGGGGCAAGGCCTCGGTTACGTACCTGAAACTCTGATGTACACTCAAGACGTAAATGTATCTCTCATGGGAAACTTTAGGCCCAGTACGGCGATTGGCCATAAACGTATAGGACCTGTCAGCGTAAAATTGAATGACGGCAGAGTTCTTGTTACTGCCGGTCAGAATGATGGTGGTTTACTCAAAACGGCCTTTATTTTCAATCCCACTAATGAATCTTGGACTCAAATACCAGACCTCTCAACAGAAAGACTTAGCTCAACTGCTGTGCTCTTGAATGATGGACGAGTTTTAATTGCTGGTGGTTCAAATGCGGCCTCAACTCGTTTGGCCACTACTGAAATTTATAATCCAACTACGAATACTTGGTCTCCTGCTGCATCTATGAATGAAGCGAGGGCCGTACATTCCATGGTGAAGCTGAATGACGGCAAAGTTTTAGTGGCCGGTGGCCATAATCCTGCGGCCTTTCCAATGGCCCCTATGCGAAATACGTCTGAAATTTATGATCCAGCTATGGACACTTGGACTGCTGTAGGAACTCTAACTGAAGGAAGAGTCTATGCTCAAATGGTTAAATTGAATGATGGACGAGTCATGATTATAGGTGGCCAGGGTAATTCAGGTTATTTAAATAGTGCTGAGATTTTTGATCCTGCGACCAACACATGGACTCTGAGCGCACCTATGGCCCACGCTAGAAATTATCATACTGCTCTAGCTCTTCCAGATGGAAGGGTCATGGTATTGGGTGGGATGGATGGAGCCTCTGCAGCTTTAAACCAAACGGAATTTTTTGATCCTCAAACTGGTGTCTGGACTGCAGGTCCGACTCTTAAATTTCCTCGCTACCAACATACGGCGACATTTCTCAATTCCGGTTACATTTTGATTAGTGGTGGGATGTCTACTAGTGGGCCACTTGCCATCTGGGAAGTCTTTAGACCTTGATTCTTTTGGTCGGTCATTCAGCTGACCCTTCATCTTTACTTTCTTGCTCCAAACTCGGTACAATGTTTGCATAACGTTAATTAGGTTCCATGAGGGAACCTACAAAGTACTAGGCAGGTTTCACGGATGTTAACCGGTCGTCTTCCACAACAAGGGCGAACCCAAGCAGGTTCAACTAATCAGAATTATTTATTTCATCTCGACAATTTGTCGGTGGAGTACGGTTCTGTCAAAGCTCTAAAATCGGTACAGCTCACAATCTATCCAGGTGAAATTCTATTCGTAACTGGCCCTTCTGGTGCCGGAAAGACATCACTTTTAAATGTACTGGGTGGTCACCTTGCGCCTACTTCCGGTAAGGCCATTCTTCCACAAGAGCGTAATTCAAAACACTTTGTATCAACTGTGTTTCAAGATCTGCGCCTTCTTCAGAAGAAGTCTTGTGAAGATAATTTGTGGCTTGCTTACGATAGCTCAATCTACAATTCAAAAAATGATTTCTATAAAGAGATGACGGATCTTGCTCGTCATCTTCAAGTACACGATCATTTGAATCGCAAAATCGAAGATTGCAATGGTGGTTTTAAAAGCAAAGTTGCCATGATCAGAGCACTTTTATCTCGTCCAACTGCGGTTCTCGCGGATGAGCCGACTGCCGCTCTTGATAAAGATAATTCCTACCGACTATTTGAAGTGTTGAATCACTATAATCATAAAAAAGGTCTGACTCTCGTTTGGGCGACTCACAATAAAGAACTTATTAAACAGTTCCCAGGTAAAATCGCTCACCTTGATCAGGGCCGCTTAGTTTATTCGGGACATGCATGTTTTATCTAAAAGAGTTTTTTAAATCTATCGGCGAATCTCCGATTCGTGGTGTGAGCTTTTTATTGTTCTCTTGTCTTCTGGCCATGAGCCTTACTCATCGCTCTTGGATTGCGAACACGATTGAACGTGTGACTCCTGAAAAAATGGTCAACCCATACTTCGTTGCTGTGGTTGATGGAGCAGTGGATGCCGATAAAATCAAAGGTGTACTTGCTCGTTTACCAGGTGTGATGAACATCGATGATAAAGAATCAGATCGCAGTCGTTCAAAACTAAACGGACTCGTGGCGCAGCTTGGTGCTGACTACTCACTTAATTCTGACCTTATGAATTTCAAATCTCTTCGTATTGTGATGAGTCCATCACTTTCAGTGGAGAGTTTGGAGTTTGTTCGAAATCAAGTCGTGAAGATGGGTGGCAAAGAGCACGTAACCGCGACAGAAATTAAATATCCGGAAGTAACATCGGTGATGAAGGCCCATCCTTTTTATAGCTTCCTTGCTAAAGCAGGGGATTGGGGTGTGGTTGCGATCATCGCTCTCTGCTGGATCATTTCTTACTGGCTTTGTTATGATGTTTTCCGTTCTCGCTCATATATCATCGAGAAGTTTCAGCGTAAGAGATTAGTTGCTGCGAAAAGTATTGCGACAGGTCTTATGATTGTTTTAGCTGCGTTCACTGGTCTTGGAATCTGGAATGGCACTCTAAAAGTATTTGATACAATCATTCTATTTATGGTGTTCTCAGTGTTCTGGACGTTCTCAATGCAAGAATGGAGATGGAAACCAACTCTATGAGATTAAGTCTCATCCTCGCACTCACAATCTCAATTAGCGCATCAGCGGCGGTCAGACGCCCAACTGATGAACTTGCTCGTTACCGCACTGAAGTGATGGAAATGGGCGCTCGTCTATCGACTCTCGAAAAAGAGATCGGTTCGAAGAACAATTTATATCTTTCAAGCATTGAGCAAATCAAACAGTTTGAAGGCGATATTAAGCTTTATCGAGAGGCCCTAAAGAAGAAGCAAGTAGAAGTCCTCTCTGCTCAGGCCGAAAACAAACGCATTCTTAAGAACTATCTTCTTGAGAGTGAGAATGAAACCACTGAGCCGTGGCAGCGAAAGGTCCATTTGGAACTTTTAAAGCAGGCGCAAAACAAACTTAAAAACAAAGAAACTGAACTCGCTTCTTTCAACGCAAAAGTCGCAGAGTTTGATGTGAAGCTTGTTGATCTTCGTAAAAATGAAGAAGAATTGAGCCAGGTGATTCAAGAGCTTGAAGCACGTAAAAAGACCGCCATGGATTCTTATCTCACGAAAGTGGAGAAGAAGAAGAAAATGGAGAGCGTGGTTCAGGTGAAGAAGCTTGAAAAGCGCATCGCTGTTGTGAAGAAAGAGCTAAGTGTTGCTCCAGTCATCGAGAAGAAGCCGGATCGGTTCTTTCACAGGCCTGTTGATGATTATCTTAGTTTCACTGCCAGTCCAAAGGGCGTGACCTTTAAATACCAATCTGCTCAGCCAGTGAAAGCTGTGGGCGGGGGGAAAGTGGTGTTTGCAGGTGATCTCGCTGCTTACGGACAGGTGGTTCTCATTGATCACGGTAATGACCTTAGAACAGTTCTTCTCGGAAAGATGAACGTCAGAGTGAAAAAGAATGATTCTGTTCATGACGGAGACATTCTTGCTTACACTCTTAACGACACAGCGGAGCCTCAAAATCTCTACTTCGAAGTTCGTAAGAAAAACACGGCACAGAACACTATTTTGTGGTTAGAGCAGTCGGGAGTGAGTAAAATCTAAGACGTATATCAAGTCTTAGGAGTACTCATGTCTCGTCTTGCAAATATTGCATTCCTGTCTGCTTTTTTAGTTTCTCCGGTCATCGCTCGCGAAGAAAAAAAGGCCGCACCAGCTCCCGCTCCAAAAATTTCAGAAAACCGTTCACGCTTTGAACAGTTGGAACTTTTTAATAAAGTTCTTCACCTGATTGAAACTCAATACTACCGTCCAGTATCAACTGAGATCCTGGTGGAAGGAGCACTCAAAGGGATGATGGAGACACTTGATCCACACTCGGCCTTCTTAAATAAAGACTTCTTTGAAAAAATGCAAAATGATACTGCCGGAGAGTTCGGTGGTCTAGGACTTGAAGTAACTCAGAAAGAAGGCGTGATCTACATCATTACTCCAATCGATGATACTCCTGCATTCAGAGCGGGAATTAAACCAAAAGATAAACTAGTTGAAATCAACAACGAACCAATCGTTGGTATGACTCTAGAGCAGGCCATTGAAAAAATGCGCGGTAAAGTAGGTGAGAAGATTCACCTGGGAATCGTGCGTGAAGGTGAGGAGAGTGTTAAGCACTTCACCCTTACTCGTGAAATCATCAAAGTGAAGCCGGTTAAATCTGAGCTTATTCAAGATCGCTATGCTTATATTCGTTTGACTCAGTTCCAGAAACGTTCAGCTGAATCAGTTGAATCAGCAATGAAAGAACTCAAGGCAAAATCGAAGAACGGGCTTCATGGTATCATCCTCGATCTTCGTTCGAATCCGGGTGGTCTACTTGATCAGGCGGTTGATGTCTCTTCTCTATTCTTAAAAGAAGGTATCGTGGTTTCAACTGAGGCACGTGATCCTCAGAACAAAGATATTCGTTACGTTAAGAAATCTGGTTTCAAAGATCTGACAACTCCGATGGTGGTACTGATTAACGGTGCTTCAGCTTCGGCCTCTGAAATCGTTGCCGGTGCTCTTCAGGACTATCAACGCGGGATTATCATGGGCTCACAATCCTTTGGTAAAGGCTCAGTTCAAACGGTTGCTCAGCTTGATAAGTATACAGGTGTGAAACTTACAATCGCTCAGTACATGACTCCGAAGAATCGTAAGATCCAAGCGGTAGGTATCAAGCCGGATGTTCAGATCGAAGAAATGAGCCAGGCCGATTTTGAGAAGAGCCTGAAGGATGATCGTTACATCCGTGAAAAAGATCTTAAGAACCATCTGACGGCTACAATCGAAACTCCGGAAGAGAAGGCTCACCGTGAGGCCAATGAGCGTAAAGAACGTGCTGAGCGTATCAAGGCCATGACGGCGAAGAAAACCGCGAAGAAAAACGGTGAAGCTAAAGAAGAAGATCTATTCAAAACATATCAACCAGCAGAAGACTATCAAGTACTTCAGGCCGTTCGTTACTTACAAGGCTTTGGTGTATTTGAGACCTTCTTAAAGACGTCTACTAAGTAATGATGGGATTTGATGCGGCCTCGGTCTCTGACCTTGTGTCCTCCATTAAAGATGTATTAGAAGAACAGTTCCAGGAAGTAATGGTTCAGGGAGAGGTGACAAATCTCTCCCCATCAGGTGCGGGCCACTGGTACTTCACACTATCTGATGAGAATGCCGCTCTCTCTTGTGCTCTTTTCAAGGGCGACGCCCTCAGAAATCCTCTTATTCGAAATTTAAAAGACGGTGACAAGATTGTCATCGTTGGACCAATTAGTGTTTATCAGAAGCGTGGTTCCTTCCAGCTTCTGGCGAAAAGAATTTTTCCTGCGGGTGAAGGCCAGCTAAAGCTTCAATATGAACGCTTAAAAGCAAAGCTTTCTCAGGAAGGTTTTTTTGACATAGAAAAGAAAAAAGAAATTCCAAAATTTCCAAAGCGCATAGCAGTTATTACTGCTGAACACGGTGCCGCTCTTCAGGATTTCCTGAATGTGATGAATCGTCGTTCACTGTGGATGGATATTCTGATTGTTCCGGCCCTGGTTCAGGGTGACGGAGCTCCAAGATCTTTGGTGTCTGCTCTAAAGAAGGCCCAGGCGATCTCTGATGTTGATGTGATCGTGATGACTCGTGGGGGAGGAAGCATGGAAGACCTTTGGGGCTTCAATGATGAGAATCTCGTGCGTGCGATTCATGATTGCCCGATTCCAGTGATAAGTGCCGTTGGCCACCAGGTGGACTTCACTCTTTGTGATTATGTGGCCGACCACCGTTCGGAAACTCCAACTGCGGCGGCGGAAACTCTCTCTCAACCACAAACTGAATTGAAAGCTCGTCTTACTTTCTGCCAGACACATTTGAAGTCTGATCTATTTAAGCTTTATCAACACGTGCAGCTCATGACTCAGAAGTTTCATCCGAAAGAACTTCTCGCGCTGATGAAGGAAAAGATCCAGGACGCTCATATGAGACTTAAGTCCATTCATCTTTCTGAGCGTGCGTCGGAACTGATTGGTCTTCCTGAAGCTGAACAGCGCTTAGATGAGGCGGAGCTTAAGCTTCTTCATAATATGCAGATGAAGAGCGCGACTTTAACTGAAAAACTAAATCGTTTTGAACATGTACTGGAGGCGCTGAATCCTTCAAAAGTATTAGGGCGCGGTTATTCTTACGTTACGACGAAAGAGGGAACTGTCCTTACTTCACTTAAGGATTACTCAAAAGCAACTTCAGGCTCAAAAATTGAAATACAATTCCACGATGGAAAAGGTCTAGCGATAAAGGAATAATCATGAAATACATCTCTCTCACTCTTTTGGCCCCATTCCTCTTAAGCTGTGCAATTGCTAAAAATCCAGTATCTCGTGAAGAAACCATTCACCCAGGTGAGGTGAAGTGGCTTGAATTTAAAACGACTGACGTTGGTGTAAAGCTTTTCTGTAAAGGACAAGAAGTAAAAGTTGAGGCCCATAAAGATAAGGCCCAGGCCATTGTGATTGAGAGTTACTTTTCAGACCTTCAGCCTTTTACCTGTAGCCTAAAATCTAACGATCAGGTCCTGGAAGAAGTTTTCTTCAAGGTCGTTGAGAAAGAATATAAGGCAGAAAAGTTAAAAGTGGATTCAAAGAGAATCGCCTTATCTCCAAAAAATCAGAAACGCGCGGATGCTGAACAATTAGTTTTGAATAAAATTTATGCTTCATCAGAGCCTAGATTTCTTTTTACGAAAGCTTTCCAAGAACCAATGAACAGTGTGGTCACCAGTGTGTATGGAACTAAACGCGTTTACAACAATGTGAAGAAGGGCCAACACTTAGGAACTGACTATCGAGCGGCGATTGGGGACAAAGTACCTGCTGCCAATGCTGGTAAAGTCGTATTCGCAGGCGACCTTTTCTATACCGGCTGGACCGTGATTATCGATCACGGGATGGATGTGTTTACGGTTTATGGGCACTGCTCAAAAACTCTTGTTAAAGAGGGCGATATGGTGGAAAGAGGCCAATTAATCGCGCTTTCTGGAAATACTGGAAGAACTTCTGGACCTCATCTTCATTGGGGTGTAAAAATTCAGGGCCAGTATGTGGACGGCTTCGTTCTTATTGATGAGACGAAAAAAGCTTTTAAAGAGTAAATGCAATCACACTCAGGACTTCTGCAATTTAGAGTAGACCCAATGTTGTCGCCGGATCTTCGGCGCTCGATTGATTCTATCCTGACTGGGCTTAAGGACGCTGAGAGGGCCGACTCTTTGACCGCTCCACTTTCTCTAAAAAAACTCACTGTAGATTTTGTTTCTGAAAGTTCACTTCATACATTAAAACCAGGACCAGAGTTTCGCATCTGTGTCCTGGATAGTAACCAAGGTCTTTTTAGCTTTGGCCAGAATCTGGATGAATCTCATGTTCATGCGGTCCTGGATGATAGTCTCGATTTAAAACAAATCGAGCGCCTGATCGCTCCGAGACTTCAGGCACTTGTGAAAGTGAAGGAAGAGTCCTTTGTCACTCTGGGGATGAAAAACATCCGCAAGTTTGAAACTCGTGCTCGTAAAATCACTCAGAATGCTTTTACTTCAGAAGACCTTTTAAACTATGCGCAGGCACTCGTAGATCTTGAGAAAGATCTGATTCAGGCCGATGATTTAGGAAAGCTTGAGAAAGTTTTAAAACAATTTACCAAAGTAAATATTGAACGCTCTAAGTTTCAGTTCTTCTCTTCAGGGGAACTCGCTGAAGTAACTCCGAGTGAGAACTTTCTTTTATTGCCACCGTTTAAAGGTGTGTTCATTGCCATCGAGATGAATTGGAATGATGAAGATCACTTCCGTCTCTTTAAGCGTTTGTTCTTCTTCTATACGTTAGTTAACTTTTTCAGATCCCAGCAGAACATTGAAGACCCTTTCTTTGATGAGAAGCTATGGGAGAGTGTCCTTGATAGTATTCCATTCCCGGTAGCACTTCTGTCAGAGAAAGCGGAAGTCCACCAGCATAATACTTTGTTTGCAAAACTTGGATTTGCTCCAAGTGGGTGTCTTAAGCTAAAGCTTCGTGAAAAGATCCTCATCAACGACATTCCTTATAATGTTTATCGCAAAGACGTTTTCCATCTGGATGAGAAAAAGATCCTCTTCGTGTTCTTCACGGAAAGTTTCTTCCTGAAAGGGGACGGTAACCTTACGCCGTCTGGTCAGGAGCTAGGTATCATCAGTTCGAGTATCGCCCACGAGTTGAATAATCCTATTGCCGGTATTCAAGCGGCCCTGAGTCTTCTGCTGTTAGATGAATCTCTGAATCAAGAGGCAGAGCAAACTCTGACTGAAATGAAGAACGGAGCGATTCGTTGTAAGCAATTAATTGAGACCTTCCTTGGTTTCTCTCGCGCGAATCCTAGTAAGCTTCAGATTTATGAATCGACCATGAGTCCGATTGAGATCTGTTACCAACAGGCACAGAACCTGCTTCGTTTCCGAACGGTTGAAAGTGGTATCCGTTTTAACTTTGAATCCATTAAACACGCTGACTTTAAGGCCCAGGTGAACCTGAGTCTTTTAACGATGACGTTTTACCTGATCTTGGGTGAACTCATGACTCTTTATTCTCACCAGCTTCTGGTGGCGAATAAGAACCAAATTGAAAAAGTGATTAAGGGTGAGATTGTTGAGTCTTCTCAAGAGATTCAGATTCAGCTCCATGAGCTTAATATTTCAAATCTGGGCCTTTCTAAGCTTATTCAGAATCTTCTGACGATTGAGAATTTCGTACTTCAGGTTTCGGATTACTCGCTGCGCTTTATCTACAACCCGTAATCACTCAGTAACAATCATTTCCTTGCCAGCGCAATTACCAACCGTGATGATCCCCGGTTTGATTTTTTCTAGTTTTTCTTCCGCTGTATCAACCGAGGTACGGAAGTACTGAGTTCTTTCGATGTTGAAAGTGAGATTAAGTGAATTGAATTTTATATAGAAACGTTCTTCCGCAAAAGTATCATCGTAGCCGGTCCTTGTCTCTTTAAGCACTCTTTTAGTGGTCTTCGAATTTAAATTGTATTCAGCACTAATGAGTGTGCTTCTATCTAATTCAATGCCTTTTCTAAGAATCCCTTTCACATCAAATCCATAAAAGTTCTGGGTCATCTTAGAGATGCCTTCATTCGAGGTCCATTTTTCGGAAGTAAAAAAGATCTTTTGCGATTCATAACTTTCCGAGTCCAATAGGTCACACTCGTAACCAACAATGGTCTTTGAGTTTTTGGCCGTAAGAGGAGAGGTTGAGCTTTTAGCGGTCTCTTTCTTAATCAAAGTGCGACGGGCATCCACCTCGTTGCAAGATGATAGTGAGAGAAGTCCTAAAAGGCCCAGAATCGTCGTTAAAAGCTTCATGGGCCTATTATCAATGGTATTTAGAGGAACATAAGTGCCTTTGTAGGAAATCCTTGGGCCGTCTAAGGTTTTGACACCTCTGTAAATGTCGTCTCCCATCGGTATATCTTGATTTAATGGGCCTATAATCCGGGAATGGACAAACAAACAATACGCCTGGTTTTTATTCATCTATTGGTCTTAAACGTCATCTGGACGGGAACCTCTGCGACGGCCCTTTACCTCACGCTTTTCTTCTTCGTGTGGAGAGGTTTGTTTTTATCCATTTCTTATCACCGCTATTTTTCTCACAGAAGTTTTAAAACCACGCGTGGCTTTCAGTTCTTCCTGGCCCTGGCCGGAAACATCTGTATGCAGCGAGGTGCTCTTTGGTGGGCGGCCCATCACCGTATGCACCACCAGTATTCTGATACCGAAAAGGATCCTCATTCTCCGATTGCTCACAGCTTTTTCACTTCCCACATTGGTTGGGCGATGGAGAAGAAATCTTTTATTACTGATTACTCTCGTATCAAAGACTGGGAGAAATTCCCTGAGCTTAAGTTTTTAAATGAGAAGAGTGATGCGATTCACGGAATATTTGCGCTCTTTTTATTTTTATTAGGCGAAGGTCTTCGCTACTTTAAACCAGAACTTGGAACAAATGGTTTTCAGTTTCTGGTATGGGTCTATTTAATTGGTGGTCTTTGTCACCTTCACACGATCTTCCTGGTGAATTCTTGGGGCCACCTTCATGGTGATCGGCCCTATGATTTTCCGGCGAGAGAAGGTCGTGATAATAGTCACAACAACGCCTGGCTTGCCTGGCTCACATTTGGTGAGGGCTGGCACTATAATCATCACTGCTTTCCATTCTCTGCGACGACTGGAATTCTTAAAGGTCAGTTTGATGCTTCGTTTGTCGTGATCAAACTCTTTGAGAAAATGGGACTCGTTTGGGACGTGAAAGTTCCTTCAAAAGAAGTCATTGATAATCTGAAGCCGGCCCTTTCTCAACAGGAACCTGGCACCATTTCGACCTTGAATTAAGCCAAGGTTAGTTGATATAAATTATTGAAAGGTAGTTTCTACTTCCGCCAGCGAAAGCAACCTGGCACCTTTTGGACATTGAATTGACTCAGATTTTTTTGATACAATCTTGAAACATGACAGGTGGAGGAGTGAGTCACCACCCCTCCTAAATCTGATTAGATTATTCTAAGTATTACAGCAAGCTGCAATAAAAGGATAATCACTACCAGAACCCTGATCATGTCTTCCATAACAAATCCTTTTCGTAAAAAAAGGCCCCCTTCATTGGGGGTCATGGAAGTTTCCAGGCTATAAGCTTCATGCAAATTACCTGGAATATTTTGAAAGATTTAAATAGTCGGAATGAAAAGAAATACAGGACAGGGAGTAATTAAAATTACTCCCTAAGAATGAAAAAAATCTGTGATTTTAAAGATGTTTAGTAGGGAAGTTGTAACGATCTACTTCTGTTTCTGAAAGCTTTTCGATCTTTTCCAGATAGTGCTTCTTCTCATCTTTGATGTCCGCAATTCGAAGCGGCAGATACACTTGCGGTTCATTTGCCAGTGAGTCATGGAAGAGACTCAAGAAAATGTCACGAATGTCATTCTGAATAAAGGCCTTCTTCTTGCCCTTCTGTTGAGTCTCAAAGCGTCCCACCTGTCCAAGAAGGAACTGGTGAAGTTTCTTTTTGTGAGAAGGAAACTTAAAGATCAGCTGCGAATACGGCGAGAAATTTAAAAACGAATACACAATGAACTGACCACTGATCAAATGTGGAGTCACCACAAAGTCATGCTCATCCATTAAACGAGGAGCGGGCGGAAGTTTGTGTTTCTTTTTAAGATACTCAATCGATTTCTTGCGATAGGTCTCAGGGATCTTTACGAAGTTCGCGTTCATAAAGAACAGACCTTCGATGAAAGGGCCACATAGACGAATATGAATTTGGCTCCAACGGAAGTCACCCAGGTACGTCTTCAGATCTTCCACTTCATCTTTCGGAGATTTAATCGGAAGAATCGTAAGGATCACACCATTGTCACCTTTAACCGTGAGAACACATGGATTAGAAATCTGGGCCAGGGTCTCATAGACCTTATCGAGACTTTCCGGAGTTTCAATAATCGCACGATCTAACTCGAACTTATTACGAGGGTAATAAAGTTGATTAATCTTACGGATGTTCTTACTTTCAAAAATATCGAGGTATTTTAAAAGGAGAAGTCCGGTTGCACGAGCATCTTCAATCGCACGGTGGGCCTGTGAGTGGTGAATGCCAAAGATTTGCGACATATATTGAAGATTAGAACTCATGATGTCTGGGATCATGTACTTGGTCATGATGTTGGTACAGATCACCTTGTTATCAAGGGTCGGACGTTGAAGCTTCTTCAGAACGCCATTTAAAAACGGAATATCAAATGATGTATTGTGGGCCACGAGAATTGAATCTCCGATAAACTCAACAATCTCATCAATCACTTCTTCAATTTTAGGGGAGTGCTCAACATCGGCCTTGCGAATACCAGTAAGTTTCTGAACGAAATCCGGAATTTCCTTCTGAGGATTCACCAGAAAAGAACGGTCCTCAGTAATCTTTCGATTCTCAATGCGGACCATTCCGATTTCGATGATTTTTTCTGTTTCAGGATTTCCCCCGGTTGTTTCGAGATCGATAACAACGAAATTGAGGGAACTTAATAACTCTTTAGACGACTCGTAGGTCTTTTCTTTGTCTTGCATGTAATAAATGAGACATTCGCCTCATCCCTATATTTTATAGTTTAATCTAAGTGTTCCGGAGTGAAGGCATTAGGAAGAAATTCTTTGAACTTCTTCGTCGTCTCAACTCCAGCTTCATTTCCTAAGGTAATTTCTAAGCTTGGGTCAGCGAACTCCGAGATGACCTGAAGGCAAAGACCACAAGGTGGCCAGCCGTCTTTAGTATAAACATAGATGCGCTTTAACTTCATATGACCGTCAGAAACTGCTTTCCAGATGGCCACACGTTCAGCACAAACCGTTCCACCGTAGCTTGCGTTCTCAATATTGCAGCCTTGGTAAACTTTCCCGTCGGTTGTCTCAATCGCGGCACCAACTTTTGCAGTTGAATACGGTGAGTAGGCGCGGGTAGATGCATCTAGTGCTTTATCTCGTAGACTCATTAAACTTTTCCCATTCTTTTTAACTCACCTATAGTTTCAGTTAAAACGGTGGCAAATCCAACCATGGCCTTTTCTGCCACTTTTTTAACGTCTGCGTGACTTAATTTTTCCTCTTTGATCCCTGCTGCGTAGTTAGTAATACAAGCAACACCTACAACTTTAAGCCCTAGGTGATTAGCGGCGATCACTTCTGGAACCGTACTCATGCCAACCAGGTCAGCACCGATGATTCTCATCATGCGGATTTCTGCCGGAGTTTCATACGTCGGACCTAAAACAGAGCAGTAAACTCCGTCTTTGATTTCCACATGGTGAGTTTTTGCAACAGCATGAAGAACATCGCGCATTTCTTTATCATAAGCGTTACCCATGTCCGGGAATCGAGGGCCAAGTTCAGCGATATTTGGTCCAACCAGTGGGTTACGACCTGAAAGGTTGATGTGGTCAGTGATGGCCACAAGATCGCCAGGGTGGAAATTAGGATTGATACCGCCTGAAGCGTTCGTTAGGAAAACTGTTTCAACACCCAAAGCAGCAAGAGTTCTTACTGGAAGAACAATTTCTTCACCAGCATAGCCTTCGTAAGCATGAAGACGACCTTGAAGGGCCGCAACCGTTACTCCATGAACTTCACCGATGATAAGGGCACCGGAGTGACCTTCAACCGATGTGCGTTTGAAGTGAGGGATGTCCTGGTAAGGAATAACTGTCTTGTTTTGAATCTGATCAATATAAATTCCAAGACCGGAACCAAGAACGATACCGATCTTTGGTTTTTTGTTATTGATCTTGGAAAGAATGTACTGTGAGGCCTCAACAATTTTCGTCATCGACATATGGTGTCCTTAGCTTAGTTTTTCAATAATAAGTTTTGGGGCTTTTACTTTCGTAGAAGACATGGTGAGAACTTCTTTTACGAATTGAGCTTTGATTTTTTCTACAATCGGCTGTTGGTGTGGATGGTGATGAATCGTGAAAATAGGTTCACCTTTTTTCACTTTATCACCGATCTTTTTATGGAATGTAAATCCTACTGAGTGGTCAATAAGATCGGCCTTTGTTTTTCTACCGCCACCAAGTTCAATCAGAAGAAGTCCGATTTGTTCATTCTGGAACATCTTGATGAAGCCCGTTTTAGGAGCAAGAACTTGTGTTTCAGCCGAGGCCAGGGGAAGAATAGAGTAATCGTCGATCACTCTGTCATCACCATCTTGCGACTTAATGAGTTTTCTGAATTCTTCCAGCGCCTTTCCAGAACTCACCATTTCTAGTGCTTTCTTATGGGCCTTCTCGAAAGTTTTCTCAACACCCGCGATGTGAATCATATGGGCCGCAAGAGCAATTGAAATATCTGTAAGATCTTTTGGACCGTTACCTTTAAGTGTTTCGATGCTCTCGATAATTTCGTGAGAGTGTCCAACCGTATTACCAAGAGGCTGGTTCATATCAGTAATAAGAGCGACTGCTTTCTTCTTAAAGCGTTTTGAAGTCGCAATCAAGCTTTTACCAAGATTACGAGCATCTTTTGGAGTACGCATGAAAGCACCAGTGCCACACTTAATATCAAACACGATGCCATTAGCACCTTCGGCGAGTTTCTTACTCATGATCGATGCAGTAATAAGAGGAATAGAGTCGATAGTGGCAGTCACATCACGAAGAGCATAGATCAGACGATCGGCCGGAGCGATCTCAGGAGTTTGACCGATCAGAACCAGACCTTCTTTATTTAATTTCTGAGAAAACGTATCGAGATCAAGGGCCGTACTGAAACCTTTGATCGCCTCAACTTTATCAACAGTTCCGCCCGTATGACCCAGACCGCGACCCGCGATCATGGGAACTTTCACACCCGCAGCTGATGCAATAGGGGCGAGTACGAAAGAGGCCTTGTCACCAATTCCACCCGTAGAGTGTTTATCGATTACGTTCTTTCCAGGGAACTTCAATTGTTTCCCGGACTCGAGCATGGCATCCGTTAAATATGCTGTCTCAGATACATCCATACCTTTGATAAACATGGCCATTAACATCGCTGACATTTGATAGTCAGGTAATTTGCCATCAGTGTAGCTCTGGATGAACCATTTGATTTCTTTGTTAGTTAAACGCTCCCCACGTTTCTTCTTGTCGATTAGGGGATACACTTGAAAATTTTCATTCGTCATTTCGTCTCTCAATGCAATACAGATTTGCCATCTTTAAGATGGGCACTTATCATAGTCTCATGGACTCTCGTTTGCAATCTAACTCCATAGGATTTGGTATGAAAAAACTCATTTGTTTACTCTTATGTCTCTCTTTCGTTCTTCCTTCGGCGGCCTTCGCTCAAGAGGACGATCTGATTAAGAGCACTCAAAATGATTTAATTTTAATCGGAGCTGCAGGTGCAGGCGGGGCGATTCTAGGTCTTTCGACTCTTTCATTTGTCGATAAGCCAAGTCAGCACGTTTCGAACATTTGGACCGGAGCTGCCATCGGTGTAATCCTTGGTGTAATCTGGGTTGCCTACGACAGTGTGCAGAGAAATCAGGACGATCTTACATCTTCAGTAGATTTTAATTCCTCAGAAAGAGTGGCCTGGCATGCGGAAAATACTGGAAATCTGACATTGCCTCAGGTGCAGTATGGCACTCAATTCTGGCAGATGACTTTTTAAAAATACCCGACTTTTTCTTGCCATTATTAACTCCCTGTTAGTATAACTCTATGAGTTACACTAAACATTTACATTAGCGGTGCTAATAGCTGGGAGTTCTATGAACCTAGAGTCGTTGTTGCGTGGTATTTTAGGCATTTGTGTTCTAATTGGGATTTTGTACCTTTTTAGTTCCAAGAAAAAAGAAATACCATGGAAACTCGTTGGCCTTGGTTTATTGCTTCAAATTATTTTTGCCCTAAGCATTACACACATTCCATTTGTTGCATCAATCTTTGAAAGAATCTCAAGTGTATTTGTTGTGGTTCTAAGTTTTACCAAGCAAGGGTCAACATTCGTTTTCGGCAATTTGATGGATGTTAAATCGATTGGATTTATCTTTGCTTTCCAAGTTCTGCCTACAATTATCTTCTTTTCTGCTCTTACAAGCTTACTTTTTTATCTAGGAATTCTACAAAGAGTTGTGTTCGGACTTTCTTGGCTATTAGGAAGATTCTTGAAGATTTCTGGAGCTGAAAACCTTTCTGCTACTGCCAATATCTTTCTTGGGCAAACCGAAGCTCCGTTATTGATTAAGCCATACCTGGATAAGATGACACGCTCTGAAATTCTATGTGTGATGGTAGGTGGTATGGGAAGTACTGCAGGGGGCGTTTTGGCCGCTTATGTAGGATTTCTTGGTGGGGACGATCCGGTTCAACAGCTCTATTTCGCTAAACACCTTCTCGCTGCTTCTGTGATGTCTGCTCCGGCAGCGATCATTGTTTCAAAAATCCTTCTTCCTCAGACTGAAAATGTGGACACTTCTCTTAATCTTGCGAATGAGAAAGTTGGTTCAAGTATGTTGGAGTCAGTTGCTTTAGGTACAGAAGATGGACTTAAACTAGCTCTAAACGTGGCCGCAATGCTTATCGTTTTCATTGCTATGATTGCAATGGTTAACTTCATTTTGAATGACCTGTTCGGATACTATACGGGTCTTAATACTGTTATCCAGAATTTTACTGGCGGACAGTACTCAGGCGTTACTCTTCAGTTTATTCTTGGTTACCTTTGTTCACCACTGGTTTGGTTAATGGGTGTTCCACACATCGATATGGTTTCAATCGGTCAGCTTCTTGGTGAGAAGACAATTCTTAATGAATTCGTGGCCTATACGACTCTTGCTAAAATGAAAGAGATCAGTGTTCTACAAAGTCCTAAATCGCTATTAATGGCCACATACTTATTGAGTGGATTTGCCAACTTTTCTTCAATTGGAATTCAATTGGGAGGAATCGGTGGGTTAGCTCCTTCAAAACGTGGAATGTTGGCAGAATTGGGCCTAAAAGCCCTTTTAGGTGGTACCTTTGCATCGCTTCTTTCAGCGACAATCATTGGTATGCTCAACTAGTCATAGATTACCGACTTTCACTTTAGTTCTTTTGCCTGTATTCTGGTCCTAATTTTAAGTTATTAAGTTTTTAGAATTAGGACATTTTTCATGGCAAAAGAACTTGTGGTCAACCAGACTCACAGTGAGTCGCGTATTGCGCTCATTGAGAATGGTGAGATCCTAGACTTCCTTATTGAACGACATTCCCCAAAAAATGAATCAGCTCCAATCGTCGGTAACATTTATCTCGGAAGAGTTCTAAGAGTTCTTCCAGGGATGCAGTCTGCCTTCATTGACATTGGTCAGGAGCGCGCGGCCTTCCTGTATGTGGACGACGCTTATCTTCCGACTCTGGAAGAGCAGCGAGAGATGCAAAGTCGAATCGAAACCACCGAGGCCAACACCAAACGCCTGGGTGAAGTTATCCCTGATGAATTTTCCACCCTGACAGAAACCGTAGACATGAAATTCCGCCCGGACGTAAAAATCCAGGACTTCCTGAAAGAAGGCGACGAGATCGTGGTGCAAATCGCGAAAGAACCAATTTCAACGAAGGGTCCGCGAGTTACTCGTCATATCACTCTGGCCGGCCGTCATATCGTTTATATGCCGTTTATCGAGCACACGGGTGTTTCTCGCAGAATCGAATCAGAAGAAGAAAGAAAGCGTCTTAAAGACATCCTGGATTCAATCCGTCCTGAAGGTGTGGGTGTCATTGCTCGTACTGTGGCCGAAACTCAAAGTTATAAAGTTCTGAAGAACGACTACAACAATCTGGTGAAAATCTGGAAAGACGTTCAGAAGAAAATGGAGAAGGCGAAGGCCCCGGTTGAACTTCACCAGGATCTTTCATTCATCCAACGTGCTCTTCGTGACATTATGGATGAGGACGTTGATAACCTAATTGCTGACTCAAAATCATCTGTGAAGCAGATTGAGAAATTCATTCAGCGCTTTATCCCTCATCATAAAGCAAAGATTAAGTTCTACGACGGTGAATTACCGATTTTTGAGCACTACGGAATTGATATCGAGATCGAAAGAGCTCTTTCAAATCAGGTGTTCTTAAAGTCTGGTGGTTCAATCAATATCGATCAGACGGAAGCTCTGGTTTCAATCGACGTGAACACCGGTAAGTTCGTAGGGAAGAAGACCCTTGAGGAAACTATTCTTAAAACAAATCTCGAGGCCGTAAAAGAAATCGTTTATCAATTACGTCTTCGTAACTGCGGCGGGATCATCATTATCGATTTCATCGATATGGAAAAAGAAGAACACCGCACTCAGGTCTATACGTCACTGCTTGAGGCCCTGAAGAAGGACCGCTCGAAAACAAACGTGCTTCCGATCTCTGGTCTTGGTCTGGTTGAGATGACCCGTAAACGTACACGCGACACTCTTATCCGTACGATGTGTGAGCCATGTCCTTATTGTGAGGGTGTGGGCCGCGTGAAGTCGGTTGAGACAGTGAGTTTTGAAGTGATTCGTGAACTTCAGAAAGTCATGAAGCGCACGAGTGCAGGGAAGATCACGATCTTCGCTCACCCTGAAGTATGTGCAAAACTATCTTCTGAGGATTTCGGAATCATCGAAGTACTGGAAGAAACTCACAATAAAACGCTTCTCGTTCGTGCTGACAACAACTATCACGCTGAACAATATGAGATCTACGCCCCTGAGAATTAAAAACATCCAGAGGCGTGGAGTAGAATCTCTACATCTTTTACTTTATTAGCTACATCCTTCATCAAATAACCAGCGGATTCGTCTGCTGGTCGTTTGTCACTCAGAAAGTCTTCAACCGAATCAATTTGGGCCAGAACATAAGACGTCGCACGTTTTTGACGTTCTTTTCCAATTCGGAAACTTGAACGATAAAGATCCAGGTTCGTGGCCACGAAGTCATGCACTTCCTGGATTTTGTAACGGTACTGGGTCCAGGCGAAACGCGTCTTCTCTGCGGCCGAACATCTTTCGCGTTGATTAGTTGTGCTCTTGAACAATGAAAGTTGATGTTCGAGACCTTCCTTCATATTGAAGCCAACCTTAATCGCATTCTTCAAATAATCTTTTCCTTCGCGACCAAGAATACTGCTTTGAAGCTTTCTGTAGTAATCCAGAAGTTCGACTGCATTTGAAGTTCCCTCATCCTGATCGGAAAAAATTCTTGAGTTATATTTATTATCAAGTGAGGTGATTTTTGCATCAAGTGAGCTTAATCGAAGGGCAATTCCCCAAGAAGCGTCTTTGCCTTCTTTGATTCTAATTCTAAGGCGAGTAATGTCCTTACTAGCACCTAAATCATTCACGACGAGTTCAGATTCAAGCGAGGCAAGTTCCTTCTTCAATGCATCACTTACCGGGCCAATAAAGGCCATGAGTGGTCCGCGTACATTCATCTCATAATCATCAATCGTGCTGCTCCAAGCTTTACCGTTTGGAACGAGATCGTCTTGAATTTTCAAAAGACTTGAGAGAAGAAGTTGTCTTGCTGGTTCGGCTTTGGTCTCCAGTACAAGCTTCTGCGAGCCATCAATGAGTTTATTAATGCGCTCATTGAGATAAGTCACCTGACGAAGCTTCTGCGAATAATCAGCGGGCTTAAAGGCCAAGGCCGTCGTCACTTCATCAAAAGTGCGTGCCAGTACCGGATCAAGGTTTTTGTCTTCCACACCTGGAAGGTTATTAATTACTAAGGTCAGCATCTCATCCAGCTCTTTAATGTCCGACTCTTGCTTCTTTTGAAGTTTTAAAAGCTCAACTCTCTCACGACGGAGTTGATTGACAATGTCCTCACGGAACTCTTCGGTCTCAGGGTTAAAAATTCCTGATTCTTCCATCAGTCTGCGGCTATCAAAGAAAGCACAGTTGAGTTGAATAAAAGCACGGCGCTCTTCCGGCTTATTGAAGTTGAATTTTTTCTTCACCAGTTCATTGATGATTTTTAAACTTGAGCCCGCGATAAAACCACCGGCAGCGATGATGGTACCGGTAGCACTTGGAACCAGAAGTCCCAATTGCGAAGCACTCATGATCACGTCACCCAGTACCGGCAACACACCCCGAGACTTAATGTCGTAGAAACAAGCATTGTTCGATGTTATGAGATTGATGTTTCCCAAAACCTGGCCCACGTTTTTAGCGTACTGGGCGGTAGTGTTACTGCCATTGGTATTATAGCTACTGTAGCTGTTATAAATCCCTTCAAGGTTGGCCACATTGGAATTAAGCGAGTTGATCGCCTGTTGATTTTCCTTCGTGCAACCATTTCCGAGGGACGCCACCAGGACTTGAACCTGGTCTCTTAGAGTGGTCAGAGAAGAGAAACGGAGCGGACAGCTTAGTGGCCGCTCGAAGTATCTTGATTCGCTCATTGCTTGAGCATTCAAAGAAAAGAGGAGAGTGAAAGTTAAAAGAATTCGCATGTCTTTATTCCATTAGTTCTGTGATCATGGCCTTGATTGCCATTTTTCTCTTGTCCTGAGCAGGTTCTTCATCTTTCTTAAGATCAGAATTTTTCTCATTGAAATCAATGTTCTTGTAAGCAGATTGAAGGGTCTTCTCAAGGTGCTTCTCAACTCCAATTTGTGAGAGAAAGCGCTTCGCCTTTAAAGCACCATCAAGATACTTTTCAGTATAAATTTTTGTGGCATCGTTTGATTTATCAAAAAGTTCTGGAAGATCAATTGAACCAAAACGTCCACCGGTAACCTTAAAGAGAAGACCTTTGGCTTTTTGGCCGATTGTCATCTCACGTTTGTCAGTCAGGTTTTTAAGAGCAAGGGCAGACATGATGTCTACACGTGCTTTGATTAGCTCAACCATGATTTCACGGTTGACTCCTTGAAGAAGGATTTCCTCATGTTCAGCGAGGCGATTGCCTTTTTGTTCGTTGATTAATGCTTGCTTTACCAGATCATAAAATGAAGTCACTTTCATTTTAGAATCTTTCGCCGCCGTTTCTTCCTGGAGATGGTGATTCATATGCATGGCCGCAGCGAGAGCATAGAAAGAGTTTTCGTATTCGTTACCGTCTTTTGTTGGGCTCATTTTCTTCACATTGATGTGAGTATAAAGATCACAAATGCGACGAGTAAATTCGTTTGCAGCATCAACGTAAAGAAGGTTACGTGTATGTTCGCTGTCATATGTTCCGTTATCTGTCCAAAGTTGGAATTCAAGTGATTTAAAGAAAACACCGGCCGCAGTCACTCTTGTTCCCATGTCGGCCTTGTCGTCCATAAGGATTGTGAATTTTTCATCACGGGTATCTTCCGCCTCTTTAGAGCGAATTTGCTGATACATATTCGCCATCGTTTCTTTCATGTCATCAGTTGTGGTCGACATGGTTTCAGTTGCCTTCTCCATGTTCTGCGTGCGCTTATCAAGTTCTTTTACTTTCGAGCAAGAGCAGGCAAGCACAAGACAGGCCAGAACCATTGATGACGTTTTCATGAAAAACTCCTTAATAAATATGACCTAATCTTATGTGAGGAACGGGTTAAGAGGGCGAGCGCTTGTAAATTTGACCCTGCTGTCAAATCTTTAGGCACTAGGGGGAATGGATTTTAAGGCCCCGTAAAAAGGGCCCAAAGAGTAGGATTCTGATTGGTGTCTAAAAGTTAGTCAGTCTAAAAATGGAAGTCAATTGAGGCCTGAACGTCACTTTCAAACTTCTCGGATCCAGATAACTGAAGTCCTGAGTGTGAAGTTAGATTCACATCAATGTCTTTATCAATGTTGTAAGTTCCCTGGACTGAGACTCTGTAGAGTGTTCTCCCAGAAGTAGTATTCGTGAGATTTAAGTAGGAAGAGATGGCAAATAATAGCCTGGTTTTTTCTGTGAAATTGGAGATCGTTCCGATCTCACTCATTCCTCCAGACTTTAGTTCATGAGTATCAATGGCCCCGGCATTCAAGAAACCACCAAACATGATGTAGGTAAGGAGCTTGGGATAAAGATGGTAGGCGTAGCCAACGGCCGCTTCCCCATAAACACTCTTGCAAAACTCACAGAAAATTTGTGATTGGTTTTGATAGGCCCAGCGAGTTCTCCATGAAAAGGAATTTTCCTGAAGAGAGGTTGGGCGATAGAGACCCAAATTAAATAGATCAATGTTATGAATGGTGAACTGGTCTTCTTTAATACGAGCATGAATATCTGCGACTTCTAATTCCGAATAATCCAGATAACCACGCTGAAAGTCCGTCATATCGTGAAGACCGGGTCTGAAGCTAAGTTCTCCATAGGCCTTCTGCTGATACCCAAATCCAAGTCCCACTTGTTTAACTTTGTGACTCTTCGAGGGGTCACCTTGATTTTCGACCTCACTTGTTAGTTTAGAAGTATCCAGAGTTGAAAGTTGAATCAAGGTACCATCTTGAAGTAACTTATCTTCCGTTGAAAGTGCCCCATTATTTTTACTGCGTTTAGAGAAAAGGGAGAGGACCACGGTGTTGAGAACGTTCGCATCCGTAATCTTGGCCGGGCTAAGTTCGTGATGAAGAAGTTTAATCGTTTCATGCTTCTGAATTGGATTCAGGTTCTTGTAAGAGTTTTCGGCCTTCTTTCTGACCGAAGGTCTGTAATGAGTTGATTTAATCGCTCCTGGAAATTCTTTGAGCTCTTTAACCGTTTCGATTGGGATCACGTAGGGAGGATCTGATGTGACGACTTTCCATTCAGGTTTGGTCGCATCGATCAATTTTAGAACCAGGAACGAGCAATTATCATCTAAAAAGTAGTATTTAAACTTGGCCTGATATCTGACTTCCCAGAAGTGAGCGAGCAGGAACTGAGCGTCTTTTTGGTCGAATGCCAGTTCATATTCCCAAATGTCTCTTCCTTCACCTTCACTATAATCATTAATTTTAACGTAGTAGGGATCCATGGAGAAAAAACCGTAGTAGCCTCCGAAGATGCCCTTCATGGCATACATAAAGCTGCCAGTATCATCCACTGCGGCCGCATAGTTAAGGGCGTAATCCAGAATCTCTGAATGCTGTTTCCCCTTGGATTGTAATCTTGAATGAGAACTGGTTTTAACTTTTAAAAAAGTATGTCCAAAAATCGAGCCAGGATTGTCCGGATAGTTGCCGGCAAATACGAGCGAGGCGCCTTGTGGGTCAAGGGTCGCGAGCCATTCGTCATAAGCTGGGCATTTTGAAGTCGGAAAACTTTCCGTAGAGTTCTCTTTTAATAATTTGAAACGGGCAGGGAACTTACATTGAGGATGCTGATCAGTGTTGAAATGCACCTCAGATTTAAAAAGAACTTTGGCCGCCGCAATTTCTTTTTCTGCCTTGTGAGGCTCATCTGTGAAATAAAACCCGGGATCGCTCTTGAGTTCTGGATAATATAGTTTCTTCCATCTCTCATGAAATGAAATAGGATCTGCTCCGGATGTGGAGCAGATCCCTAATAATATGATGATTGAAAGAAATTTTAGATTAAACAGCCAACACCTAGCGATGAATCAGTAGAAATAATTTTCTCCATCTCTTCAATGATAACAGATGGAGAATTATTGTGACCAAAAATCTGAGGAGTGTTTTTCTTCATAACTGATTTGAAATGACCCAGGCTTTCCTGCTTACAACCCATCATCATTCCGAATGCATCCAGACGTTCGCCTGAACCAACAGCAACTTCATATTTCATAGGAATAAGATTTGATTCCATGAAATGTAATTTGTTTTTGTCCTGAAGAACGAGTGAGTGATAGTCGCAACCGCTTGTCCCGGAAGTCATACCAAAAGTATTCGAGAACGTGCCATTAGTCGTGGTACGAGTTGAAGAACCTGATGTCGTCATACTCTTCGTCACTTTCCAGCCCATTCCACAGCCAGAACTGTTATCAGCAAATACTGTTGAAACTTGCAATGCGATCAAAGCTACGAGGATATATTTCATAGTGCACATCCTAGGCCAGTGATGGATTGATTAATCGTCTGAGCATCTGATGTTTTAAAGACCGAGTAATAGTTTGACTTCATCGTGCGAGCGAAAGCTTCCTGACTGCCACCACATCCATAAAATTGTCCAAGGGCCGCCAGGTGTTCACCTTTACCCAAAGCACTTTCAAGTTTGATGGCTGCGATATTAGTAGAGATGAAATGTTCTCTTTTGCTGGCCTCGATTAATAAACCGTGAGGAGCGCAACCCGAAGTTCCAGAGGTCATCGCCGAAGGTTGAGTCGGCCATGATACACCATCAGTTGTCGCAGCAGTAGATGTAGAGAACAATGTTTTTCTTGGGGCGATCTGTCTTCCTAGTCCACAACCTGAACTGCGGTCAACGGCCTGTGAAAGGTGAGGGAAGATGAGGCCAATCATGACCAGCACACTTCCTAAAATTCTTTTCATGATAATTTCTCCTTTTACCACTTTGTATCAACGTATTGAATGTAGTTGAGTGAAAAATAATTTGTTTGTAGATCGAGCTCTTTGTTATTGAGAGTTTCAAAAGCGTCAGTTTGAAGGAATGTTTTTTGATAAAGAAGTCTCATCCCTACGGTTTTGGTAAAGATGAAATCCATGCCAGCTTCGAGATAACTGCCCTTGAGTGCTTGCGCCTCAGTTGATTTAAGTCCATTGGTTGAACCGGTTTTCCAGTAATATTCATCTTTGTCGTACATCAAGGCGAGGGCACCGTAGAGTCCACCGCCTCCGGCGAAGAAACGAAATCTCTGTGAGCGTATAAGCATTAATCTGGCACCAACTCCCAAGCGAAGTAGTCCAAGAGTCGTCTCTAGTCCTTCAGCAGTTGCTGTATTACTGGCGTTGTTTGGATCGGTGAGTTGGTAGTCTGAGTCTGCGGTTCCGAAACTATAGGCCCCGGATAAATGGAGGGTCAAATACTTGAAACCAATTTCAAAATCTCCTCGGACACCAAATAAGGAGTTATGTCTGAATTCACCTCTGTTACTTTCGCCACTGGTAGACCCTTCAAGGCCAATTCCGGCCACAAAATCAGCGCGGGCCGAGATTGCTCCCAACAGTAATAGAATGCATAAAAAAAATTTCATACATTAAATTTAATAGGGAAAAGCAAAAGCCCAAACTTAAGAAATATTAGATGGGATGTGGGGAAATATTAACCGGTCTCGCGTGAGACCGGTTAAAGAAAACTTAAAATTTACTGTTGAGTAGGAGCTGTCATGTAATCAAGTTGGATGAGAGCATCGTCGATTGTACGACGAGCATTTTCAATCATCCCGCGATCCAGCATTGAGCGTGCTTTTGAAAGGGAACGTCTTAGATCTTGAAGCTGGTAGAGTTCAACCATCACACGAGTTGGTTCTGGAACTGGTGTGTAATCCAGAACGATGCCGCGAAGGCACTGAAGTGCGTATGAACTCCCATTGTTAAGGGCCGTACGACATACTTGTTCTGACTGATTCATAGTTACTTTATTTGCAATGGTAGAAACACAGGCGACTGTATTTGATCCGCTTACACTTGCCATCGCCACACAGACATCCGCCAGTGGAGAATAAAGGTAAGTATCTGCACCTGCCTGAACTGCACCGACGACATAGCTACTCCCTTGAGCGGCCAGCGGTCTTACAATACGAACCAGCTCTGGTGAGATTCTTTTATCAACAACGGCCGTCGCACAAGCAACTGTATTTGAACCACTGATGGATGAAATAGTTGAACAGGCCTGGCCTGCTTCAATTTCAAAACGGCGGTTGGCAGTGGCATTTAAAACTCCCACTGCGTATGAACTACCTTGAGGAAGAACCTGATAAGCAAGATCTAAGGCGCCTTGATCAAAATGATTGCGGGCAATGAGCTGAGCACAAACTGAACCATTTGAACCACTGACCTCGGCAATTCTCTGACAAACCTGAGCCGCCGACATTCCTGATTGAGCGAAAGAAGCAGACGCGGAGAACGCCACTACCAGCGTGAGTAGAAATTTCTTCATTTATCCTCCCAGATTTTTGAAGCGATCTTTTTGTTTTTATCAACGAAGGAGGAATTCTCACAATAGGCTGCAAGAAGTTATAACAATTAAGAGGGAAACTGGGGCCAAGACGATCCTAGGGAGGGTTTTAAATCTGAGCAAAATGATGCGATGCCTTAAGTTATTGAATCTATTCCTTCCTCAGAGGAGCCGGAAAACAAGTTCAAGAGAGAAAGAAATGGCCAAATCTTGGGTCTTTGTGTTATTTTCCCTCGGACATTCATATTAAGTATTTCATCTCGCTCGTAGGAATGGTCTTACGGGCTTAATTATAATCCAGGAGGAAATATGATCTACGAAACGGCTTTCGTCGTTCGCCCTGACGCATCTGAGGAAGTTGTAGCTTCCATCAAGAACTCTCTTGCTGAAACTTTCAAAGAGTTCGGTGCAGAAGTTCTAGTTAACGATTCATGGGGAGTGAAGACTTTCGCTCAACCAACAGAATCAGGTCTTAAGAAAGGTGCTTACCACTATTTCATGTACAAAGGTGCTGGTAACCTTAACGCAGAAATCGAGCGTAAGTTCCGTATTAACGAACACCTTGTACGTCACATGATCATCAAGCTAGGTGAAGATAAGCACCAAGCTGATATCGTTAAAGAGTACAAGAACCCTAATCACACTCAAGCTGCTCAAGTTGAAGGTGACGAGTTCGGCGGTTCAGACGATAAAGACAAGAAAATGCACTCTAAGCGCAAGTCTTGTTACTTCTCTGCAACTAAGTCTTCACCAGACTGGAAAAACCCTAAGTCTTACTCATGGCTAGTTAACGAGTTCGGAAAAATTTCTCCAGCTCGCATCACAGGCCTTACACCGACTTTCCAGCGTCGTGCAAACGAAGCTATTAAGCGCGGTCGTAACATGCTTCTTATCAGCTACCAATCTAACGAAACTGCTCGTTAATTTGGGATTTTAAACTGGTATGAATGCTCAAGTGATGCAAACGCCACAACTTTCCACAGGTAGATTGCTCCTTTTAGGCGCATCTTCAGTGATTTTGTGTATTAGTTTCATCATGGCGGTGTTCGCTCCGTTTCCATTGGCCCTTGCCACAATTCTTTATGGAAGAGTGAAGGGGTATTTAATAGGTGTGGCCGGACTCATTATTAGTTTCCTGTTCGCCCTGATGGTTTACAGAGATTTGACGTTGTTTGGTTTTTACGTTGGCGTGTTTATTTTTGGACTTGGTATTGCTGAGATCGTCCTAAGAGGTGTTTCACCGATTAAGGGCATGGTTACTTTCGGACTAAGTTTTATTCTGTTAGTTGCCGCTGGTTTTGGTTTTACTTTGAAGTCTTATAATCTCACTCCTAGCGAATTTATCATTCAGCAGATTGAGAAAAGTTCGGATAAAATTGCCGAGCAGAAAAAGGCCATTGAACAAAGTACAGATAAAGAGGCCGTTCAAGTTCTTCAGTTATTAGATCGTCCAGATCTACTGGCAAAAGAAATGGTGGACTCTTTTCCAAGTTACTTCTTCATGGGTGTTTTTATCATGCTTTGGTTCAATATGTTCCTGGTTCTTAAAAGCCGCAGGCTTTTACTTTCTGGAAACGATTATCCGCATGACGAGAGAAACTTATTAAACTTTAAGGTTCCTTTCGGGTTCGTAGTTCTTCTTGTTGCAGGTCTGGTACTTGCGGTTTGGGGAAATGATCTTGGAATTGGATCTTTCAGCTCCCTTGAAACAGTGGGAATGACGATCATTAAGTGTCTTGGAATTTTTTATTTCTTCCAGGGCTTTGGTGTTCTAAGTGACCTGCTTAACTTCTTAGGGATTATGGGCTTCTTCCGTACGTTGATCGTGATGATTATCATCCTCATGGCAAACTACCTCATCGCAGTCGCCGGTTTATTTGATAATTGGTTTGATTTCAGAAAGTATTTTGTAAAACGTAAAACTGAAGATTAATTTTTAGGAGAACAATATGAAAGTCATCCTTACAGAAAAGGTGAAGTCTCTAGGAACAATCGGTGAGATCGTTAACGTATCTGCCGGTTTCGCTCGTAACTTCCTATTCCCACAAAAGCTAGCTCTACTTGCTGACGATAAGAACTCAAACATTCTTAAAGATAAGCAAAAAGCTCTTGCTAAGAAAATTGCTGTTGAAAGAGATGCAGCTGTTGCAATCAAGAAAAAACTTGATGGTATCACTGTTGAACTTATCAAAAAAGTTGGATCTAACGGTCGCCTTTTCGGTGCTGTTACATCTCTAGACATCGTTAAAGAACTTGAAAAAGCTGGCGTATCTGTTGAGCGTCGTCTTCTTTCTTTCGATGGTTCGATCAAGTCTCTAGGGACTTACGAAGTTAAAGCTAAACTTTTCAACGACGTTGTAGCTACATTCAATCTTAAAGTTGCTATCGATGCTGCTATGGCAGAACAACTTAAGAAAGAACAAGCTGAAGCTCAAAAGCGTAACGCTGAGAAGAAAGCTAAAGCTGAAGCTGCTAAGGCCGCTGCTGCTGCTGAAGCAGAAGCTGCTGCAAACGCAGAGTAATCTGACTCAAAATCAGGGAGGGCGAAAGTCCTCCCTTTTTCATTTTTAGGGACATCATGGCCGGACCGAACGAACTTCCTCACGATTTAAGCGCTGAAAAAGCACTCCTTGGATGTCTATTAATCGACAACTCAAGCTTCGATGAGATTTCGGACGTAAACCTGATGCCGGATGATTTCTATCATCCTCAGTACGGAATTATCTTCTCGGTCATTAAAGACCTTCACATGGAATCGATGCCTTTTGACATCGTGACTGTGTCCTCTAAATTAAACGATCACGGAAAGCTTGAGAAAGTGGGCGGACAAGGTGCTCTTGTTGCCATCTGTGATGAGATCGGTTCTGCGGCGAACGTTGAATACTATGCCCAGATGATCAAAGAAAAAAGCATGCTTCGTGAAGTGGTGAGAACTGCGACTCGAGTGATGCAAACTGGAACGAACTTCACTGGTAACGTTGCAGACTTCATGCAGGAAGTGGAAGCTGGCTTCTTTAAACTAACTGCTCAAACTAAAAACAATAAAATGATCCCTTTAAAGCAGGCGCTTTACGAGAACTTAAAAGAACTCGAAAAGCCGGCCCGTGCTAAGGGTGAAATCATGGGTGTATCGACGGGCTTTGGTTCCATCGACAGATCTCTTCTTGGTCTTCAACCAGGTCAGCTAGTTCTTATTGCTGCTCGTCCTG
The DNA here is from genome assembly GCF_034259205.1 of Peredibacter starrii. Lineage (GTDB taxonomy): Bacteria > Bdellovibrionota > Bacteriovoracia > Bacteriovoracales > Bacteriovoracaceae > Peredibacter > Peredibacter starrii. The sequence continues at coordinate 3,432,643 of NZ_CP139487.1, read as the reverse complement.
GTATGGGTAAGACTGCTTTCGCACTTAACTGGGCGGTGGCGGCCGCTAAGCAAACCAATATGGCGGTGGCGGTGTTCTCTTACGAGATGATGTACGCCGAGCTTTCTATGCGTCTTCTTTCGTCAGAAGCAGGTGTGGATTCAAGAAAACTCAAAACCAAAGAATTTAATGAAATGGATTTGAGACAAATCTCAAATGCCGTTCAGAAGCTTTCAAACTTAAAGCTTTATATCAATGACTCTGGTGCCACGAACCTGATGGATATTCGTTCTTACTGCCGTAAATTAAAAGCGGAGCAGGGACTAGCTATGATCATCGTGGACTACTTACAGATCATGCCAATGCACGTGAAGAAGCAAAACCGTGAACAGGAAATTGCCGAACTTTCGCGTGGATTTAAAATGCTCGCCAACGAACTGGAAATTCCAGTGGTGGCACTTTCGCAGCTTAACCGTACCGCTGCTTCTCGTACTGACCGTCGTCCGCAACTTCAGGATCTTCGAGAGTCTGGTTCACTTGAACAAGATGCCAACATCGTGTGTCTGATTCACCGTGAAGATTACTACGATCCTCAGACTCCTAAGAAGGGTATCGCGGAAATCATCATCGCTAAAAACCGTAACGGTGAACCGGGTACGGTTGAATTAGCATGGATCGGTTCGCAGACGAAGTTTGCTGATCTTGCTCCCCAAAAAACTGAGCAGTAAATGATCTATTCAAGATTCAAGTGGAATGAAAATTCTTTTCTTGAACTCTCGAGGCCGAAAAGCGCTTTCATTTACTTCCGTACCACGAGACTTAATCTCATCACTGGTTTCCCTGAAACTTATCGCCTGGAGCTTTTTTTAAAGCGATTAGAGGGCATTGAGCTACAGGGCAAGATGAAGACACCAACCGTGTTTCATTTTTATTATGACTTGGGTCTCATCCTCATGGGTCTGGGCCACACCGTAGATGAGAACACGCCGCTTGCGATTGAAATAGAATACGAAGATAAAAAGTTTAAGAAGTCCCCTAAGTCTCGTCTGAAAAGCATTCCGCTTAAGTCTCTTGAGCGCCCAAGCTGGTCTGAGTACAAGAGTGCTTTCAATCATATTCAAGAGCATTTATTAAACGGTAACTGTTATCAGGTCAATCTCACTTACCCGTATGACTTTGAGACGGAAGAGGTGATTGATCCAAGAGACATCGCTGATTTCTTCTTCGCTCAGAAAGGTCTTGGTGCTTACGCTCATCTCACTTTCTTAGGTGATGAAATGATTCTAAGTAATTCGCCTGAGTGTCTTTTCCAATATCAGAACAACAAAATGTACACGATGCCGATCAAAGGCACGATGAAGCGTGGAAAAGATTGGAAGAAAGATTGGGAGAAGATGAAAGCAGATGTGAAAGAAGAGGGTGAGCTTAATATGATCACTGATCTTCTTCGCAATGATCTTAATCGTCTCGATAAACCAGAGGCCCGTGTCATTAAAAAACGTTCACCTCTCTTGGTTCCAAATCTTTTGCATCAGCACTCAGTGCTTTCAGTTGAACTCACGCAAAAAATTTCTCTTCTAAAAACTCTCGAATCACTTTTTCCAGGTGGCAGTGTAACAGGTGCACCAAAAAAACGTGTGATGGAAATTATTCAAGAAGTAGAAAGATACTCTCGGGGCATCTATTGTGGTTCGACACTTCTGTGTTTGAATGACAAAAAAATCGCGAGCATCAATATACGCACGGCCCAATTATCAATAATGGATCGCTTGTGGAGATACGGTGCTGGTGGTGGAGTGACTTTGCTTTCGAGGGCGCCGGCCGAATATCAGGAAATGGAAGAGAAGGTTGCCAGCTTTCTGACATTGCTTGCGGCCCCGGGTTATAAAGCCTGATAAAAACAGTAATTTCCGACATTTAAACCAATTCTCTCAAGAATATCCTAACAATATCTTACATCTCTAGGCCCTTTGATTGACTTTGTTTTTGCCCAAAAGATACGCTTTTGAGCAACCGCTACTAAATGGATTTAGGTAGCCTTAAGTTTCAAGGAGTCGAAAATGACAGCTGATAATCTGACCACGGCAGGTTCAGAAAAGAACGGTAAAGTTAGTCTGGAAGTACTGGCCAAGATGACCGGCTTTCCAGTTGAGATGATCAAAGAAGAAGTCTTCAAAGGTGGAGAAGTGGGCAGCGAAGTTTCGCTAGAAGACCTACGCTCTGCGATGCTTTCATATATTGATTCGACCATGCTCATGAGCGAAGAAAAATAAGAAAAACCCCCGCTGTGACGGGGGTTTTTTGTTTTTAGGGCCTCAATTTTTTTTCATCTAATCCTGACCATCTCAATTTAGTAAAACCAAATATTTAAGTTCATTTCCAAGATTCCGATACTTTATCCATAAAGACTCTTTTTTGTTCAAGGGTGAACTATGGATATTTCAACAGTCGCAGGATTAGTACTCGCTACATTAGCGATCATCGGTTCGATTCTTTATGGATCTCCACTTTCAATTTTCATCGATCCACCATCAATCGTGGTAGTTATCGGGGGTGTTATTGCAACAACACTCATTAAGTGGCCAATGGAAAACGTTAAAGCTCTTGTGGCCTACTATATGAAGTCAGTTTTCTCGACACCGGTTGATGCGAAAGCGATGATTGAAGAAATTCAAAAGCTCGCTGAAACTGCTCGTCGTGAATCAGTGTTCGCACTTGAGAAAGTTCCAGTTGAAGATAAATTTTTGAAGAAAGCAGTGACACTTGCTGCGGATAACCGTCCACCTGAAGTGATCACTTCAATTCTTTCGCTTGAAATTGCTGCGATGGAAGATCGTCACTCGAAAGGTGTGGATATGCTGGAAGGGATGGGGGCCGATGGTCCTGCTTTCGGTATGATCGGTACACTGATCGGTCTGGTACAAATGTTACAGAACATGTCGGATCCTTCATCGATTGGTCCCGCGATGGCGGTTGCTCTCTTAACTACATTTTACGGTTCGGTAATCGCGAACGTGTTTACCATTCCGGTTGCTGCAAAACTTAAGCAGCGTTCAAAACAAGAAGCAACGAAGATGAATATTATCGTTGCGGGTGTTCTGGGAATTGTGGCGGGTGAGAACCCACGTGTGATTCGTGAAAAACTAGATTCATTCTTACCTCCAGGTGAACGTCTGGTGGCCGATGATAAAGGCAAGGAGTAAGTCATGGCAGACGCTCCTAAGTGTCCTCCTTGTAAGCCCGGTGCTCCCGGTTGGCTTGCAACCTTCTCGGACCTTTGTACACTTCTTCTAACGTTCTTCATTCTGCTGCTTTCATTCGCAAAGACTGAAACAGCAAAGTATGAAGCGGCGATTGGATCACTTCGAAACGCTTTCGGTGGTAACGTGCTTAAAGCGGGTGAGGTCATGCGTCCGGGTAAATCACCAAGTGATGCTCCTACGATGATTGATTCAGACATGCCGTCAAAACCTTTTCCTATCGAATTTCTGACTGCAGAAGGTCTACTCGATAAGCACGAGATCAATCGTGAATCAGATGCTCAATTGAATCAGCTGAAGAAAATGCTCGCAGATAATGAACTCTCAGAATCAGCGAACGTTTATGAAATGCCAGAAACCATCATGGTGCGCATGAAGGACAAAGTGCAGTTCCAGAAAGGTTCAGTTGGGATTGATGAAATTAATATCCAAGTGTTCGATCATCTAGTAAAAATGATGCGAGAAAATAACTGGAACATTATGGTGGAAGGTCATGCTGAGGCCGGTGAAGTAGGGAAGAAAGGTGAAGACGCGTATGAGCTTTCAAGCCAGCGTGCACTTGCCGTTTCTAAGTCTCTGATTCAGAGAGGTATTTCAGCGGATCGTATTACTACCATTTTCTATGGGGACTCTCGTCCTCAAGCAAAAGTGAATGGAAACGTGTCTGATCGAAGAGTAGAATTTCTTTTAAAGAAAGTTGATCTAAGAACTGAGGGACGGAAGGTCGAGGCCCAGTAATGGAGCTTGTTGAACTGTCCTGGCTCTATGATGATTCTTCCCTCAAGGACGCCTTAAAGAAGACATTGGGCGCTTCCGGCCAGCAAATTAAGCGACATTTCTCATCTAAAGAACAAGATCGTCCGGTGAAAGCGAGAAGCACTTCTCGCTTGCCACTGGATTTTGTGAATCATATGAAAATCAATCCGGTCTATGTGGGCCCGGAAGTGAAAATCATTTCTGAGACCAAGGACTATATTGTTCTTCACAAACCACCGGGTGTTCACTGCCATCCACTTTGTTACACTGACAAAGACACGCTCTTGAATTTTCTTGTTCAAGAAGGGAAGTGGGAAGCAGTAGAAGTTAATCGTGAAAATTACGATCGAGGTCTGCTTTATCGATTAGATCACGAGACTTCTGGTGTGATGGTACTGGCCAAAACGGAGAGCTTTTTAAAGCAAATTAGAGAGCATTTTAGCACGGCCATGAAACGTAAGTTTTATTGGGCGATTGTGGAAGGAGACTTCAATAAAGAAGGTCTTTGGACACATCATTTTCGTGCCAGTGGTGTAAAGGGACAAAAACAAAAAGTCTCCGATGAAGAGCATGAACTTTCTCAGCCCGCTACTCTTGCTGTGTTGAAAGTATCGATGAATCAGGGAACGAGTCTTCTTTTAGTGAATCTTAAAACAGGTTTACGTCACCAGATCAGAGCACAGTTGGCGCACTTGGGATTTCCTATTCTGGGTGATGAACTTTATGGTGGAAGGAAAGCTGAGAGATTATTTCTTCATGCTCTTCGCTATGAATTCACAGACACCGTCGAGGACACTACCGCCGAATTATTTAATGTCTTCTTTGACCTGAACGGTAGTCTTCAGATGAGTCATGATATGTTCGGGCGATTCTAACGTCGCGAGCTTCACAATATATTTTCCCTCAGTCACGGCATTAATCACCATCTTCGGATGATCTAAACGGAAACGCACGAAATCGACTTTTTCCAGAATATCGGTGTGGGAAATGCGGGCCACAAAGGCCATGTGATTAGCGAGTTGACGATACATAAGAGATCTTAAATTGGTCGCCTCAGGTGGAACTCCTAACTCATTAATTTCCACTGCCAAATTGTTACCTTCACAGAAGGTCTTCCAATTCTCCGGAATTTGTTTCTGGATCTTAACGAGGGCGCCCTTACAAGAAGTCGCAATCAACTTCTCATTGTGGAAAATGCCCCATTTCTGGTCTCTTGCCACTTGATAGAGGAAGAGGCCCATCATGATAATTCCGATGGCAAGTATTGGTTTTTGCATGAGGTATCGCATGTAAGGATTATCTCTTTAAAAACCTTTTTTTGCACTAAAGACCTCTAAGAATATATCCGATAAGCCTAGTCAAGAAAGAGGCATTATGAAATCGATGAAGCCAGACGTATGGAACAAATTAGTGGTTTTAGGAGAGAAGCAAGGAGCGATCCGTCTTTCTGACCTGGCCCTTGAGATGGGTTTGGGCCCTGAAGAGACCCTGGTTTTCCTTCGTCAGGTTTTTCCGGCAGGTACGGGTATCGAGATTTATCATCAAAATTCTGAATGTTGGGTGGATATTAAAGGGGAGTCTATTCAGTATATGCTTCCTCTTTCACCTGGCGAATGGATGCAAATCCATAAAATGCTACATGCGAACAAGACTGCGGATACGGCGGTGATGCATTCACTCCGTAAGAAAGTTTCTGAGAATGGTCCAATAAAGGTGGTTATGGAATTACTGAATCAGCTCGAGCTCTGGGATCAAGAATTGAATGAATCGGAACAGTACATGGTTCAACAACTGGACACGGCCATTGTTGAAAAACAACTTCTCTGTTTAGCAACTTATGACAATCGAACGTTTATTGTTCACCCGTGCCGCGTTCTTCACCTGGAAGGACAATTAACTCTTATCGCTGAAGACTCAAATGATCACTGCCTGGTGGTGGTACCTCTGAAAGAGGTCAAAGATATCTCGATGGTTCCGTCTTCTAAGCTTCCACAGGTCTCACCTTACGAAGTGGAAGAATTTATTTCTGCCGTGAGGACGATGAATGAAAAAGAAACGAGACTCATTCTAAAAATCCACGATCCTGGGACCACAAATTTATTTCCCGAGCATCATTTCCTGGGTAAGCCTTGCATGATCACCAATCCAAATGGCGATCTTATCTGGGCCGCATATGTAGAGCCATGCGAAGCGCTTTATGACTGGCTTTTGACACTTGGTAAGAACGTGGAAATTCTGGACCCGGTAAAATTCAAAGATGATTACCTCATCTATTGTGAAGAAAAACTAAGGAAAATAGCATAAGATCGAGGCATGGAAAATGCCTCGAAACCCTTTTTTCTTCTCTCTTTCATTCCCGCGGTAGCATATTGGTTACTGGAAACCTACTTCTCACTGGAAGTCGCTTTAATCGGCGGTATTCTTTTGGGCCTGTTGGAAATGGGACTGGAAAAGAAATTCACAGGACATGTTCACACTCTTTCAAAACTCAATGTTGCGCTGATTGTGATCCTTGGTGGAATTTCTCTGGTGGCCAAAGAGGGTGTGTTCTTTAAATTGCAGCCAACACTTACGGGTTTATCACTCGCGAGTTTTTTACTGTTTAAGAAGTTTCGAAACCAGTCCCTTATGGTGGAAATGCTTCGGGACATGAAACAAAAACAGCCACTGCCTGATGAGGCCTACAAAGTTTTAGAGTGGCACATGTGTGTGTTCTTGATTGTGTTCGCGGCCTTTATGGCCCATGTGGCGATTAACGAGACGACTGCGACCTGGCTTTTCTGGAAGACCGGTGGATTTTATATCGCTTTCGGTGGCTTCATGGTGATCGAGATGATTTTCATGCAGTGGTTTATGCGGAGATTCAAGAAATGAAAGTTTGTATTTTTTGTGGAGCAAATGCCAGCACTGATCCGGAAGTTGATCGTCAGGTAAAACTTATCACAGATCATTTTGTAAAACATAACGTGGAACTGGTCTACGGTGGTGCCGGAATTGGCATCATGGGTGCCCTTGCCACTGAGGTTATGGTGAAGGGCGGAAGAGTGACTGGTGTCATTCCTCAGCGTCTGATGAAAAAAGAAATTGCTCACGGTGGTCTGACCGAACTTCATGTGGTCAAAGACATGCATGAACGAAAGAAGATGATGTATGACCTTTCCGACGCGTTTTTAATCTTCCCGGGCGGAATGGGTACGATGGATGAACTGTTTGAGATTCTTACCTGGAAACAGTTGGGAATTCACGCTAAGCCCATTGCGCTTTTTAACATCAATCATTACTACGATGATCTGATTAAGTTTTTAAATCTGGGTGTTGAGAGAAATCTCATCAAAGCACCTGATAGAAAACTTTTGTTTGAGTCTTCTGACTGGAACGAAATTTGGAACCACTTCAATGAACGTAAAGCTTAAACCATACGATACATCCTCTCAGGCAGAGGCGGAGGAGATCTTCGCGGTGGTACAAGAGTATTATGAAAGATCTCCCTTTCCACCGACTGTAGAGAAGATCATGCAGGGTGGAGTGAAATACTTCCGGGCCATGCGTGATGAAAAACAAGTTGGGATCTCTGGATATGTGATGAAGACTCCTAATCTTGCTGAAACGGTGAAGACCACGGTCTTCAAAGAATTTCAGGGAACTGGTGTCGGGAAGGAAATCTCTCTCGCGATTGAAGAAGAGTGTAAGCGCATCGGTATTAAAAAAGTCATGACTACGATTTATCATTTCAACCACGCCATGATTGGTATCAAGCTTAAACAGGGCTATACCATTGAGGGCTATCACCCAGATCATGAGGCCCCTGGCTTTCATGAATACAGTCTGGGGAAAGTCTTAAAATGAGCTGGTGGGGAAATTTATTCGGACGTGATCCGAAAGACCTATTTTTAGAATTCTCACCACAAGACACGCAGTGGAGAGTGGTGACCTGGAACTTTGATCTTCAAGATCCAAAATCTCGCCAGTGGACCATCGAAGTCCACGGCAAAACTTCTAAGTTAATTCATTGGCTGCGGGAAAAACATGATGAGCTACGCTTTTTTGAGAATGATCGTATTGTTCGAAAACGCAAAATGCCCGGAAAAGATCCGGAGCACATGGCAATGATGAATCTCGCGCTCCATTCGACTCTAAAACACAGCTTAGAGTCTAACCATGCTTTCATGGTGACACCAGTAAGTGGAGCGACTGCCATGGACATCCAGAATGAGACGAGAGCTCTCCAATGGATCCAGGCCACGTTTACGACTCTTATGAGAGCTCTGGATAATATGCAAAATAAACCAGAGCTGATTTTGACTGCGGCCTGTTTTTCAGGAAGGGTGCCTGATGGAAACGACGATGTCCTTCGAGTAATTGCCTTTAATTTGGACATCTTTTTCTACATGAGACCGGATCAAAGTCTTCAGATCGTGGTCTTTGATGATAAGAACATGGGGCATGGAGAATCAAAAACTCCTACGTACCAGCAAATAATCAAAGTTACAAAACCGCAATTCTATGATGAAATAACTAAGCTGGTGCACAAAATAGCTCAGGTAGGAGAGATTCGTTGATCGGTTTTTTTGCCCTCGTTATCATTTATTTCGGTTTTTCATGGGGTCTTCCTTGGCATAAGTTGCCATCGACCATTTCATTCTCTTATATCTTCGATCTATTGTTCGCTCTGGGCGTTTCTTTCTTCTATCGATTACCTTGGAAATTTAAGTGGAACATCACTCGTCAGACCTGGAAGGCCGTGGCGGAAGTGGTGGCCCTGGCGGTGGCGGCGATTGCGGCCATTTGGTATATGGACATCGAGACTCCATTCCGTTTAGTGAATGGTCTTGAGTGGCACTTATTATTCTTCGCTCCGATCTTGGAAGAACTGGTTTTCCGTCAGACTTTCCAGCGTGTGTTGATTGCTCAGGTAGGAGGGAAGTATGTGACCTCGATGCTTGTGGCATCGATCTTCGCTTTCTCGCATTTAGTTGGGCTAACGGTTCTACCAGTTGAGTACGTTCCTTTCATCGGATTTCAGGTGTTTTACACCTTCGTTCTAGGGATTATTTGTGGTCAGGCTCTCCTGAGATTTCACTCAGTTATCGCCCCGATTTTCCTACATTTCTTGTTCAATCTGTCGTTCTATATCGCTCTTCAGTTGGAAGTGATTTAGATTTACTTCAGACCCCCTCATTGCTATATTGCGGCATATTTTTACCCACATCTTAGATTTAACAGCTAATGCTTTGAGGGCCCATGGAAAACACTACGAAAAACGACTCAGTGAAAGTCGGCGAACTCGAATTCCCACCACGTAAAGTTTGGATGAAAACTTACGGCTGTCAGATGAACTATCATGACAGTGAACGAATCATGTCCCACTTGTCGGGGATGAACTTCACAAAAACAGAAGAGCAATCGGAAGCAGACCTGGTGATCTTTAACACTTGTGCTGTTCGCGATCTTGCTAACCAAAAGTTTTATTCTCACTTAGGTGAAACGAAGAAATTAAAAACCAATCCTGATATTGATCCGGAAACGGGCCTTAAGAAAAACGTGATTGTTGCGGCCGGTGGATGTATCGCTCAAACGGAAGGGAAGGACCTGGTTCAAAAGTATAAGCAACTAGACTTCGCATTCGGTACAGATGTGATCGATAACATCGGTGAAATGGTTTACCGCGCTTACGCTGGTGAGAAGAAATTCACTGTGACTGCCTGGGACCGCTCGGACAATTACTCAATCGAAACAAAAATTACTCAAGGAACTCCGCAAGCATTTGTGAATATCATCAAGGGCTGCGATAAGTTCTGTTCATACTGTATTGTTCCTTTCACTCGCGGAAGAGAAAAGTCTCGTCGTCTTGCTGAAGTGGTAACAGACGTGAAGCGCCTGGTGGAATACTCTGGCATTCAGGAAGTCATGCTTCTGGGTCAGAACGTGAACTCATTCGGGAAAGACAATGGTGAATCTCTGGGCCAGCTTATTATGGAACTCGAGAAAGTGAACGGTCTTCACCTTCTTCGTTATACAACGTCTCATCCATACGACGTGACTGATGATCTGGTAGAGGCTCACGCAAATTCTAAAAAACTGGCCAACCACCTTCACCTTCCGGTGCAGTCTGGTTCTAATACTGTTCTTCAGCGTATGCTTCGTGAGTATACAGTTGAGCACTACCTTTCACTTCTAGCGAAGATGAGAAAGGCAAACCCTGAGATGGTGATCACAAGTGACATCATCGCGGGCTTCCCGAATGAGACGGAAGAAGAGCATCAGCAAACACTTCAACTTTTAAAAGACGCTCAGTTCGATAACATCTACGCTTACGCTTATTCTTCTCGTAAGGGAACAAAAGCGGCACGTATGAATGATGTTCTAACTGACGATATACGTGGTCGTCGTCTACGTGAAGTGATGGACCTTCAGTTATCAATCCAGGCGGAAATCCGTCGTGGTATGACTGGAAAAACTTATCGCGTGCTAGTCGATGGTAAGAACATCAATAAAGGTGTGCAGAAGTGGCAGGGCCGCACGTCTTGTAACCGCATTGTTCACTTTGAACCAGCTAATCCAGAGCAGGATTACATGTGGAACTGGGTGGATGTGGAAATCACATCTGCGACCGCACTTTCGACTCAAGGAACTCTGATTAAGGAATACGGGAAAACGCTGTGAAACCGATTTGGTTTGTCTGTGCATGGATCGCGTTCGCAATTGGTATTGTGGGCGCGTTCCTTCCCATCCTTCCCACAACGCCGTTTTTAATTCTCTCGGCCTTTCTCTTTTCTAAGTCCTCACCACGCTTTCATGCCTGGATTTTGAATCTTCCGCTGGCAGGCGAGGGGATCAAGGACTGGCAACAAAACCGAGTCATCCGCACTAAGGCCAAAATTTGGTGCTCTATCATGATCCTTATCTCGGTAGTGGTCATTCTCACAAATGGTAATATCCATCTTGCAGTTAAAATCATTGTTCCGATCATCCTGGTCTCCGTTTGGGCCTTCGTTGTGAGCAGAAAGAGCGAATAAGAGTATTTTGATCGGTAGATTTTGTGTTTCTTTCCGTTAGAATAATTCCATGTTGAAAATCTTGATGCTTTTATTCTTGTGCTCGAGCTGTGGCATGATGGGTTACCTTACTGAGCAAGGGTTTGGTCAGGCGAAGGTCCATTGGGGTGCCAAGAAAAACGAAGTGTACCTGGATGACCCGAAGGTCTCTGAGGACGTGAAGAGAAAGATTCTTCTGGTGGGGGAGTATAAGAAATTCTTCTATCACTACTTTGGTGCAAAACCGACCAACATCTACACCAAGACCACAATCTTACCCAATAAGGCAGTGACTTATCTCGTGATCGCAAGTCCTCATACCAAGATTGAGGCCCACGAATTTAATTTTCCGATCATGGGCAGCTTTCCTTACATCGGTTTCTTCCAGAAAGATTCGGCCATTGAATATGCTAAAGACCTTCGCGAAGATGAAAATCTCGTGACCTGGATTCGCCCGGTTTACGCTTACTCATCTCTGGGATTGTTAGAAGACCGCATTCTCTCATCTTTCTTTCAGTATGATGATGTGGAACTCGCTGAACTTGTTTTCCATGAACTCTTCCACACAATTTTCTTTATTAAGAATGAAGTGGATCTGAATGAGAATCTTGCCAATCTTTATGGTCAGGCCATGCTTCAGGAATATTTTAAGGGCCGACCTGAACTTGAAGATTACCTTGCTCGTGAGGCGAAGAAGAAAAAGGTAAGTCTTCGGGTGGTGGAGCTGATTTCAATTCTTCAAACTGAATTTGCAAAACTCGGTGGCTTCATTACCAATGAAAAGGCCGATGAGCTGACTCAGCGTTTTATCACAGAAGTTTTTCGTCCGGACCTCAGATCTCTTTGCGCCAAATTGGAATTGGATGAAGAGGACTGCGAAATCAAGGACGACTGGAACCAAGCAAGCTTTGCTGCGTTTCTCACTTATGAAGAAGAGCAGGATTTCTTAGAAAAACTCATGGTTCAGAATAATTTCGACTTAAAACAGTACTTAATTTGGCTTAGAATGGAGTACGACAAGTTTGACGATCAAGATAAGATCGAAAGCTTTACCGATTACCTGAAACTAAAGGTACCCCATGCGCCACTTGCTACTAATTGATCCCATTGAAAAACTAAACATTAAAAAAGATTCTTCTCTAATGCTGGCACTTGCTATGCAGAAGAGAGGAATCGAGTGTTACGTTCTCTTTGAACGTGACTTCGCGATTCATAATCAAGGCATGCAGAAACTTCGTGTTCATTCTTTTAAAGGCACCTTGAAAGAGGACCAGATTTATCTGGCGAGCTTTGAGACCACTGGTGAGAAGGTGATTGAACTCACAACGAATGATGTTCTTCACATGCGTCTTGATCCACCATTTGATAGCCGTTATCTGCGCATTTTGTGGATGCTTGATCATTTAGTATCAATGGGCATTAAGGTCATGAATGATCCTCGCGGGATCATGAATTTTAATGAAAAGCTTTATGCCTACCGCACAGAAGGAGCGACCGCCAGTTACGTGGGGTCGAGCTTAAAACTCGCTCAACAATTTGTGCAGCACCTGGATCCGAAACCATCTGCTTTGATCTTAAAACCTATGGATCTTTATAGTGGGTTAGGGGTCGAGAAGCTTTCTCTTAATGCCTGGGAAAAACGCTTTGAAGAAAAAGTCGTTGAGCTTCAGGGGCCTGTGATTGTTCAGCCGTTTATTGAGGCAGTTGCAATGGGCGAAATCCGCTCTCTTTACTTTAAGGGTAAGGAGCTAGGGACCATTCTTAAAACGCCAAAAGACGGGGAATTCCTTTCGAATATCGCTCAGGGCGCTACCTTCCATGCCGAGCCATTAACTCCAAAAACACGTGCTCAATGCGAGACGATTGTAAAAGAGCTGATGGAGTTTGGTGTTGATTGGGTCGCTTTTGATATTCTGGGAGATTCAGTTCAGGAAGTGAATATTACGTGTCCGGGACTTTTAGTTGAAGTCAGCTACGCCCACAAGAAGAATCTTGCGGACGTAGTGATTGATATGCTGGATTAGTTAAAAGTTTTTGTACCGTTAGAAGCAACTTCGATATCAAGTGACCAACAGTCAGAAGTTCTAACTTGTTTCCAAGTACCAGATACGTTCGGGTTCTGCGGATAGATGAATCCGTATGTATCATAAATTGCGGCCTCATTATATGTGCCTGGGGCCCACTCTTGGTTGCCCCATACGTTTGAGATTTTGAAATAAATCCCGCCCGGATATTGAGCAGCGTATGAAGAAAGATCTAGAGCAGGAGTACATTTGTTAACATCAATGATTTTTGTACCAAGGCTCACAGTTTGAGTCGTTCCATTGATGGTCGTTCCTACTAAAGTAAGATCAAACTTAATTCGCCCGTAACCTTTCATTGTAGATTTACCAGACACGCGACCTGGGCAAACCGTAGTTGTGTTACGAGATTCCGGTTGAACGTTGGCGATAAATCTAACTTTTAAAATTGAGTCACCCCAGAAGAAGTTTTTAGATCCTTCTTTCGTTCTAAGAAGTTCAGAAGTTGTGTCAAAGAATTCCTGGCCCGATGCTGGATCATAGTTCACTTGTCCACGCAGAGTAATACTGCCTTTACGAGTGTCATATGGAGTATATGAAATGCCTGATGGGGCAGAGGCCGCAGTACAGCTGATAGACGGAACGTATGGATAGTTCACCATCCAATTTTTATCAACATAACCAGAATAATAGAAACGGTACGGGTTTGGATAAGTCGTTGTTCCGCCGGTCGTTGAACCGGTTGTGCCTGAAGTCGTTGAACCCGTTGTAGAACCTGAAGTTGTTCCAGAAGTCGTTCCAGAGGTCACACAAGCAGGATAGCTTGGATAAGATTGACAGTACTGATAACCGGCACAGTTAGGTTGGGTCCAGTAGTAGGTTCCTGTACAATATTGAGCTGAGCCAGTAGTTCCTCCACAGGTTCCGTACCAAGCGCACTGTGGATCCTGCGTGACTGTTTTCGTTTTCGTTGTTTCCTGACACCCCACTGCAATGAGCATCAGAGCAAAAACAAAGAATAATGGCATATGTTTCATAAAATACGTCCTTTCTCCTTGAACCTATCGGAAGACTCTGAAGGAAACTTGATAAGTTCGTACTCCCTAAGTGCTAAGATGTTGAAAACACGAAAAGAGATGAAAGATTTTAATAGATTTTGAAGCCTTGAAAGGGGTCCAGGTCTGAGCTTTAATAGTTGCCCTATGAAGAGAAAAGACTTTTATCAACTTGTACAACCGCTGACGGACAAGCTTTATCGCGTGGCCTTTGCGTTGATCCCGGATGATCTTCAGGCCGAGCAATTGGTAATTGATGGAATGAATGCGTTTCTTTTGAAAGAAAGAAAAAGCATCATGTTCCGTGAAGTTGATCTCACTAATAAAAAAGAAACTCTCATCCTTCGTCGTCATTACTATAAAGGTATTCTTCGTTTTCTGATTGATATCGGATCTCGTCGTGCCATTCAGCTTAATGAACAGATGAAGATCACTCGACCGGCAGAGTACAACTCGTTCTACTCACTGGATCCTAAAGTAAGAGTGGTGATGAGTCTTCGTTATGATTCACAATTTACCGTGGAAGAAATTGAAGACATTCTTTTCATTCCTCGCTTTGAGATCATTGAGAAAGTTCACAACGGTCGATTCCTTCTGTTAAATGATCTGAATAAAGGGGCCAATCTATGATGGATAAAACCTATACTCAGTTTCAAAAGAAGATTGTTCCTTATCTAGATGGCTCTCTTTCTGCAGAAGAAACTGCAGAGTTTGAGGCCTTCGTTCATACCCATCCGGAATTTGGTGCTCAGATTAAGAGTAAGGAAGAAGAGATCCAGGGTCTTAAGGCCATGATCCCGATGCCTGTTCTGACAAGAGAATCTCAGGAGACTCTTGAGTCTGAAATTCGCACATCGATTTTTAATCTTCTCAAAGAAGAGCCAAAGGGACTGTTCGATTCTGTTCGAATTAAGTTCGAAGATTGGTTTAGCCGTTAATCACTAAGCTAAAGAAAATTGAGAACTCACCAGTTTTACTCCAAAGAGGTTTTGGTGGGTTGTGAAGTGTGTCCATGTCTTTAAGTACTTCTTCAAAAAAGCCCTGAAGACGGTCAACATTCGTCCAACGAATCATTTTGATTTGTTTGATGTTACCTTTCTCATCATAAGTGAGACGTCCGGTCATGACTTGTTTTGTATCAGTCATCGGGAACTGGATATGCGGATTCTCGCGCTGAAACTTATCTAGTTTTTTATAAAATGAATTCACGTAACCAATCGCTGTTCTTCTCTGGAAACCATAGAACATCAATTCGTATTCATTTAATTCATCCGGATTCACACCTTCAGGAACTTCAAGATTCACCAAAATGTCTGAGTTACTAAGACTGCGCGCTCTTGGGTCACCACTAAGAGCTGCTGCACTTGCTGGATAAGAAGAAGCACCTTGAGTACGTTGAAACTCCTGAATCTGATTACCTTTCAAGCTGATGGCATTGATGGCCTTCTGTCTTGCTTGAGGCATAACGCCTGGACGAGAGCCCGGACGTTGCTGTGGTTGTTCCGCTGGTGCTGCAGGTTTTTGTTGTGCCACTTGTGGCATTGATGGAGCGGCTTTTGAAAGATCACTGAAACTCAGGGCCTTCTTGTGAAGAGGGGCCTTGTGATTTTCAGTCATCTTGGCGTTACCAGATTTAACCGCTGAAATTTCTTTCGAAGGATTCAGCGACTTCGAAAGATACGATGAATTTTTAATCTTACTATCACGAGCACCAACTGTACGGATTCTTCGCATGTCTTGAATGCGTAGGGGAGCGATCGGCTCGCTTTGTCCGTGTTGGGTAATGAGATCTTTTAAATTAGGGAAAGCTTCGTAAGAGAAAAGTAGAAAAAGGACGTGAGCAATCACCACTGCGAAGAAGATCACAGTTACATCTGTTCTAACCTTAATGGTGATCGTGTTTGCCGACATATTGCCGGACTCCTTTACTCTAGAAAATCATAGCTCTTGTGACTCTAAGAATCAATAAAACTAACCGCTTCGGCAAGAGAATACAGGGTTTGATCAGGGCAGTCGGGTAAATTCTCCCGGCTTGACTCTAGCGGCCTTAAAAAGAGACAATAGCTCTGGATTTTAAGATCTCGAAACAACAAGGATGTTGCTCTCCATGAAAAAATTACTCAGTCTCTCTGCTTCAAAAATCTATATGGTTTGTGGCCTGGGTCTATTAATGACTCTTGGTGCTTTCTGGCATCATCAAACGAATCAGACGCAGTTGGATCGTATGAATGTGCTGAATCAAGGTGTAGGCACATGCTTTAACCGCATCTCGCAAACATTCACTGCGATGATGATTAAAGACATCCAATCTCCTTATCTGAATCGTGAGTTCATGGCACTTTCAGATGAATGTCTTAACGAAACAATTAAAGGTATCAACCCATTCCGTAAGAACGTAGGGAAGGGTTACGAAACGCTTAATCAACTGATCTCTGAAGTTCATTGGTTCCATGAAAAAGTGTTGAAGATTCATTCTCCAATGCTTGCGGGCCAGATGATGGACACTCCGCTTGCGCCACTTAGCGAGCGCTATGGGAAAATGGAAAATTTCAAAGTTAACCTGGTTGATGAAATCGATGCTACGAATGCTCAAATTCGTGAAGTACAAATGAATGACGAAGTCCTAATGGGAGTTGGTCTTATCATTTTCGTTCTTTCGCTGAGCCTGCTTTCACTTCAAGAGTTCAACCGTCATCAGCTTCAGCGTGAAATCGAAAGAGAGGCGCTTAATCTTCTTAAGGCCGGCCAGGCAAACGTAGGTGCCATGGTTGACCGCCTGGTTGATCGTGCTCTTCTTACTCAAAATATGCCGGTGACAGCACAAATCTTTAAAGACTATCACGGTGATCTTCTGGAAAGAATGACATCGAAAATGCCAGTGGCCGATGCGGCCGTAGTGGAAGCTCAGGAAGAAAAAGTTGAAGAAACTCCGGCCCTTCCAACTCACAAAACATCCCTCAAAGAAGTGCTGGTTTCGATCCAGAACATTCAGCCAAAAGAACTTATTCACGCGACAGACGTTCGTGATGTTCAGCTTGCAGTTCCTTACGAGAGCTTTGAACAAGTGATGAACGCGGCGATTAACCAACTATCTGCTCGTCGTCTTGAAGATAAAAAGATCATGATCTCTAACCAGATACATTCTGATCGTACGGTGATCTCACTCTTCCTTGCTGGCAGCATCTACACTGCCTCTGAGCTTGAGTTCGTTTCAAACCCAGGCGCAGCAGTTGATGGCATCGATATGAACATGATCATCTTAAAAGAGATGGTGAATGAATCAGGTGCTAACTGGCACGTTGAAAACAAGACCGACCGTAACGGTAACATCGTTGGTATGAACATCCGTCTGATTGTTAATCGCATTCCTGCGAATCAGAGAAGCAACAAGCTTGTTTCAGTTTTCAAAGGAAAGAAGAAAGACCTTACTCGCGAATTAATGAACTAAAATTGAAGAATAAACGTCACTGGTCCATCGTTGACCAGTGACACTTTCATAAACGCTCCGAACGTTCCTTCCTTCACTGTAAATCCACGATTTCTTAGTTCTCGATTAAAAAGTGCATACTTTAAACGCGCTTCTTGTGGTGCCATGGATTTCTCGAAACTCGGGCGATGTCCACCGGTTCCGTCCCAGCTCAAAGTGAATTGGCTGACAGATAGGATTTCGCCTTTTACGGCCTGAATATCTAAATTCATGCGGCCTTCAGCGTCGTCGAAAATGCGAAGTTTTGAAATTTTATCAATCGCCTTGTGAAGGGAATCTTCAGTGTCACCTTGTTCAAAACAAACTAAAAGAAGAAGTCCGGAACCGATTTGTCCTACGATTTCAGAGTCAACTGATACAGAGGCCTCTTGAACTCGTTGAACTACGATTTTCACGGAATCCTCTTCGGTGTTACCTGAACTCTCATGGCGTGAGTAATTGAGTTCTGAACCTGGCCCAGAAGCTCTTGGTATGAAGACTTAAAGCTTTGAGTCGTTTCAATGATCTCTTTCAGGTCACTCAAGCTAGGGATGTGAACTGCACGAAGAATCTTTGAAAGTGGTACATCCACTGCGTGTGACAATAGGAACTGAATAAACAGCACCATTGGCTCTTCAGTGTGAAGACGCACGATCACTTTATTGTGGCTCATAAGCTCAAGTGAGAAGAGTTTTAATTCACCCTCGTGAGACACTTTAAGCTGAGTCTGAGTAAGAGGTAGATGGATATCAGTAGGAACTGTTCCTTCTACGAACTCCAGGAAAATATCTTCATTTTCTGGATATAAAGGACGAGTTGGTTTTTGAACCAATTGACCTTGAATAAGTGGATTATTGAAGCTTACTTTCTGACCAAAGCGAAGGTCGTCCATTTTCCAGATAAGAGATTGGAGAGTTCTTTCAAGGTTTGAATAACGAGAAAGGATCTCACAAGCATAACGTGGGAAAAGGTTCTTCGTGATCTGATCGATATGTTGGAAGGCCTGAAGGATGTCACGAGGTGAAGCATCTAGAAGTTGCTCCTCGTTCATTTCAAGCATTCTGAAACCTGATTTAAGGTGCTCAGGTAAAGATTCTGTTTCAGTTAAAAACTTTGGAACTAAGAACTTACTCAAAGACCCTTTTACAAGTGACAGGCCACCAGTGAAAGTCAGGTTCATAACTTGCTTACCAACAGTTGTCAGGAAGTAGTTACGAAGGATGTTCGGGTTAAGGCCCGGAATCTTTGGAATAAGCTGGAAGTAGCTACAAAGAGTTTCACCGTAGTCCGAATGAATTGAACGGAACGTGTCCATAGGGTGAATCTCAAGATTCACGTCTCCATTACGGAAGTCCACCACCAGGAAGTAAGAAACGTCACGCTTTAGACCGAGATTAAGAGTCGATTCAGGACGGAACTTCTCTTCAGAGTGAAGGGACTTAATTTCAAAAATTGTATCAAGAGGCACGCAGTTAGCGAGTAGGCCCTTGAAGTAAGCAGGGTGAGTAATACGGCTAGAGTCTTCCGAAGTTGAATGAATCAACATGCCGTTTACAACCGCTTCCTGGAAGAATTCAACACGGAATGAATCCGGGAAATCGAGATGCGCCATCGGAGGCACTTCATTTAAGTGCGACAGATAGAACGATCTTAAATGTTCAGTCACAGAAGAGAAGTTGTGGAAGCTGTCCAGCTCGGCCGAAATACGGAAGTATGAGCAAAGTTGCTTTTCGGTCTCGCACTTGTTCTTCTTACGGAACACGTAGATATAAGAACCAAGTTCACCTTTACCTTTAACGTTCTCAAGATCAAAGATCGCTTCGGTCTTAAGTTCGCGTAGAACTGGCTCCAGTCTTTCACGTAGTGAAGGAACAAATAGTTTTTTAGAAGATAGAACAAACAAGTACCCATTAGCTTTGAGGTACTTCACCTGATCTCCGATCTGAGTCATGAGATAGTGTTGTGGGTTGTTCTTAGGGAAGTGACAAAGGTTCAGAACCACGCGGTCATAAGTCGAAGTGTAGAAAGGATTATCTTCAAGAAGAAGACCTTGCTTCACCTGATTATTCTTGCGGTTTCTGAAGTGTCCGCCCATGATTTTGCAAATATAGTCAATCGGCTTCTCGTGCTGGCTTTCTGCTTTGTGAGCAAGGAAAGTCAGGAACTGAAGCTCATTACAGATCTTAGTGAATGTGCCTGAGATGAACTCAAGACCTTTGAAGTCCGGACATAGGAACTGGTCCCAGTGGAAATCTTTATTGTTCTCCTGAGCAAGCCAGTGAGAAAGAGAAAGTGATTCAAGATAATCACCAAAGTACTTACAGCTTACGATCTCTTCATCTTCCATTCCACCAGTTGGAACTTTCTTGCCTTCAATTGTTTCTAACCAAAGAGGAAAGTTGATCTGAAGCGAGTTGAGGAACAGACCCAGGCTCACGTGAGAAAGAGCATGAGAATAAACTTTCTGCTGATCCTGCTCAACTTGCGTACGAAGTGAAATGTGTTTTGTGATTTCTGTGATCGCAAGATCACGAGAAACAATCAGAAGCTCTTTCATTGCTTCTTTCATGCCTTCATGCGGACGGTACCAGCTATAAAGGTTACTCTCAAGAGCACGGCTTTGAAGTTCAGAGCCAGAACCTTTTTTAAAGATCTGAGAGAGGAAAGAAGTTGGATAGAGCAGGGCCTTCTCAGTCAGCTCAAGGCCACAACGATCAAGGAGTGATGAGATGAAGCGAAGTTTTAAGAAAGTAATTGTCGCTACACGGTTAGCGTAGATATCGATGAACTCCAGAAGCTTAGGATTATCCTGCAGCTTCTCAGGAGAAATCGCCTGCCAGAAGTTACCAAGATCATCCAGCCCTTCAAAGTGAAGGCCCAGAGTTTCAGCATATGAAAGGAACTCATTATAGAGTCCAAGCTTAATTGTTTTCGGGAAATCTTTTGTCTTAAATAGTTCGTTCTTCACGTCCATTTGAACCAGAGTCAGAAGACGCTCAAACTTCACAACGTTTTTAGAAAGAAGAGAGTCACCCTTCCATCCAGGAACAAAACAGTGCAGAGGAGAGAAGCGATCGCTTACTTCGGGAGTGCGAGCTAAACGTGGGCCAGGAATGAAAGTAGGGAAACGTCCTTTGACATGAAATACTTCAGGCACTTCTTGATCTATAGCAATAGCGGCCGAGTCTTCGAGAGACTCGATATCCTTATTTAGCCATTGCGAAGCAAAGAAGGTTTTATTACTCAAAGGGACTAAACTCCTGTCCAGTAAAGCAAAACTATTGAAAACATTAATTAATTGGGAGACAAGATTATGGGTTATCCCAGTGTTTTTGTCATGAAAAAAGACGACTAAAAAAGACGATTTTCCTAAAGTTTAGTCGCATTGTGCCGAATAGGTAAGTGAGCTTTATAATTAAATAAATTACACCTACGGGAGTGCGATATGGATAAAAGCTTCAACGACCAAGAGCTTTCAGACATCATGAAAGAAATTGAAGCCTTAGAAGAGGATTTTTCAGGCGAAGAGGAAGTTCATGCAACTTCATCGGTTCTGGAGGAACTCGCCCATATGGAGGAGAAGGAAGCCATTCCAGTTGCTGCACCTGCGCCAGTATCTTTAGAATCAAAGAGGGCCGCGCCAAAACCAGCACCTGCTCCAGCTCCTGTTCAGTCATCATCTCCGGCATCGACATCGATGAGTTTTAAAGTTCAGGGTAATCTTTCCCTGGAACTTCAATTCGATATCGGCGGCAAAGTTGTTTGCCTGGAAGTAACAGAATCAGGGCTTAACATCGAAATGGATGGCGGTATGAAATTTACTGTGCCAGTATCTGCGGAAACTACTTCTCGTAAAAAAGCTGCTTAATCAATGTCTATAAAGATCTTAGGTGGAATTGCCAGAGGATATCCTTTGGCAACTCCTAAGGCCGATTCCACCCGGCCAACTTCTGTTCTCATTAAACGTAAACTTTTCGACTGGCGCCAACACATGGACGAATATATTTTCGTGGATCTTTGTGCGGGCTCAGGGGCCATGGGTTATGAGGCACTTTCTCGTGGTTCACAAAAAGTCTTTGTGAACGATTCCATGAGAGGGGCATTTCTTACCTTGAAAGATAACAAGGCCAATCTAGAAAAGGCCTTTAAATTTGAACCGGACATGATCACTGTCACTAACTTGGACGCAAAAAACTGGGTCCAAAAAGAGCTTCAGTATCAGTTACCGGAAACAGAAAATGTGATTCTTTTCTTCGATCCTCCCTATGAAAACCATGCTCTTTACTTTGATGTTCTGAAGATCTTAAAAGAGATGAACTTCCAGGGTGAAGTGTGGGTTGAATCCGACCGCCTCAAAGGTCCAAAGATCGATCTCGTCACGGGAGCATTCCAATCAGTTATTAAAAAAGTGGAACAGGGCGATCATTTTGTCGTCGTCGGCAAATTGGTATAAGATTAGACCTATAGTTTAATCTCCAAAGGATTTCCGCTTGGAAAAGAAACGTGCGTTGTACGCCGGTACTTTCGACCCATTTACTAACGGTCACCTCGACATCGTTCAACGGGCCATCAAGATTTTTGATGAGATCGTTGTTCTCGTTGCCGTATCTCCCAACAAAAAACCATTCATGACTAGTGAACAGCGTGTGAATGTTCTGAAAAAACTTTTCGCGCATGAACCGAAAGTTAAAGTTGATAGCTGGGGCGGTTTGATCGTTGAGTATGCTCGCCAGAATAAAATCGGTTCGATTGTCAGAGGTCTTCGTCCAACGGGTGATTTTGAGATTGAATTTCAGATGGCCTCAATGAATCGTAAGATCAATCCTGATTGCGATACGGTTTTCCTTATGACGAGTGAAAAGCTTTATTACATTTCAAGCTCGCTAGTGAAGGAAGTTTATAATCATAATGGAGACATTACTTCGTTTGTTCCGCCTTTGGTTCACGAAGAGATGAAGAAGATTAAGGATTAAGCAAGATGCTTTTAAGTTCCAGAGTCAAAGGTATATCAGATAGTATTACGATGAAGCTCAACGAGAAGGCGATCCAACTCACTGAAGAGGGGAAAGTCATCTACAATCTATCAGGTGGGCAGCTACCGATTAAGCCAGTTTCTGAGTTTATTGAAAAAATTCATCACCAATTAAACTTTCTGAAGAGTTATCAGTATTCTCCATCAGCGGGATTTCCTGCTCTTAGAAAAAAACTGCTAAAATTTTTCACCGATTCCCGTCGTCTTTCGCTGGAAACAGTGGAAAACGATATGGATGTGATTGTGAGCAACGGTTCCAAGCATTCTATCTATAATGCTTTGGGCGCCATCATTGATCCAGGTGATGAAGTGATTCTACTCGCTCCTTATTGGGTGTCTTATCCTGAGATGATTAAATTCTGGGGTGGAGTACCGATGGTGGTGAAGTCGAATGTGTTCGATGCCTTCGTTCCGGCGATCGAAGACATCAGAAAAATTATTTCTCCTCGTACTAAGGCCATCATTGTAAACAGTCCGAATAATCCATCTGGAGTTCATTATTCTGAATCATGGATGAGAGAATTTGCTGAATTACTAAAAGAGAACCCTCACATCGTGGCGATCTCAGATGAAGTGTATTCAGATATTAGTTACTTTGATCCTAAGCCAACTTACTTCTATCAATTTGATCGCTCACTGCTTGAGCGCACGATCATCGTTCATGCGATTTCTAAAACTCTGGCAGCGACCGGACTTCGAATTGGTTGGGCGATTGCTCCTGCGGACGTTGTGCAGGCGATGGGAAGAATTCAGGGCCAGACAACTTCTGGACCAAACAGTCTCGCGCAACGGGCGCTTTTGGATTTTGATCTGCATTTCCTGGAGAGTTTCTTAACTCCGGTAAAAAATCACATTCGTACTAACGCTGCGACTTTGAGAGAAAAGTTTCGCGAGGCGAATCTTGGTCACTGTTGGTATCAATCTACTTCAGCTTTCTATTTTATGATCGATTTCTCCCGCACGCCGATGTTCAAGCGGTTTCCTGGGGACGAGGATCATTCCTATCAGATTGCCGACGAGCTTCTTAATAATGAAGGCATCACGGTTGTTCCGGGAGTTGATTTCGGAATTCCCAATACCGCGAGAATCTCACTGGTTATTGAAGAGGTGCCTTTCCAAGAGGCCATTACTAAAATCGTCAGGTATTTAAACAAGTTCTAACGAAGCTGGCACTTTTGGCCCGGGTTTGGGCCAATTTCCCTCTGGTTTATAATTTATTTAGGGGGAAACGTGCGCTCACTTTTTATCATTTTTATACTTTTTGTTCTCACTAGCTGTGCTCAAAAACCTGAAGAGAAAACAGCAGAGGCGATTGATGTGGCCCTGTCTCATTTATCGTCTGGCGAGTGTGATGCCGCACTTGAAGTTCTTCAAGATGCCAGTGATTTGGCCAATCCCATTTATGTTCAAGTTCTCGCCTCGGCCTATTCATGTAAGGCCAACTACGACGAAGTTGAATTTATCTCAAATGACTTAAGTGGACTTTCAACTGGAACTCCTGCCGCCATCATGAAATCCATTGCGAGCATGAGTCTCTCTCCCGAAACGGCGGCCGATTCAGATAACTATGTCGCCATCAGAACTGGTATCAATACCATTCTTGGTGCAACGACCACTGTGACTCACGATGCACGTGTGACAAAATTCGGAGCTCGTAAAGCAGGGGACTTGAGTGTTCAGGCGCTCATGCTGAACGTTGTGAATCTCGGAAAGTTTTTAAACTTCTACGGCAATGCAGATGCTGATGGAGACAAAGGACAAGGAACAAACACTAACTCTTGTTTCATTAATTACACTGATCCAAGGGCACAAACCGTGATCACAAGTGGTGTCGGTGGAGTTTGTAACAGCAATACCGATGGTCACCCGGATCTGTCTTTTGCGGCAGCAAATCTTTCAAATGCTAAGCGCAGACTTTGTGAAGGTCTGATGCTTGTGACGAATGTTCTCGATATCCTGGATAACTTAGACTTAAGTGGAAGTAGTGAACTCGCTAAGCTCGAAGATATTTCAGCTCAGGTGAGTACTTTCAAAACTGCGGCAGTTGCCGCTGGTCTCGGAACATTAATTAATATGACGTCTCAGTCTCAGTGTGAGACCGCCATGAATACCGCCTCAAATTTGAACGACATGGAGTATCTTTATTCCCTGGTGTTTGAAACAGGTCTTCAATGAAGTGGTGGCTCCTCTCAATCACCTTATTTACTTCTGCCGCCTTCGCATTTGATACGCCTTATACCATGCGCTCTCCCCGTGGACTATTGATGGGAGATGCATTTACCGCAGTTAACGATGACGAATTTACATTATTCTATAATCCAGCGGCACTTGCTCGTCATAAAAGAGACTTCACTCTCAATCCGGTGAACCCACAATTTCACGGGACGAATATCCTTAACGATATGGATCGGTTTAAGGATTTTCCCGATGAACCTGTCGGAGCGTCGAAAGTTCTCATGGATTACCCGGCCCATGCTTCTGGTGGTATTGCCCCGGGATTCAAACTCTTCAATATTGGTGTGACCTTTCTGGCGAATGAAAGTTACGATGTTCTTTTAAGAAACCGTGCTCACCCGATGCTTGATCTGGATCTTCGTTCAGATCGTGGGGTGATGATGGGTATCGGAATTCCGATCGGCCCGGGAAGACTTAGTCGCAAAAATTCACAGGGCTCGCAGACCTCACTAGGGATCAGTGCCAAATATCTGGAACGAACGGGAGTAAGAGATACTCTTGCCCTGGCCGGCCCTGTAGTAGTTGACTCTTTAGGTAAAGATGAACTTGAAAAAGTTTTAAAAACCCTGGGACGTGTGAAAGGTGTGGGTTATGGATTTGATGCGGGTTTAGAACATGTGACCCGAAGTGGAAATTCACAATTCGTAGCTAGCTTGGCCGCCCTGGATATCACGGGAACTAATTTTAAAGAGCAGAGTCATCCGGACAATTTGCAGGTGGCCGATATTCGTGACCAGATTAATTTCGGTCTCGCCGCCGGTCAGGATTTTAAGATTTTTCACTATATTCTTTCGGCCGACGTGAGAGCACTGAACGAGGAAATGGATTTCGGGAAGAGGCTTAGATTCGGTGCCGAAGTGGGAGTTCCGGGACTCTCGCTAATGGCCGGGATGAATAGCGGCTACTACAGCTATGGTGCGACAGTCGATATGGCCTTTATGAAAGTAACTGCTGGTTTTTATGACATGGAACTCGGTTCTAAGTACAAACAGATTAAATCTCGCAGATTCGTTCTATATCTCTCATTATTCGACTTTTCATTCGATGCTTAATTTTTTATCCTAATTTCAAGCACACACCCCCACGGATTGGAGGACTACTTTGAATAAAACGTTCATTCTGGACACTAACGTCTTGTTACTTGATCCCTTAGCTATCAACAAATTCGGCCCTAACAACAAAGTATTCATCCCACTCACAGTCATCGAAGAACTAGATCGATTCAAAAAAGATCAGAACGAAAACGGTCGTAACGCCCGTTATTTCTCACGTTTGATTGATGGATTCAGAACGGAAGGTTCACTATTCAAGGGAGTAACTCTTGAACACGGCGGAACACTTCAGATCTCTGTAACAAAAGAATACAAAGGTCCGGCAGGCGCTGGTCTAAAACTTGATCTGAATGACAACATCATTCTGGCATCTGCCCTTAATTTGAAAGAAGCAGGCGAGAACGTTACTCTTATTACGAAAGACATTAACCTTCGTATTAAATCAGATGCGGTAAACATTCACGCTGAAGATTACGAAACAACTGACGTTACAGTTGATGAGCTTTACTCTGGTCAAAGACAAGTTCCTTTCGATCTGGAGAAAATCGAAGAGTTCGAGAAAGAAAGATTCTTGAAACTAGAGCCAGGTGATATCCCAAGCATCTATCCGAATGAATACCTAATTCTGGTAGATAAAAATAATCCTTTCAAAAAGGTTCTTGGACGCTTCCACGCTAAAAAAGGCGGAATCGTTCCTTTGATTAAGCCAAAAGAAGGCGTTTGGGGCATTCACCCTAAAAACATTGAGCAGCAGTTTGCCCTCGATGCTCTTTTAAATAATGAGATCAATCTTGTGTCTCTGGTTGGTAAGGCCGGTACAGGTAAAACTCTTCTAGCAATTGCAGCTGGTCTAGAGTGTGCAATCACGAAGCAGAACTACTCGCGAGTTCTGGTTTCTCGTCCGATCGTTCCGATGGGTCGTGACCTGGGTTTCCTACCAGGTGACATCAATGAAAAACTTGGTCCTTGGATGCAGCCGATCTTCGATAACATCGATTTCCTATTTGGTAACCAGCGCGCTCGTAACGAAATGACGACTTGGGATGAACTTATCAACCAAGGTCTTCTTCACGTTGAGCCTCTGACTTATATCCGTGGTCGTTCTCTTCCTCAGCAGTACATGATTGTGGACGAGTCTCAGAACTTAACTCCGCACGAGATTAAAACCATTATCACTCGTGCCGGTGAAGGAACTAAGATCGTTCTTACAGGTGACTCTGAACAGATCGATAACCCTTACCTTGATTCACTTAATAACGGTCTTGTTTACACGATCGATAAGTTAAAAGGTGAGGAGATCGTAGCTCACGTGAAACTTTCTGTGGGTGAACGTTCGCCGCTTTCGGAGATTGCTTCTAAGTTACTATGATAAAGAAAAGCTATCAGCGTAGACATTTACGAGCTCCGTTTAAGGAAAGTGTGCTCTACGCTGATGGTTCTTATGTGCTTAAAGCACATGCGCTGAATATCTCAGAGGGAGGAATTCTTTTAGATGAACTCCCGAGCTTCCCTGAGACCGATGAAGTGCCTTTGATGATTTCTCTTCCTCAGCTACCGGCACTTAAAAACTTTTCCATTTTAAAAATGCAGACTTTCTCAAGGGATCTTTTCTCTCGACATGTTATTCGTGCCAAGGCGCGGATGGTGAGAAGAGAAGAGCTTTCTAAGAATCTCGACAACATTTTCCGCTCTCGATTTGGCCTTGAATTCATTCGTATCTCTCCAAATGAGCAGAAGTATATCGAAGATTATGTTTCGACCTTTTCTTCAAATCTGATCTATCTTCAGACAATGATTGATTCGTTTAATACGGACGATGAAACGAAGATGAGAGCACGCACACTGGCCAAAATTCTTGGGTATAATGACATCGAAAAGATCGCCCAACTAAGAGCGCAGGTCACTCACGATTATAAAAGCCTTCAGTGGTTATAGATCCACTTTGAGCGGAAGACATTTCTCAGAAATCGGCAGAGGCCTAAACTTAGTCGGGATGAATTTCGTTAAACGACATTCTTTAACTTTATACTTTTTAGGATTCAGCTCGATCAACTTTTCTTCTTTCGCTCCATCAGTACCGTAATTACAGTCAATAATGGCCTTAACAGGGATTTCTTTTGTGGTTTGGTCTTGGACCTCTACCTGATATCGTTCGCTGTAATACGACCAGAATCCGACGAACTGAGGGGAGTTGTGATGCTTGGATGTAAGAACCTTCGGAATCATTTTTACGTTATCGATATTGATGTCGAGATTGTCTTTTAGATACTGAATGCCCTTCTCATTTCCGTACACACAAAGGGCCTCTTTTCCGATGACTTCCAGAAGGGCCGGAAGATCATTATTTTGCAATGCCGTGAAGCCTTCGTTCAGAACGTAAGCAGGATTTTTTTTGAATCCAAAACCATAGGGATCGCATGCTACGAAAGCAATAAACAGCAGCAATAAACCAATGATTTTCATGATCTTTAGTCTCCGGACTAAATATTTTTTGGGGAATTATCCTCTTTTTTTGAATCGCATTGGTGGTTTTTGAAATTTTTTCCACCATAAGTTTTAAGAAGTCCAAAATTTAGACACTCTTAAATGTCCCTGTGGGGCAAGTTTCTATATTATCCGCGCAACTTTTAAGAACCCTAAAAAAGAATGCTCATGCAAGTGCCAGTTGAATTAAAGATTAAGTACTTGAGCCGCCGAATTCAGGACATAGAAAAGTTAAAAGTATCTCTCGATCAGGGAGACTACACTCTCGCAGTTAAACTCGGTCATCAGGTCAAAGGTAACGCCGTTACTTTTGATGTTCCTCAAATTGCATTCATTGGCCTTGAGATAGAAAAGGCAGCCAAAAAACAAGATAAAGAAAGAGTTAAAATTCTCGTCGAGAAGATGGAATCAGCAATTGCTAATGCTCAATCTTCAATCCACGCTTAGCCTTTTTGCCCCAATCAAAATGCCCCAAAATTGTCCTGACTTGCCTCGAAGTTTTTCGACTTCAACCAGATTTCACATGTTTTGATCTTACAAAGGCCGGCACCGCCTTTGCTTTTGGGATGAGGTAAATAATCCCGGAGTGTCCATGCAAGCATCATCGAAAAAAGATAAACGTAACCCACTTTCAAAAGGCCAGAATCGTCTTTTGCAGGAGTCTCTTAAGAAACTCTTAGGGTACGGTCTGCTGGAAGATCACAATCCGAAATCATCTAACGAAGAAAAATCCCTCAAATTGAGAGTCATTCTAGACTCTGGAGCATTCAATAATTAGTCCCATGGGCCTGCCAAAATTAATCAATCCTAATTCTAAGACAAAAGTTAAGCCTGCCACCGAAGAGGTCATGCTCATACTTTTGTCTTCAGTCACAGATCAATTGCAGCTCAAGATCCTGGCCCACAAATTGTCGAAATTAAGAGAACAGAAACTCAATATATCTCCCAAGTCCCAAGTGTTGACTCCGGCCGATAAGGATTTTTATGGATCGTTTAAAAGAAGGGTATGATGCCATTGCCTCGAAAGAGCAAATGCTGGCAATCGTATCTCACGACATAAAAAATCCTCTCAGTGCCATCCAACTTGAGACTCAATTGCTCATTCGAGCAGCAGAGAGAAGTGGCAAATCGGTCCTAAGTGAAGAAGTTAAAATTCAGGCCGGCAGGATTTTAAAAACCACGGATCGATTAAAGACCCTGATCAGTGATCTGTTGGAAAAAAATAAATCTGAAAGCAGTCTCACTCATCTTCAAAAGCACGAAGTTAATTTAAAAAAGCTACTCCATGATGTGATCGATTCACTAAGACCTCTGGCCCGTGAAAAAGATCAGATTCTTAAAGTCACAACTCCTGAGAGTGAAAGTCTCCTCTTTATTGACCGCAATAAAATGTTTCAGGTCATTTCCAATCTTCTGAATAACGCCATCAAATTCACTCCGAAAGGAGGCGTGATCCATCTCAACCTGGAGGGCCGGGCGGATGATTATGTTTTCTATATAAGTGATTCTGGTCCAGGCATGAAGGAGAGTGATCTTTCCCATGTGTTCGAGAAATATTGGACCTCAAAATCCCAAAATGGCACAGGAACGGGTCTTGGACTTTTTATTTGTAAGACCATTATTGAGGCCCACAAAGGCCAGATAACGGCCCAAAATCTTCCTCAGACAGGCGCCCTGTTTACTTTCAATCTTCCCAAATGTGCTCAACGGAAAGTCATCTATGTCGTGGATGATGATGATGATTTACGAGATGTCATTTGTTGGGCATTGGAGAAAGAAGGGTACACCCTCTATCCGTTTCAAAGTCCTCTCCTGGCGCTTGAGAGTCTTGTGAGTTTCAATCACAAACCACATCTTTTCCTGGTGGACTTTCATATGGATGAAATGAAGGGGAGTGAATTTGTTCAACGAAAAAATGAACTAGGTCTTCAGGACTGTCCGTCCATTATGATCTCTGCCACCCCAAAAGATATTAAGGAGAAAAATCTTTATCGGGAGATCATCACCAAGCCCATTGATTTAACGGGCCTGGTGGAAAATATCAAAACAACAATCGGTTAATGATGTTTGCTGGATGCAATCATACTTCTAAGCATCCAGGCGTTCTTTTCATGGATCTGCATACGATCAACCAATAGATCCGCAGTCACGTCATCTTCACATTCATCAGTGAGAGAAATAATTTCTCTGGCGGTCGTCACTACTGCTTCGTTTCCAACTACCAGGTTATGAATCATTTCTTCCGCAGTTGGAATGCTGGATTCTTCTTTAATGGATGTCACGCGGGCAAAACTTGAGAATGAACCAGGAGCAAATTCTCCCAATGCTCTGATTCTTTCCGCGATTTCATCCACTGCGGCCGCGAGCTCCTGGTACTGCTCTTCAAAGAGTGTGTGAAGAGAGCGAAACATCTTACCAGTAACGTTCCAGTGATAGTTTTGGGTCTTTAAATACAGAAGGTAAGAGTCCGCGAGGAGTTTATTCAGACCTCGACAAACAAGTTTACGGTCTTTTTCGCTGATACCAATATTGATTGTTGGCTCTGAAAACTCCGCTTCAATTTTGTTCGCCATAAAATCCTCCTATTTTAAATTGTCCTCTGTCCCTTCGTAATCAATGATCACGATGGCCTTTGAGGCCTTGGTGTAAGAGACAGAACCGTCTGGCAGGCGAGTGGCAGTTGTACCTGTGGTTTCAAATGCTTTTTTTACGTCATACTCATCACTTCGGAACATCTTGCTTAAGAGATCGGGTCTCTTGGCCATGTTATATGCATCGATATCATTCACTTCTCTGAGTTCTACTTCCAGATAATCTCTGATCTCCTGCGCTCGTTCAGAGGCAAGGATCACCTGGCTTTTAGGCACATCTTTTTTGTCATTTGGATATTCAGTGTCTGCCCAGGCGAGAATTCTAATGTCACCAATGGCCTTTTTCGTTTGGTGGCTTTTTGCCAGGAAGTTTTTGAGATTCTCTTTGCTGGCAGTTGTGAGTTCTGATTTCCCTTTCGAAAATTCCAGCGTGGTATAGCGAGTTCCGGCCACAGTCGCAGGATTTGACGGTTCATCAGCAGGGGTCTTTTTTTTCTCTTCATGCGCGCAGCTGGCCAAAATAATGAAGGGAACAATTAGCAAAAGTCTCATCTATTCCTCCATTGGACATAGTGAGAAGGGAGCAATTTTGAAGCCACTCTTTTTCACATCAGTTTCAGAAAGTTAGCTTTAAAAATGACATGCATTCGGGGAGATTTTCCCCTTACGCAGTGATTGGTTTAACAGAGCTTTTTATTTCAAATCCAGAAAATAACAGGGACTTTTTTTGGCATCACATCTGCTTCATCTTTTATTGTCCGGAGGTTCACATGATTAATGAAAATGTTGAGCCATTTCGTAATCCTTCGAGGAACAACAAAACCATTAAGTCAGGATACGACGCCTATGAAGATCAAGAAGATAAAAAAAATGCTGAATCAGAACGCAATACTGGTAGAGGCTCAGAAGTTCATTCTGGAAAGCTCGTTCACAAAGAAAATGATTTCGATCGTAGTGGAGTGGGTGGTTCCAAAGGCAGTGAATCTAATCATACCAAAGAAAGACAAAAACAAAGTAGCGCCGGCACAAAAAATACCGATTCAAACTTAAGTGCTCATCAGGAAGATGCGAGAAGACAGTAAGTTTTATGAGGGGACCGGAAGGTCCCCTTATTTTTTTGGATTATAAAAGTCTGAGAGTATCTTGAGATAGTTTTTCGATCTTCGCCTTAACGGTAGGCTGCACACGCGAAGAGATTTCTTTAAGTATCAACTGACCTTTCGTGAAGAAGTCCTTCCCATAGGCATCGCCGGAGAATTCTTCAAGCAGGCTATTAACTTCAATTTCGAGCTGAGAATTGCCGAGTGATTTTAAGTAGAGTTTGTACGACTCTTCAGCACGCTTCAATTCTTTCAATTCCTTGAATTCCACTAAACTTACTACGTTCAACTTTGTCATATCCCCTCATTTAAATGGATCGTAGGTCTTCATGGCCAGGATCCGTACCTAGTGAAATTCAAACCTGAGGCCAATTTAGTGCACTCAGATTTCGTTCGTTTTTAATGGGCCTGTTATATGGAGTCTCTTGATTTTCGACAAGGAGTTGAGAATTTTATCTTCAGCTTTTGTAAAGATTACTGATAGCGCGGGGCTAGAAACTGAATAATTTACCGGCGTTATGCGCAAATTACATGGTGACAATTGGCGTCTAAACATAAAAAAGGGGGCTTTTGGCCCCCCTAATAGTCACCGAATTTTTTCGTCAGGTATTCGATCCGGAGGACTGGCCGTCCGCGATCGATCAGAAACCTAAGCGTTCTTTTTGAACCATGCTTTTGAACCAGCAGTATCTGGCTTCATAGTATCAGCACCTTTTTTCCAGTTAGCTGGGCAAACTTCGCCCGACTTAGCTGTGTACTGATAAGCTTCAACAAGACGTAGAGTTTCTTCAACGTTACGGCCCACTGAAAGGTTGTTGATTGTAGAGTGCTGAACAACGTTGTTGTCGTCGATGATGAATAGACCACGAAGAGCAACGCCATCGTTAACAAGAACTTCGTAATCACGAGCTACTTTCTTATCAAGGTCAGCGATGATTGGGTACTTAACTTCACCAAGACCACCATCGTTACGAGGTTGTTTTGTCCAAGCTAGGTGAGAGAAGAATGAGTCTACTGAACAAGCGATAAGTTCGCAGTTCATGGCCTTGAATTTATCTGCAGCTTCAGAGTACGCCACTAGCTCAGTTGGACATACGAATGTGAAGTCTAGAGGGTAGAAAAATAGAACTTTCCACTTACCTTTGTAGTCATCTAGAGAGATTGTTTTTTCTGCGCCATTAACCAGGGCAGATGCTTTGAAATACGGAGCTGGATTACCAACTAAACGTGACATGTGAGACTCCTTAAAAGAAAGGGTTAAACCAATTTCAGGATTGAAACGTGGACCCCAGAAATTTAGACCCAAGTGCTAAATAATTCAAGACTAGATGTTTCCTTTCCCCTTGAAATTTGGAGTTCTGTGCCCATCTTTTAACTAACCGCAGATATGGTTAAATTTAAGCTCAAGAAATCTAAGTATTTTCCGATAAGGTTGAACAAAGTTCTCAACCATTCGGGGAAAAGGAAAAAGCAATGACTATCTCGACTATGGGTTATATCCCTAATCCAATTGTAATCGAACAAACAGCTCGTGGAGAGCGACAATACGATATTTACTCGCGACTACTTCTGGATCGAATTATTTTCCTTGGTACAGAAGTGAACGATACGGTAGCAAACCTTCTGGTTGCTCAGATGCTTTTCCTAGAGCAATCTGACCCTGAAGCTCCAATCCATTTCTACATCAATTCTCCAGGCGGTTCTGTGTATGCTGGTCTTGGTATCTACGATACTATGCAACACGTAACATGTCCGGTTTACACTTATTGCGTGGGCTTAGCGGCCTCAATGGGTTCTCTTCTTCTTCAAGCAGGGGAAGCTGGACACAGATACTCGATGCCTCACTCGAGAATTATGATCCACCAACCACTGGGTGGTGCCCGAGGACAGGCGACGGATATTGAAATTCAAGCAAAAGAAATCCTCGACCTAAAGAAACAATTGAACAATATTTACGTAAAGCACACTGGACGTAAATACGAAGAGGTTGAGAAGGCCTGTGACCGTGACAATTATTTAAGTCCGGAGAAGGCAAAAGAGTTCGGTTTGATCGACAATATTATTATCCCTAAAGGCAAGTTGAAAAAAGCTTAATCACTTAGCGAAAAGGCAATTATGACGAAAGAAAAAGCAGGCGGAACTTACGGTAGTTTAAACTGTAACTTCTGCGGGAAGTCCCAGAAAGAAGTGAAGAAGCTAATCGCAGGTCCAGGTGTGTACATCTGTGACGAGTGTATTGAGCTCTGTAATGACATTATCTTCGAAGATTCAGTGAAGACAGTTGCTAAGACTGCTACTGATAACGTTCCGAAGCCACACGAGATCAAGCTTCACCTTGATCAATATGTTATTGGCCAGGATCGCGCTAAGAAAATTATTTCGGTAGCGGTACACAACCACTACAAACGTATTTCATACAAGGCCGCGACTCGTGATGAGGAAGTGGAACTTGCGAAATCAAACATCCTTCTTGCTGGTCCAACAGGTTCTGGTAAGACGCTTATCGCTCAGTCTCTGGCGAAGTTTTTGAACGTTCCATTTGCGATCGCAGATGCTACGACACTTACTGAAGCTGGTTACGTAGGTGAGGACGTGGAGAACGTAATTCTTTCACTTCTTCAAAACTGTGATTTCGATGTTGAGCGTGCTCAGCGTGGTATCGTTTACGTGGATGAGATCGATAAGATTGCCCGTAAATCTGAAAACCCATCTATCACTCGTGACGTATCGGGTGAAGGTGTACAACAAGCACTTCTAAAACTAGTTGAAGGATCTGTTGCAAATGTTCCACCGAAAGGCGGAC
This sequence comes from Peredibacter starrii, assembly GCF_034259205.1. Lineage (GTDB taxonomy): Bacteria > Bdellovibrionota > Bacteriovoracia > Bacteriovoracales > Bacteriovoracaceae > Peredibacter > Peredibacter starrii. Next base: position 3,397,775 of record NZ_CP139487.1, on the reverse strand, counting down.
GTAAGCACCCTCAACAAGAGTATATCCAGGTTGATACTCGTAACATTCTTTTCATCTGTGCTGGTGCTTTCGTAGGTCTTGATAAGATCATCGAGAAGCGTATGACGAAGTCTAAGTCAGTAGGTCTGACTGCAGTTAATACGAATGAGAAGAAAGAGAAGTCTCACTTAGAAAAACTAGGTTCAATTGAGCCGGAAGATTTAGTGAGATTCGGTCTAATTCCTGAATTCATCGGACGTCTACCTGTGACGGCGATGCTGGAAGAGTTGGATGAGGCAGCGCTTGTATCAATTCTTACTGAACCAAAAAACGCAATTGTGAAGCAGTATCAAAAGCTTTTCGAGTTTGACGGAATTGATCTGGAATTCACTGAAGATGCAGTTAAAGAAATTGCCCAAACTGCTCTACACAGAAAAACCGGTGCCCGTGGTCTGCGTTCAATCATTGAGCAGGTGATGCTGGATGTGATGTATGACCTGCCAGGCAACGATAAAGTCGCTAAATGTATCATTACTAAGGAAGCGATTACAGGTGAAGGCAAACCGATTCTTGAGGAAGGGGATCGTAAGAAGAAGCTTGAGTCCAAGGCCGGTGCCAAAGCGGCCAAGAAAATCGAGAACGCATCATAAATTCTCGAAACTCCTTACTTGTTGCTAAACAACAAATAACTAGAAGTAATCATTAATGTCAGTCGGCCCGGGAATCTTTTACCGGGCCTTTTTTTTTCTTCTGTTCGTTCACAAATTCATGGGATACTTATTTTTATGATACCTCATGCATGAGGTACATCAAATGAAGACAGTAAGGCGCAGGAGGTGCTATGTCCGATAAGAAGTCTGAAGCTGTTAATAACTTTCCTCTCCTTCCACTACGTGATGTGATCATTTTCCCTCACATGGTAGTGCCACTTTTCGTAGGCCGAGAGAAATCAATTTCGGCGCTAGAGAAAGCAGCTAAGAACGGCAATGAGCTCTTCCTTGTTACACAGAAAGATGCCTCAGTTTTAAATCCAGAAAGAGAAGACGTTTACGATATCGGTACGGTGGTAAGTATCATTCAGATGCTTCGTCTACCGGACAATACAGTAAAAGTTTTAATCGAAGGTAAATACCGCGCTCGTATTAAGAGCTTCCGTTGTGAAAACGATGGTTACTACTCTGAAGTAGAGAAGTGTGCGGACGTCATCGAATCAGACGTTGAAGTTGAAGCTTCAATGAGATCTGTGAAGAACATCTTCGAACAATACGTGAAGCTTAATAAGAGAATTCCTCCTGAACTTCTTATGAGCATCTCTTCGATCACAGATCCTTCTCGTCTGGCCGACATTATTGTTGCTCACTTGACGATGAAGATCCCTGAGAAGCAAGACATTCTAAATGCAGTTAACGTTGATACACGTCTACAACTTCTTCTTGAGAAGATGCAGGGTGAAATCGAAATCATCAACGTTGAGAAGCGCATCCGTTCTCGTGTGAAAACACAGATGGAAAAATCTCAAAAAGAGTACTACCTGAACGAGCAGATGAATGCCATTCAGAAAGAACTTGGTAACAAAGACGAGAAGTCTGACGTTGCAGAGATGGAAGAAAAACTTCGCGCTAAGAAAATGCCTGAAGACGCTCGCGAGAAGGCGAACAAAGAACTTCGTAAACTTAAGTCTATGTCACCAATGTCTGCTGAAGCAGCAGTGGTACGTAACTATATCGACTGGATGATTTCTCTTCCTTGGGACGAGTACACTCAGGACGATAACTCTGTAGCAAAAGCAAAAGAAATTCTCGATGCTGATCACTACGGACTAAATGATGTTAAAGAGCGTATCGTTGAATACCTTGCTGTACGCGCTCTTGTTAAGGACGATACTCGCGGAACACTTCTGTGTCTTGCAGGTCCTCCGGGTGTAGGTAAAACATCGATTGCAAAATCACTTGCTGAATCTCTTGGCCGTAAATTCGTACGTATCTCTCTTGGTGGCGTACGTGATGAAGCTGAGATCCGCGGTCACCGTCGTACATACGTAGGTGCAATGCCAGGTAAGATCATTCACGCTCTTAAAAAAGCGGGAACATCGAACCCAGTGATCCTGTTGGATGAGATCGATAAAATGTCTTCTGACTTCCGTGGTGACCCAGGAGCAGCGATGCTTGAGGTTCTAGACCCAGGTCAGAACAAGACTTTCGGTGACCATTATATTGAGTGTGAATATGACCTTTCAAAAGTTATGTTCATTATGACTGCCAACGATCTAGGTGCTATCCCTGGTCCACTTCGTGACCGTATGGAAATCATCCATATCGCGGGTTATACACCTGATGAGAAAATGCAGATTGCGAAGAAGTACCTTCTTCCGAAAGCGGTTGAGTCTCACGGTCTTAAAAACTACCCAGTGACACTAACTGATAAGATTTTCTCAACAGTTGTTCGTGGTTATACAAAAGAAGCGGGTGTTCGTGAGCTTGAGCGCTTAATGAATACAATCGCTCGTAAAGTTGCAACAGAAGTTGTTACTGAAGATATCAAAGAGGGTCGTAAATTCTCAATCACTGAGAAGAACCTTGATAAATATCTTGGACCTATCAAGTTCGACAGAACTGGAATCGAAGAGCAGCCTCAGGTTGGTCTAGTGAACGGTCTTGCTTGGACGTCAGTAGGTGGTGAACTTCTTAATATCGAAGTTGTGACTGTTCCAGGTAACGGTAAGATTCAGGTAACGGGTAACCTTAAAGACGTAATGAGAGAATCAGCTTCGGCGGCCCTTTCATATGTTCGCTCGATCTCTAACCGTCTTGGTGTAGATCACGAGTGGTACTCGAAGAATGATATCCACATCCACGTACCAGATGGAGCTACTCCGAAGGACGGTCCATCAGCTGGTATTACGATGGCGACGGCCCTTACTTCAGCTATTGCTAACATCCCTGTTCGTCAGGACGTAGCAATGACTGGTGAGATTTCACTTCGCGGTCGTGTTCTTCCAATCGGTGGTCTAAAGGAGAAGATCCTTGCTGCTAAACAAGCAGGTATCACAACTGTGATCATTCCTAAGAAGAACGAGAAAGATATCGTGAAGATCCCTGATGAAATCAAAGAGGGCATCGAGATTCGCCCAGTTTCAGAGGCCGAAGAAGTTCTTCGTGTAGCTCTGAACTTAACTAAACCTGAAGAGTTCATGAAAGCGCGTGCGCTTAAGGTTCTTGATGGTGAAGCGAACCTAGAAGTTGCTAACTAAAATTAGTCATCTCCATGGGGCCCGGTAGAAATACCGGGCCTTTTTCATTTTAAATCAGCCCTTTATCCTAAACTTGTAATCTTTACACCGGCGCCCCAGCAAATTCCCGAAATCATATATCATTCTCCAGATTTCATTTACACGGAGAAAAAAATGAAAACCACGGCATTTGCGGTTAAGGCGTCTTTGATTGCTTCGATGATCCTCTCTGGACAAGCTTTTGCTCAAAGTCTTCCAGACGAGATTAACCACCCTCAGTATTTGAAGGTGTACCAGAATCTAGATCAGGTCCTTAATCAGAAAATTGCTGAATACGAGAAGCTTGCTTCCCAGAAGGCCGAGATCGAAAAAACCATCGGAGAGATGGAAAGAGATCAGGTAGGTCTACCTCAACGTAATGAGGAACTAAGAAATCTCATTGCTCAGAAGAAATCAGAATTAGAGCGCTTGAATATGGACATTGCTGGTCTTGAAGGTGTTCTCTCTAAGATCGCTGAAGACCTTCGACAGATTGATGCCATGATCGCCCGTCTCCAGCGCGATCTTGGTGATGAAGGTGCTCGTAACCAAACCATCCTTGCTCGTAGAAATCAAATTGCCTCAGATGTGGCACGTATCAACGCTCGTCTCCAAAATGAGATTCGTGAAGAGAACCAGTCAGTGGGTGTTTTAAATCGTCTCACGAATGAAATGAATGCAGCCGCTCAAAAGAGACAAGACCTCGATCGTGAACGCGTTCAATTAACAAAAGATGCTGAACGCTTTAAGAATGAAGTTGTACAAGTCAGAAATAGCGTTAATCAAAATAATTCAACTCTAGCGATTAAGCGCACTCAACTGGCCGATGCTGAATCAAGACTTCCAGGAATCAGAACTGAGCTTTCAGCTGAACAAGGGAAGCTGGCCCAAATCGATGCCGCTCTTAATCCTAAAAAGGCCCAGTTAAATGTCCTAAGAGCTGAACTAGGTCGCCTTTCTCCTGAGATTGCAAAGCTTCAGGCAGAGAACAATGCTCTTAACCAGAAGATCGCTCAGAATCAGGCCCGTATTAATAGCTCAGACGCTGCCACTAAAATCGCTCGTCGTGATGCCCTGGTAGCAGAGACATCTTCAGTGACCGCTAAAATTCAGTCAAATAACGCCGCTAAGGCCTCTTTGGAAGCTCAGGTGGCTCCAACTATGCAGCAAATTGAGGCCTTAAATAAGCGCCTTATTGAGGCCCAGAGAGCTGGTAACCAAGGTGAGGTTGCTCGTCTTCGTGGTGAGATTGAACGCACATATGCTTCAGTCCAAGGCCAGCGTAACGAAATTAACCGTCTGGCGAAAGAAACTGAGCAGCTGAATGCCTCAATTGCTCCTAAGCAAGCGGAGATCAATTCTCTTAATACTCAGATCTCAAATATCCAAAGCACGAACACTGCTCTTCAAGCTGAAATCAATGCCGCTCGGGCAACGATTGCGAATAATGACCTTGTCATTGCTGAGCGCTCTCAGGCCAATTCAGGTCTGGCACAACAAATTGCGGCCCTGGAGTCTGAAGTCAATGCTCTTGAGGCACAGAAGGCCCCATCAGCACAAAAAGTGGCGCAGCTTTCTCAGCAGGAAGTGGCACTATCAGCTCTTGCTAATACTCTTAAAGGTGAGATTCAGCGTCTGGACGCTGAAACAAATAAACTCAATCAACGAATCGCTGAGATGGAAAAGGCGATTAACGAACTTCCCCAAAACCTTCGTCGTAACGAACAGGAAGCTCGTCAGATGGATCAAGTGGTGGCACAAAAACGTAGTGAAATTGATCGTGAGCAACGTCTTCTTGCCCGTATTCGCCAGGACCGTATCACAATCGAGAGAGAACTTGGCAGTGCCCAGGCAGCTCTTGATGTCGTAAGCCAGGATCTTAATCAATCAGACCGCCTGATTGCACAACTTCGTAATCAACTTAATGAAGAAGTTCGTAATCGCGATGCTCTTGCACGCTACAACCAGGATTCTCTTCGTAAGTTAGAGTCCCTTCGGAATCAGAAGAGCAATGCCGAGAGAGATGTTGCTGGAGCAACAGAAGAAATTAAAATCAACGATCAGGACATTGCCACGATTGCGACTGAACTGCCTAAGTTACGTAATGATCTAAAAGTCGTGACTCCAAAAGTTGTGGCAGCGGAAACAGCACGCAACACTGCTCAGAAAAATGCAGACGAAGCAAATACTCAATACCAAAACCGTCTTGCCCTTTATCAAAACTACCTTGCTCAGTCGCAAAAGCTTGGTGAAGAGAAGGCGCAAATTGGTGCGATCGATGGTCAGAAGGCCGGAAGTATTGATGCTAAAACCAAGGCCAATAAACTTGCTTCTGAAAACGCTTCTGCGGCAGGGAAGTGGGAAGCTCTCCGTCGCGGTTATGTTCGTGGGGAGATCGCTGGTTTCGCCACTGGTTTTGATATCGGTATGGCATCGACTCCGGACGCTCAGAAAGGGGACGCCGATGGTAGAGTGGCCGGTGCTCGTCGTGCAAAAGATCACGCCAACTTAGTACTTAAGCCTGAGTTCTACTTAGAAGAGCTTGAGCGTCGCCTGAAAGAAGATGAAACGTCTCAAAAAGTCCTAGTGGCCGCGATGATTGAGCAGAATATTTCTCAGATTCAATCAATGGCAAGGGTCCTTGAAGAGTCTATTCCAAGTCTTTCTCAAGCTGAAATTAACGATGCTGCCAAGATCGTTTCTTCGCTTGATACTTTGATTGAACAGTCTGCCCTTGAAATTAAAGAAGTTCAAAATCTTCGTAAGAAGCTTTCAGTTGCTCAAAACGTCTACGCTGTTCCAGCTGCCGGTGAAAACTCACAGAAGGCCGACTGTTCAGCGGTTTATAAGAACGTTAAAGATTTCGTAGAGGCATGTAAGGGCTCTTACGTTCTTAGATACACTTCGCTCTACAATGCTTCTCACTTAGAAGCTTTCAATCGCGATTACACTGTGACCTTCAATGCTCAGGTGAATTCTGTGTTTGAATCTGAACTTGCCCGCCTATACCCTGGCTACCTGAAAGAAGCTACAGCAGTTGGTAAGGACGTGGGAGTTGCGACTGGTAAAAAAGAAATCTATCAGCAGTCTTTTGCTCGCTCTGAGAATGCTCAGTACAATGCAAATATTCCAGGCGAAACTGCTCGCGTTGAAGATGAGGCAATTAATCTAGTTCAAGAACACTTGAATCAGAATGCTGCCCTAACTTTAAAAGAGAAAGCGAAGTTAACTACTGATGCAACTTACGGCATTTCACCAAGTGCGGACATGACTCTTAAAATGCTGGTGAAAAACGTAGGTAGTCAGGCCTCGCTTGGAAACAGCCTTGTGAAAGTCACAGAGATGAGCTCTAACGTAACCACGACTAGAAGAGAGGCCCCTCTTACGACAGTTGCTCCTCGTTCTCATACAGATCTTTCAGTGATGAATCTTAGAGTGAGTGACAGTGCTGTTCCTGGTTCAAAAGTCATTGTGGCCGGTGAGATCGTTCACCCAGGAAACCACTACCGCGCTAATCGTGTAGAGAAGTTCCGTGTAGAAACAGAAGTTAAAGTGAATCCTTCAATTGATGCTTCAGTTGATTTTGATTCGACTCCGAACATCTCTGTTATTCTTGTAACGAAGAAACACGATGTAGACCTCACGATCAGACCTAAGTTCGCTGGTGTTGATCAAGGTTACGAAGCAACTCTTGAAGAGATCGATACAAAGTTCGTTGATCTCATTGCGAAACCTTCTGTCACAGAGCTACTGAGCAGAGGCGCTTCAAAGAAATTAACGTTCACGTACAAGCTGAATAAGGCCTCTAAAGGCAAGACGCTTAAACTGCGCCTTACAGTGAAGAACGGGGGCAGAGTAGTGCACTCACAAGAGCTCCAAATTAAGCCGGAATAGTAAATTTTGAGGGCCTTAAGAAAAATAATGTCTTAAGGCCTTTTTCTGTTTGACAAAAATAATCCAAATTCTTAATATAGGGTCTCCAAAACGGACATATGGGCGTTTAGCTCAGCTGGGAGAGCGCTACCCTTACAAGGTAGATGTCGGGGGTTCGATCCCCTCAACGCCCACCATATATCCGACCCCCCAAATTATTTTCGATCTCTTAACATCCTTAAATTCTTAGAACGCCAAAATTAATTGATTAAAAATTTCTTTATAGGTTAAGGTAAAATTAATGCTAAATATGCGTAAAGACGTGGTTTTTGCGTGAATTTCGCATTCTGTCACAGTGATTTTTGATAGATAATTTACTATATTCTAAATGTGCCCATGATTAGGAAATCACGGACAGATCTTTAGATTAATCACGTAAGTAATAGTTGGATGGAAATGAAAAAAACAATTGTGATCATTGAAGACGAAAAAGAAATTGTGGAGTCGCTACGCTACTTGCTCGAGAAACACCAGTTCACGGTAAATGCGTATTTATCCGCGGAGGAATTTTTTTCGGCCAAAACACGTCCAGATCATTGCGTGTACCTTGTAGATTGGAATTTACCAGGAATTAAGGGAATCGATATTATTCGCACCATTCGTCTTAAGGACAAGATCTCTCCGATCTTTATGATGTCTGCCTATAACAAATCAGATCAAATCATTGAGGGCCTTCAGAGCGGTGCTGATGACTACATCACAAAACCATTCAACTACGAAGAGCTTCTCGTGAGAGTGGGTAACGCTCATGCCAAAGTAAGTTCACTTCAGGACAACCTGATGAATGTTGGCCTTAAGCTGATCCCTGAAGCTCATTCAGTCATTAAAGACGGTGTGACAGTGAATCTTACTTCACGTGAGTTCATCATCTTTAACCACCTTTATAAGCACCAGACCAATGCCAGCACTCGTGAAGAGCTGATCAATCAGTTCGACAAAGAGATGGATATGACTGCTAGAAATATTGATGTGCACATTTTCTCACTCCGTAAGAAAATGAACAAAATCAATATCGGTATCGAAACAGTTTGGGGTACTGGTTACAAAATCGTTCTCTAGAAGAGCATTCTCAGCTCTAATTCAAAACGACTAACGTTTGGTACGTTCTTACCGGTCACAGTTTTAACTAAGTTCATGTTGATCTGTGCCGGTAGGGCAAACTTCTTCTTCAAAAATGGCTGAATCGAAGAAAGTGTTGATGTCAGCTGCACCTGGTGTTCTTGTTTATCCGAGTTATAAGACAGAAATTCATTCGCATCAACGTACTTAGAGTCGTACTGTGATTGCATCTGGTACATAAAACGGTACATCGGTGTGAATGAGACCCAGTCATTAATAAAGAACGTCGAGCTCAGCATCCAGTTAATACGGTCACCGTATTTCACGTCAAAGCTGCCTTTATTTGGCGAAAGCGTGAAGTCACGTGACTCTGGAATGCGAAGTTTCTTCGTTGTTGGGGCCTGATATGTATAACGAAGAGTTGTTCCGAAACTTAGTTTATCGTTCACCACATAACCTGTGGCCATTTCACCAAACAGATCGAATTGTCCGTCACCAAATCCAACGTCTTGAAGGATATCCGGATCATCCTGGTAACCAGTTGGAAGAACCACACCTGGGTAAAGCATAAGTCCCCAAACACCGCGATCAATGACCTTCGCCATGATACCGGTTTCCATATCGTCATAGCCTTTACCGTACCAGTCACCGATAGGTTTATAACCGTAGTGATTCGTAATTGCGGATTGGATGACACCTTCGTTTACGTCCGGAAGGTTATTCATATTATCTGCGAGAGTATCGTCAGCAAGACCGCCATTTCCGCCGTGAAGAATTTCACCAGTTTGAGAGTAGGTGTTCTTCTTTGTTCTTCTAATATCTGTTCTTACTTTGGCATCGTAATAAGCGATCTGAGCATAAACCATGATGTTGTTAGTGATTCCGTAACCAAAACCCAGACCCTGAACGTTGAATTGAGCTTCAGCATCTACTTTATATTCACCAACGAGAAAGTTGTTATAGGCATCAGAGTTAATGTCCTGGCCCGGAATAACAATATTATTGGCCAAGCTATTTAACGTTCCGGCATCAATACGAAATTGAGCTCCAAGCGGAGTGCCCGAACGGAACTGGTTATAGTTCTCTTTAACTTTAGAGGTGGTAACGTTTCGGTAACCTAGAATCCTCACACCTTTCGGGAGTGTTTTCCAGGCCTGCCCGTAGGCAGTAAGAGAAAGAGTAAAGGCCATCAATGTAATGAGCTTCTTCATCAGATTCCCCGAACTTCGTTGTTAGATGAATCGATTTTAATTGATGACGGGGTGCGTGTGAACTTTTGACATGGTGCTGTGTAATTTTGACAGGGCACCCTCAAAACTTTGTACGGTTTGCTATAATTCCTTAAAAAACAAGTCTTTTCATAGGGTTATCACATGAATAAGAGTTATTTACTGCTGAGCCTTCTTCTTATTGCCGCTAGTTGCGGGAAAAAGAGCACAATTAAGACCCATACTGCGGTTGAGACCCTGGGGGATGGCTCGCATGTGACTGTGCCGATCGTGGTACCTCTTTCAGAGAAATCTATTTCTTCATTTCGCTCAAGCGTTTCAGATATCAATCCACTGTTCCGTGGATTCGTTAGTGCCCTCATGAATATTGGTGCTTCAATGGGTGCAGGGAAAACGCGACTGACTTTAATTCAACCTATTCCGGAGATTCCTTCCGAATACCTGGCCTCTATTAAAGTGAAGAGAATTTTCTTTTTCATTGAAGCGGAAAAGAAAAAAGAGAATTTCGAATTTCTTCGTCGAGTAGCTGTGAAGATCAGCTCCACTCATTTAGATCGCAAAAGTGATTCGTGGGAACCAGTCATTGAAACAGATGATTTTAGCGATAAAGAACTCTCTACATTCAGATCGCTCTTTAAGAAGGAGCGTGACCAGCATGCGGCGGAGTGGGAGAGGAACTCGGAAGGTCTTTTACTTCTGAAATATAATCAGGAAGAAAAGAAGGCCTCACTTCAAAATGAGAACGTGGGTAAGATCTTTATTATTCAGACTGATAAACCGAATATGACCAGGAAGTATCTGGAAGAAAATCACGCTCGTTACTTAAAGCGTGCGCACACTTTGAGTAAATCAATTCTAGTAGAAGTGAAAAAAGATCCAATCATGGAAGAGATGTTCAAAACAAAACTTGCCGAAGATTCTTCTCAGGTCGAGTCTTTGGGTATTGGTGAAATCAATCCATGTCGTGATGAAGTTTGTTTGGATCTAAAAGTTCCGGACGTGAATCTCATTCCTATGCTGATGAAAAACAACGCGATCAAAGTCGACGCCTATATCGATCCAAAGAACGCACCGAAAGACTTTCAGTTAAAGGGCTTTTTGGAATTTGAGATTAAGATTAAGGCGAAGATCTAGTTGAAGTTGACTTCAATATCGATTCCAAACTTTTTGCCTTCTTCCTGAAGCATGGCCTTGACCACAGGTCCAGGATACACAACTCCCACCACGCTGACTTTGGTGCTCATCATGTCAAGCTTACAGCCATTCGTGCACATGAAATCTGCTGAGTAGGCCTCGAAGTTTTTAATCGGGGTCTTATTGTTGAATTCCGAATAGAAGCTAAAGAAATCGACGATCTTCTCTCGAAGTTTCTGCAAGAGTTGCTCTTGGGTCTCTTTTTGGAGATTATAAGTATAGAGCGACGTATTTCTCGACTTACCATTGAAGGCGAGCTTGATAACTCCGTTGGAGCGAATCTTCATTGTGTTTTGAAAGCATACTGGGCAATACATATTAAGATTATTATAAAGGAATTTTATGAATAATGAATACAGAGACATCATTTCCTTTGATGGAACTATATTAAAATGTCTCATCCGTGAAACTGGCAGCTCAAAATGGTTGATCGTTACTCACGGTCTTGGCGAACATTCAGGGCGCCATGAGTTCATCCTTAAGCTCTTTTCCCAGAATTTTAACATCGCCATTTACGATCTTCGTGGTCACGGTAAGAGTGGTGGGAAGCGTGCTTACGTGGACGACTTCCAATTTTTCCTAAAAGATCTTCATTCTGTTGTGGGCTACCTTAAGAAAGAATTCAGTATGACTAACTATACTTTGTTTGGTCATTCAATGGGCGGATTGATCACGGCCTCATACCTTCAGAACATGGCCGATCCTCAGTTTTATCCGGATACTGTGTTTCTAAGCTCTCCGGCGGTTGCCGCTCCCGGACTTATGGGCCCATTATTTTCGAATTCGCCGAAGTTCATGTTGGATAGTCTTTCAAAGTTTCCAACTGTGCCTCTGCAAGGTCTACTTGATTTGAAAAAGCTTTCTCATGATAGTCGTGTGTATGAGAGTTATATCAAGGATGAACTTTGCTTACTTAAAATTCATACCAAGCTCTTCTTCGAACTATTGAAGACCGCTCGTGATACTTTCTCACGTCCACTCAGAGCAGAATGTCCGCTTTACGTATCAATTGGAACTGGCGATGTGCTGGTGAATCCTAAGGCGATCACAACTTACTTTAAAAAAGTAGAAAAGAACGCCCAGGTCAAGGTTGTTGATGATGGCTATCATGAACTTCACAACGAGGTTGAGAAGTACAAGAAGCCATATCTTAATTTTCTCCGTCAGAGTCTGACGGGTCTATCTTTTGAATGATTCTAGTTTTTTAATACGCTCCAGTGCCGGTGGGTGAGAGTGATAGAATCCTGAATAGATTTTATCTGTCACTACCGGGCTGGCGTTTTCACGATAAAGTTTAAGCAAACCTGAAATTAGATCCTCGGCCTTCGTTTCTCCCGCTGCATACTCATCTGCTTCAAATTCACGCTTACGAGAAATCCATGAAAAGATCGGGCCAAACCAGAAAGTGTATATAGGGATGACTTCAATAAAGAGGAGAAATAACACGGCCGGTGAGACGATTCGAATAAAGTGACCGGTATAAAACCAATTTACATTCGAGAGTGTACCCATGAGCCAAAAACCAAGAAATGAAAGCACCAAAGAAGTGATTAGTGATTTAGGAATATGTTTTAATTTCATGTGACCCAATTCGTGAGCGAGAATCGCGAGAATTTCCTGGGTGCTTAAATCTTTTAGAAGCGTATCAAAAAACACCACACGTTTATTTTTTCCAAAACCTGTGAAGTAAGCATTTCCATGAGAGCTTCTCTTCGAAGCGTCCATCACAAAAACTTCCTTGGCATTAAATCCGGCACGGTTCACCAGATTTTCAATTCCATGTTTCAGATCTTCGCCCTCCAGCGGTTTAAATTTATTGAAGAGGGGAGCGATCACTGTTGGATACAACCAAACCAGAGTGAATTGAAATAAAGTTAGAGCGATAAAGCTAATTAACCACCAGTATTGGCCAAGACTCATGAAGATCGAAATGATGCCGTAGATTGCTGGGATACCGATCACACCGGCAAGTACGAGACCTTTTAATCTGTCAGTGATGAAGAGTTTAGGAGTAGAGCGGTTAAAACCAAAACGCTCTTCCAGAACAAATGTCGAATAAATTGTCCAAGGCAGATTAAGAAGACCTTGGATCAGCATGAAGCTGACTAGAAAAGCGACTTCTTTATGCATGTCCGCTAAAGGCAGAGCACGATAGAGATTTTCTGCTCCTCTGAACGGGAACCAATAAAAGAGAAGGATGCAATCATAGACGAGACGCATTTGACCCAAGCGTAACTTCGCTGTGGCATAGCTAATGGCCTTCTGATGGTCTGCCAGAGTCAGAAAAGAGCGAAATTCACTGGGCACATCGCCACGGCTTTTTTCAAGAGTGGTCACTTGCCTGCGAGACAGGTATATTTCAAACAGATGATTGACTACCACACAGGTCAAAAAAAGAACTTGGGTATAATAACTATAAAGGTTTTCCATAATGATCCTGGTTAAAACTTTCTACGCCTACAATGATCTTCGAAACTACAGTTATCTGATTCATGATAACCACACCGATCATGCATGGGTGATTGATCCTTTCGAAGCGGCCCCGATAATTGATTATATCAAAAAAAATGGTCTCGTCTTGAAGGGAATATTAAATACCCATCAGCACTTTGATCATATTCGAGGTAACGCGCCATTGATGGAGGCGTTTAACGCAGAAGTGCGTAAACTCAAAAATGCTGAAAAGCTGAAACTCAGTGAGAACTTTGTCTTGGAGAGTCTGGATACTCCTGGCCATACCATGGACCATCAGGCCTTCCTGTGGAAACAGGACAACACTCCTTTGGCCCTCTTCTCGGGCGATACCTTATTTAACTCCGGGGTAGGAAATTGTCGTGGTGGAGGGGACGTAGGAAGTCTCTATACCACTACCAAGATGTTGAAAGAGCTTCCGAAAGATACACTTTTGTATCCAGGACATGATTATCGTCTACGCAATCTGGAATTCGCCTTAACAGTTGAGCCGGAGAATAAGCTCATTAAAGACAGAATCTATGAGTTAAAAAATATGAGCACAGAAGATTTACCTGCGGTAAGCTTAGAGGAAGAAATGAAAGTAAATCCTTTTTTCAGATTGGACTCCGCTGAGATTCAACATCAGTTAGGAATGTCTGCGGATAAGGATTTATTTGTGAAGTTAAGAAGCATGCGTGACCAATGGTAAAAGGGAAGAATATGGCGAAGAAAGCTACGAAAAAAGTTGCAAAGAAAGTGACCAAAAAAGCTCCTGCTAAAAAAGCAGTAAAGAAGGTCACGAAGAAAGCCCCAACGAAGAAAGTGACTAAGAAAGTATCAGCTAAAAAACAATCGGCCTCTGTGATTAAATCTCATACATTAAAGCCAGGTGACATGGCCCCGGATTTCACTCTGCTAGATCAGAATGGAAACTCAGTTTCTCTGCATGACTTTAAGGGCATGAATGTGGTGGTTTATTTTTATCCAAAGGCGATGACTCCAGGTTGTACTGTTCAGGCCTGCGAGATCAGAAATTCTGATCAAAAGTTAAAAGACTCTGAGATCGTGGTTCTAGGGATCAGTGCAGATCCAGTTAAAAAGCTGAAGCAGTTTGAAGAGAAGCAACATTTGAACTTCACACTTCTTTCTGATGAAGACCGTAAAGTGATTGAGGCCTACGGATCGTGGGGACTTAAAAAGTTTATGGGCCGTGAATTTATGGGAATTCTTCGTCAGAGTTTTTTAATTGATAAAACTGGTAAGATTGTGCACGTGATGCATAAAGTGGATACGAAGACCCATCACCAGGACATTCTAAACTTTTTTAAGAATCTATAATCTCTTCTTCAACCAAGACATCCAGGCGCATCTCGGTCTGGAGTCTTGCGATGAGGGCCTTTAAGTTTTCCTTTGCCTCAATAGGGCAGCGGACATCGATATCTCGGTAAGCACCCTTCAACGATTCGTCAGCGGTAGAAAAGAAGCACAGCCCTTCATTCGATTCGAAGGTGAAGTAGATGAAAAATGCATCATCCTTCGCCACTCTTAGGCGAGTATAGTAGAGAGTTTTACTCTGTTGATAGGTGCGCGACATAGATTCCTTGACTTAGATGGATTAGGAAATAAGATATTAGATAGGGAAAGTCAAAAAATTTAAGAAGTTATGTCATGGAGGACGCTTTGAAATATAGTTTGATACCTGTGGCAACGCTTATCTTGTTGAGTTCATGTTCGTGGTATCGCGATCTTGAGCGCTCACTCGTGGAAGATGATGAGAAACAAATGAAGCGTACGTCCCGTACAGTGCCTCGTGCTCAATATGATCAACTTCTAGTTAAATACGAAGAATTATCAAAAAAATATGAAGCTCTAAAAGAGAGGCCTCCTGGAAGTCAGGATACTTTAGTAGATGAACTTCAGCGCACGCAGAGTGAAAACTTCGCTCAACCTTCTTCAAATGTTGAAACAGAAACTGTGAATGTATTTCCACCTGCGGGTGTTGGTGCAGCAGCTCCTTCTCAGCCATCAGCTCCTATTCAGGTTCCTGATGATGTTGAGTCTCAGCTAAGTCTTTACCGTCGTGGGTTAGCGCTTAAAGCTTCCAACCCAGGTGAGGCCACAAAAATTTTCCAGCAACTTGAAAACCAAGCTGTCTCTCCAGTTAAGGTACGTGCAAAGTTCCAGATCGGAGAGTTGCTACTAGGTCGTGGCCAGTATGATTTGGCCCTTCAGGTTTTTGAGGACATTATTAATAAGAACGCTGAATCAGGTGTGGTCCTTGATGCTCTTAAGTATGCAGTGATTTGCACTGAAAAACTTGGTATCGCAAATAAGAAAGACCAATACACATCGATGCTAAACGATGTTTTTGAGACAAGAGAATAAGATTTGAAAAAAGAAAGTAAGGTTCTGATTCTAGTTGCTCTACTTCTGGCGAATACGTCGGGAAGTTTGATGGCGCAGGAAGATCTTGGGGATGATGATCTTCAGACCTTATTAAATGATGAAGGATCTACGGAAGAGGTGAAGGAAGTTTCAGAGACTGTTGCTCCTGAGGCGACTGAACCTACTGCGATGGATTCAGCTTCCATTGAAACAACAACTCCCGCTCCCACTGAAAACATTTCATCTGAAACAGTTGATCTTGATGCCCTTGAGCCAAGTGAATCAACAACTGAAACTGCGACGAACGATCTTGGTACAACTCCTGGAACTGAAACTCTGGAAGAACTTCCGGTTGAAACTTCGGAAACAGCTGAGAACACTTCACTAGAAAAAGCTGACGATGATCTAGAGGCCCTGACCAATGATATGGGCGAACCAACACCGTCTGTTGAGACAGTTAAAAAAGAAGAACCAACACCGGTAATCCCGTCGGCATCGACTGCAACTGCCGAGAAAAAACCTGCTGAGCCTGAGATCTTTGATGTTGGTCGTGAAGAGCGTGATCTTCTTGGGCTTGCTCAAAACATTCAAGGCCAAATTTCAGATAATGAATGGAACGAAGTGGCGACTGCTGCCAAAGTTGATTCATATACAGTTGTGAAAGACGACTGGTTATTTAAAATCTCAAAACGTTTATTTGGATCTGGTTTTTATTATCCAAAAATCTGGTCTTTGAACTCATACATCACCAATCCGCACTTTATTGAGCCGGGAATGGTGCTTTCATTTACAACTGGTAGTAGCTCGGTTGCTCCGGATGTGAAACTTGGTACGTTTACTGAAGATGAATTGAATGCAGCTCCGGGGGCCAAAGGCACTCAGAACGCTTCTGATCTTGCTAACTTCGGTGAAGACGTGAAGCCGGCATGGATGGATGAGAAGAGTGAACTTCAGAATCAGGGTGTTTATTTCCAATACGCTTCTGAAGAAACCATGGATGATCTGACTCAAGCGGGAGAGCAAGCGCTTAACCGTGAGTATGAGAACTACGAGCCGCCTCGTGATGAAATCAGCCTGATTCTTCCAAAGAACTACGACCGTACTGGTTTTGATAAAAACTCACGTATTTTCTATTCTGTTAAAGAGGGCTTTTATCTAAGCACTTTCGTTTCAACGAATATCGTTCAGGACTTTGGTTCAATTACTAACGGTCCGGATGAGAACATTTTCTTTGTGAAGGCCGATCACGCATACGTTCAATTCGATGAAACTGTGAACGCACTTCCGGGTGATATGTTCTCGGTTTATTCGAGTGGTGGAAAAGTTAAGCACAAAAATTCAGACCGCGAAGGTTACAAGTATTCAATCGTGGGTCAGATCAAACTTATTCGTAAGATTAAAGATAAGTGGGAAGTGGAGTTTGTTGAAGTTTCAGGAACTCCTCAGCGTGGTGACCGTATCACGGCCTACACACCGAAAATTGATCGCATTACAAAAACGTATAATTCGCGTCTGGTAGAGGCCGCAATTCTTGCTCCGTATCAGCCAATGCAGACGATTCTTGGAATGGGTGACGTTGTTTACCTGGATCGCGGTCGTGCCGATGGCGTTGAAATGGGGAACGTATTCGAAGTTTATGGTTTCAAAGATCGATTAACAGATAAGAACATCACAGATCAGCCAACATATAAGTTGGGTGAACTTGCGATTATTACTCTGACAGATAACTTTGCAACAGCACTTGTGGTCAATTCAATCCGTGATTTCTATGCTGGTGATATTGCAATCACTAAGACCAAAGAATCTTACCTGAGAGAAATCAAAGCTCGTGGACAAAAGTCTAAGGGCGATAAAGAGCTTATGGGTGGTAAGGCCTTGGAAGAGCTTGATGTTGACCTGAATCTTGAAAATCTGAATGATGATCTATTGAAGCAAGCAGATAAGATTCAATTAACTGAGGATGAGCTTGCAGAACTTGAAAGACAAGAGCGCGAGAAGTCAGTCATTAAAGATTCTGAGAAGGATCTGAAGGCCCTTGAGCGTCTTGAGAATGAAATTGAAGAAGCTGAGACGATTCTGAATGATGCTAAACTTGATGAAGATAAGCTTCTTGAGAACGAGAACTTAAACGACATCGAGAAGAAACGTGGAAATGTGGATCAAGACTCTCTTGAAGAAATTGAAGAGAACCTTGGTAAGCGCTACCTTGATGAAGATCTGAACTCGAAAGACAATCCATTCGGCCTGACCGAGTTTGATGTGGAAGAAGTTGATGAACTTCTGAACGTCGAGAAGAAAGAACAACAATAATCAAAGGGGCCTTCGGGCCCTTTTGATTTTCTGGGAATCCCAAATGATTTTGTATACGAATAAATGGATGAAGTCCGTTGCTAAAGAGCTTGTTAAGGACGTTGTCTGCGTTGAAATGAATGATCCGAAATTTCCGGAATACTTGAAAGAGGCCAAGGCCATTTTTGGGTTGGGACTTAAAGCGGACAAAGCTTTTCTGGATGCCGCTCCTAATTTGAAAGTCATTGCTCTCACTTCGGTAGGGTACGATGGTTGTGATCTGAACTTAATTAAAGAACGAGGAATTGTTCTTACGAATACTCCGCATGTTTTGAATGAAACCACAGCGGATCTTGCTTTTGGCTTACTCATGGCAACTGCTCGAAGAATTCCCGAGGCCCAGGAATGGATGAAGTCGGGGAATTGGAAGGGTGGAGTTACAGAAGAAATTTTTGGAACTGATATTCATGGAAAAAGACTGGGTCTCATTGGTCTTGGTGGTATTGGCCAGGCCATCGCCAAGCGTGCTCATTTTGGTTTTGATATGACGATCAGTTACCATACTCGCACGAAAAAGAACCACTTGCCCTTTCCAGCGACCCATATGGGTCTAGATGAGCTTTTAAAGACGTCTGACTTCGTGATGGTGATCTTGCCCTTAAGTTCAGAGACTAAGGGTTTAATTGGCAAACGTGAGCTTGAGTTAATGAAGAAGGACGCGATTCTTATTAATGCTGCTCGTGGGCCAATTGTGGATGAAGCGGCATTGTACGAAGCGCTCAAGAATAAGGAGATCAGAGCCGCTGGTCTGGATGTGTTCGAGGTCGAGCCGCTACCTATGACCTCGCCATTATTTGAGCTTAAAAACGTTGTTCTCACTCCGCATATTGGGTCTGCTACCGATGCTACAAGAGTGGGGATGGTGAGAGTGGCGGCCGAAAATCTGTTGGCCGCGTTGAGACATGAAACTCCAAAAAACCAAGTCTTAAAGTAGTTCTTCTGGCCAGAGATTGGCGGAATTAGTAAGATTTCTGGCAACGCACCCTTAGCTCAGCTGGATAGAGTAGTTGGCTTCGAACCAATTGGTCGGGAGTTCGAATCTCTCAGGGTGCGCCATTCCTCACTATTCGCTACCAAATACGAACTTATTTAATCCAGTAACTATCTTTTTTAAAACGCTTCAATAAATAGCGTGTTGACTCCGTACTATAGTACGGATGTTAATATAGATTTATGGAAAAGATAACAATCGGTAAATTAGCAGAGATGGCAGGAGTAGGAGTAGAGACAGTGCGTTTCTACCAGAGAAAAAATCTACTTCGAGAACCAAAAGCAACTGGTGCATTCAGAACTTACAACGAAGAAGATGCACAGAGGATTGGGTTCATTAAACGTGCTCAGGATTTAGGATTTACGCTTAATGAGGTCAAAGAACTACTTGAGCTAAATACAAAACCAAGAATGACCTGTGGAACTGTAAAAGTTAAAACTGAAGCGAAGATTGAAGAGATAAAGGCAAAGATCGCCGATCTAAATAGAATGAAAGCAAGCTTAGAGAAGTTAGCATGCGCTTGTGATGCCAGCCAGGATCAAGTTAAACAATACAAAGTTCAAGAATGTTTTGCGGCCGGATTAGGCTGCAAATGTTAAGAAGGAGGATTTTATGAAACGATTTCATATTCACGTCGGTGTAAAAGATATTCATCAATCAGTTCAATTTTATTCAACTCTTTTTGGGCAAAAACCAACAAAGCAGAAAGAAGATTACGCAAAGTGGATGCTTGAAGATCCCAGAATTAATTTTGCTATTTCTACTCGCTCAAATGAAGAAGGTGTAGATCATCTTGGATTTCAAGTTGATGAAGGCAATGAACTCTCTGAACTGACTGAACGTCTAAAGAATGCGGATTTGGGTGTCTATGGAGAAGGAACAACAACTTGCTGTTACGCTGAATCAAATAAGGCTTGGGTGAAAGACCCATCAGGTATTGCTTGGGAAACATATCAAACGATGGCCGATGCTGAAGTATATAGTGAAAAGCCAAAGACTCCTAAGGTTACCACAAGTGCTTGTTGTGTTCCAAAAACATCCACTGTTAAAAGCTGCTGTTAGGCTTTATGAAAAATATCATGTTTCTTTGTACTGGAAACTCGTGTCGTTCACAAATGGCAGAAGGGTTTTGTCGAAAGTATTGGGGAGAAGTATTTAATGTATATTCTGCCGGAACACAGAAGCACGGTATGAATGTTAGAGCAATGAAAGTGATGGAAGAGGTTGGAGTCGATATTTCATCACATCACTCCAAAACGGTTGAAGAACTTCCAGATGTAAAATTTGATTATGTTATAACGGTATGTGATGCTGCCAAAGAGACTTGTCCATATTTTCCTAGCGGGACAATTATTCATGTGGGTTTTCAAGATCCACCTGCTTTGACGAAAGATATTAAAGATGAAGGAGAAGTACTCAATGTTTACCGGAGAGTAAGAGATGAGATTGAAGCTTCGATCAAAAAGCTTCCTCAAATCCTTGGCAATAAATAATGAAAGCAAAAATAGTATCGGAATTTTTAGGAACAGCATTTCTTGTCATGATTGTCCTTGGCTCAGGAATTATGGGGCAAAATTTATTCCCAGGGCAAGTTGGACTCGCACTATTAGCAAACTCTCTGGCCACTGGGGCAGGTCTCTTTGTTCTCATTCAGTGCCTGGGCCCTATTTCAGGTGCGCATATCAACCCTGTTGTGAGTCTGGTAGAAATGTTATGGGGGCAAATTGATCGAAAACTAGTTGTTGGCTATATTTTAGCTCAAATGGCGGGTGCGTATTTGGGAGTGATTCTTACTCATGTTATTTTTCAATTACCAGTTTTTCAGCTTTCAGAAATTGAACGTTTAGGGAGTCATTTACTGTTGTCTGAAGTGATTGCGACATTTGGTCTAATTTGCACGATAGCCTTAGCAGGGAAAAAACATGTTGAGTTTGCACCTATGAGTGTTGCAGCCTATATTACTTCTGCTTACTGGTTTACTTCCTCAACTTCATTTGCCAATCCGGCAGTTACCTTTGCGCGAAACTTTACTAACTCCTTTGGAGGCATGGCAATTAATCATTATCTTCCATTTGTTGCAGCACAGCTACTGGGAGCAATAGTGGCTTGGGTTGTATTAAGAGCGATTCCTCAGACTTGATGTTATTTACTTGTAATCAGTATGTTGTATGTGAAAGTTCGTATTGGCCCGCCGATTGGTGCGCCATTTAAAAAAGGATCCACTTGGATCCTTTTTTTTGACCGTTTTTACAAAGTTCAATAATTTAAATTCAATCGTACATTCATCTAACTATACTAGGGGAATGATAAATACTTTTGCTCTTTTCATTATGGTCATTCTACTAATTTTAGCTGCCATCCACATTTATTGGGGTCATGGTGGAAATTGGCCAGGAGTAGATAGGCAAGATCTTATCGACAAAGTCTTTGGCAAAGGAAAGAAGTTTCCCTCAATCCGCGCTTGTTACACAGTGGCCTCAGGATTAACCATAGCTGGAATAATTCCTTTCATTAGCATTCGAGATGCATCCTTCCCTGGACGGAGCTATCTACCATTTCTAAATTATCTGGTTGCAATCATTTTTCTTATCAGAGGACTAGGGGGATATCTTCCATACTTTGAAAATAAATGGACTGAAATTTTTGTTCACTATAACAGGTTATTTTACAGTCCGCTGTGCATAGGAATTGCAATTTCTTATATCTATTTGGCCATGAATTTGTATTAATAATTTTACATTGATAAAAAAAGCCTCACTTCGGTGAGGCTTTTTGTTTTAATGGTATCTTTGGAAGCTGTTTACAGCACGGGTTTACTCTTCGCTGCCTTGAGCTTCATTCCCAACAATTTAGCAATCGTCGGAGCAACTTGAAGCATACTCATCTTTCCAATGTTCTTTGGTTTGATTCCACAGCCGCTTGCCAAAAATACAGTCTTCATTTCTTTCAATGAACTCAAGTATCCATGGTTAGCATGTGTTGTCGTTTGTACGTCGATTTCTTTGTCCTTATTGAAACCGCCGCTAATGCCGTATCCAATTTTGGCGATCACAACAAAGTCAGCATCAGGATAGATGTTGAGAGTTTTAAACCCATTTTTTGATAGAATTTCAAAGCCGTTTTTTAATTCATTTTTGAGGACCTTCTCAACTGCTTTTCGATCAGCTTCAGGTTTTAGATAAATAGCGGCCATCCCGCCGCTTGAGTGAGCAACTGCTTTCCAGGAAACAAGTTCTTTCTTCTCATTAATATTGAGCAGACCATGTTTCTTAAAAATAAAATTGATGTTGTACACTGATTGAAAATCCGCGTGGCCGTGATCTCCCAATACAATAAGACATACATTTTCTTTCTTGGCCGCCGCACTTATTTCTCCAATCTGACGATCCATTTCTTCAACTGAAGCGATGGTTTCCTTTGAGTTGATACCTGATTCATGTTGCCAATGATCCACATTTGCAAGGTGAACTAGTTGCAGGTCAGGATGGTGCTTATTCTCTAAATAGATTGCCGCTTTGACCAACCACTGATCATGAGGAAGCTCGTTCTCTGTTGGAATTTTCTCATTAAGTGCAGTCTCAACTTCTTTGAGAGCGGCCGGATCGCTTGCTGTTCTAATGAGCTCTTCATTTGTTTTAGTCATTCCTGCAACTGCAAAGATTTCCGGAAAAAACCATGTCGCTTTTCCTCCAACGGTTACTGGCCAACCAAGGATAGAAGTTTTTTTGCCTTCTTCATAAGCTTGCTTCCAAAGAGGTTGAGTTTTGATTTTATTACTTTCCCAATACCAGGCCGCAAGCGGACCTTTCGCTGAATCAAAAACGGTGTTTGATAAAATTCCATGAACAGATGATGGAACACCCGTAACCATCGTAGTGTGATTAGGATAAGTAACAGTAGGGTTAACAGATTCCAAATCCAAAGAGTAGGCGCCTTCATTCATTAATTTTCTGGTATTCGGAGTTTTGAATGTATCCGATGTGAGAAAATCAGGACGAAAACCATCCCAAGAAACCACAAGGACTCGTTTGCTTGCAAACGTATGGGTAGAGAACAGAAAACAACTAAGTAGCAAAAAATAGTGCATGTTTAACTCTCGTTATTAATAAGTGTTTAACACTTATTTTACGGCAATTTGATTAAACTCAATAAATCCATGGAGATACTAGGCAAAAACGTTCATTAAGAAATCTTGAGTTCGTGAAAAGACACATCGTTCTCATAATCTCTCTAGCGAATAGTTTCTCGCAATTAAAATGAGGAGAGCCATTCTATGTCTTCGGCCCTTAAATTAGAGAATCCAGAACTCGAAAAAGATCTCAATGAATTGCCCCCACAAAAGTTTTTATACAATCGTGGTGGCCCATGGCCTCAACCATCTGCCAATCACCCAATAGGGGAAGTCCCTGCAGTTTTACATTTGCCTTTCTCTGAGACATTCAGATGGTGGATGAAAGTTGGATCACGTTATTTATGGGATCTGGCATTTTATACTCCAAGAGCTTTATGTAGATCTCTTTGGTATGGAGGATTAAAGCCTCTGAGTAATGAAGAGTTTAAAAATCTGTTCTTCCATACTTGTTATGCAAAATATTTGAAGGATGAGCTTTCATTCAACGTAAGAAAAATCTTCTCTGGTTATATCGACAGATCGAAAACTTATTATGTGGTCGATTTTTCGGCGATGGATTTATTGACTCCTATCGAAGGACTTCACTGTGAAAAATCCATTACGCTCTTTGAGGTCGATGGGAAGAACGCAAAACCAGTGGCGATCAATCTTCGCAATTATGTTGTCGATCCCAATGACGGAGATCTCTGGGCGCTTGCAAAATTCATTTGTATTCAAGGGGCCTCTGTTCATATCAATGTCGTGGAACACCCAAAGCTCCATTTTCCAATGGATGCTATTAATGCCATTACCAAAACGTCAGTACCGACAGATCACCTGCTATTTCAATTTTTAATTCCTCATTTCGATATTACATTGAAGTTGGATTACCAGGTTTTGAACAATCCAACATCGCTACTGGAAAATAAATGGTGGATGATTTACGGACCTTTCCCTGCAACCAGTGAAAGTCTACGCGACCTTTTAGTCGTTGGGTACAAAGGGATTAAAGGAAATCCATCTTATCAGCCATATACTTATCCACTATCTGGCCCAAAAAAGTGTCTCTCTGATTTTGGCAATTTTCATGATGCCTATTATCCGGCCTATTATGAATTGGCGAAAAATGTTTTAAAGGAAATCCCACGCGGAGATGAAGTCGTCACTCAATGGGCGAATTATATTAATTCCTTCATGCCGAGCTTTCCGGATGGAGTAGAAATTTGGGAGAGAGATAATTTTGTCAAGGCCGTGGCGGTTTTAATCTGGG
Source organism: Peredibacter starrii (assembly GCF_034259205.1). GTDB lineage: Bacteria > Bdellovibrionota > Bacteriovoracia > Bacteriovoracales > Bacteriovoracaceae > Peredibacter > Peredibacter starrii. Next base: position 3,373,553 of record NZ_CP139487.1, on the reverse strand, counting down.
ATTTAACTCTCGGACACGCCACTGATCATAGAACATATTCGGAAATTCCTGTTTATCACAATCCAATGCGTTTACGAATCGGCAGCCCTGAATTTAAAAATCCTGATTTTAAATTCAATCACAAAAAGGCCCTGACGATTATTGATCAAACAAAATGGATCATGGCGAATCGTTTGTTCTATGAAACATGGAACGTGAGTGATCTCATGAAAGTTGATTATGGTTTTAAACAACCTCATCTCAATCAGCATGTCAGTGATTTCAAAAAGCGCATGAAAGAAATTGAAAGTAAGCTGACAATAAAAAATTACATGCCAGTCGATGAGATACCAACGAGCATTCAATATTAAAAAGAACTATGGCCTTGGATCTAAATCTTTTGCGCGTCCACAATCATGAACTTGTTATTGGTGGCAACGATTTTGGAATTTCCAAATATCTGTTTGAGTTTTACCTGATAGCCCAGGTGAGAATTCCCAATCACTCGAATTGATCCGCCTTTCTTTAAAGCGTTGTGGCCATCTTTAAACATCTGAGTCGCGATGAAGTCTCCCACTGTTGTTCCTTGGTGGAATGGGGGATTACACAAGATGAGATCGAGAGAGTTCTTGGCGCCATCTTCGTAGCAATTGGTCCAGTGAAGAACGGGTTCATCTGTAAAATGATTTTGGTAATTTTCTTTTGCACTTAAGATCGCCATAAAGGATTCATCGCTGTAATGAATCTGGGCCTTCGGATTTAACTCCTTGGCCTTGATGCCAATGATGCCATTTGCGCAGCCAAGATCAAGAATCGCATTGAAGTCGCCTTTAGGGATATGCTCAAGAAAAAAACGGGTTCCAATGTCCAATTTCTCACGACTGAATAGGTTTGAATGATTGGTAAAAATTTTTTCAAACCCATCCATCTTGATCTTCTGTGGATAGATATTCGGGACCTTCGCTTTCTCAAAATTTGCAAATACCAGTCGGGCCTTCTTCACAGCAAGACTAGTAGAGGTTGTGCCGATATATTTATTTATTAGATCAAAGCTTGTTGGGGCAAGGTGCTTTACCATTGATCCACAAATCAGTTTGCTATGAGGAAGAAGGTGATTCGTTAAGTGAATCAGGATATCTTCCAGGAAAGACATGTTCTTTGGAATTTGAAGAAGAACGTAATCGTATATCCCGGAAAGATCTTTGAGATTGCTAATCGGCGTGATTTGCTGCTCGCTATTGAAAAGTATTCCACGATAGCTGACATAGGAGTCTGTGTAGCTGGTGATGTCATGGCCGTAAAGGCCACAGCTTAAGGCCCCGAACTGATCGTTAATAATGAGTATGCGCTTACCAGTTAGATCCAGAGATTTAATATGTTCAAGAATGAGGGAATCAGCGGCGTCCCAGCCCTGAAGCAAATCATTCTTTTTCAGGGGGTAGCGCTTTATATCAGTAATTGACCTAGTAATCATAAAGTCATTCTATTCTAAAAATGCTACAATTCGAACAAATGAAAACAACAAATCAATATTTTATTGGAATGATTGAGGCCTCACTAACTGCGTTTTGTTTTGGGCTTTTAGGGGTGTTTGGAAAGTTGGCCTTCAAATCTGGCTTCACGGTTGGGCAATTATTGTCTTATCGATTTTTGGTAGCGTCATTATTCCTTTGGATATTACTTCTCTCATTTCGTCGTAAATCAGTACTTCTACCTGCAAAGCAGATTGGAATTTTTGCTTTACTGGGAGTATGTGGTTACGGGCTTATGTCTATCACTTATCTCTATTCCATTAAGGGTCTAAGCCTGACAATGGCGTCTTTAATTCTTTATACGTATCCATTCTGGGTGACTTTGTTTTCGTGCATCTTCACCAAACATAAATTAACCAAGCACGAAGTTGGGTCTCTTTTATTAGCTGCTTTTGGATTGGTTTTGCTCCTGGGTGGTCAAATTAAAGTTCATGAGATGACCGCGGCCATAGCAGGAATAGCGTCCGCCATTATTTATGCCTTTTACATTATGATTTCAGGGAAGGTACAGAACCGGGTGAATCCACTTGTTTCATCTATGTACATTATTACTTTTGGTGCCTTGTCTTTACTACTTTTCTATCGGTCAGAGCTTAAGGTCATGGGCGATATCACGATGAATCAGATGATGATCATTGCTGGAATTGCCATGATAAGCACTGTCCTTCCGTTGACCTTGGAACTATCCGCCCTACAAAAAATTAAGAGCACCGAATTTTCTCTGATTATGATGCTGGAGCCGATTTCGGCCGTTCTATGGGGAGCTTTTATCTTTAATGAGAAAATGGAATTGCAGCAAATCATTGGTGCTCTTATTATTTTGACCGCACTTTTAACTAGAATGTTCAGAAAACAAGAGTTTGTAGTTATGTGAGCAAATCACTCTGAAATCGTGGTTTACTGGCAAAAAAACCTGAATCAAGTTATAGTTATCTTTTAATCCGTGAGATGACTGAAATGTTTTTTAAATTCACCTCGACATTTTTATTTTGTGGCTTAACAACCGGTCTATTTGCTCAAACATTGCAATCTGAAGCTTTAAATCTTGCTAAAAAATTCCAGATCTCACCGGATAAACTTTCTATTCTCACGGTCAAAGTGGGCGGTAAGAAAGAAACATTAATTGATATCAATTCGAACAAAAAGCTGACTCTGGCTTCTCTGTCGAAGGTCGTTACATCATACTCGGTCCTTCAAAACTTCTCCTTGGATCATCAATTCATTACCAGAATCAAGACCGATGGTAGAATTGTGAATTCGACTCTTGAAGGGAATCTCTACTTGATCGGTGGAGGTGATCCTTCCTTTGGCCCGGAAGGGATGAGCGAACTCATCTTGGCCCTAAAGAAGAAAGGCGTAAAAAAAATCACAGGGGACATCATTGTCGATGACTCTTACTTCGATAATGTTCGTTATGATGAATCTCGTGGGGATAAGCGCGCGGACTTTATCTACGACGCTCCCGTAGGGGCCATGTCCTACAATTGGAACTCGATTAAGGTCACGATTACTCCCGGTAAAAATGGCGAGAAAGCGAAAGTCGATGTCTTCCCACCAAATGATTACGTTAGAGTATCAGGCCATATCAGAACAAAAAGCGGAAGATCGAATGATGTTATTGCTGAAAGACGCCGCAAGAAAAATGGCGAAAATATCCTGCTTTTAAGAGGTAGTTTAGGGCAGGGACATGGTTCTTTAGTATTTGAAAGAAATATCACAGATCCCGATCTTTGGTCAGGGCACAACCTTATCTATGGTCTAAAGAAACAGGGCATATCTATCAGCGGCAAAATTTTAAATGGAGTGGCACCGAGTGCGGGACTTGCCTTAGCGGAATATCGAGGTAAAAACACGCTTGGAATTTTATCTGACCTCAATAAAGATTCAAATAACCATGTGGCCGAAATGCTGGCAAAGGCAATTGCCGTAAAAAATCATAAGCAAGGTTCCATCTTTGAGGGTGTGAAGATCATCAATCAAGAAACAAAGAGTCTCGCGATGACGCCACAAGGGTACTCATTTGTGAGTCCATCAGGTCTTAGCCCACAAAATCAGATTTCTTCAGCCAATATGCTGAAAATTCTTCAAGGGATCGCTAGTAACAAGCAACAACATGAAGTCTTCATGCAGTCACTGCCTGTCGCAGGGGTCGATGGGACTTTAAAAAAGAGAAAGATCGCTTCTACAAAAGTAGAGTGGGTAAAGGCAAAAACAGGATTTATTACCGGCGCCATTGCCCTAGGTGGTTACGCTAAGAAAAATGATGGCACTTTAGTTGCTTTTAGTTTTATTTATAATGGTTCCGATAAAGAACAACGGGTGACTGATTTTTACGACCATTTAATTGCAGAAATTATGGATAAAGATAATTCAATTTCCATTCATTAATCAGTTAGCTAAAATCATTTTATGAAATCATGGAAACACGGGCTCACGGCCTCACTCTTCTAAATTCGTTCCTTCATCATTCATCGATTACATTCCTTATTTTTTTAGGGGCATTATGCGTTTAGAACTTCTCAACGATTTCTTTCTTTATAATTTGTTCGATCATATCCCATTGGTATTTTCTTATTTTTTTAGCTGTCTTGGTGCCATCTTCTCAGGCATCGTCGTAGGAAAAGAGCGAGAAAAGGCTCAGAAAGCGGCAGGGCTAAGAACTTTTGCGATGGTCGCTATGGGGGCCTGTGTATTTACTCTCACTTCTCGGTTATTTGATCACCAGCAAATGATGATGGATGGAGCTCGTATACCGGCGCAGATTGTGACCGGAGTAGGTTTCCTGGGTGCAGGTGCGGTTTTTCGTTCGGGTAGAGTCATTAACGGTCTTACTACCGCCGCTGGAATCTGGGCCACGGCCGCAGTGGGAATGGTGTTCGGCCTGGGATATTTTGTCTTCGGGTTGAGTGTTACTTTTTTGATTTTTGTCCTTCTGTGGATTCCAACTTATCTGGATAAAAAAACGTTATTTGAACATGAATGGGTCTACTATATGATTCACGTGGACAATCTGGATGGCAAAGGTCCCATTCTCGTCCGAGAGATCATTATGGATTGGGGTCACAAGGTAGAAGTGATGCAGGACCAGCAGGACGTAGTGCAATTATGGAGAATTCAATTGTCGACAAGACACAGGCCCCATCAAAGATTTTTAAGCGAGCTCGCCACTCAACGATACGTTAAAAAAATAGAAATCCAGGCTCCATATTCATTACAGCTTTCTCCTTAATACTAGTTCAAAAATTACAAAGGAATTAATGTGATTAAATCGAAGCTTCGTATCGTTCCATGGCTCATGTTTTCACTCTTAATGCTTCCTGAATTGGCCCAGGCCAAAAAGCTCGGAGTAGGAGCTGTCATTGGTGCCCCAACCGGTCTGTCTGTAAATTATTTTTTACGTCAGGATGTGACTGTCCATACGACCCTTGCCTATGACTTTGGAGATGACGATGATCTTCAATTAGCTTCTCACTACACTTGGAGAAGAAACACTCTTAGTATTGAGAAGGTCCGATTTGGTTGGTTTTATGGATTAGGTGCAAGATTGGCCTTCAATGACCATGATCACAATCATCGCCATCATGATCATGACGATCATTTTCATCTAGGCCCAAGCGGAACTTTAGGTCTTTTCCATGAATTCAAAGAAGTTCCATTGGAACTCTTTCTAAAAGGAAACCTGACTGCCAATATCATTCAAGATACTGGGATTGATGGAGATCTGATGCTCGGTCTGCATTACAACTTTTAAGTCAGAATCACCGTTTTATTTCCCATCACAAATATCCGGTCATCAATAGCGTGATTGAGGGCCTCAGCAAGGGCGAGCCGTTCAGTGTCTCGTCCGGCCTTTTTCATGTCTTCCGCTGAAAATGAGTGGTCCACTTGAATGGTTTTCTGGGAAATGATTGGACCTTGGTCCAATTCATCCGTCACAAAGTGGGAAGTGGCCCCGATGATCTTAATACCTCTTTCATAGGCCTGACGGTAAGGATTTGCTCCGATGAAGGCAGGCAAAAATGAGTGATGGATATTGATGATCTTGTTTGGATAATGTTTCACGAAATTTGAAGACAGAATCCGCATGAATTTCGCCAGTACCAGGTAATCGGGATTGAACTTCTTCGTGTAATCCAGAATTTCTTGTTCAAAGGCCTCTTTGGTTTTGTTTTCATGACTAATGTGCACGAACTCAATCCCAAATTTATTCACAAGTTCTTTAAGGTTTGTATGATTGGCAATGACACATTTGATCTCAATATCAAGTTCTGAAAAATAATGACGGATAAGGATATCACTTAGGCAGTGATGCTCCTTCGTCGCCAAAATCACAACGTCTTTCTTCTTCTTTGGATTGAGAGTCAACTGCGCATTGGCCGGAAGTTCCTTCTTAATTTTATCTTTTATCGCCTCGATGTTTCCATCTCCGGTAAATTCACAACGCATATAGAAGGTATCGGATGCACGATCCACATGTTCTTTCATTTCCACAATATTGAGATCGTTTTGATAAAGGATGGTAGAAATTTTAGAAATGAGTCCTTTTTGGTCTCGGCTATTGATGAGCAAGACGTGGTTCATGGTCGTTTCTTCTGTAGAGGTGGATAGATAAATTATAGGGTGAAAAGACCTGTAAAACCTTAATTTTTTGTAAAATTAAGTCTGGATTCTGCTGTATCGTTGATAATGTCTACCTTATGGAACGTTATTCAAAGTTTGATGTCCTATATGAGAATTTCAATACCGGAGTCGTAATTCACGACGCTGATACCCATGTCGTTTCCGCTAATCCGACAGCACTCAAATTATTAGGGCTTACAATGGAGCAGATGCGGGGGAAAGCAATTACTGATCCGCACTGGAGATTTATTAGAGAAGATGGAACTGACATGCCTCAGAGTGAATATCCAGTGGGGCAGGTCTTGTCCACTCACAAATCTCTCAAAACTTTTATTCTCGGTGTTGTGAGATCAGAACTATCTCGTCCTGTATGGGTCATTTGTAACGCTCATCCGGAATTCGATAATGAGGGGAAGCTGAAATATATCGTTGTTAACTTTGCCGATATCTCGGAACAAAAACACATCGAAGAAAAGCTCAACGATCAGCTGAATCTCACTCGAAGCATGTTTGATTCAATGCTCGATGGCTTCGCCGTGCTTGATAAGAACGGCAAGCAATTGGATGTAAACCCGGCCTTTTGTCAGATGACAGGGTTTTCTAAAGACGAAATTGTTGGAACAACTCCCCCGTTTCCGTACTGGCCACCTGAGGAATATGAGAGCATTAATAATGCTTTTCAAAAAACGTTGAATGAAGATGGAAGCAACTTTGAGTTAATTTTCATGCGAAAAAATGGTGAACGATTTCCCGTTATCGTTGCTCCATCTACAGTGAAAGATAAAAACAATAACATCATCATGTATCTTGCGAGTGTAAAAGACATCACACTTAGAAGACATGCTGAGCAGAAAGTGAAAGATCTGGCAGAGCAGCTGAGTAAGACCTATGCTCTTGCTCATATTGGCGTTTGGAGTTGGATCATTGAGCCTGATATTGTGATCTGGTCAGAAGAGATGTATCGCATGTCTGGACTTGATCCAAGTAAACCTGCACCAAACTATGCAGAAATCGCCAAAATTCACGCTCCCGAGAGCTGGGAGAGATTGCAGGCAGCGGTTTCGAATTGTTTAAAGACAGGTGAGCCATATCAGTTAGACATGGAATATATCCTGCCGGATGGAAGCAGTCGTTATGTTACTGCTTATGGAGGGGCCAAGAGAGATGCTTCAGGTAAGATCACTGAACTATATGGAACCACCCAAGATATCACCGAGAAGAAACAGGCCGAAATTAAATTAAAGGCCGCCCTGAAGGCAGCTGAAGATGCTGTCAATATCAAATCAAGATTCTTAGATATAGCCGCTCATGAGCTGAGAACTCCTGTGAGTGCATTCTCGCTACTCGTTCAACTTGCGAAGAAAAAATTTGATAAAGGGACGCCCGTCGATCTTTCGACCTTGGATCGTCTTAAATCACAAGTGGATCGAATCTCTCAACTCGTAGTTGAGCTTTTGGACGTTTCGAGGCTTGAGCGTGGAGTACTGGTGCTGAGGCCCTCAAAGTCGAATATCGTTGGCATGATTCAACAATGCATCGAAGAGTTCAGACTTCGTGAACCCAATCGAAGAATTAATTTATCTGCCCCAAGCGAGACCATCGAACTGAACATTGATAATCTCAGAGTTTTTCAAGTCATCTCTAATCTCGTTGATAATGCCATCAAGTACACGCCTGAGGATTCTCCCATCGATATCATTGTTGAGAAAAACCCTGAGAAGGTCAGAGTATCGGTCAAGGACTACGGGGAAGGAATTTCTGAAGAACAGCAAAAAGTTCTGTTTGCACCATTCTCCAGAGGAGAAAGTGAGTTTGCCGACAAGGCCGGTGGTCTGGGACTGGGACTATTCATTTCTCGAGAAATCATTGCTCTTCATAAAGGTACGATCGGAGTAACCAGTAAAGAGGGAAGTGGTTGTTGCTTTTATTTTGAACTTCCAAGAGAGACCAAATGACTGATTCAAAAACAATTCTTATCATTGAAGACGAAAAGGTCATTCTTCACACCTTAAAGGATTTCCTTGAGGTTGAAGGTTATGATGTTCTGATTGCGGGAAATGGCCTGGTCGCCTTGGAACTTTTGAATAACACTCCCATGCCGGATCTTCTTCTTCTTGATATGAAGATGCCGAAGATGAACGGCTGGGAATTTGCCAGGGCATATTCAGAGAATTTTAAAGAGAGGGCTCCCATTATTGTGGCAACTGCAGCGGTAGATGCTGAACAAAGGGCGAGAGACGTGAATGCAATTGATTGGGTGGAAAAACCGTTCAACCTTGATATTCTCCTGGAAAAGATAAAAAAGTATACTTTTCAATGACCATAAAATATTTCAAAACTCAGCAAGCTTTTAGAACCTGGCTCGAAAAAAATCATGATAAGAAGACCGAGATCTGGATAGGTTTCTACAAAAAAGATTCAGGGAAAACAGGTATCACCCCGGCCCAGGCGATTGATGAGGCCCTGTGCTTTGGATGGATTGATGGAGTCAGACAGGCCATTGATGAACTCAGTTACACAAACCGCTACACGCCTCGAACCAAAAAAAGCAAATGGTCTAAAATTAATACAGAAAACGTCGAGCGACTCATAAAGCTTGGATACATGACAGAATCAGGGCTTAAGGCCATTGAAGAGGCCAAGGCCGATGGACGCTGGGACATGGCCTATGATTCACCAAAAAATGCTAAGGCCCCGGAAGACTTCCTGAAAGCACTCAAAAAGAAAAAGAGGGCCGCCGAGTTTTTCAAAACACTGAACAAGCAGAATATCTTTGCCATAGTTTATCGCCTGCAGAACTCAAAGAAGGCGGAAACTCGTGAAAGGTGGATTAATAAGATCATTCAGATGCTAGAGAACGGTGAGAAGTTTCATTAGTCTGTAATTTTTTTATTATTAAATCACCTTTAGAATACTTTAAGGTCACTTTTAGCTCCAACTCCATATACTCCGACAAACCATTAAAGGAAGGCCCATGAGACCAGGTAGAGAGCTAGATACTTTAATTGCAAAACATATCTTCAATCACGAAGTCGTCATCAAAAGAAAAGTACCGACGGAAGTCACTCCCGCTGGGGAGAGACCACTTAGAGAATATACAAAAGAAATTGGTGCTGCCTATGAGGTGGCCAAAAAATTGAATATTTCCTTAATCCCGATTGAGGGTGGCCAATGGTTTGCCTTGGCCGGTAAATCTGAGGGGTTTGTATCACCAGCAGATTTTATTTCTTATCTTAGCGCCGGTAATTTCGTGGACGCCGGGGCCGCAGTTTCTGAAAGTCCTTCATATTCTATCTGTTTGGCCGCAATGAAGGCCGTTGAATCAAAGATGGCGAGAGAAGTTCAAACAACATTCGCTTAAATTTTCACCATTGGACGTTCGAAATTCAACTTTTCGTAACGTCCAAAACCGTCCTATACTACCTATATCCGAAAATCACAAACTGGTTTGGTTAGTCCAGTTGTCCCTCTCCATTGAGGTATGAGATTCGCCCTAAGCGGAACACCCACGGCAAAGCAGGAAACTGTTATGCGCGTGAAACTCACTCCGCTTAATAGTTCTTTGCAACTTAAACATCGCAAAGGAGCGAAAATGACCGTTGAAGAATTTCTAGATCAAGCCGACCTCGAATTTACGACCATTCAGAATTTCAATCTGCAGGAACTTGATCTTACCGATCGAGGCCATGAAGGTTGCACTTTTTCCGGAGTTAATTTCCAGACAGCAGATCTGTCCCGGTCAAGATTTGTAGATTGTAAATTCAAGAACTGTGACATGAGTAATGTGAAAATTTCCAGGTCCAACTTCCGTGATTGTAAATTCGAAGGATCAAAACTGGTAGGTATAGAATGGTCGGGCGCAAGTGAACTTTCTCTGATCCATTTTTCTGATTGCGAACTTCGCTATGGAAATTTTAGTCGGTTAAAGTTGAAGCGAGGAGAGATGATCAACTGCCGAGTTCGAGACTGTGATTTTACGGACAGTGACTTTTCGGGAAGTATTTTTAAGGAATGTGATTTTCAAGGAACTTCATTTGGCAAAACCAATCTTTCGAAGTGCGATTTCTCATATTCAATCAATATTGCCTTAAATCCTAAGGACAATAATCTCTTGGACGCAAAAATTCCAATGCAAGAAGCACTTGGAATGATCTCAATGATGGGTGTTAAAGTTGTATGATGAATGAATTAGAAAAGCTTAAGTTAATGACTATGCCTTTTGGTAAATACAAAGGTGTTCCACTTATAGATCTCCCAGAACCTTATGTTGTTTGGTTTTATACTAATGGTCTTCCTGAAGGAGAGTTGGGGAAACTTTTAGGTCTATTATATGAGATCAAATTAAATGGACTGGAGCATCTTATTAAACCAATTAGTCGGTAAATAATCTTCACTGAAAGTTCAGGTGTATAAGCCTATAAAAGCTCAGAGTATTAGGGTTGAGAGTCCTATTAAACAGGAGGTTTATATGCTTAAGAAATATATTATTGAGAGAAATTTAGAAGGCGTCGGTAATTCATCAGAGGATGATTTTAGAAAAATGACCGGGTCTTCGAATGAAATTCTAAGAAATCTTGGCCCAGATATTCAGTGGAGAGAATCCTATGTGACAGGTGACAAGGTGTATTGTGTTTATCTTGCGAACGATGAAAACATTCTCCGTGAACACGCTAAACAGGCAAATTTTCCTATTGATAAGATCTCTGAGGTCAAGACCGTCTTGGATCCAACGACAACGGGACTTCAAACTTTTCTTAGAGGTACAGACACTAAAGAAAAACAAACCGAGGTCCGACAATAAATTGCTTGGGGTCGCAAGGCCCCTGCAAAAAAATAATCCATCCGACATGGTCGGTATCATGATCCAGAGCAAAACTTAGTTAGCGTATCCGTTTAAGATTAACACGATTGTTTAACTAGTTTTTGACTGCAACATTCTTAGGCACCTCACCTTAACAAGTTCACGCTCTCCTTCATACACTGTCTAATGCAGGAGGAACTTAGTGGATAATATGCAGTTCTTTGATCCTTATCATATCTCAGAAAAAACACTAGAAGAGGACATTCAGAAGTTTGATAAATTGCTCGAGGAAATGAAACGATTCGTGAAGGTAAAATCGGAATTGGGTAGAATCTTCGCATCAATCCATCACAAGCTTAATAAGGGTGAGTACTCTGAGTATATCCTTGATTCACTTTTTAAAAGTCTGGATTCAGTCATTCCCTTTGACAGGATCGGGGTGGCGATTTTGGAAGAAGAGGGAGACGCACTAAGGATTATCTGGGTAAAGTCAAAATCTAAAATTAAGTTCTTGCACCAAAATTATTCGATTAGGGTCGAGGATGATTTACTCATCCAGCAAATACTAGCGAAGAACAGTCCCGTTATCATTAACGATCTGGAGAAGCTGTGTGTTTCCTATCCTCAATCTGCAACTTTAAATCTGGCCATTAAAGAAGGACTGAAATCTTCTCTTATTTGTCCTTCAGTCGTAGAAAATCAGAACATAGGACTTCTTTTTTTCTCGAGCAACTCAACAGGTACTTATATTGAATCACATGTGCAGCTCTTTCAGGAAGTGGCGGAGGGGATATCTTTAATTGTCTTCCACGGCCAAATGAAAAAGGCGCTGGCCCGAAGCTCTTCTGTGGAAAAATTATTCAAAAATATTATTCACGATCTCAATAATCCTTTGACAGTGATCAGAGGATATTTGTCTCTACTTGAAAAAGGTGAGCGGTACCAACAATTGGGAAAGAATTCGAAACACGTATATTCGATACTAAAGCGAAACACTGATTCTATGATGAAAACGATTGAGGAACTGGTCTACTTAAAGAAAGAGGTAAGACAATTAACTTTGACCTCAAATGATATCGATCGTTTTTTGGAAGAAGTGGAAGATGATTCTATTTCCATGGCCAGAAGAAAAGATATTGGATTCACACTTGAGCGAGATGAAAACCTTCCTCGGCATGGAATATTTGATATGGCCCTCATCAAGCTCGCTATTTTAAATTATGTCTCGAACGCAATCAAATTCTCGAATCCACACTCACAAATTGAAATGAAAGTTCGGATGGATTGGGCCCGTAAAAGGCTTTATCTTACTGTCAAAGATGAGGGCCTCGGAGTTCCGGAATCAGAAATACAAAATCTTTTCACTGAGCATGGAAAGACCAGTACTAAACCAACCGCCGGTGAAGAAAGTAGCGGAAGGGGTCTCGCGAATGTGAAAGAGGTCGTTGAGGCCCATAAAGGCAAAGTTTTCGTCGAAAGCCATGTAGGCGTGGGGTCGACCTTTGGTTTTTGGATCCCCTGTGAGGATTCTTTCACACATTAATCTGAGATTAAAATTTTGTTAGAAATGTAAGATTTTGTGAAATTCTCTACAACAAATCACAAGAAAAAATTAAGAAATCTCTTTTTTTTTCTTACAAAATCGAAAACCAACAATTACTCTCTATTCCTCAATAAAAAATTGTAGAGGTAATTCAATGTCCAAGTCTCTTTTACTGATCGCGATGATCCTAGGTCTCTCACTCTCAGCCTTCGCTCAAGAAGCTAAAACTGAAAAGAAAGAGGAAAAAACAGAAACTACTCCTGCTGCCAAACCAGGCAAAGTGGATGAAGCTGACCAGGTTATTACTAACCGCCGTCTTCGTGCTTCAAGTGGTTCACTTTCTAAATGGTCTGGTAACTTTGCTATCAATTACCAAGGTGGTTCGGTAGAGAAGCCAGGTGCTGCTCAAAGACCCAACATTACTTCTGGTGCTGATGCCCTCACTCTTCAATATCTAACTGCTAACGTTGGTCTTAGATACCGTTTCAATCCTCTTAACAGCTTAACACTTGGTACCGGTGTATTCATGAATACTCCGTTCAACTCAAGCATCAAAACAAATGATCCAGCTCTTAAAAAAGAGTTCAACAAAACTAAGCAAGACGTTACTGTAAGTGACCCGAATCTAATCTATACAAACCTAGCTCGCGTTTGGGGTTTCCAAGTTGTAACTCAACTTACTCCAACACTTATTACGAACACTCAACAGCGTCAGGCCGGTTACCGTGCTAGTTACGATATCGCATCTACATGGATGAGAGATATTGGTGATTTCGGTCTATCTGGTGGTGCTACGTTCGAATGGACTGGTTACTCTTTCGATAAAACAAATCAAGGTCTTGCTAAAAACGTTTGGCAGCTTTACCCAGTACTTGAATACGTGATCAACGATACATTCAACCTAAGAACTCTTTGGGGCTGGCAGGTTTATCAACAAACTCGTGAGATGGCCTGGGACACATACGAGAAGCGTGTTGTGTATCAGTCGTTCGGTGTAGGTATTTCACTTTCTCGTGATATCTTCCTTTACCCGAACATTCAGTTTATTCCGTCAGACATCCGTGATGACAGAACGAACCTTGGTATCAGCGCTTACATCAATACATTCTAGTTTTTTTAGACAGATAATTTGATAGATAAAGGCCACCCTAGGGTGGCCTTTTTATTTTTTATCGTTGATCAACTTAAAGATGCAACTATTGCAGTTTAAAGAAAAAGAGCAATTTGAGGTAATAAAGTAATCTAGTTGTAGCTATTGATAAAGTCCCTAATGTCATACATCGCATCCTGACTAATCGTAATCATGCCATCCCGGGAATGATCGATGTCATACACGAAAGTAAAAATGACACAGAATAGAGCAATGGTTACTCCTGTGCTCCAGTGATTCTCTTCGTGCTTAAAACCTCGGTCAAAGTTAAGTGATGTGAAGGCCACAATGGCGATTAAGAGTGTGAGAGCGTATATCTGAATGGGTAGCGTCCTCATTAGGGTATAATTCCGTGTGGTCGCTATATCAAGCATGGGATTAAGAGCATAAGCGTAAAGAGTCTCCACTGCTGATCTGTCTTTCTCAGTCACTTTCTTATAGTGAGTCCAAAGATCCTTTTGCTCTTCTACGGAGTACTTAATTTCTTTATCGAGGTCTTGGGCCTCATAAAACTTGATTCGAGTGTTGAGATAATCGCGATAAAGTTTTCTCACATCAATACCAGGAACTGGTTTTAAGATTGTCGCTCTGAGATAGGCGGTTTGAATGGCATTGGCCTCTTGAATCACGAGTTTTCTTCTTTCCTCATAACGTGAAATAGACATGGAGAATGAAAAGCTCAGAATCAGGGAAAGTAGACCCAGTACACTTGGTGTAATGATGGGAGAGGTTTTAATTTTGCCTTTGAGTTTCATCTTCTTTCCGAAACCATAGGCGAAGTAAGAGACGACAACTAAAACGAAAAACGAAAGTAGGAAGATATAAAGGGGAGTATACTGGTTCGTTTCCATAGTGGCTCCTCTCGCAAGAGAAGCAAAGAAAGGGCCAGAAACTAACGCAAAAGTTTGCGTGATCTTTTAGGTCTTCGGTAAATGAGAGCAGCTAGAATTCTAAATAACATATGCAATGTTTGTATATTCAAACCGGAATATGATCAAGCAAACATTGTGATCTTTTAAGGGGTTTAGCGAAAGAGAGTGAAAGGAAGATGGAAGAGATTAGTACTTACACTCCGATTTCATTTTCTCGAGTTGTTCCTTAGTGAAATCAGGATATCTCGTCTGAAGATACTCGATGGGTTTTCTGCAAACGTCTCGTTGTAGAAGTTGCTTATCACCGTAATCCATTTTCTTTCTCGGGTCCTCAGCAGCAAACGAGGTGAGGGAAAGAAAAATCGTAAAAAGGATAAATGTTTTCATATGTATCTTATCGGTTTAGAGACCTAAAATATTAAGTCCCCATAAAATTCTGAAGATACTTCGAGGTCAAACTTTTCTTATGACGAGCCACGACTTCAGGAGTGCCGGTTACCACAATTTTTCCTCCCTCATCTCCAGCACCAGGTCCCATGTCTATAATCCAATCACTCTCAGCAATGACCTTCATATCATGCTCAACCATTATGACCGTATTGCCAGCGTCCACAAGTTTATTCAGTTGAGATAAAAGTCTCTCCACATCGGAGGGATGAAGGCCAGTTGTGGGCTCGTCCAAAATATAGAGCGTCTCACCTTTGGAAATCCTTTGAAGTTCAGTCGCGAGCTTCACCCGCTGGGCCTCACCCCCTGAGAGTTCTGTAGCAGGTTGACCTAGCTGAATGTAACCAAGACCAACTTCTTTTAACATGGATAGAGATCTCATGACCTGAGGTTCTTTATCAAAAAATAAAAGGGCATCATCGACTGTAAGCTTGAGGACCTCTGAAATATTCTTGCCCTTATATTTTACCTCAAGAGTTTTTGCATTAAACCGCGTCCCCTGACAAATGGGACATGGACTATAAACACTTGGAAGGAACAGTAACTCTACCATGACAAAACCTTCACCTTGGCAATTTTCACAACGACCTTTGGAAACGTTGAATGAAAATCTTCCCGCATCATAGCGTCTGGATTTGGCGAGTTTTGTCTCCGCAAAAAGTTTACGAACATAATCAAAAAGTCCGGTATAAGTCGCTAGATTTGAACGAGGAGTTCTCCCAATGGGTTTTTGGTCAATTTGAACGAGTCTTTTAATTCGGGACATGCCAGTTTTAATTTCACCTTGTAGCTCTTCAATTACCGAATCTTCAAGATCAGGAACATCTTCATCTGTGGCCGATTCGTGTCCCAATTCTTTTAAGACCAGGCCCGCAAGGAGTTGTCCAACGAGAGTGGATTTTCCTGAACCAGAGATTCCCGTCACGCTGGTAAAAACTCCGAGAGGAAAATCGATATCAAGAGCATCAAGATTATTGCGCTTAAGGTTTCTGAGTTGCAGCCATTCGCTTGCAGAACGCTTTGTCTTCTGTTCGAACTGGTGTTTTCCGAATAGATAGTTCTTTGTTACTGACTCTGAAACTTTAAGGAGTCCTCTAGGAGGGCCACTGTAAAGAACTTCTCCGCCATTAACTCCGGCCAGAGGTCCAACATCTACGATCCAATCTGCCGCATGAATCACATCTATTTCATGTTCAACTACAAACAAAGAATTGCCTCCTGATTTTAGTCGCTGAAACGCTCTCAGGAGTGCTTCTGTGTCTGAAGGGTGAAGTCCTGCGGAAGGTTCATCCAAAACATAGATGACCCCAAAAAGATTCGAGTGCACTTGGTTGGCGAGTCTTAGTCTCTGAAGTTCTCCAGGAGATAGTGTAGGGGTACTTCGTTCTAGCGACAAATAGCCAAGTCCCAGATCAAGTAGGACTTGAATCCTTGCCATGATCTCACTGGCCAAAGTTGTGGCGGCCAATGCTTGTTCTGGATGTTTAGAACTCATTTTCTTCAAAACAGGCGAAGACCCATCAGCATAGGATGAGAACATGAGATTCAATTGTTTAAGGGGAAGCTGGGAGAGTGAAGTTATATCCAGACCCTCAAAAGTGACTGAGAGGGCCTCTTTTTTTAAACGCTTCCCTTTACACTCTGAGCAAGGAGCACTCACCATAAATTTCGCCACTCTTTTCTTCATAAGCTGACTTTGAGTGGTGGCAAAAGTATTTAAAACATAGTTCTTGGCACTGACAAAATTTCCATAATAACTCGGCTCCATTTTAGAGCGAAGGGCCACTTTGACTTCCTTTGCATTGAAGCCGGCATACACAGGCACCGATGGTGTCTCATCGGTGAAAAGAATCCAGTCACGGTCCTTCTTAGAAAGTTTTTTCCAAGGCACATCAATATCAAAGCCCAGAGTTACAAGAATATCCCGCAGATTTTGTCCTCCCCAGGCAGTGGGCCAGGCAGCGATGGCCTTCTCGCGAATACTGAGCGAGTCATCCAACACCATGGACTTTTCAGTCGCATCGTAGATCTTTCCTAGACCATGACAAACTGGACATGCTCCTTCGGGAGTATTAGGAGAAAATCCTTCTGCATAAATGATAGTTTGTTTAGGTGGATAAGTTCCGGCCCTCGAATAGAGAAGACGAAGTAAATTTGAAAGTGAAGTCACACTTCCAACCGAAGAGCGAGTAGAAGGAGTTCCTCTTTGCTGTTGCAGGGCCACTGCAGGTGGAAGACCATCGATTTCATCCACGTCGGGCTCAGACATTTGGTTGAATAATCTTCGGGCGTATGGAGAAACTGATTCGAGGTATCTCCTCTGGGCCTCAGCATAGAGAGTACCAAAGGCGAGAGATGATTTACCAGAGCCCGATACACCGGTGAAGACAACCAAGGCATCCCGTGGGATATCCACATCGATATTTTTAAGATTGTTCTCACGAGCGCCGCGAACTCTAACGAAACCCTGATCTTTTAATTCTTGCATGGGCCAAAACAAGCAAATTGTGGAGTGAAAATCATCACGCCAAATTCTACACCTGCTCCTTCATTGCCATTAAACTCTTGTCCGTAGGTCAAAGCCCATGTTGCGTATTGGTTCGGTTCCCATCGAAGGCCAATCTTATATTCGGGTTTAGCATAAACTTGCCCTTCGGTTCCGAAGACCTCTCCCACAATTGACCAGATTTGATCCCAGGGATAATAAGCAAGACGGGTGGAGTAGGTGAACCCCAGCGCATTGGTTGTATCATCGGGCTTATAGGTTCGTGTAACACTTGCTCCTGGCATGATGTCCCAAGAGAACTTGTTATGGGCAAAGGGAAAGGTGAATGGAAAATTTACCCAATAGGTGTTGAAAGCATCATCGAAACTGCTTTCTCCTTTAATCGTGCCGGGAAACATACCGGTACCAAATTTTACGGATCCGCCTCCGTTCTTCTCATCATTTTGCCAGAACATGTACTTGGCGTACCAAGATGTAGAGTGTCCATCATCTGTTCTTGGGTCATCGTCCTTGTTGTAAGTATAAATTGCGTAAGTAAATTCCCAGTCAGGGAAAAGAGAGAAAGTCGACATCAGCATAGAGTTTCGTTCTCCCACCGTAGGAATAACTGTGACTGTTCCATGAGGCTTAGAGAGCCAACTATCTGAGTTGTACTGTTGTGCCTTGGCTTGATCGATGAATAGGAAAATAAGAATTATCCAGATGTATTTCATCAAGCACATCATAGTGGTTTGTTTAATTCTTAGGGAGACGCCTAAGGCCGTCACAAAGCGGAGATTGTTTGCGTTATATGCGGTATGAAAACTTCTATACTTTTCCTATTGTTTCTAGTCTCTTGCGCCAGTCCAGATAAAAGAACAGAACCTCAGCAATTGATATGTATCAAGGATGATCCCTTGGCCGATATCAGAAACAGTTGTTTCTATCAGAAAGAGTAATTAATTTTCTTCCTGAGCTTGTTTCTTTTCTTTTGGTACCTTTGATTGATCCACTGTGATTTCAATCTCGACTCGGCGATTTTTCTTTCTTCCATCGGCAGAGTTATTACTGGCGATGGGATTAGCTGGTCCCATTCCTTCCGTGCTAATGACATTGGCAGGCATTCCATCTCTAATGAGCGCTTGTCTAACAGCGTCTGCACGACTTTGAGATAATTTTTCGTTTGTTGTGGATTTGCCAGTGTTGTCTGTATAGCCTTTGATGTTGAGAATATTTTCCGGATACTTTTTCATAATATCCGCCATCTGTTTAAGATTCGTTTGAGCATTTGCTTTTAACTCTGCTTTGCCGGTGTCGAATAAAATATCACTCTTGAGTTTAGTAACGAGTCCCATTTCAGTGCGTTTTGTTTCGGCTATCTTTTCAAGTTCTGCGGCCTGCTTGTCCATTCTGTGTCCTGCATATCCACCAATCCCGGCACCCAATGCGGCCCCGATCACTGCGCCTTTTTCTTTTCCTAAAATGGCCCCCACTCCTGCGCCGACTGCAGTCCCAATTCCTGCACCCGCCATGGTCTTTTTATTTTTACTATCGCTGGAACATCCTACGGAGAGAATTGAAAGAACAAGTAAGGAAGCTAGAATTGATTTCATAATTAACTCCTTGCAGGGTACGGTGAATACCTTTACTCATGAGATTCCTGCCCTGTAGAATGAAAGTAAATTTGCAGAGGTCAATATGAAGACAATTTACTTCGCGGCAACAAGCCTGGATGGATACATCGCTGACAAAAATAATTCTCTTGAGTGGCTCTTTCAATTCGGCGAGCCGGAGGGCAATGTCATTGAAAATTTTGTGAATAGTGTTGGAGTCCTTGCCATGGGATCGACTACTTATATGTGGCTGTATGATCATCTCTCAAAGTCCAAAGAATCTTGGCCTTATAAAGTTCCGAGTTTTGTCTTTACCTCTAAAGAGAATCTTCCTTTGATTGATAACGCTGATATACGAATCGTAAGAGGTGATGTCGTTCCGGTTCATCAGAAAATGTCTGAAATTGCCAATGGCAAAACAATTTGGATCATGGGTGGGGGAGAACTCGCTGGAAAGTTTTATGATGCCAATCTCTTAGATGAAATGCAACTGCACGTGGCCTCTACCACAATTGGCGGTGGTGCTCCGCTGTTCCCTAGACTCACAAATCCACCTCTCATACTTGAATCAGTCCAACAAAGAGGCACTGGCGGAGTAGAGCTGACTTATAAAGTTCCTAAGCACTAAAGACTTAACAGTTCCTTTCTTTTTTTAGGAGGGAACTTTTCAATAGCGTATCTCAGCATCGTCCTGGGCATTCGCTTAGCATTTTTTTGAGTGAATGTGAGGAGTCTTTCCGGATCTCTTTTACCCGCCACTCTGAGCATCCACCCTGCTGCTTTATGCATGAGATCTTCCGGATCATCCATGAGGATAATAGCAAACCGATAAACGATGTCGACCTTGCCCTTTTTAATAAAAGGGAAAGTCGAGAGCATCCCGATACGTCGGTCCCAGAGACGTTTTGACTTAATGAGCTTATTTATCAGGCCGTAATCGTGGGAGCGAAGAGCATAGGAACCTAATATTGAAGGTGCTGACAAGTCGACCAAGTCCCAATTATTGATATACTTCTTGTGACGAAGATAAAAACGGACTATTCGTTCTTGATCTTCCTCAAGGACCTTGCTGAATTGCTGAACCAGAATCAGAAGAGCACAGAGTCTTATTTCATGAATTGGTGATTTCAATAATTCTGCTATTGTTTCCAAAGATGCCTGTTGATGAGTTCTTGCCAAAGATCTGGTTTGGGGAACGGTAAGGCCGATAAAAATATCTCCCTCTCCATATTCCCCTTTGCCAGTTTTAAAGTAACGTTGAAGTTCTTTGGCCCTTGAAGGGTCAGCATAACTTTTGATGTCTTTGATAATGGACTTAGCATTCATTTTTTAATGCTATCAAAGTCATCCTTCGTTCATCAATTGATAACCTTCTCCTGTCACGAACTTAATATTAAGGCCCTGACCTGTTGCCACTTTGAGTTTTCGTTTCAGTTCTTTGATGTGGTGATAGATCGCGGTATTAAAGAACTGCCCTTGGGCCTCGAGATCACTTCGTAATTTTTCCTTTGTAACGATGGACCCCGCTTTTCTACTTAGCGAAACCAGAATGGCAAACTCAACCTTACCCAGATTGATCACTTCGTTCTTGATCGTTGCGAGTTGATTGATGACGTCAATTTTAAGCTGCCCGGATTCAATTATTCTCTCTTTCAAATTGAAACGTTTCTTCAACATGCCATTCATTTTTAGTTTCAGAGAAGGGAAGTCGAATGGATCGGCCAGAAATTCGATGTCCTTCACGCTAGATGCTTTTGGCGCTTTGGTCAGGGCAAGAACTGGTAGTTTGAATCCTTCCCGTCTTACCAGAATGCCGGCATCTGAAAAGTTTCTATCGAGTAAAAGAATATTGTAGTCATCTTTTCTAAGTTGAGCTGTAATTCCATCCAAATCGGCCACAGAGTTGACTGATAGACCGTTTATGGTGAGAGTTACCTGAAGCATTCTCTCGAGAATAGAATCATTTGTTGCTAAAAGTACCTTGATCATAATCCCTCCTAGGTGTGAGACCATACTTTTACACACAAAGAGATTTTTCTAAACCCTGGTACTGACTTCCTTAAACGGGCTTCCATCATTTTTTTAGATTTGTTAGGATTGAATAATGAATGCATCGACAATTGTCATGGTAAGGCCCCTCAGTTTTTGCTCAAATCCCGAGACCAGTGGGTCGAATAGTTTTCAAAATACTTCTTCTGTAGAGTCTCAATCAGAAATTGTGGCAAGGGCCCAACTAGAGTTTGATCGGTTTCAAAACGTTCTCACTGATCATGGAATAAAGATTTTGAAATTCGAAGAACTGGCCGGACAAAATACTCCTGATGCTTTGTTTCCCAACAATTGGTTTTGCAAATTGCCAGATGGACGAGTCTTTCTTTTCCCGATGTTTGCTCCAAATCGTCGCCGTGAATTCAGGCAAGACGTGATTGATGCATTAGAAGCAAAGGAAGTTATCGATCTACGGTCCTATGGAGAGAGAGGTCTTTATCTGGAAGGTACGGGAAGTCTAATTTTTGATCATGACTTTAAGATTGCCTATGCTTGTCTTGCTCCAAGAACGTCTCCGGAACTTCTAACCGTATTTTCGGAGCAGTCCGGATATCGAATTGTGTCCTTTGAGTCCGTGGACAAAAATGGACAGCAGATTTATCACACGAATGTGATGATGGCCTTGGGGAAGAAGAACGTTATTATCAACATAGAATCCATTCGCAATCCTTCAGAACTTGCTCTTCTGACGAAGACCTTTGCAGAAACGGGCAAAGCAATTGTTGATATCACCCACGAGCAAATGGAGAATTTTGATGGGAACATGCTCCTCCTTCAAAATCAGAATGGAGTGAAGTTTTGGATATGCTCAACCCGGGCCCATGATAGTTTAAAAACGGAACAGCGAGAGCAACTTTCTCAAGAAGGTAAAATCCTGCATGCATCTCTAAATACGATTGAAACCTATGGTGGCGGTGGTGCCCGTTGCCTCATGGGTGAGGTCTTTTAAATTAGTTTCTTGATGACCTTTGCCGGATTACCGACAGCAAGTGAATCATCCGGTATGTCTTTGGTGACAATCGCTCCTGCACCGATGACACATCTATTACCGATGCTCACACCTGGCATTAGGATGGCACCCCCACCGATCCAGGAGTCGTCGCCAATTGAAATTGGTTTGGCGAATTCCAGTTTTCTCCTGGTCATATAATCCAGTGGATGGGAAGCAGTGTAGATTTGAACGGCCGGTCCAAAAAGTACATGTGAACCAATCGTGATCTTGGCCACGTCTAAAAAAACGCAATTAGCATTAATGAAGACATTCTCACCACAGTCGATGTTGTAACCATAGTCGCAATAAAAGGGAAATTGGATGTAAAGACTCTCTGGTGCATTTGGAATAAGCCTTCTCGTATTTTCCTCTTTGAGGGCCGCTTTACAGCGCTCACGATCTTTTACAAGTTCTTCATCTCCGGCCCAATAAAGATCACCGGAAAGCATTTTTTCTTTTTCATTCATTTCCTAATCTCTCAGCAATTTGTGATTCTGTCTCATCTAAGGTGAGTGTTGAGTTCCACTTGAGTGTGTCACCAACTTCAAGACTCGAAGAAATAGGAGAGCCGGCCTTCATTTCAAGAACGTGACGACTAGTGATTGTGGGGGCCCTTGGAATGTCTTCATTATTATCGCCAGTGTAATGAGGCATATTCCAGACGATATCTATGATTTTCATCTCCTCATCAAGGTAGATGATATCAAGATTGAAGTAGGTGTTAGGCATCCAAAAAGTTCGAGCGCTGTCGTTGAGATAAAAGAATAGTTTCCCTTCGTTCTCCGCAAATTCTGAGTCCTGAACATTTTGCAGCCCTTCCAGCTGATCATCCTTTGTGTATGCAATGCTTGTCTGGATTGAGTCGCCATTGGGTGAAAGGAGGTCAACTTCCTTTAAGGGATTTGATTGTGGTGTTTCAGTGTTTTGAGTCGGAGTACTGGATGAAGAGGAGCTTGAGCTTCCGGAACCTCCTCCTCCACAAGAAATTAAAACAGTCAGTAAAGATAGTAGGATGATTAATTTATTGATCATGCTGCCATCTTAAAAAGTGGATCAGCATGAGACAAATTGAAATGCCTTTTACTCTGATTAACCTCCGCCAGTGAAGCGGAGGTTATAGCAAGTGTCTTATTTTATTTTGCGATCTCGACAGTATAAGACCAACGAGAATAGTTACTTAAACAAGAAGTCGATTTTTTAAGAATCTTGACCCCTGGGAAAAAAGGGATCGCTGTCTTAAGAAAAGAAGTGTTGAGAAAACAATCTTCAGAGGCAACACCCTTAGTTTTAAGGACGACTACTTCGCGGGTCGAGTTTTCTGCTGGTACCGGAACTTCGAAATGCGCAGTCACTGTAATGGGTGACCATTCTGGCATGCGTGCATAGTCTTCCAAACCACCATAACACTTCACGTTGGTTGAGATAGCACCCAGGCTTTCAAGGTGATTTGCCACCAAAGTTTTTACCACTTCGCATCTGTAGTAAATGCGATTACCCATGTCATCGCCTAAGAAGTTAAATTGAAGTTTCTTTGGAACATATTCTCCTGCAAAAACATGACTACTTACAAGAAAGGCCAATAGAATTAATGCACGCATAGTTTCCTCCTGGGAAGTGGCAGCGTACATACAATTTCTTTTATAGCTCGTGCAGTTCAATTTAATCTTAATTTCCTTAAGCACTTCGCCAGACCTTTGAGTCATGGATTGTTGATTTTCAGACGAGGATCAGAGTGATAAGTTCCTTTTCGAATGAAGATAAAGTTGCTCTCCTTACTCATTCTACTCACCATTTCTCATTCATATGCATCTACGAATATCTGCCCCACGGTAGTGCTCCATGGACATGATGAGGATGTGAAACTCACCGAAACGGAAGAGCTTCTCGTTTGTGGTGATCCTAAAAGCGAAAGCTATAAAGTGATTCCTCCTTATCAGGCGAGCTACTTCTTTACGGCATTCCTGCAATCCCGTGGTTTCTTAAAACCTCAATTTGAAACCATTGATGGTGTTTTGCACGTCGACACAGGTCCTATAAGACGGATGAAGAAAATTCATGTTGAGACAGAAAATAAAAAAGAAAGGCATGTGGTCAAAAAGGAACTTCACCGCCGCTATAATAAAGAAATTTTAAATCCCAATCTACTAGATGCTCTCGAAAAAAGATCAAAGAAAATTGTGGGCGATAGAGGCTATCCCTGTGCAGATCCCAAGGTCATGGCAGATGCAGAACTCCAAAAAGTCCGAATCACTTTAAATGAAGGAGTGGCCTATCCATTCGGTGAAGTTGATAAAGAAGAGATAAAGGGCCTGGATGAAAATGCGCTAGACCGATACTATCCCTATAAGGAGAAGGACACTTTTAGTGATCAACTCTTAAAGCTCAATGAGAAGCGTCTTCTACGTGCGGAAGTCATGCAGGGAACTTACTATCTGAATAACTGTTCTCCGGACATGAAAGATTTTAAGCTGTCTCAATACTTCATTCTGGGCCCACCTCGCACCATTCGCTTTGGAGTTGGAGCGAGTACCGAACTGGGTCCAATGGCGAGGCTTCGTTGGTCAAATAACCGTTACAAATCGATGGCCTCCATTCTGGCATTAAATGCTCAGGCCTCCGTCAGGTCTCAATCCTTAAATGGAACCGCAGATTTATTTTTCTGGAAAAATAGACCTAGAAGATCTCTTTTCACCGTTGTGGAATTAAGTCGTCAGTCTCAGATTGATTACGAACAATCGCTGTTGAGTTTTAGACCTCATATGAAATGGACCTATGATTCTCCCAGATATCTTCAGACCTATACTCTAGGTCCCACTTATGAAGCGAGTACTTATCACGCTCAAGTGGATCCAAATACGAAGACCTATTCTGCGGTAAACATCAATGGCAGTAGCCAGCTCATGTCTCATTCCTATGAATTTTTTGATATTCATCCTCAAGAAGGAAGTGTCTTTGGATTCAACTTTGATTTTCGCCATCCTTCGCTTGGATTTACTGATCCACTCCTGATGCTTTACGGAACTTACTCTGAAATGAAAGAGCTGGGCTTCGTGGGGAAGGGGGCCATTATTGGCGCCTATCGCTTCAATGCTGGTACGACTTGGGTCTCGGATGATGTGACGTTAAAGAGCTTACCACCTTCGGTTAAGTTTTATGGAGGAGGAAGTGATGATGTTCGAGGCTTTCTCCTTAATACCTTGCCGGATAATGATGGACTTGGAGCTTTAACCAAGCTTGAGCTCAAACTAGAGGCGAGAAAGACTTATTTTGTAATTGAGTCCCTAGAGGCCTTCGGGTTCATCGACAGTGCTTATTTCGGTGCGAAGTCCTGGGACATTGATCCGAGACTGTGGTACTCGCCGGGTGTTGGTCTACGCTGGTTAACTAAGCTTGGACTTGTTCAAGGTTATGTGGCCCGCGGGTATGTAACGAATCCTTATATCGACAAAGGAAATTTTTATTACGCCGGGATTGGAGGAACTTTCT
Organism: Peredibacter starrii; assembly: GCF_034259205.1. Taxonomy (GTDB): domain Bacteria; phylum Bdellovibrionota; class Bacteriovoracia; order Bacteriovoracales; family Bacteriovoracaceae; genus Peredibacter; species Peredibacter starrii. The sequence continues at coordinate 3,347,985 of NZ_CP139487.1, read as the reverse complement.
GATGAAGAAGTTTGTCCTTTATCCTCTTTTAAGCTTATTGAGTCTCATTATTCTTTTGGTGACGATTGTGGGTGGAATTTTATTCTTCAAGCCGACACTTATCATTAATCCGAAAAACATCGATTTTGTTTTAAGAAAAACCAAAATTCTAAAAACCCATTCATGGACTGATGCGGATATTACTCACCAGTGGATCAAGTGGAACGAAAGAATCATCAAAGGTTACTTTAAGAATTTGTGTTTTGAGTTTGATAACGACACTGCCTATCTTAATATCTGTCTTTCAGAGATTTCGTGGAACTTTACTGTAACTTATGTGAAAGGCGAGGGCATAAAGAGCATTACGAATAGTCCCATTTTCGTTCGTGACCAATTCTCAAAAATTGTGATCAAAGAAAGTAAGACTCCGCCTCCAGAGAATGAATCACAACCTGACATTTGGGGCCTCTGGAGTATGTTTTGGAGTCCTTTGGTTCCAGATCTTGATTTTGTTTTTGATGAGAATGAGCTGACTTTAGGGAAAGAGAGTTATCAGTTTGATGTGACTGTAATTAAGTCTCCGCATAAGTTTCATGCAAAGAGCTTAGGGTTTTCTCTTGATGCAAATCCGGAAGGTTTCATGCTTCTCGCTCCTTCGAAATTCAAAATACCGAAACTTAAGTTCAATCCTCCTTTGCACTTGTATGATGTCAAACTCATCGGTGCCGTTAAAAAAAATGGAATTCCCTTAGATCTCAGCGGTGGCATGGAAAAGATCTTGTTTCATGTGACCTCCAAAATAGAACTTCCCCTCAAGGACTCCTTCTCAAGCTTAAACTTCAGAAAGAAGGCAATTCTTGCGACGAGAGGGGACATTCGTGTGCCGGATGTAAAACAAGCAATTGGACGTTTTGCTCCTAGTCCATTTAATGTTCTCCCTGCACCTTTAAACAGTATGGATGGGGCCATCAATATTGAGATCGTGACCAAGGAGTCTGAAAAGAATGAAGAAGCGATTGTAACTTCTAAAGCGAGGATTGATCTGAAAAGTAAGGAGCAGGTTTTTCTCATGGATCTTGGAGCTGATCTTTTTTTGAATCTTCTTACAATGAGGCCAGTTTCAGTTCTGGCCGAGATTGATTTTAAGAAAGTGAATTTGGCACTTCCTAAAATATCTAAAAAAAGTTTGCCGCCTCAATTCACCCCAGATAAGCGGATCATTACTCAAAAAGACAAAGCGAAGGTCACTAAAAAGACCAAATCTCAAATGGAAATGACTTTTAGGTTAGAGGCGATGGACGAGAAGTCCTTGCATCTGAGTACGAACCTCTTGGATCAGCCCTTACGGTTAAACTTTGATCTCAATATTGAGGAAGGGGATTTGAAGAACGGCTTTGTGAAAGTTCTCCCTTTGAAAACGAAGGTCTTCAAGCGTCCCATTCAAATTCCATCAATGCAAATCAACTTTGATGCTCCGGCCGAGCCGGTGCTCGTGGGCCAAGTGATCTTCCCTTTACCTGAATATAAAATAACGATGGATCTAGAGGGCCCCATATCCCAGCCTCGATACGCCTTCTCAAGTAAACCACCCTTGTCCCGCAATGATATTTACTCGGTTCTTTTATTCGGGCGTCCTCTGGAAGACCTGAATCCTGATGATAAACGTTCTGCAAGTCAGACCAATCAGATTCTCGCCCAGGGGATCATGTCTTTATCTGTTCTTTATTTTTTGGCAGGAAGTCCGGTTGAATATATTGGTTATGATCCAAACTCAAAAACCGCCACCGCACAGTTTCGACTGGGGTCTAAAAGCTCGCTTAGGGTGGGGGGAGATTCAGAAGGTCTAAACTCAACGGGTATCAGGCAGACGATAGGCAAAGGTTGGTATATTGATACATCAGCTACCAGTACTCAGAAGAGTAGCACGGGCACTACTGGGAATGCCCGTGACTATGGTGTCATGCTTGAAAGAATTATTTCCTACTAATCTATGGCGTCTTCAACTTTATCTGCGCCTTTTTGAATGGAATGCTTGGCCTTCTGACCGGCACATTCCATTTTGCCGTTCACAAGCTCGCATGTTTCGTCTTTTACCTTACGAGAAGCATCCTTGCTTCCTCGCTTAACGTCATTACCTACTTCTTCTGCCTTCTGTTTCATTGAGTCGTCATCTGCACGTACTGGCATAGAGACGGCACCAATACACATAAGAACAAATGCGGTGAACACAATCTTTAAAATCATACGGCCTCCTTTGTGCGACATTAATTCCTGAGCAACTTTCGTACCAGACTAGGATGATGAATTTTGAAGAATTTAGAAAATGCTGATGAGGGTTGTTCGGGGAAAAAAGACTCAGAGAGGTAAGACGACTATAAATTTTGAACCTTTACCAAATTCACTTTCAAGACGTATTTCGCCGCCATGGTCAGTAACAATTTTATTGGCAATATATAACCCGAGGCCGAGACCATTCACTTCTTTGTCGTGTGAGGCCCGCTCAAAGCGTTCAAATATTCTTTTTTGATCTTCTGACTTGATGCCAATACCCTCATCTCTGACTGAAAGAAGGGCCTTATTGCCTTCTTTTTTTACCGTAATATGTATCGGTTTTCTATTCCCGTAACGAATTCCGTTGATAAGCAGATTGAGAAAGACCTGTTCTAGTCGAAATCTGTCCCACATCCCGCTTACTTTTTCTGTCGGAGAGAAGAGGACCTCCACTCCAGAAAACTCGGCCGTAACTTTGTACTGCTCAATGAGGTCCACTACCATCTCGCTCAGGTCAAAATGCTCAAAGAGCATAATGAGGCGTCCTTGAGAAATTTTTGATTCATCCAGAATCTGATCTACCAAACGAGTGATTCTAGAAAGATGTTGGTTGTTCTTTTTTATGTTGGTTTCAATGCGCTCAAAGGTAAAGGCCTCAGGAAAACGATGTTTCAAGTCCCATTCAGCGACTTGCAGTTGCAATTGCATACAAGTCAGAGGTGTTCTGAGTTCATGACTGGCCATCATGAGAAACTGATCACGTATTTTAATGGCGGCCTTAAGTTCTTCTTCTTTCACTTTCTTTTCTGTAATGTCATAGACCACGCCGGAAAAACGAATGGGCTTTTTAGTTCCAGGAGCGAAAGTACATCTTCCGCGAGAGATGACCCAACGTTCAAGTCCAGGAAAGGGAAAAATTCGGTACTCCATTTCGTAAATAACTTCGTTGGCGATGGCCTTATCAATGGCCGCTCTCATTTTTTCTAAATCATCAGGATGTACTCTGCTTTGAAGGATAGAGCGATCGCCATCGAATTCATTTGAGTTCACACCCCAAAGATAGAGCATTTCGTTTGAGCACTTCACAACATTCGTCACGAGATCTATTTCCCAGGTTCCCATCCGACCTGACTGAAGAGCAAAGTCGAGGTTCTTCTGACTTTGTTTCATTTCATTAATTTGGCGGGACATCTTTTTTTTGTAATGGAGGATGATAAGGATGAAAGCAAATGCAAGGAACAGGCACATTCCAATGAGGAACCATTGTATCGACTGAGAATATAAGGGCATGAATGTTGCGTTTGTCATGGGCCAAATAAGATTAACAGAGTCTAAATTTAAAGGTTATTAAGGTATAAGACCCTGTAAAAAGGTTAGGTTAATGGGTGCCTGCCTTAGAGAAGACATTGATAATAATAACACCGGCAATGATTAATCCCAGACCCAAAATAGCGGTAAGGTCTAGAGATTGCTTAAAGATAAAGTAAGAGATGGCAGATACGAGAACAATTCCGCCGGCTGACCATGTGGCGTATACAATGCCAACAGGGATCGTCTTAACCACGATACTCATAAGGTAGAAGGCCATTGAATAACAACCCAAGAGAGCGATGGAAGGCAGGACCTTGGTAAAACCTTCTGTGGTTTTTAATAGAGATGTTCCAATAACTTCAAAGATGACTGCCACTGCAAGTAGGATGTAATTCATGCGTCTAGTGTAGATGATTTTTCTGATATATTCTTGCTTAAAGTCTTCAAAGTGAGAAAGAAATGAATCAAAACGAATTACAAATTACAGATATCGAAGTTGGTACCGGAAAAGAAGCAGTGAAAGGTGCTTTACTCTTTGTTCAATACGAAGGTTTTCTTGAAGACGGAACAAAGTTTGATTCATCAATTGATCGAGGTCGTCCTTTCCAGTTTGTGATTGGAACAGGTCGGGTGATTAAGGGATGGGATCAAGGGGTGATGGGAATGAAAGTCGGTGGAAAGCGTAAACTTTTTGTGCCCGCTTATCTGGCCTATGGTGAAAGACAAGTTGGTGCCATCATTAAACCCAATTCAAATTTATTATTCACTGTCGAACTTTTGGAAGTGAGAACTCGCGACGATTAATTTATGAAAACAATTTTAGAAAGAAATAAAGATGCCTGGAACAAGCAGGTTGATAAAAAAAATCAATGGACTCTTCCGGTCTCATCCGAAGTCATTGCGAAGGCCAGACAGGGCGAGTGGAGTGTTGTTTTAACTCCCGAGAAACCTGTTCCAAAGGAATGGTTTCCGTCTATGCAGGGTCTCAAAATTTTAGCATTGGCCTCAGGTGGCGGACAACAAGCTCCGATTTTTGCTGCTGCTGGAGCTGAAGTAACAGTGTTTGACCTCTCTCCGAATCAATTGTCCCAAGATCGTTTAGTTGCGGACCGTGATAATCTAAAGTTAAGGACCGTTGAGGGAGATATGAGTGATCTCTCATGTTTTTCAAACGATAGCTTTGATCTTATTTTTCATCCATGTTCGAATTGTTTTGTTCCGGACGTCAAACCTGTTTGGAAAGAGGCCTTTAGGGTTTTGAAAGCGGGTGGAACTTTGATTTCTGGTTTTACTAACCCAGTAACGCTGATACTGGATCCTGAAAAAGAAAAACAAGGCATCGTTGAACTTAAGCATAAGTTACCTTACTCGGATTTAACGAGCATCACTGAAGAAGAGCGAGTTCGTTTATACGGTCAGGATGAACCCATTACATTTGGACATACGCTACAAGATCAGATCGGTGGACAAATTGCGGCAGGATTTCATTTGATTGGGTTCTATGAAGATGGATGGAAAAGCGCTGGCGGGATCAACAATCTCATGGACTGCTTCATCGCCACCAGAGCATTAAAGCCTAAATCTTAAATACCTTGTCCAACTCTGTCCTGAGGAACAACTCTACGAGCTTGTTCTCTTCTTTTCTCAGGAAGAGTTCGCTCATCTTCTGTGTAGATAAATTTATAAACAACTGATCCGGCCACTGCACCTAAAAGCGGAGCAATCCAGAAAAGCCAAAGTTGTTGAATGGCCCAGCCACCCACAAAGATAGCAGGACCCATGCTTCTTGCCGGGTTAACTGAAGTATTAGTCACGGGAATGGTGATTAAGTGAATGAGGGTTAAGCACAATCCGATGGAGAGAGGAGCAAAACCTGTTGGGGCGAGCTTATCGGTTGAGCCCAGGATCACAAAAAGAAAAAAAGCAGTGGCCACAAACTCAGTGAGGAATCCCGCGAGTAATGAGTATCCACCGGGAGAGTGTTCTCCGTAGCCATTGGATGCAAACCCTCCGAGAGAAAAATCTGCTTTCCCCGAGGCGATCATATAGAGCACTCCAGCTCCTACAATCCCTCCGATAACTTGAGCAACGATATATGGAACAACTTCCGCTTTAGAATGTCTTCCCGCTACCGCCAGCCCCACTGTGACTGCAGGGTTTAAATGACAACCGGAAATAGGTCCAATGGCGTAGGCCATGGTCACAACAGTCAGACCAAAGGCAAGTGCTACACCATGAAATCCAATTCCAAGCTTCGGAAAGGCGGCTGCGAGTACAGCTGAGCCACATCCGCCGAACACTAACCACGCTGTACCCAGTGCCTCGGCCAAAAGTTTTTTTGTATTCATAATTACTCCTAAGGTTTCTCTTCTTCGGCTTGCATTAAATTGGTTGACACATTTTCTATATCCGGTAGTTTCCAGCTTTTGTTCTTAATTGCTTCTTCTGGCCCGTAGAAGCGGAAGAATGTAAACCAACGTTTCCCTGGTTGAGTGTAAATCCAGTTCTCCATTTTTCCTTCTGGAGCCTTTGGCCCAAAGTAGATATCAACTGAGCCATCTGCATTTTTGGCGAGCTTCTGGTTAAAAGAATCTACGGTCTGCTTTGGTGAGTTGATAATGAATCCAGCTGTCTCTGAATCATAAACAGTTGCTGACCAATACTGGTTCACAGGAACTTTTGCAGGAACATGTAAGCGATAGTTCTTTTCACCCATGAAGAGCTGATCTTTGTTGTCTTTGAAGCCCGCCACATAGATTGAGGCCGCTCCTAAATTTTTGGGAGGAGCACAGGCCAGGAAAAAGACCAATCCCCGGCTTTCAATGGCAAGTTTATCTCCCTCCATATAGCTAAAGCCCGTCTTCGGTCCAATCGGATCTGGTGCTAGCCAATGTGACTTAGGGAAAAAGGGATTCATTTCAGTCGCAGATGTCATAAAAAATTGCTGGGCCTTTTTAGCGGCATTTGTCAGCATAGGCTCTGATTTCGTGTCTGGAGTAAAGTTTTTTCCTCTTTCAATTCCGATGGTCTTCAATTGATCCATGGCAAATGTATCTCGAGCATGAACATTTTCTTCGTTGATCATCCGAGATAATCGAGTGAAGTAGCTCGAGTCATATGTGACCAGGCCATTAAATTCTTTTCCGGCCATATCAATATATCTTTGCTTTGGTGGATAGACCGCTTCTGCTAAAGGATAAGCACGAACGGTTTTAATAAGACTAACTGCCTTTTTAAGGTCCTTGTCTTCGAAAGACTTGGGGATCACTCGAAAAATAGCATAACCATTCATAGTGAGCGCATTGACGTTAATATAACCAACTGGAATATCTCCCTTATATTCAGGCGGGATAAGAAGATATTTTCCACCTTTTCCTTTGTCTTCACCCTTGGGGCCAATGTCCGCGAGTGGGACTTGCCAGGCATCGTTCATTGATCCAAAAAGACCAATGTTTTTGGCCTCTGGTACGCTGATGACAACTGGTCCATTGGTCAGGTTGTAGTTGATGTAAACATAGAGAGTGGAATTATTTGGAGTTGTGATTTGAAGTTTTGAGTCTGCTGGCCTAGACCAATAAACGATATCATTATATTTGGCCTTGGCATCTCGTTGGTAGGCCTCTCTCATGGCATCGAAACTTACAATAGGCATGCCCCAGAGGGCGGCCTTGTAGGCATTCTGCTCCTGAAGCTTTGGATCGACCTTGTCCTGAGCGAATGAAAGATTCGCCAGGGTGAAGAGCAATAAAGCAGACAAAATCGTTTTCATTTTTATCTCCTTGAAGAAATCAGATACTATTTAGTGGTACAACTAAATAAACCACTGGTATTTGCCCCAGATTTCAATTCGCATTTGGTAGGTTAAAAATGAACTTCTCGATCAAACAATGTTCAGTAGATGATGCCGAGCTTTATACTCGTCACTGTATTACTCATATGCGTGAGAAGGGTATTGGGGGTATTTATGCTCATCCATTTCCTACTAATCACAAGTGGGATGAAGCTGAGTTTCTGGATAAAATTGTTAAGAGCTTAAGCTCAAAACCTTTTTCCCCAAACTGGTCAATGATCTGGGTCGCAGTTGTAGATGGAAAATTTGTGGGCCATGTAAACCTAAAATGTGGAGGAGTTGAGGCCCAGGTTCATCGCATGCGTTTAGGAATTGGAATTGAAAATGATTACCGTTCTCAAGGAATAGGCAAGGCCCTGATGGACGAGGCCCTTTCATGGGCAAAAAAACAAACTCAAATTTCATGGATCGATCTCAGTGTTTTTGCACATAACGTAGTGGCGCGAAAATTGTACTCGGGTCTTGGATTTAAAGAGCAAGGAACTATTCAAGATGCCCTTCGTGTAGAAAACGAAATGATTGATGATGTGCAGATGACTCTTAAGCTTTCCTCGTTGTGAGAAATTCCTGGTTACATAAAACCTTTTCTGAGATTGATGCCATATTCGACGTATGCTTTTAAACAGCACACCATTTGCATCCATCCCTTTGAATTGCCCACTGCTGCGTTAAGAAATTTATCAGGATCTCTCCATCCTGATTCTAGAATTTTTACCCGCGTCGAGTATTCATCGACCTCGCTGAAGTCAAATGTCACTGTGGTGTTATAACCGGCACCGTGTCCTGTTCCATCATTGGCCTCCCACTCAAAGACGATCTGTTCATTCTTTTTTACGTTTTTAACATAGACAGGAAATGCTCCAGGAAAATCTGCAAATTCCCACATGACTTTTGCTCCTTCATCCATTGGGCCACTGGCCCCTCCCGTAACAAAATAGGTAGAGAGTTTCTTCGGATTATAAACAGCATCAAAAACTTCAGAGATTGGTTTTAAGATTTTCGCCTGAACAGGAAAGTTGAGTTCCATAATGACTCCTGGTGTTCTATTGTTATAAATCCTAAGAAGCAAAACGTGTTCTTTCAATTAAATATTTGCCTTGGTTTTCTAATGATTGGCCAAAGATAAGACCATTACCTTCTTACAGGGGATTCTTCTTCAGTTTTATTGGGTATTCTTGTGTGCTAGTTACCTCGACTTCAAATACATATAAGGAGTTCAGATGAAAACGTTAGTGGTTCTCATATTCGTTCTTTTTGCAACTTCTAGTTTTGCAAACATCAGTCGTCCATCAACTGAATCAGAGGTCAGAAGATTTTGTCAGGCCATCGAAAAAGCACTGGTTGATACACAAGCAGATATGGCCATTGATATGAATGCTTGTTTGGTTTCTAAGATGCGTACGGTGGGACATTATGTGCATGGAACTGTGATTCGTGGAACTGTTCCCTTCCGTTCTCCTGGCCGCTCGCTTTTTAAAATGACTTGTGAGGCCCCTTTAAAGTCCGGCCGTGTATTATCTGAATCAGTTAATTGTCAGTAATTAATATAAAAGGCCCGGTGTTTCCGGGCCCATTATGTGCTAGCATTTTCACATGCTAAAATTCATCTTCTTATTACTCCTAGTCGTATCTTGTTCCCATGAAAAATCTCTTACAGAGTCTGATCGGATTGAAAAATTCTTTGATTCTTATTTTGAAGAGAAGGTCTCTCGCTATCCCACCTGGCAAACTTATTTGGGACGAAAAACCAATTATGGTTTACTCAATAATGAAACCGAGGCCTATGAGCTGGCCGAACATCAGAAGAACCAGGAATACCTTAAAACACTTAAGAGCTTCGATTATGATAAGCTTAATGAGGCGGCCAAGCTTAGTTACAAAATTCTTCAGTACCAATTGAACCTGGATATTGAAGGCTTTCAGTGGCGTTATCATGCTTTTCCTTTGAACCAAATGTTTGGGTATCAATCAGAGGCACCAAGTTTCTTAATTAACATGCATCAAATTGATAATAAGGCCGATGCTCTGGCCTACATTTCTCGCATGAAAGAAATTAAGCGCGTCTTCTCTGAGCGAATGGTTTTTGTGAAGAAGCAAACTAAGCTTGGAATTGTTCCGCCCAACTTTGTGTTTTCAAAAGTCATTGAAGATTCAAAGAACATCATCTCGGAGCAAAATAATCCTCTGATGAATGATTTTAAGATGAAGCTTGAAAAACTAAATCTCACGGGCGATGAGAAAGTAAGGCTTACTGCGGACGCGGAAGAGGCACTGGATTTTTATGTAAGACCGGCCTATCGTCAGCTTATCTCTTATGTATCGGAGCTCTCCAGAAAGTATAAAAAGAACAACGGAGTTTGGGCCCTTCCGAAAGGGAAGGACTATTACAACTACCGGCTTCGTTCGACAACCACGACAAATCTTACCGCAGAACAGATCCATGAAATTGGAAAGGCCGAAGTGGCACGCATTCAAAAAGAAATGCACGTCATTATGAAGCAGGTTGGTTTCAAAGGAAGTCTTCAGGCCTTCTTCAAGCATCTTCGTGGTAATGAATTCGCTTATCCGAATACGGAAGATGGTCGCACGGCTTATTTGAATCAAGTGAATCTAGTTCTGACTAATATCAAGACCGCTCTGCCTCAACTCTTTAATACCTTTCCGAAGGCCGAACTTATGGTTAAGCCTGTCGAGGCCTATCGTGAGAAGAGTGCGGGAACTGCATTTTATAGTGGTCCTTCAATGGAGGGAAATCGTCCGGGGATCTACTATGTGAATCTTTATAAGATGGCCGATAATCCAAAATATAAACTTGAGGCACTGGCCTACCATGAAGCAATTCCTGGTCACCATATGCAAATTGCCATTGCCAATGAGTTAGAGCATTTACCGAAATTCAGAAGGGACGGGGGTTTTACTGCTTATATTGAAGGATGGGGACTCTATGCTGAGCTTCTTCCAAAAGAAATTGGATTCTACCAGGACCCTTATTCTGATTTTGGACGTCTCTCGATGGAAATATGGCGAGCGGTACGTTTAGTGGTTGATACTGGTATTCATTCCAAAAAATGGACCCGCGAGGAAGCGATTCATTATATGAAGTCGAATACTCCTAGTGCGGACCTTGAAACAGTGAAAGAGATCGAACGTTATTTTGTCATGCCGGGACAGGCAACGGCCTACAAAGTCGGAATGCTTAAGTTCCTAGAGCTCAGAGAGAAATCTCGCAAAGCTCTAGGTGAAAAATTTGATGTGAGAAAATATCACGATGTTGTTCTGAGAGACGGGGCAATTCCACTTGATATAATGGAAGAGCAAGTCGATACCTGGGTTCAAAAAGAATTACATCTTTGAGACGTAACAGGCGTTCAGGACGCCTAGACCATTCTCAATTGAAAGGGCACTCATAAGCCCGGGCCAGATAGTCGTCATGATATGTTGTTTGTCTTTGAGGGACAAGTCGCAGAAGCCGTGATCAACGTAACAATTGACATGGCTTCTGAATGCTTTAACTTTCAATTCTCCACAGCTGATGCTTTCGTCAAACTTCTCAATCTCATTCATGAGACATTTTCTAACATTAACGACCCAACGTCTGCCTTCGCGAGAAAACTTATTCAGATTCTCACCATAGCGCATACAAAACTTTCGGCCATATTGAGTTGGATATGAATTGCCATCACAGTGTTTAGTAGCGGCGATACAAGAGTAATATTCGCAATCGTTAATCAGACCTGAGCAGCTTGATGTGTCTGAAGCAAATGAGAGGAAAGGCACGAACAAAAGAATGAGTAAAAATTTCATGATGAATTCCTGGAAGCTATTTATCTAAAGACCTTTTAACATCTTTCTGCAGAGCTAAGGCCCGAAAGTGAAGAATCGGGTAATATTGACTCGATCTTTGCCACACAAATATTCTAAGCAGAAAATAAAATCAAGCTTCAGCGAGTTGGGAATCTAGTAAGTGATGCCTTTGAGCTTTGATTTCAAGAATTTGATAAAGAGATTCACACGATTGGAGACCTGAATATTCTTGTAATAAACTGCATGAATGAGTTCTCTATTATCTATCGTGTGATTCGCGAGGATTTGGAGCAGTTTGCCTTCTTTACGATCTTTGGTGGTCATACAATCTGAAAGACACACAATCCCTGCACCTTCACGTGCAAGATTCAAAATCGTCTCACCACTTGAAGCACCAATCTGGCATTTTGCGAGATAAGGACCGGCATTTGTTTTAAGGGGCCATTGATTGAGATGACGAGGATCAGTGAAACCAACTAAGCGGTGTCCTTCAAGATCTTCCAGATTTTTGGGAGTCCCGTATTGCTTAAGATAGGCGGGACTCGCGAGAATTCTTCTCTTGCTTGTACCCAGAGAAATGGCAGTCAAGGTTGAGTCTTCCATCTTTCCAATTCGAATGGCGACATCAATTCGTTTCTCAATCAGGTCGATGGTTCGATCATTACTATACAGTTCCAGGGTGATTCCTGGGTAAAGTTTCATGAACTCCTGAACAAAAGGAGTAATAGCATGAATAACGAAAGGTGAGGCGGAATCAACACGGAGAATTCCCGTAGGAGCGTTCTCCTTGTTATTTACTGAGGCCTCTGCCAATTCTATAGATTGAAGAATTTGCCTGGCATGATTGAGAAAATTTTCTCCCTCAGGAGTGAGATCGATTTTTCGGGTGGTCCTTCTTAGAAGAGTGACGCCGAGCTTTTTTTCAAGGCGAGAGAGAGTACGACTGACTCCAGAAGTTGTTTGTTCCAATCGTTCGGCCGCGAGGGTAATGGATCCTAAATCCACGATTGAAATGAGGGTCTGCATCTCTTCAATGGTCGTTTTCATTGTTGACTCCTGGTCAACTATGATTTTACTTTTCATGACTAAATCAGCAAGAGTTAAAGTGCTATATTGGTCATAATTCAAACTGGAGAAAGTTATGCCATTAGCTATATACGCCTTGATGATTGGTGCCTTTGGAATTGGTACTACCGAATTTGTTATTATGGGAATTCTGCCTCAGATTGCAAAAGATCTGGGAGTAAATCTTTCAACCGCTGGTCTGTTGATTAGTGGTTATGCTCTAGGAGTTGCGATCGGCGCTCCTTTCTTGTCCCTTCTATCCACTCGCTTCCCCAAAAAGTCTGCTCTGGTGGCCTTGATGGCGATCTTTACGATTGGTAATTTAGTTTGTGCCATCGCTCCCGATTATTGGACTTTGATGATTGCGAGAGTCATCACTTCATTTGCACATGGAACTTTTTTTGGAATCGGCTCCGTCGTTGCCACTAATCTGGTGAAACCAAATCAAAAGGCCCTGGCCATTGCTCTGATGTTCACTGGTCTTACGATTGCAAATATCTTGGGAGTACCTTTTGGAACCTGGTTGGGTCAACTCTATGGTTGGAGAATGACTTTTTGGGCGGTCACAGCAGTGGGACCTCTGGCAATGCTTGGTCTCTTGTATCTCGTTCCAAAAGATTCTGAGAAAAATATAGTACCTGATATTCGTTCAGAGCTCGCAGCGGTAAAGCGTCCCGAAGTGTTGTTGGGTCTTCTTCTCACTGTCATTGGCTTTGGCGGAGTGTTTGCTTTGTTTACTTACATTGCTCCCATCCTGACCGACATCACGCACTTCAATGAAAAGGCCATTTCACCCATTTTATTATTATTTGGACTTGGGCTTATCTTCGGAAACATTGTGGGTGGAAAATTTGCGGACAAAAAATTGATGCCGACGTTGGTTGGAAGTTTATTGGCATTGACCATTGTGATGATTGGATTTGGAATTTTCTCTCACCATCAAACAAGTGTTATTATCCTGGTTTTCCTTCTTGGCTTTACTGGTTTTGCGACGGTGCCTCCACTTCAAATGCGAGTGCTGGAAAGTGCCGGAGATGCTCCCACACTGGCCTCTGCTCTGAATATTGCTGCTTTTAACTTGGGTAATGCTCTTGGTGCATGGGGTGGAGGACTTATTATTGATAACGGTCCAGGACTCTCGGCCGTTCCTTGGGGAGGATTTGCGATTTCGGCCGCAGCTCTTTTACTGTCGATCGTGATGTGGAAAAAAGACGCAGCCGTTGCGGCTTGAGAAACGCTTAATGTCTTCTCCAATATTTATTGAATATGTGTTCTTTAAATATTGGAGGGAACATGAAACATTCAAAACTTTCTTTGGGTCTGGGAGCAATTCTTCTCAGCATGAGTGCCATGGCCGGCGCTCCAGCAAAGAACCCGAATCTCGCTGCAGACAAGTATGCCATTACACACTTCGATTCTGCACAATCGGATAATATGCCTTATCCCATTAAGCAAGGCACTTTTCAGGCAGATGTAAAAAGCAATGCCCGAGTCACAAGTGGTCCTGTGAACATCATGACTTTTGCGACTCCTAATCCAAATTTCATGTGGTCTGTTTCTTCCCAAGGTGTGGCGTATCTGGACCTTTCGAATAATAGTTTAAAGGAAGTTGCTTCACTGGATGTGCCTGGAGTTAAGGCCCTTACGGATGAGCAACTGACTGCTGGTTTAGATAAAAATTTCAAGAACATTACCGAAGTCAGAAAGCTTGTTAAAGATTGGGGTCTTGATTGGACCCGCATTGGTAATGGAATTTACTCTTTCGTTGATAAAGACAATAAGCTCTACTACAACACTTACGATAAGCGTGTCTTCGTTTTTGGACTGAAGAATCCAAAAAATCCCAGCGAAGGCATTCAAATCCTCGCCAATCGTGATTTCAAAAATATGATGGGTGCCCAAGAGGCAATCGCCGGAGTGAGTTTAACCTATGACGGTAAATTAGTTGTCTTGGGCAATAATTCACTGTTTGTCATGAATAGAGATCTTAAAGGTGAGCCTGTGATCTTTAAATTTAATCCAGATGAATATGTGAGTAATTCAATGGCCATTGATGAAAAGAACGGCATCTACGTGGCAAGTGATAAGAACATGCGCAAGTTAGTGTGGAACGGAAAGGCCATTTCAACTGATGAGAAAGATGGGGCATGGATCGCGCCTTATGATAATGGACGTGAACCACCAAGTGTAAAAGTAGGAACAGGAACAGGCTCAACTCCAACGCTCATGGGCTTTGGAGCAGATGAGGACAAGCTTGTCGTTATCACTGATGGTGCGGATCAAATGAAGCTGGTTGCTTTCTGGCGTGATCAAATTCCTAAAGACTTCAAGCAAGTTGCTGGAACAAAATCGAGCCGAGTTGCAGGACAGATTCCTGTTACCTGTGGTCTTAATCCAACTCCTGAATTCCTTCAAACCGAACAATCTGTGGTGGCGAAAGGCTATGGGGCGTTCGTAGTGAATAACATCCGTAAAGAGGGTGACAAAGACCGTATGGTTGATGTTCTTGCCGGTGGTCCGGTCTTTGAGCCGGCGGTTGGTGCAGAAAGATTTGAGTGGAATCCAAAAAATAATTCCTGGAAATCAGTCTGGAGTCGTAGTGATGTTGTTTCTACCAGCATGGTTCCAGTAGTGAGTGAAACTTCCAGCATCGTGGCCGTTAATGGATACACAAAACAAGATGGTTGGGAAATCACAGGAATGGACTGGAACAATGGTAAGACTGTTCACCGAGTAGTTTTCGGGCAAAGCAATTTTGGAAATGGTGCTTACGCTATTATTCAATATTTACCGAATGGTGATTTGCTATTCAATAGTATTGGAGGAGTAACTCGCATCCCATATGCTTCAGAAAAAGTAAAACAAGCAGAAGAAGCAAAAGAGTAACCTAAATGGTATCCGGTCAACTAATTTGGTTGGCCGGATACTTATTTACAGAGAATTTACAGCCGAAAATTTAATTTTAGATGAGAATGTCGAGATCAAACCGGCAAGTTATCCACCATCACCTTGTCGATATTGGCCTCTTTGACATTCTCCGGTTAAAGAGGTCAATTTTAACTCACTCCATAACACGAATAATTTTTCTTAGATTGAATATCATTTCGAAAGTAATAAAATTTATACATGGATAAGTTTAAAGCACTTTATCTTGAAGACGATCCCTCTATGCAATCTTTGGTCATGAAGATTCTTCCGGAAAATATCGAGGTAAGTCAGGCCCATAACATGAGTGGGGCCCTGGATCTTTTAAACCGAAACACCTTCCATATTATCCTGGTTGACCTAAGACTTGAGGGGGAATCAGGGTTTGAGTTTTTAGAGTCATTAAAAGATCGAGAGTTTCCATTCATCCCTTCTATCATCATCATTACCGCCTCTGAAAATGAGGCCGATGAAGTTCGATCGCATAAACTTAATGTCTTTGAATTCATCCGAAAACCATTGCGTCCTGAGGCCTTTAAGTCGCAAATGGAAAAGTATATTAATCGCTTTCGCACCGGGCATAATCATGTCGTGAAGCGTGTGGGACCTTTTGTGATTGATGAATCAAAAATGGAAGTAAAGCTGACTTTCGATCACACCGAAGAACCTATTCTTCTCACTTTAAAGGAGTATAAACTTCTCCTCAAACTAGTTAACAATCCAAAAAAAACCTATACCAGAGAAGAGCTATTAAAAGAGGTTTGGAATATTAGTTCTGATGTTCAAAGCCGCACCATTGATATGCATATTAGCTCTCTCAGAAAAAAGCTTGGCGCTGTGGGAGATACGATCTCATCAATCCGAGGCGTGGGCTATTCCTTCAATCTGGACAAGATCAGCTAGTATAAACGACTTGAACGAGCTTTAAGAAAATACGATAGTCAGATAAGGCGAGTGAAAGATAGTGATCATTTCTTGATTTCGCGCATTCCTCAATGTCTTTTCCAATCTGGCTCAGACGTTCAAACCCATATGAGCCTGCGGTCCCTTTTAGTTTATGACCTGTTTCTTCCATATAAACATAGTCCTGGTTGGAGTGGGCGAGATACAGCTTTGTCAGTTCTACCTGACGGGAATTCAAAAATTCCGGAATCAGGTCCTTGATTTCTCCATGGATCACAACTTCAATCGGGTTAGTGAGCTCTTTTATCTTTTGAAGTAGTTTGATCTTAGATACTGGTTTCACCAGGTAACCATTGGCCCCGGCATCAATGCTTTTATAGATTTCTTCTTTGAATGCATAGGCGGAAAGGGCGAGAATCGGAACAAAGGCATAATTGTTCTCGGTCTCAATCTTTCTCAGTTCTCGGGTCGCCGCATATCCATCCATGATGGGCATGTGCATGTCCATAATGACTAAATCATAAGTTCCGGCCAGGAACAGGTTAATTGCCTCACGCCCATTCTTAGCTTCATCAATAGTACTTTCCTTGTCTTTCAAAAAGGCCCTAATGACAAAACGGTTCTCGTCATTATCATCGACCAGCATAATTCTCAGACCGCGAAGAACATCTTCCTTCGTTGGGATGACGTCTCCATCTTTTGTATTATCCTGGGGCCGACTTAAAACCTTATAAATTGTGGCAAGTAGTTCATGTTTCATGATTGGCTTTATGATTGGTGCATGAAGCTTTAAATCCTTGGCCTTCGCTAAATCTCCGGGGCGATTATCTGATGTGAGCATGAGAATTTCAGGGGCACCTTTGGGGTCTTCTTCTTTAATTGTTTTAGCGACCTCGAATCCATTCAAATCTGGCATGTGACAATCTAAGAGAATCATGTCGTAATTAGTCAGCTTCCTGGTTTTAGTTTCTTCATATTTTTTTAGGGCATTTTTCCCATTATCTGCCTCTTCTGTAATCGCCCCGGTCTTTTCCAGGATTTTCTTCATGATAAGACGATTGATCTTAGTGTCATCAACGATCAGGAATTTAAGACCCTTGAGATGTTTTTTCTTCTCATCTTTTTGAAAACCTTCGGCCATTTTAAGTTCCAGGGTGGCCTTGAAACTAGAACCTACCCCCAAAGTACTATGGACCTCAATTTCTCCATTCATGAGGGCCAATAACTTTTTTGTAATATTTAAGCCAAGCCCCGAACCTCCAAACTCTTTTGAAATGGAAGTGCTTCCCTGAACATATCGTTGGAAGAGATTTCGAACTTGTCCATCGGACATTCCAATTCCTGTATCCTGGACTTCGATAATAATTTTTTTAGTTGCGGGCGAGGAGCCGTCGGTCGTATGAATCTTCAAAAGAATCTCACCCTTACGTGTAAACTTGATGGCGTTGCCCAAAAGATTCAGTAGAACCTGTCTTAGGCGATTTTCATCTCCTAGATAGTAGTCATACATGTCATCTTCCAGATCAATCGCAAGTTCCAGATGTTTTTGATGGGCCTTAAGCGCCATGATTTCGGCCGCATTTGCCACCATCGTACTGAATTTGAAAGGCTGCTCCTCTAATTCAAGATTACCCGATTCAATTTTTGAAAGATCCAGAATGTCGTTGATGATGTTTAGAAGACTATTACCAGCACTTTGAAAGATTGAAACATACTTTTGCTGTTCGAGAGTCAGTTCGGTTTCTTTTAAAAGTTCGGCCATACCCATGATCGCATTCATAGGAGTTCTGATTTCGTGGCTCATGTTGGCCAGGAAGTCCGATTTTTCCTGGGTCCTCGCAATGGCCTCTTCCTTGGCGGTGATGAGGGCATTTTCAAATTCATTCTGCTTCGTAAGATCATAAGCAATGCCCATATAACCACTGATTTCGCCGTTGAATCCTACCAGTGGAGAAATAGTCAGATTGACTGGAAGTGTAGAGCCATCTTTTCTCACGAAGGTCCAGTTTCTACTTGAGGTGATTCTTTTATCCGCTTTATATCTAAAGGCCTCAAAACCAACAGGGACCCTCTCCTTATATTCTTCAAAGAGTTCATTTGTATATTGTGCTATTTCCTCCGGCCGATGAAAAATAGAGGGACTTTTTCCAATGGCCTCTTGTGCAGAATAGCCCAACATTTTTTCCGCCGCGGGGTTGAAACGCTTAACGTGTCCATCTTTATTGACCGCGATCACCGCGAATGCGGTTGCATCCACAATGGCCTTTTGTACCTGCATGTTTTGATCTAATTGGTGCAATATCGATTTACCAAGCGCATATTCGCGGAAGGTAAGCACAATAAAAATCAGAATGATAAAAAGAGAAAGAAAACTTCCAAATATAATTCCATTACTGGTTGATTCACTGACTTGATTGACTGCGGCCAGTCTTTCCTGAAGTAATTTCTCTTCCTGGTCTTTTACTTTTTGAATACTTTGTTCAACTTCATATAATAGTTTCCCTTCCTCCTGGCGATTTGCTCCGGCCGATTCAGTTTTATCAGCATAGTAATCGAACAGTTCATCAAGCTTTTTTTCTGCCGCATCCAAATTTCTGGATTGGGGCCTGTTGTCTCTCACAAGTTCAGAAACTTTTTGAATGTGTATTTTTGACTCTGCCGTAAGCTTAAAGAAATCTTTGTTCTGTTGGCGGTAGGAGTTTTCGGCCTTGTAGACAATACCTTTTACTTCTTCAAGTTTGGCCAGAACTTCAAGGGTATGCTGGATCCATCTATTACTCGTTTCAGTTTGTTTAACTTTAAGATAAATGAAGATAGTTATGCCGAATAGAAGGGTCACGGCAATGATGGAGGAAATAGTAAGTTTTTTGAAGCTTAGGTCTGATACTTGATTTTGTTTGATCATCAGTCATGGGCCTCCGCCCATGACTTTATCATTTAAAACCTTTCGTGCAAGATTTCGAAATTAATGTGCGCTGCCGCTTTTTGTCCTGACGCTGTGGCCATTAATACAGATTGTCTAAGTTCAGTGATATCACCGGCCGCATAAATTCCTTTAACGGTTGTTTCTCCACTGTCCTGAACCTTATATAGGCCGTGTTCATTTAATTCACATCCCAGCTTGGTTCCAAGGTCTGACGTGAGTTTTTGCTCAGGTCGGTAAAAGAGGTAGCTCCTTTCAATTGTTTCGCCACTCATTAGTTTCACTGCAATAAGTCTATCACCTTGGTGAATAAGGGAATCGATGGGGGAGGAGTAAACTTTGATTCCATTTTTTTCGAAAGGAGCTGGATCAACTTCTGCTCCGTTAGAGAAGACAATTAAATTATCAGTCAGTGACTTTACCAGGATCGCGTAATGAAGAGCAGTTTTATTGTCACCGATAATACCAATAGGTTCCTTCAGATGCTCATACCCATGGCAGTAAGGGCAATGGAAAATAGATTTCCCCCATAGTTCTGAGAACCCCGGAAGTGGAAGCAGAATATCTTTTACTCCATGAGCAAGAAGAATCTTTCTCGCCTTGATCTCCTCATTGATCAAGAAATGATGCTCTTCTCTGACAATTGATTTGACCCCTAACGATGCAATTTGAACATTAGAATATTTTCTCAAATCCCTCTTAATGAGTTCTCGAAATTCCATCGGAGGAGTTCCATCCCGGGAAGGAAAGTTCATCATATGTGAGGCAGGAGCGTTTCTACCTTTTCCTTCATCCAGAATGAGGACCGATCTATTTCCACGGCCCAATGTCAGGGCCGCGCTTAATCCGGCCGGACCACCGCCAACGATGACAACATCAAATATCTCTTTCATATATTCGTCCTTTTTCCTGAGTGAGAAACTGCATCCAAAAAGAAATAAGGTACTTAACTGCATCATCTTTCTTCGGGACAGAGCTTTCTTCATACGCTTATCTTAATCGTAAGAATGTTGTATGATAATTTCAAAGTAGGTATCACTATTGATACCTCAGGGGTATCAATGGAATCTAGAGAGTTGAAAGCATTTGTGATCCTGGCCGAAGAGCTTAATTTCAGAAAGGCTGCTGAGAGACTTAATATGAGTCAACCGCCACTTAGTCGGCTTATCAATCAGATGGAATATGATTTAGGAGTAAAACTCTTCAATCGATCAACCAGACAAGTTGAGTTAACCGGTGCGGGACTTCACTTATTAAAAAAAGGGAAAGATCTTCTTTCTCAAATGGAAAAGATGGAGATGGAAGTTCGCTCCTTGCCAAAGATGAAAGAGAAAAAACTTCATTTTAGTTTCACTCATTCAGCATTTCATTCAAATATCCCTCGAATCATAAGTTCATTTAAAGAACAGTTTCCTAAAGTCGAGATAGAAATTGAGGAGCACACATTAAGTTCACTCGAACGATTTTTAAAGTCCGGTAAGGTGGATATTGCCTTTGGAGTAAATGATTTTAAAGATTCTGCTATTGAAAAAATGGCGGTTCAGACCCATGAGATTGGTGTTCTTGTTCCCATCCATAATCCACTGGCCAAAAAGAAGACCATTCGCCCTCAGGATTTAGAAGGTGAGACCCTCATTTTTCACGGTAAGCATGAGAACCTGGGATTTCAGTCTGAGTTCTTAGAGTATTTGAAATCCAAAGATGTGCATCCCAAGGTCTACTATAAAAAGCGCAAAGAGAGTTGTCCCACACTTGTGACTCACGGGAAAGGACTTCTGATTACATCGAGGAGTATGATGCATACAAGGGAAGGAGCGATCTTCGTACCATTCGCTGAATATTCGCCGCGATTAAAAATATTCGCTAACTGGGCCCGGGAGAATAAGTCACTCCCACTCCAGATGTTTCTTAACTTCTTAGAGGAACAAACCTCGGTACCCTCTTCAGAGATGGACTATCATTTAGCATAGTTGACGGACCAACTTGAATATAGATTAAATATATCTCATTTGACTCAGATTTGGTCTGCGCTTACACTTGAATTAAGCGGGTTCTGTCGATCAGGCAGGAGTATTTCAATGGTAGGGTCGCCATTCATTTGATGGTAAATCTATGTCTAAAAACCCCTTGATTCCCAAATACCAGACAAAGTTCAATTTAAGTCGGCATGCCATCATCCCGGCCGTATTCGTTTTTGTGATTTTTGGCTCCATCATTTGGCTAAATAGCATGCAGAAATGTCGTGCCACTGATTTCACCGAAACTTCCAGACACGATAAGTACTATACCGCCTTCACAACTGATGCCGCTTGTTCCAAGGCCCTGGCGGTTTGTTCTTATTACAGTAAGGATCCCAAGAAGTGTAAAATCGTTGAATGACCTGATGAGTTTCACTACACTCTTTGGATGAATAATTCTCAACGTCGCTCACTCATTCTCATTTTAGGTTTTTTGACCGCTTTATCTCCCTTTTCGATTGATATGTATTTATCTGCTTTTCCTTTGATGGCAGAGTACTTTCAAACCGACGTGGCGCAAGTTTCGATCACGCTTTCGAGTTATTTTATTGGCCTTGCTTCCGGACAATTATTTTATGGCCCATTGATGGACCGTTTTGGAAGAAAGAAACCGCTGATTATTGGTCTTCTCATTTATATCCTGGCCTCCATTACCTGTGCCTTTGCTAAATCGATTGAAGCTTTGATTGTCATTCGCGTGATTCAAGCAGTTGGTGGATGTGCGGCGAGTGTAGGTGCTTTTGCAATGGTTCGCGATCTCTTTGAGCCAAGAGAGAGTGCCAAGGTTCTATCGCTTTTAATTCTCATTCTGGGAGTTTCGCCACTCTTAGCACCTACTGTTGGTGGTTATTTGTCGGTCTACTTTGGATGGCAATCTGTCTTCGTGGCGCTAGCCATTGGCTCAAGTCTTCTGCTTTTCATTGTGACGAAGTTTCTGCCGGAGAGTCATCACGCTGATGAGACACATGTTCTTCAACCACTTCCCATTCTCAAAAACTATCTATCGATTCTTCGAGAGCCTCAATTCTATACATATGCGATTGCTGGAGCAGTTGGTTTTTCAGGTCTCTTTGTTTATCTTGCTGCTTCTCCCACAATTTTTATGGAAGTCTTCAAAGTCAGCGAACAGGTCTACGGCTGGATTTTCGCTTTCGTGGCCATGGGGATGGTTGGCACGAGTCAGCTTAACGTAGTTCTTCTGAAAAAATATTCCAATGAACAAATTTTATTAGGTGCACTTTGTTTACTTACTTTGACTGCATCTACTTTTTTTATCTGCGCTTATAACGATTGGTATAATGTTTATGGCGTAGTGATCACCATGTTCATTTATCTATCATCAATTGGTTTATCAAATCCTAATGCTGCAGCACTGGCCATGGCCCCTTTCGCCAGAAAAGCGGGAAGTGCGGCGGCCATGCTGGGTTTCCTTCAAATGGCAATCGGCTCACTTGCTTCAGTGATGGTAGGTGTTTTAAAGGCACAACAGCTCGCTCCCATCGGAGGAATCTTTGTTGGAACTTCTACTCTGGCGCTTCTCATTTTATTCTTAGGTAGTAAGAGAATTGTCGGAAGAACCGTCGAAGGTTAATTTCTTTTCATTTGTTGATGCACCGTTTCGATACGCTGCCCATTGGCGCCTTTGTGTCCTTGCATTACTTTCGTCGTAATCCAAGGACAATCAATGTACAAACAAATCGAATTTGATCGAAAGAAATTGATCATTCTCTGCTCGTTAGCCGCGCTTATCGGTGCTCTCGCAACTGTGGTCGCAAAAGTTTTATTACTCGCCATTGCTTTCTTCACAAACCTTTTTTGGTTTCAATCTCTCTCTACCCATAGAGTGGAATTAGGTGAACATCAATTTCCTCTGATCTATATTTTCATTCCAGTGATTGGTGGTTTCATTGTCGGTCTTATGGCCCGTTATGGAAGCAAGGCGATCCGAGGTCACGGTATTCCAGAGGTGATGGAAAATATTCTTACAAAAGAAAGTAAAATTCCTCGTCGTATGACTTTACTTAAACCTTTATCGGCGGCGATCTCAATTGGATCCGGTGGACCGTTCGGTGCAGAGGGACCAATTATTGCGACCGGGAGTTCGCTTGGTTCATGGATTGGAAGACATTTTTATTTCTCCGAGTATGAGAGAAAAATTCTTCTCGCTGTAGGCGCTGCCGCTGGGATGACTGCCATCTTTGGAACTCCGCTGGCGGCGGTCTTTATTTGTATTGAACTTCTTCTCTTTGAGTTCTCTGCGAAATCTTTCATACCAGTTTTAATTGCAGTTTCTACTGCCTTCGCCATTCGACTTGCCAGCGGACACACTCACGCGGAATTCCCAATTGGAGAGTTCACTGAGGTGGTAAACGGCAAAAATATTTTCTTCTATTTCATGGCAGGGGCGGTGACGGGCGCAGTTGCATGTGTGGTTTCTAAATTGGTCTTCATCATTGAAGATGTGTTTGAGAAACTTCCTATTCATTGGATGTGGTGGCCAATGATTGGTGGTCTAGTGGTCGGAATCATCGGTTATATTGATCCACGTAGTTTAGGGGTGGGGTATGTGAACATCACAAATGCCCTGCAAGGAAAGCTGTTACTCATTCCAGCGATTACCTTGTTCGTGTTTAAGTTTATCTCGTGGTCGATTTCACTTGGAAGTGGAACTTCCGGAGGAACCCTGGCACCACTTCTGACTTTCGGAAGTAGTCTGGGAGTCATTCTAAGTTATGTTGGGCATTTCATTTTTCCAGACGCGGGGATTATTCCAGAAGTAACTGCACTGGTTTGTATGTCATCTATGTTCTCGGGGGCCACCAGAGCGGTTCTGACTTCAACGATTTTTGCCTTAGAAGTGACGGGAACTCATTTTGGAGTGGCACCACTTCTTTTAGGAAATAGTGCCGCATATTTGATTTCGCTTTTCTTCTTAAAAGAAACCATTATGACAGAGAAAATTGTACGACGTGGAGTCCACGTTCCAAATGAATATTTCTCAGTTAAGAAAGAAGCCCCATAGTATTCTTTTCAATAGAAGCACAAATTGTTTCCAGGGGAAGATCGTTCTCATCTTCTCCAAACGGATCCTCAATCTCGACACCGATCTCTTCAATGCCAAAGAAAATGTAAGCGAGGAACAAGGTGTCGAGTATTGTGGCCCATGGCCATTCAAATGAACCCACCAAAGCAAACGGTAAAGTGAAGCAATAAATCACCAGGGCCCGACGAAGGTGCACGACATAGGCGAAGGGAAGTGGCGTTTTGTGAATGCGTTCACAACCTCCAATGTAGTCCACAAGAAGTTGCACGTTCTGATCGATGGTCGCCTGAACATAATCAGTGATATGACCTTCTGATTTGGCCTTTTGAAGAAGAAGGCTAATTTGTTTGGCCGCGAATAAAGCTGGATGAGGGGCCTCCATGGCGGCCTTTAATTTCTCAGGCGGAAGACGATTTTCAATCGGGCCAAAGCTTTTCTTATCGCGAAGAGCGTTCATGGAACCATAGACGAATGCAAGCATCCAACTGGCGATCTCATGTCGGATTTCGGGAGCATTGATCAAGAATGCTTCCGAAGATCTGATTAGATTTCTGGTTTCATTTACAATGCCACCCCAGAGTTTTCTTCCTTCCCAGAATCGATCATAGGAAGCATTTGTTCTAAAGACCAGAAGAAGACCCAGTGCCAGACCAACCAAAGTATGAACGATGGATGGAATGGCAATGGGATGAATATAGACATGGAAATAAACAACACCCGCCGACCACGTGGTACACAGAAGTACTCGGCCGAGAATTTCTTTTACTAATGAACCACGAATATCAAAAAAGTGGTCCATCCAACGATGAGGATCATAATTAATCATGAAAAGATTTTAATCTCTTTTTTATAAGCAAGTCTAGTGTCGGGTACTCACACTATTGATCCAGGAAATAATATCACTCGCGACAAGCTCTCTTTCTGGCTCATGCAATAGATCGTGATAGACACCTGGATAGGTCCTGATTTGTTTTCCCGGAATGTTTTTAGTGCTTTCAAAAAATTCTTTTGTGCCTTCAATGTTATTCACCAGATCACTTTCTCCGTGAATGACAAGAAAAGGAAGGGATATTACCGATCGGTTCATCTCGATGTATTTGCAGTTATTGAGAATTTCCACTCCCGTCCGGGCCGGAATTTTAGTGTGATTTATTAAGGGATCACTCAGCATGTCCTGTACGACTTTTGGATCTTTTGAAAAGTCCTTGTCCGGTAAATCCACCATGTTGGTATGAGGGGCAACCAGATTCACCGCTTTCAAAGCACCAATGATAAACTCATTCAATGCTGGCATGGGTTTTAAGAAGGGGCCGCTTAAAATAAAACCATCAATGGCAATCTGGTGATCGATTGCATAGCGGGCCACAATATTCCCACCAGCACTATGGCCAAAGATGATCCAGGGTTGATTATTATCGAACTGCTTGAAGGCCTTCAAAGCGCGATTGAGATCTTCTACTGTGTCTTCGATATGTGGAAAATAATTTCGATCTCCACCTGATCTTCCAAGGCCCCTTAGATCCATTCCAAAAACCTGATAACCTGCTTGAGAGAGTTCTCTCGCAAAATCGAGATATCTTTCAGAGTAGTCTTTCATTCCATGAACAATCACTATATTCCCACGGGCAAGACCACCTTGAGGCTCAATCTGCCAGCCGTGCAACATCAGCCCGTCCTGAGATTCAATATCAATTTCCCGAGTGAACTGACCTGCATCGAAGCCAGTATGTCGAAAACCTAAGTTTGATGTTGTTGCTTCCATATGGGCTCCTTTATTGAGGTAATGGTCCGCCTTGTAAGGCTTAAATTCAACCAAGTGAACCCCTTCCATCAGAATAGCCTCAGCGTCACGTTACCTCTGGAGTTGTGAGCGTTAACATGGCCCTTTAACCACGGAGGCCTTTATGGCAAATGAAGTGAACATGACAAAATTTTTTCCCATAGATAGTGAGACGTTGTTCAATTATTTTGTGCAACCGAATCTCATTGAGCAGTGGGCCTATCCAGAAGGGATGACGCTTAAAATTCCTGAGTTTGATGCCAAGGTGAATGGGAGATATCGCTATGAACACACTGGAAAAGACGGACAATATCTTTGCACTGGTCATATTAAAGAATTGGTCCCGGGTAAAAAACTTATTCAATTTGATGAAGAGATTAAAGGACCGGATGGTAAGACTCTTTACCAAAACCTTGAGAGTGGAGTGGAGTTTTTCTCCAAACCTGGAGGCACAGAAATCCGTCTCTATCAGCGGGGATTTGAAGATGAAGAGGGCGCTGTGGAATGTGAGCAAGGCTGGCAACAAAGTCTGGATCATCTCAGTGACATCGTCGGAAAGGAAGCTGGGTTTCAGCGTGGAGTTGATGAATCTGAACAGTGGCCCGATGTAAGAGGCTGATTTAATTTAAGGGACGTACCGATTCGGTCAGTTATGAAGTCGTAAGCTTACTCCTTCTAGATGACGATAAAGTCATATGGCCGAATCCTTAAAATTAGACCAAATACGCCCTGTCCTTAAACCTTGTAGCCTTTACGAAGGCGAGAAGAATATCGTGGTGGAGGACTCTGAGAGTAAATCTCAAGTTGTTCTTCCTAAAGAGAACCAGGAAATTCTTGAACTTCTCAATGGTAAACATAGTATCAAAGACATCTCTTCCGCTCTTTATCATTCACAGGGGAAGGTGAGTTTTCACTCCATAATCACAACCATCAAACTTCTGAATGAAGCAAAACTTCTTGAAGGGGTAGGGAATCATTTTGAGGGCCTACCGGAAGATAAAAGTCCTCATGAGCAAAAGACCTCAATCCTAAATCGTACAATTTTAGAATTGCAGTTATTCAAACGAGTTAAAGTTCCATTTAAAAATGATAATTTGTTTTTTGGCCTGGTGGCAGTGCTCTTCGGGGCCTTTGCAAACTTTGAGTGCTTCACGTCTTTGAACCTGGAGAGTTTTCTAAAAAACGATTTAGGCTATGAAGAGGCGATCCTCCGAGTCTTTCTTATTTCATCTCTTCTAATGAGCATGAGGGCGCTTTTTCAAGGTGCACTTCTATTGACCTCAGTAGGTTCTTTTTATGGGCCATACTTAAGGTTTTACCCCTATGCAGTTGCCTTAGGGGTGAATGATAACTCTATATACTCTCATTCGAAAAAGTCCGTCATTGTTGCCTATGGCGTGATGTCTTCATTACTTTATGGAGTATCATGTTGTCTTCTGACTCTGATTCCGGGACTAAAGAATTATGCTAATGATGTGGCCATCGTTTCAATACTTCTGACATTCATGGAGATGAACCCATATCGCAGAAGTGATCTCACCAAGTTGTTCTACTTTTTCTATGCCGATACTCAATTAAAAAATATCATGCCTTATCTAAAGAATTGTTCCCTCTCGGGCATTCTGAATGATACTGGTGCTAAAATTTCAGATGAAATTCGCTACGTTGTGTATTCAGTCCTGTCTCTTGGTTGGGCAGTGGGCTTCACGCTATTTAGTTTTGAAGTTGTCCTTAAAAGTTTTCCGGGTCTTTTTTATCAGATTCAATTGGGACAAGATCTAAGTAAATATTCAGCAGTTGCTGTGCTTGCTTCTTTATTGTTCATTACCGGCTATCTCTTGATTGATCTCTTTCACACTCTCGTAAAAAATATCCTTTCGCCGTTAATGGTTCCACTTTCGAAATTCAAGGGCAGTTCAAAGATTTATAAGGCGCAAGATCTCTCAATTGATGAACTCCATGCTAACTTGAAGAAAAACATGCTTTTCAATCAGTTTGGTGATGATGCCATCACATTCTTATTGGAAAAAGCCTCAATAAAGACCATGAAGAAAGGTGATACCTTAATTCTTCAAGGCGATTCAAGTCGCCATGTCTATTACCTGGTACGCGGAAGTGTGAATGTAAATGTGCGCGAGAAAACGGGTAGAACAAAACACATTGTGACCCTTGGATCAAATGTCGTTTTGGGTGAGATGGCGATCCTGGGACAACAGAAACGCAGTGCCAATGTGGTGGCGGCCGAAGAAATTGTTTATCTTGAGCTTCATGAAAAGATCTTCTCTGATCTCATGACCATGGATCAGTTTAAGCAGGATTACGAAAAGCTGAGAAATAGAATTGAGATCTCGCAGTTTGTTTCTTCCGCTAACATGTTCAAAGATTTCCCGCCGGAGATCATGAATCTTTTTGTTGAAGCTGGGGATCTGGTCATCTTCCCGAAGGGCCATAGTGTAGTAGATCAGGGAGAGAATGATAAAACATTCTATCTCCTTATCCGAGGAAAGGTTGAAATCGTTAAAGACGACAAAACGATCGCCGAGTTGGGCCAGGGAGATTTCTTTGGCGAAGTGGCGCTTATCGCCAATGTTCCGAGAACGGCCACGGTCAACACTCTTGAAGAAAGTCTTTTTCTTTATATTGAAGATAAAAAGTTCTGGAAAATCCTGTCTGAGAACATTGAACTCGCGATGTACATTGAAAGTGTCGGTCGTCACCGTATGGTGGAGGCGAAAGCGGCATGAAGTTCATCAGAATCATCCTCAAACTTCTTCCTCTTCTGACTATCATCGGTGGTATTTTCGGTGGTGGAGCTCGTATCAATCCTTTTATTGATACGATGAAGGTCGCCCTCACTCAATATGAGCTGGCCCAGATTGCCAACTTCGTAGTGGTGGATCTTCATGGATCAAATAAACTTGTGAAAGAACCTCAGCGTCTTCCAGACTTTATTCGTGACCGATTCCATAATCAGTATTCAGTTCTAGCTCGAGAAATTAAGGGAGATAAGTCCCATGATCATGCCGTGGATATCTGGGGTGAGCCGTTTAAGCTTCAGTACGTAAGAGTTTTCGGATCAGTAAAGATTTTCAGTGCGGGTCCTGATCAGGAATATAATACAAAGGACGATATCGCTGCGGATATTCCATATGAAGATCCTGAAGAAAAACAACTGGCGCAAGCTGCAAAGAAGAAAGTCATCATTCAAGAAGTGGTGGAAGTAGAAGAAGGACCTGAGACTCATGCAAATGAAGAACAGTTCCCTACAGGAGATGAAACGCTGGTTGAAGGTGAAAATTTGGAACAGGATCAGCGTGAGCCAGCGGCGGATGATCAGTCGTACCAAGATCAATATCAGGATCAGCCGCAAGACGATCAGGCCCAGTCCGAAGAACCTCAAGCTTATTAAGTCAATAATCGATCAATTGGCTTTTCAATATCCGGCACTCTAAAGCGCATGTGCTCGGATTCTGGAGTGAGTACCGTCTTAATCTCTGATATTCGATTTACCGGTAAATTACCCTGCATAACATGGACTCTCACGGCCTCTTCATTCTCCGCCTCATAGACACAAAAAACTTTGTCTGCGGTGACGATGGATTCTTTCCATTCGACATGCGAATCAGGATTTTGAAATTCGTCTTCGGAATTCTTTCCAAGATCCGGAATGTTTCGCTCGACTAGAAACTTCTTCATAAAGTTCCTCCTTGCTGCCATTTGATTCTAACACTCTGGAAGCTCTTCAGCAGTCCAGGGTGTTAAAGCTTTAGAAAATTTTATGAAAAAGTGAAAAGGTCTTATCAAGAAACAGTGAGAAATGTGCCTCTGTGAAGGCGCGTTTAAAATAGGGTGATTTGGAAACTTTTTTCAAGGAACGCTTATGGCCACTCAAGAAACAAGCAACACTTCAGAGTTAAAGAATTTTACTCCACCTGGACGTGATATTGTTCTTATTCACGGTCTGTGGCTCACGCCACTATGTTGGGAGAATTGGATAAAACGATTCAATGAACATGGTTATAATGTCATTGCACCTGCATGGCCCGGACTTGAAGATCGAACCATTGATGACATCAGAAAAGATCCTACGCTTTTAAGAGGATTAGGAGTGGAGGAGATAGTGAATCACTATGATAAAATCATTCGTTCTCTCTCAAGGGCCCCGATCATCATGGGGCATTCAATGGGCGGTCTGATTACTCAATTGCTGCTAGATAGGGGATTGGGGTGTTCAGGTGTTGCGATTGATTCTGTTCAAACCCGTGGTGTTTTAAATTTGCCGCTCTCTACAATTCGAGTTGCTTGGCCAATTCTTTCGAATCCTCTGGATACAAACGGAATCACTGAATTGACCTTAGAGCAATTTAGGTTTGCCTTTACCAATAACTTGTCAGAAGAAGAATCAAGAGAGGTCTTTGAAAAGTTCTCTATTCCTGGACCGAAACGACCACTGCTTCAGGCGGCGTTTGCTAATTTCAATCCCAATGCTGTTACGAAAGTAAATTATGAGAATATTAACCGAGCTCCGCTACTCTTCGTTGCGAGTGGAAATGATCACACCGTTCCAGCTTCAATCAATAAAGAGAATGCCAATCGGTACAAGACCACAACAATAACAGATTATCGGGAATTTCCGGAACGAACTCACTACACTTTTGGTGAAACAGGTTGGGAAGAAGTGGCCGACTTTTGCTTGAACTGGGCAGTTGATCAAACTGACATGTTCGAAAGTCAGGCCGTCCTTCATTAGGCCTCTTTGAAATTGGTTTTCTTACGGGGAAGAAGTTTCTGTTGCTTACTTGGCTTCGTTGGAAGGTTCATCCCGCAATCAATGCAAACAGGAGTTAGACCTACACTGGTTGCTGAAATACCTTTGAGACCAGGTATACGGGTTTTATGGAATGAGATTCGGGGAGAGTGACAGGCAGGACATCTGCCATAGACCTTGAAGCCAGCGTTTAGAGTAAACCAACCCGAGACAGTATCATTTTCAAAGTTCATTATCGTCTCCCCAAGCTTAATTTTATATAAAGTATTTTTTGCGTTTGAATTGAGTCATGACAACTTATTTTTTTGC
The DNA here is from genome assembly GCF_034259205.1 of Peredibacter starrii. Lineage (GTDB taxonomy): Bacteria > Bdellovibrionota > Bacteriovoracia > Bacteriovoracales > Bacteriovoracaceae > Peredibacter > Peredibacter starrii. Next base: position 3,317,036 of record NZ_CP139487.1, on the reverse strand, counting down.
TGAGGACGGCCGGCGCATGATATCCTTTTCTTACAAAAATTAACGCCGTCGGAGCATCATGCGTATCTTGATTTGGTTCTTGTTCGTTTTCTCTTCAATGGAAATGGCATTGGCGGCTCCCACCGACATCTGTGACATTATTAAAATTCCCAATTGCCCTGGTGTGACGAAACAAATGCGTCGAACGACATTTCCAACTGCTCCAACGCCTTCTACCGCGGCAATTTTAAATCCATCTAACGTGAGCTTTGATCGTGGTGCAGGTCTTGAAGCAATTGCCCAGGCCAAAAATCCTGTGTTCTTCAGTATCGCCAGTGGTACGGGGAAAATGGGTGGGGCCCTGATTAGTGGTTCTTTGGACAATAGTTTTTTTGGTAACCGAGTTCCGGAGTTAAATGAGGCGATTGAAGAAAGAGTAAGTAATGATCAGCAGTTTAAGCCAAAGAAGTTTGCTTTCGCATTAGGGGCCAAACTAATTGGTAACCGCAAGGCCGGTCTTGATTTCGGTGTGATTGTTAAACGTCATTCTGAAATTAAGGACATTAATCCAGGGGCGGGAATTTCCGGTCGTTATGGAATGTTTCATGTTGGAGCATCCATTTATCAGGATGACTCATGGATCGATCTGACGAAATTTCCTAATTCGCAAGCGGCCTATGGCAAAGATTCTTTGACTGACAAGTTTACCGTAAAGACCATCACTGGTGGTTTCAGGCTTCACAATCTTGCCATTGATGTTGGTTCAATCACTTCTGATCCAGACTTCTTTACGGAAGAGACGAAGATCATGCTTTATTCGGCCGCCTATCACTTTAAAAACGTTCTTCTTAACGTGGCCTATAGAAAAGAGCATTCTTCAGCTCCAATTTATAAGAATGGGGAGTTAGAATTTGAAAAAGATAAGTCAGCGATCTTTGCCAGTGGACAGTACTCATTCGGACAGCATCTCATCATGGGCGTGAACTATAATTACTTCCTCTTAGATGAGGTTTCTTTATCTGCGACGCTCTTTATATGAGACTTAAGAATTCTTAGTTAAATTCAGACAGAGGGGGGCCGATAAGACCTCCATGAAAATTATATCTATTCTTTTTCTTCTGACTTTATTCACTTCATGCGCAGGAATGCAGCCTTCAGGAAATTTCTTTGGGACTCAACAAGCCTCGGATGCTGCTGCTGCTCATGCTTCTCAAGCTGCGGCCGGACATATCCATCATGCACCACCTCCGCCTGCCATGGGGTTTTAATTACCGGCTAAAAAGTTGAATGAGGCAAAAGATCTCTGCTGCATAGACGCAAGTAAAAGTATTCTAGTAAGAATCCTTTGGCATGTGTTATGCAGTCTGCGGCAACATGAAAATTTTAATGCTCATTCTTCTGGTGCTTCTACCTCACATTCTTTTTGCCGAAACAACTCCAGATAGTGAAAGTGTGCTCGATTGTATGACCGAGCCACCATCACCGGAAATTCAAAACAAGCAGATCGACCATAGAATTCTCTCAGGCACTCTTGAACCCGGCAAAGGTTTTGTCGTTGGTAAGAACAAGTGCGGATCACTAAATATCTCGGGCTATATGCTTGCTCGTTATTTGAATCAAATGCCTGGTGGCCAGAACTACAGAGACCATTTGGGAACGAAGAAAACCGTCGTTGCCCGAAATGATATGGAGATTCACCGTGTGCTCGTATGGATGAACGGTTTCATTTATACTCCGAAACTATATTATTCATTCATGTTCTGGTCTCTTAACTCAGTACAGACATCCATCATTGCCGGTAACCTTTTATATAAAGTGAATGAAGCTGCAGTTGTGGGATTTGGTATTGATGGTTTACCTGGTACTCGTTCCATGAACGGAGAGCATCCTTATTTCCTGGGGACTGACCGTCAAATGGCAGATGAATATTTTAGACCAGGATTTACAACTGGTTTATCTCTGCGCGGAGGACTTAGACCTGATCTTCTTTATCGCATCATGATCGGGAACAACATTTCTCAATTGGGTGTGACATCCAGTCAATTGACTAGGGACTTTGCCTACGGTGCCACGATCTGGTGGATGCCAACTACCGGTGAGTTTGGCCCCAAGGGTGGATACGGTGACTATGAACAGCACCAGAGTATGGCAACACGTTTTGGTATTTCGGGTGCTACGAGTAGGGAAGATCGCGCGACCCAGATTCAGACTGGTTCACCGAGCAATGTTCAGATCAGAATTTCAGATGGAAACTTTCTCTTTGATGAAAATGCTCTTGCTCAGGGAGCAATCGTAGAGAAAGCTGATTACAATCTTTTGTCGGCAGATGCGGCAATGAAATACCGAGGGCTTTTTTTATTCAGTGAATTCTACTGGCGGCAGCTTTCCGATTTCTCCACTTTGATTGGAAGCGTGCCAAGTAATTCCCTCATCGATACCGGCATTAATCTTCAAGGGGCCTACTTCTTCGTTCCTAAAAAAGTTGAAGGGTATCTTTCCTACCAAAAAATTTGGGGAGAGTTTAACGACTCAACCGAAACCGGAATTGGTTCAAACTATTATCCAACCAACACGAGAAATTTCCGGGTAAACGGTTTTCTAAGTTTCGTGGATAAGTCGGCCGCCGGCGGTTCATTCGGCTATTACACTGCCGGACAAAGTGGGACCATCATCTCGCTTGCGACCGATATCTTTTTCTAAAGTGTATAGACGATATTAAAGTTCGCGGTTTGCACGGCCCCCGGGAATAAGTAAACGTGTCCGTATTGAGTAGGGGACTCGCGCCAGTAGCGTTTGTTCCCGATGTTCTCTACGTAAAAGCGTAGAAGCATTTGTTTTCTTAGATACGAAATGCCTATGTCCCATCTGGTCCAATCTGGAAGCATTATCGAATTGTCCGAAACAACCGCTCGTCTTCCTTCATGAATGAGTCTCAACTCTAGATTGAGTCCGTTAATTTTCGGAACTTCATAGTTAATGAATCCTCGAACCGTTTCGTCAGGGACGTTAATGACTTTTTTGCCGTTAAACTCTCGAACGATCTTGGCGTCTTGTCTTTCAACATTCAGTTTCATCAAAGAAAAACCATATAAAAAGCGCTGATACTTATGGGCAAGATCAAACTCAAGGCCCTGCTGTTGGGCCACTCCGTCGGTTGCAAAAATGGGATCTTGATCAAGAACAACCGGACGCTTTACCTGAAAGAGACTCAATCCCCATTGAACGGATTCAGTGCCTCTTAATCCCGTTTCCCATTGTCGGCTGATAACATTGGGAAGGAATTCTCCTTTATTTGTGTAACCTCCGCGATTGGGAGTTACAAAGGACTCAATTCCTTGACCATAACTCATATAGGTCATAAATTTTGAAAATTGATAAGAGAGTGCAAGCCATGGCAAGACAAAGCTTTGCTGATAATGAGTGCCACTCGTCCCATCCGTTCGCTTACTACTTCGAGAAATGTTTGATTGGCGCACACCCGCCCAGACGTTCCACTTTGAGTAACTCAATTGATCGAAGATAAAAAAATCGAGATTACGGGCAAGGCGATTTGTTCCGGGGTCGTTCTTTTGGGGATTGGCCGGAAGGTCTGCTGAACCATCAACATTTCCTTCTCCTACGAAATTATAGGCCTGGCCACCCATCTTCTCTTGATAGGAATGCGACCATGCTCCAAAGTTTAAATTCTGAATGACGGTTCCAGGAATTTCTCCTGTGACTGAAAATTTTGCGGACCTGGAAAAGCGTCGTTCATTCTCACTTCGATAGTCATAAACATCAAAGGTTCCGTCAGCACAGTAACGATCAAAAACATTTTCTTTTGAACAACCATAGGGATAGGCGAGCCTGTCGTCTGTGACTAAATTTTGTGCTCCCAAAAGAACATCTGTTCTCCAGTAATCATTCAGGGCCCGGACGTATTTTATAGTTCCGGTTAGTCCCTCAAATTCAACAGGTTTGCTCCAGGACTGATTGTTCAAATTGAGAGTCGGATCCAGAGGATGAGGTAACTTATTTCCTAAAAGGCCGTAGCCCGGAACAGATGGTTGCGATTGGCGAGACCATTCAATTTCACCTTCGATTGAATCCATCTCTGAAAAACGGTAATCCAATGCATGGGCCAGAAGAGAGCGAGAACCATTGGTATCTTTAACTTTAGGATCAAGATTTTCCTGCGCAATATTCGTACGTGTTCGAAGCTTCTCATTAATAGGAACACTGAGATCAATGGCGCCTAAAACATTTTGTCTCTCACTTAGATCAAGACGTAATATTGTTTTCCTTTCAATCGTTGGTCTTTTAACTACATAGTTGACCAGACCAGAAGGCCCCGCTACACCGGCCTGAACGCCAGAGATGCCTTTTAAAATTTCAATTCGCTCTTTATTTTCAAGAGGGATGGAGGTCTCTGCTGAAATAGGCAGACCTTCCCGCTGAAAATTATTTTTATTATCCAGAGGAAAACCTCTGATGGAGATAATGTCCCAATAGCCGGTGGAGTTGTAGCTGTCTGTAACTGATGCATCCAAGGTGGTTATATCAGATAGTCGCTTTACCTGTGCTTTTTGCAGGTCCTGGTCGCTATAGGCCTTAATCGACAGTGGAATTTTAGAAAGAGGAGTTGTAAAACCGGTGAAGTCAGAGAGCTGGGTAGCTTGATCTTCTGTGACCTGGATTTCTTCTAAGTTCTCTGCGGCCTGGATTGATAATAAGAAAAAGAAAATGATGTAAACATACATCATACGACGAGCTCCTTACGCCAGCATTACCTGGATCAAGTTATGTGGTCGCTCGGTCAAAACCGGGCCTCTCAGATGCAAGGAAGCAACTCCCACGTGAGAAGAATTTAAAATACTCAATTGTTGAAGTCAAGTATGCTTAAGGTAAACCCTGCCAAGCTTTGTCGAATAAGCTCTTTGCACTATAATTGACTTATATTCCATGGGAGGAATAATGAAGTCATTATCGCTTATGATTTTTTTGGGGCTTATTTCTACCGCTTGTTCGACTTTCAGAAAGAATGAATACGTGGCGATTCCTGCAGATCGTACGATCGCACAAGAACACCAGCAGCAGTAGCCACCTCGAGTCTTTTAATAATTCGCTACTCATTGCTACTCTACGGCCAAGGAGATTTCTATGAATCCTTGGCACGATCTTGAATTGAATTTTAATGGTGAATTACTCGATTGCATGATCGAGATTCCTTCTGGGTCTAAAATCAAATATGAGATTGATAAAGATTCGGGTCTACTTCGAGTGGATCGTATTCTTTATAGCTCCGTTCATTATCCCTGCAACTATGGTCTTTTTCCCAGAACTTATTGCGATGATGGAGATCCCCTGGATGTTCTCGTCATCGGACAACTTCCAGTCATACCCATGTCCATCATGCGAGTAAGACCGATTGGTGTCATTAGAATGAAGGACCAGGGCCAAGGTGATGATAAGGTCATTTCAATCCATGCACACGATCCTGAATACGCTCACATCAGCTCAATCGATGAATTGGCCAAGCATAAAATAAATGAGATTCGAAGGTTCTTTGAGAGCTATAAAGAGTTGGAAAAAAAGAGTGTCGAGATTTCTTCCATCGATGGAAAAGACGATGCCATCAAGGTCATCGAAGATTCAATTGCCCTATATCGAAAGAATTTCCGGCATTGAACTGACTTAAGTTTTGCATGAGCATTCTATCGACCGTTTTATATCGGCCAATCGGGGCCAGATGTCCTGCCATAGGGATGATCTGAGTTCCCACCATAAAATAATCACTCAATCTTTTCATGATGTTTTTGATGGGACGCTTGGTCCATTGTCCCTCCATCAGGAACACCGGATACGTCACATTATCAAATAAGAGTTCACCCGACTTATGATACATGGGTAAAAACTCATAGGTGATTTTATCAATTCTTTGAATCATATACTCACGTAATCTGTGATCCAGAAATTCCCAGGCGTAAGGGAATGACCAATAGTTGATGAACTTCTTAGAGGCCAGGACCCTTTGTCCATCATTCAAATATTCTAGAAGCATTTGTACCAACAGATCTATCTCGCGAAAACTTGAATCATGATCTCTTAATAAATGGAAACTAACTGGTTCAATGAAAGTCGCAGATAAAATAGAGTTGCGGTTTTTTTGAAGTGCCTCAAGCAAAAGAGCGGCCCCATAAGAATGTCCAATGAGGTGACAAGGGGCAAATCGATCAATGAAAGTTTCCACGATTTTGTGATCAATCTCATTCGCGGTTTTAGGATTCGGGCCTAGAGCGTTCTCTCCATACCATGCCAGATCAGGAGCTATACAATGGAACTGATTTTGTTCACGCATAAAGTTTGACCATTGGCCTGATTGAGAGCCACTACAATGAAAGAGCACAACTCTTTCTCCTTCTCCGCACTCTAGAAAATGGATGTTTTGATTTTGAATGAGTAGTTGATGTCGCTTCATTGTTCTCATAAGAAAATCATCTTGCTTATGAGGGTCCTTTTCAATGGGCATAGGACCAATGCTTAAGAAAGCTTTAATGAATAGTTAATGGTCTCGCATTAAGTTGCATATTTTTTCAATTACCCTAGACTTTAATTAAGTAAGTACTATGTAGACGAACAAGCGAGACCCCATGAATGTCCCCGCTATCGCCAAAAGAACTTTTGAAGAACTGAAGAGTAAATCTGAATTTCTCAGTATGGTTCAAAATATAATTAATGAACTACAACAGTTATCAAGCCCAATAACTCGCGCCAAATTCATTCACAATTTAATCGAAGAACTTAATCGGGACGTCTTTTCTAATCCATTGGTAGAGCAACTGAGTCCCTGCAAGATGGGATGTTCGGCTTGTTGTCATACACAAGTGAGCGTGACTCAAGATGAAGCGGCTCTGATGGCACTATTAGTTCGAGAAGGGATCGGTATTGATTTGGACCTGCTTGAACTTCAAGCAATTGCCAAAAATGATTCGGATGAATTTTATAAAATTCCTTATTCAAAGCGAGCTTGTGTCTTCCTGGATGAAAATGGGGCCTGTCGAATTTATAAAAATCGGCCCTCAGTTTGTCGAACGAATGCTGTCATTGGAGAAATTGATCAGTGTGATACCAGCAGTGAAATCAAACCAACCCGGCTCATAAAAACACCAAAATCTGATCTAGTGATTTACGCGTCTTTCATGGATGCAGAAGACAGTGGAACTCTGCCTTATATGTTATCGAAGGTTATTTCCGCTGAATAAGATGATAACCAAATTGAGTTTTGACGATACCCGATATCTCACCCGATTTTAATTGAACAAGGGCCTTCTCGAAAGCAGGAACCATTCGGCCTTTTGGAAATTCTCCCAAATCACCACCGCGAGTTCCTGAAGGACATAATGAGAAATCTTTGGCGAGTTCTTCAAAGCTTTTTCCTTCTTTAAGTTTTTTAAGAAGATCTTTCGCTTCATATTCATGACGAACTAAAATATGGCGAGCACTCAGCATCATAGACGTGATCTCTCAAAGTGTGATTGAAGAACAAAAATTGAATTTGATTTTTCTGAAATGCCTTCCGTTCGCATTTTATCTAGTAAGTTTTGAAGTTCAAGGGGAGTGGCCGTTCTTGTTTTGAGAATGAGATCATCTTCACCCGCCACTGCATGACATTCAACGATCTCTGAAAATTTATCTACCAGCTTTCCCGCATCACTACATTTAATTTTTCCAGTTTGGATTCTTACGAAAGCAGTAACAGGCAGGCCCACTTTCTCGAAATCGATATTAACAGTGTAATTCTTGATGATTCCGGCCTTCTCCATTTTCTTGACTCTGGCATGAACCGCTGGTGCCGTTAAATGGACTCTTTCGCCAATATCTCCAAAGGACATTTTGGCGTCCTCAGAAAGTAACTTAAGAATCTTAAGATCCATCTCGTCGAGGGGGCCCCGAAGACCATTTCCATTTAATTCCATTCGTTTTTTCTCCCTGCGTAGAATCGGTTGTTGATTAATATCATTAAGCGATTATATTAACGACATGAATACGATTAAGCCATCAAGTATTTCTCTTGAATATAATGAATTTAAGACCTTAAGTACCGAAGGTACCGGGAAACTGATACTTCAGTGTCTGGGTGGATCTGGCTGGATCACGGCCAAGGACGATCCAAACGACTATATCGTTTATGAAGGGTGCGTTCTGGAGTTCCCTGAAAATCAGCCGGCCATTCTTCTTCAAGGGCTTTCATCAAAGCTCGAAATTGAAGTACGACGAGTGGAATGCTAGATTGGATGGATGTCAAAATTTCTAGATAGAGTCTTTCGTGGCCTTAGTCAGGTCATGCTTCAAAATAATTCCCTTACGGGATTTTTCATTCTCATTGGATTGGCGATCGGTTCTCCATGGGTGGCACTTGGTGCTTTTTTGGGAACAGTGATCTCAACCTGGACCGCAATTTTTTTACGATACGAAAAAACTGATATCATCCGTGGTCTTTATGGCTATAACGGATGCTTAATTGGTGCGGCCTTTTTCGCGCTTTTGATTCCATCTCCTTTTATGTTCGTAGGTTTTGTTCTCGCTTCTGCCTTTTCTACTATCCTAATGTGTTACTTGGCCCCGGAATATAAAAATATGGGTCTGCCGGTAATGACCTTTCCTTTTGTTCTCGTTAGCTGGATGGCAAAAATTACTCTTCCCATGAAGACAACAGTGACGTCGATCTATCTTGGTCTGCATGACATCTCCTTTGCAAAAATTGTTTTGAAAAGTATTTCAGAAATTTATCTCGTGGAGAGTGCTATTGCAGGACTGGTAATTCTTTTGGGACTTCTTGTCTCTTCCTTCTGGCCGGTTATTTTCACCTTGTTCGGAAGTGTGGTGGCGACAGGTCTGGCCCTCGTTCTAGAATTAGATATGGATGGCGTAAGTGCTGGCCTATATGGGTTTAGTGCGGTTTTAACTTCGGTTGCACTTGGTTGCACGTTTATGAAACCGACCTTTAAATCTGCCATATTTGCTTTAGTAGGAATTGTTTCAAGTGTTCTTTTACATGTTCTCTTCATCAAGGTAGGAGCAGTTCCTTTAACGGCCCCATTTTTGATTTCAACCTGGCTTATGATTAAACTTGAAGTTGTCCTTCGCGATCATACTAAATTCATAACTAACTAAAGCAGTATAGACAAAGCGTGTGCGACTACCTCTCCCTGAAAGAGGTCCTTATCATAGTGAGAAAAAGGAGCAGTTATGCCTCTTAATCATTATGTGACACTCGGAAAATCAGGTCTGAAAGTGAGCCCTTTATGTCTCGGCACCATGACCTTTGGTGAGGATTGGGGATGGGGAGCATCGGTTCCTGAATGCGAAAAAATTCTTGCTCGTTATATAGATTTAGGCGGGAACTTCATTGATACCGCCAACGTTTATACTTATGGCCATTCAGAAAAAATCATTGGAGATTTTTTCCGAAAAGATCCTTTTGAAAGACAGAAGATGGTGATTGCCACGAAGTTTTTTGGGACCTTGAAACCTGGAGATCCAAACGCAGGTGGGGCAGGAAGAAAAAGTATTATTCATGCTTGTGAAGAATCTCTTCGCAGGCTTCAGACTGACTATATTGATCTTTATTGGATGCATTGCTGGGACTATCAAACTCCCATAGATGAAACGATGAGAGCTCTGGATGATCTCGTGTCTTCCGGTAAGGTTCGCTACATTGGTTTCTCAGATACTCCTGCCTGGAAAGTCGCTGAGGCCCATGTGAAGTCCCTGTTTCAAGGTTGGGTTCCAGTCAGTGCCATTCAAGTTGAATACTCACTTCTTCAAAGAACGGTTGAAGGTGAATTAATTCCGATGGCGCAAGAACTCGGCATGGGAGTGACGCCCTGGAGTCCGCTGAAGTCTGGAGTTCTCTCCGGAAAATATAGAAGAGAGAATAAAGATCATGTTGAGGCCGGTCGAGGTGAGTGGGTCACATCATCTTTAGATGATCATGCCTATGATGTGGTTGAAAAAGTCATACAAATCGCAAAAGAAGTTAAATCTACTCCTGCAAAAGTTGCACTCAAATGGGTCTGCTCCCAACCGGGAGTAACTTCACCAATCATTGGGGCGAGAACCATTGAGCAATTGGAAGATAATTTATCGGCACTTGATGTGAAGTTATCTGCGGAACATTTGAAGGCCTTGGATGAGATCAGTAAGCCGTCTCTTAATTTCCCTGCGGATTTTCTGAAGCGTTCACCGGCATTCAGAAATTCTAATACGACGATTAATGGAGAAACGGGGCCGTCGAATCCTCTGGCCCCGGCCGATGGTCAAAGACCTTATTAGTTTTTTAAATCTGCGATGGCCTGGTAGCCATTGAGGAGCGGAACATTGCTGATGAAAGTGATGCGAACTTGCGCCCAACCTGCACCAGGCACGTCCGGATGATAGATGACTTCAATTCTTGTTTTTCCATTTTTCGGTAATACTAATGCTTCATATGCATCGTGATATTTACCTAGATTTGTACGACGAATGAATTTTAACTCAGCATCCGGAATGCTCATTGACCCAAGAGTTTCGAGCTCCAGGTAGCCACGCTCATCTTTAAATTGAGTCGGTAATTCCAAAACCGTGTCGCCTTTAAGAGCTTCTGGTGGAGCAGGAACCCAAGCGCGTTTATAAACTTCATAATCCATCTTCACAATGAAAAGGCCACTGTGAGGAAGGACCTCTACAGAGGCAACGCCACCTTTGTGAAGTTTACCTTCGCGAAGTGTGTATTGAGCTGAATGGGCAAGAGAAGACATGGTCATAATTAGGATTAAAATTAGTGTTTTCATAGGCGGGTGTGTATATCCCATCCCTTGGCCTTTTAAAACTAAAATCATCGTAAAGATCGCAGAAATATCAATAACTTGTGTCCGGTTTAATTTTCTAAGGAAGAGTGTCGATAGATCTTACCAACCAATTTTATATCCAGTAATTCAACAGGAAGTGTTTTATGGATATGTCGAAGCTTAAGGCCTTAGAGAATCGTGTTCAAATCATTACGGTGATTGAGAAAGCTGCACTCTTTGGCGGAGACATCTGGCAGAATCGCGCTGGTGAACCCAATCGACATGTATCACAGATCATTCAAATCTTAGTCGACATTAAATCTGATTTCTTAGTTCTTCGAACTCCTACAGTTGTAGAGATCGATCCTAATAAACCGATTTATATTCGCCTTTCCTATCGGAATCTTATCTTTCGACTTTTCCCGGGAGAGTTTAAGGTCAACGGTGATAAAATCACCTGTCACTATCCTGAAGAGGCCCGTGCGCTGGAGGAAAGAAAAGGAGAACGCTATGTTCTTCCGTTTAATTCAGACATTTCGCTTTCACTAAAAAGAGTGGAACGCACTCTACGTGAAACAACATATGAAATGGAAATTCGTATCATTGATGTCTCTGAAAGAGGTTTCGGTATTTTGATTTCGGGACAAAATAAAGACTACTTTAAAAAGAATGATAGTTTCTGGTTAAAGTCCATTGATCATAAACCGCTGAGGCACGATATCCTGGGTTCGGTCTGTTATATCGCTCCTAAAGGATACTACTTGAAGCGTGGAGATGTGAGAGTTGGTCTCTCACTTCAGATGCCACTGGCGCAGGAAACTTTCGAGTACCTCAAGCGTAAATGTATTATTGTTTTGAGTGCCTAAATCTTAAAATAAGGAGTGTAAGAATCCCGGCCGTGATTCCCCAGAATGCAGAACCAATTCCTGCAAGTGTCACGCCTGATGCCGTCACAAAAAAAGTCATCATCGCGGGTTCTCTTTCATGATCATTTTGAACCGCTGCCATGAGTCCTTGTGAAATGGCCCCGAGTAATGCCAATCCTGCCACTGACAGAACGAGCTCTTTTGGAAATGCGGCAAAGAGCGCACCAACTGATCCAGCAAAAATTCCCATGATGATGTAAATGATTCCAGAAGAAATCGCCGCCGTATAACGTTTCGTCGAATCCTCATGGGACTCTGGGCCCATGCAAATGGCGGCCGTGATGGCAGAGAGGTTAATAGCAAATCCACCAAAGGGAGCAATGATGATATTAGTGATACCAGACCAGGTGATGAGTTTTGATACTTCCGGTTTATAATGAAAGGCCTTCAATACCGCAAGGCCTGTCATGTTTTGGGAAGTCATCGTCACAATAAACAATGGAAGACCTACGCTAATAATCGTCTTGATGTCCCAAGTAGGAGTTGTAAAGACAGGAATCGCGAGTTCCGGATTCATTTCGCTAAAATTTAAAAGTCCCAATGCTCCTGCCAAAATCAAACCAGTGAAGAAGGCAGCAACCACTGAATAGCGAGGCGAAATTCTTCTGAAGAGGAGATAGATCATGAAGATGGTGAACACGAGAGCGAACTGAGTCTTCATGGAATTAAAGACCTCAAGCCCAAACTTCAATAGCACTCCTGAAAGCATGGCCGACGCAATTGACATCGGAATTTTATCCATAATTTTTTCGAAGTAACCCGTGATTCCACTTAAGGTAATGAGAACAGCAGAAAAAAGAAAAGCGCCTACGGCATCAGATACCGGCACACCAGGAAGACTGGCAATGAGAAGTGCGGCACCCGGAGTCGACCAGGCAAACATGATGGGTATTTTATAACGAAGAGATAAAACAATGTTCAGTACTCCCATTGCCACACAAAGAACAGCGAGCCATGAGCTTGCTTCATTTGGGGGGAGACCAAGGGAGGTTGCGGCCTGGAAAATGAGAACGGCGGAGCTGGCATATCCTACAAGATCAGAAACAAAACCGGCCGTGATGCTGGAGAATGAGAAGTCGCGAAGAACATTATTTGTTTTCATGTTCTTTTATTATTAGAGAGGGGCGGGACAGCGTCAATAAAATAACCTGATCCCTACCGTTGCACTTACGAGCTCCGTGAGTACTTCTTTATCCACTTGAGTATAAAAACTAAAGTGAGAAGCACTAAGTTGAAATCCACCAAATGCTCTCACCGTAATTGGTGTGACCAAAGATGATGTATCTAGATTTGCCTGGGCCTGAAGTTTAAGATTTCTACCAGGACCACAACTTCCGCCGGTACACAGAACCGGAGTTACGTCTCCGTTGGCGACTCCAATACCTTTAGCATAACCAATATTAAAATCCATACCTGTTCCTCCATATATATTTAAGAAGGACAGAACTTGGTAATCGGTTGATACCGCCAGTGGGAAGGAATGTGTTCTGACTTTTACGATGGCCTTAGGTGTACCAGTTAGACGACCTTGGAGGAGTTCATTATCCCCGATGATATTAATCATTCGGTCGAGTCGTGTTTCGTAAGTATAGTCTGAATGATTATATTCATAGCCCCAGGTGAGTTTTAGTCCCCCCCATCTGTGATTGACATCGCTTTTATCCACCAGATGATATCTGAAGTGAACCCCAACAGAAGTCATATCAAGACCAACGAGTGTACGATCATTTTCATCATCCAGCGATTGGATGTACTTCGTACTCATGGCATTAACGTACATATTGAGCTTATCGCTTTCCATGTTAAGGATGTCATTCATTCCTAAAGCGCCCAAATTAAAACCAAGCATGAGTCCGGGAGCGGCCGCGTATCCGCTGGTTTCACTTTTCGTGTGTTCCTCTTGTTCAAAATCCGCACCAGCTCCAAGAGTGGCACCGATCATACTTACTTGCATGGCAGAGGTATAATCAGTTCCGATTCCTTTTGCGGCCATTATATTTGAGTCTCCCATCCCTTGCAGAATTCTTCTGGGAGCGTCGTTGGGAAATTCTTTATTCACAGAATCTTCAATCTTCTTTACTTCGGAATCGATAAAGATCTTCACGGCATTGATTGAATCAAGACCATCGTAGTCTGTGACTTTCAATTGGAAGATCTGTGCTTCTGCTTTAAAGCAGATCAAAGTGCAGATAAGAATCAGGAGTCTTGACATAGGGCCCCCTCAAAAATTCCGAAAACCATATCAACAAAACAGGTCATCTTGGGACTTAAGAGAGATTAAATTTGTTAACTCAGTCGTGGATTGATCCCCATCAAAAGCTTGAATCCAATCATTGATGTAGACGGCCACAAAAGGGCCTTGAGCTTGCACCTTTAAGAATTCAGGTTGCTCATATTAACTGAATTGATCAGGAGTAATTATGAAAAGTCGATATGCCTTACTTGCGGCGCTGTTAACGACAGGCGCCTATGCACAAGATAAGAAACCTAATCGGCTCGAAGTCTATGGTTTTGTTCAAGCTGACTATGTTCAGGATTTCGATCGAGTTGATCCAAATTGGGACGACACTTTAAGACCATCGAGAATTCCAACTGAAGAAGGTCAATTTGGTAGTGATGGCCAGGCCATCATTGGTGCTCGTCAAAGTAGATTCGGTGTGCAAGGAACTCTGCCTGTTGAAGATCAAAGCGTTTACACCAAGTTTGAAATTGATATGTTCGGGGTAGGGGTAGATGAAGGTCAAACAACGATTCGTCTACGTCATGCTTATGGAGAGTGGAAAGAATGGCTCGCCGGTCAAACTCACAGTTTGTTCATGGACATTGATGTTTTTCCTAACACAATTGATTACTGGGGGCCCGCCGGGATGGTTTTCCTGCGTAATCCACAAATCAGATATACACCTCTCAAAGGGGACAATAATTTTTCAGTGGCCCTGGAGAAACCGAGTGATGATATCGATGCCGGCCAAATCAGAGATGTGGCGCCGGAGTTTGGTGATAATCTTCAATCTGATGAAAAGCTTCCGGACCTTACGGCACAGTTTCGAATGAATCGTGATTGGGGTCATTTCCAAACTGGTGGTATTCTTCGTCGAATTGGATATGAAACAACCGGACTTCCTAACAACAATCCAAAGGATCATGAGCTTGGTTGGGGTCTGAATGTCAGTACTAATATTAAATTTCTTGATACTGATAAACTGATCCTCTCTGCCGTTTATGGACAAGGTATTGCGAGCTACATGAACGATGGTGGTGTGGATCTAGCACCACAAGGTAGACGCCTGGCCGATCTTGAGGCCAAAGCAGTTCCGCTTCTTGGGATTGTGGCCTATTACGATCACTACTGGGACTCAAAGAACAGTTCATCAATTGGTTATTCTCGTACACAAGTTGATAATACAAGTTTTCAGGAGGGGAGTGCTTTTCATAAAGGGGAGTATGCCTCTGTAAACTTTCTTCATAAACCTGTGAAAAACGTCATGATGGGTGCGGAAATGCTTTGGGGTGCTCGTACAGACAATGATGGAAATTATGGGAATGATGTTCGTACTCAGATCTCATTTAAATATAGTTTTTCTAGCAACGACTTCTAGGAGTGTTTTATGAAAAATCTGGCTTTTGCTTTAATTTTACTTTCATCAGTAAATGTTTTCGCCCGTACTACACCAAGTGCCGGTGTGGGTGATATTAAAGGAACTCTGACTGAGGCCCATAAAAAATTCAAGGGACTAAAGGAAGGGAAGAATGCAGATTATATTCCTGCTCTTGCCAAAGTTCCTTCTGAGCTTTTTGGTATTGCCTTAGTAACGGTGGACGGAAAAGTCTACACAGAAGGTGACATTGAAAAGTTATTTGCAATTGAATCCATCTCTAAAGTGTTTACTTTATCTCAAGTGCTTCAAGAGTCGGGAGAAAAACAAATCACCGATACTGTTGGTGTTGATGCCACTGGTGATGTTTTTAATTCGATTGTTGCTGTTGAGAAAAATAAAGGCAAGGAGATGAATCCTTTCGTTAACCCGGGGGCCATTGCAACAACTTCGATGGTGAAAGGTAAAAATGCTGATGAGATCTGGAACAAAATTGTAAGCATTCACAGCGCTTTTGCCGGTCGTCCTCTTGAATTGAATGAAGAAGTTTATAAATCAGAAGCGGCGACGAACCAAAGAAACCAGGCGATTGGTAAATTGATGGAGGCCTATGAGATCATCAAAACCAATCCGGAGCAGGCGACCGATATTTACACAAAACAATGTTCAATCAATGTGAATGCCAAAGACCTTGCCACAATGGCAGCAACACTTGCTAACGGTGGTTTCAATCCAGTGACAAAGACAAAAGTGATTGATCAAAAACACGTTAAGAGTGTGCTTGCAGTAATGTCGACGGCAGGATTGTACGATACAACAGGTCAATGGTTATTCAAAACCGGTCTACCTGCCAAAAGTGGTGTAGGTGGTGGTGTGATTGCAGTAGTTCCCGGGAAATTTGGTATCGCCGCTTTCTCTCCTCGTCTTGATGAGGCCGGAAATAGTGTGCGTGCTCAGCGTGCCATCGAATTTATCACAGAAAAACTTAATGCCAATCCATATGATATTAAGCCTCAGGGTGAATATGTGATTGGTAAAGATGAGAGATAATATGAAGAAGATATTGTTTCCCCTTTTTCTGCTCGGGTGCTTAAACGCCCGGGCAGAATATCGTTTCAATGATAGTCACTTCCACCTGACCAACTATATTCAGGAAGGAACTCCGATCCAGAAATATATTGAGATCATGGGAGATACGGTCGGTAGATCTACTGTATTTGGCATTCCTCTTCAGCAGCAGTGGTCTTATCGGATTTCTGGAAAAGACCATGCACCAAAGTATTATCTTGATACGGACGCGAGACTTTACTATTACTCTTTCACTGATGCTTTCATTGCGATGGCTTATAGATCATTGCCTAAGGAGTCACAGGAAAGATTAGATCCAATGATCACAGGGTTTAATCCCACAGACATGTATGGAGTCGATCATATCAAAAGAACCTTGCAAACCTTTCCCGGTGTGTTCACAGGAATTGGAGAGTTCACTATTCATAAAGAATTTGTGTCCTCAAAAGTGGCAGGGGATGTTGCCAGTTTAACTGACCCAGCGCTGGACCGAATTTTGGATTTTGCTGGTGAAGTTGGACTTCTGGCAATTATGCATAGTGATTTTAATACTCCTTTCCCAAAAGACGGAACCGATCCTGCTTTCTTCAAACAAATGAAGGAACTTCTGGGAAAACATCCTAAAACGAAAATTATCTGGGCCCATGCCGGTCTGGGACGGATCATTGAACCGATTGAGAGTCAGCTCAAAGGTATTCAGGAAATACTCGATGATAAAAAACTAAAGCATGTTTACTTTGATATTTCCTGGGACGAGGTCGCTAAGTATGTTGTGAAAACTCCTGACAGTGTAAAAAAGATGGCGGCATTTCTTGAAAAATATCCGGATAGATTTCTTTTTGGGACTGATGAGGTCGCACCGTCAGATAAAGCGAGCCACGAGAAAGTTTATTGGCAATACGGTCCGCTTTGGAATCTTCTTTCCAAAGAAACGAGTGAAAAAGTCAGAAGACTTAATTACGAGAAGCTTTTTGATGAGGCCAGAGTGAAGGTGAGGGCCTGGGAAAAGAAACAGGGCTTTGTTGATACGAGTCCGAGACTTCCAGCGAGTAGTAAATAATAAGGGGCCCTAAGGCCCCTTTCTTTATTAGAATCCTTCGGCCTTGCCGACTTTAAACTCTTCATCATCAAATGGTAGGATCGCCGCTGATTTCGAAGGTGGATCCTTCGGTTCCGCATGTGACTTCACGACCTTGAAGTCTTTTTTCTTATGACTGCCTCCAGAAGATGGAGGGGCCTTTTGCGAAGTTTTTGGTGTCGCCTTTGAGCCACTCACAAACTTTCTTAGATCAGTCACTAGTGCAGAAAGGGTCTCTGCTTGCGCCATCATTTCCTCTGCTGAAGTTGCTACTTCCTGAGAAGAAGAGGCGTTTGATTGGATGGCGGTATCAAGGTGATTCATGGCTCGTGAAATTTGTTCAATACCGTTTGCCTGTTCCTGCGAAGCGGCCGAGATTTCTGAGTTTAGGTCCGCCACTTTTTTAACTGACGTCAGGATCTCTTTTAGTGCAACACCGGATTTATCCGCGATCTTAGCACCTTCTTCGGTTTTCTCTACGTTCTCTGCAATAAGACTATTGATGTCTTTTGCGGCAGCTGCTGAACGAGAGGCGAGGTTTCTAACCGCATCTGCTACGACAGCAAAGCCTTTACCTTGTTCACCGGCACGTGCAGCTTCTACTGCGGCGTTAAGAGCAAGGAGGTTTGTCTGGAAGGCAATGTCGTCAATAACGTTAATGATTTCTTCAATTTTCTTAGATGACTTCGACATATCTGACATGGCGGAAATTAGACTTGTAATTTCTTTTTCGCCGCTCTCTGCAGAGACAAGAGATTTTTGAGAAAGCGAGTTGGCCTCTTTTGCGTGATCTGAGTTTAGTTTTACCATCGAAGACAGCTCTTCAAGAGATGATACTGTTTCTTCCAGCGATGCCGCAGATTCTGTTGCACCTTCTGATAGAGTTGATGATGCAGAAGTTAGCTCGTGAGAAGCAGTATTTGTTTTCTCAGACGAACCTTTAATTTCGTTTGAGAATTCATTCAGGCGATTGCTAATTGAATTAGAGAAGAACCAACCCACTACGAATGCCACTACGATACCGGCCACGGAGAAGCCCATGCTTAACCAGCTGGCCAGAGCATAAGCATCTTCAGCGGTCGCATTTTTTTCAGCTGCATTGGCTCCGTGATATTCAAAGAGCTTTCTGAAGGCCTCATTCATACGAGAGCGAGCAGGGTTAAGCTCTTTCTCTGAATAAATCACTGCATTTACCCAAGACTCTTCAGTAAAGGTTCCAAAGTAACTTAGAAATTTTTCACCACTTTTATGATACGCAGTCCAAGCTGCATAGAACTCGTCGTGAAGTTCTTTTTCACCTGGTTGAAAAGGAACCGCTCGGTAAGCAACGTCCAGATCTTCTAAAGCTTTTACTTCTTTCTTCCAACCTGCGATCTGTGGATCAAGCTGATCTTTTGATACTGCCATATAAGCGAGAAGAAGGTGACGATTGGCCTCATGAGTTTTAGAGCCCATGTCGTTAATGATCTTGAGGTTATCAACCACTGTTTTGGCGATAAAGTCGTATTCTTTATGCACCTTTTTCATTGAGAAGTATCCACTACCGGCCACGATGAGAACGAACATCGCAACCAGCATGAAGGCCGATAGCATTTTGAACTTTAGACTAAAATGTTTAAACATGGAGTGCCCCAGTTAGAGTTACTAATATCTTTTCGTATGCTGAAAAGAATTCTTAAGGGGTCTTTAACTTTTAAAAGGAAATCTTCTTAAGTTGGCAAAAAAAGGGACCGCCGAAGCGGTCCCTGATTGATTCAGTCGGATTAAAACGTAGCAAGTAGAGAAACGTAAACGTTCTGATCTTTGTTATCAGCATCTTGGTTTTTACCAAGAACGTTTGAAAAGCCACGAACAGAGTTCTGCTTACGGTACATATAACCAGTGTTAAGAGCTAGACCACCATCGAATGTGTGGTTGTAGAACACGTGGTAAACGTCAGCGTCTTGAGAACCGTACATATTGATAGGGTTCACGTTAGCAGCATCGTATACGTATGCATCTTCCGAAGAGTGGAACCACTCAGCACCGATTTTTGGACGGTTAAGAGATGGTAGGTCAAGTTGGTAGCGAGCAGTAATAACTGAAGCGTAACCAGTTTGATCATCAGAGCGCTTGTCAGTACCCCAACCAATAGTAGTTGATGGGCTATTAGGGTTGTTTACTAGGCTACCGCGAGAATTAACTATTGAGTACATCACTTGAGCTGCTAGATCGAAGTTGGTACCAGCGATTTTTTCGAAGTCAGTATATAGTACGAAGCGGTTAACTGAAACATAAAGGTCAGAACCAGTCGTTTCAGTTACTGGATTACCATCATCGAATGGAGGTTGATAGAATGGGGTTTGTTCGCCACGAAGAGCTTGGAAAATTGTCATGTTCTTTTTGAACCATGAAGCATTGTATTTTTCATACTCAACAAGTAGAGATACGAAATCAGAAGATGTTCTGATTGAATCACCATTACCATCTTTTAGATTTGAAGAACCTGTACCAGCGTAGTTTACGTTTTGTAGCGGAGTATAGATAAGTTTTGTTCTTAGAACGCTGTCAGTTGTTGGTTGAGTAGCATAAGTAAGAGCGAAACCATCTAGGATAGCTGAATAAGCAAGAGTCGGGTAGTTACCCATGATTTGCTGGTTAAGGGCGATATGTTTGTTTGGACCATCGATCGTTGGCAAGCGACCCATTGTGAATGTCCAGTTCTTATCGATAGAGTAGTTAACAAATGCTCTTTCCATGAATAGGAAAGAACGGTTCATGTTTTGACCATCGCCAAGATCTGCGAAATCTGTTGTCGGTTGGCCGTTAGAGCCTAGAACTGAGAAATATTTCGCCATAGAAAGACGGCCGAAGAAAGTTAAGCGATCAGATGGCTTAGCTTCCATATTAACGTTGGCCCACATACGGTAGTAAGAATCATTTCTTCCACCTTTGTTAACTGCCGCACCGTTAAGTGAATAACCTTTGTTTCTCTCGTAATCAATGTAGTCATAACGAGTTTCAAGAGATCCACCAAGTTTAACCCAGTTAAGATCACGAGAAAGTTCAAGTGCTTCAATACGAGACTCTAAAGCTTTAGTGTCTTGAGCGAATGCAGGTGCTGTGAGAGCAAGTACCGCTAAGCTCGAAATAAATTTTTTCATGTAAGAATTTCCTTATTCTTTAAATGATTAGTTACCGATTTTAGAACTAGATGCGCATTGAACAGAACAACCATCAATATCCACTGATGATGAACTACATGTTTGCCACTTGATGATGTTTCCAGAGCGACCAGGAGTGGCCATCTTTTCTGCATCTTCTTTTGATTTTCCACAGCTCTTTACGACTGCTGCGATGAAGTCTTCTTTTGCATCAGCGAATACACTTGTCGATACAAGTGCCATTGCGATGAAAAGCAGAGTAGCTTTCATTCTTTTCTCCCTTGAAAAGTGTTAAAAGTGTTAAAAACAAATTAAAAAATTCTCTATGTATTGATTATTTAGTATTTCGGATTTACCACAAGAGGAATTTTGAGGCGCAGCGCGACGCGGAAATCAGCCTGATTAAAAAAGTCTGATAGGTAAAAATACTCATGAATTCTGATGATTAGTGTTTCTACCTATAGGAAAAACTCTTAAGGAAAGTTAAGGGATTGCAAAAAAAATATATTCCGCATTGTGTTATGGTCAGCACAAACTCAAGCCAACCTTGAGAGTTTTTAGTGTTATTCGAAGATAAAAACTCCGTCTCTGCCTGCCGTTTCTTGGCTATTAGGCCTCTCCCGATCAAAGTAAATAAGCAGGAGAACGGTCATGAAAAAGCTATTGTGTTTTATGCTAATAAGCTCTTCTATGGTTTTTGCTGAGAGTGAAATCTCCGCTTATCGAGATCCAAATCAAGATTATACGATCTATGAAAAGAGAGTGCTTCGTACTCTTGCAAAAGAAAAGAATTTAAAAACTTCTCCTCTGGGATCAGCTCGTGCTTACCGAATTCAAAGTCTTTTAAGTGCTACTGAATGGAGAGATCTGAACGTAATGCAATCTCGATTTGAGAGTGCACGCGATTTACGGTTTCTCAAAACATCTCGTGATCCGGATTTCCTGAGACGCATTTCATGGCTCTATCCAACAGATGGTTGTTATGTGAGGGCCGCACTTTTCAGCCGAAACTTCTATCGTTTATTTATTCCCGTTCCTGACAAGGTCTTTGCATTCGGAAATCTCAGAGTAAAAACTCCCAATCACATTAGGGGAGTCGTCACTTGGTGGTTTCATGTGGCCTCAATTGTAGAAGTGCAGGGACAAAAATATGTCATGGATCCTGCCATTGAACCCGCCAATCCTCTGACACTTGAAGAGTGGTTGGAAAGAATGGGAGATCCTCAAAAAATAAAAATCTCTATTTGTAATTCAGGGGCCACATCGCCAACTTCAGATTGCTCTCGTGAAACAGATGGAATGGAACTCTCAGCAGAGTATCAGCAAAAATATTTTCTCGATCTCGAGTGGAATCTTCTCAAAAAACTTGGACGTGATCCGGAAATGGAGCTCGGAGATCATCCACCTTGGCAAATGACGCAATGAATACCCTTTCAAACTCCTGACTTTCTCGCTAGAATGAAAGCACAATTTTATTCATCCGTTTTTTAATATCTACTCAGGAGTTGCTATGGATGTTGGTTTATTTACCCAAGACGGCCTAGTGATGGTTCTTCGTTGGATCCACTTTTTCGCCGGTGTTGCTTGGATCGGTCACCTTTACTACTTTAACTTCGTTCAAGGCGCTTTCATGCCTGAAGTTGATGCTACTGTTAAGAACAACGTTTTCGCGAAACTAGTTCCACGTGCTATGTGGTGGTTCCGTTGGGGCGCAATGTTCACGTTCCTTTCTGGTCTAATTATGCTTCTTATCGCTGGTAAAGATCTTGGTGGAGACTTCATGAAGACTCCATATGGTATCTTCATCTGGACTGGTGCTCTTATGGGAACTTTCATGTTCCTTAACGTTTGGCTTATCATCTGGCCAATTCAGCGTGGTCTTATCAATAACGGTGCTGCTGCACTTTCTGGTGGAACACCTGATGCTTCTTTCGCTGCGAAAGCTCCGAAAGCTCTTCTTGCTTCTCGTACAAACACAATGTTCTCAATCCCACTTCTGTTTTTCATGGGTGCTGCGAGACACTTACCTCTAACTATCCCTGAAGATTTCAATCCTGGAATGGTTCTTGCTCTTGTGACTCTGATCATTCTTGGTCTAGAAGTTAACGCTATTAAAGGTAAGCTAGGACCTATGACTACAGTTAAAGGTGTAATCCACTGTGGTGTTGCTCTTCTAGTTGTTCTTTATGCATTGATTGAGGTTCTAGTTTAATGGCTTCTAATATTTTTTGGATGGGGATCCTTGCGGTCCTCTACGTATTCGTAACATTTAGTACTCCTGTTGTTGCTCCACCACCGGATAAGCTTCCGGACCCTGCTGCAGTAGTAGTGGAAGAGCCAAAAGCTGACGCTCCTGCAGCGGCCACTGAAGCTCACACTCCTGAAACAGCTGTTGATCCAGCTACGCTTATCGCGAAAGGTAAGGAAGTATACACAGCGAACTGTCTTACTTGTCACAACAAGGATCCGAACGTTAAAGGTGCCATCGGTCCTGAACTGGTTGATGCTCCACTTGAAGTGATGATCGTGAAAGTGAGAACAGGTCGTTACCCTGAGGTTCTTCCTGCTGGTTTCGTTCCTAAGAGAAAGACGAAGCAGATGAGAAAATTTCCTCAGCTAGAAGCTGATGTTCCAGCGATCCACGCTTACATCCAGTCTCTTAAAAAGAAATAAACAAAAGGGCGCCCACAAGGCGCCCTTTTTTTATTAGATCTTCCATTTCATTCTAAATTTACTGCTGAATAATTTTTTTCTGATCTCGATGCTCTGGAAGGGCTGATTCTCGATTATGTTTTCAATCAGGAGATCATCCATCTTTTCACGGAAGGCATTGGAGCATCCATTAAGGCTCGAGTTTGTGCGACTAAAAAACGTTGAGTAGAGTTGGTGATGGGCCATCATATTGGGAACAAAAATGTTTGAGTTAATCATGTTCTCAATTGATACGCCGGGATTTCTGGTTTCAAAGAGTTTCACAAAGTGGAAGTAGACCTTTGCCTTAAGTTTCTTTTCCTGATTCACAGAAAGATTATCTGCTGCCTGGCCATTAGCAATTGATAGCGGTTCACTGTTTTCATCTTCATTAATCTCGATGAGCTTTTTAAGAGAACTTGAAAAAGCGTCTGCACCGATTGGTTTCTCACCACTACAAAGAAAGCTCACAACATTGACTTTAGTGGCAGCACCATCTTCGCCGTATTCGATATTGAGATACTGATAGGTCTGAGGTTCAGGTACATTTTCAAATTCCGCCAGAAGAGGAGAGATCTCAAATTCTGCTCCCGTTAGATCAAGCCCAGTCGCCTTAACAGTCAAAGCAGAACTTTGGTGATAGCAGGCCTGCTGGCCATTTGGCTTCATCGGAATATTGATGGTGCCTAGGTCTGAGGTACTAAAATCGGGACGCCATAAATTGTTATTCTTATCGTTCGATTCAAGGCATTTAGACCAGGCGTTGCTGATCACAAGAGAGCATAAAATAGCGGCGATAATGAATTGTAACATGACGAGGATTGTACTCGTCTTGAGGCCAATTAATGCAGAAGTTGAAATGAATTCATCCGCTGTCTAAAGTTTAGACAGCTACTTAAACTTCAAAGGAATCGTCGTGTAATTAAGGCCATCGATTGGTCTATAAACGTCTATATGAAGGTGAGGCCCCGAGCTATAGCCGGTATTGCCTGATTCCGCCAGAATCTGGCCCTCCTTAACTTTCTCGCAGGGGCCGACCTTGGCCGAATTCGGTTTTAAATGCACATAAGAAGAAACGGTCCCATCTTCATGGACCACTTCTACTTTATTAGACAGATCTTTTTTAGGATCATCATGGGCCTTCGTATAATTTTGAACCACTTTGGAAACGATTCCGCTTTCAATCGCGTGTACCGGTGTGCCTTCATCGGCCGGGAAGTCGTAGCCATATTTATTTCTTCCTTGATGGGCCGAATTCTGGCCTGGACCAAAATTCAAAGGAGGCTTATTTTTTAGGGGATGAAGCACTGTCTTTTCTGAAACCTGACTTACCTTTCCCGGTAACCAGTTCCATTCTCCCCATTTTGAATCTTGGATATCTTGAGATTTAGAGCTATCGATGGACCAGGTTTTCTTGTTGGCCGAAACGACAACAGGGAAGCAGAAGGAGTTTTTAAAGACGCCTGAAATGGTCACGCCAGGTTTAGGGTATCCTTCCTGACCAAAGGCAGATATGATAGGAAGCAAAATTAAAATAACACGGTAAAAAATTTTCATGACTCAATTTCTCGACATTATTCTTCATCTTGATCAACATCTTTTATCATGGCTGACTCTCTTTGGACCCTGGATTTATGTCTTAATGTTCATTGTAATATTTTGTGAGACTGGTCTGGTTGTGACGCCGTTCTTACCGGGTGATTCACTCTTGTTTGCTCTTGGTGCTCTTACTGCTTTAGAAAACGGTCTAGACCTATGGATATTACTGATTAGTTTAACTATTGCGGGAATTTTAGGAGACACCGTTAACTACCATATAGGTAAGTATTTAGGGCCCAAAGTTTTTGAACAAGATAGTCGCTTCTTCAAAAAAGAATATCTAAACCAAACGAATGCTTTTTATGAGAGATGGGGTGCATTCACAATTGTGGCCGCTCGTTTCGCTCCGATCGCGAGGACCTTCGCACCATTCGTAGCAGGTCTAGGATCGATGAACTATAAGAAATTTATCTCTTATAACGTTCTGGGCGCCATCGCTTGGGTCTTCACTTTCATCCTGGCCGGTCACTTCTTTGGAAATCTTCCAGTGGTGAAGCGTAACTTCCACATCGTGATCTTTGGTGTGATTGCTGTTTCAGCGCTTCCAATGGTTATTCCATGGGTGAAGAGCCGACTTAAAAAAGCCTAATAGATCCTGTTCGGTCTTCTATATCCCAAAGAAAGAATCAATTTTCTTTCGCTCCCTTGCTTAGTTAGAGATGAGCGCGAATCATCTCCTTATAAGCAAAGGAGTGATTATGAAACTCATTTACGCTAAAGGAACTTGTGCATTCGGGGTCCATCTTCTTCTGGAAGAAATCGGAAAGAAGTATGAGACCATGCAGGTGAAGCTCCACGAAAAGAATTCGATCCTTGAGAAATACAATCCTAAAAATTATGTACCGGCCTTAATTCTCGATAACGGCGAAGTCCTGACTGAAGGGATCGCCATTCTGGCCTATATTTCTGATTCAAATGCTCGTTATGATCTGTTGCCCGAGCCGGGAACAATTGAGCGAGCTCGCAGTGTTGAATGGTTAGTTTATCTTAGTTCAGAATTTCACAAAGGCTTTGGTCCACTTTTCGCGCGAGAGAAGCTTGGAGAGTACTTAAATATTGTGAATGATAAGCTAAAAGTTCGTTTGAAGTTTATGAACGATCATCTTGCCCATAAAAAGTTCTTCATGGGTGAGGATATTACTGTCATTGATATGTATGCGATTGGGTTATTTAGAATTGCCCAACATCTTAAAATCGATTTCGCCCCTTATCCTAACATCAAACGTTTCATCCAAAACATGGAAGATTTACCACTCGTTAAAAAAGTAACTGAAGCAGAAAATGGCGAACAATTAGCGAAGGCCGCCTAAAGGGGACTATATGACAGTTCAATCTAATGGAAGACTACTTGATAAAGTAGCGATCATCACGGGTGCTGGTACTGGTATCGGTGAAGCGATTGCTCATAAATTTTTTCATGAAGGGGCCAAGATCGTGGCCTGTGGTCTGAAGTCAGACCCGGTGCTTGATGTGGTCAATAAGATAAATAGCATGGGAGGAAAGGCCGTTCCTTTTCAAGGCGATCTATCCCAAGAGCAAACGGCAAAAGCGGCCATCGATTTTGCAATAAGTGAATTTGGAAGGATTGATGTCTTAGTCAATAATGCTGGTGTTTTTCTCTTCGCAGGTGAGACCCAGGAGTATGAAACAAAATCCTTCGATGAAACGATTTTGAACAATATACGCACAGTTTTTCTCATGACTAAGTACGCTCTCCCACATCTCCAAAAATCAAAAGGAAATATCATCGCCGCCGGATCAGAGGCGGGAGAGATTGGTATTCCTTATAACACTGTCTACGGTGGAACCAAGGCCTGGGTCCACGCTTTCATTGAAGGAGTGGCAGTTGAACAAGCGAAGTATTCAGTGCGGGCCAATTGTGTTTGTCCGGGACCAGTCGACACTGCCTGGACTCACCGACAATCGGGTCCGATGAATCTTAAGATGGAAAAAAGCCTCATCGCTGCCACGCCAATGGGACGCAGAGGGACCGTAGAAGAAATTGCCAATGTCTATGCGTTTCTCGCTTCCGATGAAGCAAGTTTTGTGACTGGTGCTCTTTGGTTTGTTGATGGTGGTATTACCAAATCAAAAGGACCAATTGGATTAGATGCTTTAGGAAAAGATGTGAGAGATGAACCAGAAGGCAAAATTCTTAAGGATCTTGAGCATACTCAAGATGGTCTGAAAAATAAGAATTACAAATCCGCTTAGGAGGATTTTATGAAAGGTAAAAAGAAAGGAAGACTTGATAAACATCGTGGGAATCCACATGGCAATCGTCCCTTTGAACAAAAAACAAAAGTTCAAAGGAACGAAAGTCTCAACACTGGCGTGAGTGAAGCAGTGAGAGATAAACAATAGAGAATTGCCTAAGAATTGTTTAATGACACCAAAGATGCGTAAGACACATAATTTCATTATGAATGAGGCCTTAATTATACTTGGTGATCAACTGTTTCCGACGAAGTTCTATGAACCTCACCTCAAGAAGCATGTCTTTATGGCCGAGGATGTGGGCCTTTGCACTCACTACAAGTATCA
The DNA here is from genome assembly GCF_034259205.1 of Peredibacter starrii. Taxonomy (GTDB): domain Bacteria; phylum Bdellovibrionota; class Bacteriovoracia; order Bacteriovoracales; family Bacteriovoracaceae; genus Peredibacter; species Peredibacter starrii. The sequence goes on along the minus strand of NZ_CP139487.1, from coordinate 3,289,604 downwards.
TAAGCACAAGCTTGCCTTCTTTTTGACGGCCATGAGGGAATATGCTGAAGAATTGAAGACCAAAGGGCATAGGGTCCATTACGAAAGTCTTTCAAATACTTCTTATGAAAAGCGATTAGAGAAATTTTTAAAACAAGAAAAGATTGAAAAGATCACGATTGGAGAAGTCCAGGACAAGTTTTTTGAGAAGTCTCTCTTTGGGTTATTTGAAAAGTTAGAACTTCCTTTCGAGGTTTTAGAAACACCTATGTTCCTTTGTTCCCGTCAGGAATTTAAGAATTATCTTTTCTATCATCCTAGGCCTTTTATGAAGAGCTTTTATGAGAAGGAAAGGAGAAGACTTGAAGTTCTTATAGAGAAGAACAAGAAACCGAAGGGAGGTAAGTGGAGTTACGATGTTGAGAATCGTAAAAAAGTCCCTAAAGAACTGACCAATAAAGATCTGCCTTTGCATAAAAAAAGTGAACACTTTTCTGAAGTCCGAAAGATTGTTGAGGACAAATTTCCTGATCACCCGGGTGACCTCGAAAACTTTTGGCTTCCGACAAACCGAAGAAGTGCGCTTCAATCTCTGAAGTTATTCATGACTCATCATCTGAATGATTTTGGGACCTATCAGGACTCGATTACCGATCGTTCACCTTATCTCTATCATTCTGTTTTATCTCCCATGTTGAATATGGGACTACTGACTCCTCAAGAAGTGATTGAAGCGGCCCTTAAAACTGAGGCCCCACTTCATTCGGTAGAAGGTTTTATAAGACAGATTATGGGGTGGCGAGAGTTTGTCAGAGGCGTTTACCAAAATTATTCCGAGGAAGAAGAAACTAAAAACTTCTTCAAGCACAAAAGGAAAATGACAGACAGTTGGTATAAGGGGACAACAGGACTTCCTCCAGTAGACGACGCAATTAAGAAGGCCAATGAATTGGGCTACTGTCATCATATTGAGAGGCTCATGATTTTATCAAACGTCATGCTGCTAACTGAACTCCATCCGCATGAAGTCCATAAATGGTTCATGGAAATGTTTGTTGATAGTGCTGATTGGGTGATGGGTCCCAATGTATATGGAATGGGACAATTCTCAGATGGTGGAATCTTTGCGACTAAACCTTATATCTCTGGAAGTAACTATATCTTGAAGATGTCGGATTACAAAAAAGGGGACTGGTGCGACGTTTGGGACGGACTCTTTTGGCGCTTTATAGATAAGCATGAAAGCTATTTTTCGAAGAACCCAAGACTCAATATGATGGTAAATTCCCTTCACAAAATGGAACCTACACGCAAGAAGACCCTATTAAAGCTTGCGAATGAATTCATTAAAAACAACACCTTAGAGTCGCATTAAGTGTCTATTTTTTGGACACCCCAACCAAGATTTACAAGCATAGCGGGTTAAGCCTAGTGTAAAATCCAGAATTTCATACAATGGCCTTGAACAGACAAATTTGAAAAGGCATTTTTATGAAGTTCCCTCTCTTCGTAGTATTAATGATGATCTCTGTACACACCTTCGCGGAAAGTAAGTGTGATGTGAGACCTGGAACCTCGGTCGGAGTTAAAGTGATCGAGTTCTACTCAAAAAATGTCATTCATTCCAAAATTCCTCTGAGAGAGGCCACTCTTACCGCCATTGACGAAGAGATGTTGAATCTTCAGGACATGGGTGTATGTGAAGAAAGAATCTTTGCTCAAAAGTGTGTCTTAAAATTTGAAAAAATCAAAAATCAAAATTTCATTACAATGGTGAGAGGCACTGACCGTTGGAAGACCTGGAGCCTAAGCGGTAAAGTTGAAGCTCAGGATTTCGTTAAGGGCCTTAAGAAGTTAGGGTTTTGTTCATGAATTTTGCTCTCGCTATCTTCGCAACTTTCTTCATCTGTTTCAAGGCAAAGGCAAGTTACGAGTGTCGTTTAAATCTTTCTTACGCTGAAGAATCTGGTCTTGTTGTAGGTGAGAAAATCATCAAGGCAAAAACTTCGGAAATGCGCCAAAAGAATGAAGGCGTCATTATGGAAGAATCTCTGGAAGATAAAGTCAGTCTTAAATCATTTATGGCCGGATGGACCGGTGAAGAGCAGGCGGTAATTGAGGTGTTTCGTAATTCTAAAGCGATCAGCGAGAAGTATGAGCTGCGTGGAAACTCTGAGAAAACTGTTTGGTTTGATGATTATAAATTAGAAGTGAATTGTTCAATCAGTTAAGAAGGACCCGAAGGTCCTTCTTACCATTTATTAAAATCCTAAAATATCGACGTAAGTAATACCCTTCGCCAGAGAAGAGTTTGATTTCGCACGCTGGCCTTTGATCATGATTCTTTTTGAATTAAAAAGATCCTTCAAAGCGCCACGAGAAATATTCTTTAGCTTCTCATTTTCGTTTTGTTCACGAAGAGCATTCAGAAGAACGTTATCCATTCTTGATTCCGGATACTCTAGCTCGAGAGCGATACGAAACGAGTTTTCTGGTTGTGGAGGAACTGACGTCATAAAATCCTTAGTCGTTTAAAAGCACTGGAAGTGCCGTAAATAGTCCTGAGAATTCCGTTGCACGAGGTACGTTCCAGATGAAATCAGGACGTTTAGCTGATTCCCAAGTTCCACCTACGATCTTGCCTTCGTTATTTAGTTCAAGGCGGTAAGTGTATTCCTGAGTTCCAGTTTTTTGATTATCAGTACCAATCACTGTTCCCCAAGTTGGAGCAGAGCCATCGGCATGTGTAATCACCGTTTTAACGCGAATCTCTTTGACGGCTGTTGTAGCAGCATCTCTTGAAGGTTGCAAGTTATTGGCAACCACTGTGGATTTATAACCAATAATCGGGTGGTTCCAAACCTCACGATAGCGGTCCATATCCATCACAAACCCTTCTTTTTGAAGGCCAACTTTGTTCGCGAGAACAATATGGAAAGCACCAGCATTCAGATCTTCCTGACAACCGCGAGCGGCCGCACCTCCGGTCCAAGGACCGAAGAAACAGCGAAGGCCCATTTGATCAGAACCCGCGTCGTGATGGAAAGCATAGTAGTAACTAATAAGGGCCTTGATGTCCCCTGAGCCGAATGGAACTTTAACCCCTTCAGCATTGGTTAAAAGCTTTGGTGCTGGTTCGTTGTGATAAAGAGTGGCAGGAGACCAGCCGTGACAAATACCGGCCCAAATTGAAGCAGTTGGAGTGGCAACACCATCAACTTCACGAACAAGAGGGTAGTCGTACCGGCTCATAAGAAGATCTAGTTTTTCAGATGGAGCAAGAGTCGCTAACTCTGCTTCAGTCATCTTCTGAGCTTCCGCCTTACTTGGTGAAACAAGTTTGTAACCAATTTTTGTCGGCGCATTCCAACGATAATTGATACTGCCTTTCTTTGCTGACCAGTAGTCACCTGACCAAGCACGGTTCCCAAGATCAACGTTACCTTCAAGTGGTAAATCGTTAAGCTTGTGAGTAAATCCCGAACCAAAAATCTGGGGATCAGAGAAACCTTTCCAGGCCTCGTTAATGAGTTTTTCTTCCTGAGCAAAACCGCTCAAACTAAACAGAATTCCAATAGAAAGAATTGAAATGAATTTCATAAAAAATAACCCCCTGAAGTACAGGGGGTTTTAGCGGAGGCACATAGCGTTTTTAAAGGATAATTTTCTAAATTTTACGGGGTGAGCTCAAACACAGCTCCAGTGTTTCCGGGAGCTAAGAACATATAATGCGAGCTGCTCTCAATGTTTAGGTCTGAAATAGATTGGAAAAAGCCTTTTGACATTGAAGTATTCGATATACTTGAAAAATAGCCACCCACACTTGTAGAACCGTTCACAGAAGTGTTCCCGCGCGAAGTGAAGGCCTTGGCCTCCGCGAAAGCAGGAAGGTCTGAAAGGCTTAAGTTACCTTTTAAATCGTTTAGCGAGTAGTTGAGGTTCGGGAAATTTGTGACATTCCCGGCAGTGAAATTAGCGAGTGTATCTGAGGCATAGATGCGAGTTTGGAGTAGATCGTTCGTTGTGATCTCAAACTCAGAAACCGAGCCAGATTTATTTGAACCATTTAATTCAACCTGAACACTTCTGGCATGTAGTAGGTCATAGTCTGATTTTTCAACCTTAACCACTTCTGCACGTTTACGAGTGTCCTGATCTAGTGAATAACTTTCAAAACGAGCGTAACGATCAGAGTTGGTGTTCCACAATAGTAATTCTTTACGAATTTCAGATGGTGAGAATTCTACATCAGCTGATTCGAATGAACCTTTTTTAGCACCACACTTAAGTTTGATTCTCATCTTTTCACGACGATCAATTCCGGTGTGCGAGAAGTTTAAAACTAAGTCATATGCGAAAGCGGAAGTTGCAGTACAACTAGAGCCTTGTGAGTCAATATCATCACAAATATAGGGAGAAAGATATTCTGATCCAGTCGTTACAGAGATACTAAAAGGCATGACCTTGCCCACTGACTCATCAAAATAAGTTAGATCTCTAGTGAATGGAGCTGCGGCCTTAACATCATTACAAGTCGCATATTCAGAAAGGAAACCTCCCAGAGCTTCTGGACTTAGCATTTCCTGGATTCGCTCAAGCTTTCCACCTGTACGTACACCTTCATCATTGTGAGCGAGAGATTGGAAGTAATAAAAGTTATAGTTAGTGTCCGTAAAAAACGTTCTACCAATAAGGCTATAGGCCTCGTTATAAAGAGGATTTAGCGGTTGGTTCTGATGGGCAACAACAGAAAGAGTTTTAGATGCTGTTCCAAGAGTGAAGGTTAGTGATTCAGCACAGTTTCCTGTATTGCTCGATAACGGGTTACCAGTCGCCGGATCTAAAACGTAAAGACCATTGTTATTGGCCAGGTACAGTTTGTTTTCAAAAACTACCATGCCTACAGGCGAAGTTGACCACATACTAACATCAACTGAAGCACCAAATGAAGGTAGAGAAGTTGAAACCCGAACGTTATTTCCATCGTGGTAATAAATTTTTGAAGCATCTGTTACTGTCATGGCCGTAACGTCAGAAGGCATTGCCCCTTGTGAGGGTACAAAATCACTACCCAACATTCCGTTGTTCGTTAGAGCAGTCCAGTGGACAGCATTGTTTCCGCTTTCAACTGCGTAGATATAACCACCGCCAATATTAAGTTGTGAGATTGCGTTCGTAAGATTTTGTTGATTCACAAAACTGGCGGCGAATGTATAAGATTTCAGGAGGGCCCCGTAGGCCACATAGATATAGGTTCCGTCAGGATGAATTTCGATATCCGTTACGCCTGATAAACCATGAGAAACCGGAGTAACTGTATTTCCTATAACGGTATAAGTATGAAGTTGGGAAGTGCTATAACCAACCATCTTTGAACCATCAGCACTTACTGCAAATTTAGAATGATCTGTGGAGCCTAAATCATACTCTGCCAGCTTCTTACCTTTCAGGTTATAAACAGCAACAAAGTCTTTATAGACACCAGTATCTCTTCTTAAAATGTAGAGTTTGTTGTTACGAAAATACATGTCCTTGATGTTAAATCCGCTCTGGTAGAAAGGAGTGGCCTGACAAAGGAGTTCGTTTCTTTGAGGTTGAATTCTTACTCGGCCTTCATCTACTGAACAGTTCTCAGTGAAATAGAATTTTGAGTTCATAATGGCAGGGGTACAGCTTGTAATGGAAGGATCTACACCTTTTAATACAATCTGATCTCCGTAATTTGAACCATGAAATGGAACGTTGATGTGACCGTCAACAACTGGCTCGGTAAAACAATCCGAATAAGTTCCACTCATCCCACAGTTAATGCGAGGAATTTCTGTCATGAATGGGCTTCTTCCTTTCTTCGTTCTAGCAGAAGAAAGAAGAAGTCTTGTGCCACTGTAGTTGATCATGTGATCAAAGTTAGGATTTCCGGCAGTTAGACCACCTTTAAATAGATAGGTCTGGGCCCTACGATTGTTAGTACAGTCAGAAGAGTTTTTATAATACTTTACAAGGAGTGGAACTTTGTTAGACGGAAGGTTTAGTGAAGTCGCAGTTGTCAGAGATTTACATTCTGAAATGAAGCCTGCTGACTCCTGACCAAGATTATTTATATTCAATGATTGAACTCTATAGAGAGAGAAGTCGCTGCGGTAATCATTTGGAAGAGAGTTGCAAAATGAATCCGAAAAGGCAGTCGTTAACGGAGAGAATGTATTCGTTGCTTGGTTATAGTTATAGAAAATATCACAAGCGAGTGGGGCAATTGATTTCACATTCAACTCAGTTAAAAGTGCAGCACTCGTACAAGCAGCACTTGTGACTTGAATTTCAACCGTCGATGTATCAGCACTTAAATCAGTTGTTGGCACTGAACCACAAACTGTGTTGCCTTCAAATGGATTGTTACCGTCCCAACCAACCGCCGCAAATTTCCAACGTCCTTTTTCTAATTGAACCTTGGTTTGGGTTGAACCAGAAAGAGAGATGACAAACTTCTTCGATGTTGTTTCGTTTTCACCAACAACGATGTATCCACCTAGTCCTAGCGAACCAGCAGTTGCCACAAAAGATGAACTTACTGAAAGTTGCGCAGTTGATGTTGCTGGTCCTCCACAACTCTGAAGAAGAGGGATTGTAAGCAGAGGTAGAAATTTAATCATCGATTGAATTTTCATAACATTCCTTAAGGTCTCTAATTTCCTATCGGAAGAACGGTCTTGATTAATTATCTATTGTGTTAAGGAAAATTTGACGAGCAAACAGGTTCGCTCGGGTTTTCAAGCAATTACCGTGCTTTTCCATGGCCCGTTAGAAATGCTCAGACTAAATAAGACAACTACTTTTGGCACTTGCTTGTCCATCTTATTGAAATAATGAGGTTTTTTGTAAAAAGGAATTTTCGAATTCCTCTTCAGTTTCAAGGTCAAGGGGAGGTCTAACTTCAAGATAATTGGAGAGATTTTGCCTTGATTGAGGCCAGTCCAGTGAAAGGTATAATTAAGAGGAACTTAACCCAGAGAGATTTGGGGAAACCGGGAAGCCATCTATGAAAGTCATGATTTTAATCGCTCTATCTCTTATGTGTGCGAGTGCATTGGCAGCTTCGAAAGTTGCAGTCGTTAAACTCATGCGGGGTGAGGCGAGTGTGCTTACTCTAGGTAAGACAACTCCATTAAAAGTAGATGACTGGGTGGAAGACGGTGCAGTTGTTAAAACGGCCGATAAAAGTTTTGTGAAACTTATTTTCGTTGATAAGTCTTCGATGAACGTAGGTCCAAACTCTGAAATGAAAATCGAATCGTTCTCTGGGAAAGACTCAGGTGTAATTGATCTTGTGAAAGGTAAGATTCGTTCGCAAGTGACGAAAGACTATCTTCAGATTAATAAGGATAAATCTAAGCTCTTCATTAAAACTCAGAACGCTGTAATGGGTGTGCGTGGTACGGATTTCATGATTTCTACGAACGGCGTGAATACATCGACAGTACTGTTTGAAGGGGAGATTGTATTTAACAAATTAGAAAACCGTCGTGAGATGAATACAACTCGTCTGGAAGAGATTGTGGATCGTGGTGTACGCATGTTCCCAGGGGAGTTCTCAGTCATGGATGCAACGAGGGCCCTTCCAACTGTTCCGGCACTATTAAACATTCAACAACATGAAAAATTAGAGAAGAACAAAGAGTTTGATGCTGCTTCATCACCTGTGAAACAAAGTGTGACTGCGACAGTTGTTCCTGCTGGACTAAGCGGACAGCAGGTTAGTAACACGAGTGGTATTTTGAAAACTGAGGTTTCGAAAATCGCTTCTACAGATACAAATCATGGTTCAGCTTCTTCTGCTGAAGCAAAAGGGTATGTTAAAGGGGATGCTTTTAAACCGGCCAACGGTTCAGTGATTGATCCAGAGTCTGGAAAAATTATTCAGCCAGGTCCGAAAAGTACATTGGACGTAAACACTAATACCTATACGAATCAAGTCGTTATAGATGAGGGTGGAAACATTGCGCCTAATACTCAGGAAAGAGCACCGTCATCGGATGGTCCAAAACCACCTGTTGGGGGAAATCCTCCTGGTTCTCCTAAACCGGAGAATACTCCGACTCCAGATGATCCGGCACCGCCTGAGGATGGAGATCAGAAACCAAACCCTGATCTACCGCCAATGCCAGGTCCAGGGCCGCAGCCTCCACAACCTCTGCCATTGCCACCAAATCAACTTCCGCCTATGGGTGGGACTTGTTTAGGAGGTGGAATTTGTGGGGCCAGTGATCCTACTCGTTTAGCGTCGCCGTTTACTGACACGACGATTATTATTAAACCGTAATTAAAGCTAGATTTTAATATATTGCCGAAGTTGAAGGATGAAGATGAAGTTTTTAGCATGGATGCTAATTCTGGGCGTGAGCTTGTCTGTTTACGCGCAAGAAGTTTCTCAAGAGATTACAGATGCTACGAAGACTTCCACTTATCAAACTGCTGCGAAGCTATTTGGGGAAGGTAAGTATCAGGCAACGACTGAAGAACTTAGTAATCTTGAAAAAAATGAAAGTTCGAAATCCAAACTTGGATTTATTCACTACTGGAAAGGCATTTGTTTCAATCGACTCCAGGATTTCGGTGAATCGATCAATAGTTTCAAAGCGGCCCTGAGTTATAGTTATGCCCCTCAAGATCTTCACTATGAATATGGCCAGGCCTTATTTGCGGCCGAAAAGTTACCTGAGGCACGTCTTCAATTCCGTGAATCTGTAAAGCGCAAGTTCAAACGAGGAGTTTCCCTCTATTATATTGGGTATATTTCTAAAGAAATGGGTGAACGTAAGAAAGCCTTCACTTTTTTCAAGGCCATCGATAAACTTCCACCAGAAGAAGCAATTGAAGTGAAACAAGCTTCTGAAATGCAAATTGGTGACATCTACCTCGAACAAGTTGAAAAACATCCTGACGCTTTTAAGTCGGTAGAAACGATTGTTATTCCACAATATGAAAAAGCTCTCGCAATAAGTCCTGAATCTGCATTAGGCACTACTGTTCGCGAAAAAATCACAACACTGCAACGGAAATACGATCTGATTCTCTTTACATTAAGAAATGGTCGACCAGCATTGATTCCTCCATACTTTATTCGTGCTGCACAGGAATTTGGTCAAGATACAAACGTGACATTTGCCCCCGCAGACACAACGATTTCATCATCCAAACAGGCCTCTATGTACTCAAAAACGGATTTAATGGGTCGTTATACTTTTTATCATCGCGATTACTTTAGTATTGCCCCGAGTTCCGCTTCAGTAAAACCTACTATTTTAACCGTGTGCCCGAAATCTATCGCAACGATAATATGTTCTTCGCTCCGGCGCTCCGAACAGCTTATGAGCACACCATTTGGAAGAAACCTGCGGCCTTCTTAGTCGATTATGATTTCAACGAGGCCCTTCGTGATGTGAATGCGAAGGAAAAATTGGAGTTTAGTTCTCGTTCTCATACATTCATGATTGGAGAGAAGTTTAATTACTTCTCTTTAGGAGAGTCGATTGTGCGACTACGGTATCGTATCTTGGATAGTTACTTGAACTCTGCTGATTCTAAGTCCATTGGTGTTTCGTATGAGCAGCTAATGGTTTTCAAGCAAAACACATTTTTGCTGTATGCGGGATATGATCAGATGAGAGTTCAGGATGAATCTTTTGATACGAATTCTTTTACTGTCCGTGGAGATCTTATTATGGCCAAGGTTCGTGATTGGTTTACACCAATTGCAAGTTTGATGCTTACATCAACTGACCCAATTAATAATCAAGCTGCTCGTGGAAGAGAACTATTATTTAATCCTAGCTTCCGTCTTTCAAGAACGTTCAAGAAGAACTGGCGTGCAAATATTCGTTACGAGTATCAGAAAAACAACTCCAAAGATACCCAAAACTTTGCTTATAAGAAGTCAATTTATGCGGCGGAGTTAGAATTTTTATTCTAATGGAAGCTCAATAATAAAAGTCGTCCCTTTGCCTTCTGATTCGGCCCAGATGCGTCCTTTATGCTTTGAGATAATGTGTTTCACGATGGAGAGTCCCAGACCCGTACCACGTGAAACTTCGCGAGAAGAATCCACTCGATAGAACCGTTCAAAGATTCGCTGAATATGGTCTTTAGAGATCCCAGGACCATTATCCGAGATAGTGAGAATGGCCTTATCATTCTTCTCGAAGCTCGCGATCTTGATATCAATGGAATCAGACTCAGAATACTTACAGGCGTTATCCACAAGATTGGAAATAACCTGTTCTATCAAACGACTGTCGCCTGTGATGGTATCGACTGCGAGGTCCCACGTTACGTTTACTTTCTTCTCTGGATAGTTGGTCTGGATGTTACTCGCCACGGTTTCAACCATCGAAGGTAAATCAAGGGGCTCCATAGTCTGAAGATAACGTGATTCAATAACAGAAAGATTTAAAAGGTCATTAAAGAGCGAGATCATGCGTTCAGTGTTCCCCACGATCTTGTCCAGAAACACGTGAAGAGATTCATCGATCTTCCCGGCCTGCGCCTGCAGAAGTTGAGTATAACCCTTGACTGAAGTAAGGGGAGTTCTGATCTCGTGAGAAACGTTGGCGACGAAGTCCACTCGCATTTGCTCAGAGAGTTTAAATTCCGTTACGTCGTAAAAAACACCCAGAGCACCATTTATCGTTCCATCAGAAGACTTAAGCGGAGTGATTGTTAAATCAAAGAAACGCTCCGGACGGTGACTATAAGGGAAGTTTTTCGTTCTGAGGGACGAAGGTCTACCATTTTGTAGGACCGAGCGGAATGCCTCGAGTACCTCTTCATCACTAAATGTATGCCAGAGTTTCGGTTTGATCTGGGTATTTTCATTGGTTTTTAAAAAGTTGTTCTTAAATTTAGTGTTATAGAACAAAACTGTCTCATACTTATCAATCGCGAGAATATCATCGTTAATGGACTCCAGAATTGCGGTGTTTTTTTCGTTTTCCAGACGAGATTCCGCCATCTGGCTCTGGAGCTTCTGATCTGCTTTGTTCAAGGCCTCTTCAATAGAGGCCCATTCATCTCTTTCGTAAAGAAGCTCGAGGTTCTTGTTGAATGGAATATCGTCCTTAAATTTTTCAACCTTCGAAAGAATGATTCCCAGTGGTTTAGTCGATAGATAGAAGAAATAAACGAAGAAAAGATAGCTAATGATTGAAAAAGGAACGATTCTTAAAAAGAGAACTCTGTCAAAGCGATCCATGTTGTCTCTAAGAGACGACACCGGGATTACTTTTCGGATCATCAAATCATCACCCAGACGAAGACTGGCAAAGACCGCCTGAGTTCCAAAGAGATCACTCTTTCTTAACTGAGAAGCAAATCTCGCTTCATGGGACTGCACAATCTCTGTGATATTTTCGAGTTTTTCACCAACCAACTTTTTATCAGCGCTATCACAGATGATAGTTCCGTTCCGACGAACCAGTGTATACTGTACGTCCTTAAGCGGAGGTATGCTCTCACACCATTTTTCCCATTCAATGCCTGATTGAACCAAGGTATAGCGAAGAAGCCTTAGGTCTTCTTCGATCTGAATCGTCATTTGAGTAACGAGACCTTGCTTATATGAGGATCGGTAAAGAAAAAGGATTAAGAATAACGTGGGAAGGAAAACCACCAAGACCAGGCGGATAACACGGTAAAAGAAGAACCAAGGGTAGGCTGTTTTATTAGAGGACATCTTTGAATCTATATCCAATGCCTCTGATTGTTTCAATCATATTGGCAGCTGGACCGATTTTCTTCCTTAAACCTGCGATATGGGTATCAATTGTACGTCCAGTGACGAAGATGTTTTCGCCCTGGATGTTATTGATGAATTGCTCACGAGTGAAAACGTGACCTGGCTTTTGGGCCAGCATGCTTAGGATCTTAAATTCAGTAGAAGTGAGGTTAATTTCGTCTTTCTCAACGATCACGCGACACTTGGAAACTTCAATCTTCATCAGACCAAAATCAAGTGTGTCATCGTCAGTTTTATCTGTTTTAAGTTCACGAAGCTGAACACGAACGCGAGCTTCTAAAACTTTAAGATCAAATGGTTTTGTGATGTAGTCATCGGCCCCCGCATCGAGTGCTGCCACAATGTTCTCAGGCTGAGTCAAGGCCGTGATCATAACGATTGGAGTGTCTTTATAGTTTTTCTGAGCACGAAGTTTCTTCGTGAACTCAAGTCCACTCATTACACCCGGTAGCATCCAGTCGATGATGAAAAGATCAATCTTGTCCGGTCTTTCAACGATCCCGATTGCCTTATCAACGCTCTCAGCGATGAGTACGTTATGGCCTTCAGATTTTAGTTGGAAGCTAATAAGGTCACGAATGTCTTGTTCGTCTTCGATAACTAGGATGGTGGCGTTTTTCATATACCGATTATATATAACAAGGCGGGACTCAAGGAAGGTTAAAGTTAGGTTAAGAAGGGCCCCCTAGTCGGATTTCCTAGGGGGTAGAAGTGGCTTTAAAATCTATTTAGCGCAGGTTTTTATTGGCAAACTCCCAGTTCACCACATTCCAAAAGGCCGTTACGAAGTCCGGACGGGCATTTCGGTAATCGATGTAATAGGCGTGTTCCCACACATCCAGGGTCAAAAGGGCCGTCATACCGTGGGCCATTGGAGTATCGGCATTAGAAGTATTCATGATTTCCAAATCACCTTTCGAGTTCTGGACCAGCCAAGTCCAGCCAGATCCGAAATTATCCACCGCTGATTTAGAAAAAGTTTCTTTGAATTTATCGAAATTTTCCCATTTCTTAGTGATCATTTCGCCAATTCGTCCGCCTGGATAACCGCCGGCCTTAGGGCCCATACAGTTCCAGAAGAAACTGTGGTTCCAGTGTTGAGCAGCATTGTTGAAGATAGGCCCCTCAGAATTTTTAATGATTTCATCCAGCTGCATATTCTCAAATTTCGTACCCTTAATCAGGGTATTCAATTTATTGACATAGGCCTGGTGGTGCTTCCCATAGTGGTATTCAAAAGTTTCTTTTGAAATGTGGGGTTGTAGAGCTTCTTTTGGGTAAGGTAATGCGGGCAGGGTATGTTCCATAAAAAGGCCTCCTTTTTGATCAGAAATACTTAAATGAAAGCTCCTTTGAGGTTGCTCCTCCCGAGTCTGAACGTCAATAAACACGGCTTGGCGTCAAAAGCTTATTGAGAGTCTCGTTGACTTTAATCTGAAGTGAGTTCAGAATTTTTCCAAATGAAAAACATCCTGATTTTGTTACTTCTGAGTAGCTGTTCGCTCTTTGAGAAACGGCCAACACTTTCCGATACGGCCCAAGAAACTCCCGGTTGGATTTATGCGCCTTATGAAGCTTGTGCAGAGGCCACTGAATTATGTGCAACTGGTGAATCAAAGACCATGGCACAAGCCGATGCCCAAGCAAAAGCAAATCTCGCGAGCATCTTCGAAGTTCAAGTTAAGTCTGACTTGAATGTGAACACCACTTCTTCTCAAACATTCCCATGGCAGAACACGGTTCGCCAGGAAGTGCAGCAATCTCTTCAAGAATCAGTGAATCAAATTCTTGAAGGTGTTGAAGTAAAAAAACATTTTAAAAAAGATGGTCTGACTTACGCTCTTGCTTCTCTAGATCGTACCAAAGCATCTGATCTGCTAGGTAATCGCATTCAGAAAATTGATGACGAGTTGAATGTCCTTTGGGCCCGCAGAAGTCGCACCAACCTTAGAAAGATCGTTCGTCTCTATCTCGAGCGCGAAAAGCTCAATGAGAAGTACTCAATCGTGGCCGGTCAAGGTCGTCCTGCCCGCATGACTTATCAGGAGATCATGGCGTGGAGAGAGACGAGACCTCGTGTTGAAAATCTTGCGCTTAGAGTTGGTCAGGCCCCTGAGTGGATGACAGAGAAATTAAAAGAGCTTTTGACTGAGTCTGGTTTCAGAATCGTTAAGGGTGATGCTGCGAAGATGATTTCTCTTAACGTGGATTCAATTAAGGAATACCTCAACGTTGAAGGTTTTGAAAAATACACTTTCACCATGAACATGACGAGTTTTGAGAAAGGCGAGAAGCTTAAAGTTCTGGCCGCCTCTGAAACCGTTACTGGTCGATCACAAGCGGACGCGCTTCTTAAAGTAAAACATTTTTTTAACGAATACATTGAACAACACCTATCGGATTTACACTTAGACTAAGGAAAAGGAGCTCCTATGATGAAGCTGATGTCTGTCCTGTTGATTCTTTCTCTCGGCGTGGCATGTTCTTCAAAAAAGAAAGTGAAGGACGTTGATAACTCTGAAACAATTGCACGCGATTATGAAGTTCGTGATGCTTCTTCAACTGTTCGTCCAGGCTGGATCGAAGACGCTGAAGTATGGGTCGCTCAAGAAAACATGGACACTAAGAAGTTTCGTTACTTCTCTTACGAGACTGAGCCTAAAGTAAACCGTGAAATCGCTTGTAACCTTGCAAAGGCAAATGTTCGTTCTGATATCGCTTCTGAAATCACAACTTTCATCCAGAAGTCACTAGCTGCTTCTACTGAAGGCCAGGCCGCTATCGACGCTAACAATCCTAAAACTGCTCCAATGAGAGAGTACGTTTCTAATACTCTTGCTGAAAGAGTTCAATCTCTTATCCACGGCGCTGCTGTGATCAAGACTTACTGGGAAAAGAGAAACTACCAACAGAAACTTGGTGCTAAAAAAGACCACGTAGGTTTCACATGCGCGACTCTTATCCGTATGGAAGATGCTCGTCTTAAAGCTGCCATTGATAAAGCTTCTGAAGATCTAGTTGAAAAAGCCGATCCTGAACTAAAAGACAATGTTAAGAAAGCTCTTGAAAACCTTGATGAAGACTTCGTGAAAGCTCGTCACGGTGAAGTGTAATTAGGAGATTTAAATGAAATTCTTATTCGTACTACTTTCTGTTTCTATGCTGGCCACTTCTTGTGGTGGTTTCAAAGCAAAGCGTGTTGATGCTAATGAGTCTGATGAAAAAGGACTTTCAATTACTGATAACTGGATGAGCGCTGATACGACTCAAGCGGTTGCTGACGTTGTTAAACAAATGAAGGCTCACCCTGGTTACAATAAAATGAAGGCGAAATTCGGCACTCCAAAAGTGTTCATCGCTGAAGTTCAAAACCAAACTTCTGAAGCTTACTTCCCAATCGGTGACCTGAACGATGAGCTACTAAACGAGCTTTCTCTTTCTGGTGAATTCGAACTGGTCGATAACCAAGCTCGTGAAAAAATCCTAAAAGAAATCACTTACCAAAATGACGGTATGGTTGATCCTGCTACTGCCAAGAAAATTGGTAAGCAAACAGGTGCTGACATCATGATCTTCGGTAACGTGTATATGAAGCCTGAAAAACGTGATGGCAAAACCATCAAGGAATACTCTGTTAACATTCGTATGACAGATATCGAGAAGGCGACTGAGGTTCTTCGTACTCGTACGAAAGTCTTCAAGTACTCTGAGAAATCTTCTCTCGGATGGTAAAATTTCACTGCCTACTATTAGCTGTTCTTTTATTCTTGGGGGCCTGTGCCTCCAAGATGAAAGATCAAATGAAGGACTACCGTGAGGCCTATCAGTCACTAGACTTTGAAAAGGCCCAGGCGATCCTGGAGAAGAGCGATCTTAAAGAAGACAAAAAAAGCTCGCTCCTCTGGCACATGGAAATGGGAACAGTTGCTCTTTCCCGCCAGGATGAAGATAACGCTATCATTCACTTTCAAACTTCTCTCGACCTCATCGACAAACTTTATACGAAACGTCTTTCCAGCAAAGCGGCCTCGCTGTTAATTAACGATGCCTCTGATCAGTTCTATGGAGCAAGTTACGAGCGCTCTTACGCTCATTACTTTCTCGCCAAAGCTTATTACGCCCGCTTCTTAAAGAAGGGTGTGAAGCTTGATCTTCAGGCGTCACGCGCCACCATTCTTGCTTGGGACACTTACTTTACTGAGCTTCAGCGTTCTGCAACTTCCAAAACCCTTTATCACACAGATTTGATGTTAAAGGTTTTCGGTGGTCAGATTCACGAGATCAGTGACATCAAAAATGATGATCAGATTGCCCTTCAGTTATATAAGGACGCGTATAAGATCCTGGATGCTGAAGGAGGCGTTTTTGCTCTCTTTAATAAGAAGAACATTGAGTACACTCGCTCATTTGAAGACAATCTTAAAAGCGGCAAAGGTCCCGATCAAAAACTTTATGAGAAGACCCATGCTTATAATGATCTAAAGGATTTCCTTCAATTTAAAATTCTCTCTTTAACGAAAGAAATTCGTGGTGGAGATTATCAGAATCAAGTGAAGGCACTTAAACCTTCAAAGATTGTGACAAACAAAGTGGAACTCGGACCCGCCAACGTTGTTGTTGTACTGGAAGAGGGGATGATTCCTCAGAAAGTTGGAAAGCCTTTTAACTTTGGTATTAAAGGTGCCGTGAATTCTGTAAGTAACCCAGCGGCCAAAACATTCATCGCCACTGTTGGTACAGAGTTCGTGACTGCGTTTGCTATGAACAAGCTCGGCATGATTCCTGAAAGAACCGCCAATGCTGGAAGTTTTATCTTCGCTCATGATGTAACGAAGCTAGCGGTTCAAGAAGCTGCAGTTGAATTCGAACTTCCGATGATTGATAACGTTCCACTGGTTCAACGCCAGGAGATCTTCTTCCTGAACGAAAAAGGTGTTGTTGTTCACCATAGTCCACTTCCAGTAGTTTCTGAAAATGGCGATATCGCACGCATTGTTTTAGAAGAAGATGTGGTGGCCCGTTATGTAAAGACCGGAACTCGTGTGGCCGTTCGTCATATTGTGGCAATCGTTGCGGCCATGAAAGTTTACCAAAGCCTTAAACAGGGTAATGGAGATGGAGATTTCTTGGCGAAAACTGCGGCCATGGCAACTTACGTTGGTGCGGCCAAAGGAATTGCGGCCCTTGAGAAGGCCGACACCCGCCACTGGACCACACTCCCACAAGCACTTCGGATGACTGAAGTAAAACTTCCCCCTGGCAATTACCAGGTCGCCATTGCTACCTATGCAGGGGAGATGGTTCCAACTGCACCGGCCAAAATTCTCGGGAATATCCAAGTGTCAAAGTCAGGTAAGGCGATCCATCATCTAAGATTTCAATCTTTGTAATCAACTTTTGACTCGAGTTCCCACATTTCCTGCCGACAAGCAGGGTAATGAAGACGTTTTATACTATAATCCTGCTTGTAACGACGACTTTTCCTCTCTTCGCCATGGAAGATAAAACTATCCATGTAGAAGGCAACATGAGTGCTAATCGCTCGTGGATGGATTACACCTCATCCCAGGAACTCAATCTTAAAAAGCTATTAGAGCTTCTAAGTCGTTCTGCGACTGGTGAGCAGGTCATTAAAGAGGCCCAATACAAGGCCTCGCGTACAGGTCTTACACTTTCAGATGTGATCAGAGTGGGTGAGAGTTCCCTTACCGACACAACTCTTGTTCGTAAGTTTTCTCCGCATTCACCAGAGCATGTGATCTATGAATCACGTTCAATTGTTTACATTAATAAGAGTCTTGCCTGGGATGATGCACTTTTGGATCTTGCCCATGAGCTTACTCACTATGTTTATAGAGAGAGCTTCAATCCATATTCTGATTCATTTAATGCCAAAGACTTTATTAAAGGAACGATTGAAGGAAACGGGGGAGAGGTTCAGGCCTTTCTTACTGAGTGCCGAGTTCTTCGTGAACTTTTCTCGAAAACCATCCAATCTCGTTCGAATTGCCAAAAAATCGAAGACGCGAGTGGTCAACTTTCGTTTAAAAAAGCAGTCGAACTTTTTTATCACGTAGGTTCTTATTACGACGGTTTCAATAAACAATTAGTAAAAAGAGACATCGCTAGCTCATTTTCAGACCTAAAAGAGGAAAAAATAAATTTTATTTCTTCCGCTTATGGCGTTCCTTATCCGATTGCAGCTCTGATGGAATACGATTTGGTGGTTAGTAAGGTATGTGAGAATGATAAAAAGCGTCTCGCCTACATGCAGCAAGGACCAAAACGAGGACCTGCATCTGCCTCTGACGGTCAGGAGAAATTCATCCAGAATTACTCCGCTCGTTGTGGCCAAAAATAGGCGTACATTATTCCCAAAGACATTCATTCGAAATAGCTGATTTCCTTAGCCGTTTCATTGACGAAAACGCCCCCAAAAGGTACAAATAGGGGTAATTATTTTTTTCAATGAACCGGAGTTCTCCATGCAAGATGGTGTTGTACTGTCGACCGTTGATGATTTTCTCAACTGGGGTCGCAAAAATTCTCTATGGCCAATGACCTTTGGTCTTGCTTGTTGTGCGATCGAAATGATGGCCACAGGTATGGCAAAATACGATCTAGAAAGATTTGGTTGTGGTGCCTTCATGGCAACTCCACGTCGTGCGGATCTTATGATTGTTGCTGGTACAGTGACACTTAAGATGGCAACTCGTGTGAAAGTTCTTTATGAACAAATGGCAGAGCCAAAATACGTTATCTCTATGGGGTCTTGTGCAAACAAGGGTGGACCATACTGGCAACACGGTTATCACGTTCTTAAAGGCGTTGATGAGGTAGTTCCTGTAGACGTTTACGTTCCTGGTTGTCCTCCTCGTCCGGAAGCTCTTATTGAAGGTGTAATGACTCTTCAGAAGAAAATCGCGAACGAGCGTCTTCTTCGTAATAAGTGGGTAAAGCATGCTTAATGTTGATTTCAATAAACTAGCAAGTCTCATCAATGCAAACGTTCAGGGTGCAAACGCAACTGTGAACAATGCTGAAGATGCAAAGTTTGATTCAAGCATCACTGTTGAAGCTTCAAAAATCTTCGCAGTTTGTGAATTCCTAAAAACAAACAAAGAAATGCCATTCAACTCTCTTCAGTGCATCAGCGGTGTAGACTGGGTAGAGTTCATGGAAGTTTGTTACATGGTTGCTCACTTCGATACAACAGCTCCTCGTGAGTTCATCCTTAAAGTAAAAGTTACTGACCGTGTAGCTCCTACTGTTGATTCAGTAGTGAAGGTATGGGCAGCTGCTAACTACCAAGAGCGTGAAGTTTACGACATGTTCGGTATCAAATTTAATAATCACCCTGATATGCGCCGTATTCTTTGCCCGGATGACTGGCAAGGCTGGCCTCTTAGAAAAGATTACGTTGCTCAGAAAGATTATAACGGTATGGCCGTATATCCAGACAACAAGATGAACTTCGAAGATCGTGAGTTCATCGTTCGTCAGGACATGATTAAGAAGGCCCAACTAGCAGCTTCAAGTAATTAAGAGGAATCCATATGCAATCTAAATGGGACATTGGTGAACCAGAAAAACCAACCATTAACAGTGAAACTGAACAGCTAAAGTCAGAGCTACTTACCCTGAACATGGGTCCTCAACACCCTGCTACTCACGGGGTTCTACGTGTAGAGATCTGGACTGATTCGGAAATCGTTGCTCACGCTATTCCACACCTTGGTTACTTACACCGTTGTATGGAAAAGCATGCTGAGAACCTTGATTACCGTGGGATTATTCCTTTCGTTGATCGTCTCGACTACCTTGCTTCTATGAGCATGGAGTGGGGATACGTTATGGCAGTTGAGAAGATGCTAGGAACTGAAGTTCCTCGTCGTGCTGAACTTCTTCGTATTCTTACGGCCGAGCTTCAGCGTATCGCTTCTCACTTAATGGCATTCGGTACATATGCACTAGATCTTGGAGCTTTCACTCCATTCTTATATGCATTCGAAGAGCGTGAAAAAATCCTTCGTCTATTCGAAGAAGTTTCAGGTGCTCGTCTTCTTTATAACTACATCTGGATTGGTGGAGTTTGGAATGACTGGACTGATGACCAGATCGCTCGCGTTTCTTCTTTCGTAGACGTAATGGAACAAGAAGCGAAGAAATATCACGAGCTAGTATCTCTTAACAAAATCTTCGTTGAGCGTACTTCTAACGTTGGTGTTCTTACAGTTGAAGACTGTTTCACATACGGTGCAACTGGTCCGGTACTTCGCGGTTCTGGATACAAGTGGGACCTTCGTAAGAACAAGCCATACTCACTTTACTCTGAACTTGAATTCGACGTACCAGTTGGCGACGGCGAGCGCGGCGTAGTAGGTGACTGTTGGAACCGTTACATCGTTCGTATGAGAGAAGTTGTTGAATCTATCAAAATCATCCGTCAGGTAATTGATAAACTTGAGCCGGGTCCAGTAATGGGCAAAGTGCCTAAGATCATCAAGCTTCCTAAAGGTGAAGTATATGTTCGTTCAGAAGCACCTCGTGGAGAGATTGGTTTCCACCTTGTGTCTGAAGGCAATGACTCTAAAACTCCATACCGCTTAAAAGTGAAATCTCCATGTTTCACTCACACGTCGATGCTTCCACACATGGCCCCAGGTCAGATGGTGGCAGACTTCGTAGCGTCTATTGGTTCAATTGATATCGTACTAGGAGAGGTAGACCGATGAGCACTACAGTTCACGAATCGTCTTCCGTTAAGGAATATTTTAAAGCACTTTATGATGGTATCTACACAACCGCTAAAGGTATGTGGATCACTTTCAGATACGTATGGGCAGTTAAGCCTGCTTCAATCGAGTACCCAGAAGTACGCGAAGTTCTTCCTGAAAGAGCTCGTATGCGTCTCTTCAACGATGCTCAAAACTGTATCAGCTGTACTCAGTGTGCAATGGCCTGTCCGGTTGATTGTATTTACATTGCTTCAGAAAAACTTCCTGAAGGTGCTGAGATCAAGAAGACTTCAAACGGTCAGCCGATTCGTTTGAAACTTACTCAGTTCACAATTGATACTTCTCTATGTTGTTATTGCGGTCTTTGTACGACTGTGTGTCCAACTGAATGTTTGACTCACTCTCATGACTACGAATTCTCTCAATACACAATCGATGCCATGAAGTACGACTACCTCGCTCCTGATGTAGTTGCTTGGCGCGATCGTATCGTTAAAGCTTAATGCTAATGAAAAGGGCCTCGAAAGAGGCCCTTTTTTATTGTGCTTGAATTACTTCTAGTAATACTTCCTGACTGCGAACATTACCCTTATATTTCACCGGTACCTGCGCGCCCAGTGGATACTTAGCAATGAATTCGAGAGAGAGAATCGAACTACTAAGGCTAACTTTATAAAGCTGCCCGTTGATTTGGAGTTGATCGTATTTTACTGAAGTACCGTTCTGGCGAACAAGTGTGCCAATTGAAGTGGCCTTAATACTCGAGTTGTCCGAAAGTTTCGAAGACTGCTCAAGAGCAGAGTTACTGAGGTTCGCTTCCGAACCACAACCAACTGCCAGTAATAGAACAGCGAGAAGTTTAATTACCATCACCAAGTGTTCCATCGATTTTAAGTTTACCGTCTTCTTTGATCACCATGAACTCTGTTTCATGAGCGTCTTTTTTGCTTTTATTCACAGAAGGTTCTTTCACCTTCGCAAAATACATCTCGTTTTTAAGTCCCTTTCTCCAGGTGAGATCAGGGGCAAGAGGTTTGCTTTTGTTAGACGAATGAGGAAGCTCTTTGATTTTGGAAATCAGTTCTTCCTTACCGCCACTGGCCTTGATGAACTTTTGTGAGAAGACCTCATCGATCAGCTCAATTTTTTTATTGTCCATGACCTGATCATATTTCATGAACAGTTCTTTCATGGATTTATCATCCGAACCGTGAACCACGGCCGTGAATGAGAATAAAAGAATGATGGTGATTAATTGAATTCGCATCCGTACTTCCTGGCCAGAGTCTTAATTTTCCCAATGTATTCTTTGATCGTACCCGGACAACTCGTCGAGTGGTAATAGCTGTGCCACTTGATGGATTTCATACGAGGATATTTTTTCTGCAACTGACATGAGGTTCTGGCAATCATGTCCTGGGTCTGTAGAGTCGGATACCGAGGATTCTTCTTCGAGTAACCGTTGGGATTCGTTTTAGAGAAAGGAGAGTAGTTACCAATCACCACGAGACCAATGGTTGTGACGTTGGCCTTAATCGTGCCGTTCTTCTCCATACTTGGGTCGACTGTAAAATCTCCGCCTTCTTTACCGCAAGTGATCTTACCGTCCTTCCACATCTTCTTCTGATCCTCATCCATCGGCACAAAGATATTTGAGCCGGCATGAGCACCAACAAGATCCAGAGGTCGACCTTCAGTCACGCGTGCGCGGGGAGAAAGTGCTCCTGCATAAGGAGAGTTCACCACATAAGAATAAGCGATCATATACCAAGGATCCGCAGGGGTTCCTCGATTTAAGTGGAGGTCATTGATTCGTTCCGGTGAGTCAGTGCTTGGAGTTTCAGAGTGGTGAATAACAATGGTGTCCACCATGTCTTCAGGACGTCTACAAAAGCTCGCAGTCTGAGAATTTCTCTCGTAGTCGACCTTTTCAATCTTCACATATTCAATTGGCCACTCAGGTACTAGAGGTCTTGTATTATCCTGTTTCCAAGGTAAGCAGAAGAAACAGTCGGTAGAGAATCCCCAACTAACGGTTGTCCAACTAAGCAGTGCTAAAATCATTAAACTCTTCAAAAAAGCCACCTTTTGTAGCTTATCGGATTTGTCGGATAAACCTTAAGTTCGGAAATAAAAATTCTTGAGAATTCGCCCCCTTAGGCATTAAGATTGAGGGAGGAGAAAAGATGGATTTCAAAACTTTCAGCGATTTTTACCCGTACTACCTACGTGAACACTCGAACTTACACTGCCGTAAGCTTCATTTCGTCGGTACATGTGGGGTCATTTCTCTTTTGCTTCTCTTCTTTTTCACCGGAAACCTTATGACCTTGGCACTTTTGCCGGTTGTGGGTTACGGCTTCGCTTGGGTTGGACATTTTGGTTTTGAAAAGAACCGTCCGGCCACTTTCAAGAATCCTTGGTACAGCCTGTTGGGAGATTTTAGAATGTTCTGGGACATCCTTACTGGACGTGTCTCTGCTTTCTAAGAACTAGCACTCGAATAATTTTTTAGACCTCGTCTCCACCAGAAGAGCATGAGGCCCCACGCGCCCACAGTCACACATGTGATGTGTAGAAGTACGTCAGAAGTAAATCCTTCCAAAAATGCTCGTGCTGGAAATGAAGCAAGTACAGTAAGTGGAACAATCATCGTGAAGACCACGCGTAGCCATCCCTTAAAGATTTTATCCGGACGCTCCATCGCAAGTCCCAAAGAGTAGAAGAGATCAATAAAGCCACGAGAGCTATGAGTCCAGAAAACTGGAATGATCATCATCATATGTAGTGTGTAATACACCAAGGCACCATTCACAAGTAGGGCCAAGAGTCCCAGAAGTTGCATCCAATTATAATCACCCGTGTAGTTTGAGAGTGAATAAATGAAGAAGGCAACCGCAGTGATGAGATTGATGAATGAGTTCGCCGAAAATTCCCTGAGTGAAAGGAAGAACAGTGGGTTCACCGGACGAATGAGATAATAATCCAATTCACCTTTATTGATGTAGGCCGGAAGCCACCACATGTTGGTCGAGAAGACTGTCATGTTGATTGCATCAACCAGAAGATAACAAGAAACGAAGACCATCATTTGCTCTTCATTCCAGCCACCAATAAGACCGGTGTGAAGGAAGAGCGTTTTAAATAAGAGAATGTTTACAGCGTAATAAATGATGTCCATCAGAATTCGGAAAGTGAAATCAATTCGGAATTCCATCGCTTTTGAGAATGAGAATTGCAGAAAATATAAGTAGAGACGCAGATATCTTTTCATATGCCGACTCCATTATATTTTTTCTGACCTTTCATCCAGATGAGATTTGCCATCAACATGAGAAGTCCCGCCCAAAGAACGAGAAAGAAAATGCCTTGATACATTTCTTCCCGAGTCACCAGACCCATCACAGTTCTCACCGGGAAGCTGATGAAATATTGGAAAGGCAAAAACTTCAGAATACTTTGCATCCATTCCGGAAAGAAATTAATGGGAATGAAACCACCACCTAAGAATGAAGCACCAAAACGGGCCATCACCATGAGTGACCAGATGTTATCGGCCCAAAGTGAGATGAGTTCAATCACCATCGCCATCATACAATAAGCGAAGGCGGCAATCATAAACACACCCACGCCGGTCACAAGATTTAAAAACATCTCGCCGCTAATACCAGATTGAATGAGGTTATAAAGTGAATAGATGAGAATCAACTGCACACCATAGAACGCACTATAAGTAAGATAGGTGAGGGTCTTGTATTGGAAGAATGAAAGGGGATAAATGAGGTAACGATTAAACGTCCCTTCGTAAATCTCGCGCGAGATAAAACCTACGTTCTCTCCCATGAGCATCTTGGAGCCGATCGGCACAATCAAGAAGTAGAGAGTCATCATAGGAAGAGTGAAGCCGTTCATCTCCGTGGCGCCATTGGCCTCAAAAATACTCTGCCAAAGCGCGCGTGCTATCAGGACCTGAATTAAGGTCTGGCCAATGAAGGTGATCCAAAAGTCTGAGCGGTAGGCGAGGATCTTTCTAAGCTCCATCGCGCTTACATAGCGCCACCAGTTCATGTGGTCTTCATTCCATTTTTCATGATGGATTCAATGATGTCCTCGATTGAAGGATCATGAATGTTAAGATCCAGTACTTCATTTGATTTAAAGATCTCGGCAGTTTTAACTGAAAGATCTGTTCTTGGGACAGAAACTTTGAAGTTCTTATCCGGAGTGGTCACACTCAGGACTTTTTCATCACCCATGAGGCGTTGAATCTTTGAAAGTGCACCATCGTAGACGAATTCGCCTTCTTTAATGATGACGATTCTCGGACACAATTCCTTGATGTCTTCCATATAGTGAGAGGTGAGGATTGTGATGGGCCTAAATTCCTGCTGATAATTCTTCATGAATTCGCGAACCGCTTTCTGAGCTGAAATATCCAGACCAATAGTTGGCTCATCCAGAAAGATCACTCGCGGATTATGCAGAAGAGCGGCCATCAGTTCCACTTTCATACGTTCACCTAAAGATAAACGTCTTACCTGAACCTTTAGCTGATCATGAATTTGAAGAGTGTCTGCGAGGAACTCAAGGTTTTTTTTATAAAGAGAATCTTCAATCTGATAAATTTCTTTCAGAAGGATAAAGCTATCTAGGGCCGGAAGGTCCCACCACACTTGCGCTTTTTGTCCCATGATAAGAGACATTTGCTTGCGGTATTCGTTATGGCGCTCCCATGGCTTAAAGCCAAGAACAGTCGCTTCACCCGAAGTGGGATGAACGATACCGGCGAGGATTTTCACCAGCGTTGTTTTACCGGCACCATTGGCACCAATAAGACCGATGATCTCACCTTGCTGAATTTCCAGATTAACTGATTTAAGAGCGTCCTTAGATTTCGTTTCACGTTTCACCAGACCTTTTAAAGATCCCATGAGTCCTGGTTCTTTAACGGGAGAGGTGAAGGTCTTTCGAAGAGCTTGGACTTTAATCATTGTTTTTCAAGCACCAGACCCTTTAAGTAACTTCCTTCCGGGAAGCCTTTCAGAGTCGGACAGTCTTGTCCTAAATGTAGTCGGGTCGACATTTTGTAGTTTAGTTTTAGTTCTGCGAGATAATCTTTCATCAAGCGGTCAAACTTCTCTTGAGACACCTGGTGAGTGTTAAGGAACACCACTAATTTCCCTTTCGGATTGAGAAGCGGGTCCATCTTCTGAAGAAGTTCTTTATAGGCCTTGCTGGCCGATGTTCTCTTCTCTCCATCTGATGATGATGAAGGAGGGTCACAAATAATCACATCAAATTTCTTTTCTTCTTTTTTAAGATTTGAAAGCGCCTCATCCACACTTGAAACAATCGCTTCGTGTTGAGTGTGATTGAGTTCAGGGTTTAGTGCGAGATTTTGCTGAAGCCATTCAATGTACTTCGGCGAAAGATCCACTGAAGTCACTTGAGTCGCACCAAGTTTCATGGCCCATAAAGAGAAGGCACCCGTATAACTATAAAGGTTAAGGACGGCGCATCCAGGGCGAATGAGTTTTGCCAGTGTATGGCGAATAGAACTCATGTCAGTATAAAGACCGTGATCGTATGAAGAACCAAGGCGAATCAAATACTGAATACCAAATTCTGCGATATGAAATTCATCTCTACGGTTTTGATCTACTGAGTTTTGCGGAAGCTTCTGAAGTTCCTTCGTCTCACCACGAAGTTGAAACCAAACGTTCTCATCTTTGATCTCAGGAAATACTTCCTGAAGAGTGGTTTGAATGATCGATTTATAGCGGTTCCAAAACTGAGTATAAAGTTGGATCAATACGCGATCTTTTAATCTCAGAATGAAAAGACCCGGAAGCTGATCGGCCTCTCCGAAAACAAGGTAATAGTTTTCTCTTTCCTTAAGTTCATTCTGCTGAATGCGTTTTTCAAAGGCAAGATCCAAACGACCTTGAATGCTTGCAGTGAAATGCTGTGCCTCACGATCGAACGGAAATTTCGTGCTCCATACGCGTGCCTTCACGTTTTTGTGATAAGGATCGTGCATGAGAAGTGCCATTGGACGTTTTCTATCGTCAGTTGCGATTACGAATTCCGATTGGCGTGGAAAGCGATTAGAGAAGTTGTCTGCAGTAATCCATGGGTGACCCTGGCGCAATAGTTTAATTGATACCGGATGGATCAGGCATTCAGGAATTTTATTCATGTAAGGTTCCGCAGTTCTACTGCTTAAGGTTGTTCAATCTCTCTTCAGTTTTATCCAGAAGGCGCAGAAGGATGTTGGTCGCGAGATAAGGATTTTTCATGTGAGTGGTTAGACCCAACTGATCCATGATCTGACTACAAACGCTTTCAATCTCGCTTTGGAAGGGATCAAAGTTTATCCCCAGGTACTGAAGCTTTTTCATTAAAAGTTCAACTTCAACTGCATCCTGCATTTTCAGTAAATTTGTTTCGAATGTGACAAGGAATGTCTCATGCGAATCTTGGACCGATTTTGCAGTTTGTTTCTGAAGTGAATTCATACAATTGAAAGTATGATAACGCCTTGCTTGATGTCAATAAAACGAGGAGAGTGGGCCACAAATTACTGAGGGAAATGAAGCATGTCTTATTTCTTTTACTTCATTATTATTGTGGTTCTTGTTTATTGGGTGGAAAGGCCTCACATGGCCCTGCCTAACTCGTTGATTATCCGAAAACATCCAGCCGAGGAATTAGAAGGCTGGCTCAAGAAGTTTAATTGGGTAAATCGCCAAGATCTGTCAGATCTTGGCGCGCTTCCATCGTACAAGTTCTACACCGAGGTCGTAGAGGTTTTACTTTCTCTTGCTCGTCGAATGGGAGGAAATTATCAGGACTCCATGTTGTTTCTGCGGGAAGGTTTGCAAGTTGATCGGCAATTTGAAAAAAAGATTCGAGAAGCCGTCATGGGAACCTGGCTACAGATGGCGATGATGATGGGTCTAACGTGGATGTTTATTTTCGGTGCCCTGAATTTGGTCGATGTCAAAGTCTCTCCCTTGCATCTGTTTTTTATTTTTGGCTGGCAGTCTTTTGGACTTTCTTCATTACCATTTCTTTTGAAATGGCTTCGAAAAAAATACTTCGGCGACATTGGAAAAATCTGGAAGATGCTTTTTGTTCTTCGCTCATTGGTTAAGGTTCCTTTATCGCGTACAGAAGTTTTCGCCATCGCAGGAGTTCAAGAACTCAAGATGATCAAACAAAAAGCACTGGAAAGTATAGTGCATAAACTTAAGGAAACCTGTCAGAAGGCCTTGAAACAAGGGGGAAGTTACGAGGAGGAGGTCAAGTATTTGATGGAAGAGCTTCGATTTCAGGAGAAATGGCATTTTGAATTATTTGAAAAAAGACTCATCGTGATAAAACTCGCCCTTTTATCGATTTTTTTCCTGCCTTCTTATCTCGCCTTTATCTTCCTCTTACTCGGTGATCTCATGGCCTTAATGTAGCCATTATGCTATTTTTGGTGCTTCTTAAAAATTAAAAGGAAGTCCCATGGCAGTCGTTGACGACAAAAAGATTATTTTTGGAATGCATAAGGTTGGAAAAATCTATCCGCCAAAAAGACAAGTTCTAAAAGATATTTCACTCTCATTCTATCTTGGTGCCAAGATCGGTGTATTAGGTCTAAACGGTTCAGGTAAATCATCACTTCTAAGAATCATCGCGGGAGTTGATAAAGATTTTCTAGGTACTGTTACTGCTAACAAAGGAATCACTTTCGGTTACCTTGAGCAGGATCCGAAACTAGATTCAAATAAAACTGTTAAAGAAGTAGTAGAAGAAGGTCTGGCTGACCTAGTAGCGACAGTTAAGCGCTATGAAGAAGTTAATATGAAACTCGGCGAAGAAATGTCTGATGCTGAGATGAATAAGCTTCTTGATGAACAAGCATCTCTACAAGATAAAATGGACGCCCAAAACCTTTGGGACCTTGATTCACGTCTAGAATTAGCGATGGAAGCTCTTCGCTGTCCTCCTTCTGATCAACTTTGCGGAGTTCTTTCAGGTGGTGAAAAACGTCGTGTAGCTCTTTGTCGTCTTCTTCTTTCTGAGCCAGATGTACTTCTTCTGGATGAGCCTACCAACCATCTTGATGCTGAAACCGTTCTATGGCTTGAGCGTCACCTTCAGGCGTACAAGGGTACAGTTATTGCGATCACCCACGATCGTTACTTCCTTGATCACGTTGCTGGTTGGATTCTTGAGCTTGACCGTGGACACGGTATTCCTTGGGAAGGGAACTACTCTTCATGGCTTGAACAAAAAACTAACCGTCTTGCAGCTGAAGAAAAATCTCAATCGAAACAGGCCAAGAAAATGGCAGAAGAGCTTGAGTGGATTCGCATGGGTGCAAAAGCTCGTCAGGCGAAATCTAAAGCTCGTATCCAAAACTACGAGAAGATGCTTGCTGATTCTAAAACAGAAGCTCGTAACGAAACAAATGAACTTTTCATTCCTACAGGACCTCGTCTGGGTGACGTTGTTATCGAAGCTGATGGTATTGCGAAAGGCTTTGGTGACAGACTTCTTTATGAAAACGTATCATTCAAACTTCCACCTGGTGGGATCGTAGGGATCATCGGTCCGAACGGTGCTGGTAAAACAACACTTTTCAAAATGATCACTGATCAATTGAAGCCAGATGCTGGTACTTTCAAAGTTGGCCAGACTGTTAAGCTTGCTTACATCGACCAATCTCGTGAGATGGACGGTGACAAGACCATCCTTCAAGAAATCGTTGGCGATGTTGATCTGATTAAACTTGGTAACAAAGAAATTAATGCTCGTGCTTATGTGTCGAAATTTAACTTTTCTGGTGAAGATCAATCGAAACGCATCAAAGAACTTTCTGGTGGTGAAAAGAACCGTGTTCACTTGGCAAAAATGCTTCGTGAAGAAGGTAACGTTCTTCTTCTGGATGAGCCGACCAACGATCTTGACGTAAACACACTTCAAGCTCTTGAGCGCGCGCTTCTTGATTTCGCAGGTTGTGCCGTGGTTATTTCCCACGACCGTTACTTCCTGGACAGAATTTGTACGCACATTATGGCCTTTGAAGGGGACTCTAAAGTGACTTGGTTCGAAGGTAACTTCGAAGACTATCACGAAGATCTTCGTCGCCGTATCGGTGATAAAGCGGACGTTCCAAGCCGAGTGACCTACAAAAAACTCAAAAGAGATTAATTTCCTGGTTCCCTTCTTTGATGACTTCAAAGAAGGGAACTCCTTTCTCTGATCCCAAAATTTTAATCACTTCCTTCACTTTCTTATTCTCCATAAACACGACTGTTTCTAGGTTCCTGCAGATCAGTTCCATGACTTTTTCAAAAGATAAATTCGCTTCACCAGAATAAAGGGAGAAGAGAAGTGCCACTCGGTGAAGAGCATCTACAGCACTTGAAGCGTGAATGGTTCCCATGAGGCCCTTATGGCCAGTGTTCATGGCCATAAGAAAAGGAGTGACCTCATGCGACCTCATCTCGCCTAGAATGATCCGGTCAGGACTAAGTCGTAGCGAGTACGACAAATAGGCCTTAAGGCTTGTTTCCTGGGATTTACCCGCCAGGAAACGAGTCTGGTGAGGATGAGGTGAAAGTATTTCGTATGTATCTTCAAGAATAACTAAGTGTTCGTCCTCGGGAATGAGATTCAAAAGAGAGGTGAGAAGTGAGGTCTTCCCAGAACCGGTTGATCCCGCGATCAACATGTTCTTCTTTTCACTAACAAGTTTTTCAAGAGCCTCGGTCTCTCCAAAAGAATTCAAAGCATGCGGCTTGGCCGCTAGGGAGCGTAGAACGAGCTTTGAACTCTTATTAGGAGAGGTTGACCAGTGAACCAGGGTCAGACGGAATTGCCGTCCAAAGAGTTCCCCATAAAAACTCGCAAAGGGCTGCTCCACGTTCCAGTTTTGCTTAAAATGAATCGAGATAATTTCTAGCCACAATTGCCAGTCCTCAATCGTAAGCGGGACTTCAATTTTCTGCTTCTTACCTGAATAGTTTAAAACTTGCGAGCACTCGGGCCCGTGGAAGAAATATTCCGTCCCCGGCCGTTCCAAAATATCTTGTAAAAATTCCCAGTGCACGAGCTTCATGAAGTTATTTTTGATGGCCTCTAAATCTTCCGCCTCATTTAATGTTGGAAGTTCCTGGAAGAAATCTTCCCAACGAGGAATGATGCCTTTATTGAGTGAAGAAACTAGAAGTTCTCTCGCTCTCGTGAGAGCAAATTCGCGTCCCATTGGAACTTCTTGTTCTCGAAATAAGCTCAGCATTATTCAACCGCCTCAAGGACAATATAACCGTAGATGTGTTTATAGGTCTTCTGATCTGACTTTGATTCAAAGAGGTGTTTCAAAATAGGGATGTCTGAGATGAATGGAATTCCTTTGCGGCTCTTGGCGGTGGTTTGGTATCCAATCTGGAAGATCTTTATGGGCTTTCCTAGTTCCAATAGAACTGAGGAAACTTCTTTACTGCCACTGATGGCCTGGTCAACCGGCCGGCTAAATTCTGTCTCATAATTTACTAAGAGTTTGCCGTATGATTCAGTGATCTTGGTCTTGATTCTTAGACCCGCAAACCTCCAATCAATAGGAGCGATGACAGTTGCTCCTTGAGTGGCGATGTTCTGATAGGGGATTTGTGAACCGATTTCAATGATCTGCGGAGTATTGAGATTCACCACCAGTTCTGGTTCGGCGAGCGAAGACAAATCCATTTTCATCTGAGTAAGAAGGACAATATTTCGGTCGATAAGACTTCTGATTCCATTTTCAAAAAGCTCTTGAACTGTGGCCTGAAGTTTATCCAGACCCATATGAATTTCTCGACCATCCATTTGCTCAAGCTGAATGAGCTTAAGTTTTAAGCGATAGTTTTGATGCTTTAATCTTGAATCTTGTTGAACGAAGGAAACGCGATAAAAACTCGCGAGTTGTTTTAAAAGGGCCTCGTTATTCTGACCTTCATAAAAACACATAATATCCAGCCAGTCGGCCTGGCAACTTACAGATGAGAAGCCATTGGCATAAAGGCGCTTGTAGATCTGTCCCACAATATGGTTTCTGAGTTTTGGTTCAAGATTGATTTTAAAGAAAACCTGCTCTTGGAATTGTCCTTTGATCTTTTGAAGGTAGAGATAGTCCGCAAAATCGGATAGGGTTCCGGCCGCAGTCATGACCGGTCCCTTAATATCAATTGTGAGATTCAGGTTCTTCAGAGCATCGGCCAGTTGGAAGGTTTTGAGGAATTTTTGCTTTGAGAGCACATAAATGCTCACGATTTCTTTCCCTGATTTTCCCCAGACCACCAGGTCCGTGAAGCCAACTTTCTTTCCTTTCACCAAAAGTTTCCCGGTTTTGGGCATCCATTTATAGGAAATGACCTCGGGATTACCGACTGAGAAGTTCTTCAAACCCTCAAATGGGAGTTCTTTCTGCTCGCCCTTGGCCAGAATGACGTCACTCGGGGAGACCTGGGCAAATGATGCGGATGGTAAAACGAGTAAGACTTTGACAAATAGGAGGCTTGTCGTTAAATTGAGGAGCTTCAAATTTAATAGATTATAAGTTTTTATTTGGGAGATACCTATGGCATCAAGAACCGCAGTAACTGAAAACCGTCGTAAAGCTAAGCACAGAGCAATGGGTGCTAAAAGAAAAGCTGCTAACCGTAACAAGGGTACAACTCCTAAGTTCGCTATCCACGAAGACGGCGCTCCAAAAGCAACTAAAGCTGCTGCTCCAAAAGCTGCTAAAGCTCCAGCTGCTAAAAAAGCACCTGCTAAGAAAGCTGCTACAAAAAAAGCTGCTGCTAAGTAATTCATTCATCGCTCCTATGGGGCCTGAAATACTTTCAGTGATTCATTAATGAAATGACGATCAACGGAGACCACTAAAAGGTCTCCGTTGTTTTTTAGGCACAGTTCTAACTTTCCGTTTGTTTTAATTCCCTCACATTCTTTGATCTTCTTCATACCAATGAGTTCCTCGGGAATTTGATAATCCGTTATGAGAATGTCCTTAAGCATTTTTGCTTCGATTGAATCTGATTCGAAGTACAGCTGAATTGGTGAGGCATAGGCGCTCAGACAGAAAAGAAAACTAATAACGAATTTCATGGGATTCACCTTTTTTAACCGAGGCAAAGTTTAAGTTTTTAAGGAAGGGGAGAACTTCCCAGGTCTCGTGTTGAAAAAGGGCATGGGCCTCAGTTTCTTTCACAAGGACTGTCATCCTTCCTTCTGTTGCCGGTGTTTGTAACACTCCCTCGAGTTTCTTTCTTCCAATTCGATTCACGAGAAGCACTTTTTTTCCCGAATGAAATGGAGTGAAAAGTTCAGCGCTTAATTGAATTTCTACCCAACCTGCGGGAACTCCAGATGACTCCGGTTTCACTTCTGAATTATTTCCAAACAAGAGAAAGAAAAAGACGTTCGATATAACCAAGGCGATGCCTAGTTTAATCTTGGTACTTTTTTTCCAGTTGATTCCAGCGGCTTCGGAAGTCACTTAGATGCTCCTTGGTTTTCATTTCAAAATGGCGGTTAAGCCAAAACAAGCTTGCGAATAAAAAACTCGCGGTTAAAAGCGTGAGAGTAAGTGGGAGGACAACATCGCCCCTTTCTCTTCCATGAGAAATTTCAATTTCGGGTTCACGCTCTCGAATCCCTGACTTGAAGTCGTGAGACTTAAAACATAGGGCCTTCGTAAAAAGTAATAGGTCCATTTTTCCTCTCTCAAAACGAGGGCCTCTTCAGAGTCTCGTTTTGTCTTAAATGGCGTTATAAACATCCTGGGATCCAAGGGACAATTTTTTCCTTTCAAATCCTTCAAGGTTTTCAGATAAGAAATGAGGCGAACATTTTGGGCATACACGAGATATTTTTTGAGCTTCTGGGCGTCCATCGCCGCACCTTGAAGTCCTGGTATGAACATCATGATAAGGCTTGCGCGGTTGATGTTCTTAATGCCCCAGTTGGTTCTCCCCATAAAAATCATGAACTCATTGAACTCACCTTTGGTTTCTTTCACACAAAGAAACAAGTGAGACCTTTGCTCCAAAAGTTTGAATGATTTTCGAAGTTCCAGCCCACAAGCCAAAACCAGGGCCATGAGGCTTAAGAGGAGGAAGCAAGAGAAGAGAGTTATTTCGCCTCTTTGATTCATAGGTTTCCCTCGATGGGGAGTAAGAAGTCGTGGCTTTTTAGTTTTGGAAGTCTTTGCCATTTAATGTGGTCTTGGTTTCGGGAAATATGGAGGCGGCACCCTAGGTGCCAATCTCTTTGGTAAGGAGAGGGATTGGAAAGAGTTGCCTTGGTTAAGAGCTCGAAGCTTTTTCGCCAGGCCTCCTGCCGGCAGACAGTAGAGCGCTGAAACTCCACTGCCTGGACCAGAAGGACAACCAAAAGAGAAAGACTTAAGAGCCAAGCGAGGAGGTTCACTTGGTATCTTTAAGTTGGATTTCCTGAGAAATCTGGCTTTTCATATTGTTAATGCGCTTTTGAACCACGTCCCCGAACTGTCGAACGGCGACCAGACAACAAATACCTACCAGGCTGGAGATGATGACGTATTCCATGATCCCCTGGCCTTTTTCATTCTTAACGAGCTTTTTCATAATGCCTCCTTATTGGCTTGGAGGTTTTAAATCAAAGGGCCAGATCCTGCGATAGAAGAGCGGCATAGTTGATGGATTTGTTCGGATTTGAAAATGTGTAGCGAAAAATAGGGTAAGCCCCTAAAATAATGACATGGAAGAAAATAACAAAGTCATCATTTTTGAAAAGAAAGAAATCATCATCGTTTTAACGTTTGTGGTGGTTTTAATCATTACTAGTTTCACACTGGGAATTCGTCTGGGTAAAAAACTTGCTTTGGATGCTTCAGGTGTTAAATCAGAAGATGTGAAAGCAGTTGAGTTAAAATCAACTGTTGAAGAAGATGCTGAAGCTGTTGTTTCTGAAGATGCAAAACTTACTGACGAAGAAAAACTTAAAAAGTTAATGGATGAGTCTAAGAACCGTCTGTCAGATGAGTTAGAAAAATTCTCTACTCCACAAAATCCACCGACTACAACTGCTGCGCCTCAATCTACGATGGCCGGCAAATTCACCATTCAATTGGGTTCATACAACACGATGGAAGAAGCCAAGCAATTTGCTGAAGGCTTCACTGTTCGTGGTTACAGCCCGATCATCAATGAAGTGAAAATCGAAGGGAAAGGCAACTGGTATAGAGTAAGCCTTGGTCTATTCGATTCAGTAGAAGAGGCCAAGACTTACATCAAGTCTGAGCAGAGCCTCTTTGCTGGCCAGGATCACATCATTACTGAGATTAAGTAAGTTTATACGTCTCTTTCACGCGTTTAAAGACCGCTTCGGTCTGTGCCTCATACATGTCTTTCACAGAATGTAGTGGCAGAGATTTAATCGCAAGTCCGCGAGACTCAAGGCCCTTAATAAATTCATCACGAGACTTCGCCTCAAAGGATGCTGCTTGAATATGAGCGTAAAGCTCTTCGCGTGTTCCGTTGTAAGTCGGAAGAAGTTTATGAAGGATGTAGCTTGAAGCAGTGGCGAATTCATTTTGAACTTTGAGACTGATCTTCTCTTCATTTAAATGAAGATCACGAATCATTTTGGCCGCACGTCTAAGTGCATACACTGTCAGTCCAAAACTATCTGGTAGCCACATTCTTTCAGCAGATGAGTGCGAAATATCACGTTCGTGCCAAAGGAGAGTATTTTCGCGGGCAATAACTTCATGAGAACGAATCACACGGGCCAGACCTGAGATATTTTCAGAGGCAATTGGATTCTTCTTATGAGGCATCGTTGAAGAGCCTTTCTGGCCAGGCTTAAAGCCTTCAATCACTTCATTTACATCTGAGCGGTGGAGGTGACGAATCTCGATCGCGAGACGCTCAAGCGCATCAGCGACACCTGCTTGAAGTGCAGCGAGAGTGGCATGTCGATCACGAGGAATGACCTGAGTTGAAAGAGGTTCTACTTTAAGATTAAGTGCTTTAAGAACTTTCGCCTCAACTTCTGGAGTGAGGATCGTGTAGTTACCAACTGCACCCGACATTTGTCCGGTTAAGTTGTTTTTGAAATTCTCAAGGTCTTCTAAGCGGCGAGAAAACTCACTCACATAAGAGAGGAACTTGAAACCGAAACTCATGGGCTCGGCGAACATGCCGTGTGAGCGGCCTAATGTATAAAGGTGTTTTGCACTCTCTGCTTTGCTCCAAAGCGCATCTTGTAATTCACGCAGGGCCTTGATTTCAATTTCAAGGGAGTCACGAATTTGAAGTGAAAGAGCAGTATCGATCACATCAGATGAGGTACATCCGTAGTGGAAGAACTTCCCAGCAGAAGCTTCGACTTGTTCAGTGATAGAGCTACAAAAAGCAATCACATCGTGATGAACAGTGGCCTCAATTTCATGAATGCGAGGAAGATTAATTCCGGCCTTCTGAAACTTATCGCTGACTTTAGGAATAACTTTTGAGTCTTCCAGCGCAGCTAAAAGGGCCATCTCCACTTGCATGAAGTAAGAGAACTTTTTGTCTTCAGTCCAAATCGAACTAATTTCTGAAACTTCGTAACGAGGAATCATAGTTTAATAGAAAAAGCCCATTTCCACGCCAAGTGATAACCAACCTAGAGCAAAAGTACGATCACTCTTACTTTCGTCCCCGATTGCTTCGCGGGTCACACTTGCGATGTTGTAGGACAATTTCCCTCCGTAAAAGAAAGAGGTACCAGCACGTTTATGTAAACCGTAGTTAGTCGTAAGACCATAACCGGCATACTTGCGATCAATGAATGAATCATCCATCTGAACATAGTTCACAAACACATCAATGTTTTCAAACCAGTCTTCAGTTGGAAGGAATTCCAAAAGAAGTTTGAAGCGGTAACCGATCCCAAGACCACCGGCCATGACTTTGGCCTTTGAATCACCCGGACGCTGAAACTGAGCTTCAGAATTAGGATTTGTTCCTAAGTTATGGTTCTGAGTAATAGCATCAAAGTACGTATTATGAGCGAAGAACTGAGCGCCATACCAGAACTGGTTATAGCGTGTGCTTCGTCTCATGTAAGCGACCTCCGCACCAAGAAGGTTATTGAAGTGCTCGTAGTCACCAGAAATGTGGCCCGCAAGAGAGAAGCGGTTTCTGTCTTCCCCAGTATAACGACGCTGGTCTTTGATTCCTAAACTTGAATTGAAGTTATAGATCATCGATTCATCGCGCTGATACTTTTCAGGCTTTTTGATCAGAACTTCTTCTGAACTAGGATTAAGCTCTTCTTCAGTCAGATCAAAGAAGCTAGCTGCAAAAACGTGGGCCGGAATAAGAAGTAAAAGTAGATATTTCATAAATTACCTCTGTGCCAGTGACTCGAAGTTTTCCCCTGGGAAATCTTCAAGACCCATGAAATCGGCCAGCTCTAGTTTCTTTTGAAGGTGATTGTATTTCACGTTTTCAGAGTTCGTGAAAGAGTTCACCAGGTTATCAATCGCTAGTTTGATGTCAGAATAAGTCGCGCGACCGCCGATGTAGTTATCTAACACGGAGTCATAGTTCTTCTGAGCGTTTTTGTGTTGATCCTGAGCGATCTCAACTTTTTGCTCGAGGTAGCGAACTGTTCTGTAGATGGTTTTGATCTTAACTTCCAAAGCACGACGAGTGTTGAAGAAGTTAATTTCCGCAATACGCTTGTTCAAGAAAGATTGTTGGTTATCACGGGAGTTGAAGAAACCGCCTTCACCAAGAAGGGTCCATTTCATATCGATCGCAGCAACGAGTTCAATGTTTCGGTTGCCTGGACTAGTTTGATAGTTCCAAGAAGAGCCTTCCGGGTCAAAACCAGTACGGTATGTTCCAAGGTTGAATGAGAACTTTGGAAGAGGAAGGTTGTCTTTTAGTGTCTTCTCATAGGTTCGGCTGGCATTATCGTAAGCAAGTTTTGCGTTTCGATACTCCACACTTTGTTCTTGTGAGAACTTCATCGCCTCATCCATAGAAGTATTAATTGAAACGTATTTCAATTGTTCTACTGATCGATAGGCACCACGGTATTCGTCACCTAAAAGATTTGCAAGTTCTTCTTCTTGAATACCCACATCATAAAGAACTTGTTGATACT
Source organism: Peredibacter starrii (assembly GCF_034259205.1). Taxonomy (GTDB): domain Bacteria; phylum Bdellovibrionota; class Bacteriovoracia; order Bacteriovoracales; family Bacteriovoracaceae; genus Peredibacter; species Peredibacter starrii. Next base: position 3,251,921 of record NZ_CP139487.1, on the reverse strand, counting down.
CAGTCTGCGCACGAAGATATTCCGAACGAGTTTGATAGTACTCTTGAGCGCGAATCTTTCTTAACTGCAGTTTTTCACGGGCCAAACGATGAATAAACGAAGTCTGACGAAGCTGTTCCTGATAAATGCTTTTAATGGCCTTTACTCGGATCATGTTGAAGTACTGAGAAATAAGAGAGAACTTTAAACGACGACGAGCTTCTAGTAACTGTTGGTTAGAACGGTTAAGAGTTTGTTTATCGTTTTGGTATTGAAGGTAATCACGACCCCAGTTAAAGAGGGTGTACTCATCAATCACTAGTCCAAGACTTCCTGTAGGAGCTTGTTGAGCGCCCATGCCCGGAGTGCTTTGTGAAGATTCACGAAAGCGGTCAATCTTGTGATTAGAAGATTGAAGTTCCAACGAAACAGTCGGTAACCAGAACTTTTGATAAAGATCGGTCTTTAGTAATTCGATCTGTTCTTTTTGTTGGTTACGAATTTGTTGGAAAGGGTTTCGACGAAAGCCTTCTTCTAAAACTGAACGAAGATCCAGAACGCGACCTTCGCGATCTTTAACGTCGTAGTTAGAGCGTTTGCTGGCCCAGCGGTTTCTTGAACCAGTGGAACCTTCGTCAACAGTAGTGGATGTCGTTACGTCTTCTTGAATCGAAGTTTCCAGCGCATTCAGGTCCTCGTCCTGCGCCAGAAGATTCAAGCTTCCCAATAAAAGGAAGATGAAAAGGGCTTTTTTCAAAGCTCATTCTCCCGCGAATAATGTGTGTGTGCGCTAAAGAGTGTAACATCAAGAAAACTGAGAAGTAAAATCAGATATTATAAGGAGAGGCCAGGGCAACCAGAGCGAACAATGTTCTCTTCCATGGTCTCAATTTGAAGATTCGTGAGATAAAGCTCGTTTTTAACTTTTACTTCTGAGGATTTCAGACGAGCGTGCAAAGTTTCCTTGGCCTTAGGACTCTTTTTGATCAAGTCTTGGTTCCTCTGAAGAAGGGCGTTCAGCCGCTGTTGCATCTTAATCTTGTGAGCACGTTCTTTGAAAAGTTCTTTGCATCTTAGACTTAACACGGGCTTAGTGATGGCATCTTGCAGCAGGGCCTCTTCTTGAGCAAAGAGGGGCATTGAAAGTGCCAAAACAATGACGGTTAAAATCGGTTTCATAGTAATAAGAATAACATGCGACAGAATTCTGGCAAAGACGAATTTCACTCTCATCTTGTTGTCTATGTGTAGAGCATTGAGTAAGATGAGGGGTCATATTTTTTTAGGCAGGTAAGTCTCTATGGCATCCGTTGTGATCCTAATTCCAGCACGTTTTGCATCTTCACGATTTCCGGGAAAGCCACTGGCGCTCATCGCTGGTAAGTCCATGATCCAAAGAGTTTATGAAAACTGTCACGCTTCAGGTTTTGAAACTGCGGTCGTGACTGATCACGATGGCATTGAAAAACATGTGAAAGAGTTTGGTGGAAAAGTTCTGCGAATTGATGATGATGTTCCATCTGGGTCAGAGCGTATCGCTCTTGCTTACGAGAGATTTTTGAAAGAAAAAAATCCTGATCTTGTGATCAATGTTCAGGGTGATGAACCTCTTCTTAAAGGTGATGTTCTAAAAGAACTCGCCGAGTTCCATATGAAGTCTGATTATGAAATCACCACTCTTATTAGAGAGAGAAGTGTGAAGGATGAGGACTTTAAAAATCCAAATGTCGTGAAAGCGGTCTGGAGTTCAATTTCAAATCAATGTTTTTATTTCTCACGTCAGTCACTTCCTTATGATCGTGATGGCGGAAGAGAATATCCTTGGTACCAGCATATTGGTGTTTATAGTTACCGTCCAAAAGCGCTCACGAGTTTTGTGAAATTGCCAATGTCACGACTTGAAGACCTTGAGAAGTTGGAACAACTTCGTGGTCTTGAAAATGGCATGCGTATTGGAGCGGTATTGACCACTCAGAAATTAATCGGAGTGGATGTCCCTGAAGATGTCAAAAAAGTAGAAGGAGCTCTGTCGTGAAGCATTCTAAAAAATATATTTTCATTACCGGTGGTGTAACGAGTTCTCTAGGAAAAGGTCTGGCCGCCGCAAGTATCGGCTGTCTTCTTGAGCGTCGTGGAATCAAAATCAACATGCTTAAGATGGACCCTTATATTAACGTTGATCCGGGAACCATGAGCCCAACTCAGCACGGAGAAGTGTTCGTGACTGATGACGGAGCAGAGACCGATCTGGATTTAGGTCACTATGAGCGTTTCACCAGCCTGACTTTGACTAAGAACAATAACTTCACAACTGGTAAGGTCTATCTTCAAGTGATCGAAAACGAGCGTGAAGGTAAGTACCTTGGAAAAACCGTTCAGGTTGTTCCGCATATTACTGACGAGATTAAGCGTCGTATTCATATGGCCGCTGAAAACTGTGATCTATTGATCGGTGAGATCGGTGGAACAGTGGGTGACATTGAGTCTCTTCCGTTTATGGAGTCGATTCGTCAGTTCGCTTTGGATGTAGGAACTGAGAACGTACTTTTTGTTCACTTAGTACTTATCCCTTATGTGGCCGCTGCCGGCGAGCTTAAATCAAAACCAGCTCAGCACTCAGTGAAAGAAATGAGATCAATTGGTCTATTCCCGCAAATCATTATGTGTCGCGCGGACCGTGAGATCGATAACTCAATCATCGATAAAATTTCTCTTTTCTGTAACGTACCTAAGCAGAACGTATTCAAATCAATTGATATGGATCTGATCTATAAAGCTCCGAAGTCATTCCAGGAGCAGGGACTCGATAAACGAATCACTGAACTTCTTGGCATGTGGACAACAGAGCCGAAGATGGATGAGATCAACAAGGTAATCTACAACTCTGAAAACCCACTGAAAGAAGTGAACATCGGGATTGTTGGGAAATACACTGAGCTGATTGAGTCTTATAAGTCTCTTGATGAGGCCCTAAGACACGCAGCGATCACAAATCAGGTAAAACTAAACCGCATCTATATTGATGCTGAAGATTTAGAAAAGGGCATTAAGACCGATCTACTTGAAACGGTAGATGGCATTCTTGTTCCGGGTGGATTCGGTTCACGTGGAACGGAAGGAAAAATTAAGGCCATTCAATACGCTCGTGAAAAGAAGAAACCTTTCTTCGGAATCTGCCTGGGTCTTCAACTTTCAGTTATCGAGTTCGCTCGTAACGTAGTTGGAATCAAAGACGCGACTTCAATGGAGTTCACTGATAAAGGTGACTTCGTGGTTCACTATATGGCCGGTCAGACCAAAGACGGAGCGAAGGGCGGAAGCATGCGCCTTGGTGCTTACGATTGTGAATTCACTAAGGGAAGCTTGGGTGAGAAGATTTACGGCTCAACTAAGATTTCTGAAAGACACCGTCACCGCTTAGAAGTGAATAACGAATACATCAATAAACTTACAGATAAAGGACTGGTTGTTTCTGGTAGAAACCCGGCCCTTAACCTAGTTGAAGTCATTGAACTCAAAGATCACCCACACTTCATTGCGTGTCAGTATCACCCAGAGTTCAAATCAAGACCATTTAACCCACATCCGCTGTTTGCTTCATTCGTGAAGGCAAGTGGCAAACTATAAAGAGGAACTTATGAAAAAGATGGATTTTTATATCGGGCCATGTGTAATTGAGAGCGAAGCTCTTGCCCGTCAAATTGCTGAAACACTTCTTAAAGATCTTGAGCCATTTAAGAATGAAATTAATCTTCATTTCAAAGGAAGCTTCGATAAGGCGAACCGTTCGTCGTTCACGTCTTACCGTGGGCCAGGAATCGAAGAAGGGATGCGCATTCTTTCTATGATCAATAAAGAGTACGGTCTTCCGACTCTGACTGATTTCCACCTTCCGGATCAGGCAGAAATCGTGGCGAAGCACGTAAGTGTTCTTCAAGTTCCAGCGTTCCTATGTCGTCAGACAGATATGATCTTCGCTGGTGCTGAAGCTTGTGCTAAATACGGCCGCGAACTTAAAGTGAAGAAGGGCCAGTTCCTTTCTCCAGAAGAAACGAAGAACATCGTTGATAAAGCTTCGCACTTTCTTCCAAAAGAAAAAATCATCCTGACTGAGCGTGGTTCATCATTCGGTTACAATAACCTTGTGGTTGATATGGCCTCGTTCCAGATCATGAAATCATTCGGTGTACGTACAGTTCACGATGCTACTCACTGTGTTCAGCGTCCAGGCGGTCTTGGTACAGCGACTGGTGGTAAGCGTGAGCAGATTCAGGTTCTAGCAAAAGCTGCGGTCGCGGCCGGCGCTGACGGTATCTTCATGGAATGTCACCCGAACCCAGATAAGGCGCTTTCAGACGCAGCAACAGCTCTACCTCTTGCTTCTGTAAAAGGTATCGTTGAGAAACTTCTTAAAATTCGTCGCGCGGTGGAAGAATGAGCTTAAAGGACACTTCAAAAAAGTTTGAAGCAAAGCTGAAGAAGATTAAAGTTGTATGCTTCGATCTTGATGGCATCCTCACTGATTCTCATGTGTGGTGGGCCTCTGAAGAAGTGGGATTTAACCGCACGTTCTGCATTTACGATGGTTACGGCATGAAACTTCTGATGAAGGCCGGAATCAAAGTAGGTGTGATTACTGGTGGTAATAGTATTTCAGTTACAAAAAGAACTGAGCAGCTTGGACTCGATTTCTGCTACGCCGGAAACGAAGATAAGCGCGAAGCTTATATGGACATGATGAAGAAGTATAATGTTACTCCGGAAGAAGTACTTTATATGGGTGACGAATTATTCGATATCCCGCTTCTTAGAAAGTCAGGCTTCTCAGCGACTGTTCCTAACTGCAGCGATGAGGTGAAGGAGCAGGTTGATTACGTTACGATCAAGGAGAGCGGAAAGGGCTGCGCTCGTGAAGTGATTGATCTCGTTCGTTACGCTCAGAATATTCACCCGAATATTGGAGATTTCTAATGTTGGGGAAGAAGCTCTATAAAACATCGATGCTGAATGTTTTTAAGTTGGTGATCCTGGCAGTTGTGGTGTTTTTCACCAACGACTTCATTCTCGACACCTATACTTACGAGAAGTTCCAAGCAATCGGCCGCTTTAAAATCTTAGACGTCATCAACTATCACTACCGTTACCCAAATGAATTCATCACGTTCTTTTTGATCGTGATTGTGCCAGCGATCTATTACGCTTTCATTCGTGGAGTGCGCTTTTGTGAGAAAGGTTTCGTGTATAACCGTGGTCTGCCTTTCATGAATAAGGCGGTCCTTTATACAGATGTTAAAGACTATAAGCTTCTTCAACCTAATCACGTAATCACGATTCATACGCAGAAAGGGGATGTGTTTGTAATTGCAGACAATAACATTGAACGTGTTATCGCGATTCTTGATCAGCACAATATCAAAGGTGACCTCGCCCGAGATGATTACTCTCGTCTTCTTATGAACGCGAAGAAGTTCCTCATCGTGGTGCTGACTTTCACTCTGGTTGTGTTCTTACTGAAAAAATTCGGATTACTTCCTCGCTAAAGAAAGCGTCTTCGCCTTCTCAAGGCGATTCCAGATACCAAGCCATTCCTCGCCGGAGTGGTTTGGTAAGTACGGAGTGAGGATGATATCAAAGCCTTGCTCATCAAACTCTCTCATCTTCTGATAAAGTTCTCGACTAGCTAGACTTGGATTTTCAGGCTGAAGCCAGATTGCAGGCCTCTTAAATGTCTTTTGAAGTTCTGTTTCGATGGCCGCTTGATTATGGGCCCAGCTGAATTCTGGTCCAGTAATGATTAGCGGAATGCGAGGCATGTAGTGATGCTTAAGCTGTCCAGGAGCAACTGGGCTTTGAGCATAAACCACTTCAACGTCCATCCCAGCATCTTTCAAAATATTTTTTAGCTTTTGAGCGGTATAGAAACCCGGGCGGAAGACTTCCACACGGCCATTTACTACACCCGCAACAGTAGATTCAATTCCGATATCAGACGCGCCACCTTCAATGATAGCGACTGCATCACCAAACTCTTGGTAAACGTGCTGGCTTTGCGTAGGTGAGGTTTTTCCGAACTTGTTAGCACTAGGTGCTGCTACACCGCCGGGAATTGATCTAAGAAGCTCTAGTGTCTTCTCGTGACGTGGGCAACGAAGTCCCACGGAATCAAGACCAGAAGTTATGAGAGAGCTGACTGAATCGTGTTTTTTAGCAATCAGGGTAAGAGGACCGGGCCAGCAAGCACGGGCCAGGACATCATGGATCTTGGTCCAGTCACTTGTGAGTTTTTTGGCACTTTCAATTCCATCAATATGAACAATGAGAGGATCAAAGAAAGGACGCTCTTTAGTTGAGAAGATCTTCTGAAGACCTTCCTCCGAATTAATCCAACCTCCAAGACCGTAAACAGTCTCAGTAGGAATAGCGACCACCTCTCCAGAAAGGAGTAGGTCGCGTGCTTTATCTAGATCAACGATTTTCAAAATTACTCGCTTACGATACTGGCAACAGCTCTTGAGCCGGTGGTTCTTTTGACGTTATCAATAACCCCCAGACCGCGGAATTGTCCAGCGGAAAAGGACGTTGTGAAGCTTGTTCCCATTGAGGTTCTGGCCTGAAGAGTTCCGTTAATGAAGGTATTGTCCACGCCAAAAAGGGCCTGAAGGCTCGCGATATTTCCGGCCTCTTTATAGTACTGGGTAATAAAGCTTTTAAACTTCGCCAGAGACGGTTTCAAATGGTTTGAAAGATAGTCACTACGGAATGAAAGATACTTAAGACCCATGTCTTTTACACAGTCTTCATTACCGGTCTGAGAACGGTTAAGCATTGAGCTTCGACGATCTTCGCGGGCCCAATCATCTTTCTTTTTTGATTCGCATACGACGGCGAGCTGATAGAAAACTGAGTTTTCAGAAGAAGCGAGTAGGTAATCGAATCCCGCTTTTTCAACACGAAGATTTGATTCTGCACGCATCGGACCTTTTAGCTGCTCCGATCGGATCGAGGTCTTATAGTCTTTTGGGAGAGTCGTGAAATTATCCACGAACCAAATCATATCGTTCTTAAAGCCACGATCGATCCAGCGATCAGTGCGGTTGGCATCATAGTATTGAGTCAGGACAAATGAGAACTGTTCTGTTCCATCAATGCGATTGATCTTGGGATCCGTTGCTTGGGCATGAGTCGCCTCATACTCCATGGTTAACTGACGGCTATAGATGGCGGCGTTAGTGGCACCCACTGGAAGCTTCAATAATTTATAAATGATGGCGGAGAAAATGCGACTCAAAAAGTTTTGAACCACTTTCACGTTCTGAGAGTAATTCTTAAAGAACACACGAACGGTATCATCTTTGATCACGCGGATCTGTTCCGTTTTACTCTTCTGCATTTTCCCCCACAGAAGAATGCTTCCGCGAGATTCAAGGGAAGAGGAACTCGATTCATCTAGGCGAACCACATATGGTTCAAGTTCTTTAACCGTACTATGGCCACGGAGGACTTGTTTGAATTCAGCGTACTCTGCAGAATCGTTTTTCACGTGTTGCCATTGGTCGTTGTTAAGACCAAGTGTGATTTCTTTACCAGAAGCGTATTCATAGTTCAGATCAAAACGCAGAAGTGAGAATTTTAGAAGTTTGAAAAAGTCTAATTGCAATTCCGCTGTCGCTCCAGCAGAAGTGGTTTTCTTAGATGATATTCCAATTTTAAATCGCTGATCCTGAGTATTTGTATTTGAAACCGAGGTCATCTGCTGAAGATCGAACTGGGCAAGGACCCCACCCGAGAAAGAAATGTTATAAAGGGGAGGAGTGCTGATGATACCACCGGCACTTGCGGTCCAGTTATCTTCGCGTTTTAAAATTTCCTCGTGGGCCATGCTCTCTAGACCACTTTGATTGAACTTGGCGAAAGACAAAAAGAGCTTTCCGTAATCGGCCTGAAGTCCCTCTTGATAAGAATTGGCATAGTGATAGTAAGTATAAACGCGAGAGAACGTGATCCCCGCGAAGGCGGCGATTTCAGTCGCACTCATGTTCGAGAGACCTTCTTCATTGAGTCTTTCAAGCAGAGTTGTGGCCTCAATGTAGAAATTGAAAGTGTCCTGAATAAGCCAGTTTGTTCCAAAAAGATTTGGAGTCACCTGGCGATCAACATAGACATGGACCACGCCAAATGGTTTCTGCCAACTAAAGCCAGAAAAGTTTGATGAACCAAGATTAAATTGTTGATTCAGGCGATTGATATTTGCCACTTGATCCGCTCCCAATTGCTGGTGAGCACTTTCAAGATGACGACGAATTTCTTCGTAAAGAGGAGACTCTTCTCCGTCTACTGGAATCGGATTACTGATTGTGCCTTTTGAAACGCCTAAAAGGGCGCCCATCATTCTGGACTCAAAGGTCGCTACAAAGCTATTATCATTGGCAGACATCGCCTTGGCAGATTTCAATTTCTGGGGACTTTTCGTCTCTCCATGAGTAAGATAGTGCTCAAACTCTGGAATCAATTTGATATGGGTGAATTCGCTGGCGAACGCAGAATACGACATCGTCAGAAGGACAAGCATCCATACTTTCATCGGGAACTCCCAGGCAATCAATCGCCTTTGTGATTAGAGCTTGGATCGGTTATTCTAGAGGGAAAACTTAATCAACTGCCTCTGACTTAAGTTCCTGATTTCGCTTTTTCCGAGAGCGAAATCACGAGGTTACTGAGAGCAGGTTTTTTAAAAAAGAACGAAAACTATGGATATTCAAAAGTTTAGAGCGCTATTAGATGAGAGTTACAATTGGCCGGATTATTACGAGTTCAAATTTATCGTCAAAATCGATGATAAGTTATTGATCATAGATAAGCTCCCGGGCTATCAGATCACCGAAACTCTGTCTAAAAAAGGCAACTATGTTTCGGTTAACGCCAGAAAACTCATGAAAAGCACTGATGAAGTACTCGAGATTTACGCATTGATGAGTACTATTAAAGGTGTGATCAGTCTTTAAAAAGGACCTCCATGAAATTCAAAACCGCCCTGGTTCTGGCCGGGGGAGCTTTCGGTACCTCAATCGCATTTGTGCTTTCTCAAAATTTTGAGAAGGTCATCATCATGGTGAGATCTCAGGACATCTTTGATGAGATCAATCGTGGCGAGAACACGACATATCTTCCAGGACAAAAACTTCCGGATACGATTAAAGCGGCCATGACTTGGGATGAAGTGAAAGCTCAGACTCATGGTCATGTTGATTTGATTGTTTCAGGTCTACCAATGTCTGCGATTGAAGACTTCTGTTCACGTAATGAACAAGATCTTAAGCGCTATCTTGATCAAGGCATTCCACTGGTGAGTTTAGCGAAGGGGATTGATCACGAGACCCTTAAACTTCCAGATGAAATGTTCAAAGCTCACTTTGAAAATTATCGCTCACAGCTCATGTATCTTTCTGGGCCATCGTTTGCGAAAGAAATCGTTGATAAACAAATCACCATCGTGTCACTTGCTGGGGAAGACAAAGATAAGCTTCTTCTTGCCTGTGAGATGTTAGGAACTGAATTCTTCAAGGCACTACCGACTACAGATGTGAAGGGTGTGCTCTTAGGTGGGGCCCTTAAAAACGTGATCGCCATCGCTGGTGGTATCATGGAAGGGCTTGGTTATAACCACAACACTCGTGCCGCTCTTATCACTCGTGGGATCGTCGAAATGCTTCGCTTTGGAACGGTTTTTGGGGCAAAGCCTGAAACGTTCTATGGTCCGTCTGGGATGGGAGATCTTATTCTCACTACCACGGGTGAGCTTTCTCGTAATAAGAGTTTCGGGATTGAGATTGCGAAGGGGCGCAAGGCAGAAGAGATCATCAAAGCCACGAAGTCAGTGGTAGAAGGTTATAAGACCACAAAGGCCGCTTACTTTTTAGCTGAGAAGATGGGAATTCGCGCGCGCATTTTCACGGGACTTTATGAAGTACTTTACAACAATCACGATCCGAAAGAAGTGGCCCGTGAAATGATGGTACTTCCACCGAAGTTTGACGAGGCGTGATTATCTCACCGGCTCGAATTCGCCACTCCAGAAAATAGAAATCGAAACCTCAAGTGTCGAATGGTAAGGCAGGCGAATGCCCACTTCTTTCACATTACGGCCTTTGGCAATTTCTGGTGCGGCAGGACCCCAGACAATCTTCTTCACTTCAGCCGCATAACGTTCAGAGTTCTTTTTACAAACTCGAGTGTCCATCATGGCCCATTCACCATCTTTAGTCGTGAGGCGAAGATTTAAAAGATTATTGCGTTCACTGATATGAAGAAGGAACGGATTTTGGTCGCCCTTCTCGGCCCATTTAGTAGGGAAGCCATTGTTGGCGACCAAAGACTTAAGCTGTGCCAGATTGGTGGCGCAGTCTTGCGAAAAGGCAGAGAAAGAAAAGAGGGCAACGAGAATGAGGATTAAAGTTTTCATGCGTGAATTTTAATTCAGGGCCCATCAATTGGTATAGACCCTGAAATAAATATATGTGCATAAATATTTGAATCTTCGAATCTTAAGGTTTACTACGGCACCGTTAGTGAAATTTGCATTAGTTTAAGTTCGATTCGATTTTAGATAGGCTAATCGTCTCACCCAGGTGAACAATCTGGCCGTCAGCTTTTTGCACGAAATAGGCAGGAACTCCCACCACATTATAACGTTTTAAAAATTGTGTGATGTTATCGTCACGCTTGGTCCAGTCCGCACGAAGAAGAACCAGATCATATTTTTTTGCCAGTTCATTAAAGCCATCAGTTTCCATCACAAGGCGCTTATTAACCTTACAAGTTAAACACCACTCAGCAGTGAAATCCATGAAGACCAATTTACCTTTTTCATTATTCAATTTCTCTTCTGACCAAGGCTTCCACTGAGAGTCTGTTTTTACAACTGCATCAGTAGTGGTGGGACGCATCTCCAGGTTCTGAATCGCCATAACAGTCATAATTAATGGAAAAGCGAAGGCAATGGTTTGAAGCACGCGAGACTTAGAAATTTTTTGCGCGAAGAAGAAAGCAAAGAACCAGAAAGCAAAAAGAAGGTTCAGGCGCCAGCTGATTTTATCAAAATCAACCAGAGTCACGAACACATCATAAAGCCAGATCACAGTAGCTACTAGTGATAGACCCAGGAAGTATTTTAGCTTTTCCATCCAGGCACCCGGGCGAGGAAAAATCGCCAAGGCAGCAGGGAAGAAGGCCGTCATTAGAAATGGGAAGGCAAGTCCTAGACCAATAAAGAAGAACATCAAAAAGATGTTCAGAGTACTTGTGGTGAAGGCGAACGTAAGGGCCGTACCAAGAAATGGTGCTGAACAAGGAGTTGAAAGAATGGTCGTGAGAATTCCTGAAAAGAAGTCTCCCGCGACACTTTCTTTAATTTCAGCAGAACCAAGTTTGGATCCACCTGGAGTCACGAATTCAAAAAGTCCAAAGAGGTTTAAGCTCAGGATAAACAGAATCAGCATCATCACCAGAATGAAGGCCGGAGACTGAAGCTGGAAGCCCCAGCCAATTTCTTCACCGGTTGCTTTAAGTGCCGCGATCACACCACCCAGGGCCATGAAAGTTGAAAGTACACCTGCGGTATAACTTAGATTGTGTCCCAGGATTTTTTTCTTCGGAAGGTTCTTGTGCTTAATAAGACCAAAGAGCTTCAGAGAGATAACCGGAAGCACACATGGCATAAGGTTCAAAATCAGACCGCCTAAAAAGGCGAATAAAAAGTACTCGAAGATATTACCTTGCGAAGCAGTCGTGCCGGCGATGACACCTGTGCCCTTACCATCGTATGGAGGAAGGTTTTTATAGAAATCATTCAATGCTGGAGTAGCGTTCGCAAAATCCTGAAGCTTCAACGTCACAACGTTTACTTTCGCTGAATCTGGAGCATTGATTAAGAATTTAAGTTCGTATGGTTTTGGAAATTGACCATTGGCCGGAAGAGGCACCACTGGATCCTGATATTCTCCATCCCATTCAATCTCGGTCTTACCGTAAATCACTCCATCTTTTAGATAAAGTGTTTCGCGCTTAAAGCCCCATGGTGCTTGAGGAAAACCAGTTAAAAGATTCAGAGTTTCTGGAAGTTTTGATGATTTAAAATTCTTTAGTGAGTAGTGAAGAGTCAGGTTCGGCTGATCCTTTGTGCGCGTAAGATAGTACTCAAGATTCGCTGGAGTCTTGGCCTCTTCTGGAAGATCTTTGAAAGCTTTTTCTAGTTCATCGGCCGGGAATGGTTTTGCCATTCGGTTGGCCATGAACTCTTCGTTAGGTCCAAGTTTTAGCTTGGCCTCACCCGGAATACAAATGTCCTTACAGATCAGCATTCCGACTTGAAGATCAAAGGCACCCGGTACGTCATCGAAGAAGAAATGTTTTTTGCCCGAGTAACCAATCGTGAGAATATCTCCTGCTTCAATATAGCGCTTCGGTGTAGGCCACTCGTAGGACTTTACATCTACTGGTTTGGTGTTTTGAGTAAATTTGAAAGTTGAAGCAATACCTGCGTCACCTGGATTTTTCCAATATGTGTGCCAACCCTCATCGTGGTTGATGGTTACAACGAGTTTTTTCTGGAAGCGTTGAATAGAAACCGTGGCGTGCTCTTCAGCTGCCCATAATGAGGCGGAGAGGATGAGAAGAACAATAGCTTTCAGCATGTGAATCCTTTATCATGAACGGGAGGGCCAATTATGTCTTTTCCAGCCAAAATTATATGCCTCACAGAGGAATCAGTCGAGACTCTCTATCTACTAGGCAGAGAGGACTTGATCGCAGGTGTGAGTCAATATGTTGAACGACCACCTGAAGCAAAATCCAAGCATCCAACCGTCACCCAATTCATTCGCTCTGACATTGAGCAAATTGTCTCGATGAAGCCTGATCTTGTTATCGGCTTTTCGGATCTACAAAAAGACATAGCTTCCCAATTGATAGGACGAGGATTGAACGTTTTTGTGACAAATCAGCGATCTTTAGAGGAGATTCTCAATAATATCCTTCTCTTGGGACGCATGATCGGCGAGGGGGAGAAGGCCCAAAAGTTAGTAGACTCGTTTAAACAAAAATTAGACGCCTTCAAAGCGCGGAAATTATCTCGTCGCCCCCGAGTTTACTTTGAAGAGTGGGATCATCCCAATTATTCGGGCATTAAGTGGGTGTCTGAGCTGATAGAAGCCTGTGGTGGTGAAAATATCTTTAAAGACAAATCTGGAGCAATGGCAAGGGATCGTGAGGTGACTCATGAAGAGATCATTAAGCGTAATCCCGAGATTATTTTTGGTTGTTGGTGTGGAAAACCAGTGAAGCTCGATTCGTTCGAGAAGCGTCCTGGTTTTGGAGCGGTCTCAGCGGTCCAAAATAAATTTATTTGGGAGCTGGATCCGGCCGTCTTCCTGCAACCAGGGCCTGCCCTGTTTGTTGACGGACTAGATCAAATGTTTGAAAAAATTCAGAAAGTTGCCACTCTTGACGGCTGAAAAAATAGGCCCATATTTATCTATATGAAAAGAATGTACGTCACTCTTGGAGTCATGTTTCTTTTAGTGGTTTGGGCCATTTCATGTCTGGCACAAAATAAACCGTCTGTTTCAGACACTCGTGCTGATCAAATTCAAAAACGTCTGCAACTTAGAGAAGAAATACATCGTCGCATGATGGATAAACTCATGAACGGTAATGGTTCGGATGAGGACATGTTTAAGGACCTGGAAAAAATGGCAGAGGAAATGATGAATGAATCATTCTCTGGTATGGATTCTTTTGCGCCAACGACAAGTAACTTTCAAATGGAGTGGACAGAAACTGCAGGTGGAAGAACACTTGCCATTACTCCGAAAACTCCCGAGCAGAAATTAGACATCAATGTGAATAATGGCATGATCACGATCAAGGGATCGGCCGAACAAAAATCACAATACGGAAGTACCATTTCTGAATTCAACAATAGTTTTAATGTTCCTGGAGATTGTGATCCAACGAAAGTGAAGATGGATCAGAAAGAAGGGAAGATCCTTCTGAATTTCCCATTCAGAACGGCGAAAACCATTCAGAAAAAGCCGGTTGATCAGCGAAAACCGCTACCGAAATCTGAAGATGATGTCGTTATCTAAACTGATGAAATGACTTAACTTCTCTATTCCAGGCAAAATTTTCCTAAGCATTTGGTCGAAGAAGCCGAAGAGGTTGGTGAGTGTTCAATCCCAATCCTGGAGGCCCACAATGGCAAAAACAGTAGCACTATTTTTCGTACTTGGTTTGATGGTTAGCTGTGCTTCTCATCATAATGATCGTGGTATTTCATCTGTTGAAGAGCAAAAGATGGAACAAAGATCTCAGTATTACGATCGCGTGTACCCGCGCTAATATTCCCTAAGGTTTTTTTAGCCAATCGGGAATGTTGGACACTTCTTCCAATACACGTTTATAAGAATCCAGGCGAGAGAGGATCAATTGGTCCTCTCGGTTGCCTCCATCAAGCTTCTGAAAAAAACACCCCTTACTATTTGCTTCATGAGTACAGTTCGAACTGAACTGACATTTTGTCGTCCATTCGTTTACATCTGAAAAACAGTAGAGAAGGTCTTGCTTGGTGAGATCGGCAAGAGACATGGAACGAATTCCGGGAGAGTCGATGAGAGCGAAATTTTCACCATCGATAAGTTCTGCCCAAGTCGTAGTATGGGCACCCTTACCAACTTTACCGAGTTCGCCACTTAAGAGTTGAATCTTTCCATGGCTTAATTCAGTGATGAGACGGCTTTTACCAACGCCCGAGTGTCCTACGAGAACGGCCGTTTTCTTTTGGAGTTCATGAGAGAGTTCGTCGAACCCATTCGCAAGAAAGCGCGGTTTATAGTTCTTATCTTCCGCAGAAATTTCAAAGCATTTTACATTCAGCCATTTTAAGCGTTCGGCCTCGAACTTGATGTCGAACTCTGATTCCTCATAGAGGTCCATCTTGTTGAACACGACATAGGCAGGAACGCCCCAGTAGTCGGAGCGAGCAAGATAGCGATCGACCAGGCCTCTTTTATAGGCCGGTTTACCAGCACTCACCACCACCAACATTACGTCTACGTTAGCGGCGATAACTTTCTTTTTTTGTTCCCGGGGAATATTTCGAAAAATGGCACTTTTGCGTTCTTGGACGCTTTCGATCTTCCATTCTTCTCCACCCTGAGGAGGAGGTGAGATTTCCACCCAATCGCCAACCACGATATGATCTTCTTTTAAAAGGGCCGCTAACGCTGTGGCGAGAACAACTTCTTTGGTGTCTTCACGTTGGCATTCGAAATGCCTCTTAGAAGAGCGGAAAATACGGGCTTTGATGGTCATTGGCAGAAGCTACCATATTTTTTTTAATATAACTCGGCAAAACTGACGCATTGCTATTCGATTGACAGAATTAGTTAGGGTCGTTAAAGTGAGTTCCTAAATATTCTGAACGGCTAAACTCCTTGGAATCAATGGATTTTTCTCACGTTTGGTCTGTAAATCGCGCACCGGTAGCTCAGTTGGATAGAGCAACCGATTTCTAATCGGTAGGTCACAGGTTCGACTCCTGTCCAGTGCGCCATTTTTCTTGAAAAACTTCCATCTTCGCATTCACGCTCTCGTCTCACATTCGGTCACGTACCTGATGTACGCTCCCTCATGTTCGCTCGGCGTTCATGCGAATCTGATCGTTTTTGAGGAAAAATGGGATTTTCAGTTATAATTTGAAGAAATGATCTTCCAAGGAATCTCCACGAATGAAAGCATTGTCGATTGTGTTTCTATTTGTATTAACGGCCTGTTCATCTAATAGAGTGCAAGATACCCTTCCTCCATACTCGAAAGAGAAAGTCTGTTCTAATGAAGCATTAGCATATCTAAAAAAGAATTCTACACCTGCTCAAGGTAAAAAGAAGTTTTCAGAGGAAGACATATACGCTCGCATGCTGAGTCTCGAGCCCGCGATCAGAAAGTGTTACGAGGAGGAAATGGAAAGAACTGGCAAGCAACATGCTTTCAATTTATGTTTCGTTGTTGGGTATTCAAAACGTGGGGTCATGGATTTCTTTGAATTTTCAACTCGAGAAATTGAATTATCTAATGAGTTTAAAAGTTGCTTGTCTGAGTTGAAGAGCAGAAAAGAATTGATTGGTTTTAAAGATCTTTCTATTGTTCAACCTTATCGCCTCGTTCCTAAAAAATAGTCTAGAAACGAAGTCCATCAATTGAAGTATGGAGATTTATCTTTTGAAAATTTTATTTTTTACACTAATTCTTGTGAATACGGCCTTCGCCACTGTCGATTTCAAAAAACACTTCACCGATCGTGAGGCCTGTTTCACGATTTCGGATATGAGTAACGGCAAAGTCATTGCTGAATACAATTCGCCTCGTTGTGATCAAAGGATTCCACCAAATTCTTCTTTCAAGATAGCTGCGTCTCTTATGGCCTTTGATAAAGGGGTCTTTAAGGATGAGAATCAGGTGATTAAATGGGACGGAGTAAAGCGCGATCGCCCGGAAATCAACCAAGATCTTACTCCCATGACTTTCATGAGTACTTCGGCCAAATGGGTAACTGAATGGATTATGCCTCAGTTAGGTGAGAAAACGATTCATGATCTCTTAGAAAAATACAACTACGGTAATAAAGATTTTTCAGGTGGAATGAAAACGGCCTGGGTCACATCGAGCTTAAGGATCTCTCCTCGCGAACAAGTAAACTTCCTGACAAATTTCTGGAACGGTAAACTCGCTTCAGAGAGTGCTACAAATCTCACGAAGAAAGTGATGTTCATCAAAAAGCTGGGAAACGCTGATCTTTACGGTAAGACTGGGACGGGATGTGTAAAAGGGCATGATTGTATGGCGAAACCTGGTAAAATGTTCGGTTGGTTTGTTGGCGTTTTAAAGAACGGCGATAAAACTTATGTTTTTGCTGGCAACGGAACTGATCTAGAAGATCAGAAAACTCCGGGTGGTCCGAGAATGCGAGACACAACGATGGAGATCCTAACTGAGATGGGTCTCACGAAATGATCTCGAGCTTCTGTGTTTTCCTACCGGGTACTTTATGTGATGAACGAATCTTCCAATATCAATTGAGAGAGTTTCCGAATCATGCGGTAATTGATCTTCGTCACTCCGATTCAATTGAAGAGATGCTCGAATTAGTTCGCAAACTTCCGCAGAAGAAAATGACCCTCATAGGTTTTTCCATGGGAGGACATGTTGCCCAGGAATTTGCGATTAAATACCCTGAGAGAGTTGAGAAGCTAGTTGTGATTGCTGCTTCAGGGGAAGGATATCCTCCAGAGGAGAAGAAGCTCGTTCTGGACACATTGCCTGCTTTAGAGAAGGGAAAGTTCACAGGAATCACCGATAAGCGTTTGAAGGATTATCTCGCTCCCGCTTCATACGAGAACCTTGAAATTAGAAATACCATTCATGCCATGGCAGGAGCTGACGCTAAGGAAGTTTATCTCCGGCAGCTCAAGGCGACTCTTGAAAGAAGGAACATCTCTGCCGATCTTCAAAAAGTCACTCTACCGATGCTTTATGTAGCAGGTGAGGATGATAAGATTGTTCTACCCTCGGCCATTGAGAGGACCGCTAAGAATCCAAAGAACGCCAAATTTGAATCTTTAAATGACTGCGGTCACTTTGTTCCACTCGAGCAACCTGGGATTCTTAATATGATTCTATTAGATTTTATCTCGTAAAGAGACTCGCGATAAAAGTTCCAGACTCCACCGCACCTTCTGCACAGGGAGTGCCGAGATAGTCACCTGCTAAAAATAGTTGGTCAGTTGCTTTCAGCGACTCTCGATAAGCGAGGACTTCTTTTGCTCTACCGGGAGCACATACAGGAATTGCTTCATCCCATTTGGTGATACGGTAATCGAGAACATCCGCTTCTTTAATTCCTAATAAACGCCATTTATCCGAAAAGTCATTTTGTGAATGGCCTTCGCGGCTTCTTAGTACTCCGATGAGCTTTAAACCTTCAGGGACTAACTTTGTATTTTTTTGAGCTTCATTCGTCACGACATTGATGAATGGATTTCTCTCCGGCAGCACCAGAGTACCGTAAGGACCTTTCTTGATATTCTTTTTGCAAAGTATCGCTTCATGGGTCGAAGGAGAGTACTTGGTCTTAAGTGACGTTGGAAACTTATCTTTCAGAAGCTTTTCTGCGACAGTGGCCGTAGTCGCAACAATAATCTTCTTTCCTTTAAACACACCTTTATCAGTTGTGACTTCTTCACCCTTTATCTGATGGACGGCCGTATCAGTCATGATGTTTTTGTTTTGGGCCAAAGTAAGAGGGAGTCCTGCAAGCCCCTCACTCAAACCAAATAGTGATTTCCCTTCTGCCATATGAGCGAGAGCTCGCACCATCATGGAGGCCGATAGTTCATTAGCAAAGGCGTAGTTAAAAGCTGAGAAGTAGGGAGCAAAGAAGTTGCGAAGAATTTCGTCATTTAAGTATTTAAGACAAAAGTCTTCCGCACTCATGTTATCAAACTTTGCCAGCGCAGTGATGTCTTCCAGAGCAAGCTTTCGGTGCTTTAATTTAAAATAGACAAGAATCTGAGCGAGCTTCAGGAATGATCTCGGAGAAACTAATCCTTGAGTTAGCGATGAAAATGGATTCTTGGTGTTAACGACAAGATTCTTCTCTTTCATCATAAAACCCATGAGCGCACAGCTATCTTGGGTTTCAAGTTTTAGTTCTTTTACTAGATTGGAGATGAGAGGATAGCCACGAGTGAAGAACTGAGCTCCGACATCCGCCTTTGCTCCTTGAAGGTTAAGAGTTCTTACTCGACCACCAACGATCGTGTCTTTTTCAATTTGAAGAACTGAGAAGCCGTTTTGAACTAGGCGATGATGGGCCGTGAGCCCTGCGAGTCCTGCACCAACGATGATAAAATCATATGAAGGTATCAGGCAGAGATCTCCTCAACCAGACAAAGCTTGGGCTTCTTCGCCACCGGAGCCTCGTACTTAGAAGGATCATAAAGATTCGGTTTTAAGTGATGGTTAAGATGATAGTAAGCACCGGCACCTAGGAAGTTTACCGTCTTATAGTAAAGATTGTGATTAAGGTTCACAATTTCAACTGAGCCATCTTCCATTGTCTTATGTGTTGCCCAGTTGATGTGAGCGAATACCACTAAGTTTGTTAAATAGGCCGGTAAGTAGAAGGCCACGAAGTAAGTTGGTCCCAAGACCTTCCACCAAATGAATGCCCGCAAAGCAAGACCTACATAGTAGGCCGCCATCTGCGTGCCCATAATTGAATAAGTCTTTGCAGAGCGACCGTGGATACTAAAGTATTGGTTACTGATTACGCGAACTGTATTCAGTTGAGTTGTGGCAAGGAAGTACAAGAAGTTCTTTCCCATTGGAGGATGTGGATCAAGCTCGTGATCATCAGCATTCGCGTGGTGAAGGACGTGGCTGATTCTGAATGGGGCCATACCAAACAGTACGAAGAAGCCGCAGATTTCGCCCACGATTTCATTGAGCATTCTCGGCTTAATATTAAAGTGAACGGCGTTATGAAGTGCCACAGGTAATTGAAGACCAAAAACCACTGCAAGTGGAAGAACTAAGAGATGATTGAGGTTCAAAGACAGTTCAGATGAAACCAGGTCTTTGCATAGGAAGCCAAGAACCATCATGATTAGCATCTGAGCTGTGAAATACTTGAAGAAGAAAAAAGGGTCTTTGCGAAAATTTGCGAAAGTAATTTTCATAGGGCCGCCTTTTGAAGAAAATTCTGAATCGTCTGATTTACGAGTTCCGGATTTTCTCTTAAAAACCAGTGACCACCGTCTAAAACCTTTACTTCAGCTTCAGAGTAAAAGGGACGTATGTCTTGTGAGTTTGGTGCTTTGATAAATTTATCGTCTTTCCCAAAAAGAAGGAGTGTCGGAACCTGAGACTTCTTTGGCGTTGAAAGAAACATTCCCGTTCTTAGCTCTCGATAAAGACCAATCGGCGTAAAGCCAAAAGGAGCTTCAGTTCTTAGTGATGCATTTTCTGCAATGTGAGACATGTCGTAGACATTTTTCGAAAGTAGAGGACGAAACTTAGCGACGAAGGCCTCAGAGAGACCCGGGATTTGAAGCAGAAATACATACCAAGATTTGAAGAACTGAGTTGATGAGAGAAGACGCTTGCGGAAGAGTTTGAAGTCCATGCCGGCCATAAAGACCTGGGCCTTGACCTTATTTGAAAGATGTTTAGAAACTTCTGAAAGGATGAAGCTTCCAACGTCATGGCCAATGAGAATGATCTCATCTTTATTTTGAGCAGTAATCTCGGCCACAATATTTCTAACGATTTTTTCTAATTTCAACTCAGATTGAGAAACAAGGCCGTTGGTGCTGCCAGGTAGAGCAAGATTTAAGATCGTAAATTGATCCTGCATCTTCTCAATCTGCTCTTTCCAAAGAAGCGGATTGTTTGGATAGCCATGAAGGAAAACACAAAGTGGTTTTTTCATGATTTGATCCCCGGAGTTTTAAGAACAAATGCTCCAATTTTTGCGAGGGTCTTTTTAAGACGAGGATGCTTTTCAGGTTGAGTCATCATCTTGATATAAGAAATCTCATTGAAGATAAGTTTCAACTTAGATTTGAATGGAAGGACATCGATCTTTTCTACGACCTGATTCATTGATTTTAAAATCGGGTGACGGTCCTGAAATTGAGAGACCTTACGAAATCTCTTGAGTTCTCCGATGAGCCAAATTGTTTGCAGGATACGTGAAACTGCGAAACTTAGTCTTGTGATTGGTCTACGCCAAGACTGTTCAGGCATTGAGAGCATTTCATATGAAAATGACGAGTGTCTTGATTCTTCAAGGAAATGAAGGCGATTGAGACTAAAAAAGACTGAGTCTGTGTGATTTTTATGAGGGGCCATTTGCTGAAAAAGACGAATACTTTCTTCTTCGGTTGCAGCAACTGTCCACCAGATGGCCTTGCCACCTAAGAGGCCTTCGAAGGCGTAAAGTCTTGCCACTAATGATTTCTTATCGAAAGACGGTAAGAAGCTGGATAGCTCTTCCCTTGAAAGGTTTAATTCTTTGGCAGTCATATCAAGAAAACGAGAGAAGGCCGCAGAATGGACAGCTTCTTCCAGGAAGAACTGTTTGCCCTCCATGGCGAATGCATGGTTGTTTTTTGCTTTTGGTTCGCGCTCAAAACAAATAGTCCGCATTTGGTTCAGAACTTTTTCGTGTTCTTTAATGGCACTTGCAGCTAGAAGTCCGAGAACCCAAGAAGCGGCGTGCTTTTCATTTTTTGTTAGCTCATTAATAAAGGAACAATTCGCAGGAATTGGCAGAAGAGTTTGAGAAAGGGTCAAACCTTGGTTCCAAGGAATGTCCTTGTCAAAATCATAAGTGATTGAGTGGTTGCCCTGAGCATGTATCATGTCCCTTCATGATAAAAGGTATACAGGCCAGGCAGGAAAACCCAGGTAAATAATCACCTGGGTGTTTAAAGGTTAGACAGCTGCGAATTCACCTAATTATATGTACTTGAAAATGGGGTTGGAGCTTCCTTTCTTAATTTTTCCGTACCATCTGCATAAGTACCAAAGTACGGGGACTAAGGCGGCCGCGATCAACCATAAACTCATTACATTCGGGACGCTAAAGTGATTCCCAACATTAGGCCCGAAGAAGACCTTGAGAGATGTGTGAATCACGTTCAATAAATAGATGTGAACCATATAGTAGAAAAGTGGGGTACTTCCAAACACTGCCAGAAACCGCGTGAAACGAGTTTCTTTCTCGAGACCTCTTAGTAGAAGCATGCCTGTTCCCAACGTAAGCAGGAGGAAATCCAATGAAGGCGGATACTTCGTTAGATTGAAGAAGGACATGACTGTTTGAACGAAGTTGTTTTCGATTTTCCATGGAAGTGGTTCTCCGTAGATATTGATCATTCTTAAAAGAAGGAACGTGATCAGAAAGATAAGTCCGGTGTTGATTAAATTTTTGTTTTTGCTTTCTTGATTCGTCGAGAACCATGGCCCGATTCCGAACCCAAGAGTAATAACACCAATCCAAGGTAAAACCGGATATGATGTTCTGACTTTCATACCAAAAATGTCGATTATACCTCGATCATGAATAATTGCCCAAAGCGTGTGGGCGATACCAGAATCAAATGAAATGGGGTCGAGTATATTATGTCCAATCACAATGGTAAGACCTAGAGCAATGAGTGCTTTCCTTGGAAGCCAGAGAATTCCAGAGAGGCAAATCATTGAGACTCCAATCGCCCAGATAACTTGGAGGAACATCATTGAAGGAGTGAAAGAGAAGCTCCATCCAAAGCTAATTACGGTTAGTTCCAAAACAATCAGAAACAATCCGCGCTTTAAGAGAAATTCCGAAGTGGCACTTTTCCCATTTTTGCTTTGATATAAATACGCTGCTAAACCCGTCAGGGCCACAAACACCGGAGCACAGAGATGGGCCGAAAGTCTGGTGAAGAAAAGATCAGCAGGAGTGGTCGCGATATTGACCGGATCCGAAACCTGAGCATGGTAATAAAAAAATTCTCGAGCGTGATCCACTAACATAAGTAGCATGACCAGTCCCCGAGTAGCGTCGATGGAGATTTGTCTTTTCATAAACAGGGTTATAATGTAATTGCAAGTGAGTTGCAATTACTGATTTGCATGATCGAATAATTTATTGAATGATTATTCCATGACGAAATTAAAGGGTACTTGCTACTGCGGTAATATTCATCTGACTTTGACACTCTCTGAACCAGCTGATGCCTATCATCCAAGGGCCTGTGATTGTGATTTCTGTCAAAAGCAGAACATCTCTTATATCTCTGATCCGAAGGGGACACTAAGTTTTGAATTCAAAAACCAAGTAGGGCATTTTCGGCAAGGAAGTGAGAGTGCTGAGTTTCTGTTTTGTAAGCACTGCAGTTTTGTCGTTGGAGTGACTTATCAAGAAGATGACGTCCTTTACGGAGCGGTCAATAGTGAAGTTATAAATGGAAGGTTTGGTGAAAAGGTCACGGCCTCACCCAAAAAACTAAGTAAGATTGAGAAGACTACTCGTTGGAAACAAGTTTGGTTTTCAAACGTTTCGCTAAGAGCACAAGTATGAAGGGAATGAAGTTCGTGTTCACCAGATCGTGCAGACTTGCGCCGAATTTCAGAACACCTCTTGCAACGTAGTCATCTCTCAAATCCATAAGCTCCATTAATACTGATACGATGAAGCCCGGTAATATAGAGTAAAAGGAATTAAGCTTTTTCTTTGTGAAGAGAAGTGTCAGTACTAAGCAGATAAATCCCACATGTATATGGATGGCATCTCTTGAGACGTGCAAGAAATTCAAAATGATGGGCTTCATCGACTGATAGGTCATTAACCTATTCTACAGCTTCTTTTTTATCTGGAAATACTTTGAGCCAGTCTTTTTTCATACTGATGACGTTCCACTTATATTGCTGGGCCCAGTTAAGAGAAGTATTCTTGGGCTCTCCATAAACAAATTCTCGGGCACCATCATCATGGTTTACGAGTAATTGAAGAGAGCGGTATTTACTTCCTTGTGAGTAGCGAAGCATCTGTACGTCACCTTCATTGCCGACATTTCCGCAGGCGATGACTGGACGTTTTCCGATGTTCCTCTGGATTCCTATGGGCTTTTTTTCTTTATCATTGTTGAATTCAAACTTTTGAAGGCGATTAAGCTGATTGGTCTTAGGTTCAAATGCGTAGGCAAAGTTTGAACCGATCACCCTTTCACCAGGAATTTGATAAAGCCTCTGGCTGAAAGTCCTCATGAATTCAATCGTTCCACCGGAAGAGATGTAAATCGTGAATCCGTGGTCCTTAAGTAGTTGCATGAGTTCCAATTGAGGTTGATAGACTGTCTGATCTATTGGAACTTTGTAGGTAGGATGAAGAGCAGTATCAAAAAACTCTTTTACTTCTTTTTCAAAGGCCTCGTCAGTCATTCCGGTATGGGTCTTCAAGACAATTTTGAGAAACTCTTTTTCTGAAGGCCGGGGACTAACTTTCATCCCCATCTCTTTGGCCCGTTCAATGGCAAAAAGACCTTGTACCACCGGCTTTTCCGCCCAGATGGTTCCATCGTTATCAAAAGTAGCAATTCTATCTTCAACTGGAATAAAGTCAGGATTCTTTGGATCGGTAATGACTTTTATATAATCCAGAATGTTTTCTTTCACCTGAGTATTGGCCCATGATGGTAAAGGTGCGGGAGGGGCCTTCTCTTTTTTAGGAGTGGCACATGCAATGAGTAAAAACGATAGTGTTATAAGAATATTCTTCATCAACATAAGATGGAGAAATTTGTATTATTTGAAAATGCTGAATGAATCACGACTTTTGACGTCTGCAAAATGTCACAGGGTGATTAAAGCAAATCTCATAAAATCTTCAGATGCATTGACATACTTGGCATAATCCCGAAAAAGCGCATTGGCGTCTTTCTGAGTCGAATGAGCGAATTCCTCTATATCTTCAAAGGCCGCATCAGATTGTTTGATCTTTTTCTTATCGGCCAATTGATCCAGGAGATTGTCATTTTTGTCTTTGATATAAGTTGTGTGGGCCATGAGTGAATCTTTTTTTACTTCCAGATCCTGTATGCGATAGGCGAGATCATCTCGAAAGAACTCATTTTGTTCTGGTCTGCTGGTATAGAATTGGAAGTAAGCGACCTTTTCAAGAAAATCTTTTTCGATATTCGTTTGCATGAGATCAAGCTTGCGAGAATTTTGACGAAGTTCATGGCGAACATCTGACGCCTGATAGTAACGGATGCGCGTGCAACCACCGATTAACAGCATTAAAAGAAATATTGTTTTCACATTTGGCCTTTTATTTTGCGGTTCTCGGTTCTATCAAGCAGATTGGGTGCCAGAGTTTAACCAACTGAAATTTTGTTTTGCGGACAATTGTTCTGGTCAAATAGCCCCAAATAAATAGGGCGCTCCGAAGAGCGCCCAGATGACGTTCCTACTTACGAGGATTCTGATTTGGGTTTACATTTTGTTGACCCTGACCAGATTGATTTTGGTTTTTGTTAAAATCTTTCTGACCTTGTTGTCCTTGTTGACCTGGTCTTTGAGTGTTTTGATTTTGGTTTTGATTAGAGTTTTCCATACAATTTCCTTTGTTTAAGGTTGTTAACTGCAAAAATCTAAATTGCAATCAGGATGCCTGCACGAACAACGGGCCATTAAGTGCATGCCGCGTTTCTCATGGGCAGATTTCCTCTGGAGATCGCTCATCAGATTTCACCTTCTTTAGAACTATCTTCATCAGTCTGGTACTTTAACCTTTCTGGATGATTGTCATCGTAATATTTGCCTTCAACTTTTGGATCATCTTCTCTGGTGTGATATTTAAGTTTTTCCATTCTGTCGTGTTCTTCTTGTTTTTGTTGCTCGGTCTGTTGCATTTGAGATTTGTCTTGTGACCCTGAAGGTGCAGCAGCATAAACCATGACACCGAGTAATAATAAAAACATGATAATCAGTTTCATATTCAGTCCTTTGATGAGAGTCCCAATGATTTAGCAAGAGCAATGCCATCAGAGATGCTTACGAGAAAATTCATTCGGATAACGTTTCGAACTAAGTCTAAACTCTTGATTTAGAAGAGGTGCTATATGGAAACACAATCAATCTGGTTTTCTCCAAATAATGAATTTGAATTTGCTCCCTTTAAAGGAAATGAAGAAGTTGATGTGACGATCATCGGTGGAGGTATTACTGGAATCACCGCCGCCTATCTTCTGTCCCAGACTGGATTAAAGGTGAAGCTCCTTGAGGCCAATAAACTAGGTGTAAGTAACACCGGCCGCAGTACAGGTAACCTTTATTGCACGATGGATGTTTTATTTCAGGATCTGCTTTCTAAATACGATAGCAACACCATCCTTAAAGTTCTTCAAAGTAGAGAAGAAGCAATCAATTTCATCGAAAAGACCATACAGACTTTAAAGATTGATTGTGATTTCAAACGCGTGCCTTGGGTCTTGTTTTCAGGGGCCGAGGAAGTAGATAAAAAAATTGAAAAAGAATATGCCCATGCTATGGAGCTTGGTCTCAAAGTAGAGTGGCTTGATAAAGGACATGAGCTTTTAAGACCTCTTAAAGGAAGAGTGGGTCTTAAATTAGATCATCAGGCGCAGTTTAATCCGTATGATTACGTTCTGGGAGTGGCACGAATTCTCTCTCAGCAAGGTTGCTCCATCCATGAAGGAAGTAGAGTTCTTGAAATTGATAAGGACGGAGATCTATTTTCTCTCACCACTGATCAAGGTACCTTGATTACAAAGCACTTAATTGAGGCCACACATACTCCAATTGGTTTTTCCGCTCTTCAAACAGTTCTTGGTCCTTATCGAGAGTATGGAGTCGCCAGTAAAACGACCAGACCCCTTGTTGAAGATGGAATCTTCTGGGGACGATATGATGTCGATAAAAAGTTTTCTGTTCGCCACTACAAGGACCATCTTTTGATCATTGGACAACCTCATAAAGTAGGACAAGGGAGCAGCCTGGAAGGAATCGAACACTTGAAGGAGTTTGGACAGAAAATGTTTGCCCTAGAAGAATATCAATTTGAATGGGGCGGACAACACTACCGACCTGCGGATCTACTTCCTTACATCGGTAGAAGAATGGGGTCTAACTCTTTTGTGGCCACAGGTTTTTCTACTGACGGGTTGGTTTATGGAACGCTTGCAGCACTCATTATCAAGGATGAAATCCTTGGGATTCAAAATTCATATGCTGAGCTTTATCGCTCAAATCGTATTACCCCATTAAAATCGGCCTATAAATTCATTAAAGAGAACATGAATGTTGCTCAGAAATACGCCGAAGATTATCTTCACCGCGAAGAAATTAAAGATCTGGGCGTTGATCAAGGCATGGTCGTTAATGAAGATGGTAGACGATATGCCATCAATAAAGACGAGGAAGGACATCTCCACGTCTGCTCTGCAGTTTGTCCTCACTTGGGATGTATTGTGCATTGGAATGAGGGCGAGCGAACTTGGGATTGTCCTTGTCACGGAAGCCGATTCGATCGTTTGGGCCATGTGATAGAAGGACCAGCATTGAAGGGGCTGGAAACTGTTCACGAACCTAAAATAGGGGAAGTTAACCAGCGATCGTCGGAAGCTCAACAGTAAAGGTAGAGCCTTTACCGACTTCACTTTCGACCCAAATACGTCCACCATGTGAGCGTACGATTTGCTCACTGATGTAGAGACCAAGACCAAGGCCAGTAATGCTTTTGGCGGTTCCGCTGGCACGTTCAAAACGTTCGAAAATTTTATTACGGAATTCCAGAGGAATTCCTATTCCATTGTCCTTTACCTTGATATAGACGCGGTCGCTAGTTGCCTGGACTTCGATGGAGATCTCTTTTTCACTTCCATACTTAATGGCGTTTGACAGAAGATTGGTGACCACTTGCTCGAGTCTCATCTTGTCCCATTCACCGACGGCATTCTCACATGAAATGTAATTTGTTTGGGGCGCACCACCTGGGATCACACTGAACTGTTCTTTCATCCTGCCCACAACATCGGTCACCATATCACAAAGATTAAAACGCTCAGTTTGAATCGTTAAACGACCTGTCCTAATGCGGGAGATGTCCAACATGTCATCTACTAAACGCTCTAGTCGCTGAGTCTGCTTTTCACTTTGATCTGAAAGATTAAAAATCTTCTCCCTGAAGTTTGGAGGATTTTTATCTAACGTACGTTTCATCAACTGCGCCTGAAGTTTCAGGGAAGTCAGAGGTGTTTTAAGTTCATGGGAAGCAATTGAGAAGAATTCATCGCGGGCATTGATGGCCTCTTGAAGAACATCTTGAGTTTTCTTCGTAAGCATGAAGATTCTGAAAATCAGGAATGAGATGACAAGTCCAATAATCGCGGCCATTGATGGATAGGCCAGATCAGAAGTTGTTCTAAAAGATGGCAAGGGCACAAAATGGAGAATGAAATCGTGGCCATTCAGCGTCACATGTTTAACGATTCGGAACTTATTGACCTTCTCAGAGTGGATGAAGTTCGGTTTACCGTCAAAATCGAAAATGAGATTTTCGGCCTTCATTTCTCCATTTTCAAAAATCTCTACATCAATGTTGAGCTTGCTCTCTGATAAGATGGATGTGAATAAATCATTGGCCCGAAAAGGTGCATAGATGAAGCCGATAAGAGCATTGGCCCTTTCAGTTGGAGTTTTAAGGGGAACATTTTCTTTGTAATAAGGGACGTAGAGATTAAAACCTGGTTGTTGACGAGAACCTGCCTCTTGAATCAATGTCACCATCCCACTTACCGTAGGCAGCCCCGAGAGCATGGCCTTTTTCATGGCCTCATGGCGAACGGGCTCGCTGTACATATCGTATCCAATAGCACGCTGATTCCTCCAATCCATTGGTTCAATATAGAGAATGGAGTAATATTCGTTTCTATGATCTTCTGGCCAGACAGTATAGTGCGGCAGTTCTTTACGAATATTTTTGACATGACTTTTCAGATCATCTTTCTTGATACGAACCGCAAGTCCTAATGCCTGAATGCCTGGGTACCTTTCCGTAAGTTTGGTCTTCTCGAAATATCGATGAAACTCTGTTCTCGAGACATTATCAGAACTTAAGAAAAAGGCGCGGGCCTGAATGAGTGCGCCTTCATACCGATCCATTCGAAATTGGATACGCTTCCAAATTTCATCGGCCTCATATTCAAAACGCATCTGATCTTCATGATAGTTTTTTGAATAAATGTAATAGGAAATCATGCCTGTGATTCCCAGCCCGATGAGGAGTGTTAACCATCCATAAAATGAAATCAGGTTTTTATATTTTTTGAGATCAGGCATCATTCAATAATTTTCAAATGAATACGTCTCAAATGCTACTCAATTTTACTTATTCTAGGGCGCGTTACTTTAATCTTAAGATGAACAACTCCTCATGCCTCTGCTAGCCTTGTTATGCTTTAACCCCAACAGGAGTTTTTATGAAATTTCTACTCTCATGCATTGCTTTATCTAGTACCATGGCCTTCGCCCAAAACTTCCCCGGAACTGATCGTTGTACCATTGGTGAAATTGAACGAACGTTTGCTCAGTCGAGGGCGATGTGTGATGAAAAATTATCTTTGTTTGCGTCTCAGTATCCAGGCATTAAGTGCGATGTTACTCGTTATCACCTGAGTGTATGTTGGGCGAATTGTTATAATTCTACTGGTGGGCTTTTTGCAAAGGCCCGGGTGGACATGACGGCTTTTTGTGAGTCAGAACATGTGAGTTATCGCAGAACAAAGATCACATTCTATTAGAACTATTGTTTAGTTGCTCTGTTTCTAAGGGGAGTCCTTTCAATGACGGAAGGACTTCTTCCAGCTTTGTCGACAGATTCTCGGCCATCATTTGCTACGGCCTGATGGTTACAATACTGAGGGAATCTTTGGTCTTTTACCGCTTCAGAGAGGACTTTTTTGAAATCTTTCTTCCCACCTAAAAACTTCGGTTCGAAAATTTTATTCTGAGGACAGAGTGAACCGTCGTCCATTAATTCCTTCATCATGGCACGAAGAGATTCATACTCCTTTTCAGAAGAATTTGGACATTCCTTATTGATGGATTTGTAGAGAGTTTTTAACCATTCTTCTCGAGGGTCTTCCGAACTAAATGAAATAGAATAGGGACCCCATTTAATGGCGTCCACAAAATCACGGGCCCAGTTATCAATTCTGGCCGGAACTTTAATACCTGGATCGTAGCCTAGCTGCCCATGCACGACGAAGAGTTGTCCGCCGACATAAGTGTCATACCCATCTTTTTTTTCGATCTCATCCGCCTTATTTTGGTACAAAGGCCAGCAGGATTCTGCCAGGAGGGTTGAACTCAAAGACATGAGAGTAACAACTGTTATCATTTTAATCATAGTGTTCTTGTCGGAGATTCGATGGTTTTTCTTGAGTCCTTCCTTAAGTCTCTGAAAAGAGATAAGATGCCTGCATGAAAATTAAAGGTGTTATTTTTGATATGGATGGCGTGGTCGTGGACAATCATGAGTACCACTTCAAGGCCTGGATGCATTTTGCGAAAAAGTATAAGTTCGAACTTAATGAACAAATCTATCGCGATAAGTTCAATGGCAAAACCAATGCAGATTTATTTCCAATGATCTTTGCTAATCCTTCTCAGGAAGAGATGAAAAGATATGCTGATGAAAAAGAGGGGATGTACAAGGAGCTCTATGCTCCGGTCATGAAGGCCCACACTGGTCTGATTGATTTTCTGGAACTTCTTAAAAAGTATCGAATCAAAATTGCGCTTGGAACTTCTGCTCCTCCGGGAAATGTTGATTTCGTCCTGGATCCTTTAAAACTTCGTCAGTTCTTTGATGTCATTGTCGACGGAACTCAAGTGAAGAAAGGAAAACCTGATCCTGAGGTTTATCAGCTTTGTTGTGCGAAGCTTGGACTAGAAGCGAAAGAGTGTGTGGTCTTTGAAGATTCACTCGCGGGACTTGAATCCGGTGAAAGAGCAGGTTGCACGATTGTTGGTGTGGCCACTTCTCATGAGGCCTATGAGTTAGAAGGCAAAACAAGTCTCATCATTCATGATTTTACTGAGGCGAAGAAGCTTTTAGGTCTCTGACCTTGAGGTAAATGTCTCTTACGGGAAGCTTTGAATGAGTCTCTTCAAGACTTGAGTAGAGAGTCACGAGATAAATGCCCAGATATAAAAAATCCTTGGGGATTTTGACTTTCTTCTTCAGCATAAAATCAGAAAGCTTAATGATAGAAGTCTTAAAGTGATCCAAATCAAAATTCATTTCTTCAGTTAAAGCTGAGCCAAATTGTGAACGGAAGAGTTCTGCCAATTTGTTTTTGTCCTCAGATGACCAATCAGGTTGAATGAGGCCAATCATTTTCAGACCTTCAAAATAGAGGTCATTATTGTCTGTGTAGAAGCCTTCATAAACTTTGAGCACACCTTGTCTGAAGGTCTCGTCGAATCTGGTCCAAAGTGGAGAAGGGTGCCAGATCAGATTATCTCCATCACTTTTGAAGTGATGGGAGCGAATATCTAAGAAGAAACCATCTTCTGAAAAAATCTGCGCGAAATACAAAGTAAGCCATTTTATCCCGGCCTCTTTGTTCATGTTGAGAGTTCCATTGACTGCTTCTTCACTCACAAAAATACCGAGTGGCGCCAGCATCTCTTTTTGCTTTGCGAGTAACTCGGAGTAACCTTCTTTTTGAATTATGCGTCGGGAAATTTTGGGCAGCTCGTGAGCAAGTTCATTCCACTCAACGGTTTGAAAAAGCACGGTAGGAACGTGTTTCGCTAACTCTTTCAAAACCCCTGGTAAGATTCTCATTAAGATCATACGGACATTATGCTACACTCGTAAAAACATTCACAGGGATTTGTATGAGAAAAATCCTTATCGCAGGTGCCAGTGGATTTATTGGACGTGCGTTAATAGACCGGTTACTAAAATCAGAAGATGTTGAGATTGTAGGGCTCTCTCGTGGAGTACGTGAGTCTCATCACCCGCGTCTTCAGTGGAAGAAGTGTGATCTCTTTTCCTTAAAAGATATTACAGTGGCCATGGAGGGATGCGAGAGCGCTTATTACCTGGTTCACTCAATGCTTCCTTCCGCTTCATTGTCGCAAGGAACCTTCTATGATTTTGATCTTATCATGGCGGACAACTTTATCCGTGCAGGAAGATTCCACAAATTACGGCATATCGTTTATCTGGGAGGAATGATCCCGGAGGGTGAGGAGCTTTCCTGGCATTTAAGGAGTCGTTTAGAAGTTGAGACAACACTTCGCGAATCAAAGATTAAAACAACGGTTCTTCGTGCTGGTCTAATCATAGGACCTAACGGTTCATCATTTACGATTCTTGAAAGATTAGTTGAACGTTTGCCTGTGATGGTTTGTCCGACCTGGACCAAAACTCGATCTCAGCCGGTGAGTCTTCAGGATGTCGTGACTGTACTTCATAAATGCCTCGTGGATGAAAAAGTTCAAGGACAAATTTATGACGTTGCGGGGCCTGAGCTTTTGACTTATCAGGACCTCATTGTCCGAACGGCAAAGATCATTCGTAAGAGTACCAAAGTCTTTACTTTGAACATTATTCCACTAGTGCTTTCTCGTTTTTGGGTGACTCTCGTTACGAGGGTCCCGAAGAATCTCGTTTACCCCCTTGTTTTGAGTCTGCGCCATGAAATGCTACCTAATCCAATGCAGTCTTGGCCCTATAAAGAGGATCTGCAAACGAGTCTTGATGAAGCACTTAAAAGCGCTTTAGTCACAAGTAATAAAGGTGATTTCAAAGGATACCGGCCGGTTGAAAAAGACGTTCGCTCAATTCAAAGATTGGTTCTTCCACCAGGAAGAAATGCGGAATGGGTAGCGAGTGAATACTTCAGTTGGCTTCCGACTTTTTTTTCAACGCTTATTAAAGTTCAGTTGGAAGGGGATCGTTGTACATTCTATTTTTTTGATCCTTCAATTAAGATCCTCATTCTAGAAAGAAGTCATGAGCGAAGCTCTTCCGACAGACAATTACTTTACGTTGTAGGAGGACTTCTTTCTGGCATTCAAGATCGCGGACGACTAGAGTTTCGTGAGGTTTTAAATCGTCGCTATGTAATGGCGGCACTCCATGAATTCAGGCCGGCCCTGCCTTGGTATATTTATCGTTACTCGCAAGCAATTGTTCACTTGATGGTCATGCATGCCTTCAGCGAATATTTAAAATGGCACGTGATCTCAGGTAAAAAGGTTGAAGCATGAAAGTCTTAGTAACTGGTGCTAATGGTTTTGTGGGAACTGCCTTGATTGATCGACTACTCGATGAGGGGCATCATGTTTCTGCACTGGTTAGGCACAAACATAAAATTAAAAAACATCACGACAAAGTAAAATGGCTGGAAGGGGATCTCTTAAAGCCTGAGACCCTGCCCGAACTTAAAAAATTTGATCGGGCCTACTATCTAGTCCATGGTCTTCAAGGCGAAGATAGATTCTTTGAGTATCAAGAATCAATGGCCGCTGTGAATTTTATCAATTGGCTCCGTCCCACAGAGGCGGGAGTGATTTATCTTGGTGGACTTGGGCCCGATTCGGATAAGCTTTCTCCGCATCTTAGAAGCAGACATCTCACAGGTGCAATTCTTGGATCAAGTGGTCTTTCCATGGTTGAGTTTCGTGCGAGCATTATCCTTGGTGAGGGCTCACTTTCGTTTGAGATTATTAAGGCAATGGCGGAACGTTTTCCTTTTAGACCTGATATCTCTCTTTTAAATCACCCCTCACAACCACTGGCCTTAAGTGATCTTTTAGATTATCTCGTGGCCGCATTGGAGTTACCAAAAGACGGTCATCAGATCTTTGAGATTGGTGGTCCGGACGTAAAAACTTATGGGGAGCTGATTGATCTGTATTGCGAACTTGCTGGGTTAAACCGTCGGGTGATTAAACTTCCGGAAGTCGATGTGAAAGTTCTGATGAAGGCCCTGGATTATGCCATTCCTGAACATTCCCAGATCGGTAAAAAGCTTACTGAGAGTCTTGAGCACTCGACAGTTGTGACCAATGAAAGGGCCCTCGATGCCTTCCCGGAGATCAAACCAAAAGAACTTCGGGTCGCCATGGATATTGCCCGAGCGGGTTCGAAGACTTATTATGCCCCAATATGGGAAAAAGATTTCCTGAAGATGCTCCTGTCCGATAAGATCTTAACTCAATCGGGACTTCTTACTCCTGAGCTTCTTCGAAACCTTGAACGGGTTGGAAAGATAAAAGCGATTCTTACGAGAAAATGATATGACGAAATCTATTGGTATTTTTGATTCTGGACTTGGTGGACTCACGGTTTTAAAAGAACTCTCAACCCGGTTTCCGAATGAATCTTTTTGTTACTTGGGTGACATCGCGAGACTGCCATATGGAAATAAATCTCCAGAGACCATTCGTCGTTACGGTATGCAGATCCTGAAATTCTTGAAAGAACAAAATGTAAAAGCTCTAATCATTGCCTGTAACTCTGCCTCAACAGTGTTCCTAGGTGAGAATGAGTTTGAAGGCATTCCACTTTTAAATGTGATTGAACCCGGTTCAGCTGCGGCCTTAAAAGTATCACAGGACAAAAAGATTGCGGTCCTTGGAACATCGGCCACTGTTCGCTCTCATGCTTATCTGGAAACTTTAAAACGCTTAGATGCTTCTGCGGAAGTTTATGAGCAGGCCTGTCCGCTTTTGGTTCCACTGGTGGAAGAAGGGTGGGTGCATGATCCAGTGACACAACTTGTGGCCGAGCGCTACCTCCATGAGATTAAAAAAGAAGAAATCAAAACCGTCATTTTAGGCTGTACTCATTATCCGGTTCTCAAACCTGATCTTCGTAAAGTCCTGGGGGACGACGTTCACCTGGTTGAAAGCGGCGAAGTTCTGGCCCAGCAGTTGGAAAATCTCTATCAACAAAAAGTGCTTGAAAGAGATACAGGTACCCGACAAATTCGCATCTGTATTACTGATCTGACTGATCATTTCGAGCGCTTGGCCCGTGTTTTAATGCATCCTGAGCCAATTGGACCCCTGGAAAAAGTAGTTCTTTAATTTTCCTAATAATCCCTCCCTTAACTCCGATAGGTCATTTGAAAGAGTTCAAGGGAGAACCCATGTCTGATGATAAAAAAGTTGTAGATTTTAACGAAAAAAGAAAGCAATCAATCGAGCAGAAGCGCCGTACGTTTGAACGTGTGGTTTTCCAGGAGTTCCTGGGCGTATATACAGTGGTAGATGATCAAGGTTCAAATTTCCCAATTAAGCTTGTGGATATTTCGAAAGATGGTTGCCAGTTCCAACTTCCATTCAGTCTTAAGGCCAAAAACCAATTTAAGTCTGGCACAGAAGTGACGCTAAAACTGTATTTCACGAAAGGTTCTTATGTTCCAGCGGTTGTGACAGTTCGACACGCCTCTGAATATATCGATAAAGATGGTGATGCATGGTTACGTTTAGGGGGAGAATTCGACACATCTCTTCCAAGTTTCAAGGCGATTTCTCACTTTATTGACTTCATTTACCAATACGCTGAGTTCTCATGCCTGGATAAGGGCGAGAGCAAGGTCTTCTTCCTTTAAATTCAAGCTTTTTTAAACAGTTTTTGTTATGATCAAGACCTCCTTTGGAGGTCTTTTTTATTATGAAGCTAGCTATCATTGGCCATTCTCCGCTCGCACTTGAAACTGCATTGAGATTTCATCTCCATGGAGCGGCACTTACTTGGTATGTAGACCAAGATAATCTCGAACATTTTACATCGGCGAATCTTCCGAGCATGCATTTCACCAGTGATCTGGGACTTGGTGTTCTGAAAGAAATTGGTCGCACATACACTCCTGCAACTTTTAGCTGGAAAGAGTGGACTGAAAACTACGCGGCACCTTTGATGAATTATCTAAGGGCCCATCAGGAACTAAAAGCTGATGAAGTGATCTCAGTCACGAAACGTTTTCTTGCTCCCGGTGAGAAGATCGAAGGACGTTCGCGTTTCCTGGATCTTTTCCGTGTGATCTTTAAAGTGAATCCGAAGGACTTCATTGAAGAGCAGAGAGAAACGAATCCTGAGACCTATCAGCGTCTCACAGAAGAGTTTGTAAACTCTCTGGCGAGTTCGATTGAGATGTATCAGGACTATGATCTGGTATTGGATCTTAGAAGTGATCTGGGGAAATCTTCTGCGGCGGCCTCTGGGCGCGCTTTAGGGGAGAGTCGCCCGACAGATAAGGCGAGCTACGCGCTGAATGCACTTGCGAACGCTTCGAAGTTTAAACCCAATCCAGATCTGCGCGAACTAGCACTTATTGGTTCTGATTCTTTAGCGGCCGAGATGCTCCTTCATCTTGAAGAGTGGTTAAAAGAAACTCGCTCACGCTTATTTATCGTGACGACGGAAGAAGAGCCTTTTTCAGAATATTTGAAGACTGCTCATCCCATGACCGCAGAGAAACTTACGAATCTTTTTAAATACATTGATGAAGAGTTTTTGAGTGAGATTAATGTCTTCACTAAGAAGCTTCATGAGTGGCAGCAGCTGGATGATTTTGTTCAGGTGAAAATTCCAAAGCCAGCGGAGCCAATTCCGCGCCTGGTTTATTTCTCTGGTCACAACGTCTCTGCGATTGATGAACTGATTGATAAGAAAAGAATGTTCCTGACGCTTGAGCGTCCGGAGTTCCGTAACGGAAAAAAACATCCTGAAAATAATTATCAGGATCTTAAGACCATTGGTGTGGATCATATCCTGGTCGCCCATGGAAAGAAGGATGTGTCTTTCATTCAGCTTGATCCAATTGAGCCAGGGTATTTTGCTCTAACTCCGTCAAGGCCGAATGTGAGAGATTCTTGGATCAGCGATCTAGAAAAAGTAAAAGGTATTGAAGATGAAATTTTTAAGCTTTTCTCTCCTGCTGATTCTCATTAGTTGTACTAATGGACCTGTTCGCCAGGACGTGGATGATGCTCCTTATAGGACTTCAGGTTTAGAGCAGTTCTTTCTGCCTGAGCTTCCGACATGGGCCAACACATCTGCCTCTGGGCAGTGTTTTAAAAAACACAACTTTCAGTATCTGGATTTTAGTAAATTATCTTCGACTTATCAGTTGAAGTATCCGGAGCTGGTAGAACTTCAGGCCCAGTATAATGAGCGCCTTGAGTCTTATTTCCGTTCTACTGCGGTTCGTTTTGTGAAGCCAGTGGAAGAGGCGGCGTTCTTCTCAAACACACTTGAGAACGTTCGTGGAGGCGTTAAGCACTTTAAGATTCCAAACGGTGTTCGTGAAGTGGAAGTGATTTGGCTGGATGGTTACATCGCTTCAAATAAAGTGGATCAGATTAAGCAGATGGCACAAACGAGCCGTTTTGATGAAAGACTTCCGGTGATTTTCTCTTCTTGTTTATCTAAGCAGGATTTGAATCAGTGGTTAGTGGAAAACGATCTTGATCAAGTGGGTTTTCATTCATTGACTGCTGAATGGTTGAATCCCTATTCATCAGATCTATCAATGAAACCAGGTCTTCGTGTTGAAATCAAAAAACTAATGGGTGATAACGTGAAAGTAAAATTCCTTATCCCTAACGAAATTATCTTACCTACAGAAATCGTTCTTTAAGAAGGAGTACATATGTTCGGAATGATGAAACAAGACAAATCAAACTACAAAGAAGATGTTAATGGTCTATCGGCCGTTTTCAAAACATCAATGGGCGAGTTCGAAATCGAACTATTCGTAAAAGATGCCCCTGAGACAGTATGGAACTTCGTGAACCTTGCTGAAGGCAGACAGAAGACAAATAAAGAAGGTAACTTCTACGATGGTCTTATTTTTCACCGTGTGATTCGTGGATTCATGATTCAAGGTGGATGTCCTGAAGGTTCTGGTCGCGGTGGTCCTGGTTACCGTTTCGGTGATGAGTTCAAAGCTAACCGTCGTCACGATTCTGAAGGCGTTCTTTCTATGGCCAATGCTGGTCCAGGAACAAACGGTTCTCAGTTCTTCATCACTCTAGGCCCAACTCCGCACCTTGATGGTCGCCACACTGTATTCGGTAAAGTGACTCGTGGAATGGATGTTGTGAAGAAGATTGGTGATACTCCAACAGGTGCGATGGATCGTCCGCGTACTGATGTTGTGATGGAATCTGTTACAATTAAGCGTTCGTAATTATTTGTGACGTGAGTTTACTACGCCGGCGTAGTAAACTCGCGTTAAGTTTTCTTAAGTTGTTCCTAGTGCCCTCACTGATACAATCAATGAATGCCCAAAATTTTTCTCTTCGTTCTCAATGCTCTATTTTTGATTGGTGGAAGTTGTAACTTAGGTAATTTTTCGATATTGCCTGCGCTTCCGATGTTTTGTTTCCAAATTTACATGCTAGATTGGGGAAAAAACTTCTACCGAGCAGTGATCATTGTTTATGTGGTTAGCTTAGCTCTATTCGTATCTCAGTATGTATACCCAAAATTATATTTTCCTCTGATCGGTAATAAGGTGGTTATTAATCAAGATGCCTGTATTACTCCTTTCGGAGAAAAAGCTCAGCAGTGGTACTTGGAAAGCGATTGTAAAAATCTAACTGCTTCCGACGGAAAAATACGTAAATTAAATAAAGGAAGTCACTACGAAGTTGATTCAGTAAGCAATAGCAATTCTGTAAGTTTGAAATCAGAATTCTTTTTAAAATTAAAATATGAAAACAGTCTCATCACAGTAAGTGACAATTATAAAAACATCATTACAAACGAAGGGAAATCCATTCAACCTGTCTTACGACCCATATTTTACTATTTATCAAATTTGATGATCTATCCCGTAGTTCCGTTGATGCTTTTTCTTTAATTAATCTGCCCCGGCATCACTTTCTCAACCATCAGCTGAATCGTTTCATTACCATTGAAACGATTAACCCCAAGAGTAAATTGAACCGTTAGACCTGACTTACCCTGTAGCTCAAAGAGCTCTTCTGGAGTCATTTCATTCCACTTACCAAGATAATTGAAACTAATTCCCTGAACTGAAATTTTTGAATTTCTCCCAGTGAAGGTCCAACGAACGTGAGCGTCTTTCATGATTCGGTAAGACTGAATAACAGCGTTCTTCATGCGGAACACTGGCTTCTCATGGCCCGGACCAAATGGTTCAAGCTTATCCAGATCTTTCAGAAGGTGAGAGCTAATTTCTTCGATTCCAACTTCAACATCGAATGTTTTAGTTTTCGTGCGAAGACTTGCTGGAATTGGTTTTAGTAACTCGTTCATGCGCTTTTTAAACTCATGAAAGTTTTCTTTTTTCATCGATAGTCCGGCAGCGGCCTTGTGGCCTCCGAACTTAATGAAGAGGTCTTTACACTGATCGAGAAGCTCGAAGATATTTAGCTCACCCGCCGAGCGGCAGCTTGCTTTAATCACACCTTCTTCTTCAGCGTTGGTGAATACAATCGCCGGAACTTCAAAAGTCTCAACAAGCTTAGAAGCAACAATTCCAATCACACCTTCATGCCAGTGTGGCTGGTACATGATGTTGATCAGAAGATCCTGTCCGTTAAGAGTTTTGATAACGTCCTGTTTGGCCTCATCAAAAACTTCCGCCTGAATCATACGACGATCCCGGTTAGCAACTTCAAGGTGAGTGTAATGCTCACGACATTCAGCGAATGTATCAGCAATTAAAAGTTTAAGAGCACGATCCGGGTGATCCAGACGTCCCTTAGAGTTGATATGCGGGCCCACGTGGAAAGAAATCTTCTCACTTGCGATCATTGGCACTTTAAGTTCTTCCGGTTGGAAGAAGGCCTTGATTCCCGGGTAACCTGAGGTCGGGATTTGTTTTAATCCGTGACGAGTAAGTCTTAAGTTTAGCGGGCTCATACGAGCAAGATCTGAAATGGTTCCGATCGCCACAAATTGCAGAAGTGGGTAGAGCGATGGAGTTTCGGTGCCTTGTTTTGCGAGATCATTTTTAATTTGAAGAGCAAGAGCAAAGGCCACACCCACACCTGCCAGAGGTTTTAGGGGAGAGTTCTCCGGTTCATCACGACGACTTGGATTCACCACTGCATAGGCCTCCGGAATTGTGGGGGCCGCATCTCGGTGGTGGTCTGTGATGATAAGATCTAATTTGCCTTTGGCGTATTCGGCGGTGGCCACGTTCGTGATCCCACAGTCTACGGTGATAAGAACTTTCACGTTCTTTTCAACTGCTGCATCGATAGAAGAATTATGAACGCCGTAGCCTTCAACAAATCGGCTTGGCTGGAAAACTTCGGCCATCACTCCCAGCATTTTGAAGAAGTGCCAGAGAAGGGCACATGAAGTTGTGCCATCTACATCGTAATCACCATAGATCCCAATGGTTTCATTTTCTGAAATGGCCTGGATCAGGCGCTTAGAGGCCTTCTCAAGATCAATCATGTTTGTAAGTTCTGGGATGTCTTTCAAGTTCCAGGACAACATGTCCTGAACTTCTAGAGGAGAGAAACCACGTTTTTTGAAAAGACGAACAATAACTGGGTTAAGTTCTGTAGAGGCCTGTGCTGTTAATTCCATTCTTTGAAACTAACATAGTGCCTCTCGCTTTCACCACAAAACAAAGAGTCCTTTGATAAGATCTTCATCCTCAAGAGTGTCACTCATTGAGAAGTGATTCTCCCACTTTGCGTCTTTTTCATGGTGAATCTTATCGAAATAACGAAGTGGTAGGAAAGATTTGCTGCAGTGCTGACAGCGTTCAAGCTCACGATGAGATTCATTTAGCTTGAGGCATGAGTGGCAGACACGTATAAGTAGTTTTTCTTTAGTTTTAGCTCTTAGCTCTTTCATATTTTCCCTGCAGGTTGGGTGCTCTAAAGGTCTCTTCGGGTAGGGAATTTATTTCTTAAAGGTAAAAGTGTTTCGGTCGGATACTGGACCGGTCACTTATGCCTAATTAAAGTTTGCAAAGGTTGCGATAGGATCACTAGGGAAGTACTGTGCGAGTGAATATATGAAAACTTTTTTTCTATTGGGCCTTTTGAGTTTCAACGCTGTGGGGGCCACCTTATCTGAACAAGTAAATGCGGCCAAGAAAATCGCCAACACTGATCCTAGTTGTGTTGCGATCAGGCCATTCTATTGGGAAATTGGTGATGGTCTTTCTGCACTTGTTTCTGGCTCAGCAGGCATTGGCGCGCCAACTGCTAAAACTGAATTAGAAATTGCTTCAGCTTCGAAGTGGATTTTCAGCGCTTATGTTGCCCAGAAGAGATCTGGTCAACTCACTGTCAGTGATAAAAATCATCTTCGCTTTCTTACCGGTTACGATCAGTTCACAAGTTGTCTTGGTTCTCAAACTGTTGATGGATGTTTTCAATCAGGTTCAAATAATGATCAGACCATTTCTTCCATTGGCAAATTTGCTTATGGCGGTGGTCACATGCAGAAGCTTGCCGTGGGGATGGGATTGGGTGATTTAACCAGTTCAGGTCTTGCTGTGGAAGTGAACTCAACCTTAGGAATCAAAAGCAGTTACTCGTCTCCACAACCCGCTGGGGGAATGGAAATGACTGCGCAAGACTACGGTTTTTTTCTTAGAAAACTCTTAAACAATAAACTTCAACTTTCAAATTTCCTTGGTGTGAATCCTGTTTGTACGACTGAGAGTTCATGTCCTCTGTCAGTTGTATCTAGTCCTGCTCCGATGGGGTGGGAATATTCTTATGGCCACTGGGTGGAATCAGATGGTGTTTTCAGTAGCCCGGGTAAGTTTGGTTTTTATCCTTGGATGGATAAGACAAATGGTCTCTACGGGGTAGTAGGAAGAAAGAGTGCAGATCACGAGGCCTACTTAACATCAGTTGAATGCGGTCAGAAAATCAGAAACGCTTTTTTTAGCGGAAAATAAAAAAGGCCACCCTTTCGAGTGGCCTTGATAATCTTACATTTAGAACATGCTTGATACCGGAGTGCCTGGCGACATATTGAATCCCATTGCGCCGTTAGTTGCTCCGAAAGTTCCTTGCACCGGTTGCATAGGTTGAGCTTGCATTTGCTGTGGCATCATCGCCTGTTGCGGTTGCATTGGCTGTGCCTGACCGAAGTTATATTGCTGTGGTTGTAGTCCCCAGCTTGATTGTTGCATGTGCATCTGGTCCGGGAAAACTCCACCTTGTTGTTGCATCATCGGTTGCTGAGCTTGCATTTGCGGCTGAGCAAAGATGTTGATCTGGTTCGGTTGGAAACCTTGTGGGTAGTATACCCAGTTACCAGCAGTCACTGGAGACTGATATTGGTAAGGTGACTGCATACCCATTGAGTTCATATAAGGTGCCCAAGGATTTTGATTCTGTTGATTCTGAATCATCGTCATCATACCTTGAGTCATGCTCATCATAGTAAGCATGATCTGTCTTTGATCAGCGAGAAGTTGTTCCACTTGTTTAGTCAGGGCCTGAACTTTCTCGTCCTGCTCACAAACTTCTTTCTTCTCTTCTTTTTTGTCTTCTGGTTTCTTCTCGTCTTTTACAACGATTTGTTCTTCTTTCTTGGTTTCTTCTTTCTTCTCTTCAGGCTTTTTCTCTTCTTTTGGCTTACAAGCAGCGACCGCGGCCTTTTCACCTTCCTCTAGAGCTTGCTTGATTAGAGGATGTTCAATTGTTTTATCCTCTTTTTTATCTTCTGGTTTTTTCTCTTCGCAATCAGCGACAACAGGCTTTTCTTCCTTCTTGTCTTCAGGTTTTACGTCTTCTGGTTTTTTGTCTTCTTTCTTTTCTTCAGCAACAACCGGTTTCTCTTCTTTTTTGTCTTCCGGTTTCACTTCGTCTTTTATCTCTTCGGCCACCACTGGCTTATCTTCTTTTTTATCTTCGGGTTTGACCTCTTTTGGTCCACCTTCAAGCATATGTTTAGGAATTGGATGATGTCCTAATTTAGGAAGTTCTTTTTCAAAAGTTTTGCCTTCAGGTAGAGCTGAAGCAATGCTTCTGTAATTTGATTGAGTCTTCACCTGGATATCAGATGGAGACATTGCGAGTAATGATAAAAGCGGCAAAACTGCCATTGAATAACGAATAATGTGTTTCATAAACCCCCCTCAGAGTTATTGATCTACCCCTGATACTCCAAGTTCTGTGCCAAGGAGCGTAAAGGGAGGAGGGATTGACCCAAAAGGGCAAAAAATGCCCTAATTTCGGAGGGTTATTCCCTTGCAAAGGGTGCCTTTATCCTCGAAAATTAGAAGAGGGAACCGACTAAGACTTTCACACTGGTTCTGGAAACTGCCTAAACTTTAGACACTGGAAGAATTATGCGTAAACGCCGGAGTGCCGCTCGCCAACCAAAAAAGATCAACTTCAATGTTGATCCTACGCACTTCTTGAACCGTGATATCTCATGGCTTCACTTCAATCGTCGCGTATTGGCCGAGGCCGCTGATAAAAGAAACCCGCTACTCGAGCGTCTTCGTTTTCTTATTATTTTTTCATCCAACTTAGATGAGTTCGTGATGAAGCGTGTGGGCTACTTAAAGCACCAAATCTCTTCTGGCTTTACTCATAGATCAGTTGATGGTCAAACCGCTGAAGAGCAACTGGCCAATATTCGCCGTCACATTAATGAAGACCTGGAACGTCAGCGTGGGATTTATGTGGGTCTCGTGGGAGAACTTCAACGTCATGACATTTACATTTACGACTTTGATGATTTAGGGACTGAAGATCAGGATTATCTTAACGGATATTTCAGACGAAAGATGTTTCCGGTTCTGACTCCGCTTTCAGTGGATCCTGGTCACCCGTTTCCATTTATTTCAAACCTATCTTATTCATTGGGGATGATTCTTAGAAATCCTCAAACAGAAACTGTGCTTTTCTCTCGTGTGAAGATTCCGGAAGTGATTCCAGGACTCATTCAACTTCCTCGTCAGGAAGGGGACAAGAAGTTTCGTTTCGTTACAACAGTTACGCTAGTGAGATCAAATCTTCATATGCTTTATCCCGGCATGGAGATTCAACAAACAGTTCCGTTCCGAGTTTCTCGTAACGCTGATGTTGATCACCGTGAAGATGAAGCACAAGATCTACTGATCCTGGTGGAAGAGGGAATTAAAGAAAGACGTCTCGCGGATTGCGTGCGTTTGGAAATTCACAAAGACACTGATCCGAGTATGACGAGCTTCCTGAAAGATTCGTTAGAGATTGTGGATGAAGATATTTATCTCATGGACTTCCCAATTGATTTCATGATTTTGAAATCAATTGTGGATCTGGATCTGCCTGAACTTAAGTTCAAACCTTGGGCCCCGATTATTCCGAAGGCATTCTTTGAGAATAACAACTTCTTCAGTTTAATTCGTCAGGGTGACGTTCTTCTTCATCACCCATATGAGAGCTTCTCAGGAACAGTGGAGAAATTCATCGCCAATGCGGCCGATGATCCAAATGTTCTTACTATCAAGATGACTCTTTATCGTACTGGAGATAACTCACCATTTATCCGCTCGCTGATTAAGGCAGCTGAGAAGGGGAAGCAGGTGGTATGTCTGGTGGAACTTAAAGCGCGCTTTGATGAACAACGAAACATCGTTTGGGCCCAGAAGCTTGAAGATGCCGGGGTTCATGTGGTGTATGGAGTACTGGGACTTAAGACCCATACTAAGACCGCTCTCATTATCCGTCAGGAACATGATGGCGAGATCATGAGTTATGCTCACATTGGTACCGGTAACTACCACTCTCAGACTTCAAACCTTTATACGGACTTGGGTCTTCTGACATGTAATAAGAAAATCTGTGATGAAGTGGTTGAAGTATTCAACTATCT
This sequence comes from Peredibacter starrii, assembly GCF_034259205.1. Lineage (GTDB taxonomy): Bacteria > Bdellovibrionota > Bacteriovoracia > Bacteriovoracales > Bacteriovoracaceae > Peredibacter > Peredibacter starrii. The sequence continues at coordinate 3,207,469 of NZ_CP139487.1, read as the reverse complement.
AACTGGTAGTTCTCTAAAGACTGATTACCAAGAGATCCTGGTTGCTCCGATTAACATGAAGTCGACTTTCATGAATAAGATCCAACAGGAAATTAAAAATAAGAAGGCAGGGAAACCAGCTCGCATCATCGCTAAGATGAATTCAATGGAGGACGAAGTTATTACTGAGGCCCTCTATGAAGCAAGCCAGATGGGAGTGGACATCACTCTTATCGTTCGCGGCTTCTGTTGTCTTCGTCCGGGTCAACCTGGACTTTCTGATAACATCAAAGTGATTTCTATCATTGGCCGCTTCCTGGAGCACTCGCGTGTTTTCTATTTCGCCAATGGCTCAGAGAACTATCAAGATGGTGAGTTCTTTATTGGCTCGGCGGATTGGATGCACCGTAACCTTCACAATCGCGTGGAGTTGATTGCGCCAATCTATGAATCAAGACTTAAGGACAAGCTTTGGGAGTTTGTAGACATCATGCTGAATGACAACCGTCAGGCGTGGATCTTAAATCCGGATGGAACTTATTCTCAGAAGACGCCTCAGGACGGGGAAGACGAGCGTGGAACGCATACTCTTCTCATGAATAAAACCATTCAACGTGAAAAGGCCCTCACATGAGACTGATTTTTCTTCGCCACGGTCTGGCCGAAGGTCATTTCTCTTTTGATCAGGACGCGGATTTTGAGCGTGAACTGACTGCGGAAGGAATTAAGCGTCTGCATCAGACCTTTAAGCAATTTAGAAAAGTTGAATCGAATATCGATGTGATTTTCTCGTCACCTCTGGCACGAGCGATTCAGACGGCGGAGCTTTTCTGGAGTTATTATCAGGACTCTGATCTGGAGATGATGGCCGATCTTGATATTCTGGATGACCCTCGACATTTAGTTGAGTACATCTCGTTTCTTCCAACTGATGGTACTTACGTTTTTGTGGGACATGACCCGCACATCACAAAGGTAATTGCAGCACTTCTCGCACTTCATCCAGAGCATGAATTCATGACGATTAAGAAGGGCGGGATTTGTGTTCTAGAAGGTGGCATGTGGAAGGGGTTCACAATGGAACTTCTCGTTAGCCCAAAGTTTTTGAGAACCATTACCGATTAATCTTTCAGGATAAATTTCTTGGGTGCTTTTGGAAGCATCGAGAGAATGATGCCTTCTTTTAGTCCCACTTTCGGAAGATGAATTTCTTTTAGTTTCAATTTTTCCATTAAGTGATGAGTGAGCATGATTGCCGGCAAGATCACATCCGCGCGGTTTTGATCCAGCTCAAGTCGACGAATACGATCCACATAACTCATAGAGAGGATGGCCTCTTCCATGTGAGAAATCTCAGAGAAGAGAGCAAGTTGAGAAGTGGATTTACCCAATATCTTCTTTCTGATTTTTCCAATTCGACGAAGGTTTCCGCCAGTACCTATAAAGAGATTTGGTTTTTTATTTTTTAAATGAGTGGCGATAAAGGCGAGCATTTTATCCATTTGCTCAGCGATGACTTCTTCCAGGTCTTCCTGGTTGTAGCGAAGGAGGCGGACCGTTCCGACATTAAAACTTTCTACTGCTACAACTTCTTCATTCTTTACGATAATGAGTTCTGTACTTCCGCCGCCAATGTCCATCAGGACCGCGGTCTTCTTTTTGAGGTTAACTTGACCTCTGACCGCCTCGAAGATGAGACGCGCTTCTTCGTTACCACGAATGGTTTGAATTTCAATTCCGGTGGTATGAGCAATCCTTTCTGCCAGAGCAGGACCATTACTTGAGTCTCTCATGGCAGATGTCGCCATCGCACGAGTATCAGTCACATTATATTCAGCGAAGACATGGAAGAGCTTAATGAAGGCCTCTTCAGTCAGTTCCATTTTGGCAGGAGAGATAAAACCAGTGTTAAAAACATCCTCGCCTAGGCGAAGAGGTTCACGAAAGTTTTTGATGACCTCAACCGCACTTCCATTTTTACGGACGATAATCGCCCGGAGGGCGTTAGAGCCCAGGTCGATGGCCGCAATGGTTTCCTGGTTCAGGACTTTGTTTAAGTAGCTTGGCATACAAGCTAATAGTACACACTCCCAGAAAAAACTCAAAGAAACCTTGTTAAGCTTGTATAAAGTTCACAGGATTAAGTACGTGAGATAAATGGGTCTTTATTCCAGTTCCAAGGGAAAGAGCTTAACGGTTATTAATCTGGATGAAGAGTTTACATACGCTCTGGAAAAAAACTCAAAGCTACTTTATTAAGCTTCTATAAAGTTTAGAGGATGAAGTTATGAGATGGATGAAGCTCCTTGAGCGATACTCACTAGTGAAGCGCCCAACATTGAAGGTGGTAAATCCTCGCGTGGGAACCTGTATTATTCCTCTAAGCCAGGACGACAGTGAGATCTTCTTCCAGTATTTAACCAATAAAATTCATTCGCTCTATTTCGAGGGCACCGAGGGTCAACTCACGAGTATTATCAATAAGCTCAAGGAAGATCAGGGCTTTACTATCCAGAAGATGAAAACCTCCATTGGCCGCGGTCGTGAGAAGCTAATGCTTCTGCATCTGAAGTTTCCCAATGATGTCGAAATCCGAAGAGTCATCAAACTGAGTTAAAAATCTACAGGCCCTCTCACGAGGGCCTTTCTTTTTGGGGTGATTCTCCCCGAACTTAATCAATTTTAATGGCATTCAATCTGCATCTGACTTCCGAGTCATTAAAGGAGTCAGTGTTGCATAAAATCCTTGTCCTCTGCATCTTTCTGAGCCTCAATTCCTTTGCGCAATCATCCATGTTGCAACCACCTCGCATGTTACGAAACATGACGGATCCATTGGACATGCAGGAGCAGGAAGAATCCCCTGAGCAGCAGGATGTTAAGGAACTCCGCAAGCATGAGGATCGACAACTTGAAACTTGGGGAGCGATTGATCCTGGGAAGGGTGTGCTTCTGGGGAAGAATGAGGCAGGCAGTATCAACCTAAGTTTCTACATGTTGGCCCGTTATATGAATCAGCAGCCTCCCAGTCAGAGCTACCATGATCACTTAGGTAATAAACGAAATGTTGATACCCGAAATGATATCGAACTTCACCGTGCTATTATGTGGCTTCGTGGTTGGGCCTATGATCCGAAACTTGATTATGTCCTGCAATTTTGGACAGTGAATACATCCAAGACCATAAACATCATTGGTTCCATTGCTTATAACTTCGACAAAAAATTTGTACTGCAAGCGGGGATTGATGGATTGCCAGGTGCTCGTTCACTCAATGGTCAACACCCATATTTCTTAAGTGGTGACCGCTTTATGGGTGATGAGTTTTTCAAACCGGGCTTCACCATGGGACTTACGGCCCGGGGACAGCTCACAGACATCTTATTTTATCGTTTAATGGTGGGGAACGCTCTGAGTGAGGTTGGTATTAAGGCCTCGCAATTCACGCGTAATATGGCCTACGGCGGAAGTGTTTGGGTACTTCCGACTGGAGAGTTCGGACCTCGCGGTGGATATGGTGACTATGAAATGCATGAAAAGATCACCACACGTTTTGGTGTTTCGGCCACTCAAAGTAGAGAAGATAGATTTGCTCAACCGGATATCAATGATAATCCTAACAACACCCAGATTAATCTTTCGGATGGTGTGAACCTCTTTTCCGAAGGTTCACTGGCTCCAGGAGTGACAATTCAGAGAGCGAACTATTCGATTCTTTCGGCGGATGCTGCCGTTAAGTATCGCGGTTTCTTTTTCGATGTTAACTACTATTGGCGCTGGTTAGATGGATTCAAAAAAAATGGTCCAACTCCACAGGATAATATTTTTGATCACGGCTTCATGATGCAAACGGCCTATCAGATTGTGCCTCGTAAATGGGAGATCTATAGTGCCTATACTTATATCTGGGGGGAGTTTAATAACCCTTGGGAAGTGGTGGGGGGATTTAACTACTATCCTAGAAATACCAGAAATTGGCGTTTGAATGTAATGGTGAACCACGTTGAACAGACACCACTGGGAAGCTTCTTTGGGTTCTATACCGCCGGTCAAACCGGGGAGACGGTGGCCCTTTCAACCGACATTTTCTTTTAACTGTTTAGAATTTAGACAATGCCCTCATGTCCTTTGGAATTTATTTCAATCGAACCCATAAATAATACTTGTACTGATAAACTCCTCCTGATCATTCAACCGCTAAGGAGTTCTTATGAAATTCGTGCTAATCGCTCTTGCTCTAACTTTCAGTGTCTCTTCTTTCGCTAAACACGAGAAACTGATTAAGGCCTGTGAAGGTGCTGCTATTGATATTCTTCAAGAAAGAGCTGAAAAGCTAGGTGACGAAATGATTGTTGAAAGTATCAAGGTTGATGAAGTTGATGCTCGCGCCTTAAACCCTTTTAAATATGTGTGGTTCAAAGGAAATACTGTGAAAACTGGTGAAGAAATCATTCTTCTTATGCAGAAGCCGATTGGTGGCGAATGTCGCGCTTATTCGACTTTTTACCGTTAATTAAGTCACTGAAATTATATCAGGCCCGATGTGTTTCATGTAAATGAAACACATCGTTTCAAATAATCTTGTTTTGCCTGTAATTTCATCCTATTGTCCTATAAACCATGGACGAGCAATTAGCGATTCAAAAACTTTTAAGAAGTCATCTCCTTGCTGCTCAAAGCAAGAATCCGAAGTTTTCTCTTCGCTCGTACTCACGCAAGGTCGGCATTCATCATGGAGCTCTTTCTGCCATCATGAATGGCAAACGAAATGTTTCAAAAGACCTGGCCGAAAAAATCACGCGTAAACTTTTAATCGATCCTCAGTCTCGTAATGAGATCCTGAATCTCTTCCCGGAAAAAAGAAAATACCGAACAGTTGAAGAGATGGAGCAAGACGAAGCGGCACCGAAGTATCTTGAAATTGAGGCCTCAACTTTTAAGCTCATGGCCGAGTGGGAACACTTCGCTGTCTTATCTCTCATCAAAACCGATGATTTCATCAATGACTATGGATGGATTGCCAGTCGCCTCGGTATTTCAAAGTATCGCTCTCAAGAAGTGGTTGAGCGTCTTCTCGATTTAGGTTTTCTTGAAATCAGGAAAGGCGAGCTTGTCCGCGTGCAGGCGAAGATCAGGTCATCCGATGATACCGTAAGTTTATCAGTCAGAAAGAGCCACGAAGAAAATTTGGAACTTGCTAAAGAATCACTTCACCGTGATTCGATTCAAGAACGAGACTTTACTTATATCACGATGCCTGTTGATCCATCTAAGATGGCACAAGCAAAAGAAATGATCCGAAAATTTCAAGACGAACTCTCAGACGTCTTGGAGTCAGGCGAGAAAAAAGAAGTTTATCGCCTGGCAGTTCAGTTTTTCCCGCTAACTAAATTGACCCAACAGAATCTCTCAAAGGACAACTTACAATGAAAAAACTCATTGGCATCATGGCCCTCACAACAAGTCTCTTTGTTCATGCCGGCGATAGAGTAGGGAATGGTGGGGACGTCATCGTTTGTCCAAATTCCAGAACTGTGGTTCTCGATATCTTTCAAGGAAGTGTAGATTGGGGATTTGAACCAATCATGAGGGAAGGATCAAGAACTCAAATCATCTCTGAAACGCTTAAGTCCTTTTCTGCAGTTGATCCAGTGATCGCCTCGAAGCTTCTTGATCGTGCTCTAGAGATGGAGAAAGAAATTATGAGTCTCGAGAAGTCTCCTCTTAGACGCTCAAAACTTGTGAAATTTACGACTAATAATCTCATTAATATTGCTGACGAAGGTATTGCTGAACTTCCGCCTGGTTGTGAAATCGTTCAAGCTGCCACTCAGAACCAAAAACCTTTCCCGGGGGAAGTGAAGTTTACGTTTCAAAAGAACATCTGGATGTCACTTGATACCGACGTACAAACGTCTTTGATCCTTCATGAAGTGGTTTATGAGCACATGATTGCCATGGGTGAGCTTTCTTCTCGAAGCACTCGTTATTTTAATTCTGCTCTTCACGCGAACTATCTTCAGAACGTGAAAAATTATTTCGAAGTGTCGATGCTCTTCTCGAATAAGAATCTTCAAATCCTGGTTGATGGAAAATACAGAACATTCGGTGAGAAAGGGCTGTGTAAAATTAAAATGAATATCCCTTCTCATGATGAATCAAGCCGCGAAGGAGTGACTATCATGGTTGGTCGTCAGAACATCATCACCCTTGAACCGAATTTTAATGGTGCCATGAAGCTTTTCTGGGAGAAGTATGCATCTCAAGGCGCCTGCGATTAATCATTAAATTAAAGAGTTACCTATGAAAGGGCCGCTTTATGCGGCCCTTTTTATTTGTGTGTAATTTTTAGGTGTTTCAAAGAAGTGAAACGCTTTGAAACGGATCGTTGCAAATTCTATTGAGAGAATGGGTCGCCTTTGGTTAATGTGCACTTACCAACCAAGTTCTCGGAAGAGAATTAACCAACAGGAGATCTTATGAAATCAACTCTCGCACTTTCACTTATGATGCTTGCTTCTTCAGCTTTCGCTGGAATCAGCTACTCAAACACAACTGACATCTCTACAGCTCACTCAAACATCCGTCTTTCAGACGTTCGTTTCGTGAACCTTCCTTCTAAAACTGAAGTAAGAGAAATTCCTGGTTGTAACCCAAATGGCGAAATCACAAGAGTATGTACAGAAGTTGTTGTTCTTGAAACAGCTCCAGCTGTTCAAGTTACTGTTTCTTTCCGTGACGGTGTTAACCAGTCTCCAGATATCCAAGAAGGTTATACAACTCTAAATTTAGATCCAGCTGCTTTCTCTGGTGCTGATCTTGCTGCTCTTGAGAACGCTCGTTTCTCAGCTCGTAAAGCATGGGCCGCTAAGAATCTTTCTCTAGCAACTGCTCTTGTTACAAGATCAATCCAAGTTGTAGATGTTCGTAACTCTACAATCTGTCCTACAACTGAAGCAGGTACAACAGTTCCTGGTTGTGTTGAAGACATCCGTTACAGAACTGCTTCTACAAGAGTTCGTGAAGTAACTGTAAACGCTAAGTAATTAGCGCCAATACTCTCACAGTATGATTGGGGTCCCGAATGGGGCCCCTTTTTTTGTCTAAAATTTAGTCAGTCAGCACTTCCTCTTTGAAGTATTTTCAAATGCACACCCTTTATGTTTGTGAATGTTAAAGTTCCCAAAAATAAAGGAGTTATTATGAAATGGATGATGATCTTATTCGTGTTGGCCTTCAGTATGTCTTCTTTTGCAACTAGAGATGACAGGCTTGTTGATCGCTGTGTTTTTCCAGCAATTGCGGCACTAAATTACGAAGCTCATAAACTGAATGAAACTTTTATGTTGGGCTCAATCCGTGTTTGTGGGATTGATTCCCGCAAATTGAACCCTTACAAGTATGTTTGGTTTTGTGGTGAAACGAAACAAAGTCAACAGGAAGTAAAAGTGTTACTAAGGTCCGTCATGGGTGGGTCTTGTAAGCGTATTTAAGAGTTCAGATAAAAAAAAGGCCCTCTTGCGAGGGCCTTATGCTTTCAGCAATTAAGCTTTAAGTTTCTTTTGAAGATTCTGATTGATAGCTTCAAGGAACTGCTCAGTCGTTAAATACTTGTCAGCAGTTACTTTATCACCGTGAATACAAGCAGCAAGATCTTTTGTCATTTTGCCTTCTTCAACAGTTTGGATACATACAGCTTCAAGTGTTTCACAGAAAGTTTGAAGTTCTTTGTTACCATCAAGTTTTCCACGGTGGTGAAGACCACGTGTCCAAGCGAAGATAGAAGCCATTGGGTTAGTTGAAGTTGGCTTACCTTGCTGGTGCATACGGTAGTGACGAGTCACTGTTCCGTGAGCAGCTTCTGCTTCAATTGTCTTCCCATCTGGAGTCATAAGAACTGAAGTCATAAGACCTAGTGAACCGAAACCTTGAGCAACTGTATCTGACTGAACGTCACCGTCGTAGTTTTTACATGCCCAAACAAATCCACCAGACCACTTCATACAAGCAGCAACCATATCATCGATAAGGCGGTGTTCGTACACGATGCCTTTAGCTTCGAATTTCTTCTTGTAATCTTTTTCGTAGATTTCATTGAAGATATCTTTGAAGCGACCATCGTACTTCTTAAGGATTGTGTTTTTAGTAGAAAGGTAAAGAGGCCAGCCTTTTACAAGCGCCATGTTGAAACATGACTCAGCGAAACCGCGGATAGACTCGTCAGTGTTGTACATAGATAGAGCAACACCTGGACCTTTGAAGTTATAAACTTCCCACTCTTGAGTTTTGCCATCTTCGCCAATGAAACTCATTTTTAGAGTCCCTTTACCTGGGATAACAGTGTCAGTAGCACGGTACTGGTCACCGAAAGCGTGACGACCGATTACGATCGGTTGAGTCCACCCTGGAACAAGACGAGGGATGTTCTTAATGATGATTGGTTCACGGAAAACTGTACCATCAAGAATGTTTCTGATTGTACCGTTTGGTGATTTCCACATTTGCTTAAGTTTGAATTCTTCTACGCGCTTTTCATCTGGAGTGATAGTCGCGCACTTGATACCAACGTTATACTTTTTGATAGCTTCAGCAGCTTCAACAGTAACTTTATCGTCAGTAGCATCACGGTGTTCCATGCCTAGATCGAAATACTTAATATCAAGATCAAGGTAAGGAAGGATTAGTTGTTGCTTAATGAATGACCAGATGATGCGAGTCATTTCATCGCCGTCTAGCTCAACGACAGGGTTTGCCACTTTAATTTTTGCCATAGGATTCTCCAAGGGAACGAGTGAATTGGAAGTGGCTTCTATTTTGTGGAAAAAACGGGAATTTGTCGAGGATGTGCGCCGCGTTTATTGGCAGAAAAGCTTAAATACCTTGCTGATGAGGGCGAACCACCTCGAGTTGGACCTCAAATCCACGATCCTTTAAGTCTGAATAGACCTCTAAAACCTCGGTTTGGGTACTTTGGACGCTTAATAACTTCGCTCCAGGGGAGTAGTAGTATTCCTGAAAGCCCAGGCCTTTTACTTCTGAACGGACGGACTCAGTGGCGTTATCAACATGAAGAATAGATGAAATAGGGTGAAGCTTTCCAGTTGAAGGAGAGTAAGCAACTGGTAGAAGGGCCTTATCACCATTTGAACGCACAAAAACAAAGACGCTGTCTTGATAAAGAATCTCTCCCATCGTGCTCTTGTAGTTTTCTTTTGGTATGGCCCCGACATTTGAAATAAACACATGACCGCGAGTCAGTTTATAGCTGGGGTCTTGTTGAAAATCTTCTGCAGTTCGAGGAGAGACTCGCTCACGAACTTTTCTTTCGACTTGTTTGTATGAAGTATTTTGCTTGGCCGGAAGAAGGACTGTTTCTTTTTTAGGAGTCGGTGGCGTTGCCTGACTGGCGATCTTTCTTACTGGCGCCGGAAATTCGGTTTCTACCACCGGCCCTTGTTCTTTAAGGGCGAGATAGATCACTGCGAGACTTAAGGTGAGGAAGAAATATTTTTTCATCAGTAGTCCGGCACCCAGCTCTTCACTTGCACCGTAGACGAATAACCCTGATTACTTACCGCGCGAACGCTGAGGTAATATGTCTTGGCGTCCTCAAGAGTAAGACCTGTTACTTGAAGAGTCGTATTGGCGGTTCCAATTGAGTACCAGGCCTTGGTATCTGACCCCCCTGGAGTCGTTCCTACCGCCACTTCGTAGCGATTAAGATTTGATTTTGAAATCGTGTCAGCAAATGAGAAGACTGGTGAGGTCGTGGCCGATGTTGAACCACTCGGCATTGAAAGCATCGTCACAGGATAAGGCTTTAAAAGGTCCGAGCTACTTTGGTGACCATGAACCAGAATTTTCCAATTTAAGAGACTACCAGTTCCGGTAATTGTTCCATCGTCCTTAGTCGTGATCGCGCTACTACCATCCACGATTTTAATTCTCCAGTAACCCAGAGAACGTTCGCCGTAAAAGGCGTTTGAGAGAAGGAGAGTGTTGGCATTAAGGCCAAGCGAATAGATGTTACTGTTCGTATTAAGTAGTCTACTTTCAGTTCCACTCGGAGACACCAGATGCACGGCCAAGTCACCGGGCCAAGTGTGGTTAGTCGTAATTTGAATTTGAATCGCTTCAATAAGAAAGTTATGTCCCACCCAGATTCTGTCTTCGACACCATTAGCGTCTTCATCAGGAATGGCAAGATTGATTGCGCCTGAGTCGTAATACCATTGATCCGGATTAGGAACAGTATTGAGGGTCTTTTCGTAAGTTCCGAGAGAGTTAGTGGCAAAGGCCTGAGCAGTTTGAACTGCACGAAGAGCATTCACACGACCAAAACCATACCAGTTAGAGAAATAGAAACCGGCAGCGTTGCGAGTCCATTTATAATCGTACACGTAATTTAATAGATTAAATCCCCACGGATGAGCAATTGAATTGTTGAGAGGATCATAATCTATGGGATCAGAAGTCAGAGCGAGGATATGTTTAATTTCGCGCCAATTAAGATTAGGGTTCGCCTCTAACATCAGTGCCACGACTCCTGAAACCACTGGAGCTGCAGAAGAAGTTCCGTTGAAGAGACTGGTATAATCACAATAAGGATTCAGGGCATGAGAACCAAAGTTAAAATAACTATAGTTGTAGTTACGATAACTGTCTCCAGAACTACAACCAGCGATGTCGGTTGTGATCATGGCCGGTTCATCAATACCAAATTCGCCACCTGGGGCACTTACCCAAAGACCACTTCCTGGAGTAGAGTAGCTTGAACTAAGTCCAAGTGCATTCACTGCTCCCACTAAAATCTTATGAGGGCTTGCTTGATCTTCACTTGAGTTGGAATTACCTGAGACCTTCATTTCACAGCTAATCGCCGGACCTGAACAAAGATCATAGTAATCGGTATAACTGTTACCTGCGGATTGAACGTAGATTGATCCCTTGCCGGATCTCTGAGTCGTCGCCCCATATTCAAGCTGAGTGAAGATTTTTGGATCAACATTGATAAAGTCTGTTCCGCTGTAACCATAGCTGTAATTAAAAACATCAAAACTACCGGACATCTGGTCCAGTTCTCGTGCGAGCATGGAAGCGTCAGTTTCACTCGAAGAGTATTCAAATATATATCTGAAGCCCGCAAATTTTGCTGAAGGAGCAATACCGCGGGAACCAATTCCATTCCATCCAATTGCCGCAATAAGGCCTGATGTGGCAGTACCATGGGCCTCGCCATCTGATGGATAAGGAGAAGCTCCCGCCCAACGAGAAGGCTGAGTGAAGACATAGTTTCGGTGTTCAGTACTTAAGGTGTTCCCGCTTAAATCTGCGTGATCAATATCCACACCGGTATCTGAAACTGCGATGCGAACATTCTTACCTTTGATATTGAGAGAGCTGTGAACTGTTTTAACTTTGATATCTTCGCCGGCCTTACCACCGCTACCACTGAATGAAGACTGTCCGCGATTTTCTAAATGCCAGGCATAGGTGGCCAGGGGATCTTCAGTTCCCGTACTTGCATTGCCAGTCGTACTACCGCCACTACTGCCGGAAGTTTCTCCTGAGCCGAAATTTGGTTTTGTGATGTTACCTTCGTCTTTCACACAACCAAAGGCGAGGAACATCACAATAAAAAATCCAATCCGCATAGATAGATCGTCCTCTTAGTCCTATCGGCTATTTGCATGTCTTTCTGAATGAGATTAAACAGGATGTTTTTAGTCGACTTAAACCAGAAATTGAGGGGTTCGGCCGATTAAATCACTCATGAAAAAATTAGGGATTTTTAAATAAGGTGCCGAAAGAGGGTGCATGAAAAAGATTCTGTTTATCGAGGAAGAGAAAGAACTTCAATCTGTGATTCTAAAACTATTTCCGAAAGATCAGTTTCGAGTGATTGCTGCTCAAGATGGAGTCGAGGGACTTCAGAAGTGTCGAAATGAAGAATTTGACCTCATCATCCTGGACTATCAGATGCCGAGATTGGATGGGCTTAGGTTCTATCAACAGATTCGAGAGCGCGGTGACGATACTCCCATGCTTTTCACCACAGCCTACGTTGAAGAGATGAAGCAGAAAGGTCTCAAATGGGAAAAATATGAAGTTGTCGAGAAGCCATATGAAGCATCGGCCCTCCTGCAAAAGGTGAATAAGCTCCTAGGTATAGGAGCTCCGGTTAAATCGGATAAGTTGATTCTAAATCCGGGAGAAATACTTTTTGATGAAGGTGATGAGGCCAATAGCATTTACTTCATCGTGAGTGGCGTGATGAAGGCCTCAAAGAAAATCAGTGATGGTTCTTATAAAGAACTCTTTCAGCATGGGACGGGCGACTTGATTGGTGACACTTCAGTCATTAATGGCACCCCCAGAATCTTGAGAGTAGAGGCGATAGAAAAAACTGAATTGGTGATCATTCCTTCTACGAAAATTTTGTCTATCGTAGAAGGGCAACCCAAATGGATCAAGCTCATGCTCGAAAGCATGAGCCGTCGGATTGATGCCGGAGTTAAGCAGATTTCTTAAGCGGCCTTGTCTCTGCTTTTGCTTCAGGTCTGACCACAAACACATCACAGGGTGCGAATTTCACCATGTAATCGGTGAAGGAACTGTGGAATAGCCCTTCAAATCCATGTTTTCCTCTCGTGGCCACCACCACCAGGGACGCATTCCGGTTTTTCAAAATGTCGATAACTTCTTCCTCCGGATGAAAATCTTTGGTCAGCTGAAATGACGTTTCTCCGCGAAAATCCGCAGGAAGGATTTTTCGGGACTCTTCTCGTAAGAACTTTTCTAACGCCGGCATCATGTCGTGATAAGTCTCCTCATCTGGTGTTTCAATCAGGCCAAATTCGAGGGGTGTAATGTTCTTTTTTACGATGTGTAAAAAGTGAACGCTTTCGACGTGGGAGAAATCAAACTTTCTGCCCCATTCATGCATCGGCGCCAGTAATTCTTCTTCGAGGGGAAGTGCCACTACAATTCTTTGAGGACGCATAGAGACCTCCTGAAAGCAGTATTATCTCACTAGTTATCAAAACAAAAAACAGCGTAAGCTAATGAGTCTTGTATTGGGGCAAACCTCCCTCAGGTAATAGGTGAATCACTGCTTCACTCCCAACTTTCCATAACTTCGTTAACTGCGACATTGGCAAGCTACATGCAATTTAAATAGATGCCTCAATGCGAGATAAGGAGTAGTTGACTATGAAAAATGAGAGTGTGGGAATTCAGGATATAAACGTGATTGATTTGATCCTGATTGATCACCGATACATTAAAGAATGCGTTGAAGTCATGATTGATGAGAAGGCGGATAAGCGCCAAAAAATGTCTCTCGCCAAAGGTTTTTTGGAAGCGGTCCATATTCATTCTCAGACTGAGAAAAAGGCGATCTACGCCCCATTAGTTAGTAATGAAGAACTCCATTTCAATATTCTTGAGGCCGAAATTGAACATGGAATTATTGATCAAAAAATTCGTTCCATTAAAGCGAAAATGGCCCGGGCCCGGGTCTTAAGAGACGAGCATGAGGCCGAATTGAAAGTATTGGCCGAACTCATTAAGAAACACATCATCGAGGAAGAATCGGAAATTTTACCAAAGATCATGGAAGCGGTAGACGACGCTACTCTTACCGAGCTTGGTATTCATTATATGAAGTTAAGAAAATTTTCCCCTCGCGATTTACAAGATTATCCTCAGCTGCAGGATGAGCTTATCGAGTGGAAAGACTCTATACAAAAAGTTTCAAGCGAGTTTTTGACCAAGATGGACAAATTCGTGGAGAACTTACAGCACTAGTTCTCCCGTAAACAAGGAGGAGTTATGGCAACAACAATGCATCCGGGGTCACATCATCTGGTGGCACCTAGAAGCTTAACTCAAAAAGTTTGTATCGGTGTTGGTATTGCTTTCGTAGCGGCCGGATTGTTAGGTATTGTGTTCCCAGGTCTCATGGCCATGCATCTAAGCCTCGCTCATAACATCATTCACCTCGCTTCAGGGGCACTTGCCTTGTGGTGTGGTTACTCTGATGATCCGAAGAAGGCCTATAGTTTTGCCTTCGGCTTTGGTGTGGTCTACGGAATTTTAGGTTTGGCCGGTTTCTTAATCGGTGAACCTGGTTATCCAGGAGTAGGTCACATGGAGGCGGATGAGAATCTAATGCGAGTCATTCCTAATGTACTTGAGTTAGGAACAGTCGATCATATTGTACACATTGCAATTGCGGCAGTGTTACTTCTCAGCGCATACAACTGGATTAAGCATCGAGATGTTGACGATGGCACAAGCGGCATTATCAAAACTCAGGCCCGCGTTGATCGTGACCTAAACCGTCGTTCAGACTCGGAAAGAAGAGTATAAGCTTATTAGACCAAACCGGGAGAGTTTCCTCTCCCGGTTAGATTCACGGAGCGACCATGGATCTTTTGAGAAGTCAGGAAAGGTTTTCAGAACGTGAGGCAATGGTTCGTCGTTTTGAGGCCGTGAGAAAGGCGACCGAAGACTTATGTCTTCCGCTGACCCATGAGGATTTTGTGATCTCTGTTACTGATGATACAAGTCCACCTAAATGGCATCTTGCTCATACCACCTGGTTTTTTGAAAACTTCGTGTTGAAGAAAATTGATCCTCAGTATGAGCCATTTCGAAACGAATTTCATTTCCTGTTTAATTCTTATTATAAATCTCTTGGCTATTACCTGCCTAAGGTCAAGCGTGGGGTCTTATCGAGACCTACCGTTCATGAAGTTCAGGAATATCGCCGGGCCATCACGAAAGAAGTGATGATGGAAGTGATGAGACTTTCAGATGAGAAGTTTAAAGAGATTAAAGAGTGTCTGGAACTCGGAATTCAGCATGAGCAGCAACATCAGGAACTTCTCCTGATGGATATTAAACGAAACTTTTATGAGAATCCGATCAGGCCCAGGTATCATCCAGATCATTCACATGGGCCATATGAGTCCTTTGATGTGAAATGGCATAATCTGGCCTCAGGGCTTGCGAAAATCGGAGTGGATCGAAACACCCATGAGTTCGCTTTTGATAATGAGAAGGACCTCCATAATCAGTGGATTGAAAGTTGTATGCTTTCCTCTCATTTGGTCACAAACGATGAGTTTTTGAGTTTTATTGAAGACGGTGGTTACGATAATCCTCTCCTGTGGTTGTCCGACGGTTGGGACGTTAAAGAAAGAGAGAAGTGGTCAGCACCTTTATATTGGGAAAGAGATGGGCAAAACTGGTGGTCATTTACTTTAGGTGGAATGATGCCTTTGGATCTTGCCGCGCCAGTTGTGCACGTGAGTTTCTATGAGGCCATGGCCTTTGCTCACTGGAAAGGATGCAGGCTTCCGACAGAATTTGAATGGGAAGTCGCCGCCAGATCAGAACCGAGTGAATGTACGTTTCTAGAAGATGGATACTTTGAGCCCGAGCCATCACGTGATGATCATGAATTGTATTCTCAGATTCATGGTTCGGTCTGGGAATGGACTCAGAGTGCATATCTTCCTTATCCTCGTTATGAGAAATTTCAGCACGGTCTTGCCGAATATAATGAAAAGTTTATGTGTAATCAGTTCGTTCTTCGTGGAGGTAGTTCGATCACACCGAGGTCTCACTATCGGGTGACTTATCGAAACTTCTATTACCCTCATATGCGTTGGCAGTATTCAGGAATACGACTTGCAAAGGATTTAGCATGAAGACAGAATTTGATTCCTCTTACATGGACCTTGCCCCTCAAAGTAGTACGCTTCTTTCTGAAGTTCTGGTTGGACTGTCTAAGCATCAGAAGAGCATTCCCCCGAAATTTCTTTATGATAAGGCAGGATCAGAGATCTTTGAGAAGATCTGCGATCTTCGCGATTATTATCCGACTCGTGCTGAGAAAGAAATTTTACAGACCTATGCGGGTGAAATGGCAGAGATGATCGGACCTGGTGCCCTCATCATTGAACCGGGAAGCGGGGCAGGAGAAAAAGTCCGCTATCTTTTAAAAGAACTTCAAGACCCATCTGGATTTGTTCCCATCGAAATAGAAAGAGAAATTCTTCTTCGCATGACCAGTGAATTGATTGAAGAGTTTCCTGATCTCAATATTACTCCTGTCTGTGCAGATTTCACCCAAATGTTACAACTTCCCATTACGGTGGGCATGAAAAACGGTAAGAAGGTCATTTTCTTCCCGGGATCAACCATTGGAAATCTTTCCCCTGAAGAGGCAATTGATTTTCTCACTCAGTACGGTGAGATGCTCTCAACTGGTGGTGGCTTTTTAATTGGGGCCGATCTAAAAAAAGACAGTGCAACTTTGAAACGGGCCTATGATGATTCGGAAGGTGTCACTGCCGAATTTAATATGAATCTTTTAAGACGTCTCAACCGTGAAGTAGGTGCGTCCTTTGATCTGAATAATTTTGAACACGAGGCCTTCTATAACGAAGATATGGGCCGAGTCGAGATGCATCTTAAGAGTAAGGTCCCTCAACTGGTACGAATCAATCGCACGGTTTTCCGCTTCAATGAAGGTGAAACCATTCACACTGAAAACTCATATAAATATTCTGAGGATGAATTCGCTGAGCTTTGTGCTCATGCGGGACTGGTACTTAGAAAATGCTGGAAGGACTCTAAGAATTTGTTTTGCGTTTATTACTTTGAAAAAGAGTGAGGACGTATGAATTCAGTTTTATTGTCTCTCTTAAATTGGAAGGCCCAAGAGGAAGCGAGATTTACTCTCATGATGTCCCAGGGACCTTTTGAGGTAAGGCTCTATCAAAAACTCCTTTGCGCCAGGGTCTCTCTGGAAGGGAGTTTTGAAGAGGCCATAAAAAATGGGATGAGACATATTACGGAGTATCTTGAAGGAACAAACTTTAAGGTAGAAAAGATTCTTCACGCTGGACCTTGCTTTCATTTGAATAAAGTAGATCAATGGGACGTGGGAATGATACTTCCGCCAGAGATGGATATTCTGAATGTTCCGAAACCGATTTCTCGTTTCATTAAGATAGAAGAATGGGCCCCATGCACCGTAGGTGTGCTTCGATTTAGAGGAGGAGTCACTCCGGAGATCTTTCAACGAAAAGGTGAAGAGCTAAAACGTTGGATTAAAAAAAGAGGATTTAACTTTCAAGGACCTCTTCGAGTTTCACGAAATGATTTCTTATTACAGTTTCCTTTTTTTCGTCCTAATGAAGTTCATTTGGACATTATTTAAGGATCAGCATGCGTTTGTTTTGGTTTTTTTTTATCGTGATCATGATGGTCTCCTGTGGAAGCGGAAAGAAGGTCTCGGATCAACCGGCCGATGATACGATGACGCCGCCATCCGAGCAGTCGGCCATAACAAAACAAGAGTCGACAGAGATTGCTTTTAAGAAAGGAAGTGGTGACTTAACTCCACAGGCGAAGAAAGAGTTGGAGCGCCTCTATGAAAAGTTCAATCACGATGGAGTGAGCAAGGTCAAGGCCGTGACATGGGGAGATTTAGAATATCCCTCTGTGCATAATAGTAAAGACATCGAGGACGACACGACACTCGTTGTGAAGCGAAACATGGAGCTTGGAACATATTTAAAGAAGCTCACCGAGAATGAAAATATTGAAATGTTTAATATGGCGGAACGATCTGCCGCAGTTAATAAAATTTCGACCGATGAAAACATCAAAGTTTCTCTCGAGTCAGCTGGAATTCCGAACACCGATACAGCCGTTAAGGTGCCAGGGAAGGCGTCGAAATCCATTGTGATTTTCATCAAGGAAGAAGAGTAGGTCGAGAGACCAGGGGGCCTTCGGGTCCCCTTTTTTTAAAACTATGAATATCTACAACTGTCGGTTCTTAAAACCACTTCGTATTAATGCCATCGTCCTTTACCCTTTTATCCTCTATTGTGATAAACACCCCGATGATGATTTAAAACGGCATGAGCATGTTCACATTGAACAGATTAGGCGTGACGGCTTCTGGAAGTTCTATGCTCGCTACCTTTGGCAGTACTGGAAGGGAAGGCGATTGGGGTTGTCCCACTTTGAGGCCTACCGGAATATCTCCTATGAACGGGAAGCCTTCGGAGATGAACAAACGCGGACAAAAGTTGCCAGTTCAAATCGCAGATAAAATTTTCTTAAGATTGAACCCCTAGAAATTCCTAGCATTTGTCACATTTTGGAAAACGATGTTGCGTTAAACGAGCGTTTGATTTAGATTTAATCAATCGATTTAATCATGCGATTGACCATGAGGATTTATATGAGATTTCAAAGACTTGGATTACCTGCACTACTGCTATTGTCTAGCATCCCCGTAGCTCAAGCGCTCACTTTGGAGGAATACCTAACCGAAGTACGCGAGAGAAACGGCAACTTCAAGGGATTAAATATCTCTGTGAAGGCCAAAGAAAGTCGTAAGGATGAGGCGACTTTATTCTTCAAGCCGTCATTCTTTTTGACGGGCGAGTACTCAGATGACCAGAGACCAACTCTGGCCCCTGCGTTTCAAGGTCAGCAGACCATGAGACACACACTGCGTGGTGGTCTCTCTCAGAATTTTAGAACCGGTACGAAGGCCGCCATTTCGTACAACTACTATCAGACCAAAATCAATGGAACTGAGGGTGGGCTTGTAAGAACTCCGAAGTTCTTCGATGTGGCACCAACGCTCGAGGTGACTCAGAGTTTGTGGAGAAACTTTTTAGGTAAAGAGTTCGAAGCAAATGAAGCTGTTCAACTTGCGCAAGTTGAGGCCCAGCGTCTGAATGATCAGTTTACTTATAAACAATTGAGCATGCAGGCCGAGAACGCTTACTGGCGTTTGTACTTTGCTCAAACGACTTTGAGAGTTCAGGAAGAATCTTTGGCACGTGCGCGTAAGCTCCGTGACTGGAACAAAGGCCGTTTCTCAAGCAACCTGATTGATGAATCAGATTTGATTCAATCAGAAGCAAACCTTCAAAACCGTGAGATTGAATATCAGGACACTCTTTCTGATATCAATGCCGCTCAAAAAGAATTCAACTCTCTTCGCCAGTCGGAAGGAGAAGTGAATCTTGAAGGTACTAAAGGAAAAAGTAGCTCATACATTTTAGATGCAACTCTTCCAACAAAGATGAAGATGAGAGAAGACGTTCGTGCCGCTCTTGCAAATACAAAGGCCGCTCAAGCGAACTCAGCTTTAGGTGTTGAAAGAAACCGTCCAACTTTAGAGCTTTACGGGCAATACTCAATCAACGGTCGTGACAAGTTTTACTCAGAGGCGACAGATCAGGCCTTCGGAGCAACTCGTCCTTATTCAATCGTAGGTGTTCGTTTCTCAGCTCCGCTAGATTTTGGTGCTCAGAGTGAATACAGAAAGGCCTACGCTCAGGAATCAAAGGCAGCAGAACTGACTTATCAACGTCGCCTGTATGAAGTTGACCGTAACTACGAAATCCTTAGTCAGCGTTTTGAAGATTTCAAAAAGCGTCTGAAACTTGCCATCAAGTTTGTGGAAGTACAGGACAAAAAATATAAAACTGAACAACGCCGCTACCAACAAGGTCGTACAACGACCTTCCAAGTGGTGCAGTTTGAACAAGATCTTGCCAACACTGAGCTAATTAGACTTCGTTACGAGCGTGATCTCATTCTCGTTTACAACGAACTGAAACTCTTCTCTGGAGAAGAATATGAGTAATAATGACCTGAAAGATACCTACGTTGATAAGGGTGGTTGGTCATTTGCCAAGCTCTCTATTAACCGTCCCATTTTCATTACCTGCGTGGTCCTTGTAACGATGATCACCGGATATCTCTCAATGAGAACACTTCCGGTGGACTTGTTCCCGGACGTAACGTTCCCGGTAGTAACAGTAACGACTCAGTACCCTGGTGCTGGTCCTCGTGAAACAGAGATGCTTATCTCGAAAATTTTCGAGGAAGAGTTCTCAACTATTTCTGGTGTAAAAACCATCCGTTCTATTAACCAAGAGGGTGTATCGATTGTGGTAGCAGAATTTACGTTCTCTACTGATATTAAATACGCCGAACAACAGGTTCGAGATAAGGTGAGCTCAGCGAAAGCTGATCTTCCTGATGATATCGAAGAGCCGGTGATTCGTCGTGTGGACCCTTCCGATCAGCCGATTGTAACGATCGCTTTGACGGCCGATATGACAGAGGCCGAGCTTTACGACTTGGCCAACCTCACAGTGAAGCCAAAAATCGAACAGGTCAACAACGTTGGTCTCGTAGAAATTATGGGTGGTCGTGAGCGTGAAATCCGTGTGGACCTTGATTTAAATAAGATGAAGTTCCGTCAGGTTTCTGCGATTCAGGTTGCAGACGCTCTAGGTAAGGCGGGTTCAAACATTCCATCTGGTAAGATCGACGTTTCTGCTAAACAAGAAACAGTATTCAGAACACTAGGTGAGTTCCAGACGATTGATGAGATGAAGAACACAATCGTTCAATTCCTTGGTAACGATGTTCCTATCGTTCTAAGTGACGTTGCAACAGTTCGTGAAGGTCTTGAAGACGAGAAGAACATTGGTTATGTAAACGGTAAGCGTTCACTTCTTGTTTCTGTTTATCGTCAGACTGGTGCTAACACAGTGGCCGTGGCCGATAACGTGGTTAAACAAGTTGGTCTATTGAATGCCAATCTTGCTAAAGGATCTAACAAGGCCGAACTTACAGTTGTTCGTGACGGTTCAAAAGCAATTAAGGACAACCTTTTCGACGTACAAGAGTCAATTACCATCGGTATTATTCTAACGATCATTGTGGTTTTCTTCTTCCTTGCTTCGTTCCGTTCAACAGTTATTACATCTCTTGCTCTTCCTAACTCACTTCTAGGTGCCTTCGTGCTTCTAGCGGTTGCTGGTTATACCATTAACGTAATGTCACTTCTTGCCCTTTCATTAGCGGTAGGTCTACTTATCGATGATGCGATCGTGGTTCGAGAAAACATTTTCCGTCACATGGAAATGGGTAAAGACGCTCGTACAGCGGCACTTCATGGTACTCAAGAGGTGATGCTCGCGGTTATTGCAACGACGTTTACAGTTATCGCCGTGTTCGGTCCGATTGCCTTCATTTCAGGTGTAGTAGGTCAGTTCCTTAAGCAGTTCGGTATGACAGTGTGTTTCGCCCTCATCATTTCGATGTTCGATGCGATCACAATTGCTCCAATGATGTCAGCATACTTTGCTGGTAAAGGTGGACACGTGAAACCAGGTCAAGGCACAGGCTTTTACGACAGAACAGTTGGTAAAATGCTCGCATGGTTCGACCGTTTCCAAGGTAAACTGGAAGACTTATATGTTTGGATTCTAAAAGTAACTCTTAATAACCCAATTAAGATGATTCTTGGTGGTATCCTGATTTTCGCATTCAGTATTTATACTCTTAAATTCGTTCCTAAGACCTTCCTTGCCGCTCAAGATAACGGTGAATTCTCCGTGAACCTGGATCTACCTCCTGGAACCAGCCTTCGTGAGATGGAGCGTGTTGCGAAAGAAGTTGATACTGTTATTCGTGGCCACAAAGAAGTTGCGGTAAGCCTTCTGACTGTTGGTACGAAAGATGGTGAAGCGAACAAAGCTAACTTCTACGTTCGTCTCGTTGGTGCTAAAGAAAGAAAAGTTAACACCATTCAATTCAAAGACATCGTTCGTAAAGAGCTTCAACCGTTCTCTTATGCTAACGTTCAAGTAAGTGACTTTGACCAGGTTGGTGCCGGTCAGCGTCCATTCAACGTAAACATTCAGGGTAACGACGAAAAACAACTGGCAGAAATTTCTACTCAGGTGTTCGAGAAGATGAAAAATCATCCGGCACTTCTTGGTGTGGATCTTTCTTACCGTCCAGGTAAGCCAGAGTTCCAGGTAATTCCTGAGCGTCTACAAGCTGAAAGACTTGGTATCTCGACAAACGTTCTTGGTATGGAGCTTCGTACGCTGATGGAAGGTCAAACTCCAGCAGTATATCGTCTGAAAGGTGAGGAGTACGACATCCGTGTTCGTCTTCGTGAAGACCAACGTAATCTTCAGAAAGAGTTTAACAACATCTCTATTCCAAACATCAACGGCCGTATGATCCCGCTTAAGACCGTGGTTGAAGGTGTTGAGACAACTGGTCCAGCAAACATTACTCGTCAGGACCGTGCCCGTTATTACCAGATCTCGGCGGATATTGCTCCAAATGGTCCAGGTATGGGTGGTGCGATGACAGAAGTGGCCCGTATTTTCAAAGAAGACATCAAGCTTCCTGAAGGCATGAGCTACAAGTTCGTAGGACAAGCTGAAAACTTTGGAGAAATGATTGAGAGTATGGCGATCGCTTCTGGTCTGGGTATTCTTTTCATCTATCTGGTTCTAGCGTCTCTATATGAATCATTTGTGACTCCGTTTACGATCATGCTCGTACTTCCACTTGCGATGTGTGGTGCTTTCTTTGCTCTTGCTCTAACTGGTGCTTCTCTGGATCTCTTCTCGATGATCGGATGTATCATGCTTCTTGGTGTTGCGACTAAGAACTCCATTATCCTGGTGGACTATACCAACCAGCAGATGGAGAACCACGGTATGTCTCTTCGTGATGCGATCTTACTTGCCGGTAAAAACCGTCTTCGTCCGATTCTTATGACTTCATTTGCGTTGATTGCTGGTTTCGTGCCAATTGCAGTTGGTCTGAACGAAGCTTCAGCTCAAAGAACAAGTATGGGTATTGCCTTGATTGGTGGTCTAATCAGTTCGACTCTTCTGACTCTAATCATCGTACCTGCCGCCTATACTTACATTGAACGTTTCCGTCTTTTTGTGAACAGAATTTTTTCCAAACTGACAGGAGCAGATACTAACGTACAGAAGGTAGAGTAGTTATGTCAGAACAAGACACAAGAAGTAGAATTATCGAGGCCAGCACTTATCTATTCGGGTTGAAGGGGTATGACGCCACTTCAACTCGAGAAATTGCTCAAAGAGCGGGAGTGAATATTGCTTCGTTAAATTATCACTTCAAAAGTAAGCAAGGTATCCTGGAAGAAGTCACAGGTTGTGTTATTGCAGAATTTAAAGACAAGGTTCAAAAGCTTGCTGAGAACAAAGATCAATCTGCCTCGGAATTTGCATTGTCGATTTATGAAACAATGACAGAAGACGAGATCAAATTTTTGAATCACTTCAAACTCTTTCTCGGGGCAGGTACTCCCTGCCACGAGTTAGATACTTCTCCGATCGGTTGGGAGCATTTGTCGTATTATCTTAAAAAAGAACTTGGTACCAATGTTCCTGACTCAGAGATGATCTGGGCAAGCAGTGTTATCTTTACTTACATTATGCACGTTGCTGTCATGTCAGCTTCGGTTGTAGGTAAGGAGCACATAAATAAGTTTCTGCCTCAAGGTAAAGCGGCATTCCCGATTTACATCAGGCAGTTAGTTGAGACCATCGTAAGAGATCTTAACACTCGTTATTCAGTTTAATTCAGCACGTGCAACAAGGCCCTCGCAGCTTGACTGAAAAGTAGACTCGTCCGTTAATGAACACGGAGGTTTTCTATGAGTACGATCAACATCGGCGAGGGCTTCTCGTTCCCAAAAAAATTCTGGGAAAGCGACTATCAAGAACTCTTTCCCCCGGAATTAATAAAACTCCTCAAAAATTTACATGAACGATTAAACCCCGAGAGGCTAAGGCTTCTAGAGGCCCGTAAGGTGCGCCAGGAGCACTATGATCGTGGTGAGGTGCCAGAGTTTCTGGATCGCAATTCAGAGGCGGTAAAAGGCAGCTGGAAGGTCGCACCCATACCTCGCGAATTACTTTGTCGTCGAGTTGAAATCACAGGACCCGTGAATGTTCCTAAGATGGTGATCAATATGCTCTCCCGGAATGAAAAGGGGGAGCGCGCGGATATGGCGATGCTCGATTTTGAAGACTCGATGAAGCCGAGTTTTCAGAACGTGCTCGATGGTTATAAGAATGTGATTCTCGCGGTTCCTGGGAAGCTCACGTATTTCACCGAAGATAAAAAGTATCAATTAAATCCCAATGACATGGCCTATGTAATGGTTCGTTGCCGTGGACTTCATCTGAATGAGACCAATATCAAGATTAATGGTGAAGAAATTTCTGCGGGTCTTTTGGATTTGGCTGTTTGTTTCTTTCATACTGCCCGACAGTATCGTCTTCAGAATAAAACTCCTAAGTACTATGTTCCTAAATGCGAGCATTATCTTGAGGCCCGTTGGTGGAACAATCTTTTTGTGGAGTTGGAACGTGCTACTAAGTTTCCAATCGGAACTTTGCGAGCGACCTTCTTGATTGAGACCTTGCCGGCGACTTTTCAAGTCGAAGAGATCTTGTATGAGCTTCGTGATCACGCGGTTGGATTAAACGTTGGCCGTTGGGACAAAATTTTTAGTGACATCAAAGTTCTTCGCAATCATCCAGAGCGAATCATGGCCGATCGAAGTTCCATTAATATGGAACGCTCGTGGATGGAAAATTATGCCAAGCGGGTGATTAAGATTTGTCACTCACGAGGGGCCTTTGCCATGGGCGGGATGTCGGCCTTTACTCCCGGGAAAAGTCCGGAACTTCGCCTTGAACAAACTCAAAAAGTGAGTGCTGATAAAAAGCGCGAGGCCGATTGGGGCCATGATGGTTGTTGGGTCTCTCACCCATACTTTATTGGCGTTGCTATGAATGCCTTTAAAAATGAGAATCAGCTGAAAGAGACCTTGCCGGATTTTGATAAATACTCAGACATCCTTCCTCGAAGCGAAGGACCGCATACTATTGGCGGACTTCGAACCAATGTGCGTGTGGGGATTGCTTACATGCACGGTTGGATGAAGGACATTGGGTGTGTTGCCTTTGATAATTTGATGGAGGATCTCGCGACCTTGGAGATTTCTCGAGCGCAGGTATGGCAATGGCTTCATCACCAGATCACTCTGGATGACGGAGTGCAGGTGACTAAGAGTTTGGTCGCTTCCATTTTTGCGGATGAGTTTCAGAAAATTCTCGAAGAGATGAAGCATGAAACTCCGGAGAATCGCCACCGCGAGCTTTTTGTTGAATTAGAAGAGGCGAGAGATATGGCCTTACGGATTTTTACACAGGATGAACTTAGCGATTTCTTAACAACGACTAGTGAACCAGTTGAATATTAAAAAAGGAATTGTGCATGGATGCAATGATGAAAGCCGCGAGTGAAATGAAATCCAACTGGGCCTCTGATCCACGCTGGAAAGGAGTGACCCGCACTTACTCCCCGGAAGATGTCCTAAAACTTCGGGGCTCAATTCAAGTTCAACACACTCTCGCTCAAATGGGTGCCGAGCGTTTGTGGGAACTCATGCAAAAGGAAGATTACATTCACGCTCTCGGAGCTTTGACTGGTAATCAGGCCGTGCAACAAGTCCGCGCAGGTCTTGAGGCGATTTATCTGAGCGGCTGGCAAGTCGCCGCCGACGCAAATTTATCCGGTAACATGTATCCAGATCAAAGTTTGTATCCTTCAAACTCTGTTCCGGCCGTGGTTCAAAAAATCAACCGAGCTCTCATGCGCGCCGATCAGATTGAGTTTTCTGAAGGAAAGGTCTCCCGCCACTGGATGGCCCCAATCATCGCAGATGCCGAAGCAGGCTTCGGTGGACCACTCAATTCCTACGAACTCATGAAAAGCATGATCGAGGCCGGTGCCGCCGGTGTTCACTTCGAGGATCAACTCGCTTCAGAGAAAAAATGCGGTCACTTAGGTGGAAAGGTTTTAATTCCTTCTTCACAATTTATTCGCACCCTCACTGCCGCTCGTTTAGCTGCGGACGTGATGGGAGTTCCAACTTTTCTTATCGCTCGAACTGATGCTCAGGGCGCTCAGCTTTTAACTTCTGACGTTGATGAGCGCGATCGTCAGTTCATGACCGGCGAACGTACTTCAGAAGGCTTTTATAAAATCAAATCGGGCCTTGAGGCCGCGATTGCTCGTGGTCTTGCGTACGCGCCGTTTGCCGATCTCGTGTGGTGTGAGACATCCACTCCCGATATCGATCAGGCCCGCCATTTCGCTGAGGCGATTCGTAAAAAGTATCCAGGCAAAGCTCTGGCCTATAACTGTTCTCCTTCATTTAATTGGAAGAAAAATTTGAGTGAGGATCAAATCGCTCGCTTCCAAAAAGAGTTGGGTTCAATGGGCTACAAGTTTCAATTCGTAACTCTGGCCGGTTTCCATTCTTTAAACCATGGCATGTATGAACTTGCTATGGATTACAAAGAGCGTGGCATGACCGCCTATTCAAAACTTCAGGAACGCGAGTTCGCGAGTGAAAAATTCGGTTACACAGCCACTAAACACCAACGCGAAGTAGGGACAGGTTACTTCGATATGGTGAGTACAGTGATTTGTAACGGTCAATCTTCTACACTTGCTTACGAAGGTTCAACTGAACGCCAACAGTTTGCTCAACACTGAGATTTTAATGGCGGAGTCATTCGGCTCCGCTTTTTACTTTCGCTGGCGGAAGTAAAATCAAGTTAAGCTTTTAATTTCGTTGAGAGCAATTCATCAATTTTCATTTTTGTTAGTATTCAAAAATTTCATTTGCAAGTTCAGCGAAACTTTTATAAAAACAAAATACGGAAAATGTACGGAATTGTCAAGTTGATAATTTTGATGATTCAAAATTACTTCCGCTGGAGAAAGGGGAATGAAGTGAAGCGAGTGAGTTTTAATAGAAATCCACTTCCGCTGGCGAAAGTAGACTGAAGTTAACTGAGTGAGTTTTAAGAGAAATTACTTCCGCTGGCGAAAGTAGACTGAAGTTAACTGAGTGAGTTTTAAGAGAAATTACTTCCGCTGGCGAAAGTAGAATGAAGTTAACTGAGTGAGTTTTAAGAGAAATCCACTTCCGCTGGCGAAAGTAAAAATAGTGGGGCAAAAAAAAGCCCCTCACAAAGGAGGGGCCTAGAGATTATAAACTTCTTAGATACTGCATGACTTTAGGAACAAGTCTTGTATCAAACTTTGCTTGGCGAATAAGCTCAACAAGCTCAGCTTGCTTAATTACACCGGCTTTAAGTTTGTCACATGCTAGTGGTTCAAGAGGATCTGTTAGAGCGTAGATCGACTCGTGTTGAGGCCATAGATTATCTGAACGATTGCTTCCGCCAGCGCAAAGAGGGATCAAGTGATCGATCTTATATTGCTTACGTTGTTTTGGATCAAGACGGTAGCCAAGATCGCGGTATTCGCGGAATACATCGTCTTTTAGATCACCGCTAACGTTGCGGTTACAATAAGGGATGTGTTCAGGGTAACGGTAAGCATCTGGATTTGAGCAAAGAGAACCTGGAGTGATAGAAACGTCCGGACCCATTGGAAAATCAGCTTTGTAGATTACACCGGCAAATAGACCTGTGGTGAGGAGTAAACCGAGAAAGAGGATTTTCATCTTCAGTCCTTAATTAAAATGTGTTGAGGCAACACAATAGTTAATCGGAAGAACTTCTGTCAAACTTCCTCTCATTAATATTAGTTAACTAAATAAAATAATGGTATAATGAGGGTTATGAAAGCTATTCCCAGTTTATTTGTGAGTTACGAATTGCCCCCTTTAGCGCTGCAGGATGATCCTTACAACACTTCGTTGGTGAATTTTGGACGCTATTTGGGAAGTTCTCTGAAGGGAATAGTTTGCGTTTCTTCACAATGGACAACACCGGGACCAGTGCAGATCACGACCATGGCCCAGTCTTCGATTCAGTATAACTTCCAAGGTTTTCAGCAGGAACTGTACGAGATGACTTACGAGCCGCCAGTTTCATTTGAGCTGGAAGCGATTGTGGCAGAACTTTTAGAAAAGCAGAACTTTGAGACGACCTATAATGAGCACTATGGTTTTGATCATGGTGTTTGGATGCCGCTACGATTGATCAGGCCGGAAGCAGATATTCCAGTTGTTCAAATTTCGATTCCGATGATTGATGATCCAAGAATGCTTTTGAAATTGGGGCATGCTTTATCGTCACTGAGAGAGCAGGGGATTCTGGTTTTAGGAAGTGGGGCCGCCGCTCTTAATACCGGTAAGCTTGTCTGGCACGCTCGCGGAGAAGATATTCATCCGAAGAGCAAGGAATTTAATCAATGGCTTGAAGAAAAACTAATGTCTGCGGACATTGAAAATATTCTGGACTACAGAAAGGCCGCTCCTCACTCTGATTTTGCCAACCCAACTTCGGCGGGGCTTATGCCTCTGATTTTCATCATGGGAACTTCCATTGCTGGTGACAGGCCTCAGATTGTTTATAAGGGCTTCAAGTACAGCACAGCTTCATTGCTTTCGGTTTGTTTAAGTGAAGACTCAATTCCGGAAGGACTTCTTTCTTAGTCAGCTTGAATTTTGGATCTCACATCTTTTGGAAGTGTCACGATAAAGCTCGTCCCAAAGCCTTGGAGACTTTTTACTCTCACATCTCCACCCATGGATGTGGCGAAACCTTTTACCAAAGTTAGACCAAGACCCCATCCTTTCTTGCCACTTTTTTTGGCGGAGAGGGCACGCTTATAAAGATTGAATAAATAATCCTGCTCATTGGATGGAATTGGTTGTCCTTCATTGTGGACTTCGATTTCGACTTTTGCGTCCAATTCTTTCACTACGATTGATACAGGCTTATTCTCCTCACCATATTTAATGGCATTGGTGCAGAGGTTTTCGGCAATCCTCCTCACGGCGTCCAAACTCCAGAAGCCCATGATTTTTTGGGGAGCAGATAATACAATACGATTGTGATGAATGAGGTTCATTTCACTGGCAACATTCTGAATACAATCAATCAGATTAAATTCTGTGACCTCTAGTGGTAGGGGAACTCCGGCACGAAGTTTATTCGCGTCGAGAATATCTTGCACCATCTTTTCGATTCGAGTGACATTATGAATGATTCTCTCGCGGTTTTTAGCGAGGTCTTCGGGCTTTCTCTCGAGTAATTGAGTCGAAAGGCGGATGGCGGTCAGAGGAGTTTGGAGATCATGAGAGAGTGCCGAAACAAAATTTTCCCTGGCCGATTTTTCTTCAAGGAGTTGCTCCAGAACATATTCAACTTCTTTTTTGGCCTTAATCTGTTTCTTTGCCACCTTTTCAATCAGCATGGCCGCAAGACAAAAACACAATAATCTGAAATGATCATTGGGCCAGACGAGTCGAATGGCATCGTAAGGTGGAACAAAAAAGAATTGTGAAAATATGGCCGATAAAATTATTGAAAAGGTCCCGTTCCCATAGAAGCAGCAAAATAAAACAGCCGGAAAGAATAATACAAAAGGGGCGGGTTCTAATAGTGGCCAGAGTAAGTGTTGAACTAGCGCTGTGAATGAAACAATCATCAGCGTGAGAAGATATTTGTAAATTGGAAAGCTTCTGAGTTTGTTGAGATATTCTCGCGCTTGCATCTCAATATCATAACTGTGATGCACGAACACATACCAGAAACAATGTGTCTAATGCACTCCAAATGACATGACTTGCCTCAAAAGGTTTCAATGAATTGTCATTTCTTTTGGAGGCACACATGGTGAAGAGCATCCTGATTGTTTCTCTTTTCTCAAGCACTGTCTTTGCGGCCCTGACTCCCAATCCTCAGATGAAGAAAGTTCTGGATAAGCTCGATGAGAAAGGTGCGAGGCCTGTTGAGCATTTGTCAGTAGAAGAAGCGAGAGAACAACCAAGTGCACCTGAAGCAGTCAAGGCCATCGCACCAAAACCAAAAGATAATCTTGCTGAAGTAAAAGATATAAAGATTCAGGGAGCAGATGGAAAGCTGAAAGCGCGGCTTTATCGTCCGAAAGGTAAGGGGCCCTTTCCCGTAGTGGTTTATTATCATGGTGGAGGATGGGTCTTATCAGATATTGATACTTATGACGCCACTCCCAGATCACTTGCGGCAAAAACCAACGCAATTTTTATTGCAGTCGAATATCGTCGGGCCCCTGAGGACCGCTTTCCTGCCGCTCATGATGATGCATTCGCCGCCTATCAGTGGGTCTTAAAAAATGCTATGACCTTTGATGGGGATCCGAAAAAAATCGCGGTCGCGGGTGAGAGTACAGGAGGAAATCTTGCGCTCAATGTGGCGATCATGGCGCGGGATCAAAGTCTTCAAATTCCGATCCATGAACTCCTCATTTATCCCGTTGCCTCAACCAAGATGAATACATCATCTTACAAAATTAACGGCGATGCAAAACCACTTAATAAGGCGAAGATGAATTGGTACTTCTCAAAATATCTGCGCTCACCTCAGGATAAAGAAGATCCACGTATTGATTTATTAAAAGCAAGTTTCAGGGGCCTTTCACCGGCGACCATCATTACTGCAGAGATTGATCCTTTACAGGTCGAAGGAAGAGAACTTGCAGAAAAGATGGAGAGGCAAGGGGTGGAAGTGACTTATCGAAATTACGAAGGAGTGACTCACGAATTTTTTGGAATGACCGGAGTTTTGAAAGAAGCGCAAGAAGCGCAGAATGAAGCATCACTGAAATTACAAAAATCTTTTGGAAAATAAAACCAACCTATGGAGGGTGGAGGAACCGATAGAATCTCATCCATCCTTTGATAAACATTGGACGTATGATGTAGGAAATGACTCTTAGTACGTTATATGTATATTGGTAGTTCCTCATCATAACAAGCTCCTTGTTTTTGCCTTGTCATGACTTTATGAAATGAATGTTGATTGACTGTGGAATCTCTGTGTTGGAAATTTATGCCTGCATCTTCTGAAAAGTAACTTTAAGACAAGCGCCTTTGATTTGTTCCTGCGAGATAACATTCATCATTTCAATCGTTCCTCCATGAACTTGCGTAATGGTCTTCATGATGACTGAGCCAAGTCCAAGTGAAAAATCATTTGGATCTTTCTCTTTACGCTGACGACGTTCACGACGTTTACCGAATGATTGAATAGATTCTGGAGTTAGACCTGGACCATCATCCATCACAAGAACTTCAACTCTTTCTTTCTGTACATTGATCTTTACTGTAATGTTATTCGAGGCATAGCGAGAGGCATTGTCAAAAGCATTGCGGAACAAGCGTGTGATCAAGTGAGAGTCGCCCAAGATATAAGGTGTCATCTCATCCGTGTGGATCAGGTTCCAGCTTAGGGCATGGCCCGCGGCGATTTGACGGGAGTAGAGCTCAGTTTGAAGAAGTGAATTCAAATCAATGGTCTCAGTTGAGGCCTTGTAGTGAGGGCCATCAATGGTTGCCACCAGAGTAAGTTTATCCAGCAGTTCTTTGAAGTAACGAATATCCGTCGTGATCATGGCAAAGATCTCCTGGCAGTCATCCGAAGAAAGCTGATCACCATGGAGTTTCAGGGTTTCAAAGGCAGTGGTAAGACTTGTCATCGGAGTACGAAGATCATGTCCAAGCTCCTGCAGAAGATTTGAGCGGGAGACTTCAGTGTCCTGAACGCGCTTCACGAGTTTTTCGATTTCATCGGCCATTCGATTGAAGTCAAGAATGAGGTTACCGAATTCATCATAGCGATTAATTTCAAAACGGGCCTTTAAATCACCTGATTCAAGACGTGCCAAAACCTTTCTCGCTTCATTCGATTTACGACGAAGATAATAAAAGCTGATTGAAAGCGCGAGAAAGACCGCCAACGCTGCTGTTGTGAATGTATGTGTCCCTTGGATCAAAAGATAAGGACCTTGAAACAAGGTTCTTTCGTTGTGGGAAATCAAATAAGTAGTCGGAGTCGTGTTTAGTTTTACGACAAAGGTCTTCGGTTCCAGAATATTGGACTCATTAGATTCCATCCCGTGAATTTTTTTGGGAAGTTTTAGATCTCGCCAATCAATCGGCAGAGGAGCATCGGTATTACTTGAAAGAATAATTCCTTCCTGGGACGCAAGCCACAGAAGAGGACGGGTTCTTTTCTCGGTCATGGTTGCTGATTCACCCAAGTCCGGGCCAAACTCCGTTAGCTTTAAGAGATTAAGTGTGTCCCCCTGAGGAAGCGGGGGATCCTTCACTTTATTTACATTGATTTTAGAAACTGGACGATAGTTATTCGATTTTTCGATAGAACGCCCGATATAAAGAAGATATCCCAAACGATAATCACCCACCGCCACGTCAGAAATTCTCACGAGGGTGTAGAGTGAAATTAAACTGATCATCAGAGCGCCCATGACGCTCCAAAAGAACAGCTTTAAATAGAATCCGGTTTTCTTTATGCCTTCCATTCCAGTCGATATCCTAATCCATAAACAGAGCTGATCTGTAAGGTCTGCCCTGCCACTTCACGAATTTTACGACGTAAGTGACTCATATGTGAGTCCACTGTACGGTCATAAAGATCCGCGTTTTCATAAAGAGTTGAAAGAATATTCTCGCGAGTCACGATGTCTCCTGACTTACGGGCCAGAAGAGTCAGAATATCCAGCTCTTTTCTTCCTAAAGTAATCATCTCTCCCATCACTGTAACCACTCGTTTTACAGGATCAATTGTGAGATCACCGAACTTCACCACTTGAAGGTGAGGGGCGATCTTCTTCACGAATTTATTCACACGAACTTTTAGCTCTTCAAGACCAAATGGTTTACGAAGATAATCGTCCGCTCCGTTTTTGATTCCTTTAACAACGGTCGCTTCATCAGTCAGGGCACTAAGGAAAACGATAGGAACATCATTTCCGCTTTCGCGAACCTTCTGACAAAGATCGAGACCGTTTCCATCCGGAAGGCCTATGTCTAATAACAAAAGGTCGAAATGATCGGCGTTGATCTTCTGCCAGGCATCCTGGAAGGTCATTGCATTATCAGTTTCGAAGCCACTTAGTTTTAGATTGAGTTTAAGGATTTTTGTGATTTGAGGATCGTCTTCTACAATTAAAATTTTTGGCATTTATTCTCCTAGGGTGTGAATGTTTACAGGTTGTCACCATAAGAACAACTAAAAAACTTCTTAGCTCCGGTGTTGTTATTTCTTCTTTCCATAAAGGCGTCCGAAAAAGTTCTGACAGTTACTGCTTAACTCAGAGATTTTGTCTGATAAGCAAGTGTGGAAATACTCTTGATCTTCGATAGGGTGACCGCAGCCTTCCTCTGCAATCTCCTGAAAACAAGAGCGAGAAGCACTGAGTTCTTTACTCGGTGGCATGCTTCCTTGTCCCGAGATGTGTTCCATATCTGCCAGGGCATTTAGTGAAAAACTCAAAATCATGATGAATAAAAATCTCATAAAAAATTCCTTCCGATATCACCCACGATCCTGCCGATTGCATAAGGTACAGATGAATCACGACTGCTCGAATAGTTCACGGCGTGTGTGAAACCAATCTTGTGAAGCCATTCATGAAATAGATTGTGGGCCACCCCCGCCGGCGTATAGCTATTGAAGTATTTGGTATTCACCCAAATCCGTTTTGTGTTGGGATAGGTGTAGCCCACAACATTGGTTGCCTCATAATAGAGCTGTACTTCTGCGTCCATGACATTGTTTTTGGAGGGTTGAAGAGTCTCTGCAGCGTTCAGGATCAATTGATAGATCTGACCATTAGTGTAGCCACCATTATCTACAAACTGTTTTTTGCCATCATAAGTGTAGTTTAAGATGCGATTTTTGAATTCATCTGTGGCCACGACTAATTTAACGATCTCGATGGCCTTGTTCATTTTATCTCTCTGGGCGTCCGTGAAATTCACCAAAGTGACATTGGTCTCGAAATTCAGGGCCTCAGTTGGGACCGGGTCATCTACTGTGTACTCACCGTAGATGCTTGCATCGTAAAATGTCCCTGCATCATCGCTTCCATCTGATTTATTACAGGCCGTACTCATGAGCGACATCAAAAGTATGAGTACCGTCAACTTCTTCATCTAACCTTCCTTGGTCAACATCGGATGTTGATGTTGCCACGAAGGATTTTGCTCTCAAAAGGAGGTAAGAGTTTCCGAAGAAAAATTATCGGAGAAATCTAAGTGCGAAGAATTTATGGAATCTGGATTTTTAGTCTCCAGATTCCACAATTGCTCAATATTTTAGTGTAGGGTTGTTTATGACATGGCAGGATTGAAACTCATGTGT
Organism: Peredibacter starrii; assembly: GCF_034259205.1. GTDB lineage: Bacteria > Bdellovibrionota > Bacteriovoracia > Bacteriovoracales > Bacteriovoracaceae > Peredibacter > Peredibacter starrii. The sequence goes on along the minus strand of NZ_CP139487.1, from coordinate 3,173,387 downwards.
TTCTTCTCAGAAACGATGAGTTCAATGTTCTTTTCCAGCGTATAGATATTAAAGGCGTGACGGATAACCGGTTGGGCCACATTTCTCACCGGAACTCCACCTGGAGTTTCTCCTTTCTCAACTCCTCCATGAGCATGACCATGAAAAGCGATATCGGCCTTCCCGTAATCGATGGCCTCAGCAAGATAGTAACAACCAAGAAATGGGTAAATTTCTTTTTTCTCTCCCACTAAGGTTTGGGCCGTTGGTGAGTAGTGGAGAAGAACAATTTTATAATCTGTCTCCATTTCCTTAATGGTGTTCTCTAAGGTTCGAGCATGATTTTTTGAATGTCTCATGAAGGCCTTCATCTCAGGCTCTCCAAAATCTGAACCACACGCTCCAACAAAGCCCCCACCGAATCCCTTGGCCCCGGCAATTCCGACTGTATAACCGCCGATATTGAGAGTGACAGAGTTTCCTTCAAGAACAGTAACTCCTGCGTCTTTTAAAATACTCAATACGGTTTCGACCTGGTCCACATGATAGTCATGATTTCCAAGGACTGCCACGATAGGTATGGGACATTTCTTTAAATCTTCGGCCAGGACCTTCATCTCTTCCGGATGACCGGTTTGTGTGAGATCGCCCGCGAGAAGAAAGACATCGGCCTTTTCATTGAGACCCGTGAAATGTTGGGCCAGACGATTGTGTGACTTCCGGTCAAAGTGAACATCTCCGGCAGCAGCTATTCTGATCATTTGATCGCCTCACTTCCTTCGGGTGCATGAAGAATTCTGACGTTGACCAAATTTTTGCATTCGTAACTTGGAGCAATTTCATGAATCACTTCATTCACAGCATCTTTTTGTTCTTCGGTGAAGACCTCACCCTTGGCCACGATGGTTTTATCTGAGACCACGACTTTTACGTCATGCTCAGCAATTCTTTCATCTGTAGTAAGCGCCTCCATAATTTTACCTTTCACGTATATAGGGGACTCAGTACCTTCTTCAGAGGTGGCACTCATGTGAGCAAGATCGTGCCGATATGGATAGACTATGGACTCCGGCATATATACAGGTGATTCGAAAACTCCGCGGTAGAGCTTTTGGATGACTTCATTTGGAACCGCAATGTCATTAGACTGGCCGTAAATCAAAAGGGCGAGAATTCTTCGTGGAGCATGCTTGGCACGCTTTAGGAGATAATCCCAATCGAGATTTCCTTGTTTCAGTACAGCGAGGGCATCATGCCAATGATGAGGGTTGTGTTCCTGATGGGCGGCCGCTTTGATGACAAGAAAATCCTCAGGACTAATGGCATTCACGTAACTTCCTAAATATGGAACGCGTCTTACGTGGGCCCGTACTTCTTCATCAAAATAAATATCTCCACTGGACTTAAAAATCACATCCACCAGAATCTCATCTTGCCACGCTTTAAAGAGCCAAAAAGGATCTCGCTTTTGAGTGGTGAAGCCTTTGGCCTCCAGGACCTCAAGAACCTTTTCTGCATCGTCAGGTCTTACGAAAAGATCAATGTCATGAGTGACTCGAGGTCTACCCAGGCTTTTTACGGCCACACCACCAATAATGGCATAGGGGATTGAACTCTTTTCTAAGGTTTCAATAGTGGTGAAGAGAACTCGGTTGAGTTCAGAAAGGTCACTAAGGTTGTGATCGTAGAAGTCACGCTCACTTTGCTCCTTTTCTTCCGCATGGCTCAAATTCTTTTTGATTTCCATATGAGACCCCCTGGCATGTTAAATCTTCAAAAAATGGGCCAATCCAAATGCGGTATTAATAGGTGATCTGCTGAGGCAATGTGTCCCGAAGGGAGAAAAAAGTCGCTTTCCTGATTGCTCTTGTCAGTCATGCTCGTGAGTTCAAGTTTTTTAGTCAGCAGTCGAAAAGTAAGGCATGAAAAACTTCAAACTCATATTTGTTGCTGTCACACTTTTCTCTTCGGCAGGGGCCTTAGCTCTTGATCCTACGGATTGTCAGACTGAACCTGGTCCAGTTTCTCAATTCATTGATGCCTATAAGAAAGTTGAAAATGGAATGTATAAAAACATTTTCGATATGAAAGTGAACATGGACGGGGATGGGAAGATCGCAGTTTACTATGAAAAAGGTGAACCAAAGATCTTGAAACTTTCTTATAAAAATAAAAATGGTGAAGTAACAAAGACCATCACATTTGAAGAACTTGCTCAAGGCAAAGAGCTTATCTATGAAAACAAAGATATTCCTGGCAAAGCGATCGTGCTTTCTCGTGGCGAACCATTTAATGATGGCGATGATTTCAAATTCAAACTTGGATATCGCTCATCTGTGAAGCCTGACAAGCTCAGCAATGTGAATCTCAATTTCGATTCGACATATGTTTCTCCGAAAGTTGCTGCTAACGGTAAAGAATTTAAGAAGATGGTTCTATCGCCGGGAGTTAGCTTTTTGTCTTGGGATGGAACATTTAAAAAAGTCGAATTTCAGCCTTAATTCAACTATACTCAGCTCATGCTAAACTATCTTCGTCTATCAGGAGAGGAAGCACGAGCTTTCGTAAATGAGCTGGCCGCCCTCCGTTTAAAAGTATTCTGGGATTTTCCTTATCTCTATGAAGGGACACTCGAGTACGAAAAAAATTACCTCGAAACTTACTTCAAAGCACGTCACTCTTTCATCTTCCTGGTTCAGGACGGTGACATGATCGTTGGTGCCACGACGGGAATTTGGGCCCAGGAAGAAGAGGAAAGTTTTCGCAAACCATTTATGGATGCAGGCTTTGATCCTTCGAAGGTCTTCTACTTTGGAGAATCAGTTCTCTTAAACGAATATCGCGGTAAAGGAATTGGGAAGAAATTCTTTCAGGAACGTGAGGCCTATGCTCGTTCACTACCTTTTATTGAAAGACTATCTTTTTGTGCAGTAGAAAGGCCGGTCGATCATGCTTTGAGACCTAAAGACTACGAACCCCTTGATACATTTTGGCATTCACAAGGCTTTAAAAAAGTACCAGGGCTTGTCACTCGATATGAGTGGCAGGATAGAAATGAATCTTCACCGACAACCAAGAACATGCAATTTTGGATGAAAGATCTATGAAAATTTCAGTCATAAGTTACTCCTTGTCCCACGATCCTGACTCCATTCTCGAATGGAAAAGTAAGCTTTTGGGCGAGATCGAAAAATGTGTTCTGAGTGGCAGCGAGATCATTCTCTATCCTGAGTTCTTCATCATGGGTCTAGGGAAGTATTTCCCGGGCCTTGATCCAAAAGATCAGATTGAGAAGGTAGCGGATTACGTTACCAATGATCTGCTTCCAGATGTGAAGAAACATCTTCCTCAGAAAGAGGTTCTGCTTGTTTTAGGTTCTGCTCCTCGCAAGAGCAACGGGAAAATTTTTAACTCAGCACCCATTCTTCATAAAGGCCAGTGGCTCTTTCAAGACAAGTTATATCTTACTCCTTGGGAGACGGATTTTACTCCAGGTGAAGAGTTGGGTGTTTTCGAATTCAAAGGTCTGAAAACTGCGGTTGTGATTTGTTTTGATAGCGAGCAGCCCGATCTCTCAGTGAAGCTTAAAGAAGAGGGCGTTGATCTTGTTCTTGTTCCTTCTGCAACAACCAATACCAATGGAAGTCAACGAGTGAACCGTTGCGCTTCGGCCCGCTCGATTGAGCTAGGAGCGGCTGTCGTGACAGCACTTTTAGTAGGGGACTCGGTGGTTGAGCTCATTGATCACAATGAAGGAAAGTCTGGGGTATTTCTGCCTGCTCAGGAAGATATTACAGTGAAGCAGGAAGTTTATTCGGAATATTCAACCAGTAAACACGTAGTCGCTCAGTATGAGTTAAATATTCCTATGTTAAAGAAATTAAAGGAAAGAAGTTCTGAGACGAAACCTTTCCACGAGCGTATTAAGCCACAATTAAGGGTAAGTTGCCGTTAACCGGTTTGCCCCTTTCGGTAAACGAGTGTATACTCAAAAGCATGAAAGGGTACACACTCAAAGAAGAAGTATTTAATTCGATTACTCACGGACTTGGGGTCATCTTCGGGATTTCAGCCCTATCAGTGCTCTGTGTTCTCGGAAGTTACTTTGGTAGCCTCTCGCATATCATTAGTTATTTGATTTACGGATTCTCACTCATCCTTCTCTATACTTCTTCAACTCTTTATCATGCGCTTCCGTCTCCAAAAGTAAAAAGCCTGTTTAAAATCTTTGACCACTCGGCCATCTATCTATTAATCGCTGGCACTTATACGCCTTTTCTCATTTTGAATTTAAAAGGCAGTTTTGGTTACACCTTGCTTGCGGTCATCTGGTCGCTTGCAATTTTAGGAATTATCTTCAAGGTCTTCTTTACCGGACGCTTCAAGGTCCTTTCAACTTTGTTCTATGTGGGAATGGGTTGGATCATTATCTTTGCTTATGTCCCACTGAAGGAAACTCTTCGACCTGAAGGAATGACGTGGCTCTTAGTGGGAGGACTGACTTATACGCTAGGTACAATATTTTATCTTGCGAAGAAATACCGCTACACTCATGCCATTTGGCATCTCTTCGTTTTACTCGGTAGTATTTTTCATTTTATCGCTGTGATTTACGGCGGGAACTTTTCTTACTGACTTTCTTTTTAGGTCGTTCCTGAATGCGGGCACCTCGAAGAATCATTTTTACTTCTTTAATAAGTCTTTCAATGAGTTCCTGTCGACGATGCTTAGGCAAATCAATCGCCTCTGCACCCACAGTGAAGGCGACTGCCACAATCGCCTCGGCCGCGAGACCTACATCCATCAGAGGTTGATCCAGAAGTTTTGAACCACGATCAAGATCTTCAGTTACTTCCTCAATGAAACGGTTAATTTCGGCGAACAGGGCCTTTCTGAAAGCGAGTGAGCTGCCTTGTCTTTCACCTTGAAGTAGGCGAAAGAGGTTCGCGTTCTCGGTAATGTATTCAATGAAGGTCTCAACTGATGAACGAACGGCACTGCCTTCCTTATCAATGTTTCGACGAGCTTCACGTAAGAGATGTCGAAGTGAAAGTCCTACTTCATCAATCAGGGCCAGACCAAGTTCTTCCATATCATGGAAGTGACGATAGAAGCCGGCAGGAGTGATCCCTGCAACCTTGGCAACTTCACGCAAGCTAATGGAAGAGAAGCCTTGCTCACCACTGAGCTTTAAGGCCGCTTCAATTAAGTTTCTGCGGGTTCGTTGTTTTTGTTCCAGACGTTCGTGCATGAAACTATTCTGGTTTCCAACGTTTTAAAAGTAAAGAGTTTGTCACCACACTGACTGAACTTAATGCCATGGCCGCTCCGGCCACCATCGGACTTAGGTAACCTAGTGCCGCCAGAGGAATTCCAATAACATTATAGATAAACGCCCAGAAGAGGTTCTGTTGAATCTTGCTATAGGTCTTTTGAGAAATCGAAATGGCGTCAGCAATGAGCGCAGGATTTCCGCGCATCAGAGTAATGCCTGAAGTGTGCATGGCCACGTCAGTTCCAGTCGACATCGCCATTCCCACATCTGCGGATGCCAATGCTGGAGCATCATTAATGCCATCACCAACCATGGCGACAGTCATACCTTCTTTTTTTAATTCCTGAATGACACTTGCTTTATCACCCGGAAGAACTTCGGCCTTTACTTTATCAATTCCCAGTGAGCGAGCAACTGCCTCGGCACTGCCCTGGTTATCTCCCGAAAGCATCATGGACTTAATTCCAAGTGCATGAAGTTTATCAATGGCCCTTTGGGCATCTGGCTTAATGGTGTCGTGAAAAGTGATGAAACCTAAAACTTCAAAAGGATCTTTCTTTGCGAGATAAGAAACGGTTTCGCCTTTTTGTTCATGAGTTTGGGCGTTGCTTGAGTTCTTGCCATCCAATATTTTTTTACTTCCAAGAATGTAGGTCACTCCATCAATGGTCGCCTCAACTCCCTGGCCCACGATTGCTCTGACATTTCGAGCAGGGGAGAAGGAAACATTTTTATCTTTAGCAAAACTTAGAACCGCATGTGCCAGAGGATGTTCACTGCCAGATTGAATGCTCGCTAAGAGTGGGAGGAGTTTTTCATCTGATAAATGAGCAACCGATGGTTTACCGGAAGTCAGGGTCCCGGTCTTATCAAAGACCACCATATTAACTTTGTGAGTAACTTCTAAGGCCTCAGCGTCTTTAATGAGAATACCCGCACTCGCTGCTACACCCGTTCCCACCATAATAGAGGTTGGAGTCGCAAGTCCAAGGGCACACGGACAAGCAATCACGAGAACTGCTACTCCGTGAATGATGGCCTTTTCCCAATCTCCGGTAATAAAACCAGTGGCAAGAATTGTAACAAGGGCAATTCCTAAAACGATGGGAACAAAATAAGCACTGACTTTATCCACCAGTCGTTGGATGGGTGCCTTTTTCACTTGAGCGTCTTCCACCATGCGGATGATTCGAGCAAGCATTGTTTCTGAACCGGTGGCAGTGACTTCAATTTGCAATAGACCGTGACCATTAATTGATCCGCTAATGACTTTATCTGAGAGATTCTTTTCCACTGGTAAACTTTCACCTGTGATAAGGGATTCATCAACTTCACTTGAGCCATTAAGCACTTTACCATCCACGGGAATTCTTTCTCCCGGACGAACAATCACGACATCTGCTTTCTTGATATCAGTAAGAGCGATTTCTACTTCACTACCGTTTCTTATAACCCGCGCCCTCGATGGCTGCAGGGCCTCTAAAGACCTGATGGCCTTGGTGGTCTGCTGTTTTGCTCTTGCCTCAAGATACTTACCGAAAAGAACAAGAGTAATGATGATGGATCCACTTTCAAAGTAGAGGTGATTCGAAAGATCCTGCGACATGAGATAAAGGCTTAAACCAAAAGCGGCACTGGTTCCAATCGCCACTAAAAGTTCCATGTTTCCGGACATCGCTTTAATTGCTTTCCATCCAGAGATATAGAATCGTGCTCCCAGAATAAACTGAACCGGAATCGCCAAGATCAATTGAGTCCAAGCGGATAAATGAACTGGCGTAAACATCGGCAGCATTAGAGGGAAAGAGAGCATGGCCGCTAGAATGACTTTAAACATCTCTCGTTGAATTTCATCTTCCTTATCCACCGGTTTAGTGGTCGGAAGTGTTGCTTCGTAACCAACTTTGGAAACGATCTCGATAATTTGATCTGGATTTAGTTGGGACTGATCAAATTCAATCTGGGCCTTTTCTGTCGCCAGATTAACGGAAGCATTAATGACGCCGGAATTTTTCTTCAGGGCCTTTTCAATTCGGTTAACACAAGAGGCACAAGTCATGCCTTTGATGTCTAAGCTTAGATTCTGCATATAGATCCTCTTTTCAGATCATAGCTTAGACATCGCAGGCAGAAAAGTTTATCGACCGTACTTAACTGTGAAGGTCGCTTTACCAAGAGAGTTGGCATTTAAGTTAAATCCAACTAGAGCTCCTGAAGACTCTGCATTTACGTCAAGCTTGTCTGTTTTAAGTGCGTAAACAGTGAAAATATAACGGTGAGGTTTATCTCCTGGAGGAGGGCAAGCACCACCGAAACCTGGCTTCCCATAATCAGTTCTGCCTTCAATAGAACCTTCTGGAAGCTTCTTGTTATTAGACGCTCCTTCCTCAATTTTTGTGACAGTGGCCGGAATATTTACCACGGTCCAATGCCACCAACCGCTACCTGTAGGTGCATCCGGATCATAAACTGTGATGGCAAAACTTTTTGTATCTTTCGGAGCACCAGACCATTCAAGGGCAGGTGAAATGTTCTCTCCTGTGCAACCAAAACCATTGAAGACTTGCTTCATAGGTAGAGGTTTTTTGGCATCAAACGAAGATGTTTTAAGAGTAAATCCAGCAGCAAGTACAACCTGAGTACTTAGTAATAGCGTGAGTGATAAAACGAATTTCATAGAAGCTCCTTTTTGATTGGGAGAATTACATAACGAAGCAGCAAATTAGACAAGGCCTTGAGCGTCTTCTATAATCGAGTCTCAAAGGTGGATATTATGGATTTAGAAACAATGAATAAAATGGCAACAGAAAATCAACTCTCAGGGGCATTGGGAATCTCGATGGTAAAAATCGAAGACAAGTCCGTTACTGGAACTTTGACTGTCGATCATCGTCACCTTCGACCTGGAAATATCATGAACGGGGGAGTCTCCCTGGTTTTGATTGAGACCATTGGTAGCTTCAGTTCATACTTATTGATTGATTCGAAGAAACAAAATTCTTTTGGCATCCAAGTGAGTGCTAATCATCTATCAATCGCTCGTCCGGGTGATGTTCTCACGGCCAAAAGTGAGCCTATTCACTTAGGTAGAACGACCCATATCTGGGACGTGAACATCACAAATCAAAATGGGAAGCTTGTTTCATCGGGAAGAATTACGATGCTCGTAACAGACAACCCTAAGTAAGTTAGTCTTTCCCGCCTAAAAGGCCCATTCAAACATTTGTTTATTAAGGGCCGGTTTATATCTCAGTGAAATTTTGAACGGGTCCAGAGGACTTAGACCAATGAAAATTTATTTGTAAGTAGTTCTACGGAACCCTACGTATAATTCCGATACAGCTGACCTAATTAAAAGTCTTCGCTTTAAGGGGTGGCAGTGTATGTTTGGAAATTCAAGTTTGAAGGGTAAATTGCTATTTGCTTTTACCTTCGTTTCTCTCTTCGTAGTTGTGGTGGCCGGTGTTGGATACTTTTCGATGAATAAGGTTCAAAGAGAGTACAGCTACATCTCAGACATCTTAGTCGACAACATTCAAAAGGTAAGTGAGCTTAACGATGCTGGCCAGGAAGCAAATCGACAGTTGTTTCGTGGGCTGATAAATGTTCATGCGAACCAGTCTATTTATGATCAAATTCTTGGTGACTATAAAGAGCAGTCTTCTCGCTTTGCTCGACTCGACAAAGAATATCGATCAACTCCTTTTGAGCCGGGAGAAGAGGCTCTTTATGATAAGGTCTGGTCTTCGTGGACAAAATATGAAGAGGCCACAGATAAATATTTTAAAAAGCTCGACGAAATCCGAACCACGAAATCAAACGATGATGAATTACGAAATTTTCTCAATCAGAATCTAAGACATCTTAGAGGTGATATCCGAAAATCTTTTGAGGACTTAATGGCCTTCCAGTCGAATGTCTCAAAGGAGCGCGCGAAAATTGCAACGACCGCTTACAATACTGCAAGCCTTCTGAGTCTGGTGATTTCAGTTGCAGGTGTGGTGTTTGCCATTGGGGTAGGTCTTTATTTTTCTACAACCATAAGTAATACCATTTCAAAAATTGCTGAAAACATTTTGAGTTCCTCAACTCAGACTGCTTCTGCCAGTCAGCAATTAACTTCAGCTTCTTCACAACTTTCTCAAGGGGCCACAGAATCAGCGGCCTCATTGGAAGAAACAGTGTCCTCACTTGAAGAGCTTTCTTCGATGGTGAAGCTAAACTCTGATCACGCCAAAGAAGCAAACTCTCTTTCTCAAAAGTCACTGACTTCGGCCGAACAAGGTGAAAGAGATATTTCTCGTTTAATTACTGCCATGGGTGACATGTCAAAATCATCTAAGAAGATCGAAGAGATCATCAATGTGATTGATGATATTGCCTTCCAAACGAATCTTCTGGCCCTTAACGCTGCTGTAGAGGCCGCTCGTGCAGGTGAACAAGGTAAAGGTTTTGCGGTCGTAGCGGATGCAGTAAGAAACCTCGCTCAGCGTTCAGCTTCTGCTGCCAAAGACATCAATACTCTTATCAAAGAAAACGTTGAGAAGACGGAAGAGGGTGTGGATATTGCTGACACATCAGGAACATCATTGAAGGACATCTTAAATTCAGTGAAGAAAGTGGCCGATCTTAACTCAGAAATTGCTGCTGCTTCTCAAGAGCAAGCAAGCGGTATTGAACAAATTTCGAAAGCAATGAATCATCTTGATCAGGCCATCCAAAGTAACGCTTCATCTTCTGAAGAAGTGGCCTCATCTGCGGCGGAGATGTCTTCTCAGGCAGACTGCTTATCTGAACTGGTATTTGACATGAAGAAGTTCATTGAAGGTAAGAGCTCAGACGCCGAAACAGTCGTTGCCAAGGCGCCTTCAAGAACTAAATCGTCACCTAAGCTTAAGGTAGTCTCAAGTATCCACACTAAGAAAGCTAAAGATGATTTCTTCCCAATGGATGACGATGCTCCATCAGTTGGTAAAGCGGAGGGATTCTAATGAAAGCAGGACAATACCTCACGTTCAAAATAAAGCAGAATGTGTACGGCCTTGAAATTCGTTCGGTGAGAGAGATTAAGCACATGCAGCCAGTTTCGGCCCTTCCGGATGTGCCACCTTATATGGTGGGAGTCATCAATTTGAGGGACCATATCATTCCGATTATGGATCTGAGAATTCGTCTAGGCGTCGAAGAGACTCAATTTACTAAAGACACATGCATCATCGTGGTAGAAAGCGATTCTCGCAGAATGGGTCTCATCGTAGATTCCGTTAACACAGTCACCGATTTGACTGACAGTCAAATCGACAGTACTTTGCATGAGACAGAGAACGGTGGTTTCGTAAGGGCCATTGGAAAGCTTGAAGATGCTCTTGTGCTTTTGATTGATATCAAGAATTGTTTTGTTTCTGAAAATGATGTTGTGCTGGTGAAAGAGGCCGCTTAAAATTTAAATCATAGGGGCGGAAAATGATCTTATGAGGTCATCCATTCCGCCTCAATTTTGGAGCGATAGATTATGGTTCAACAAAAATTGACTTTCAAAAATAACCAAACGATTTGACAGTATTATTATGAATAAACACTGTCCTCAGTGCCAAAGCGAATATGTTTTCAAATGGAGTGATCTCTTTAAACGAGAGTTTAAATGTTCTTGTGGTGCCACTCTGAAAATGAATTACAATAAGTATTTCATCACTCTCTATCTACTTTCTTCTTTTATTGTTCCGTTTGTCCTCTTTCACCTGGTCGTTTCTCATTCAATCTTGTCTGTGTTCGTGAATACCTTTTGCATCCTGGCCGTAGGTTACTTGGGTGGAATGTATTTTGGTCGCTTAACCCAATAAGATAAAAAAAAAGGCCACCCTCAGGCGGCCCTTTAAAGAGACTAGCGTTTTGTCTTAGGTCTTTCTTCTTCTGCCTGACGGAGAGTCGAAGTCTGTGGCGCCGCAGGTGAGCGACGAGCAGGCTCTAGACCCTGCCAGCGAATTTTGTTTGTTACAGATTCACCAGCATCAGCAGTTTCGTATTGGCCACCGAAAGTTAGAACTTGAGTCATGGCAGTTTTATTACCATTAAGGTAGTTCAGCGTTTCTTTACCATATGTCACGCGTGCATTATCTGCACCACGCTTACCTGTCATAATATCGTGGGCCAGGTTAAGAGCGAGAATGTTTCCGGCCTCAGTATTTGAGAACGATGACATTTCACCTTTCGTACGGTCTAGCACTACTGAACCGTTGTATCTCCAGATATCATCAATTTTTGAAACTGGTGCTCGATAATCCACAACATGCTCTAGAGCATTTTGGTGCATTAGAGGAAACTTATGATTGTAGACAGTTTTGTGGACCACAATCTTCTTGAATGGGGCAACATTCCTCCAAATCAACTCTTCTGATGTGACTTCTTGTGGATCGCCGTGTTTCTCAACCATTTCTCTTGCGGCCGTAATAGATGCTTGTGGCCATCCGTTCGTTAAGCTATTGGCCTTATCATAGACCTCTTTATTTTTCTGTTCTGTTTGAACCTGGGCGCTCTTAGGTGTGCCCGAACCCGATTGGCTTGGTGAGCTAGACTTGAACATACTACAGCTTGTTAATGCCGCAGTTAGCGCTAGGATCACTCCAAGATTGAGTTTTTTCATATTAATCCTCCATAATTAGTCTGCGACCTCATGGTCACCATTAGTAAATTTCGAGCAAGACCTATACCATTTCGTGAAACTACGAATCTTCTCAAATCAAGTCAGTAGGCTAAGATGTATCCAATAAGGAAGGTTATATGGAAAAACTACCTGTGCTATTCATTTCTCATGGTGGAGGACCCTGGCCTTGGATTGAAGATATGCGACGAGAATTTCGAATCACAGAACAGTGGTTGAAACGAATCGGGGAGGTGTTGAAACCAAAGGCCATTCTATCCATATCGGGACATTGGGAAGAGCACCAGTTTACAGTTGCGACCTCTGCCGAGCCTCCCATGATTTATGATTACTCTGGATTTCCTCCTCACACTTATCAAATTAAATATCCTGCCCCTGGAGCTCCTGAACTTGCTACTCGAGTGAAGGCCCTACTTGCTCCTGCGGGAATTCATGTGAACGAAGATCCCTTTCAAGGGTTCGATCACGGAACTTTTGTACCCATGTATCTGATGTATCCGAAAGCCGACATTCCTATCGGGCAGTTGTCACTTAAAGTGAACCTTGATCCGGCCGAGCATTATAAAGTGGGTGAACTTCTGGCCCCTCTACGCGAAGAAGGAATTCTTATCATTGGAAGTGGACTTTCCTATCATAATCTAAGAGCATTTTTTCATGGTGGAGGCCCGACTTCAGAAATGTTTGAGAGCTGGCTAACCGGGGCCATTACGAGTGAGCCTCTTGCGAGAAAAGAGCATCTCCTGCATTGGACTGAGGCACCGGGTGCTCGTCTGGCCCATCCACGTGAGGACCATCTTATTCCTCTGATGGTAGTTGCGGGTGCGGCCAGGAACGATGTAGGAAAGAGAATTTTTTTGGATCAGGCCTTTGATGTTGCGATGGCCTCTTACTCATTTGGGAATTTAAATTTATGAAAGAAACCTTGGCCGTACGATTTCATCAAACTGGTGGAACGGAAGTTCTAAAAATTGAAAAGTTAAACGTGCCTTCTCCGGGGAAAGGCGAAGTCCTTATACAGAATTATGCAGTTGGGTTGAACTTTATCGATACCTATTATCGTACGGGTCTTTATCAGACAGAACTTCCTTCAGGTTTGGGTTTTGAAGGCGCTGGAGAAGTTTTGGAAGTAGGTGAAGACGTCACTGAGTTTAAAGTTGGTGACCGTGTGGCCTATCCTCATAGTCCAATTGGTGCCTATTCAAAATACCGAACGCTCGCTAGTCATTGGTTGGTGAAACTTCCTTCAAGTATTTCTTACGAAGAAGGTGCCGCCATGATGCTTAAGGGTCTCACTGTTCAATACCTCTTTCGTCAGACCTATGATTTAAAACAAGGCGATACTATTTTATTTCATGCTGCCGCCGGAGGGGTAGGGCTGATTGCTTGTCAATGGGCCCGCCATTTGGGAGTAAATCTCATTGGAACCGTCAGCTCGGAGGAGAAAGGCAAACTTGCTTTAGAAATGGGAGCGACTCATTTCATCAATTACACCACTGAAGATGTGAAGCAGAGAGTGCTAGAGCTGACCCATAATCAAAAAGTAAAAGTGGTCTATGATTCAGTTGGAAAAAGTACCTGGGAAACATCTCTTGATTGTCTTGCACCCAGGGGACTGATGGTGAGTTTTGGAAATGCTTCAGGTGCTGTCACTGGCGTGAACTTAGGGATACTTGCGCAGAAAGGCTCTTTGTATGTGACTCGACCCATACTGGCGACTCATATCTCGACCAGGGAAAAACTAGTGGCCGCTTCCAATGAACTTTTTGATCTCGTAAGTCGAGGAATTATCAAAATTCAAATCGGTCAGAAGTTTCCTTTAGAACAAATTCAAGAGGCCCACAAAGAACTAGAATCAAGACGCACCAAAGGTAGTACGATTCTTATTCCTTAACTTCTTTAAATTGATAGGAGAGTTGGTCGCTAATTTTGATAATGAGGTAGCCGGCCAAATCTTCATGCTGCCCACCTGCGCCTGAGATCAAGAATCGTGTTCCATCTTTTTGTCCCAAATCCTGAAGTACATGGTCGTGACCTGTAATGAGTAAATTTACTTTCCCCACGACCTTTTCTTCATAGAAGTGTTTTAAGAAACCTTCTGCCGGTCGAGTAAGGCTCACATAAGGGTGATGGGCCAGAGCAATTCGGTAACGGCATTGAGCGAGGTCCTTACTGATTGAATTGATCCACCTCATTTGTTTAAAAGCGGAAGTAACGTGCCATGGTCTATTATAGAGATTTGAATCCAGTCCTATAAAGCAAACATCATTGATCTTTTGCAAAAAATAATTGTTTGGGTAAAAGATCCATGAATATTTCTCTGAAACTTTTTTCCAGGCCTTTATGGAACCTTCATAATCATGATTTCCCATCACGAGTGTGAAGGGAGTATTGAGGTCATTATAGATATTGATAAACTTTTTTTGTAACTCTGGATCGTTTTGGTTTTTAATTCCATCCTGATAAATCACATCACCTAAAACAAAAATGCGGTCGCAATTTTCCCCTTTTAGCGCCTTCGCTACAGCAAGTTGGGCCGAGCTTTCATTTCCCGAGTCACCAAAGAAACAATACTTCATTTCTTTTTTAGGCAGTGATTCCTTATATGTGACCTTAGGTGTGGAGCAAGACATTAAAAAGAAAAGCAGCATTAAACAAGCAGAAATTCTCATGGCCATCTATACATGACAAAAAGAGAAAGAAGAACTCAAGAACGTCTTTAGGTTTGTTTTGATAATATAGCCATCATCTAAGGAGAGACTATGGAACATCAAAATGATTATGCTGGTTACAGCTTTGAGCCAGAAGAAAGATTCGAGTGGAGCATGCGCCATCGCATTCTTGCCATCAAAAACTCTCTATCGACACTTAAAGAAGATTGTTGGTCAGAAGCAGAGATCACTGAAACTCATAATATGAAAAACCTTTTAGAAACATCGGCCCGAATCTTGGAAGCGCTCGAGCAATCCTTTGAAAAAGGTTTTGATGACGACAACATGGGTATTTCACCGAAGAGTACGGAGCCGTGGGACTAACACTTTTTATTGTTATCCTTTGTCTTGGATTAAACGCGGTCCTGGCCTGTGCAGAAATGGCCTTTGTAACAGTTGATAAGCGAAAACTTAGAAAAGAGGCCCTCGGTGGTAATCGGAGGGCCTCTTTTTTATTGGACATGCAAGAGTCCCCGGAAAGAATTCTTTCTGTGGTTCAGATAGGGATTACTTTAGTTGGTATGATTTCAGCGGCGGTGAGTGGTGCAAATGCTGAGGAATCGCTTACTCCTTGGTTAATGAATACGTTCGGGATCAAGGAGAAGCTGGCAGAGACACTTTCCATCACTTTAGTGGTTGTTCCTTTGACGGTTTTATCTGTCATTATTGGCGAGCTTGTTCCAAAGTCCCTCGCGATCAGATATTCCTTTGGCATTTGTGTGTTTTTATCTCCCGCCCTTAGAATTGCCGATAAAGTTCTGGGTGTACTGGTGACACCCATGGAACGAATGACCACAATTATAGTCGATGCCATCCTTCCTAAAGAGAAAGTGGAATCGAAAACTAATGGAGATAGTGAAGTCTCACTTAATGGCCTTCTTAATGAACATAAGATCTATATTCATAACCTGATTGATCTTGATGCCAAGGTCGTAGAAAAAGCGATGGTCGCCTGGAAGGACGTGGAGTTCCTTTCAAGTGAGGCAAGTGGAGAAGAGGTCTATGAATTTATTCTTTCTAAAGGCCGCACCCGCTTTCCTGTTATGGATCAGGGCGAGGTCTATGGATTTCTTCACCTAAAAGAATTTCTTCAACTCCAACACGCTGGAGAAGGGGACAATTGGTTAAGTTTTGTAAGACCTATTTCTCTGGTTGAACCTCATGCCAAAATTCTCAGCGCTCTTCGTCTGATGAAACTTAATAAGATTCAGATTTTAATTGTTGGAAAACGTGAGGCTCCACTTGGGATCCTGACTCTTCAGGACGTCATCGATGAAGTTCTGGGAGACATGGTTGATGAGAATACCGATAAGAGAATAGTCGGATTTCTTCGCCATCGAGTTTTAAGGAAAAGATATCGTAGACCAGAGGCAACTCAATAGTCTGCCCCTATTTTAATCTTCATTTATTGATCACATGATCCTGACACAATCTTTACAGGCCAAAAGTCCCATTCTCTTGGAAGAATATTAGTAAATAACTTACACAAAGGGCGTGAATGGAAGTCGGCGCATTATGGTTTAACACCCAGTTTACCATCGGAAGAGTACCTCACTATCTAAAGCTTAAAAGCCTTGAAGGCAAGATCCTTCGTCCGGCCTATCAGATCGATTTTGAGAACGATTACTATCAGGTGAAGACCGTTAACCATCCTGAAGAACTTGCCCAAGTGTTGGCGCTTCGTTTTGAAGTGTTCTTTAGAGAGTTCTCTACTCAGAAGGTGACATTCTCCTTGTTTCCCTATGACGTAGATATGCACGATTTCGTTTGTGACCATTTGATTGTGAAGGACAAGGCCCTGAATAAGGTCGTGGCATGTTATAGACTCTTGTCCACAAATACTGATCGTTCCTTTAAACGCTTTTACTCAGAAGGGGAGTTTCAAATTGATGAGCTCTTGAAGGCCCCGGGGCATAAGCTGGAACTAGGCAGGGCCTGCGTTCACAAAGACTATCGTAAAGGCGCGGTGATTTCGCTTCTATGGAAAGGTCTGATTGAATACGCCAAAAAATCCGGCACTCGTTATATGTTCGGGTGCTCAAGCATTAACCGAAAGGACTTTGGTAGTGTGGCGGAAATGATGGAACAACTCGAAAAACAAAACAGTTTCATTGCAAACTTTGAAGTGGGAGTTCAGGCGAAGTACAAGTTGAAATTCAGTCTTCCAGTAAATGCAGAGAAGTCTGGTGGGAAGGCCATGGGCTCGCTCATGCACATGTACCTTCTTGCTGGAGCAAAATTAGGTCGCACCTTGGCCTATGATGCTGAAATGGATTGCCTGGACATGTTCACATTGATGGATATGAATGAACTCCCGGCATCTTTTGAACGGAGGTTTGCTTGATTTCAGAAAGCATTGAGAAAAAAGAACTAACAAATCCACTTTATGTGTTCATTGGTCTGTTCCGTTTTCTTGCCTTCTTTCTTGTGATCATGTCTTTCTTAGTGGTTCATTCACTAATGGCCTTCTTTATTACAAACGAAAAGAAGCGTTTGAAGGTTTACCTTAAGAGCATTCCTTTCTTTGCTCAGCTTGGATTATTGATCCTGAACGTCAAGGTCTCCCTAGATGGTACAAGAGGCGAAGTAAAACAAAGGCTCATCGTGGCCAATCATCTCTCTTACCTTGACGTTTTGATCCTCTCGGCATTTTACCCATCGCTTTTTATTACCTCAGTTGAAATTCGAGAGACTTTCTTGTTGGGTCAGTTAACGAATCTTGCCGGTTGTTTCTTTGTCGAAAGAAGAAAAATTAAACGCACAGAACATACTAAGCAAAATGAATTAAACGACATCTCTGAGAAGTTAAGAAATGGCCACAACATCTTTCTGTTTCCGGAAGGAACAAGTTCAGATGGTTGTCAGGTGCTTCCGTTTAAATCGACCTTCTTCCAACTCGCAGTTGAAGCGAATATTCCGGTGCTTCCTTTAACTCTTTCTTATTCAGGAGCAGGAAGTGAAGCGGTGCCATGGTATGGAAAGATGACTTTCCCGGATCATCTTTTTCGCCTCTGTATGCAAAAAGAAATTTATGCTCACGTCATTCGCCTTCCTGAAGTGAAGGGGGATGATCGCTTTTACTTGGCAAAAACCACCCAGGATATGATTCGGACCACTTATGAAAGATATTAAAGTTATCGGTATCCCTTTTGATTTTGGTCAGGACCACATTGGTGTAAGGCTCGCTCCCCATGTTCTAAGAGAGGCCAATCTTATTCCTCGTCTTCAGAATATTGTGAAGACTGAAGATCTGGGCGACATCATTTTTCCTTTCAAATTAGTCGAGGCCAAGAAAGATAAATACATTAAGCATTCTCTTGGTGCTGGTCTCGGAACAAAGGCCATTAGTGATCGTTTAGAAGAGGAAGACTTGTCGAAAAGTTTTCTCCTTAACGTCGGTGGAGACCATGGATTGGGTCTAGGAACAATCCATGGTCTTCTTTCACATCATCCGGAAAGTGTGGTGGTTTGGGCCGATGCTCATGGAGACATTAACACTCCGGAAACTTCTCCCAGTGGGAACTTTCACGGAATGCCTTTAGCGTTTTTATTGGGTCTGTCTCAGCACCCTCACTTTGGTTGGATCCGTCGCAAGCTACTTCCGAATAAACTTATCTTCTTCGGTCCACGAGATCTCGATGAAGGAGAAAAAGACATCATCGCTCGTCATAACATTCAGTACTACTCATCTGAAGACATCAATCGTTTAGGTGCTAAAGAAGTCATTGAGATGGCGCTCCATAAGGCAGATCCTTTTGGTATTTGCCCCATTCACCTAAGTTTTGACGTGGACGTCTTTGATCAAATGGACATTGACTCAACTGGCACTAAAGTTCCCTATGGACCGAAGCTAGAAGAGCTCTTTTTGATGGGTGGTGTTCTTGCAGAAACCGGACGTTTAAAGAGCATGGATTTGGTGGAACTTAATCCTCAAATTGGTGATGCGGCCAGTGTAGAACGCTCTATTGCATTAGTGTTAGAGTTCGTGGAGGCCACCTTGGGCCAGGTCTTTCACGCTGGAAAAGAAAAGAAACCAATGCCTGCCATGTTAGAGGCAAGAACAACTTCAGGTCGTTATTTATGAAACTCATTTTTGTAAGACATGGTACTGCAGAAGATAAAAAGAAAAATCAAACTGAGATGGATGATTTTAAGCGTCGCCTAACAAAGGACGGGGCCCAGGAAGTAAAGGAGATGGTTCACTCTCTTCACTTTATTTTTCGTAAAATTGACGTGATCTATACCAGTCCCTTGTTTCGTGCCGTTCAGACGGCGAACATCGTTTATTCGGAAAACCACAAGAGTGAATACGAAATTCTGACCACCCTGGATCCATTCTCGACACCCAAGGAATTCAAAAACTCAATCAATGACCTTGATACAGATGGTGTGTATTGTTTTGTGGGACATGAGCCTTTGCTTTCTCAGTCTATGAATTATCTCTTGAATAAAAACTGTGAGATTAGAATTGAATTAGAGAAGGGGGGAGTAGCAGTTTTAGCGGGGGAAAGTCTTGAGGAGTTGAAACTCACTACAATCCTTTCGCCCCGAATGGTAACTAAGTTAGACTTTTAAAACCACATCGATAAAGAAGTCACAAGAAATCCTTCAAGGCGGTTTTTGCCGGCCGAGCCTTGCGGATAGATTCTATCATGGGAATAGAAGCCACGAAGCTCTGTTCTCCACATGGTGTTTTCATCTAGTTTTTGATCATAACCTGTTGCAAGAGAAGTTACGCGGAAGCCGTTTGGAGTACTCGTCACTACGTTGGCCTGATGTGGATCAGCGTAGTATTCTGCTCTCATGGCAACCGTGCGTTTCTGATCAAGCGGGTGTCTCACTGTAAATGCTGTTGTAAACCAGGCATCGACGCCATCATTTTCTTGCTGAGATTGGTGACCAATATCAAAAGTATAGATGTACTGCCAGGCATCTGATTGAAGCCACTGGAAAATGAAATTGTGGTAAGCGCGGAAACGAGAACTCTGGCTTACGACTTCTTCATCACCGAAGAAGTTATTGTAAGTGAAGGTGAAGGCCGGAGTAACAGCATTCTTATACTGCATCCCGATCGCTTTCCCTTGATTGTTTTCTGAGATTGTTTGCCAGCCGTTTAGTAGCTGAAGCTGGAAGCTTTGGTTGTTATCGATGAAGTGCTCAAGTCTCGCTCCTGAAGAATAATAAGGAACGTAATCGAGAGAAAGGGCACGAGTGTAAATCCAGTTATCTTTTGAGATCCAAGACTCCGCCCCGATGTTCCCTAGAAAAATACCCATGTCGATCCAGGTTCTTTCTCCGATCTTTGTACCGACATAAGCTTCTTGGAAAATCTTTGAATCATTCGGACCTGAAGTAGCACCTTGAGTAGGTTCGCTCGAATAATTCTTCGTAACGGAGTTACCGTATTGAAGGGCAAGACGACCACGTGATTTTTCTTTCTTCAAGATTGCTTCAACGTAAGCAAGGTTAATGTTGAATTCATTATGACGAACAGGTTGAGTTGTGAATTGTCTTTCGTGATCTTTCGGTTGATTGAAGTCATAAGCATAGTAGGTGTCTAAGAAACCACCGAAACTCATGTCCTTAGTGATTTTAGAAATTTGATTGTCTTCAACTACATTGGCCAACGTTGTTGAAGAAATAAAAAGTAACATGAGAAACTGAAACATACGCATCTTGCATCCTGTATTAGAGTAAACTTCCTTGCCCTCGTCCCAGAGGACATTCCAACAAGAGTGACACGAATATCATTTTTTGAAAAGCAAATCTCTCTGGTATGCGTAGTTCAAGATAGATGTGTGCCATAACCGTTCTAATGCAGTATAGAAAATTACGGATTTATCAAGAAAGAAATTCTACTGCACTATGTACAATCATTACATGAAGAGTTTTGTAATTCTTTTATCAATACTCAGTGCTTTTTCTCTCCTGATTGCGATTTTTGCGGCCATACAAAGTAGAGAAGACAAACAAATCAGATTTTCTCCCTTGGTAGAGTTATGGTTGTCTTTTGCTTTTATGCATCTGTTTATCTTATTGGCCATTGACTTGGACAGGGAGTCTTCCCCTTTCATGATGATCAGTTGGTTATGGCCGATGCGGGGAATGTGGCGCTATCTCGATTCTTTTCACGTGGGGTTGAGAAAGACCCCGGGGGTCATTCTTCTGGTCGGGGCATTAATGAGTCTCATATACATAATGATGGGTTATCCCTTTGTGACTTTCTCTCTACCTTTCTTCGTAGGTTTTTGTGTCAGTGGATTAGTGTTTGTATGGAACACACTCAAAACCATGATCAAGGTCTCAGAAGATGTAAGAGGGACGATGTTAATGTTTACGCTTTTTTCGGCCCTTCAGATAATCGTCCCTTTTTGGGAAGTAAGTGATCAGATTATGAATTTAAGTCTAGTGAGTAACACCATAATACTGATAATCATGGGGGTGACCTCACTGTTCGCTACTCTTAATCCTCATCGAAAGGAAAAACCTTTCATACATGAGGAGGATCTTTTGGATAAGGCAAAATTTTTTGAACTTGGCATGATGTCGGCCGGTATCGCTCATGAGATTAATAATCCACTGACTATTATCCAGGCCCGAACTACACAGCTTCTTAGAATTTATCGAAACCCTGAACAGCAAAAAGAACTCGCTCAAGGACTGCAGCAAATTCTTTATACCACTGACCGCATAGACCGCACCATCAAGAGTGTTCGTAACGTTTTCTATCAGCAGGATCAACTTCCTTACGAACGGATAGAACTTAAAACCCTGCTTGATAATGTATTGGTTTTTTGCGGCCAGCGCTTACAAAACCATGGCATTGAACTGCGATTAAGTGAAGTTGAAGGAATTTATCTTAGAGGACATGAAGTTCAGTTGGAACAGGTATTCGTAAACCTCGTTAACAATTCTCTTGATGCCATTGATGGTGAGAACGAAAAATGGATTGAATTATCGACTGTGCAAAGAAACGGATACATTGATATTTATTTCAAGGATTCAGGCAATGGTATTTCACCTGAAGTGGTCGAGCACATGATGGAGCCGTTCTTTTCTACCAAAGGCAACAAGGGCACGGGCCTGGGTCTTACACTCATCAATGCCATTCTTCACAAACATGGTGGAAACATTTCATATGTTCCAAATGCTCCTCATACAACCTTCCTAATTGAATTACCAATGGATGAGAGAGGCGCGAGAGGAGTGAATTATGAAAGTTTCTCCATTCAATGATATTGGAAAAAGTATGGAATCCATTTTTTGGAAACCGTTACCTCGGTTTTAGTGACTGCGAAATTATGGCACTCTCTTCTTACCAGGAGGATGTTATGACAAAGATTTTAGTTGTTTCGAATGACGAGCAGTTTGCAAGAATGCTCAACTATACTTTAACTTACAATGGTTTCATTGTCGAAGCAGCTCCCACATTGGACCATGCCTGGAAATACCTGCAAGAAATTCACTTTGATCTGATATTACTCGATTATAAATTTCGTGAAGGTAATGGCCTGGACTTTTGTAAAGAACTCAGACATTGCGGCTCAGGTGCCGCCATGGTGGTAATGGGTGAATGCTATGATGAAGTTTCTATTTTGCATGGCATGTATTCAGGAATGGATGATTATATTTTAAAACCATTCAACATGTCTGAGCTTAAGATGATTCTCAATAAACAACTGGAGAGAAAACGTCTGATGGCAAGACCGATTGTATATGGTGATCTGCGGATTGATCTAGCGCGAAGTCTTGTGACTGTGAAAGATAAAATTCTTTCTCTAGGGAAAAAAGAGATGGATATTATGGTCATCTTAGCGCGTAAAGCAGGAAGAATCGCTTGGGCAGATAAACTTTTGACTGAAGAAAGAATCAAACTCCTCAGTAAAAAACTTGCTAATGTGGCCGGTGAGGCGTTGCAGATTAAATCCATTAGTGGAGTTGGCTACAAGCTTGTTTCTTGCGGATAAAATGAGAATAAGTTTCTTCACATCTGGGCCTAATTTTCATATTCTGATCTTGTTCAGATGAAACAGTTGAGAGTAAAATCAAAACTGATAACCAAGCTGGATTAAAAAGGCCGTCTTAGGATGGCCTTTTTATTTTTATATCTATGAAAGAAACTATCTGGACCCAAACATACAATGTTAATACTTTTCTGGTGAATCCTCAGAAGAAGTTAGGACTTTATGGTCTTTTGAATCTTCTTCAGGACACCGCCTGGATTCATGCCACTCATCTGGGACACGGTTATGAGGCGATGATTCAGGAACAGACCGCTTGGGTGCTCACAAGACAAAAACTTAGTATGAACCGTTGGCCCAAGTGGGGTGACGATATTGAACTCAGGACCTGGGTCCGTCCTATCAATGGCATTTTTGCCGTTCGGGATTTTGAGATTCTAGATCAAGGTGAGAAGTTCGGTGAATGTACCACTCAATGGCTGATCCTTGATTTAAAGACCAGAAAACCTGCCGCAGTTGGACTGCAGGATCAAGGTCAATTCCGCATGGACGCGCCACCCTTTTTGGAAGCAGGGAAGATCCATCTCAAAAATGATTTAAAAGAAATGGCCCAGTTCCAAGTTCGCAATAGCGATCTCGATCTCAATGGACACGTTAATAATACTCGTTATGCTCAATGGATTTTGGATTCCATTTCAGAGGCCAAGCATCGCCAATATACCTTGAAAGAATATGAGGTGAATTTCATCGCAGAGACCATGTCAAATGACACGATCGTGATTTACGGTGGTGCTTTGTCAGAGGACAAATTCCAATTTCAGGGATTCAGAACACAGGATCAAAAAGTCGTTTTTTCAGCAACTTTAAAAGTCGCGGAAAACTAGTGCGGGGCAATTGCCGCCATTAGTATTCATTTGTCGATTTTTTATGCCAGACTAGGCTCCTCGAAAAGGAGCCTGAATGAGATCACTATTTCTTCTTTTAACTTTACTGTTTTCGTTCAATTCATTTGCTGTTGTTCCCGAGGCCGCTTATACATTTGAATTTAATGTAAAAATGCTTCGAATGAGTCGGACTCGAGAAGATAAAGTAAATGAGGCAATTGAACTTCTTCGTAAAGTATTCACTTCGCCTGAATTCAGAAGAAGAATTTTGAATCATCGATATAACGGCAGAAAGGGATTTGCGAATAACCGCGGCATGAGCAATTTACAAATTTATAATGCCATTCTGGCCGGGGTCGAGAAGCTAAAACCTATGCGTAACAATGCTATGGATCTTGAGTTGGAACTTTATACTGATCATGATTCGAAAGTGATGGGCTACACACTTCCCCGTAGCAAACGTATCTGGATGAACACCAAATTCTTTAACCGCCATACCCCAGCGAATGTTGCTTCAAATCTTACTCATGAATGGCTTCATAAACTAGGGTTCGATCATGACTATAAGGCGACCTGGAAGCGACAGTATTCTGTTCCTTATGGCATTGGATACATTGTAAGGGAACTCGCAAGAAAGCCTTGGAAACTATGATTAAGGTCTTCATTGAACATGACCCGAAGAAGGGTCGTGGTGTTTTTGCCGATCAGAAAATTGAGAAACAACAAATCATTGAAGAATGTGAACTACTTCTGATGGATCTGCATGAAGTCGGTCCTACGTTAGAGGGCTATGTTTATCAATACAGCAAAAAGTTAGTTGCGCTTGCCCTCGGGAATGGCTCTCTTTATAACCATTCGAACCAACCTAATAGTCGTTTCTACTTTAACTATCGAAAGAAGCTTCTGTGCATCGAATCCCTGAGAGAAATTAAATCCGGCGAAGAGATAACTGTGGATTACGGATACACAGAAGAAGAAAAGCAAAAGTTTAACCTGATTCATTAATTTACAGATGCCGATGGTTACGATCAAATATGGGTATGTTGAAATCATGCCTTTCCTTGCTTTTGTGTCTTCTTCTTTTGCCGAAAGTATCCTTTGCTGCGGAGAAAGGCCCTGTTGTGCGAGAGGTTTCACCCGAGGTATTTGAGCACCTTGTAAAAAGCGGCAAGGCCCACCAAATTCATCTTTCACAAACCGACGAAGAAAAAATCAAAAAGAAAAAAGAAGAGGAGCGTCTAGAGAAGGCCAGTAATGACGCCAATAACTTTGCTGATATCTTTACCGATTTTGGTACTGGTGGAACGAAGGACGCAGCACTTGTCATTTTCGCCATCGTTGGAGTGGTGGTGGTTGTTGCCTGGATTCCCTATGTCCCCGTTCTCTTTTATGACTATGCCACTGGTGATAAGGAGAAATTCCAAATATCTCAAATGGCGACGTTACAAGGAACAACGATTATCGGCGAGGGTGACGAGCAAACAGCACGGCACGGGGGTCTATTAGGGGCCCGTTACTCCGTATTTGTTGAAGAGATTGAAAAAGCTAGCTCCATTAAGAAGGGACTTTCTTTTGAGTCCGGTTATTATTCAACCAAAGAAGATACAGTCAGTGTTGATAGCTCTGAAGTACGCAGAGAAGGGGCCTACTGGTTAGTAGGGCCAACTCTCATGGTGGGGGATAAGATTGATTTTAATAATTCAATCTTTGCAAAGCTTGATCTTATGGGAGGAACTTCTTTTGATCGAGACTTAGGGCTGGTCATGAAGGCCGACTTCTCCGCGAATTGGCTCTTTAGAAGTGGATTTACTTTTGGAGCAGGGATTGGTGGGCTTTACCTACATGTCAAAGATGACGAAGGGGTCCTGGCGGATGCGAATGATATCGCGCTTACTTTCAGTGGAATTATGGGATACGCATTTTAATGCGAGGGAAATATGCAAAAAAATAGATCTGAATGGAACGTAAACACCAAGCTTAATCACCCGGTAGAAATTAAAATTCCGGAAGGCAATAAACCTTTGATTCAACCGATTTTTCTGTCGGCAAAATATTATCCAAGTGAATCTCAACCTTACTTTGAACAGTTTATGTATTCTCGGGTCTCGAATCCCACCACACGACAGTTGGAATTGACTCTCGCTGAAATTCAAAAGCGTGAAGATTGTATGGTGGTTGGATCAGGTGTCGCGGCCTTGACTGGAACTTTTCTGGGGCTTCTTAAAACCGGAGATCATATCATCTCTTTTAAAGAGTCTTATCGTCCCAGCCGTGTGTTTATCCGTGACAGTCTTTCTCACTTTGGAATTACCTCAACGTTTCTAAGTTTGACGGAGATGAATCAGCTAGAAAGTGCCATTGTATCTGGAAAGACCAAGCTCATTCATTTTGAAAGTCCTTCTAATCCCAACCTTGAGATCGCTGATATTGAGAAGATCATTAGTGTCGCCCGAAAATATAATGTACTAGTAAGTATGGACGGAACCTTTGCGGGCCTTCATCAGCATACTCAATTCGATGTAGACATCATGATCCATAGTCTCACCAAATTTGGTAATGGTCACGGAGATGTTATCGCCGGTTGTATTGCTGGTAAGAGCATTGTCCTTAAGCAAATTCGTGAGATGTGTCTGCAGTTAGGTGCGGCCCTTGATCCTCATGCTGCCTACCTTATTACTCGGGGCCTTAAGACCTATATGCTTCGCTATGCTCGACAGACTGAAACGGCCCAAAAGATTGTAACGTTTCTTGAATCCCATCCGAAAATTAAATGGGTGAGATATCCTAATTCAGAACTTGCCCGAAGACAGATGAGAGACATGGGAAGTACCATCTCATTTGAAGTGGATCCTTCTATTGCAAAAAGTGCGGATAATTTTTGTCACAAATTAAAACTCATTCAATTGGCAGCAAGTCTTGGTTCAACTGAATCAGTCATCGCACCTACGCTCGCATTCTTTGGGCTCGATCTCACACCAGAAGAGCGTGAATCGATGCTACTCACACCATATTCAGTTCGACTATCAGTCGGACTTGAGGACGCAGAGGATTTGATCAGGGATTTAGAAGCAGCACTTGCCTAGGAATTTGGGACCGGAGTGAGAGCTCCGGCCCAAACTAAAGACCTGTGAGAGGGGAATGTGAAAGTTCAAATCCTTCGCGTGAGATACGCCTGTTGGTGGTTGAAGCTTTCTATTTCGAATTAGTTTTGAAGACAATCAGGCATGTAAAAAATCACATCACATTGAATCAACGAAATATTCATCTTCATCTTGATCATCAATTCCTTCATCATCATTCTCGATTGTGATGTAAAGGGCATAGATGGTTAAAGCATAGAGAACCAATAGCCAGAGTTCCATAGTTGATATTTTAACACTTCTACCTTCCTTTATTTGCTAAAGATTAAATAAAGTCTGAATACCTAACTTAGTGAGTTTCTCCTTTTACTATGAGGGGAAGAATAGGTTTCTAGGTAATTAGAGGCTTTTTCCAAAAGAGCGGGCACTTTTATAACCCACAAATCTTAAAAAAGTGTGGAGGCCCATTTTCCTTCCACAATCCCTGCATATTCGAATTTCTTGCCTACCTTAAACACCAAAATGCTCTGTGTGAGGATCACTTTACACATCAACGAATGCAGAGACAGGGAAGTGTCTGTAGCAAAACCAAGGAAGGTACATGAGCAAAATCTGGGCCCTATTATTTTTATCTCTTTTCCTCGTCGCTTGTAATAAAGACGACGGATCGGGAAGTGATTGTACAGATACAGCGCAAGCAGAGGAAACGGGTTCAACTGATTGTACAGTGACTCAACCACCAGTGACCGGTGAAACAACTGGCTCAACTGACGGAGGCACAACTGGTTCAACTACAGGTACTACAACTGGTGGTGGAACTACTGGTTCAACAACAGGTGGCACGACTGGATCTACCACTGGTGGAACAACAGGATCTACAACTGGCGGTTCAACTACTGGCGGCACAACAGGTGGTCTTCCTACTGAGGCCTACACATTTGATACCGACATTCTTTTTGTAAATACAACTTCTACTCAGCAGGCCAAGTTTGATAAGGCCATTGAGATGATTAAGGCCGTAGTGGCAACTGAAGAGTTTCGCAGCCGAGTTTTAAATCACACATACAACGGAAAGAAGACTTTCGTCGATAATGGTGGTTTTACAAATGCACAGATCTATCAAAAGATCCTGGAAGCTGCTGAAAAACTTTTCCCGGAAAAAAACAATACGATGAATATGGAAGTTGAGTTGTATTACGCCGCCACAACGACTGTGGGTTATACTTACGCAAACAGCAAGCGAATTTGGGTGAACACTAAGTACTTCAATACAAACTCAACAGGTGGAGTCGCTGCAAACTTGTTCCATGAATGGTTGCACAAAATTGGCTTTGGTCACGCTACATCTTACTCGACGAGCCGTGATTACTCTGTTCCTTACGCAATCGGACGAATGATCAGTTCCATTGGGAATTCACTTTAAACTGTTTTCCTGATTTTTTTCTAAAGGTCGGCCCATCTTCGGATGGGCCTTTTTATTCCCACGGGTCTTGTTAAGAAACTCTGCTTCTGAATATGCTTTCATCATGAAGAAGCTGTTCTTCTTTTTAATTTTTTGTATTTCATGCTCTACATTGGCCCGTCCAAAGATGGACCAGCTTGAATTACAGGAAGATGTTCAACGCTTTTTTAGTCGTTTTGTGGAGAGGGTCGTTCAGGCCTACTACAATCCTGAGATGTATCGCACTACCGAGCTCGGTGAAACCTCACTACGTGAATACCTTCTTTACGAATCTGAGTCTTTAAAAATCGCAACCGGTCCTTATCCTGAAGTGAATCTTCTGGATATGTTGGTTTTTATAAAACTCAATAAGGTTGTGATTCGTGACTACTGGATTCCCAAACATTATGGGAAGGCCGGTAATCAACTTTGGAAAGCGTTTCAAGTCTCCGAGGATGATATTGAGGCCATTGCAAAGAAACTCATGACTGATGAGCAGTTAAAGCAAGTGGATGAACTCGCTCGGCAGTGGTTTAAAAAAAATCCAGGGCAGTTTAGAGTAGAGAAAATAAGAATTGGGGATTTCTCTGGAATCGCCTCGAAGGTCAATAATGGCGCTGGAAATTTTCTGGAGACGTTGTCGATTTCCAACTTGCTGGTTGGAACTAAAAGCACCGTTAAGGCGGTGGACCAAATGGTCTTAGTGGCAAACCGAGGAATATTTCTGGCCCAACATCTTCCTGGGCTCATTCGACTTCAGGCAAGACTAGGTACCAACGAGATCATGGATGATGTTTCAATCCGCATGTCAAAGTCTCAGGATCTTTGGAGCAAAATTAATGAGACTCAACCTGTAGTGAATGATTTTACCGGATTGGTTGCCCAGCTTAATGAATTAGTTCTGAACACTAAACAATTAGCAGGCAAACTTCCAAAGGCAGCCTCAGGTGGGGCCAATTGGAGTGATGATTTAAAAGAGGCCCATGGAATAGTGAATACTTTAAACAGCATGCTAACTCAGATCAATAATCATCAACCTCAAAGGGCCCAGATGTTACAGGCTCTGAAGGAAGAATTCCGAGCATCGGTTTGGTTTTTGGCATTGGTGGTTGTTCTCATTGGATTATGTGTTTCTATCTTTTGGTGGGGAGGGGCCTACATCGTAAAAAAACGATTGAAGCTCAAGGAAGACATTTAATGCGAGGACTGCTAATGTAAACCATGACTAATTATTTAGACCAAGCTCTTGTATTTATCGGTTCAGCTGTTGTCCTGGTTCCCATCTTTAATAGATTAGGATTCGGTTCTGTTTTGGGTTACCTCATCGCAGGAATTCTCGTGGGACCCTTTGGACTTAAACTCATCCGTGAATCAGAAAGTGTCTTGCACTTCGCGGAACTGGGAGTGGTGCTTCTTCTCTTTATCATTGGTTTGGAAATTCAACCTCCCAAGCTCTGGTCGATGCGCAGAAATCTCCTGGGACTTGGTGGAACTCAAGTCGCTTTAACCAGTGCCATTTTTATGGGGATTGGTCTCATGAGTGGGCTTTCTCCTTTGGCCGCAGGGGTTATTGGCTTTTCCCTTTCTCTTTCATCAACCGCTTTCACGGTTCAAACCCTCACTGAACGAAATGAATTCAGAACTGAGTTTGGTCAGGCGAGTTTTTCTATTCTTCTCATGCAGGACTTAATTGCCATTCCTGCACTCGCGATCATTCCAGCATTGGCGGCAACAGGTGAATCAAACGCTTCTCTTGGAAGTGTTATGATCTTCCTTCCTTCATTTTTGATCTTCGGCTTTCTTGCTAGCCGTTTTTTAATTAGACCAATTTTCCGTGGAATTGCTTCCATTAACGCCAAAGAGATTTTCACAGTCGCAACTCTCTTCGTTGTACTGGGGGTTGCATCTCTCATGATGAAAGTTGGCCTTTCTGCCGCTCTTGGTTCGTTTATCGCCGGAGTTCTTCTGGCCGATTCTGAATATCGTCATGAACTGGAAGCAAATATCGATCCATTTAAGAGCTTACTAATGGGTCTCTTCTTCATTGCAGTAGGGATGGGAGTGAGTCTTGATCTCATCGCTTCAAAACCATTCTTCGTCATTGGCCTTGCCATCGCGTATGTGTTTCTCAAAATGCTGGTGCTCTATACCGCCGGAAGAATTTTTCGCTTCGACCATGAGAACTCAAGACAAATGGCAGTTAACCTTGCTCAGGGCGGGGAATTTGCTTTTGTGATTTTTGGAATTGTAACAAGTTCAAAACTTGCGCCTCAAGCAACTGTGGATCTTCTGACTGCGGTAGTGACACTCTCTATGGCCATGAGTCCTTTCCTGGTTCTGGGTCTCGATAAATGGAACGCCATGAGATACAAGGAAGCAGTTGAACCGAAATATGATTCGATTAAAGATGAATCACCGGAAGTCATCATTGCTGGGTTTGGTCGTTTCGGTCAAATGTTTGGTCGTATGCTTCGTTCACAAAGTATTCCCTTCATTGCCATTGACCATGATTCTGAACAAATTGAACTCATTCGTAAATTTGGCCACAAGGTCTACTATGGAGATGCTTCTCGTTTAGATCTACTTGAGGCCGCGGGTGCAAAAAAAGCAAAGTATTTTGTTCTCGCCATTGATGACATGGAGGCCTCGTTAAAAACTGCAAAGCTTCTGCGTGATCATTTTCCTCATCTGCATATCTTTGCTCGTGCACGTAACAGAGGTCACGCCTTTGAGTTAATGGAACTTGGGATTACCCACGTAAAACGTGAAACCATCGATTCAAGTATTCTCTTTATCGGAGATCTTTTGGTTGAAATGGGAGTGGATAAAGATCGCGCCAAAGAAATGGTGACGAGATTTAGAAAACACGACGAGCTTATGCTTCATGAACAATTTAAAGTTCGCAAAGACGATAAGATGTTCGTGAGTGTTTCTAAACAGGCACAGGCCCAGTTGATGCAAGTTCTTAATGATGAAACGAGCCAATCCTATTTTGAACCAAAGACAAGTAACGCGCAGCCCACTGAAGATATTGTTTGACAATTAAAACCAATGTTTTAATAATCAAACAATAATGAAAACATCAATTTATTTGATTTTAAAGTGGCCAGACTTGATCTTAAAAACCCTTAGCCTGTCTGTTAGACCTATCGATTGTCCCGTCTTTATTACCCATCAAATGTCCCATCTAAAGAGAGCAAGTGGCCACTTTCTCTTTAGGGGACAAACCGAATTTTAAATTGGATGATTAAAAAATATTTATCAAAGGAATGACAATGAAACTTATAGTAGCACTTATGTTGCTCGCTTCAGTTGCTCACGCTGAAGTTCTTTTAAAAGACGTGGGAGTGATCGGACTCGCTTCTCACGACATGTTCACATGGGACAAGAAACAAGAGCTTAATCTTGAAAATGGTCGTCTGGATTTAACGACGATTTTTGAATATGAGGGTGGTAAGCGTTGGAAGCAGGGGGGGAACCCTAAGAACGCTGAGAATGCTCCAGTTTATACCGTAACAATGACTCTTGTGAATCATTATGATTCGCTTCTTAAAGCGGGGCATACTGAAGAGAATGCTCGTAAGAGAACAGTTAAATTGTTTCATGGAATGGTGAAAGATTCATTTCAGCGATTGGTAGGAATGAGCTTTCCAGTTGAGGGACTTGATGAAGGTGTAACAAACACTGAGCAAGCGGCAATGAGAGGTCTTCATGATATTCTTCCAGGAAAAGTTCAACTTTTCGACCGAATGGGAAGATCTGAGCTTGATGTAACGAACTTCTTATTTGCTAAGACCTTTCTGAACGAAAAAGAAATGAATCAAGTGATCGCTTATTATAATGGCGACTATGATGAAGAATATAAAAAGATCAATATTCCATTTTCACGTAAGACCATTAATCTTAAAGAAGTGGATGGTGAGTTTATCAATAAGTATTCACCGTATAAGCAGGCAGAGATGCTCCAGGATTTAGCACTTTTGGGTAAGGGCCAGATCACGGTCTTCGATGTTTCATGGATGAGGCACCTGGAAGAGCTCTTTATGAAAGGAATTTGTCCAGTCGGAAATCGCTGGATGCCAGAAGTTACATGCTACTCAAAAAGAAATTAGCCATTTGGCCGCCAGTTCAGGCGGCCTTTTTTTTCCTATAAAAATTTATTTTTAAAATGTCGGATTCGCTGGATAATGGCTCCCAATGAATCAGGTATTGGATAAAAAACTTTTCATCTCGAAATTCTTCGCCTTTTTTGGGGGATGCTTTATCTGTTGCATGCTCCAGAAGGAATTTGGATTTTCTGCGGTAGTGGCATCGGCCAGTACTGGGTTCGTTGGTTCTTTTCTGCATTTTCCTCGCTTCTATGAAAAGAATGGACTTCATTCCGCGATCTATGCTGGAACCTTTGCAGGCATGTGCTCACCACAGGTTCTTGAAAACCATTATCATGTTTGTGTTCTGTCTTTAATTGGAGTGACCCTTTATTTATTAAGCATGCCTTATGTAAAAGGCATCGGTGGAAAGCTTGGGACCATTTCTTTCATCTCAAGTCTTATTTTCTTTTTAAGTAAGGGCGCTTGGTGAAACTCATTTTAATTATGAGTGTCTCGATCATCAGCACTCAGCTCACACGTTGGATCATTAAAGAGAAGGAACTTAGTCCGATCAGGACTTCCACGATGCTGACTCTTGCTTTCTATTTAATGACTGTTCCCTTTGAATTTGAACACAAGCTTCTGCTTCAATCGGCCTTCCTGGGCGCGACCTTCGTAGGTATGAGCGAAACAGGGAAGATGTCCGAAAAGAGACTATTCTGGGCGAGTCTTGTTTACGCGCTTATCTTTAACTACGTATTACCTTTCAATGTAGGACTTGGCGGGGCGCTTGGTTTTGCGGCCTTTACGTCATGTCTTTTTGTGCAGTTCATGCGCACTCATGTGATCAAGGTCTCGACAGTAAAAAGAAACTAAAAAGAGCGGTGACTGCACCGAATGCCTTTTTAAACGTCAGCGGCTCTTTCGCAAGAATAAATCCTAAGGTCAGCATCACCACCAAAGAAACCATTTGGGTCATCATCGAAACTTGTCCGATCTTTCCACCGCTCTTATAAGAAGCAAGGTAACCTAATTCAATCCCGATTAAAGCGAGTGCCAAAATAAACGGAAGATAAGGACGGTCTTTAAAGGGAAGACTAAATTTAAGTTGTTGCTCGTTAAAAAATATTAAGGCGAGACATACTATGGCCGCAATTCCGTAAGACCAGAATAAGATTAGAAATGGCGATTTGTTGCTCGCTTGCTTCAGCATGAAGTGGTAAATTGCAGAAGAAAATACGGTGAGTGCTACTGGTAGTAACATATGAATCTCCTTAGGGCCCAGTATGCCCCATAACCGAATATAAGGATAATGCATTGATTTTATATATCTATGCATTTATATTATAGCCATGTTGAATGACTCTCAATTAGAGGCCTTTTACACAGTGGCAATGGAGGGAAGCTTCACTCGAGCTTCAGAAATCCTCCACTTGTCCCAACCCGCACTTTCGCGCAGACTTCAGTCTCTTGAAGAAACAGTTGAGTTCACCCTTTTTGATCGCACTCCACAGGGAGTAGAGCTTACCGAGGCCGGTAAGAAGCTCTTGATGTATGTGAAAAATAAAAAGGCCCTGGAGCAAGACGCTCTTCTGGATATTAGAGGAGAGGCCCGCGATTCACTTTCAGGTTTGATCCGAATTGCCTCCAACTCATCCATTCTTGAACAAGTTGTTATGCCGGCCTTGGCGCCGTTTCTTTTAGAGCATCCTCAAGTCCAGGTGGAGTTTAGTGTTAAACCAAATTCTGTTTTGGATGAAATGCTGAACTATTCGAAGACAGACATTATTATTTCAAATTTAGAGAACGATAGAAAAGATGTGGTTCAGTTTCTCATGGGAGAGGAAGAGTTTATTTGTATTGAGAGCTCAACGCTGCAAGGGCGCTCTCATGTTTATCTGGACGCCAATCCTAACGATACCACGACAGAAGATTTTTTTAAGAACCAAACGAATGCCCCTAAGAAGATTCATCGAAGCTTCATGCACGATGAGAATGGAATTCTAAAGGGTGTACAGCTTGGTTTAGGTCGAGCGATCAAACCTCGTCATACTTTGAAAGAGCTTAAAAATTTGAAAATCGTGCGTGGGTTTACATCGCTTAAAAAACCGGTGTATCTCCGTCATAGTAAAAAACAATTTTTTACTCGTCTGGAAAAGTCTGTCATTGAGGTTCTTCAAAAAGAGATTCCCAAGTTTTTCAAATAATTCCCTCTGGGTCATGCTGACTTTCTTTTTTTATGAAAACCTCAGTCCTAGAGGTATTTATGAAACTATCATTGTTCATCGTGTTTCTCATCATTGGTGCTTGCGCCAGCGAGACATCCACACCTGCCCAAAAACTGACCTCTCAGCATGGAGGCACACTTCTTAAAGGTAGAGAGCATTACCTTGAAGTGGTGGTAACACCAGACGAAATAAAACTTTATCCCTTACAAGACACAGGCAAGAAACTTGAACCACTTCCAGTACAAGGAGCACGCGCCAAATATAGTTCCGTTCTTTCAAAGAGTGACTGGCCCGTAGAGGACCTCGGAAAAAGTGGTGATGCGCTTATTGGAAATATTGATACTAGAGGCGATAAAGTCCTCAATGTGAAAGTGGACCTCATGGTTGAGGGAAAGCGTGAATCTTTCTTTCAAAGAGTCCCTGTTCAATAGTAAGATGAATGAAAAGGAACTTCTATGATTGCTGTTATTTGTGGTGCCACTGGTTTAGTTGGATCTCACCTCATTCATAAACTTCTGGATGATTCACGCATTAAGGAAGTGGTTTCTGTTTCCCGATCGTCACTCCGGATTACTTCAAGCAAATTGAAAGAAGTCATCTGTTCTGATTTTAAAGATCTTTCAATCAAGGCCCATGAGCTCAAGGGGGATATTTATTTCTGCTGTCTTGGAACTACGATTAAAACGGCCGGGAGTCAGGAAAAATTTCGGGCAGTAGATTACAATGCGGTTTTAGAATTTGGGAAAATAGCCAAATCCCATGATGCCAAGTCCTTCGTTGTTATTTCAGCGGAAGGCGCCAATGCCCGTTCTAAGATCTTTTACTCCCGAGTAAAAGGTGAGGTGGAAGAAGCACTGAAAAATTTAAATCTCAATCATCTCGTTATTATGCGACCTAGTCTCCTCATGGGGGAGAGAAAAGAATTTCGTTTGGGCGAGAAAATTGCCATCAATGTTATGAATGGTGTTGGCAAATATCTGCCTGATGGAATCAGGAAGCGGGCCATGACATCTGTCGATGTGTTGGCCAGTCGCATGCTGGAAGAAGCCATTCAAAGTACGAGACCTGTCTCAGTTATTGGTGCGATCCAAATTTAAGATTCAAAACATTTCAGTCAGCAAAATGATCTCTTAGTAGGAGTATGGAACTCTTGGAGGGAAACTAATTAACTGGCAGGTTGAAATGCGTTTTTTCTTTCATCGTCCTAAACCATTTTATAAGCGCACCTGGTTCTTCATTGTTTTTTTGATTCTGGGTTTTATGGTCGCTTTGAGAATGATCCTACCTTCACTGATGGTCGCTGTGGCCAATAATCGATTAAAAAAAGAATCCCCTAATTTCTCATTTCATATAGATGATATCGATCTGGCCATTATTAAAGGTAAATACACGATTGAAGGGATAACAGGAACGATGAAGTCAAACGGCCAGCAGTTTATGAGCATTAGTTCCGTGAATGCAGATGTACCATGGAAAAATATCTTCGATGGGAAAATCATTACTGATATTGTTGTGAATCGCATGAATGTAACCGCTTCTCAAAAACTTATCGATACGGCAAAAAAAGAAAAAACGCGAATTAAAGAACTCCTGGCGGAAAAAAAGAAAGAGGACAAGGACAAGGACGAAGATGATAAAAAGAAAGAGTCTCGGTTGAATGTTAAAGTCTTTAAACTGAATGATTCTAATATAACGATCCAGGATCTTCTTAGCTTCAAAGGAAAAGAAACGAGAACGATTTCGAACATCAATGTTATTGCGTCTAATCTCACTCCCTCAGATAAAAATCCAGTCACAAACTTTGTGATGACGGCCGATGTATTTGGTCCTGCGCCTTTGAAGGTCGGAGGAATCGCAACTCTTAAAACTGAGCCTTTGCAATGGGACGTGAATAGTGAGCTCAAGAAATTTGATCTACGAACTCTCAATCCGTTAGTGAGAGAGAAAGTTAAGGCCTATATCCATAAGGGTAAGTTGGATCTTTATGCAGAGGCAAAATCCCAGATGGGGAAAATTGAAGGTTATGTGAAACCTTTTGTGAGTAAATTCAAAATGGACACTCCAGAGGGTGGATTTGATTTTAAAGGTTCCGCTGCTAAAGAGGGTGGGAATCTGGTGAAGCTACTCCTGACTGATTCAGAGGCCAAGACCCTTGCGACCGTCTTTCCTTTTACTTTTACGAACAAAATGAAATATGAAATTATTCCGCCGCTTAAAAAAGCGGTTGAACATAAGGCCAAGCAAAACATCAAACCCGGCATCGAGAACAGAATTCAGTTAGAAGATGGTGAAGCACATCATGGAATCCGAGAGGCCCAGGAAGAGAAGCCGAAGAAATAAGTCGGGAATTCTGCGGAAACTACGTACTAGGCAAATTTAGCAAACCTTGTTTCTACCTAAATTCTCCATGACACTCTAATTAATATATTTTCAGGAGTGTTATGCGTAAATCGATTGGTGCTATCGCCTTGTTATCGTCTTCGTTAGTCTTCGCTCAGACCACTGTAGAAACAGCAGAAAAGAAAGATAAAAATCCCGCGCCCTTCGCGCTCAAAACGCCTGATTTTAAGATTGAACCATATGCCCAGTTACAAGGGTGGGCTGTGTATTCAATGGATCGCTCCGCCCAAAATGACGGTGATGTGGCCTTGGATAAAACTGATCCTCGTTTGAATCTTTTCTTCCGTCGAGCTCGACTTGGATTCAGAGGAAAGCCTTATAAGAATTTAAGTTATCAAATCAGTATGTACTACGATAACGCTGGTCATGATTCTCAAGCATCAACACGTGCTACGACTCTTCCCGCAACTTCAAGTAATGGTTCAACATCAGGTGGTCCCGCAACTGTAGGTATTTGGGATTCCATCCTTAGTTGGAAGGTTGCAGATAACTCAGACATGTATCACGTTACTTTTGGTTATTTCCGTCCGCAAATTTCTCGTGAAAGTATCACTGCGGCCTTTAACGTTAACTCATTTGAAAAAGCTCCTTCTCAAAACTACGTAAGACAAGCAGTCATCGGTCGCGGCTTCGGTCGTGGAACTGGTATCAACGTAGGTGGTATGTCAGAGGGTGGGTTCAACTATAACGTGGGTGTGTTCAACAAAGTTACAACAGGTGAAGTTGTTCCAACTGGTGGTAGTGGGACAACATTAGGTGAGACCCAAGGTTCAGATTCAGCTTCTTTAGTATACGTGGGTCGTGCTGCCTGGAACTTTGGTGACAAAGAAATGGATAAGTATGGCCTTAGCTACAACATTAACTATTTCGGTAAGCGTAAAGGTCTAACAGTTGCAATTAATGGTTCTTCTCAAGATAGAACGCCTAAATACTCTGCTAACGATGTAATCGGTGGAGATATTCTTTTTAACTGGGGCGCTTGGCAGATAGATGGAGAGTTCTTCTATATTTATAAAAAGAACAGAGGTGAAAAGGACTACGCTCGTGCTCGTACCGGTCACTTACGTGGTGGTTATAACTTTTTCTTAAATAACGGAACAGTTCTTGAACCAGCAGTTATGGTGAGTGGATTCTATGGTGAACAAGGTTCAGATTACACCGGGCGTGATTTAACAGTAGACGTTGGTCTTAACTGGTACCTGGATCAAAATAGATACAAATTTTATGTCCACTACGTGAAACAAGATGGCGATGGTAACAACTTAGTTCATAAGGAGCCAACAGGTACTGCGCCAGCTGGTCTGACAAGTGGTTTTGACTACGGCGATTACGCTGGTGTTGGTCTAACTCTTCAAATCTAATTTTCTAATGTCCCTGACTCTTCTAGAGTTGGGGACAATTTTCTTCTTCTCTTCACTGACAACCAAACTCCCGAACAGAATACGGCCATAAGACCCAGACCAGTAATAAGATTGATTACTCTACCTGGCGTTCCGAAATATTCACCAGAGTGAATCGGGAATACGATCAGGCGCTTAATGTTCCAACTTTTCGGATCTGTCGCTGAATTAAAGGTCTGAACTATTTCATTTGTTTCAGCATCAATCAGAATTCGTCCATAACCCAAAAGGAAATGGCGGTCGTGAAGGCCGTAAGTCGCTTTCACTAGCGAGTTCTTTTTCCCGCACAGGTGAATCGAAATGAGATTTTCCCTTTGTTTTTCTGAAAGAATATTCAGGGCCTGAACTTCACGACGGAAGTTACATGTTCCTTGTTTCACCAGTTCTTCAACGTATGCCGGATCCTTATTGATCATTTTCCCCACTGGGTAAAGAAGATCAAAGATCGTGAGAAATCCAGTAATCGCACTGATAAATATAGGAAGACCTAAAACCAAACCAATCCCATGGTGGATGTTTTGAGGTTGGTTTTTACTCTTAAAAGTAAGTAAACGCTTGAGCTTTGCGGAAGTTCCGTGCTTCGGGAGCCAAATATAAACTCCGGAGATAACGAAAAACATCAGAACTACACCTAAGAGTCCAACCAGGTAGCCACCAAATTTCCCTAAGAAGAAGTTCGCGTGGAAAAAGAGCATAACGGCAAAAGCATTTTGCCAGGCCGCCATTTCGCCGGTGATTTTTCCGGTATAAGGATTGATGGCAAGAATTCCAGGAAGTGCGGCCTCAGGATCTTTAAAGAGAACGAGGTAAGCAGATTCCTTGTCTTCGGCAGTATAAAGATTCGTGATGAGCTTGGTATCACCCAAGTGTTCTTTCGAATTAAAAAGAAGAGTCTCTACCGGAAGTTCTTTAAGCCCTGGAGTTACATGGAACTCTGGATAAACCATGGGCATGATCTCAGCGCGGAACGTGATGAAGACACCACTTAAGGCGAGGAGGAAAATAAAAAATCCCAGGGTAAGACCTGCAATTTTGTGAACTTTATAGAGCTTCTTCTTACTCATTCTCTTCCGTACTGGATAAACGTAGGAACCACTTCTTGTGGTTTATAAATCTCTTTATCCATCAGATCGTTAATAATAGTTGCAGATCTCCAGGCCATAAGACTGGTTTGAGGCTCTGCGATCCCGTGAAGGTGACGACTGAAGTTTAGGGCGTAAATCTTGTTTTCCGCAGGGCCTTTCCATTTCACACGGAAAGAGCGGTCAAGTTTGAACCGTTGTTCAGTATCAAGCTCCAAAAGATGCTTAATCTTATTTAAGACAGGAGGGAGTGTCGAGACAAAGCCTGTGCTTAAAATGATGATATCAGCGTCAAAGCTTTCCTTCTCGTAAAGGAAGCTGTTATCGAAGATTGCTTTATATCCACCAGCAGCGTTTTTCTCAATTCCAATCAGTGTTCGTTTCGGCAGGATCTTCGCAAGCTGAGTGTTCTTTTCAATGTGATTCAAACGGTAAAGATCATTGTAAAGAAGCTCAAGATACTGAGGAGTATTTCCATCTGAAGCGAGTTTTTGACTCTGAACGATGCCGGCCTTCTCTTTATGATCAATGGCAAAGAACTGCTCAACATACTTTGGGTTGAAGTATTCATTCGTAAATGGAGATTCATCTAGTGGCTCAAGGTTCTGGCGACGCGAGAAAAGTTTAATCTCGGCCGGTTTTCCCCATTTGCCCTGAATTCCGTTACGGAAAATTTCCACACCAGTTTGACCACCACCAATGATCAAAACTTTCTTATTTGTGAAGTCTTGAGACATTAGAAGAGGGGACTTTGCGTGGAAAACGCTCGTGCCCAGAAAAGGTTTAGAGAATTCTGGAATTCTTGGAGTTAGACCAGTGGCAATCGAGAGGTGCGTAGAAGTGTGGGTCTCTCCATTTGTCGTAACTACAAATTTATTGTCTACGAACTCAATGTCCTGGACCGAAGAGTTGAAAGCAAGTGGACCACGAATATTTTTACTTACCCATTGGCAATAGAGCTCAAATTCACAACGAGTGATGACCTTGCGGTTAGTGTTCATGAACGTATAGAAAAGCCCGTTTTGAACCAGATAATTTAAAAAAGAATGAGGGCTTGTAGGATCAACCGCCGTCACCAGATCTTTTAAATAAGAAGTCTGCATATCAGCATCATTGAATAAAAGTTCCGGATGCCATTGGAAATGTGGTTTTTGATCGAAGAACTTAACTTCATGATCTTTGACCTTATCTAATAGGGCAGCTAGTGAGAGATGGAATGGACCGATACCAACACCAATTAAATGATA
Organism: Peredibacter starrii; assembly: GCF_034259205.1. Classification (GTDB taxonomy): domain Bacteria; phylum Bdellovibrionota; class Bacteriovoracia; order Bacteriovoracales; family Bacteriovoracaceae; genus Peredibacter; species Peredibacter starrii. Next base: position 3,132,953 of record NZ_CP139487.1, on the reverse strand, counting down.
GTGCTGACTCATAATTGACTCGCTTGTTTAACTAAAGGGTTATTGAGAGGTGAACCCAAGATTGGAAGAGGACGGGCATCTGAATCGCCGTAACCGATATTGAATCGGACTTTGTTCAAGAGCACACGACTAATCTGCGGTTGAAGTAAATCAATTTGTGAATCGACTTCGACCTGATGGGATTTTTTATAAAGTTCGATTACATCTGAAAGAATGCCGTAGAAACGGCCTTCTTCCATGTCTTCACTTTCTTTCATGACGGCGGATATGAATCTCAACACCGTCACAAAGTGACCAGTAATAAGATCATGAATGAGATAGTGAGGAGGAAGCTTAGTAATATCTTTTTGAAGAGCGCTAAAAAACTTTTGGCTCACTTCTGGGAGTTCATTTAAAAGTCTCATGTCACCATGGAAGTCTTTTAAGATCATACGATGAGGGCGGTGATCTTTTAGAATCAGCACAATGTTCTGACCGTGAGCAACCAGACCGACACCATATTTAAGCTGTAAATGATATAGAGGAACCACAACAGTTTCAAAAAGCGAGCGAAGCCATAGCTCAGAACTCAGACCAGAAGCACGGATATATTCACCAATAAGGGAATGCCCATTTTCATCTTGATGGAAAAGACTTGCAGTGAGGATCGCCTTTTCATTGGCGGCGATTTTACTCATCGAACTTTCGCGGTAAACAGCACCCAAAAACTCATGATAGCGGTAAGGGGCCTTTTCCACTTTCTTGTAGCCTGGATGTACAAAAGTCATACCGGCCGCTTCTTTCAAGATCACAATATCTTTCAGCGTTTCATCTGTATGGCACAGGGCCTCGAGGTTTGCTGAAAGGGAAGGACCCATTTCAACATGCTTAGCAGGAAGACCACGGATGCATGAAGTATTGAGAATACTGAGGGGCAGCTTCACATCCATTCTTTCAGGACGAGAAACGTTTGAAAGTGTGCGAATGGAAATCTGAGGACAGTAGTCATCTCCATATTCACCAACCGGGATAAGGGAGCCGGCGGCAATATCGGCCGCGAACTGGATCTGTATATAACGTTTCCACTGCCAAGGGTGAACCGGCAGAACCGTGAAGTTGGAATCAATTGCCTTACTTATCAGAGTGGACTTGAATGCTTGAAGATCGTTAGCGTCGAAACTTTCTTCCAAAATCTTCTCAGCTGTCATGCCTGGAGCAAGATTCACATTAAGAAGTTCATTCTTAACTGCGATCCAGAAAAGTTTAAATGGTTGATGGGCCTCAGGTGAATATCTATCAAGGTCTTCAGTGTTCCATCCAACACGACCCTTGTTCAAAAGGATTTTTGGATGGCCATTGAGAATGGTTTGAATCTTCTCACCACTCCAATGAGCTAGTTCTTTCACCAAGGCATTGGCATTTTTATGTTTAAGCTTAGTATCGCTATAAAGTGTATTGTGCATTTCCTCGAAGAAATTCCCCAAGGTAATATCATTCATTCCAGTTTCAGGCTGGATGTCACAAAAGAACTGGGCAGCACTTACAACCGATTCGCCATTTCTCATAAGTGTAGATGGTTTAACACGTAGGTATTCCCATACGGTCTTCCATCCCTCGAAACGGTAATTCACTCCAGACTTCGTGGTAAATTCGAAGTGAGTGCCATTTGGTTCAGGACGTAGCACTTCCTCAAAGGTAAGTTCACCGATGGATTTTGCTACCAGCTCCTGATTAACAGTGTTCCAGGTTTTGATCACAGAGCATGTCTCCCGAAGAACACTTCGCGACGGTTTTCAAGAAGAGCGGCCCTTTTGTGAGGAAAGTCGAACTCTTTAAGTTTCGTCCAACCAATAGAGGCCTGAGCGTATTTAAGAACTTTTGCATTATCGTGACGAGGTTCTGCCATGACCTTACGAGTTCTAGGATCATCCAAATAGAAGAAGTGAAGAACAGACTTGATGGCCGAATCTGTATTAAAGCCGCCAAGGAAACTTGGTTCGCCAATCAGGAAGTGGAAGCCACGATCGAAGGCCTCACTTTCATAGTAAGGACCTAGACGATCTTCTGCCACCCAGTAGAATTCGAAGTAACCAACCGGCCTACCATCTGACTCGATAATGATTGGGAACTGGTGAGGATCATTTAACCCATTCTGAATATATTCACGAAGCTCTTCTTTTGGTTTTGCGAGTTCCCAGAAATGGGCAACTCTCGATTGATTATGCCAATTATGGAAAATATCCAGATCATCCATCGTGATTAAACGGAATGAGAGAGTCTTACCAGCTGCTGGATAGTAGCGGCGGTAGAGAGTTCCAGAAGGAAGGCGAGGTCTTACAGGATGAGCGCGACCTTTTGTTTCCGTCCAACGTTCCGGAGTAATGGTATGTTTCTTCTTGTAGGTCCATAGGGCCGGATTTTGATAAAACTCAGAACGGAAAATGTCTTTATCTGCCAGAGTGAACTGGAAAAGTTGAATGCGAGTGACGTGTGAATAAAAACCAAACAAGTGCTCAAGGGCAATGTCAGTCAACTCTTTGAGATCTGTGGCATTTGAATCTTTGAAAAATAATGAAAGTTCATTATCCGTAATCGTAAAAGTGGCGGTTAGTTTCTGGTCACGAGTTGATTGTACCGTGATTTCATTTTCATTAAGGATGGCCTTGAATGAATCGGTTGAGACTAGAGGTGAGTAAACTACTTCTGAGTTCATATTTATTTTCCTACTAAGAATGGGTTAGGGATTTGGACATAGATGTCCAGTGGGTTCTTGGCCGTGTTCTCGTTAATGTTTCTGAGACTACACAGGAAGTTCCCTTTATGTTGTAAAACTTTGTCATTAAGTAAGTACTGAATGCAGCTTGGATCTTTAGGGTCCTCTGCCAGGGTAGCTTCCAGGAAGCTTCTCATTTGGTGAATGAGTTTTTCTTCCGAAACAGCATTTCCTTGAGCAATGGCCGTCATGACATTAAAGGTCGAATTAATGATGAGATAGTAAGTGAACAAGTAGTTCGCGATCTCATAATTAAGAATGTTCCCATTATCGATATCAATGCTTTTTACAGATTTTCCGAATAATTCAAATCCAAGAGGAGAGTAACCAGTTCCATGACAATCGCGGAAAGTGGCCTTCACAGGAAGATTGTTTTCAATCCCTATAATGAGGTTTTGCTGATGGGCCCCAAGAAGGATTCCAAAGTTCTTCTGAGCATCAAGCATTGGAGCCACTGCATTTTTCAAATACAGTTCAAACCATTTCTCAGAAGCTTGAGCATAATCAGTTTTATTTTCTTCAGCATATTTTTTAATCAGAGTCTGAAGAAGATTCTCTTTAAAGTCTGGATGGTCCTGAGTTAACACCGCTAGAACCACATGCTTCACTTTATCAGATTTAAAACTATTCTCACGACATACAACAAAGGTCTCCTTGATCGGAGCACCATTCTCGTCTTTGATTGCGTAATACGAAGGCTCAAACACCACATTGAAACCAGGATGAGTCTCTAGAAGCGTTTTTCCTTCAGTTGTGTTGAACACCTCATGCACTTGAAGACCTCGAAGTAATTCGTGCTCAAGAAGGTGGCGCATAGAGTTTGTGAGTTTCACATTGAGTGAAAACTTCAGCATGTAGTCCGCGTTCTCGCGGTAAATCGTTCTAAGAGAAGTCGTTGGATACCAGTCTGGACCCGTTTCATTCATCTCAATCATGCGACCTTCTTTCATGTAGGTCTGAATAATCGGCATAGAAAGAATATGCTGAGCTTGCCAAGGATGCATTGGGAAGGCCTGGTAACCTTCAATCGCCGGCCGATGCGGGAATTCTTCCTTCCACATCTTGTTTAACCAGCCGAGATCTTCAAACACCTCAGATGATTTTTGATAGATCATATCATTGGCGACCCAGAACCAACGTAGAGGAAACTGGCCACCACATTCAGGTGAAAATAACTTAGCATCAATCTGATTAAAGCCGGTTTTATTTTTTGGTGCTGGATGAAAAGCATGACCCACAAATAAAGCGCGTTCAGCGTCTTTGAAGTCAGGCAATGAAGTAAAGATTGATTCAAAATCGCTCTTACGAAGTTTCAGTGAGAATCGAATGTTCTCTTCACTGTCTTTCACACGGGAAACAAAGTTTTTAATGTTTTGAATCTCGTCTTCAGTTTTTGCCAAAACATTTAGCATTAGCTCAACTGACTGAGAGAAAGAAACCGATGAATAGTCGCCCTTGGTACCAATGAAGAAAGTTCCTTGATACTCATGACGGCCCAAGCGAGAGTGACGCTTAAGAGGAATCACAAGTTCTTGTTCTGGATTTAAAAGAACGAAGAAAGCATTCTGACCCTGGAAAGTTCCGAGGCGTTGCTGTCTCCATTCGAGGAAGAGAGAATTATAAAAACATGTGGCCGAATGTAATGAGGCTAACATACTTTGACCTCGACTTGAGTCAAGATTCTAACTCCACTCACAATGAGAAGCCCCAGAATAAGAACCGAAACTAACTGATGATTACCAATTGCCGCGAGAATTCCACCCAGGGCGTATGAAAGTGTATTGAATGAAGCAAGCTGTCCCAAGCGTTGACCACGAGTTTCACCACCTAGACCAAGACTTTCCATAAATGTGATGTTGCTTGGTTGAAGGAATGCAATTCCCAAAGAGATGCCCGCAATACCGGCCCAGTAACTAAGCTCACTCGGCAGAAATGAGATAAGAAGAGCACCAACAGTCATAGCAAGAATTCCCACAGAAAGCGGAACTCGCCAGTTATTTTTAAAAAGGGTACTGCCGACGATTTGAACCACCGCCATGATGATGGTTCCGCTTAAAAGAAGTTTTGCCATAAATGTGCTTGCCGCTTCGGCATTCAAAGCGAGATCCAAACTGATCTTTTGTCCAAGACTTGAATGTAGCATTCCGGTATAGAGACCAAAGCTCATGGTGAGAGCAATTGGAAGTATAAGTTCTTTTGAAACTACGAATGGAGAAGGACGTTTTTTTGAAGTTTTTGGTTCACTTGGTTCTTTTTCACTCATCATCACAATGAGATTCAAAAACCAAAGAACAGCTCCCCAAATTGTGAGACCGTGAATGATGGTCTGAGTACTGAACGGAAGTAGGAGAAGGCAAGGTCCTAATGTGCGACCAACATTTAGGTAGGCAGAGTGAGAGAACATGCTCTTCATCATCTCCTGACCATACGAAAGACGAATACTTTGAGAAATCGCAGGAATTCCAGAAGCAAGAGCGCCGTAAGAGATTCTTCCCATAAGAAGAATCATCAGTGCCGTTGTCATGGTGAAAGACTTCTCAAGAAAGAAAATGAGAGAAGCAAAAACCAGAGATACAAATAGGCCTGTTACATTGATGAAGAGAACACGATGGGGATTTTCTAAATCAGCGCGATTTGACCAATAAGGTGATCCCCATAAGAAGATCAATGTTCCAAAAGAAAAGGCGAGGGCAATGATGGAAATTGAAAGGCCAAGTTTCATCGCCAAAATCGGGAACAAAGAAAACAAGAGAAGTTGATTGGCCCCGAAAGTCAAAAGGTTGAAATTTAGAACTAATTTTTTTAGGCCAAAAGGTAATTGAAACATCTTAAATCAAAAGAGTTTTTTGGTTGTTGAAATGACTTGTACCAGAGGGGAGTTTGATAAGTCAAACAGAGGTTTAAGTTTTTAAACGCTTTTAATTTATTCGATGCGAAAACGTGAAGTTTTTACTGTCTGGAATTGGCCTCATTAACGCGGCGTTGAAACTCAGTTTTAATCTTATCTGGAATGATTTGATTGGCCCAATTTTGAAGTTTATTTTTCAAGCTCGCTTCAAATACCTTACTTCGACCACTTACTAGGGCCTCATACCCTTCACGGGCATGAGCAACGACATCATTTTCAAACTGATTTTCCTCTCCGATGACTGGAATCATAGTGGTGACCGTGACTCCATTCGTTCGAGCGAGGTGTTGAATAGAATCAACGAAACTCGTGAGAAACGCCATGCTCGCTCCATAGATCGTTTCCAGAGGTGAGGAGTTAGCGGCCGGAAAAGCAGAAGCGAGAAGAATTTTTCCTTGGCCCTCACCCATCATGTCTCTCAACATGAGCTTAGTGAGATGAATGACGGAAACGATATTGTGATTGATAAGATGGATCTCTCTTTTCAAAGCTGTTTCATTAAATTCACCACTCACACCATCAATGCAAGTCATGACGAGAACATCAACAGGGCGGTTAAAGGATTTGATTGTTTCGTAAAGTTTTTCGGTCCCTCGATAAGTTTCTAGTTTCACTTCCAGGCCAATAACTTGAGTGCCGTAAGTTCGAAGATCATCTTCTGCATTGGCGATGCCGTCACTTGGAGAAGTGATGAGAAGATCATAACCGTGTGAAGCAAATTGCCGTGCCATTTCCATACCAAGTTTGCTTGAAATTCCGGTGATAACGGCAAATTGTCTTGGGTTCAATTCACTCACAGCATTGCTCCTGTTTTACCCCGTGATGGGGAAAAAATGGACCAACTCCCGCAAGTATATGCGGGAGCAAGTCGTTATGAATGGAGTTTGCAAAGTGAGTGCCGAATCAATTATTGATCGACTGACATCTCGAGAAAAAGCGGCCTGTGATCACTTCCAGATACCTGGCCAATAACTTCAGCGTTACTTACAGAAAGGCCACGAACAAAGGCATGATCGAGGTAGTTATTTGTAAATTTGAAGCGCATGCGAAGGTGACCATTCTTGAAAGTCACAGTCTTGAAACCGTTCTTCTGAATCATGTTCAGAAGATATTTTGTGCGCATTTGAGTACGAGTATTAAAGTCGCCTGCAAAAAGAACAGGACCAGTATGTTGATCGATAATGGCCTGTGCCTGATTCATGTGTCTCACAAAAGTCGCGTGACTGGTGAGATTGATTCCATGAACCGAGATCACTAATAGTTCATCCTGGCGACCTTCGATAGGATATTTGGCGAAAGTCATGGCCTTAGGAGTGCCGGTCACGGGCTCATCGTCCACTGAATGCTTCACGATCACTTCAGTAGGATCAACATTAGAGCCGATCATGGTTCCCGTCGCCTGATCATTATACATGCGATAGAGAAAACCAATTCCCATGTCCCAACGGATTCCATCAAAAGCAGAAGTGGTGTTATTAAAAAGCTGAGTTCTGTAGGCCTCTTGAAGAAGAATCAAGTCACGGCCTTCAGCAAACTTTTTGAATTCCGGTTCCCAATTAAACTCTAGACCCTTTTTGATGTTCCAGACGAACACTTTAATTGATTCAGGTTTGAAGAAGCGATCTCGAGCAGATCCATAAACCGCATGAGATTGGGCCTCGGGCAAAATTCTAAAAAAACGGGTCAGGACATCCTTGTCTTCGGCAACAGCTTGAACGTTAACCAAAAATACGAATGAAATGAGCAACAATAATCGATCCATGATTATTAACTCCAGTACCTAATATTATGGCATGATTTTTTTTACTTGAATTTTGCAGTGGGGCAACAGACAGGATTAGAGGCATAGTTTAACTAATTCCTGACTGACCGATAATAACGATTTCTCGTCCAATACTTTATTACTATGAGTGAGGATTTGGCGCCCAATTACATTCATACCAATAAATGCGAGTTGTGTTCTCATGGCAAGCAGGACGTTAAAGCCGCCTCCGCCAGAGAAAGTTGCGATGGCAGCAGGGCGACCGTTTAAGCAATTTCTCCAGTCTTTGCTTGAGCGGCTAAGCCAGGCCAGAAAGTTATTGAACACCGGAGGTGTACTTCCGTTGTACTCCGGAGCGATAAACACATATCCATGGGCCTGCTCAAGAAGGGGCATTTGACCCTTTAAAAGTTCGGCCCCAGTAAATTTTGATTCAGTTCTCGAAGAGTACAGAGGGAGATCAAGTTCGACCATATTGATGATTGAAACGTTGGCATTCTGAGATTCAAGGCTTTCTTTGAATTTTTGAGCGAGTTCCAAGTTTTTAACTTCACTAGCAGTGAGGATCACAATGTTTTTCTTTTCCATGGATAAAATTCTATTGAAGAGAGTGTGTAATGGCGATAAAAAAAGACCCCTGTATTGTTTGATTCCTGTTAAAAAGAGTTAATCGTGAACCTCACTATCTTGATCCTTGGTCTTTTGACCGCTTTTGGTCCTCTTTCAATCGATATGTACCTTCCGGCGCTTCCGGGAATAGCGAAAGACTTTGCTGTGCCATTGGCATCTGTTCAGTTATCTCTTGCCTCGTTTCTGGTTGGGATTGCTTTGGGCCAGATCTTCTATGGTCCCATCACCGATCGATGGGGAAGGAAGAAACCTCTTTATGTTGGTTTGATCACTTACGCTCTCGCCTCATTTGCTTGTGCTTCAACGTTTGACGTAAATGGACTCATCTTTTACCGATTCATGCAGGCCCTGGGTGCTTGTGCCGGTATGGTCATTACCCGTGCCATGGTCAGGGACCTTTATCAGTCCCATGAATCCGCGAAAGTATTTTCATTATTAATGCTCATTATGGGGGTGGCCCCAATTCTTGCTCCTGTTATGGGCGGAATTCTCACTACCGCATTCGGTTGGCGCTCTATTTTCTGGATCCTGACAGTCATTAGTTTAATGGCGCTATTTTGTGTGTATAAGTTTTTACCGGAAACTCATAAACCCGATGTTAAGTATGGAGTGAAGGACATCTTCCGCAACTACATTGGTATTTTTAAAGATAAGAATTTCACCGGCTATACTTTGTCGATGAGTTTGGTCTACGCAGGAATGTTCGCCTACATCACGGGATCGCCCTTTGTGTTCATTGATCACTATGGATTAACTCCTGCTCAGTATGCATGGGTGTTCGGAGCAAATGCATGCGGGCTCATTACTTTTTCTCAAATCAATGGACGCATTCTTCGAAAGCATCCGCCGGAAAAAATCCTGGTTCGTGCTCTTCCTTTCGTGACTATCTTTGGTGTCATGATTTTAATCGTAGGTCTAACTAACGGGCCGATTTGGGCCATGTGCGGATGTTTGTTCCTTATCATCTCAAATATGGGTCTAATTGCTCCGAATACTTCTGCCTGTGCTTTGGCCCATCAGAAAAAACACGCAGGTAGTGCCTCGGCCTTAATGGGCACCATCCAATTTGCAGTTGCGGGGATAATCTCAAGTCTCGTCAGCCATTTTCATAACGGGACCATCCTCACAATGACTGCAATCATGTGTATTTGCGGGGTCTTATCTTATTTAGCTTACTTACTACTCGTTAAGCGCCGGGCCCTTTAGACGAAATCCAGTTTCCTTGGGTTTTCATGTTGAATTCCTTTTGCTACAAGGGCGCATCTCTTACCTGAAAGGAGCTCAACATGAAATTCGTTTCTCTATTAGTCGCATTCTGCTTTTCACTAAATGTGATGGCGTCAACCGGAACAATCCAAGAACTTGAAAGAAGCATTGATGAATATCAATATGCTTTAACAGTTGATTGGGACCAAAAAGATGAAAAGTTCTATGAAGAACATACTCAAATCTTTTTCAAGAAAATGTCTAAACTTATCGAAGCTGGTCTTTCTCAAAAAGAAATTCAGACGCTCGTTGAAAAACGTGTAAACAATAATAAAGCAGTTGAAGCGCTTAAACTGAAGCTTTCGCTTCTTGCGAAGAACGCCTCATCTGAAGAACTTGCTCAAGTTGTGAAAGAGGCGACAAAAGAACTATATGCTCAAGGTGCTAGTTGGAACGGCTACGTGATCTTCCCGTGGATCGCTGGTGGTATCGTGGTTGCTCTTCTTGTGTATGGCGCTTGGTGGGATGCAAACCATGAGTGTGTTGCTTATGAGAATCAATATGTATGTAACACATACAATACTTGTAATGGTCAGGTTTATTACGGGCCAACATACTATGGAAGTACGACATGTACATTTCCACAAACTTATACAACTTGCGGTTACGCAGACGTTTGTACCGAGTACGCTAGAAAAGATTAGTTAATGAGGGCCACTCGAGAGAGTGGCCTTTTTGTTTTTACCCGCATTCCGGAATAAAACTCCCATCATTCATTCTGCATTTAAACACTCCGTCTCCGGAAAAAATCTCTTCCCAGAAAATTGAATTCATAGAAATCTTCAAACTTTCATTTCTTTCGCGCACCAACCTCTTGTTGCATCAAATATCGTTCCGTCGAAAATACGAACTCCTTTAGAGAAAATTTAGGTTTGCCCATGGAAAGGCAAAAAACAAAAACAGTAAGGAGTTTTCATGACGAAATCGGTACTTCCTCTCGCGCTTGCAGTCGGCTTGTTCTCTGTAGAAGCTTCACTCGCAGCGGTGCCAACCTTGGCCAAGACCTTTGACACCAATGTTACAACTGTAGGCATGACCAGTTCACAGGAATCAAAAATTCAGTCGGCCGAAAGAAAAATTCGCGCAGTCATTGGTTCTGAAGAATTCCGTACCCGCGTTCTTAATCACACATACGCCGGCAAGAAACAGTTTTTGAGTAACAATGGTCTAACTAATGCTCAGATCTATCAAAAAATTCTGGAAGGAGCAGAAAAGCTGACGCCGACAAAGAACAATGCGATGGATATCACTGTTAAGTTGTATTACCAAAATTCAAGCACAGTGGGTTACACAACGACTTCCAGTAAAGTCATTAACATGAACACGAAGTTCTTTAACAAGTACACCTCTTCAGAGGTTGCTCACAATATGATGCACGAATGGATGCATAAGTTGGGTTACAGCCATACTTCGTACTACACATCTAGCCGAATTTACTCTGTGCCATACGCGCTTGGTAAAATCATGAATGAACTAGCACCGAAGTATTAATTTAAGGAGTAATCAATGAAAAAAATTGCAGTTTTAATGGCCCTCTCTTTAACAACTTTGGCCTTCGCGGAATCGACTCAGATTGAATTTGATCAAAACCTGGAAGTTAAATGTCATCAACAAGCAGTGGCGGCAAAATGTGTAAGTAACACAGGTGAGCCGAACTTCTCTTGTATTGAAAAGAATATTAACGGCAAGGTGAGTAAAGATTGTAAATCTCTCTACCGCGCAAATTCTAAATAATTCACCACACAGGGACCCTAAGGGTCCCTTTTTTTTGGCGCTCTTAGCATTGTAATGATTGTCAGCAATGGTGAAGAATCAGTGCATTGATGAGAGTGCCATGAAGAAAATTCTCTTACTCAAATTTGGGATCATCCTGTTCCTTGCCGCTTGCGGTAAGAACACTAAAGTTGATGATGAAATCCAATATGAGGAACCACCTAACGGCACCTATACCGCTTTACTATTTCCCATCAACGATAAGGTCGCACCCAATGTCACCGGGAAGGTGAGGGTGATTAAGCTTGGCGATCAATTCGAAGTTCTCATTAAACTTTCTAAAGGTGGTGGAGGAATCCATCCTCAACACTTACACACAGGCATTGAATGTCCGATCATGAACGCAGACGCCAATCGGGATGGCTATGTGGATTATAACGAAGCTCAAAAGAGCATTGGCCGTAAGCTTGTGCCTTTTGATGACGACTTAAGTTCTCAAATCGCAGGCAATCATGTCTTCCCTGGTGGTGATTACAGGTACAAAAAGAGCACCTCTTATTCATTGATGTTAAGTGATTTGAAACAGCCGGATGATGCTGAAGGTGACTCGATGGTAAAACTCGATGGGGTCGAGTTACCACTTGATGGAAGAGTGGTTGTCATCTACGGTCAACCCAAAAAATTACCGGCGGCCCTCGCAAATAGTGAAATACCTATTGCTTGTGGAGTGTTAGCAAAAACGAGTTCCTATCCTGATGATAATGAATGGGAGGAAAGAGACGACACAGTTAGAAGGCCAAGACCAAGGCCAAGGCGAGAACCGCCTGAGCCACCACCACCTGAACCTCCACCAAGACCACCCGAACCGGATTCCTGGTGGGAGAGAATGTATGATCGATGGAATCGGTGGCGAGAGCGCTGGCGAGATTGGTGGGATTAGTCCTCGAACAAGCGAGGACCTTCGTCTTCTAGTTGCCAAACTGCGCGAGGAACCGGCGTAGATGATAGACCCATTTTGTAAGCGTGGTAGTCAAGCATCTTCTGTTCATCGTCAGGATTGTTCATGTCCCACATGATAGAAGTCCAGCCTGCGCCATATCTACCGGTCAAGGCCACATGTTGCGGAAGAATGACATTCGCTTCTGGGAGAGTTGTACCGGGAGAAACAAATAGATCTGAGGTCATTACAACGCTAACTTTTCCGCTTGTGTTACAAGCGGCCATGACTGTTGATAATTGCGTACCGGTTATGTTTGTGACTTGTTGATACTGTGGTAATCCGCTATCAGGTTTATAAATGACAACGAGCTTTTTATCTGTGATAGGTAGACTAAAATAACCAGAGCTATAAGAATTCCAGGATGAGAGAGTTGACCAGGCCGGAATATCTAAAGTATTTCCATTAGCACATGTATAAGGAACATTTTCTAGAAGCAATTTTCCGGAGATACCACCGCGAAAGACATCGGTCATGATGCCGTTGTTATTTCCTAGGACCGGATTTCCCTGGCCTGGAAAACCATTGAGGGCCGACGTTGAAAGGTCTCCAGCGAGAAGTTTACCTAGATTAATGACTCGTTGATAGATTCCGTTGTTAATTCTGCTGAAATAGAAAGTTCCATTTCCTCGAGTGAGAAAACTTGCATGATTGGGAACGACCACATCAATGATTTTTGCGTTTGGAACGTTCTCGTCTACTAGCATTGAGACATTATTACTAACGAAGCTACCGTTATCCCAGAAATGTACATTCATTTCAGTTCGAGCGATCTCCCCTTCGTTCCTATAGGCCAGGCCCGCAAAGAAGTCGCAGAGTAGTGGGTTGGATGGATGATAACAACCTAGCTGGCCACCAACTCTTGAATCGTAGATCTTTCCCGTGGATTGATTGGTATGCACGAGAGTTGAAATGGCATAGCTTCCCGAAACATTTCCATCAAACTTTACATTTTGAATTGTGCCAGCGTTTTTTCCAACAAACCCCGCTGCATACCCACTAAATCTACCGATCGTGGAAACCTTCATATTTAGAAGCTTTCCGTTGTTTTGAAAAACGAAAACCGCAGAAGGAGATGCCATAGAGTTGGCCGAGGTATTAGTACGTCTCATACCATAAATTTTTAAATTTTTGATCTCACCAGTAAGAGTTCCAATGTGGGCAGTGCCTGTAGTTCCAGCAGAATCGACATTACCTCCAATTAAGGCCTTGTTGTTTCCTTCCAGTTTCGAACTGAAAGTAGGAATATCATATGGAGCAGTCCCTAGATTTCGGAGTCTGATATTTCCCATTAGCTTGATGTTGAGACCAGTTGAGGCATAGCTTTGATAATCAGTTTCATTACAAATAAGGATTGGCGAATCAGTTGTACCAGTTCCCGATGGTAGAGCAATTGATGAACAAGGATGGTATTCAAAATCAAAGCGAGGATAAACCCCATTCACCATTTTCCAGTCGTCCGAAGTTGTATCTGTCAAGGCCGTCATTGAACTCAGAATTCTGAAATCCCCGAGTGACCGGAGAACAAATGAGCTTGAGAGGTTTGTTGCTTGCTCTCCAGAATCTGAGGGGTAAAGGTTATAAACCGTCGAGGCTACACTTGGAGTTCCTGATTCTGCGTAACCAACAATAGCTCCTTGTTTACAACCTGTGCTACAACCAGTTTGAATGTTGGCCAGAGAATAACCGGTAGATAAATTACCAACGCCGGTCCAGTAACCAATAACTCCACCTGTATAATTATAAAGATCTGATGAATTAGAATTGATATTAGAGATAGTGTAGAAATTTGTAAGAGAGGAGGTATTTGATGATCCCGCAATACCACCAACTTGTTTTCCGTCCGTTTTAATCTCGCCCTCGTGCTTTACCCAATCAAAGACGGAATTTTCTGCACGGCCCGCAATTCCTCCCACGTCTTGAATACTTTGTCCTGACCTTGCTTCGACATCAACTTCAGAAATGACTTTTTTAACATCAGCAAAGGTGAGTAGGCCCACGACCCCGCCAACTTGAGAAGAATCACCTCTGACTTTACTATTCACAATAGAGATTTGTTGAAGTGTTCCGTAATGCAGATATCCGATAAGTCCACCCACATCTGTTTTACCAACATTGTCACCAAACTCAGGGCGGCCCTGAATTTCAGCGTCTTTGATTTTAATATTATGATAAATGATATCTGCCGGTGAACTTGATCCAGTCGATTCGGCCGCTACAGCACCTACACGGAAACGAGCTTCAATTTCCGGTTTTTCCATTGAAAAGTCACCAATGTAAATTCCAGTACCTTGTACATGAGCAAATAGCCCAAGATGACTTCTATCACTGTCACGAAGTCTGAGATTTTTTAAAGAGAAACCATTACCAAAAAAATTTCCAAGGAAAGTATTGATATTGTCCCAGATGATTGTGCTTCCAGAGCAGGTAGCATAAGCATAACCAATTGGAATAAAGTTCGTTCCTAGTTCAAGACATGGGGCCTGTGGTAATGGAGTGTTGGCAATTCCCACTGAGAAGGGATTGAAGTCCAGATTGGCCTGAAGTTTGTAGGAGCTAGAGAATTGTGTATGAAAGTTAATTCCATAGAACTGAGGAACATCACAAATTGTGTAAGGGTGCTGGGGGTGCCCGGTTCCTGCTGCGAATGGGTGATCTCCAAGATTGGTTCCTGTTCTTCCCAAACAAATTTGAGCAGGCGTTATTTCGATGTAGTGATGAGTTTTATAAAGACCATTATAAACTTTCGTAGCAACTGATGGTGCCGCTGCTGTTCCGTTTGAATAAATAATTTTCTCAGCTCCACGTCTTCCAATCGTGGCATCACAATCAGTTGAACCAGGAAACATTTCGAGTAAAAATCTGAACGGAAGACCAGGTCCGCCGGCCGGTAGTCCTTGCTGCTCTAATGAGGTCGTCGTAGAAACACATTTACCGGCAAATGATCCATTATCAATTCCATTTACGTGTGTGAGGGCTGAGAATCGATAACTACCAATAGGGGCCTTGTAAGACTTCTTGTTTGGATCATTATATGTATCAGTACAAAGATTAGTATTGCCGGTCACTCCTACAATTGAAGAACAGAACTGCATCTTCACAGACGAAAGATTGCCTCCATTCATTCCTGCTGGACCTGCGAATACTGAGTTTGAACAATTGGGATTTGTGATCGAAAGCTCAATTGATTTTGGTTCGCCAGTCAGAATTGTTGGCTGACTGATTCCACAACGAACAATTCCTCCAAAGGGAGTGTTATTACTCGAATTGGCGGCACCTTCATAATCTTTGGAGCCGTCCCACGCCATGGCATAAAACGTCCAACTTGTATTATCTAGGCTTAGTTTTAATTCATCTTTATCTTGGAGGAGTTGAGCGAAACTTTTTCCGGTCGTACTTTGACCCCAAATGATTAATCCACCACCAGCAATCGCACTTGTATTCGATCCGCCCATCACAAAGTTATGGCTTACTTTCAGACCAACTTCTGTGCCTTTCTGACTACAGGCCACTGCGGTCAAAAGAAGGGTAAGGAGAATAAAACATTGCTTCATAAAAGTCCTGAGCTCAGGGTTCACTACGTCTTTTTACTTATCGGGGAATTGAAAAGGAAAAAGCAGACCAAGTTGAGTCATCAGGTATTATTGAAACTTTTTGCCGCTAAAACTCTTTGTAGAGGGCCAGACCGGCAGTTTTTGAATCAAGAAGTGGTAGAACAATGGCCGTCTCTTTATCTCTTTGTTGTCTTTGGTGACGTGAGATGCCCCAACCGTAGACCCAACCAATTGTAGCACCGGCCATAACGTCATGGAGATAGTGTCGATTATCATTAATACGAGAATAAGCAGTGAAGGTTGAAAGAAGAAGGGCAGCGGATCCCCATCCCCAGCCATGTTCAGCGGCAACATAACCACTGAATGCAAAGGCAGTCGTGCTGTGACCAGATGGAAATGAATTCTTTTCATTAGCAGCATTCGGACGAGGTTCTCGAATAGTGTACTTAAGCGCACTCGTTACAATTGTTGAGTAGGCCGTGGCCTTAATCATACCCATGGCACGGTCATAGGCCTTTGGATCATGAAAGTAACTCGCTATACCCATACCACCGGCATAAAGAATGTTGGGAATCATTTGTCCCATCCAATCTCCCCAGCGAGATGCATCTCCGAGAGTATCATTTCTAACTTGTTTTTCTTGAAAAGGGTCAACAACCGCATCTTCGAAAATAACGAAGGTAAGTGTGAGGGCCGCTCCTCCATAAAGAACATATTTTGCATCTGTAGTGACCGGTGAGGCCATCTCTTCACCTAGATCTTTCAGGCCCCAGGCCCAGGTTTGAGAGGAGAGAAGGAGGGTAATAATGAAAATGAGAGTCTTCATGACCTGATTATAGAGATCATGAAAACTTAAAAGCATTAAGCACTATTTTCCCAGTAAGCTAACTGCCGTTAATGAGAGAGTTGATTAACAGCAATTAATGTAAAGGAAAAATTACCTGAGCTTTTTATCTAATCGGAATTCTGTTCGTCTTCTGGTTTCTTGATCTGAACCTTGTAATTGCCCTCGCGATCATAGGGCCCAAGAAACTCTTGCTCCTCTTCTTGTTTTTGTTCTTGTTCAGAGTTCTGAGGAAGAGAAGGCTTCGCCTGATCAGTATCATCATTTGGAGTGTCCTTTACTTCTTGGGCAAATACAGGAAGAGAAATTAGAAAGCACAAAATGATCAGCTTCATGAATTCTCCTTAGAAAAAGACACACCTCCCGAAGGAGGCGTGTCTATTGCCAGTAACTACTTCTCTTCCTGAGCTTCCATAGTGGAAGGGAATTGAGATTTATCTTTTACTGGTGTTACAAGTGGGAACATAGGATCTGGACGAGTTAGCATTCCGGCAATTTCATCAAGGGCACCGGTTTCTCCTGTGATCTTGATTGAACCATTTTCCGCAAGGTCACTACCTCTTGTCATTCCTGTTAGAAGTTTGCCGAAATCCGCTGAAGTCATGGTGTACGTTGAGTCTAGTCGCTCTTCTTTCTGAGGTTTGCCCAGGAAGAGAACAGAGTTACCAAGAGTTAAAGTATATCTTTCTTTAGTATCTGTTAGTTCAAGCCCAATACGTTTTGATTTACCGGCCGACTCTTGAGGATCGAGAAGAGTTGCTGCGTAGTCGACAACCATTTTTGCCGGAAGAGCACTCGTAGATCCTACTAATGGAATTGCACCAACTTTGATTCCATTTCTAAGCTCGTTGGCACCCATTAAATAAAAACCTCTCCACGTTGCAGACTCGGCCTGGAAACCTAATTGTTCGTAAGTAGAGGCAAGAAGATCTTTGGCCTTTTTATTCTCTGGATTTGCATACACGACATGGTTTAACAGCTCTGCTGACCATCGGTAATCCCCTTTATCAAAGGCCTTTCTTCCAAGACTAATGACCTTATCTGCACCACCCATTGCTTCAACATATTTTTTTGCCGCCACAGTTCTTGGATGTTGATTAAGAGTTGCTGGATTTCCGTTAAAGAACCCAAGATAGTATTGATAAGTGGCCTTCACGTTATGGCTTAGACTGCCGTAATAGCCACGATTGTAAAATTCCTTGGCAAGAGGTTCAGGCAATTTTAACTTTTCAGCGATCTCTTCAGCATCATATCCCATATTGGCCATACGAAGAGTTTGATCGTTGATGAACTTATACATATCTCTTTGTTTGGTCACAAAATCACGGATCTTATCCTTACCGAATGTTGGCCAGTGGTGAGACGCCATTGCGACTTCAGCTCTGTCGCCAAACATCTCAAGTGTCGAGTTAAGTGCATTGGCCCAAACGAGTGGACTACGAACCTTAGCACCTCTTAAGGTATAAAGGTTATGCATATTGTATGTAGCATCTTCTGCCAGGTGGAGTGCTTTCATTTGAGGAAAGAACATCAACATTTCTGCAGGGGCCTCAGTACCAGGGGCCATTTGAAATTCAATATCCACTCCATCAATGGTCATTTTCTCACCTGACTTAGTGATGAATTTATTTGGAGGAAGAATTCCGATGTTACCTTGAGCAAGTCCTGGTCCAAGTCCAGTTCCTACCAGACCTTTCGGATCTTTTTCAAGTCCATCACCATAAGAGTAACGAGCTCTTCTTCCCATCGCATTTCCTGCGTAAAGGTTTTCAGAAATGGATTCTTCCATAAAACCTTCTGGTGCGATGATTGGAATTTTTCCAGATTTTACTTGTTCGGCCGTAAGTACTCCTGACATTCCCCCGAAGTGATCAGCATGTGAGTGAGTAATAATGAGAGCGCTCACAGGTTTCTTTGCGACTTTTTCATTGAGAAGTTTCAAACCGGCCGCGGCCACTTCTGCGGCGGCAGTTGTGTCGATAACAATCCAACCAGAGGAACCTTCAATAAATGTCATGTTGGCGATATCGTAACCTCGGAATTGATAAATTTTATCGGCAACTTTATAGAGACCGTGCTGACTTGTTAGCTGTGATTGTCTCCATAAACTTGGATTAACAGTGTCCGGTGCCGATTTGTTTTGGGTGAATATATAGTAGTCACCACTTGAAACAACTCTGCCTGTTTGATCAATGATTTTGGTGTCGGGCAAAGTAGCGACTAATCCTCGGGTGGCGAAATCAAAACTTTCGTTATCGTTAAAATTAAGTTCTTTTAACACTGCCGCATTTTTTTCTTTGGTCTTCGCCGTGACCTTCCCGGCCTCAATGGAAGAGGTGGTTGTTTTCTTAGTTGATGTCGTTTTTTTGGTGGTTGCCGCTGTCACATAAGGTGCAGCGAGAAGAACCGCTAAAGAGGCGACTTGAATTTGTTTTAATTTCATGAGCAGACTCCTTTGACTATAGTTAGAGTAGGGAGGGAAGGCTTAGGATTAAAGGCGGACAGAATCTAAACTCACTAAATGAGTCTTTAGAAGTTTCAACCTCTTGTAACAATGGAAAACAGACTGTAGCGCTCTAGATTAGGCATTCTTGGCTCTCTATTAATCTGCCTTAAGAAATTAGAAAATAAGGTGATGGTTTACCTCTTTCTTCTCCCTCTCTTATTCACGAATGTTTTTGCCACTGATGAAATCCAGAGTGGGATTGCTGTTATTAATGAGCTCAATGGGGGAGTGAATTCTAATCAGTGTACTGAGCAATCTATATTGATGGATAGATGCGCGATTGATCTTTGTGGTCGACCTGAAAATCTTCCAAGCGATTCTTTAAATGATCGAAGCTTCAATAAGTATGTTCAACCGAAGGACATGCAGAGATTTGCGGAAATTAAAGATGATCTTCAGAAACTTGTAGAAATGGAAATTGATCGAACTAATGGGTTGGTACAAGGGCTGAAAAAAGATTTTGATCGTGAGAAGTTGAAAGCTGAAATTGAAAGTGCCGAGCCATGGCAGATGGAAAATCTGGCCAGCAGATTCTTGTATCCTTTCTTTCAAGTAAGCACTGACTACACAAAACCACTTGAAGAGAGGTTAACTTATTCTCTTCAGCTACCTTCTGATGCTAGTGATGTCCTGAAGAAGGGCCTTGATTCATATATCAACCATCGCAAAAGTGCTTCGCTTTCGAGTTACTCCGTAGGAATTCAGGAGGGTCTTTATACACCTGAAGAGAGTAAGAAAATCTTAAAAGCTGAATGGGATAAATTTAATAAGGCCCTAGAGGAAAGGAAAAAAACAAATCCTGAAAGCATGAAGTCCTTCGCCGATCAGATTGAAAATTTCACTCAAGACCTGAAAGACCCTTCTTTCGAAGAGAATGGTAACTATGAAAATATGGCCGGTTCGTTACAACAGTTGAGCGATGGTTTGCAGAGTGAAGTTTTAGGGAAGTGGCCCGATGTTCCTTTTAATCATTGTCAGGCCGATTGTAAGAAGGCGATCTTTGAAGAAATGGATCGCTATGATCACAAAGGTATTCTTCAATCTCTTCAAAATAAGCTCAAAGACAAGAAGCTTTTGACCAAGAAAAAGATGGCCTACTGTAAGTCGCAATTTGCCATGGACTCCATCAATTCTTATCAAAAAGACAAACTGATTAAGATGATTCCAGGAATCAAAGCGGCCCTCTTTAAAAATGTGATGTCTGGTTATAGTAAAGAATCTCAGAAAGAGTTCAAAGATTATCTGGATAAGCAAGTTCAATTTTCGACCAAACCCGTAAAGAGCGTGGCAGGGGAGTTCATCCAGGAAGTTAAAAGAACAGTGAATTTTGAGAAAAGTAAATCTCGATCTACCGAGACAAAAGCGTCCTCTCTCATTGATCGCACTTTAGATCTAATGGGATACGTGGATTACGATGGTAATACGGCGCCTCTTTCACAAATGCGTTTATGTAGTGAATCCTTAAGTTATGTTGCCTGGGACAATTTCACCCCGAAGTCTTTCAGAGATCCCCAGGCCCCACCTGATGAATATGCGGGACAAGATCCTGAGAAAGACAATCTCAACATTTCAATTTTTTCGTGTACTAACCAAGAACACGGAAAAAACATCGTGGCCCATGAGCTAGGGCATGCCTTAAGTTGGGCCTTCCTTGAGAACAAGCTCAGCGAGAAAAGTTATAAAGAGTATATGAACCTCAGAAGCTGCGCTAATGGCCTATATAAAGTTCAGAACGATTATGAGGCGCCAGCAAGCTTTGTTCACGACCAAGATCGCTTCAGAGTGGAAGAAGACACTGCTGATCTGATTGGTTATATGACCATTCCTGACAAATCACTTATTTCAAATTGCACACTTTTAGAAGTGAGCGAGGATGGTAAGAGTTTTGAAAATCTCGAGCTATTGAATAGCAGAAACTCAGATACTCATTCATCTGGATTAATGAGAGTGCTTCAAGAGGCGATTCATAAGCGGAGGGCGCTTCCGGCAAGTTGTAAAGAACTGGTGAATGCGAATAAAGACCTCTATAGGTTTGAACCATGTTATTAAGATTAAGTTTGATTCTGACATTCTTGATGTCAACTTCGCTCTTTGCTAAAGAGATGATGGTTATTTCTCGGCAGTCAACATTCAAACTTAAATATGATGCTGGGTTGGTCTCCCTTAAGGGCCCTCAAGTCGACTTGAGTCTCACGAGAACTGAATGTAACTCAGATATTATTGAAGTGTTTATCATCCGCTTGAACAGTGTCTTGAAATCTAGTCCTCTGCAAAAATCAGGCGCCCCTGAGTATTTTAAATTTATCTTAGATGGCGAAGAGTATTATGAGAGTTTGCACTCAAAAAGAGGAGCATTACTTCTGACCCTGCCTAAAGAATTACAACGAATGAAGTTGGAAGAAGAAGCACTTTGCGAGACTAAATAATTTTCAGGGCATGCAACTCCTAGAATGAGAGCATAAAACCCAGACGGATCTCAGAGCGTTTTTTATTATAACGGATCAGGCTTTCTCCATAACCCTCAAACCACTGTAGGTAGAGTGATGGATTGAAGTTATCTGAACCGAAGTTATAGAGAAGACCTACCTGGGCCGCTCCTTGATCAAAATCATAACCTTTGGAACCAGCATATGTTCTAAATTCTAAATCAATACTTTGATCATTGATGAGGATCAGGTCTGTTAACATCATGGTCAAATCCCAATAACCAAGATGGTTAACAATGTCCTTATTTGTGTCATCTTCATTGAAAATCTTGTACACCATGAGATTTACATCAAGATAATGACGATTGACCTTTGTGATGTAATTTGATCTTAGATAGATGCGGTCCAATGAACGCGAGAATTCTTTATCACGGCCATTGGAAGTATGAAGGTAACCCATGTCCAATGTCTTGAAGGATTTTGAATCATTCTCAATTAAACGATAGAAAATTTCTGGCTTGTAGTTAATGTCTTCAAATGGTTTCGACTCTTCATAGATGTCCCAAAACATCAGCTGGGTATAAGCAAAATAAATGGGAAATGATTTTGCTAATCGATATTTAAAACTAAATTGAAGTTTTAGATCTTCCTGACCAAATACAAAATACGTTGGCTGATGAAATGAAAATTTTTGATTCTCGGGTGTTCCAAAAATGGCCTCAATTGTTTCCTGAGGGTTTTGTCTAATGGCATAGGCATTGAAAGCAAAACAAAGTGTCATCAGGACGAGAAGGGAACGCATAATTTTCCTAAATCTGAAGTTATATAATGAAGCTTATCACCATCAGATTGAGGGCAAAATAACTTTCAGTGCTTTAATCTTTGATTAAATATGTGAGGCGATAAATGAAACCAGAAAGCCCATAACAGTGATGATGCCACTCCAATCCCGGTCTTCTTCATAGGCCTCGGGAATCATGGTCGTGACAATCATCGCAAGCATGGCCCCAGCGGCCAGACATGTAATGGCGCCAATAACATCGTCACTGAAATGGCCAAAGAGGGTGTATCCAGCAATTGAAGCGATTCCTGAAAGAAGGGCAATTCCCAGCCAGAGCGCAAAAACATATTCTTTCGAGCGACCGGCATTTCTCATTCCGCTAGAACTTGAGATTCCTTCTGGAAGATTAGAAAGAAAAATAGCAAAAACAGCGACGGAACTAACAGAGCCACCAGTAAGTATTGTTAAACCAATGACGATTGATTCAGGGATGCCGTCAAGTAGAGCTCCAATGGCAATTGCCATCCCGCTTCCAGTGTCCTGCTTATTTGATCGTTTGCGGTGCTTCCCGCCTTTAGAGCTAACAATCTTTGCAGCGAGCGAATATACAATGGCTCCGGCAAGAAATCCGAATGAAGGGTAGAGGAAGTGTTCGTTCTGAACGGCCTTATCCATCAATTCAAAACAAATGGCGGATATGAGAACACCTGAGCCAAAGGCCATGACTGCGGAAATGACTTTTTGGGGAAGCTTGACGAAATAACCAATGGCCGCACCGATTAGGAGAGCTGACCCTGCAAGCCATCCCCAAAAACCTGCAATGATCCATTGATTCATATAAGTATCACTTTTTAAGGTTGATCTTCGGACGGTTTGAAAGGATTCTTGAAGTCATGGAGTCCGCGCGGTCATTAATATCACCCACAACTTCTTCAATGATATCTTCAATAGTGATGATTCCGACATATTGTTCTTCTTTATTCACTACCACTGCAAGCTGAGTTTGTTTCTCCTGCATGCGAAGAAATGCCTCTAGTACACGTTCCGAATCAGAAACTTTGAGTGCCGAACGTAGATTCCCAGACCAAGGAATCTGAGTTTGATTTTGTGAATCAGGAAGGTCTTTCTTCAATAAAATTCCTACGACAACATCACCATCCACAACCGGAAAGCGAGAATGTGGAATCGTCGACAGCTTTGATCGAACCTCTTCTTCCGTGTCGCTAAAATTTAAGTAAGAAACTTTTTCCCAAGGAAGCATGGCCTTTGAAACGTTTCTTCCTTTAAGTGCTACCAGGTTCTGTACAAATTTTTGGTGATACTCAGGAAGATTTCCGATCTCAACTGACTGACCCATACTTTCATCTTCCTCATTGGCCTCACTCATTCCGATAAGTTTTAGAAGGAAGTTGGTAGAGATTTCAAGGAAGGTCACAATGGGAGAAAGGAAACTGTCGATGAAGGCAAGGATGGGTGTTCCTAACGCAATGATCTTCAAAGGAACTTTTAGAGCGATGGTCTTTGGAACAAGTTCACCGAATACAACACTAAAGTATGTTAATGGTGCAATTACAACCATTACCGCGATTGCTTCGGCCACGGAGTTTGAAACACCGTAATTTTTAACAATGTATGGTTCAAGTGATTCTACCGCGCCAGTACCCCCCACCGCCGCAGCAATGGCACCAACAAGTGTAATTCCGATTTGAATGACAGACAGTGTACGTTCTGGTTTCTTTTTAAAAAATGTAAGTCTTTTATGGATACTTTTTTGGTCTTCAAGTTCATCAATCTCTTCTCTTGTGATGGTCACAAAGGCCATTTCATAGGCGGAGAAGAAGGCATTAACAACAAGACAGGCGGCAACTATCAGAAAATCTAGCATGGCCCTATTTTCTGGTATGGCCCTTAATAAGTAAACTTTCTTTCTCTGTCGGGGCAGGTGATTCCGCCGCACTTAGGATTAATTCATACATTTCGATAGAGAGAGGCGTCAAATCGCACATTTCTTTCATAAATCATTCTCCTTTCTTTAAACATTAAGGCCAAAGATAAATAAGGCCCCGCCGCTGAAGAGGAAAATAAAGAGCGAAATTTCAGTTAGAATACAGCTCCATAAAGGGGGCAATTTCATCCGTGACCTCATTGTTAGCGTCCACCGAGCATGCCTGCCATAGCGTAGCCGGCGAGTACCAGGGCGCATAGTGCAAGCTTTAACATGTGGAACTCCTGTAAAGTTTATAGGAGAGGTTTTAGAATCTTAAACTTGGATTAACAATTCATATTAATTCATGTATTGTATGAATTAATTCATATGAATAATAGAATCCCACACTACTTAATCGAATCTTTTATCACTGCTGCCGAAGAGCCTTCACTTCAGCAGGCCGCTGAGAAACTGCAGATTACTCAATCGACTCTTTCAAAACAGATGATTATGTTTGAAGAGTTGTTGCCACATAAAGTGTTCGCTTTTGATGGCCGCAAAAAGGTTCTGACAAGTTATGGATCTTCCCTTTATGAAGCACTCAAGCCAAAATTCGCCCAGACGCAGGAGTTGATTGAACAGACTTCACTATTGTTTTCCCAACCGGAAAACGTTCATGTGAGGATTTGTGGGCGAGGGGAGTTCTTAGATATCCTGGCGGTTAATTTAAAGTTTAATGGCCGCATTACTTTTCTTCCTATGAACAATGAATCGGCACTTGAGGCAGTTCTTCAACGCAAGGCCGAACTTGCCATCGTTCATACTGGAATTGATTCAACTGAAATTGTGATGAAGCCGTTTATTTTAAATGAGTTCAGAATTGCGGTCTCTAAGGGCCTCTTAAAAACGAAACCGAAAGCAGAAGACCTGACTGAAAAACTAAAAGGCCTTCCTTGCTTACTTTATAAAATGCACGATCCAGTGATTGAGAATCTTCTTAAGTCCTGGAAGATGACGTTTGAAGAGCTTAACGTACATCGAACCTATCCGAACTATACAACTCTTGCCCGCATGGTGTCTGAAGGGCAGGGCTGGGCATTGCTACCGTCCCATACGGCCATAGATGAGACCTTAAACCATGTGATTCCGGTCACGATGAGTTCTTCGTTTAATCGAAAGTTTCACCTCTGTTACCGGAAGGACATCTCAAGTGCCAGCTGGTTAAAGGAGCTACTTTCGGAAATCAAGCAACTTAGTTAGCTTGCAATTGGTTGAACTTGATTAGTCAGCTATTTTATTCAGAAAACTTTTCCGTGAGAGGGAAAAGGCCCTTAGTTGCTAGAATCATAGAATGAAAAATCAAATCCTCAACTTTTGGTTCTTAGTTCTTTTCCTCTCTGCCTGTGCAAGTCCTGAACTCGCGGTTCGAAAACCAAGTTCTGGAGAGGCCCCTGACTATCCGGCGCTATTTAAGAAATCCCGAGAGCTATTGATTCCTGCAAGTAAGGAATTCAAAAACGTTCCTGAACATTATGTGATTGGAGAGTTTCAAGATCATCCTGAATTACTCGCCAAAGCTAAACAGGATCTGATTCAAGAAATTACCGTTCACGCACCTAAGACGCCTGATCTCACGAAGCATACAAGGCTTATTCCTCCTCCGGGTCTTCCAGGGTATTCGGACATGAAGTTGTATGTGAATCACCCATACTATCAAAATGGCGTGCTAGTTCAACCAACGAACCTTATCGAAGTTTGGAGAAAATTCATTCTATCGGCCGAGAAAGAAATCATTCTGAATGTTTTTGATTTTGACTTGGAAGAAGTGGCAGATGCTTTGATTGAGCAGGCCCATCGTGGACTCTATGTTCAAGTCGGGATTGATAAGAAGAGTGTGATTGATGTTAGAGCAGAAGTAAAAGCTGTCAGTGACCGATTAATCGAGAATGGTGTGCATGTGACAGGTGTGATCCCAGTGGGGCTTAACCATCAAAAAATTACTGCCATTGATTGGTCTAATCCGAAGAAGGCATCGGTCCTCTTTTCGTCAGGAAATTTGACCCGATCATGTCTTGAGCCTCAAGGTGATTTGAAAGGAACTGTGCCTCTGCCGAAAGAGTCTGTTCCTAATGCGAACCACTTTATCACGATGAAGAGCTGGCTCTTGGCCAATCTCGTTCACCATGAACTAACAAAGACTTTAAGTTCAGAATATCTTTTGCGCGGTAAGGCCTATCCTTTGAATGGTTCTTATCAGATCACTGGTCCTGGTGTTGACCCTTATACCTATGAAGCTTATCCAGAACCATCACTCACAATTAGCTTCACTCCTGGTGGCGGGATGAAGAGTGTGAATAAAAATATGATCGCTCATTTTGTAAAGCAAGAGAAAGGCCGAATCCGGATGCTGCAATTCGCTTACTCATCTTCTGAAGTTGATAAGGCCCTCCTTGAGCGTGCTGAAAGTGATTATCAGAGAACAAAGACTTTTGATTTTCTGAGTGTGGGTGATACGCCGTTTGCCATGAGGGAGTGGAGTCGCTTTTTGATCATGTCTGGGATGAAGCGAGTGGAGGATGCCAATAAAAAGAAAACTTATCTGGCAGATCCTGAGAATGAATGGGTGAAAAGACTTGGAACTGAAAGAGTAAATGAAATCCAGAAAAAGGTTTATATTGCGCCGAAGGTTTACGGTAATAACTGGGCAGTCGTGGCTGGCAAAAAAGTGAAGGTAAATGCCAAAATTCACCACAAAATTCTCGCGACAGAAAACTATGCCATTATGGGAACGTCGTTTAACTTTTCAGAAGGTGCGGAATCGAACAATGAACAGATTCTGGTTTTCAGAGATAGAAAACTAAGTGATGCAGTTGATGGAATGGTAAAGTATTTGGTGGAGCATTCTCCTGGCACAGTAGCTGAAGAAGGTGCTCGTCGAAATAAATTCGGAGGGGATGATGAAGCGGGCGGCGATCCAGAAGACAGACAAGTAGGATTGAAAAGCGTTAGATAATAAAAAAGGCCTCTTTATAATCTGTACCCCGTTTTTTGTACAGCTAAAAATGACCGCTAATAAAGCCCCGGTAACAAGCCGGGGCTTTATTATTTAAGGCCTTTTGTGGTCTTTCATTGTTGTAATATTCCATTACTTCCTTAACTTCGTTTTTTACATCTTCAAACGTTTTGCATTTTTTAAGTTCTAACAGATCTTTGAAGTGTCCAAAAAAGCTTTCTATTGGAGCATTGTCATAACAATTGGCCCTTCGAGACATTGACTGTGTGACACCAAATTCTTTAAGGAGATTTCGGAACGCTTCATGTGTGTATTGGAAGCCTTGATCAGAATGTATAATTAAAGAGCTTCTAATGTTAGGAGATAAGGTTCCTAAAAGCGATTTGAACTCTTCAGTGAACTGACTTACAGATGGAGAACGCATCAGTTTATAGGATACGATCTCATTTGTTCCCAAGTCTTTAGTTGCCGATAGATAAGCTTTCTCTCCAGATCCATAAAATAAAAAAGTCATATCTGTTGAATAAATGGAATTAGGAAGTGGGGTTACAAATTCTCTCCTGAGAAGATTGGGTACAAAAGCATTCTCCGAAGTAGGTAGACTCTTATAAGGATTTTTCCTTCTGATCTTAGTAATAAGACCATACTCACGCTTTATCCGTTGAATCTTTTTATGATTTATCGGTTTGATTCCCGAGTTTCGAATCATCATATCGATTGTTCGAGTTCCGCCCTTCTTTCGACTCTTATCGAAGAACTTTTGTATTATTTCGAGAGAGGATAGATCTCGTTTTAATCTGTTTTCATTGTTTTTGAGATAATAGTAAAAACCACTTCTGCTAACTCCAGCGACCCTGCATAGAGCTTGGAGTTTTAGTGAGGGAGATGATGTAATTGCCTTGTGGATTAATTCAAAAGCTATAGTTCGTCGTCCGCAAGGCCCTTCAACTTTTTTAGGTGAGCAATAACCTCTTTTTGATAGGCAATCTCAGCCTTCATTTCTTCAAAGGTCATATTTTCAAGTGACTTCCTTCGCCCCTTTTTTTCAGGGTGTAAGTCTCCAACTGCTCTAACCTTGCGCCTCCAGCGTCCCAAACAAGTATCAACAAACTTTTTGTCGAAGCAGTTAACTCCAAGTGTTCTGTTGAAGGTTTCTTCTCGAGTCATGCCTTCAATTAAAGAATCAAGGACAAGTCGCTTGAAGTGTTCGGTAAAAACAATCTGTTTCTCAGTAATTTTTGCCACGTATGGGCTAGATTTTAGAACTTTTAGGTCGGAATTAGAAAGGCCCTTCATGATCTGCTCCTTGTTAGGATTTTAACCCATTTTCCAGAAAAGCGGTTTTTTATGCTTGTCTAGAAAATGGGGTTCAGATCATTAAGAGGCCTTTTTTATTTTAGATCGACATACACTTATTCACAGCTTCTTTAAATTTCTTCGAACCAGTAATTGATGTACCAGAGTTTGTGAAACGAGCACCAATCGGGTTGATATAGGTTGCACGACATCCACCGTGAGTTGTAATCCCAATCACTTCATTTGATTTTTCATCAATGATTGGAGCGCCCCAGCTGCCAATTGTTGTATCTGCTGTATGCTCAAGAATGGCGGGAATCAGTGGTAATCCAGATTTAACCAGCTTTCCAGTTGATGACCCTTGCGAGAAGTGAAGGACCTCTGGATATTTATTAGGTGGAACCTCACCAATTTTAATTTCGTAAAGGTCATTTAAAGCATAGGCGTAAGAGATAAGTTTTACAGTTGAGTTTTTTAGTGATTTTTTAGTCGCTACTTTATAGTAACCCTGCACCTGACCAGCATCTAAATCAGTCACTTCGTTTTTCTTCAATTTCATGACAGCCCAGTTTTGGCCAATGCCACCAGTTTCATATCGAACAAAAGTATGGTCGATGTAGTAGCGATCTTTAATGGCCGAAGTTTGGGGAATGCCAGCAATCGATTGAGGTACATTGAATTCAACATAGTCGCGAGAAACCGCACAAGTACCGATTGTGATCACACAATTGTTGCTTACAAGAGTGGCGGCACAACCGCGTGTCTCGTCCGCTTTCACCATTCGGCCCACACGGGTATCAAAACTTGGTGCTCGATCGTCTTCCTGGCCACAGATATCGGCGAATGAATTGATTGAGGTTAAGGCAATGAGGGACATAATTAGAAATTTCATCTTCGCTCCTTGAAGTGAGGAAAATGATAAGTGATCTATTACAGGTCGAATATCAGGTATTTAATTTGCTTTTACTTTCGCTGGCGGAAGTAAAAAAAAAGCCCAGTCTTTCGACCGGGCTTCTATTTTATTGCATCCGGAGGATGCATCAGAATCTAATGGAGCGGCTTATCAGATTCGAACTGACGACCTTCTGCATGGCAAGCAGACGCTCTACCAACTGAGCTAAAACCGCGTTAAGTGCATCAGATATTAATGCCACCCGCTCAAACTTGTCAACTGAGTTTTTTCAAAGATATGAAAAAAATTAGCGAGTTGGGCAAGGTAGCTCGTTATTGGCCTGGAACGAGCAAATCACCTCTGTTTCCACCATATTTTCAGGGAAATTACCTCGTAAAACGTGGGGATGGGTGGCCGATGGAGAGATTTTAACCTTTCCAGCATAAACCCTAGAGTGAGACATGTACTCACAAGAGCTCATCGTTTTTTCGGAAATTAAGACCTCTTTAGGGAACTCAATGTCCACCTGATCAATATCAAGAGTAAGGGTGCCTTCGACGAACTGAGCGTATTTCAGGTTAATTTTGTTGTTCTCGTAACCTGTTTCCCAGGTCACTGATCCATCAGAGTTAGAACAAGTTGTTCTCATATAAGAAGCGTGCGCACTTGTGATCATCAAAGAAACTGCTAGAACGGCCAATGCTTTCATAATTACCTCTTAGGTTTTAGTTGCCCAAAAAAGTAAGAGTTGCGCTGAAGGCCCGTCAATCGCGCTTTTTGGAGCGAGTCTGTGCTTTTAAATTCTTTCTGGCACTTTGCCATTCTATCTTTATTAATCTTTTGTTGATGACTGGCCCTTGCCACAGGCGCAACACATCTTTTCGATGCGAAGTCTGCTTCATAAAATATCTTGGTTGTTCACTTAAAAAAGGATTTTTATGAAAACACTTCTGGCCTCGCTATTGATGTTCTCTGCCTTTGCTTCTTATGCTGCTGATAAAACCATCTTCTGGTGTGAACCAATCGAAACCAACAAAGGTGTTGAAGGCGTTCTGGTAAAAGAAATTGCGGGTGAAACCATGCTTGCGATCTATACGAAGTCAGATCGCTTCGGTGGAGTGAAGGAAGAATTCAACAAAGTTAAATTCACGCATGATGAATATAAATATTCCTATGTCTCAGCGGAAAATAACTCAAGCCTTGAGATTCTCATCATGGGTGGAAAACCATGGCGTGATGGATGGTTTGTGGGTCAGTTTCTGAATAAGAAATATGATGTACTGATGAATTGTGAGTATCAGCTCTAGATAAATTTCTGCTCTAAGGCCTTAATGATTTTCTGGTAGCTCGGATTCGTAAACCGGGCCGCCAGAATGGGCAGAATGTCCTTCTTCGTAGAAGGGAGAGCAGGATTCAATAATGTTTTCACAAAACAATCTGAGATAATAAACACTCTTGAAAGTGGGTGAAGCTCTTCCCCTGGATTATCAGCGAAGCCAATCCCATCGACCTTACCATGAGACTGAATAAGCACGGTCTTGATGTAATCATCCGCGTCCGGATGCTGATCCAAAATTTTCACTGCTTCCAGGGCATGAGTCATGACCTGATGTCTTTCTTCATCAGTCAAATTGGATTCTGCCAACTCTCTCATGCTTGAAATCTGCATTTGTTGATGAGATTTCAAAGTCACATCTGAGAAGAAGGAAACAAAGCTCAAAATTTGAAGATGTTCTTCCTTGTACCAACTCTGTTTAGAAAGAACGTAATGGCACATGAGCGCCAGGAGGTGACAGTGTTGATAGGCGTAGGAAACCTTGTTCGAGAACAAAAACTTCAGGAGGTTCGCGACCTCTGGAGAGTTTTGAACCGACTTCACCATCGAATTAATGCCAGCATCTGCCAGATCGACCGTCGCTTCATCCAGGCCAATTTGTTGAATGGAATCCCGAACAATGTCGTGAGCATTGGCCGTCGTCAAAATTCTATCTTCGAGGGAAAGATCACTCTTTTCAAGCTTTGCTACGAGATTATTGGTCACGAAGGTCGTGAAGTATTGAATGTAGTCTTTCGGGATATAAAATTCTTTCAGACCCTGATCTTCATATTTTTTGATAACAGATTTATCAAATACATCTTTCGAGTGAATGCGTTTAACGTATTGATAATCACTCGGACCTTTTTTGATTCGAATGTAAATATCGCAGGGAGTGCGTTGAATATCGTAGAAGTAATAAAGTCCCACCGGCAGATAATCCGGCTTCACTCGGTTGATGGAATCTTGAATTGTCACACCCAAGTGAGAGGCGGCCTGGCGAATGAGATTTTCCCAACTGACAGGTTCCTGCAAACAAACCACTTCATTGTGGAGAGAGGGGCAATCCCCCATAACAATTAAATTGGTATTGAGTGATTCCTCTTTGATGAACTCATGGATTTTTTGGGCCGTTTCTTCGTCACCAACTTTGGCCTCAGTTATTACCAAGGAAACCTGGGGAAGAATGCGAAGTAGAGCTAGAGCATCGTCAGCGTTAGCGCGATAAATAACGTCTGTTCCAACGAAAGTGTGGAGATTCAGCGAATAGATTTTCTTCAGGGCCTCATTGGACTCTATGAGGATTGTTTGACTCATAAGAAAATCTTAACAATGTAAAGGATGATCACCAAGAAAATTGCGCACTAGGCAGAGAAGTCTAAAACTTAAATAAAAAAGTCAGGCTCTTGGATCGAAACTAACTCGCCATCTTTGGATATGAGCTGCCCAGAAAAAGTGGTGCTTTCGGGGTTCATGGCCGAGATTTTTCCATGTCCGCCCGGAATATCGATCACGTAATGAGGCAGGGCCCAGCCCGGAATGAGCTTCCTAAGTCCATGATATATTTCACGTCCTTGGCGCAAAGGAAGGTAGAAATGCATACCACCTTTCACCTGATCGGGGTGGTGAAGATAATATGGGCGAATCTTCAGTGAGATGAATTCCTGATACAGATTCAGCAGAACTTCGGTGCTGTCATTGATGCCCTTTAACAGGACCGTTTGAGACAGAATTTGCATCGAAGAGCTGGTGAGCTTTTTAATCGCCTGACGATTGATCTCATCAAACTCGTCCACATGGTTAGCATGAATGGCGAGGGTGATGGTTCTGAAACGGGATTTGAATTTCTCCATCAGGGCCAGAAAACCGTCATCAATTCTCTCCGGCAGAATTACCGGATAGCGTGAATGAAAACGGATGTCCTTAATCGAAGAAACTTCTGAAAAAGCAGTAAGGTATTTTTCTAATTTATCATTCGATAAAGTCAGCGGATCGCCACCCGTGAAGATGATCTCACTTACTTCAGGATGTGCTTTCAGATAAGCAATGGTCTCGACAAAATCCTGCTGGAAGATTTCATCAGCGACATTCAGTTCATTCTTACGAAAGCAATAACGGCAATGAACCGGGCAAATGGTTGTAGGAGTAAAAAGTGCTCGAGACTCGTATCGATGAATAAGCTGAGGCGCCTTGTGATAAGTCTTGTCCCCAATTGGATCTTCAAGTCCCTTAAAATCTGGATCAAGTTCAGATTCAATTGGGAGAAACTCTCGGGCCAGAACACTTTGTGGTCCTTGAACTTTGATTTTCTCCGCTAAACGACGAGGAATGAAAACCGGATAGGTCTTCGCCACCTTCTCGAGAGCGGGAGTCAGTTCCCAATCAAGAAAGCGGTACAGCTCATGAATGTTCTTAAAAGACGTGCTGAAACTATTTGTCCAGCTTTGGCTCTCGACCATTCTTTTCGAGCTCCTTTAAGTACTGACGTTTGTAGATATAAGCACAAGTACGGATCAAGAGTGCGCCGTAGATTGAAATTCCCGTGAAGTGGAACATCAAAGTTTTAAATGGCAGAACTCCACCTTCGTACAGAGTATAGAGAATCCATTTGAGAAGCACTAAGTGTGCAATCAGAATAATGAGCTGAGTAAATCTCTGGCCCATATTTTCTTTCGTGATAAATGTATTTTTCATCTAAGTAACGTTCCTTTGCAGAAGACTCGCTTCTAATTTCTGGAAGGACTTGATCTTTTTCAGAAGAAAAGATTTATTCATGCCTGTGAGTAAGCATTCCGCAAACAACACTGGACCTTGTGGCAGAGGCATAAGACCAATGGGACGAACCGGACGAATGCGGCCATTCACAGAACCACCACGGTAATCCAATTCAACCAGATCTTTACTTTGAACCATCTCGGTCAGTCCCTTCAGACGAGTCGAGAAATTAAAACAATCATTTTTATCGAAATTTGAGAGACGGAAAACGAAACTTTTTTCCATCGCCACTTTGTGATCCACAATTTCTTTCGCCACATGGGCCATGATTTTCAAACATGCATACGTGTCTTCAATCGCCACGTGATGTTGGAGTTCAAACCCAACATACTGACTTAGAGTCGAAAGTTTGAAATTTGCCGGAGAGTGCGGTTGATTTTTGTAAATCGCACGTGCGTATCGACAGCTGTCATAGATATCCAGGGGAGGGAACTCAATCTGGAAATCATGAGAGGCCTTGATAAGGTAGCCCAGATCGAAGGTTGAGTTGTGGGCAATCATGGGATGACGACCGACAAACTCCCAAAAATCTTTCAGGGGCTTTTTAATCGTAGGCGAATTATTTAGGTCTTCGTTTCTTAGACCATGAAATTGAATCGTAAATTCAGGGATATCAATCAAAGGATTAATGAGTTGGTGGTAGCTACTAACCTCACCGGCGTCAGTTATTTTAACCGCAGCGATCTCGATAATTTTATCCACCAAGGGAGAAAGCCCTGTAGTTTCAAGGTCAACGGCCACCAGCCCTTTAGGGTAAAGGGTTAGTATTGAGGCAATTTCCTCAGTTGTTAATGACAGAGACGAGCGCGACCTTGACATAGAGTGTCTTATAGCGTTTTTGTGAGTCGTTCGTCTAGCTAAAAACCCCCCTTGTTCATTGACAAGTGCAGAGCGCAAAGTCCATGATTTCGGGACATTTATAGTTATAGTGGTAACAAAAGGATTCTCCTCATGGCCAAAACATTTGATGTGGTTGTTTTAGGTGCTGGCCCCGGCGGTTATGTAGCTGCCATTCGTGCCTCTCAATTAGGTAAAAAAGTAGCAATTGTAGAAGCTGATAAACTCGGTGGAGTATGTCTAAACCGTGGTTGTATTCCTACGAAAGCGCTTCTTAAGTCTGCTCACTCAGTTCATGAACTGGCAGATTTTAAATCTCTCGGTATCAACGTTGATCTTAAAGGTCTTGATGGCTCAGTGGCCGTTAAGCGTGCCAACGTGATTGCTGACAACATGTCGAAGGGTATTGCCTTCCTCATGAAGAAAAACAAAATTGAAGTATTCAACGGTAAAGGTGTCTTCAAGTCTGCGAAGACGATCGAAGTCACTCTTGCTAACGGTACAAAAGAAGAGTTGAACACAACTAATACAATCATCGCCACTGGTGCTCACTACCGTTCATTCCCTGGACTTGAGCACAATGGAAAGCGTCTGATCGGTGCCTGGGAGGCCCTTAAACTTGAGAACCTTCCAAAATCTATCGGTATCGTTGGTGCTGGTGCAATTGGTGTTGAGTTCGCTTACTTCTGGAATTCTTTCGGCGTAGACGTTCACATTTTCGAAATGCAGAAGAACCTTCTTCCAATCGAAGACACTGATTCATCTAAAGAAGTAGAAAAAGCATACAAGAAATATGGCATTAAAATGTCTCTTGGTATCGAAGGCATCACTGCTAAAGATAACGGCAAAGACGTTACGTTCTCTGTAAAAGAGGGCGGTAAGAATGTTGATTACAAATTCGACTACGGTCTAATCGCTGTAGGTATGACTGGTAACATCGACGGCTTCGGTCTTGAGAAGGCCGGCGTACAAACTGAAAAAGGTTTCATCAAAGTTAACGATATGTATGAAACTACCACTAAAGGCATCTACGCTATTGGTGACGTTGCTGGACCTCCACTTCTTGCTCACGCAGCTTCTCACGAAGGTGTGACTGCTGCTGAACACCTTGCTGGTAAACACCCACACGCTATCGACAAGATGAACATTGCTGGTTGTACATACTGTCAGCCACAAGTTGCTTCTGTTGGTTACACTGAGCGCGCTCTTCAAGAAAAAGGCATCGAGTATAATGTTGGTAAAGCTCCATTCATGGCCAACGGTAAAGCGATTGCTTCTAACGAGAACACAGGTTTCATCAAAGTTCTTACTGGTAAAAAATACGGTGAGCTTCTTGGTGCCCACATTGTTGGTACTCAAGCAACTGAGCTTATCCATGAGTACGTATTGTTCCGTACGATGGAAGGTATTGATGAAGAAATCTTCGCTACAATTCACCCACACCCGACTCTTGGCGAGTGGTTAGGTGAAGCAGTTCTAGCAGCGAAGGGTAGAGCGCTTAACTTATAATTTTTTAAAAGAATACGAATACACTCTCAAAGTGAGGAAATTTTATGGCAAAGGTTGAAGTAGTAATGCCCCAGATGGGCGAGTCGATCACGACTGGTACCATCACGAAGTGGCACAAGAATGTTGGCGAAGTAATTGAACTAGATGCAATTCTTCTAGAGATCTCTACAGATAAAGTTGAATCAGAAATTCCATCTCCGATTCACGGTAAAATCGTTGAACTTCTTTACCCAGAAGGTGCAACTGTTGACGTTGGTCGTCCAATCGCGATCATCGAAGACGATCTTAACGCTGCTGTTTCAGCTCCATCTGCAAAACCAGCTGCTGCTGCCGCTCCTGCAAAAGCAGAGGCCGCTCCAGCTCAAACTACTGCTCCTGCAGCTGCCCCAGTTGCAGCTCCTGCTCAAGTTGAAGATGAAGGCGGTTTCCGTTTCTATACTCCGCTTGTTAAGGCCATGGCGAAAGATGCTGGTATCGCTCTTTCAGAACTTAAAAACATCTCTGGTTCAGGTGCAGGCGGACGTGTAAACAAGTCTGACCTTGAAGCTTATATCGCTAACCGTGGCAAGGGCGGCGCTGCTGTTTCTGCTCCTGCTGCTAAACCAGCTGCTGCAGCTCCGGCCCCAACTGCTGCTCCATCAGGCGTATCTGAAACTCGTCCATCTGGCCGTGTTGAAATCGTTGCTATGGACAACATGAGAAAGGCCATTGCTAAGAACATGGTTGCTTCTAAGCAAACTTCTCCACACGTTAACTCTATCGATGAAATCGATATGACGAACCTTGTGAAAGCTCGTAACAAAATCAAAGACGAATTTAAGAAGCGCGAAGGTATCAACCTTACGTTCTCTCACTTCGTACTTTACGCTATCGTTCAGGCGCTTAAAGAGCATCCTCTTGTTAACGCTTCAATCGAAGGCGATAACATCGTTATCAAGAAAGACATCCACCTTGGATGTGCGGTTGCTGTTCCAGGTAACGGCCTAGTTGTTCCTGTAATCAAGAACGCTGGTGACCTAAACCTTACTGGCATCGCTCGTCAGCTTGATATCCTTGCTAACAAAGCTCGCACGAAGAAACTTACTATGGACGACCTTTCTGGTGGTACATATACATTCACTAACAACGGTTCATTCGGAACTCTTATCGCTACTCCAGTGATTCTTCAGCCTCAGGTTGGTATCTTCTGTACTGGCGTAATTAAGAAGCGTGTAATGGTTATGGAAGACGATGCAATCGCAATTCGTCACATGATGTACGGTACGCACACTTACGATCACCGTCTAATCGATGGTGAGCTTGGTTCTAAGTTCCTTGCAAGCGTGAAGCATCACCTTGAAACAATGAATCCAGAAAACCTTATCTAATATTTGTATAGGCCCTCTTCGGAGGGCCTTACCTTAATATTTTAGTCTCACCTTCATAATTTCATTTCTTAGTGCTATACGGTTTGTTCAATTCTATGAACAAATTAAAAGCGAACTTCCTTAGAGCTCTTTCTATTGGTGTGCATCCGGGTCTGGATGAGGGGAAGAAGTTTGCTATCCAGGTGGCGACCCTGGATGGCTATTGGTCATTCTTTGCTTTCTTTTTCTACGCCATTTATACCTACGTTGAAGGGCATACCTTTCTTTTTTATTTCTTCACGGCAAGTTCGGTCTTAACGGTTTTGGGTCTGTGGTTAATTGCAAAACATCAATTTGATATCGCTCGAGTCTTGATTCATCAAGTAGGTCTCTATGCCATCTTTGTTACGGCCGATGCACTTGGAGTCGGTTCAGGGGTGGAATACTACTACTTCACGAGTGTATTAGTGCCTCATATTGTCTTTTCACTGGAAGAACTTTGGAAAGGGGCCATCCTTTCGGCCTCGACTTGTGTCGTGTTCATAGCTCAGCATATTCTTGGTTCCGGTTTACTTCTGTCCGCTATCCCTTCAACCGGAAATGATAAACTCATCGCGATTATCTTTGTTCTCTCATTCACTTTAAGTGTTTTGACCGTGGCTCGCTGGAGACTGCTTCATGCTCAACGTGAGATTACTCGTCAGCAGGGTGAACTTATCCATTCATCGAATCTGGTTGCCTTAGGGGAAATGACGGGTGGGATCGCCCACGAGATCAATAATCCACTTCAATCACTGACACTTCAGGTGACTGTCTTAAAAGACAAACTAAAAGGTCTTGATGTTGAAGAGCACTTGAACTCAATTGATGAAACCATCTTCAAGATGGGGAAGATGGTTCAGGGCCTGAAAGATCTTTCACGTAAAGACACTGAGGATCCACCAGAAAGATTTCCCTTCTCAAAAGTATTGGATGATGTTTTGGCGATTTCAAGTGAGAGACTAAATCATTTGGATATTATGGTGTCTGTGCAAGGTAACACTTCACATATCATCAAAGGACATTCTGTTCAAATTTCTCAGGTCCTTTTGAATCTTCTGAATAATTCAACTGATGCCATTCAATCATTACCTGATCGCTGGATCTGGATCAATGTGCAGAAGAAGAGTTCCTTTTTACAAATCAGCGTGGTGGATTCAGGCCGAGGCATTAAAGATGAAGTGGCCGCAC
This sequence comes from Peredibacter starrii, assembly GCF_034259205.1. Classification (GTDB taxonomy): domain Bacteria; phylum Bdellovibrionota; class Bacteriovoracia; order Bacteriovoracales; family Bacteriovoracaceae; genus Peredibacter; species Peredibacter starrii. Next base: position 3,094,674 of record NZ_CP139487.1, on the reverse strand, counting down.
GGATGATGAATCCTTTTTTCACAACGAAAGAGCCAAGCAAAGGAACTGGTCTTGGTCTTAGTATTTCGAAGAGTATCATTGAAAGAAATAACGGAAGTCTTTTTTATGATCCTGCCCATTTCAATACTCGCTTCGTGATTCTCCTTCCTCTCGTATAATAAAAATTAAGTTGTCCAAAATTCAGAACGTGATGAAATAAAGTTCATACAAATATTTCTTTGTTAAGAAAGGATTAACATGCGTTCATTGTTACTTGTTGTTGGATTGTTGTGTTGTAGTTCAGTTTTCGCGGCCCTTGAGAATAAGTTCTCTCTGGGAGGGGGTGTTCATGCGAACTTTGTTGAAACTGATTTGGATCTTGGTGATTCAGTAAATGAAGAGGTCTCTGGCACCTTGATCTTTGGTACAAAGGCAACAATCAAGTTGAGTGACTATTGGGGATTGCGCACTGGTGCTTTTATTCAGGAAAAAGCCGCGGGTTATGAAATTAAAGCATCGGGTTTAAAAGGGGAGATTCATATTAAAGTCATCTCTGCTGCAGTACCAGTAAATCTTCAGTATCAGTTCAATGACAATTTTGCTGTATTTGGCGGCTATAGTGCGGATTTTAAAATTAATGATTATTGTACCGTAGATGGAGACTTCGATACTTGCTCTCTGGAAAAAGAGGCCAAATCATTCGTGAGTAACGCCATCTTAGGAATGTCGATTATACCTGCGAAATTATGGGACATTGATATCAGCTATCAGCAAGGCCTTAGCGAATTCTTTTATAAATCAAAAGTTCATACTCTAAGTTTCATGGCCTTCTATAATTTTCAGTAAATAAAAAAAGGGCCCGTTATGATCTGTACCCCATTTTCTAGACAAGCTAAAAAAACCGCTTTTCTAAAAAATGGGCTAAAATCCTTAAAAGGAGCAGATTATGAGGGCCTTTTCTCTTTCTGAGCGCAAAAAGCTCACAACTAATCCCTACGTTATTAAAATTACCGAAAAATCTATTTCGTTCAGCAATGAATTTAAACGGCTCATGCTCCATGGAGTAGATGACGGTAGAACTCGTCAACAATTCTTCAATGATACTCTTAGTGTTAACTGCTTCGATAAGAAGTACGTTGACTCCTCACTGAATAGATGGAGAAGAGAAGAAAAGTTTAAAAATGTACCAAAGAAGCGTGGTCGCCGGAAAGATCCTAATAAAATGACTATCGAGGAGCTCAAAGCCGAACTTGCTCTCCAAAAGGAGATCAATGCTCAGCTAAAAAAGGCCCAAGGTCTCACCGAAGACGATCCGCTGTTTTTTCTTTAATCGGTGAGGCCATCTCCAAAGATCCATCGTTAAATCGCTCCTATCTTTGTCGTTTAATGTCTGTTAGTCGAAGTGGATTTTATTCCTCTCGAAAATCCTCAGAGGCCCGCCAAGAAAGAGATAGAATGGCATGTAAGATCATTAAGCATTATCACGAGAGAAGTAGGAAAAAAGCAGGTATCATCACGCTTGATTTACTCATGCGAAGAGATGGACATGTTATAAACCACAAAAAGATCGCCAGAATTAAACGAGAGTATGGATTTGAAACAAAAATCCGTCGTCGAAATCCTTATCGCGCAATCCCTTTGAAGTCTGGGGAGCATGTCGAAATACCAAACTTACTTAAAAGAGACTTCTATCCACCACTTCCAGATCAGGTGTATTCGACAGATATGACTTACTTGTATTATGGAAATTGTGACAAAGCTTTCTTGTCAGCGACCAAAGACCTTGCGACTAACGAGATCGTCTCTTACAAATTAATGAAAACACCAACAGTATCTGCATTTGCATGCGAGTTCAAAGAATTGCTGAGTAAGATTCCAATCGAGAAAAGAACTGATCTAATGATTCATTCAGATCAAGGCTTCCAATATACTAATGAAGAATTTAGAGCAGTTCTGAGGCTAGCAGGTGTAACTCAGTCGATGTCACGGAGAGGTAATTGCCTAGATAACGCACCAATTGAATCATTTTTTGGTCACTTCAAAGATCTCTTAGAGATTAAAAAATGTCGATCATATGAAGAGGTTGAAAAGGTGGTATCCAGTACCATCAAATATTATAATGAAGAAAGGCCCCAAAAGGGTTTAAATAAAAAGCCCCCGGCAGAATACCGAGGGCTATTATTAAGCGGTTTTTTTTAAATGTACTTTTTATGGGGTACAGTTTATTAAGGGCCCTTCTCATTAGTGATGAACTGGTCGCTTAGGTTGGTTCTTTTCTCGATGATCATCGATAAACTCACGAATAACTCGCATAACACCTTTTTGAGATTTTTTGCGTCTCCACCAATCGGCAGCACCACCGGCAAGAACCAATGTGAGAATTGTGTTCAAAACGTGATCGTGTTTACCTAATTCATGAATGCGCGGAATGATTCTGATCAAATCAGGATCTGGTCTATCATAACCGACACTCGGTACTCCAGGAGTTCCGAAGACCCATCCTGCAATGGCATGAAGTCCATAAAATACGGCAAAGCCCAAACAGCAAACGAATGCGTCCCGGCTATTATTGTTGTAACCAAAGTACAATAGAAGGGCACCAGAGGCCGCGATAATTGTACTGTAAGGTGCACCTAAATGAAGTCCGGCAAATGACTGATTAAGAAGTCCGGCCAGCCCAAGAATACACAGAATGATACCTACAATCATACTGATAATCTGAGTAGAGTGCTTTTCTTCTGGTCGTCTCTTTAACTCTTCTTGTCCCATAAGGTTCCTCCTTAGAGTTGTCTCTTAAGGATGCAAAAGGGAGACCAGCTTGAAGTGGATTATAGAGGGGAAATAAAAAGGGGCATGTCAAAATGCCCCTTAATGAACTTATTTTGTTAGTTGATTATTGTTTTTGGTAAATACATTTTGATTGAAGACTTGTGCCGTCTTCGTTTTCACCAGCTTCAGAGAGTGAGCTAGAAAGAAATTCATCTGTCACTGAACCATCACCATTCAAAGTAAGACGATTGATGTATGGGCCAAGCTTAATTGATCCGAAGATTGAGATACTTGTAACAGTTTCAGTTTGAGTGATAACGTTGCCTTCAATGTCCGTTTTAATCTTAGTGCGATCAATCGAACCAACGATGCCATGACCTGCTGATTCTTTTTCTGTTTTGGTTTTAGTCCCTTTACAGAATTCATGAACAATTTTTTGACCGTTTTCTTTAATCGTGATTTGAGTGATGCCATTACATTTTTTGTTCAGCTTAATTTCCATTGTGCCTTCGCAACGAAAACTTTGCTCAGATCTTTGTGCCTCATATTTGCCTACAAAGTCTTCAAACTTTGCGTCTTTCGCTTGAGCGACTGAAACAAGTGATAAACCTAGCACCATAAGAGATAAGATCTTCATGTGGAACTCCTGATGTAATTTTCTTGATTGTATCAGGCCATGAGAGGGAGAAGGGTCCTTGGGAAAGGATTACAAGGGGTGTAAATAAATTAGACACTTATATATGAATTAACTCATGTCATGGATGAATTAATCGGGATTGTAGGCACTTGGGATTTTTGGAATAACTACCCACCACCAAAAATTAAAAGGAGATTCCATGAAGTTCGTGTTTATCGCTCTTTTCTTTGCTTTTAATGCTTCCGCCTTCGAAATCAATCCAAATGAGGCCCAGTATAAATGCTCTAAAAATGGAATATTTGAACTGACTATTCCTACGCTGCAGCTCCATACCAAATCTGGATTAAGTCGAGTGAAAGTTGACGTGAATCAAGAGGCCATTTGCGAGTCCCTTAAAGACTATTTCCTCATGCAAGATTCACTTGAGATTGAAGTGAAAGGAGATATCTATAAGAAGATAGAAAACATTAGAGATCTATCTTGTGATGGATACATGTGTAAAAACCTCGTTAAGAAATCATTGGGCGAGAAAGTTGAGATTCAAATCAAACGGATTATTTTCCGTGGTGATGGTGTCGTTCCAGGAAGTGAGAAGTTAGAAACCGTAGAGTGGGACTCACGATACTGCCCAGCTTGGGATCCAAGATGTGATTTTTAAGACCTTTTAGTTATGTGCTTCCAGTTCTCAACCATCATCTTTTCTGAACCATTGGTGCCTGGTTTGTAGAACTGGACATTGGCCTCTTTTGGAAGATAGCGCTGTTCAGTCCAGTTACCTGGATAAGCATGAGGATACTTATAGTTTTTCTTTTCAGGCGACACATTTGATAAGTGACCCGGAACTTCGATCGTGGGGTTTTCCTGAACAAAGGCCAGGGCCGCATCTACCGCTTTGTAAGCAGAGTTCGACTTGGGAGAAAGGGCCATGAAGGTAGTAGCGTGTGCAAGCGTAATACGAGCTTCCGGCATCCCAATGTGTTTTACCACATAGTGAGCATTAGAAGTCACTTGTAGAGCTTGAGAGTTCGCCAGTCCGACATCTTCACTGGCGAGAATCATTAAACGTCTCGCGATAAATTCCGGGTCTTCACCACCATCAAGCATGATTGCAAGATAAAGGAGAGCGGCATCTGGATCAGAACCACGAATCGATTTGATGAAGGCCGAAATTACGTCATAGTGGCGATTAGCATTTCGGTCATATTGGCGAGCATGTTCAAAGAGTTCTTTCAGAACATGTTCTTTGTTTTCAAGTTCTGTTGAATTAAAGGCAGCAAGCCGAGCAAGCTGATTAAGTGCAAAACGAGCGTCTCCATTGGAGAGTTTTGCGAGATCTTCCACGTAGTCCTGAAGTTCAGTACGTTTTAGATCATCTACACCACGACTTAGAATATTCGTAAGGTCATCAACTTGAAGTTGTTTCAATTCAATCAACGACACTCTAGAAATAAGAGCTTTATTTAAACTCGTATGCGGATACTCAGTGGTCGCCCCAATGAATAAGAAGTCACCATTCTCCAAATAAGGGAGAAGGGCGTCTTGCTGAGATTTATTAAAGCGATGAATTTCATCGATGAAGAGGATGCTTTCTTTACCAAACTCACGACGACGATCGAGCATTTCAGCAATGATTCGTTTGAGTTCCGGAATCCCGCTGGTCACAGCACTGAAGACAGTTAGGTCTCGGCCGATCTGAGTTGAGATAATATTAGCGAGGGTGGTTTTACCAGTCCCCGGAGGGCCCCAGAAAATCACATGGCGGGGATGGGAGACCAATTTCTCTAATTGAGGGCGGATTTTTGCCTGACCGAAGAAATCTTCCAAGGTTTTTGGACGTAATTTGGCGGCCAGAGGCTGTTCATGAGAGGAATTGAGGTCAAAAGCATCTAATTGCATGGTTCTTTCTATCAAATAAATTACATATTGCACAGTGTCTTTGATTGACGTACATAGGCGAAAAGGTTACTTTATTGGTCTTTGAAAAGAAGCTGTTTCGGCTTTCCAGTGTCATGCAGAAGGGGGTGTAATGAGCATGTCTACAATTTCAATTACAATTGATGACAGATTTCCAGCGGAAAAAGCGATTAAAAAGTTTAAGCGTCTTTGTGATGCTTACGGAATCGTGAAGGAATATCGCGCTCGTTCAGAGTACAAAAAGCCTTCTGTTAAGATGAAAGAAAAGCTAGAGAACGCTGATAAGCGTCGTCGTAAGACAGACGTTCGCGGTCGTACTCGTTCTAAGTACTAATCTTAAAAAAGAGCCACCTTCGGGTGGCTTTTTTTTTGCCTAAAAATAATATCGAAGTAGCGAGTTCCAGCGATTGTGAATGACGGCAAGGTAAGGCCCCATACCATCAGGAGTCTTCTTGTTTCTCTTTGTCAGATTCATATTCAATAAATTGATCGCAAAATTAAGCGAATCAACATTTCGATTTAAGAACTCATAGTTTTTGTTTTTAGAAATCTGAATCTGAATGGGTTGCACGAAGTTCGTATAGAAATGTCTGAAGTCAGTCTTGTAAGTAAAAGGGATAAATTCAACCAGGGCCAGTGAGAGATAGGTATTCAGCTCATCCAACTGCTTAATCACATAATAAGTTTCACGCTTTTGAGGAATGGCAGCGGCCTCCAGGAACGAAGTATTATCAAGAAGACCTTTGATGTTCTCAAGCTCAAGATCGAATTGGTTTACCAGTCGAAGTCCTGAAACAGAACTCATATGATTTGATTGTGACATTTTCAATTGGTTTTGAAGCTTCATTGATAGACCGCGAATAGTTTGAAGCTTTTGGCGGATTGACTTGATACTGGGAGAGCATTTCTTGGCAAGAAGGCGAGGGCAATCTGCCAGAAGATGTTCCTTATCACTTGTAAGCGTGTCCATCTCCTGAATGAGAGGGATGATTTCCTTTGGGAAATCGGGAAAGTGAGTGATCATCTGATAGAAGTCACTTAGGATCCCATTCAGAACGGGTCTCACGTTAACCTGAAAGGTCTCAGCACCCAATTTTCTTTGGGCCAACACAGGTGTTGAAAACATGAGCATCAATACAAGACAAAATCGCATAAAATGATTATGCCCTAGAGCGGACTTTGCCACAAGGTGGGAAGATTTTTGAAGTAGCTTGGGGCCTCTTTTTTATGAATTAAAACGAGATTCGGTTCCTTCCCTTGGCTGAATTTTGCATTCAAGAGGGGAAACTCAGAGGTGTAGCAAATGAGTTTCTTTTCTTTTAGGACTTCAGGGTGTTTCAGAAGGGCCACAAATAGATAGATGCCGCCGCCACTGGTGGAGAACGTGAGTTCCTGATCTTTTTCATGGGCGAGACGTTCTAAGAAATTAAGGACAATCCTTTCAAACTCGGCGCAATGAAAATATCGCTCCCGCAAAAGTATTTTACGATGATTAATGGTGAGATGTTTTTTCTCCTGAGGAGTTAATTCGAGATGATCAAATTCTTTTATAAGAAGTTCTTCCATTGAGAAATTTTCAGGGACTTTTAATTCAGAATGAAAGTAGGGATGGCCACCAGAAGGACCTTCCTTGATCACCGAGAGTTTGAAAAAATCTTTCCAATCCACAAATTCACTCCTTGAATTACTAAGGTATTTTCGACGCTCTTGCGTAAAAAATTAAATAGAGCAGATTTGGTTAAATTTTAGACAGCACCTTTAAAACACTTATTGAGCTGAGATGTGTCGTTAAGCCTTTGAGAAGACATGCTAAATTTCCCCTTATGGAAAAGAACGTCTTTATCCATTCCTTTGCATCAGTATTACCGGAATTCCATCTTCCTCAGAGTAGAATCGTGGATTGGACACTTGAATCCCATGCTCGTTCGGCAGGAGATTTTACTGATAAATTTAAAGACCGCTTGAGGCATTTTACTCTTACGGAATCTCATATTCGCGAACGCTATTTTGAATGTGGTGAGGTTGATGACGAGTGGGACCGTCATCGTATTTATAAGATCAGTGAAAAAAATCCCAACGGCTCAAGCATTGAAGAGAGAAATCATTACTTTGGTGAAAAGGCCCAAAGAGTTTTTGAGAGGCTTTATTTAGATAAAGTTCCCGAGCATCTAATCCATGTGACCTGCACGGGCTATGTGTCCCCAAGTCCACCTCAAATTTATTTTAGTGGTAAACCTTCTGCTCCGGAAATTACCCATGCCTATCACATGGGTTGTTATGCATCATTGCCTTCAGTCAGAATGGCGGCCGCTTTTTCTCATCAGAATGAGACAGTGGATGTGGTTCATACAGAGATGTGTAGTCTCCATTTGGATGCTTCACTTCATACGCCCGAACAGATGGTGGTCCAAACACTCTTTGCTGATGGGCACATTAAATATTCAGTGTCTCAAAAGAAGCAGGGGCCTTCCCTGAAGGTGCTAGTGATACAAGAACAACTAGTGCCGGATTCCTTAAGTGACATGACATGGGTACCTGGAACTCATGGCATGATGATGACTCTTTCTCGTGAAGTGCCTATTAAGATTCGTGATTCGATACCGGCATTTGTGAATGGTTTATGCCAGAAGGCAGGAGTGAAACCTAATGATGTTTTGGAGAACGGCATTTTTGCCATTCATCCGGGAGGACCAAAGATCATCGAGGTGGTTCAGAAAAAATTGGAATTGAATGATAAGCAAGTTGAGGCGAGTAAGAAAATTCTTTTTGAAAGAGGGAATATGTCTTCGGCAACCCTGCCCCATGTCTGGAAAGAGATCCTTGATTCAAGACCAGAAAATGGAAAGAAGATTCTGAGTCTTGCCTTCGGACCAGGACTCACGGTTTTTGGCTCACTCTTTGAGGTGAGTTTATGAAAATTCTTTATGTACCTTTTATCATACAGGGCATTTTAATGGGAATAGATGAGAGAATGCATCACCGAAGGGGGCTTGGAATTTGGGAGAGACTAGGACACCCTTTGGATACTCTTACTATGTTTGTTCCCCTTTCATTCATCGCGATTAAAGAATTCACTCATCAGAACCTTACGGTCTATATCATCCTTGGTGTCTTTTCATGTCTATTCATCACTAAAGATGAATTTGTTCATGCTCAGGAATGTAATGGATTTGAAAACTGGCTGCATGCACTCCTCTTTGTTCTTCACCCTTTGATTTTCGTTTGCTCAGGACTCCTTTGGATCAATCATCCGGAAGATCAGTTTATTTGTTATCAGCCACTTTTAGTTGGTGTGTTTATGCTTTATCAACTTTTACGCTGGAGTATCCCATGGAAGCGGGCCAAGTAAATAATTCATTTTATGAAGAATATGGTGATCGTTGGTATACGGCATATGATGATCCAATTGCTCTTTTGAGAGCGGAAAATAAGATCAAGTTTCCCTGGATCGTACAACATCTCAATACACATCTCTCGGCCGATGCCAGTGTGCTTGATATTGGATGTGGAGGTGGTTTTCTTAGTAATGATCTTGCTCGAGCAGGATTCAAAGTCACTGGAGTTGATTTGTCGAAGGAGAGTTTAAAAATTGCCGAGGCCTTCGATGAAACGCATTCAGTGAAATACGAAGTGGCAGATGCTTTTCATCTTCCATATCCAGATCAGAGCTTTGATGCGGTAACGGCAATGGACTTTTTAGAGCATGTTGAGGAACCGGGTAAGGTCATCAAGGAGTTTTCGCGCGTCCTGAAACCAGGAGGTCTGTTCTTTTTTCACACTTTCAATCGCAACCCATTGAGCTGGCTCGTTGTGATTAAACTTGTGGAATGGTTGGTAAAGAACACACCCAAGAACATGCATGTTTTAAGACTCTTTATTCGGCCTGATGAACTTGAAAAATTCTGTCATTCTGCGGGGATGAGGGTGTTACAAATGACCGGGTTACGTCCGGTTTTCTCATCCATCAGTCTCAAATCTTTACTCACAGGAGTCGTTCCTGAACGAATGCGCTTCGCTCTCACTGGTAGCAAAATGATCTCATATTTGGGGGTGGCGATGAAGCAACAGGGCCATACTGACACCTGAAAATTAGCAAATAGTTACATCACATTTTCGCTCTTTTCTTCCTTTTTTGGATTTTGTATTTCTTGTTGTACGAAACAATCCAGGGAGGATTTCACATGAAACTACTATCAGTATTGCTATCTCTTTGCCTGACTTTCAATGTACTAGCTGCAAGCGGAACCGTGGGTGAATTAGAACGTCAGTTGGATGAATATCAGTATACAATGACAGTAGAGTGGGACCAGAAAGACCAGGCCTTCCAGGAAAGAGAAACAAAAGCTTTTTTTGAGAAAATCAGTGCTGCTATCTCTAGCGGTGAGGCCTCAAAAGAATCGATCATGTCACTTGCTGAAAGCAAAATTAAAAACCACAAGGCACTTGAAGCTCTTAAGTTAAAGATGACACTTCTAGGTCAGGCCAGCTCATCAGCTGAACTTGCTACACTTCTTAGAGAAAATTCAAAAGAGTTCTACGGCCAAGGTGCTAGCTGGAACGGCAACGTAGAAATGATCTTAATCGGTGCTGGTGTGATTGCCCTCATCGGTTACCTGGTTTGGTGGAGCGCGAACCACGAGTGTGTTGAGTGGGAAGAGCAGTGGGAATGTACAACAAATACTAATACTGACCCTTACTACAATTCATCTACAACAACGACAAACTGTGGATGGGTAGATGTATGTACTAGCTACCAGAAAATCTAATTAAGAATTATTCTTGCAGGGCCGGTCTTAGGCCCTGCTGCTTTATTTCTGATAAAGATAGCACTCATCACTTCTTTCCAAAGATACCCCTAAGAATCCAACTGTTTAGACTCTCTACACTGCTAGTAAAACGGTAATGGGGCCCTCCACTTAGATCCAAAATTCTTTATCCTGATGACAAGTAAAAACCCTAACAGGATAAAAGTTATGCTGATTAAAAACTCTCTTATTGCTTCGTCTTTGTTACTTGCTTCATCGATTTCGTGGGCCGGTCAGGATCTGAATGTTCAAGAATGTAATTACCGAGGTGGCATCTATACCAATGGTGTTTGTGTCAGTGCTTCTGTTTCAGGTCAAGTTGCTGGTGTACTTGGTAATGAATTTCGTCGTGGCGGAGGAAATGAGACGTCCATGGGTGATTCAGTCTTTCAGTTTGATGGTCAATTTTCCAAAGACGTGAATCTGGAACATCTTAAAGTCATCTTTATTGATGTGAGTGTCATTCCAAAAGAAGAGGTCCTTCACTATCAGGAAAAAGGAGAGCAGAACTTCCATAATTCTGATCGGTTCAAGGCCGATGGGATGGCAGACCGTCCGTGGCTACTGGCAAAGATTGGTGCAGGAATTGAACTCTCTAACTCTCAGGATTTAACTTTACTCGCAGGTAGTTTTGAGACCAATGGTTTAAATCCTCTTCCTGGGAAACCAAGTCGCTATTATATGACAGCTCCCTACGGACTCATTGTTCGTTACGATAAAGGGATTCAGGCCAATTATGAACTTAAAGATGAATTGGATCGAATCATCCTCGCTTCATTCAGTGTGGTGGATGGTGATGGGATTAAGGGCCAGAGTAGTGTGACACCTTCTGATTCGCGTGCAAATTCTTATCCTTCATATGCTGGAACAGTAGAACTCCATGTGGCCAATGGGCTTAAACGAGTTTTCGAAAATCTCTCGCCGTATTTAGCACGTCATGATCTTTATGTTGGTGTTACCGGCAGCGCCGGTGATACAGGAAGTTTCGCAGGAGAAAAACGGAGCCAGGATGATATGACGGCATATCTGGGCTATTTGCTTAAGACTGGTAAAGGAGACGCAGAAGTTCGAGTTTTCAAATCGAATTTTACGAGAAATAAAATTAATAATGGTAACGGTCGACATGATCCACAGGTTGAATCGAGTGCCTATGGTGTAGAATTGGCCTTCAGAGGTTTTGAAACTAAGTCATGTGACTGGGAATTGTATGGGAACAAACATTACTTTGAAACTAATGAACAAGCTCCCGATGGAGAATTCACTTGGGGTGATATAAGAAGCGTTGATGGATGGACAGCAGGTATTAGTTGTATGAACTTTAAGCGCATCTCAAATCTTAACATCGGTGCAGAGTATGGGATGGTTAACAAGTATAACAGCAAAGAAGAGGCGACTGCGGGCCAACAGTTCAGTCTGGTGTTTAACTACAAATGGGGAACTAGAAATATTAAAAAGAGATAGATGGAAGGGCCCCTTCGAGGGGCCATTTTCTGCTCCAAAAGTTGCTAAATCCATAAAACTTAAGGGGTGCCGAGGATAAGGTTTTTTTCTTTAGTAGCCGATAAGTTAACTCAATGTTGGCCACCGGGAGAGACTACATGAGATGCCTTAGGTTTTTTAGAAGTATGTTCTTCTTATGCCTTTTTATTTCTTTTAATGCTTTCTCGACTACCAGTTTAACAATTTATCTGGCCCCAAATGGTGTTGATACACAAGATGGTCTGACAAGTTCGAGACCTATTCTAACTCTCAAGCGTGCCCATGATTTGGTCACAGCTCATTTCAAGAAATCTCCGTCGAATGTTAATATTCAATTGGCCCCTGGTGTTTACTATAATCAAACAGTGACTTGGACGGCGACCAATCCGCTTTATCAAATTAGATTTTTTTCTGCCTCTGCGACTAATAAAGCAACCTTTGATGGTAGAAGTAGTTCCACTGCGGCCTCAGCGAATCTGCGTTCATTCTTTATCCTGAAAAGTTCTTCAGGCAAGGCAACCAATCTAAGTTTTGAGCATCTGGCGATCCGTTATTATGCTGAGGCCATTAGCCTCAATGGAAATCGTGATGATGAAAAGACCGGTTTCAATAGCAACAACAAGATCCTTTTTTGCTCATTTGATAAAATTGGAAGTAAGTATCACGTTGATAAGAACCTGCCGGCCTATGCGGTTGTTCGCTTTGTGAACTCCCGAAAAAATGAAGTAAGAGGCAATGTATTCAGTAATATTGAGAACTATTCTCAACAGGGACTACTACATTCGATTTATGTGGCCCACTTGTCGCATGAGAATACTTTCGAAGGAAATAGTTTCCGTAAACAGCCAGGAGATCCACTGAGAATTCGTGACTATAGTAACTTCAACGTTATCACTAAGAATGAATTCGATTCTGCCGGGTCTTATGCATATTCAGAATGGTACTGTGAGGCGAGTGAGAGTTCCGACTGTACGAAGAAAATACCGGAATGCCCTTCATGGGGATCGAAAATGTACTCAAACGTTTATCGTGGGAGTGGATTGTTTCATTACTATGTTCGTCCAAATTTCCAAAATTCAAATTCGGCCTGTAAAACCAAGGCACCGGCCAATGCAGAAAACAGACGGCTTAGAACGTCGTCAAACGTAATAACTAATGAATCTGTGGTTCAATCAGTTCTGAATAACACTAGTGTGTATGGTATTTGCCCGTCTAGAACTCATTGTGTGAGTGCTTCAGGGGGCTGTTACGCCGATGGTAGTGGAACAACCAATCACGTATGTATTAGCAACAATTGGATTAGCCGAAGTGAATACAGAGGGCCCGTAAAAACCAGTCAGGGTTATCTTATTCAGTCCTTATTAAACAATAGATACATCTCGGGAGTCTGTCCGCGTTCGACTGATTGTGTTTCTTCCGGCGGCCATTGTTATGTAAGTGGTGGAGGGACGGCCAATCATCTGTGTCAGAACAATAATTGGAAGAATCGGTAATTAGTTTTACTGCCGCTAGGGGAGTAACCTGGCACCTTTTAGACAAAAAAAAGGGCCCGAAGGCCCCTTTGATTTAAGCTTTTTTAGCCGATACTTCAAATGTCTCTTCATCGATTTCGTGAACCACAGCTCCCGGAATCTTAGAATCAGAAACAGCACCTTTCACCATAAGCGTCTCAGAAGAGATGTAGTTCTGGTACTTGTTAAATACTTTCGCGAGTTCTGCATTACAGTGAACTGTAACCTCGATTCTGTCTGCCACGTTGAAGTTTGAGTCCTTACGTGTTTTTTGAATACGGTTAACCATCTCACGGGCAAGACCTTCGTCGATCAGATCCTGATCAAGGGCACAGCTTAGATCAATTGTGATGAAACGGTTTGTAACCGCTTGTGTGCCTTCTTTAGCAGCACGGAACACAAGAATCTCGTTTGAATCGAAATCAACGTTATTTAGAGTTACTTTACCACCGGCTTCGATCTTTTGAACGTCGGCCGAAGGAAGCTTCTCGATAAGTGCCTTGAAAGCACCCATTTCTTTACCAAGTTTCTTACCAAGTACTGGAAGATTTGGTTTGGCCGAAAGAACCACGAAGTCTGCTTCATTTGTCATGTACTCAACGTTTTTCACGTTAAGTTCAATCTTGATGTACTCTTCCAGTTTGCTCATTTCATCCAGAAGTGATTTGTCCTGGTGAACAACTTTAAGTGTTTTAAGCGGAGTTTTAACTTTCACGCCTTCAGTTACGCGCTTCTGACGACCAAGGAGGATCACCTGTTGCATGCGATCTACTGCAGTCTCAAGAGTTGAATTGATAAGACCTGTTTGCTCTTCAGGGTAAGAAAGTAGGTGAACAGATTCTTCTGTTTTACCTCCAAACGTTTTAAGTTCCTGGTAGATGTAATCGGCCAGGAACGGTGTGAATGGTGCCATCAATCGAGAAACAGTTTCCAGGGCCGTATAAAGCGTTGTATAGGCCGCGTTTTTGTCCGCAGTCATGCCTTCGTCCCAGAAACGGCGACGGTTAAGACGGATATACCAGTTAGTTAAATCTTCGATGAAGTTAAATAGCTCAGGAACTACGTTATAAAGACGGTAGTTCTGCATCTCGTGGTTCACGTTCTTGACAAGAGTTTGTTGCTTTGAAAGAAGCCACTTATCAAGGATGTTGTCTGAAGCTTTAGCGGCAGTTTCAACTTTCCAACCATCAACTGATGCGTATGTAGAGAAGAACTTGAAAGAGTTAAACCATGGTAGAAGAACTCGTCTTACCATTTCTTTAACACCTTCATCTGTGAAACGGAGCTCTTCCGCACGAACGAGACCTGAGTTGATAAGGAACAGACGAAGAGCGTCCGCCCCGAATGTCTCCATAAGTTCATCAGGTGGAGTATAGTTACGAAGACGCTTACTCATCTTCTTACCGTCTTTCGCAAGAACGAGACCGTTAACGATTACGTTTTTGAAAGCGGGCTTATCAAATAGGGCCGAAGATAAAACTGTCAGTGTGTAGAACCAACCACGAGTTTGATCCAGACCTTCAGCGATGAATTCCGCAGGGAAGCCTTCTTTGAACACGTCTTTATTTTCAAACGGGTAGTGAAGTTGGGCATAAGGCATTGAACCAGACTCGAACCAGCAGTCTAAAACTTCAGGGATGCGCTTATAAGTTCCTTCTTCACCTGCAACTGTGAAATCCAGATCGTCAACGTATTCACGGTGAAGATCAGTTACATCCTTGCCAGTGTATTTTTTAAGATCAGCGATTGATCCCATACAGATGGCGTTACCAGTTTTATCATTGATCCAGATCGGAAGCGGAGTTCCCCATACACGCGTACGAGAGATCGCCCAGTCACGAGCGTTTTCAAGCCACTTACCAAAACGACCTTCTTTAATGTTCTCAGGTACCCAAGTGATCTCAGAGTTTGCTTTAAGCATTTTGTCTTTGATCTTTTCAACAGCAAGGTACCACTGAGGCATAGCACGATACATAAGCGGAGTATCTGTGCGGTAACACATAGGGTAGCTGTGCACGAGAGTTGATTGATGGAAAAGTTGTCCACGCTCTTTAAGATTTTTGATGATCTCTTTATCGGCATCTTTGAAGTACATGCCGGCGTAGTCTTTAACAGATGAATCAAACTGACCTGAAGCATTCATCGGAACGATCACTTCAGTCAGTCCTGCTTCTTTCATGACACGGTTATCGTCTTCACCGAAACCAGGGGCCTGGTGAACGATACCTGTACCGTCAGTTGTTGTTACATAGTCATCAGCAAGAATGACGAAGTAACCATCGTTCGCCAGATTTGCGAAGTATGGGAACATCGGCTCGTATTTTTTGCCTTTAAGATCTGAACCTTTATACGATTCAACTTCTTCATACTTGAAGTTCTTCTTATAAGCTTCAAGACGGGCCTTCGCCATGATGATGAAGATGTTCTTATCCAGATCTTTCACTTTTACGTATTCGATCTCTGGATTTACGGCGAGAGACAAGTTACTTGGAAGTGTCCAAGGAGTTGTTGTCCAGATCGCAAAGTATGTATTGGCATCGTCTTTTGAACGAACCAGTACAGTCACCGCAGGATCCTGGATGTCTTGATAGTTTTGGCCCGCTTCAAAGTTAGAGAGTGCCGTTTGAAGAGCAGGTGAGTAAGGAACGATCTTGTTGCCTTGATAGATAAGACCCTTGTCCCAGATTTCTTTGAATACCCACCACACTGATTCCATGAATGGAAGATCCATCGTTTTGTAATCGTTTTGGAAATCAACCCAACGACCAAGACGGCCAATTGTTTTTTCCCATTCATTTACATAACGATCCACGATGCCACGACATTCATCGTTGTATTTTTTTACACCGTGAAGGGCAACGTAATCAGAAGCTGAAGTATTAAATTTCTTATCGATCTCTTGCTCAATTGGAAGACCGTGACAGTCCCAACCGAAACGACGATCAACGTAGAAGCCCTTCATCGTGAAGTAACGAGGAACAACGTCTTTCAACGTTGAAGCTACGATGTGACCGTGGTGGGGAAGACCAGTCGCAAATGGAGGGCCATCGTAGAAAATATAATTCTTACCTTTCTTCGTTTTCTCTAAGGTTTTTTTGAAAATCTGTTTCTCCTGCCAGAACTTCAGAATCTTTTTCTCGGCCTCGGAAAAAGAAAAATTCTCGGTCTGTGGGGCAGTTTCGCGTTCCATAGCAGGGATCTCCAATCGGAAAGAGGAAAATATGAACCATCACTCTAACAGAAAAGGCCCTTATCGTAAATTTTCATGACTGATTTCCGAGGAGAAAGTCATAGGAAAATCATATGAATAAACTATTTTGGTCGGCTTTCGCCATGAGTCTAATTCTTCTTGCCCCCGGAGCTTGGTCTCAGGGCCAAACGGATGAGGAGTTTCTGGGTCTTGAAAGTGAGATCCTCCCGGAACTAAAAGGTGAGCAGCGCTTCACTTCCCCTGAGCTTCATCAGAAGGAAGACTGGAAAGTGGAACCCAAAAAGGTTGAAGCGGACGTCTCAGAACCGGCCAAGGGGCAAGGTTATTCCATCATTCCGTGGTCAACTCAAGATCCGGAAGAGTGGATGGATATCACAAAATGGGTCATCGAACGTGAAGTTAAAGACGTAACTCCCGACTGGAAACTAAGAGTTCGTCAGGCCGAGCACAAGGAACTTGTTGGTAAAATCCTTCAGTGTAAGGGAAGCTGTTCCGTTTTCAGAGGCTCAAACAGTGCCAAGGTTCAACACTTATCACGCCTTTTAGAGGGTGATGAACTTAATACCGACAAAGATTCTGTGGCGTGGGTCTATCTCATGGATGGAACTCTGGTTCGCTTGGGTCCGGAAACATCAGTTTCAATCCAGGAAATTAATTTTGGTAAGAGTGAAATCTTTGTTCTCACTCGCTTGAATCGTGGGCATATCTTTTGGCATCCAAGATCAAAAGGTGAAGTCGCGACGAACTTTGCACCTGAAACAGATTCATTGAGCCTTCCTCTATTGGTGAGAGAGGCAAACGTTGAGTTTTATGAGAGAGAAATTTTTAAATCTCAAACCGATAGTCAGCATTTGGCGGAAGTAATGGAGCTCGATGACAACGCCATCAAAGGTCAGATGAAGGCACTCAATGATCTTAAAACTCAGAATGGAGAGATGCCTCTTGAGACTCGTTTCATGGTGGTCGCTCCCAATTCTACCTTGGTAGGGAAGAATGTGAGCTTTGATTTCACTTATCAGTCAGGCGGCAAGGCCTATTTCAAAAAACGTGGAACCAATTTGGGTGAGGAATTTACAGTTCATCTGCGTGGGTATTCAATGACCCAGGCGATTCCTGTTTCAGAGGAAGATTGGCACGAAGTTGAAGTTAATGGGCGCTCATATACAAGTCTCGAAAATGTTCCCGGAATGCTTCAAATTCTGGAGCTACTGACAAAACGAATCAAGACACTGGAGCTCGCCCGAGAAATGTGGATTCGTGACTTTACTCTGCCAGTGATGAAAGTGGTAAACGAACCGGAAAAGCTGGCAGTGGAACATGGTTATACCCGCTGGGGTGAGGAGTTGGATAAGCGACTTCAGTTCTTAGTTGAGTACACTCGTCGAATTGAGACCACAAATCTACGTTCGTTAGAAAACCTTCTGGGTAAACTTGAAAGCAATGGCGAGAAGGTTGAGCGAAATCTGAATGAGAATCAGTATCGTGTAAGCTTAAATCACTATCTTTTAGGGCTTAAATCCCGTTATGATCATAAGAAAATGCGGGTAAGAGAAATGAATGATCTGCATTACTACGTCTGGATTTTAAGAAATGGGAAATTCTAAATTTAAACTTGTTCTAGCGAGTGCTTCTCCTCGAAGAAAAGAGCTTATTGGCCACCTTAAAGTGCCTTATGAAATTCTTGCATTGAATGTGCCGGAAGAATCTAATGCCACTGATCCGGTAAAATTCTCTGCAGAAATTGCGGCCCTAAAAGGGGACGCGGTCTTTACTCAGCTTCGCTCAAAAAATGATGACTCACTTTTTGTTGTTTCGGCCGACACAATTGTTTGTTTGAACGGCAAAATTTATGGAAAGCCAAAAGATCGGAGTGAGGCGAGGCAATTTTTAAGTGAACTTGGTGGTCGCACCCATTCGGTATTCACAGCAGTTTCAGTCAAAACTTTTCATCAAGGCAAGGTCGACGGTTTTTCATTCGTAGAAGAATCGAAAGTGACCTTTAATTCAATCCCAGATGATCTGATGGAAAGATATTTAAATACCGGTGATTCTCTCGATAAGGCCGGTGCTTATGGGATTCAAGGACCGTCCCTTACTTTTATTTCAAAGGTAGATGGGGACTACGCCAATGTAGTGGGCTTCCCGCTTAGCCGCTTTGTTCTTGAGAGTGAGAAATTTTTAAAATCAAAATTCAAACATGAGGGTTCATGGCTCGATCTATTTTAATTCTTGTTCTTTGTTTTTCATTCTCTGCTCATGCCGATCTTTTTGATTTTGGTGGGGATAAAGAGCGTGAAAGTCGCATTCCAAATTTGATTGAGAAATTGAAGGGTCTTGAAATGAAAGCAGATCCGGCCTACGACGATGCTTTTAATCTGCACGTTAAAGCGATTGAGAACGCGGTAGAGGAAGAGAAGTTATACTGTTCAGGTGAGGCGCCTGATAATCAGGGTAAGATGCTTCCGGCCGCCCAAAAACAGCTCTGCATGAGAGAGCTCAAGAAGAACTATATTGAAGCAACTGAAACAATTTTTGATTTAAAGAAGAAATATCTGGGAATTATCCACAAAAAGCAGATTGATAAGTTGGGCGAAATTCAGAGCAAGCTCAAGTCAGACATCGAAAAGAACTTTTAGTTTCTTTCCGACATCTCTTCAGATTTCATAACCATTGTGGCCACGGCAGTCTTGGGCTTCAAGCTTCTAACTGCAATCATCGAGCGCATAGGGCGTAAGCTCTTCGGCTTCGTTTTTGCGTTTAGCTTGTCTAAATTCACAATTTGAGTCGGAACGTTTTCTTTCGTTTTCATAAAAACCTCTGGTTTAAAGTGCATTTAGTTTTCTGCTTAAACCGTCGGCCGTCAAACGAAAGTCGAGGTGTTTAAGCGTTAAGGATCACAAAATGATCACTGTCCAACACGCTTCTCCTGTTGAAGTAATCTATCTATCTTGTCGGTCATCACTCATCTTCCCTTGAGGGCAATTTTGGGTAGGACCGTCGTATAGGACCATTATAGCACCAGAGGGAAAAAGATGGCCAAAGCAGGGAATTTTTTCCAGTTAGCATATAAATAAATGTGGTTTTGGAGGGTTATCTAAAGGAGGACTGGAGAGTTTTCCCCACTTGCAAGTAGTACCCTTTGCCCGCATTATTATTAGTTATATCCGATGGTTAAGTATATTTTTACCTCAATTTTAGTTCTCACAACGGGTCTTATGGCCCAGGCGAAAGTGGACCGAGTCCATTCCGAGAGCTATTTGGGTGAAAAGCGCCTCGATTCATACTCAGATCGCTATCAGCCTTTGATATATCAGGACATCTATCAAGGGAAAATGTCCTTTGAAGATGAGATCTTCTTTCAGAATTTTTTCAGTCCTTATTTGTTTCAAAAAGAGAGTGAGTATTCCTCATTTCTGCGTTCTGAACTCAATGGGGGATTGGTTTGTTCGAATGAACTTCTCTCTGATCACTTTGATGAAATCCGTTATTCATACCGCCTCATCACTTTAAGTTATTTACTTGAAGGAGCATGGCATATGAAGCTTGTGTCGGATCACTTAAAGCTTAAAAACACGTGTGGCTTCAATCTAAGTGCATGGGCAAAAAGCTGTCGTCCGAAGTCTCCGGATATGAAGAGCTTCGTAGGCCGTTTAGAGAAGTTTTCTCCCAAGTATGAGGAAACTCTTCCCGTTACCTACAAGAAGGAAGATTGGATCAAAGAGTTTAAGAAGAATGATTTCAAGTTGTATTCCCATTACCGCATGAACGTTGAGTGTAAGGGGAAATGCAGTGATGAAGAAATCGCCTCTCGTTTCCAGAAAACTTGTGAGGCCGATCAGAGACTCATGACACTTCTGTGCTCTGAAGAAGATGAGATTTATGGTTTATCAACGAATCGTGATGCTTACTTTCTAATCGGACAATCCAACATCATCAACACCTATAATAAACAAGGTGAGGCGATGGGGTGCCTGCGCCGTTTCTCTGAACTTATGGCCCATAAAGAAGTTCGCTACGAAGTTTTGAATCAACTTTTTCCTTCGCTTCAGACTTTCCTTCGTCAAAAATATCAAGAACGCTTCTTGCAAGGTCGTGTGTTCTTCTATGGCGCTGGTAAAGAGTTTGAAGAGAAAGGTCTGACTGATGTTTATGTAAAAGACCAGCCATTCAAAGTCGAGAAACTTCCAACAGTGGCAGCGGAAGTCGATGCTCCCAAGGTCGTTAAAGCTCCCGAGGTTAAGACTGAAGTGAAAGTGGAAGTGAAGCCTGAGCCAGTTCAGCCAAAGCCAGTAGTGAAAGAGATTCGTAAGCCTGTAAAAAGTGCTTTCCTCTTGGCCGCGGAAATTCGTTCTGGGCAAAACCTAGAGCAAGTTGAAGTTGATATGTTGAAGCTTAAATACGATTACGTTTTTAGCCTTAATATGATCAATACTCTCTCTGAAAGACTTAAGACTTTCATGACCCGAGATGCTCTATCAGAGATGATGGCCTATGATAAACTTGGATCAAAAGAGGGGCCCGTTCCTCTCATGTTCATTAAATACATGATAGATATGCAGGAACACCATGGTCTCTGGAACATCATTTCTGTTTTAGGTGACAAGTTCTATGTATCAAATGAAATTGATTCCGAGTTCTCTCCAGCACCAGAGATGGTTCAGTTAGTGAATAATCAGGCGACTGGAAACCAGTGGCAGCTTTATATCATTCGGCCGTAATTGAATTAATACCATCCAACCTTAATCACATGAGCGCCAGATGAAATGGCCGCTTCAAGTCCTACGTTTGAATCTTCAAAAATAATGATTTCCGATTTATCAAAGTGCGACTCTTTCATGGCCTTAAGGTATGGCCACGGATCAGGTTTATGAGAAGGACAGTCATCGCGAGTTAGAATGAGATTGAAGAAGTCACGAACCTTGGCAATTTTAAGGAGCTCTTCTGTCACCACTTTCTCACTTGAAGTGACTAAAGCGAGATAAATGCCTTCGGTCTTGGCCTCTTTGAGAAGCGAGAGAATGGCAGTTGGGAAATATTTAGCGGGGTCAACTTTCGCCAAAATTTCGATCAAGTTTGCATTTTTTTGATGAATGAAATCTGCGGCCGTCCATTCTTTCGGAACACCTTCCCAATCCTTGATGATATCGAAGACCAAGTGATCGGCCTTACCCATCATAAGATCATGGACTGTTTCTGGAGAATAGGGAGGACGAATCTTATAGCGCTCCCCAATCATAAACATCGCCTGAGCGTGATATTCCTCAGTGTTAAAGAGAGTGCCGTCCATGTCAAAAAAGAGTGCTTTAAGGCCTGGATAGCCCTGTTTTAGCTCAAAAAGACTGGGAACTTTGGGAAATGTAATTGGCGATGGTTTCATAAAGAGAGTGTACCCATATTTCCGAGGGAAATCTACCCATTGATGCAGAGTGTATCTGTGGCCAGAGACAGGCAGATGGGGTAAAAACGCTAATTCCAAAAAGAGGGATTTCTATGACTGATCAAGAGATCAAAAAAGATCTATTAAGCCAGCTTCTTTATGAGGCACAGGCCTATAAAAAATTTGAAGACATTGAGAAACTAGTTGAAGCTGGCATGGACCTTTCCATGATTCCAATTCAACCATTATACGTTTCATTACAAAACACTGAGCCAGATCAAGTGGCGATGATTCTGCCGAAGCTTTCCCCTGAGCAACGTCAGGCCCTTCGTGACATCGATTACTGGCAGAAAGACACAGTTGATCCAAATTCGGTTGCTCACTGGATTGAAATTTATTCTAAGGTGAATGATGACGAAGTGATTCTGGAGTTTGTTAAGTCGGAAGACTTCCTCCTGACGTTTAAAAATCAATTCACGATTCAGACATTCGATGCCGAAGATCCAATGTATCCGGACGGAAATAACTATTTCCTGACGGAAGATAACCAGCTTCTTATTGAATATCCTGAAGACTTCAGCATGGTTCAGGAACTTAAAGAGATGATCCGTCGTCTCTATGCTGACATCGGTGTTGAGAATGCATACGCATTCTTATTCAAGATGGTAGTGGATTCTTACCAGCTTATGGAAGAAGAGCAGTATCAGGAAAAGAAAGAGCGTCTTCGTGATTTTGGATTCGTGGATTATTTCGATGCTCTTGCTTACAATAGTCCGTTCATGAATGAAGCGCAGATTGATGGCTTTATTAAGACGAAAAAAGGTGAGACGGGGGACCTGGATGCGGTTTCAGCTAACCAAAGTCTTCATGCTTCTTCACTCGTTCCGTACCAGTCAGGAATGGAAGGGTTAAAGGGAGCGCTAGAAAAAGTTGCGGATGAAAAGCGTCAGCAGTTCTTGCACTTTAACTTTGTCCGCCTTGTGAACGCTCGCATGACTCTGGAAGATGCTCTTAAAAACGGCTCTCTTGCCATGACGAAGGTTGGAAATCAGACTCGTCAATGTCTTGAGCTTGGCTTTGAATACACGGCCTCAAAAGCACCTAAAGAAGTCATCTTTGAGCGCTTTGACTTTGTTGACCTCTATAAGATTGGTCACAGCCTGATTGAGATAACAAAAAAGAAAATCAAAAAGGCCATGGGCCAAACTCCTTTCGAAGAGGATGAATTTGGTTACTTCCTGGGAATGTATTGGAATGCTTTCCTGGAAAATTCTCACGAAGATGTGGCGAAGTATAAGTTTGATGGAAGTTCAAAGCCGCTTGAGATCCGTGATCTACCGTCTTATGAACTTTGGAATCAGGCCGCAGAAACATTCACCACGGCCCTTCCGTTTGTGGTCACATTCTTTAAGAGTCTTGAGAACCTTAAGGCCAATGGATTACTTAACGATCAGTTCTATCTCAACTACGAAGTGGATAACATTGATTTCGAAGCGATTATGATTTCAAGTTTCATTAACTTCGTGGGTGGCCATTATCAAGAATCGTCTGCCGGAAAAATGGGAGTTACGATCTCTGAACTCACAAATTTCTACCATAAGTTCTTTAAGAAAAATGATAATGAATACCTCATTAAGGGCGAGGAAGATCCAGTCCTTCGTGAGCAGACCGCACTTTTCATCGAGAAGTTTGGTCTCACCCAAATTCCGCGTTTTGATCGTTATCTCTATCAGATCATGCTTGAGCAACTCAATGGCTATGAAGTTGATGGCATGGAGGAAGAGGACTTCCGTCACATTGGTGGACCGATTCTTCTGAATTACTCGAGTAACTAGACCTTTGGTGGCTCGAAAAACGAATTGAATACATCTGAAATAGATTTGCGGTAAGGCGATCCGGCCTTATCGCAAACTTCAAACATCTTCTTCTTCAACAATTCAATCTCATCTTTTTGTTCTTGAATGAGCTTTCCGCTCTGATCAAAACGCGATGAAAATGGCAGCTTCTCAGACAATAAAAATTTGAGTTTCGTAAGGCGAACTGAATCGTTAGTTAAAAACGTGAAGTGCTCAAAGCCCGCAACTTCTTTCTTTGCTCCACCAACACCTTTCGGTAGGAAATTAGAATCACTTGGCTGGCCTTCAATGAATTCCTCAAACCCTTTAAGGTCCTCGGGCTCAAGACTTTTAACGAGTCTTTTCTTGTCCATTATTTTTTGCCTTTTACCAAGCGGTTTAAAATCAATCGATAAAATTTGCGCTCTTCTTCCAGCTCATAAATGATTCGGTGAGCTTCACCATAATTTTGAGCGTCTTTGGTATTGGAAGAGGCATCGCTATTGCGGACCTCTTGCTGAAGGAGTTTGTTCTTTCCAGCAAGGTGGGATTCCTTCACGTTCATCTTCGAATCACGTTGCGTGAAAAATTTCGGCAGCTCATCTTGTTTTTTGACGAGTGGAACTTTGGTAATACTCGCTTCGTGGTCACTGATGAGATAGACCGGATAGGGGAACTTGTACGAGAGATTGTGAGAGACAAAATAGTTCTCAATAAGACCGATCAGCTCTCGCTGTTGATCCAGGTCAAGGGCCTTGAGTCCGATGGTCACCGGGTGCTTCAAGTTCAATTCTTGATTTAGAATTGCGTTCAGCTCATCCAAGGAGCCTGTTTTTAAATTAATATGCTGATAGACCGGTAAACTCATATCCTAATTCTCTGGAAAACCTTGGTTAAAGTCCACTCTCATGATTAAATAAAGCATACCATACAGATTGAGGACGGATCAAAACAGTCGGAATTATGAAGAAGCTTCACTTACCTTACGTCAATCTTCCGTCCGAATTTATTACACTCCTTAAGAGTAATCTCTCGGTCACGACTTCTCCGGCGCCAATTTTTGATGTCATTCGTCCCAATAAGGCCCTGTATATGGTTCTGGAAAAGGCCTTTCAGGAATTTGATGACGGTCGTGGATTAGAGAAGACCATGATGGCCCTGGGATGGGCGAACTTCCGAGATCGTGCAGCTAGTTTATATATTTCAAAATTCATTTACGGAGAGTTTCCTCAGAATACCAGTATGGAACTGGTGGAAGACGTGATGAATCTTGAGCAAAAGTATTTGGACCATGGAGTTCATAGCTTTTCTCGTCTGTTCCTTTTAGGGTTTTATTTGAAGCTCGCCAATATTCAGGTTCAACGTCGCGAACATAATCAATATCTCGAGGTAAAAGTTCCTGATGAGGTGGGAGCGATCTTAAAGCTCTCTCAAGGCCGTTCAGAGAAAATTGACTGGTTGATTCTAATCATCATGCATCTTCTAAATGCCTTAGGTGACAAGATGCTCACTAATGCGCTGTTGTCTGGAAAAAAGTTTGAAGAACTTTATGAACTCATGTCCCCGGACGCGAGACAACAGATGATGAACAATCTCCTGGCCTACGGGGCGAGTATTAAAGAACAAGACATCTTTCTTTACGAAAAAATATAGGACATATTTATGGCAAAGAACGGCATCAATGAGTTGATTGACGAGTTGGCGAAGAAGGCCGGAATTTCGGAACTCATTATCAATAAGAACGATAATATCTACGTTGAAAAAGACGGGGAGATGATTCGTATCGATGCCAAATTCACAGATGATGAAATTGATGAATTCTGTGAATCTCTTGCTCAGTATAATCGTAAAGAGTTCAATCAATACGCACCCATCTTAGATGGAAATCTTCCGGATGGAAGCCGTGTGAATCTTATTCATAAAGATTATACCAATGGTTGCCACGCCATTACGATTCGCCGGTATCAGAAAAACATCAAGACCTTTGATGGTTCTCCGAACATCTTTGGACTCAATAAGCAGTGGACTGACTTCCTGAAGTTGTTGGTTCGTGCTCGTATGAATGTTGTTGTGGCGGGGGGAACCGGCGTTGGTAAAACAACTTTCTTGAATCTTCTTCTTCAAGAAATTCCTCAGAAAGAACGCGTGATCACTATTGAGGATACGCGTGAACTTCAGTTCAATCTTCCGAATGTGGTGAGACTTGAGGCAAGACCTCCTGTGCAAGACCTAAAGGGTCTGGCGATCCGTGATCTTCTTAAAAATACTCTTAGAATGCGCCCTGATCGAATCATCGTGGGCGAGGTGAGAGGTGGCGAAGTGTTTGACCTTCTTCAGGCCATGAATACAGGTCACGAAGGTTCTATGACTTCGGTGCATGCGAATTCACCGGGTGAGTGCCTTCTTCGTCTAGAAAATCTTTATATGCTTTCTGGTTATGATCTACCGATTAAAGCTCTTCGTTATCAGATCAGTACTGCGATTGATTTCATTATTCAAATTCGCCGTGATAAAAATGGGCAGCGAATTGTTCATCAAATTTCAGAAGTGGCCAATATGGAAGGAGACAAAATCCTTATGCAAGATATTGGTGCCTGGAGAAATGGAGAGTTCCGTTTCACAGGACTAGTTCCTTCGTGTGTGGCGAGACTTCAGAAAGCCGGGCTTCCTAAAGACTTCTTCATCGGAACATAATGAGACCAGAATTTATCGGGCACTACACTGAGTTCATGGACGATGATAATTCAACTTATCCTGGAAGTGATGAACTTCTGGCGATTGGCTCCGCGGTAGGAAAAAAACTAGGTCTTCAAAAAATTGGTATTCACATTGAAACTCTTTATCCGGGTAGAAGAACTTCTTGGCCCCACGCTGAGAGCACGGAAGAAGAGTTTGCATTCGTGATTGAAGGGAATCCTTCGGCTTGGATCGATGGAAATTTGTATCCGTTAAGACCAGGCGATTTTGTTGCTTTTCCGAGTGGAACAGGAATTACTCATACCTTTATCAATAATTCGAATCATACTGCTCGATTGTTAGTTGGTGGCGAGAGACCAAAGTCTGATAATAGAATCTACTATCCTCTAAACGAATCACAGAATCAGGTAAGACGTGAGAGAGGGGATTTCTGGGATGATATTCCTTTGAAGACTCAAGGTCCTCATGATGGAATTCCTGATCTTCAAAAGAACGGCAGACCCGCGACCTGGAATCTTCCAGTGCTTGAAACGAAAAGACTCATTCTGCGTCCGTTTGAAATGAGTGATGCTCCTGCGGTTTTCGAATACGCCAAGAATCCGAATGTTTCGAGACTTCTTATCTGGGAACCACATAAAACTTTGGCCGATTCTCAGGGCTTTATTAAATTCATCCATCAGACCTATCTGGATAATGTACCGACGTTTGGGATTTGCTTAAAAGAAAATCCAGAGAAGGTCATTGGTTCAGTTGGTGCGATGTGGGTGTCTCAGAAAAATAAAATCATGGAACTGGGTGTAGCACTAGGGGAAGACTATTGGGGCCGGGCCTTGTCATCTGAGGCGATGTTACGATTAGTTGAGTTTTTATGGCAACGATATGATGTCCTTCGTATCCAGTCTCAGTGCAAAGCTGAGAACGTTCAAAGTAAGCGCATGATGGAAAAGATGGGGATGACTTACGAGGGACTTTTGAAGAAGAATCTTTTCTGTAAGGGTACTTCTTGGGACATGGAGATGTTCAGTTTCACTCGGAATTAGGCATTTTCTTCCGCTTTAAATGATTTTTGTATACATCAAGAAAGCTTTACAGAAATTTTAAAATTAAATTAATTAAGCCGATAAGTTCTTTGGATTATCAACAGGATGTTTTGATAAACCTTAGGAAAACGTTTTAATGAAAGGTCTCTCAACTCTACTCATTCTTTTAGTGCTGTCCACGGCCTGTAATCAGGTAGGCGACATTTTGGGTAGTAACATTCTAGTGAATGTGAAAGAGAAGAATAACAAGCCTGTCATCAACCAAGTAAAAATTCAAAATGATCAGATCATAGTTTCTGGAAGTCACCTGGACAGTGTAACAACTGCGAAGGTTGGGGCCCATGACTTTCAGATTGAATCAAAGACCTCTGACAAATTAGTTCTGAATGCAAAGAGCGCTCTTAGTTTTATAGTCGGGCAAACTTTTGAACTTATCATTTCAAGTGCTAGTGCTTCAGCAACCTTCCCATTTACTTTCGATCTACAAAACGGACAAGTGACTGCAGCCAAGCTCCATCATATGAATGCTTCCAACGGTGACTTCCTACAGTTCAATGGGACAACTTGGGCACCAGCTTCGATTTCAACGAATCAGGTCTATGTTGGAACTTATAATGCAACTACTGATACTCCAAATTTATCAGGTGGTGTGGCCGCAGCTGGAGCTTACTATATTGTCACAACCGCGGGCTCTCAGGATTTAGGTTCTGGTATTATGAACTTTGATGTTGGTGACTGGGTCATTTCTGATGGAACTAACTGGAGTAAGGTTGCAGTTGGAACAAATACTGTTTCTAACTTCAACGGTCGAACCGGTGCAGTTGTTCCACTATCAGGGGACTACTCTTGGTCGATGTTAACGAAGGCCGCAGGAAAACTGACTGGCTCTAAACTTCAAGAGATCGCCGACGTAGATGTGACAGGTATTCAAGACGAAGATATCCTTCAGTGGAATGCGGGAACATCAAAATGGGAAGTAACTCCGGTTCCAGTTCCAGTCATTACAGCAGGCTCGATTACAAATACTCAAATTGCGAATAGTGCAGTTGACTCTAATAAGATCGTTGATGGGACAATTGTTAATGTTGATATCTCAGCGACAGCAGCGATTGATCAAGCAAAAATTAGTAATCTTACTACTGATCTAGGGAATAAAGAGCCAAAAATTACGGCCGGCACTGCCGCTCAATATTGGAGTGGTACAAAGACCTGGCAGAATTTAAATCCTGCCGTTTTGGGATCTACATTAACAGGGTTCAGTTCGACAACTGGTGCGATCACTGCGGCCGATACAGTTCTTTCAGCATTCAATAAATTATCAGGCAATATTGGTATCGCAACGGCCTCACAAGCAAACTATGTTTTAAAAGCAGGGGACACGATGAGTGGGCCTCTTGCCATGGGAAATAATAAAATCACGGGTCTTGCTACTCCAACTGCAGGCACAGATGCTGCCACTAAAGACTATGTGGATACCAAAGCAGGTACGGCGTCTCAATGGACGACGGTTGGTTCTGATATCCAATACTCGGCAGGGAATGTTGTCATTGGTACTACCACTGCTGAATCAATGCTTCACTTAAAAGGCGAAGGTAGTGTTGGGGCCACAGTTCATCGAGTGTCAGATCTACATCCACCATTTTTAAGTCTAACTAGATCGCGTGGAACAGCAGGAAGTGAAACGAAGGTTCAGGTTGGAGATAATTTGGGACAACTTCGTTTTAGAGGTCTGACTCGAAACAATACAAACACTGCGGATACAAGTCTCATCCTCAGTCAAATCATCGCACAGGTTGAAGCCGTCGATGGCGATCAAAAGGCCAGTTCTAAACTAGGTTTTTACACTGCCGCAAATTCAGAAAGTGCCACAGTCAAGATGACCATTACATCAGCAGGTGATGTTGGGATCGGGACAGCAACTCCACTAGATAAATTAAGCGTCATTGGTAATGTCGCTCTTTCCGGTGGTGTTCGTATGAAATCGGATACTGTGAATTATGTTGAACTTCTCGCTCCAGCGGGACTTGGTAGTAATTTAAGTTTCAGACTTCCGGCCTCTAATGGAACAACTGGGCAAGCGCTCATCACAGATGGAGCTGGTAATCTTTCTTGGTCAACTGTTTCAAGTGGAACTCCTGCAGATGGGTCAATCACACTAGAGAAATTAGCGGGTGCAAGTGATGCAACAAAATACCTGAAAGGTGACAAAACTTGGGGAACATTTATTACAGATGTTTTAGCTTCTACTTTTGCCACAGTTACTCCAAGCAATACTATCATTGCAAATGGTGATTCACTTCAAACAATTGTGAATAAGACTCAAGGGCAAATTAGTAATCTTGCCTCTAATTCATTGAACAAAACAGGTACTGATACTATTACAGGTACACTTACCATTAATGCAGCAACTGGTGCTCTTAAAATTCCAGCGACTCCATCTGGTATAGATCTTACGGATGCGGCCAACGTTCAATATGTTCAAAACTATGTTGATACATTTGGGAAGTGGAATAAAAATGGTCCAGACATTTATTACAATGGTGGTAATGTAGGAATTGGAACTAATGCACCGATTGCTAGATTACATATTAAAGATTCACAAGACGGCCTCATCATTGCGCAGGTCGAGAATACAAGTACCGGTACTGCCGCTTCTTCCACCTTGAATGCAGTCTCAGATGGCGCAGGTATTGGGGTTGAGGCTTTTTCAAGTACATTCCCTGGTAACTGGGGAACAGTTCCGAAGGCGGACTCAGTAACTTTAAGAGCACACAGCGGTTCACCATCGGCGAATATGTTAGTTGGTACGTCAACTGCGGTACCTCTTCATTTAATGGTTCAATCAACTCCGAGAATGACATTTCTACCTAATGGTTATACCGGAATTGGGACCACAGCTCCGAATCATCATCTTGAAGTGAATACCGAAGCAGACGCCATTACGAAAATGGGTATTTTTAATACTCACGCTACTGGGACCACAACTAATACTCAACTTTTTGCAAGCAATGAAAAGAACTCGATTGCCCTGGGTATCCTTGGAACTTCTAATACTAATTTAGGTTATGGTTCCCCTGGTGACTCATACATTTACAATTCCGGCGGAACTTCGACAGGTAAAAATTTTAACATCATCAATAATCAATCTGGCGGGATAAAATTCTATGCTGGTTCAACCGCATTAAGTGGCATTCCAAAATTCATGATTGATGGTAGCACTGGGAATATAGGGATTGGGACCAACTCACCAACTTCATTCCTTCATATGTTCTCGGAAGGAACTACTTTTAAAGAGATGAAGATCGATGCGGCCAGAAACAACTCTGGTGCTTATGGAATTACCTTTTCGAAATCTCGTGGGACTAGTGCGGCCCGAACTCAAACGCTGAACAACGATGCTTTGGGCGATCTTAATTTTATTGGATTCACAGATGCTGGAGTTGTAGCTCCTGATTCTTCAGCAAGAATACGAGCTTATGCTGAAGAGAATCTAACTGCCACTGGATATGGTGGAGCTATTGCTTTTCAAACTGTGACTGCTGGAACAGCTACCATGTCGGAACGGATGAGAATCAATTCGGCTGGAAACGTTGGTATTGGAACAAATACTCCGAGCCATAGACTCTCAGTTCTTGATTCCACTGCTCCCAATGGAACAAACACAGGTGTGTTCTACGCGGCCCTTGGTGCAGATGCAAGTTTGGGACCTCTTAGCTTTAATGTCTGGGGAAATCCTTCTGCGACGGCTGCAAATCGATTTATGGGAATTGCTGCGGCAGATTTCACTGGTGTTAGATCACTCATTCTCAATATGGCTTCGAATGGTGCACAAGGGAAAGTAGGTATCGGAACAACAAATCCCGCAGCGATGCTTGATATCACTGGCCAAGGTTGGATCCGAGAGACAGCAGGTGGTGGTTTAGCTGCTTCAGCAGGAAGGGGTTTAAAACTTGAATATACCACTGTATCTGATAGCGGTTTAATTCAAGCTTATGATTATTCTACTGCGGCTCCAAAGACTTTAAGTCTTCAAACTCTAGGCGGAGATGTAGGGATTGGAACAACAACTCCCGGTTACAGACTTCATGTGAATGGTTCAGTGGCAGGAACAGGTGCTTACAACGCTCTTTCAGATCGTCGATACAAAAAAGACTTCGAGAAAATTCCTGATGCTCTTGAAAGAGTGGTGGCGCTGAATGGCTTTTACTATAAATGGCGCCAATCAGAACATCCTGACATGCAGTTTGAAAAAGGCAGAGACATGGGTGTGATCGCCCAGGAAGTTCAGAAGGTGTTCCCTGAGGCCGTGAGCACAGATAAAAAATCGGGCATCATGTCTGTGGCCTATTCAAAATTGATTGCACCTATCATTGAAGCAATTAAGGACCTCTTTGGTCAGGTAACGGCCTTAAAACGTGAAGTGGCCTCTGTTAAAGAAGAAAACGCTGCCTTAAAAGCCTATATTTGTGGAAAAGATCCTAAGGCCCCATTCTGTAAGAAAAAATAAGTGCTGATTCAAACCTTTTAAGATTTTTTAAATATCTGTAAATAAAAGTTTAATAAGAGTCGATAAATACGTAAGGATTAAGAATTCTTATGAGTTTCAATATTGTCTCTATTTTTGTCGTAGCTGCAGTTTTACTGACGGGATGTCAGGATAATTCGCTATTACAAGGCAACATCACCGTAAGCTTTCAAGAAACGAAACCTTCAATCAGTAATGTGAAAATTCAGAACGATCAATTGATTGTAAGTGGAAGTAATTTAAGTAAAGTGACTACTGCTAAAATTGAAGGTGGCACTAATCACGTTTTTACCATCGAATCAAAGAGTGATAACAAAATTGTTCTAAACGCCAAGAGTGCACTAACATTTTTGGTTGGGCAGTCACTCAATCTTATTATTTCTTCTGCTAATGCGAGTGCAACTTTTCCAATTTCTTTTGAACTTCAAAATGGACAAGTGACCGCGGCCAAACTTCACCACATGGGTGCGAGTGCAGGGCAGTTCTTACGTTTTAATGGAACGAGTTGGGTTCCTTCTGCAGTTACGACAAACCAAGTTTATGTGGGAACCTATGATGCAGGTACTGATACTCCGAACTTATCATCTGGAGTTGCTGCTGCAGGTACTTACTACATTGTTACAGTGGCCGGAACTCAGGATTTAGGTTCTGGTTCAACAAATTACAATGTAGGAGACTGGGTCATCTCGGACGGGACTAACTGGAGCAAGGTCGCAGTTGGAACAAATACTGTTTCTAACTTCAATGGAAGAACAGGAGCAGTCGTTCCTCTTTCAGGTGACTATTCCTGGAGCATGCTTACAAAGGCCGCAGGAAAACTCACTGGTTCGAAATTATCTGAAATTGCTGATGTTGATGTGACAGGAATTCAAGACCAAGATATTCTTCAATGGAATTCTGGAACGTCGAAGTGGGAAGTAACATCAGTTCCGGCCCCGGTGATTACTGCCGGCTCTATTTCAAATACCCAAATCGCAAATAGTGCGATTGATTCTTCTAAGATTGTTGACGGATCAATTGGTAATGCAGATATCTCCGCGACTGCGGCGATTGATCAGTCAAAGATCAATAATCTTACTACTGATCTAAGTAATAAAGAGCCGAAGATCACTGCGGGCACCGCTGCTCAATATTGGAGCGGGACAAAGACGTGGCAGAATTTAAACTCCGCCGTTCTTGGTTCAACACTAACAGGTTTTAGTTCAACAACTGGTGCAGTATCAGCAGCAGATTCTGTACTTTCTGCCTTTAATAAATTAACTGGCAATATTGGTGTAGTCGCAGCTTCACAAGGAAACTATGTTCTAAAAGCAGGGGACACCATGAGTGGTGCACTTGCGATGGGCGGAAATAAAATCACGGGTCTCGGAACACCGACAGCAGCGAGTGATGCTGCGACGATGGCCTATGTTGATTCAAAAGTTGGTGCTGGTTCTCAGTGGACTACGGTGGGTTCAGACATTCATTACTCAACTGGTAATGTGGGGATTGGAACGGGAAGTCCTGCATACCTTTTGGACCTGAGAGACACCTCAAGTAATGGATCAAAATTTCACATTTCTGCGGCCGGGGACACAGGCCTATATATGTCTGCCAATAACTCTGGTGGCGGTACACTATCTCAAGGAGCGGCGAGTACAGGTCCTACTTGGGTGGCCAAATCGACGGGGTCTTCGATTATCAGTTTTGCTCCAACTGGAGATCTTTCTTTCTTTGCGACCTCTGGTCTGACAGTTGGAAATACTTTTACACCTTTTGAAAGAATGCGCATTAATGCTACAGGTGATGTCGGCATTGGAACCACAACACCAAATGAAAAGCTCACTGTTGCAGGTAACATCGCTGTCACAGGTGCTGTACGTTTAAAATCTGATAATTTGAATTATGTTGAACTCCAAGCACCTAATGGTCTGGGTAGTACTTTAAATTTCAGACTGCCGGCCAGTGTCGGAACTTCAGGTCAAGCTCTGATCACTGATGGATCAGGGAATCTTTCATGGTCAACAGTTTCAGGTGGGGCACCTGCGGATGGTTCAATTGGATATGCTAAATTAAATCTTGCGGATGGTGATATTCCTCTCGCGAAACTTGCAGGTACAAGTGATGCCACAAAGTATTTGAAAGGGGACAAGAGTTGGGGAACATTTATCACGGATGTTCTTGCATCAACTTTTGCAACGGTCACTCCGAGTAATACGGCGATCGCCAATGGTGATTCTCTTCTTACAGTAGTTAATAAAACTCAAGGTCAAATTAACAATCTGGCCTCGAACACTCTTAATAAAACAGGCGCTGATACAGTCACTGGTACCATGACAATTGATGCGGCCACTGGTGCTTTAAAAATTCCAACGACTCCATCAGGTGCAGATCTCACAGATGCGGCCAACGTTCAGTTTGTTCAAAACTATGTCGGGACCTATGGCCAGTGGATCAAAAACGTAAATGATATTAGTTATTCGGCCGGGAAGGTGGGAGTTGGGACTACGTCACCGGTTGGCCAGCTTACGATTCAAAACTCGATTCTTGGCACATCATCTGCAACCGCTTCATTCACTACACCGAGACAACTTTTGGTGAACGATGCTCCCACAAGCAGTGGCGGAAGACACGTTAGCGCGAGTATTTTAACTCAACCTTCTCCTACTGCTTCAGGTACCGCTCAATACACAAGCTTGATGACTGATTTTATTATTCCGGCGTCATCAACCTTTAATATGCAGCAAACTAGATCGATACATGCGCTGGTTGCTAATAATGGCTCAGGAAATATAACGGGCCAGACTGGCGCTATAGTGGCTGCTATGCATAACGGTCCAGGATTGGTCGGTACACAGATGGGAGGAAGTTTCACGGCCACATCAGCTGCGGGAACTATTAATAACCAATACGGAGTGAATGCAGTTTCTAGCCACGGAACCGGCACTCTATTAACTTCCCAGTGGGGAAGTAGAGGCGCTTCTGCTGTAACGAATGGCTCGGTCACGTTTCAGTATGGGGTGGATGCTAACGCTACAATTTCTTTAACTTCGTCAGCTACTCAACAGTTTGGTGTTAAGTCAGTTGCGAGTAATGCAACCACATCGACTCTACCAGATCAGTGGGGAACTTATTCAACTGCCGTTAATTCTGATGCAGGTACTGTAACTCAAGGTAAAGGGGTGTATGGGCAGGCCTATAATAATAGTAGCGGTGTTATTACCAATGCCTACGGAGTACATGGAGAAGTTTGGAATAACAATGCTGCAGGAACAATCACAACTGGCTATGCGCTATATGGTAACGTTCAAAACCCCGGTAGTGGAACAATCACGAATGGATATGGGTTATACCTTGGAAATATAGAAGCAACAAATAAATGGTCTGTGTATGCAAATGATCCAACTTCTCCGAGCTATTTTGCAGGCAGTGTAGGAATTGGTACGAACGCTCCAGGCTCAAAATTAGTTGTGAGTGAAAATGCTCCAACCGCTCCCGTGGCCTTTGGTGGAAGACAGTTACATATTATTGGTGCAGATGGTGCCAATGCAGGAATTCAAATTGACGGTCATGGAACAAATGCGGGTACCAGACCTGTGATTTCATTTCGTCAGGCACGAGGTACCGGCGCAATTCCTACTCCTACAATGACTAACGATGTATTAGGAAGTTTTGGATGGTGGGGAAGATCGGCGAGTGGTTATTCACCTACTCAAAGAGCAGAACTTAGAGTAGACGCCACGGAAGATTGGACTGATACTGCCCAAGGTACGGCCATGATTTTTAAAACAACTCAAAACGGAAGTATCACCAATAATGAAAGAATGCGTATTGATAACAACGGTAATGTTGGTATTGGAACTACAGCTCCTCAAGCCTCACTAGAAGTGAGTTCTGCCGGAAACAGTATTATTAATAACTCTATCTCTGATGATACAAAATACACGGCCTTCAGATTGTTTACGTTAAGAGGAAATTCTCTTGAAACAATGGGCTCTTCAAATCCAAGTTTAGGAAATAAAGGTTGGGAATTTGGCGCCAATGGAAATAGTTACCCAACGGTCGCCCTACGAAACGTCCTAACCATGAATTATTGGAGTGGGACCGCTTGGATTACACCGATGGCGATTCTTCCTACTGGTGATGTTGGGATTGGAACAACTGCTCCTGGTTACAAACTTCATGTGAATGGATCTGTTGCTGGCGTGGGTGCCTACAACGCTCTCTCTGATCGCCGCTACAAAAAAGACTTCGAGAAAATTCCTGATGCTCTTGAAAGAGTAGTGGCCCTCAATGGTTTCTATTATAAATGGCGCCAATCGGAGCATCCTGATTTGCAGTTCGAGAAAGGTAGAGATATGGGTGTGATCGCTCAGGAAGTTCAGAAGTTATTTCCTGAAGCCGTGAGTACTGATAAAAAATCCGGCATCATGTCTGTGGCCTATTCAAAATTAATCGCACCTATCATTGAAGCGATCAAAGAACTCTTCAATCAATCTCAAAAGCATGAGAGAGAAATTGCTTCGCTTAAAGAAGAGAACCGTCTCCTTAAAGAATCTCTATGTGAGATCAATCCAAAAGCGAAAATTTGTAATGTTACAAAAGCTAAGCCTGATTCCGGGTACTAAAGTCAGAAATGTAAGTATTCGATATTTGGAATAGTTTTCAGAGCTTAATCCTTTAAAATTTTCTTATTAAATGTCGATAAGTCCTTAGGAATTCATAGGAAGTAAGGCCCTATATGGGAACCAACGGGCATTTAAAAAAACTTTTCTTAAGCAGCTTAGTTGTGGTCATCATGCTGACTAGTTCTGCATTCGCAGAATCTTTAAGCTATTCCGGAAGACTTGTTAATACCAATGGCTCTCCAGTTGTTGGACCAGTGAATTTAAAATTTGATATCGCAAGTACGGCCGATACTTCAACCATTCTTTGTTCGCAACAAATTGCAAACGTTGCTCTCACCAATGGTGTCTTCCATGTGAAGCTTGATTTGAATTGTGGAGCCTCGACATTGTCCCAAGTTCTAGGAGCTATTGTTGCACCAGATTCTGCGGCCATTCGAGTCACGAATGAAACTGCCAGCAAAGCTTACTCGTTTCAATCTCTTCATGCTGTTCCTTCTGCGCAAATCGCGCATGGCCTTTCAAAATTAAACGCCAACAATAATGAAGTTCTCACATGGACAGGTTCTAAATGGGAGCCGAAACCAGTGACAGGTGCAACTGGTGGTACAGTTACTGACATCACTGCTGGATCAGGTTTATCAGGCGGAACAATTACAAACTCTGGAACCATTGCAATTGCAAATGGTGGAGTGACTGATACTCATCTCGCTGGCAATATTGCCCGCTCAAAAATTGCTAACGGAACAGCAAACTATGTTCTGATGAATAATGGCTCTGGTGGCATGAGCGAAGTTGCTCAACTTCCACTTGCTCAAGGTGGTACTGGTTCTTCAACTGCAGCAGGTGCACGGACCAATCTTGGTCTAGGGGACGCGGCGGTTGCAACAATTGGTTATGGTGCTGGCCAAGTGATGCCGGGTGAAGTTCCGATTTGTCTTGCACACCAAAAACTACAAATGAATTTAGGACCAACATTTTGGTCTTGTGCGAATGATAATGATTCACTCGATGCCACAAAACTTCCTCTAGGTGGGGGAACGATGAGTGGTGCGATTGATATGGGAACAAGCAAGATTGTAAATCTTGGAACTCCAACTTTGGGAACCGATGCTGCAACTAAAGACTATGTTGATACGAAAGTAGGCGCAGCTCCTGGAGATAATCTAGGTAATCATACCGCCACGACCAATTTGGCGATGGGATCAAATAGCATCACAGGAGTGAATAAAATTTCTGTTGCTGATGGTGCTTGGAACTCACCGTCAATTACATTCACCAGTTCACCTTCAAGTGGTCTCTTTCACAACGGAGGCATTCTAGGATTTTCTGCTGGTGGAAGCCTTGTCATGAATCTGTCATCTTCAGCGATGAATCTTAACGGATCGTTTGCTCCTTATATGCGAATCAGTGGAACTAACGGAGAGTCGGGGCCGACTTATTCATTCGGCGGTGATTCTGATACGGGGATGTTTAGTCTTTCGAATAACATTCTTGGATTCACAACTGGTGGTGTGGAGAAGATGCGCATTCTCGCAACTGGTGAGATGGCCGTTGGTAAAACTACGGCCGCTGGAAAATTGGACGTCGCTGGAGACATCGCTCTTGATGGTAAATTAAAACTTCGTTCTGATAATACAAACTTTGTTGAATTAAGGGCCCCTGCCGGCCTAGTGGGAACTCTCACTTATACCTTTCCGGCAAGTGCAGGGACTTCTGGTTATGTCCTTACTACTGATGGAGCTGGGGGATTATCCTGGTCGCAGGCCGCAACAACGGCAACCAACGTGGGTGGTGACTTAACGGGCACGATTGCTAACGCACAAATTGCTGCCGGTGCGATTTACAATGCTGATATCGCAAATCTCACGATCACTTACGCGAAATTAAATATTTTAGATGAAGAATTTCCGATCACAAAATTATCCGGAACTTCAGATGCTACTAAATATTTAAAAGGAAATAAGACCTGGGGAACCTTCCTGACTGATGTTCTCGCATCTCCTTTTGCAACTGTTACTCCTTCTAATACTGCGATTGCAAATGGCGACACTCTTCAAACCGTAGTGAATAAGACCCAGGGACAAATTAATAATCTTGTAACAAATAGCTCTAACTATTTAGTGAAGAACGGAACAGATTCTATTACGGGAACGGTAACTGTGAATGCCGCCACTGGTGCTTTAAAAATTCCAACAACTCCATCGGGAGTAGATGGAACAGACGCTGCCAACGTACAATATGTAAAAAACTATGTCGGAACTTTTGGCCAATGGACTAAAACCGGTTCAGACCTTTCTTATAGTGCAGGTAACGTCGGTATCGGTATTGCTTCACCTTGGGATCAATTCATGGTCTATAAAGCGAACGCCTCAACATCGGCAAGTATTGTTTCAGATAACACTTCAACAACTGCTGCCCGTTATCCTTCTGTGGCGGTTAAAAATTTTGGTGGAGGTGGTGCAGGTGCAATTGGTAATCCGACAGTTGAATTAGTAAACTTGCGCGGTAATTCTAGTACGACTGCCCCTCTGAAAAGTGGTGATTCTCTTGGATCAATATCTTTTCATGGTTCAACCAATGCGGTCGCTGCCTACAAATCAGGTGCAGACATCCGAGCAGTTGCTTCGCAGGACTTTACTACCACGGCAACAGGATCATCATTAATTTTTGCCACTACGGCCAATTCAACCTCTGTTCCAGCAGACCGTATGACAATTACCAATGCTGGTGATGTTGCTATTGGTATCGCAGCTCCTTTGGCCCGATTGCATGTTAAGCAGGCCGTCGACACTACAGCGGGTGGATTACTTATCTCGAATACTACTGCCGGAGGAAATACTTCAATCTATGTAGATTCTTCCCATCAGACTCATATTGGCGGTTCAGTCAATTCTCCAGATGCCATCATGATCAAAAACGTAAACGGGAACGTCGGCGTAGGTATTGCACCTCTGACCAGACTCCATGTCGGTGGTGGCGACAGCGATTTAATTATCGACGGTGTAACACCCATTTCAATTCATCGATCTACTTCATATCCCGCAACTCCGGGGATGGTTGTTGGTGGTTCGGCCTATGTTTCAGAGGGAAGTGGAACTTCAACAAATTTCTGGCCACAACAGGCAGGAGTGTTTTTTTATGCGGGTGAAGTTCATTCTGCTACAAATAAAGGCACAGGAATTTCATTAGGTACAACATCGAATGGATCAACTACAGCAGTAGAACGCATGACAATTTTACCAGATGGTAGAGTTGGAATCGGAACAACAGCTCCTACGGGCGGTCTTACTGTGAATTCAAGTGTGCCAACCTCTTATTCAATTATTTCAAATAGAAATTCCGCTACTGGTGGACAAGACTGGCGATGGTATTCTTCATCTACTGGAGCTCCATTGGGAGCTGACTCGATGTGCTTCGGCTTAGGAGCATGTCTATTCATTCTTAGGGCCGACGGGAATGCGACACTTTCTGGAACGCTGACACAATCTTCTGATATTCGATTTAAGCGTGATATCACTTCAATTCCTTATGCTCTCGACGCTATTACAAAGCTTGATGGTGTAAATTATTACTGGAAAGATGAGAGCAAGGGTTCTGATAAACAAATTGGTTTAATTGCTCAAAACGTTGAAAAGGTTTTTCCTGAGGCCGTTAAAACAGACAAGCAGGGTATGAAGTCTGTGGCCTATCAAAACTTGGTAGCACCGATTATTAATGCAATTAAAGAAATTAGGTCCTGGATGCTTAAATCTGATGAGCAAACAAAGAGCGTAAATCGCGAGATTGCTTCGCTTAAGGCAGAGAATGCTGAGCTAAAAGCACGAGATGAAAAACGAGAGAGAGAGATGGCCGTTCTTAAGGCCTATCTTTGCCATAAAGATCCCCGGGCTCCACTTTGTATGTAATAAAATGGGATGTAACTCCTTATGGGAATGCATTTTAGTTTTGTAAAACTTTGCTTAAGAAGCCTGATGTTCGTCATCATGTTGACTTGTTCTGCATTCGCAGAATCTCTTAGCTATTCCGGAAGACTTGTTAACAGTAATGGATCACCAGTTGTTGGTCCCGTTAATTTAAAATTTGATCTCGCGAGTACCGCCGATACATCAGTGGTACTTTGTTCTCAACAAATTACAAACGTGGCCCTCACCAATGGTGTTTTCCATGTGAAACTTGATTTGAATTGCGGAGCTTCGACACTATCGCAAGTTCTTGGTGGGATCATTTCTCCTGATACGGCCGCTATTCGTGTAACAAATGAAACTGCCAGTAAGGCCTATTCATTTCAATCTCTCCATGCGGTTCCTTCAGCTCAAATCGCCCATGGTCTTTCAAAATTAAATGCGAACAATAACGAAGTTCTCACTTGGACTGGGTCTAAATGGGAGCCAAAACCTGTGTCCGGAGCCTCAGGTGGCACAGTTACTGATATTACAGCCGGAACGGGTTTATCCGGTGGCACAATCACTAATTCGGGAACCATCTCAATCGCAAATGGTGGAGTGACTGACACTCATCTCGCGGGCAATATTTCTCGTTCAAAACTCGCAGCAGGAACTGCAGATTCAGTCGTTGTAACAAATGGTGCAGGTGTGATGACTGAGGTGTCACAACTTCCAGTTTTAAATGGTGGTACTGGATCATCAACTGCAGCAGGTGCGCGAACGAATCTTGGCTTAGGTGATGCGGCGGTTGCAACTATTGGTTATGGGGCCGATCAAGTGATGCCGGGTGAAGTTCCGATGTGTCTTTCTCACCAGAAACTTCAGATGAATCTAGGGCCAACTTTTTGGTCATGTGTGAATGATAATGATTCACTAGATGCCACTAAACTTCCTCTTGGTGGTGGCACAATGAGTGGCGCCATTGCGATGGGAAATAATCTAATTACTGGTCTTGCTGCTCCCACTGCAGGAACAGATGCGGCCAATAAGGCCTATGTGGATGCGCAGGTGAGTGGAGCATCAGATTGGTCAAAAAATGGGTCTGATCTTTACTATAACTCAGGCAAGGTGGGACTAGGGACGTCTACACCTGTAGCAAACTTTCACATCTCCGGAGTATCTAATAGCACCATCATGTGGGTGGACGCTAAAATTCAAAATGATGGAAGTACTTTAAGAGGTGTTTCTTTAAGTCCCATCCTAAGTACTAACGTAAGTGGATCTGGTGGTGTCACATTAAGTCCGAAGCTAGAACCGTCGGCCGATATTACTTCGATTATCTACGGAAACATTTTAAATCCAAAATTGCAGACAACGTCTGCTAACGTGTCGGGGAGAGTGGCCGGTAACTTCTTCCGTGTGGATGCTGATGCTTCTTATACTGGGAACATCAATACAGTGAACATTGTTGAAATCGGTGGGATGAATGATAGTAGTCCAGGAACCATTTCAACCGTGTATGGTTTGAGAATCGCTGATCAAACCGGTGGTACA
The DNA here is from genome assembly GCF_034259205.1 of Peredibacter starrii. GTDB lineage: Bacteria > Bdellovibrionota > Bacteriovoracia > Bacteriovoracales > Bacteriovoracaceae > Peredibacter > Peredibacter starrii. The sequence continues at coordinate 3,052,850 of NZ_CP139487.1, read as the reverse complement.
AAAAACTATGCCTTCCATCAGGATTCAGCAGATGACCTCAACTTTTTTGGTGGTAATGTTGGTATCAATGTTCTCAATCCGACAGAAAAATTAGAAGTAAATGGTAACATTGCTCTGAATGGTAACATTCGTTTGAAATCGACAACTGCGAACTATGTAGAAATAAAAGCTCCGGCCGCACTTGCATCTACTTTAACATTTAATTTACCAGGGACTTATGGGACTGCTGGATATGTACTTGCCACCGATGGTGCAGGGAATTTGAGCTGGACTGCGGTGACCACTGGGGCAAGTGCCGTTGGCGGAGATCTATCAGGAACAATTTCCAATGCTCAAATTGCAGCTGGTGCTATCGTTGATGCTGATATCTCGGGAACTGCGGCCATCGCTCAATCAAAGATCAGTGGACTCACAACAGATTTAAGCAATAAAGAACCAAAAATCACTGCAGGAACTGCCGCTCAATATTGGAAAGGTGACAAGACCTGGGGGACATTTATCACAGACGTTCTTGCTTCAACTTTTGCAACGGTTACTCCAAGTAATACAGTCATTGCGAATGCGGATTCGATACAAACCGTTGTTAATAAAACTCAGGGGCAGATCAACGCTCTCAAAACTGCAGACACGAATTTTCTAGTTAAAAATGGCACTGATACAATTTCAGGTGCCGTCTCTGTATCAGGTTCTTTGAAAATTCCCGCAACTCCTTCTGGAGTTGATCTTACGGATGTTGCCAACGTTCAGTATGTTCAAAACTATGTTGGAACTTTTGGTCAATGGCTTAAAAACGGTTCACATCTTTATTACGATAGCGGGGCAGTGAGTGTAGGAACCAACTCGTTTACTGGACCTAATAACATCGAATCGAAAATGAAGATCCTTCGCCCGGTGAATAAATGGGGATTAACCATTGAAGGTGAAGGAATGAACCAGGCCGACATTATGATGGTGGCCCCAGGTAGTTCTGCTAACAATCGAATAGGCCAAATTGTAAACAGTATCGACAAGATGATGATTCGATCAATCAATGATGATGCTACTGTAAAACAAACACTCTTAAACATGATGCATACAACTGGTTATGTTGGAGTTGGTGTCAGCGCGACGGCCACTCCACAAAGACCTCTGCATGTTGCTCAATCGACTGCTGCCGGTGGGAATGCTGCACCGATGATGATTGAAAGAGTAAATGCCAGTGGTACGCCGGCGGCAAACGAATTAACTGCATTACAATTTAAACTACCAAACTCTTCTGGTACTGGGGTAGTGGCCGCTGATTTTGCGGCGACATTAACAGATGTTACTCCGGGTTCAGAAAAGGGTGCTTTGATTTTTAGAACAACTCCCAATGGTGGAAGCACGATACCTGAAAGAATGAGAATCGATTCTAATGGTTATGTGGGAATAGGGACCTCAACTCCCGCCACGATGCTTGATGTGAGACGACCAGCTTCTGGATACTCTACTCAGTTGACGAGTGCAGGTGATTACAGTGGTGTACTCATGAAGGCCGAAAACTCTGCAGCTGCTATAAAGAAACGTTCTTGGGGTATTGCTAGTACCAACGAATATTTGACCAGAACTGGATTAGATTTCATTGAATATACCGACCCTGATGATGATGATGTGCTTTGTGAAGCAGGTGAGGTTTGCACAACCAGATTCACCATTCAGTCTGGGGGGAAAGTAGGGATTGGAACTCCGACTCCATCACATTCTCTTCATATTAGTAAATCGGTTACAGGTGAATCTACGACTTTGAATGAAGTTGCTCTTAGAATTTCAAATCCTATTCAGGCCTATGGTTCCGGTGGGGAATATGCTCAAACTGGGATCGCTTTTGGCCGTGACGATGCTATTCGTGGAGCCATCATGTATGGGACATATGGACTCGACTATATGGATTTCTACACTGCTGATTCAACACTTGCGACCCCTAAGATGCGTCTAACTTCTGAAGGGAAAGTAGGGATTGGTACTACAATCCCGCAGGGCCATCTTCATATTCAAGGTGATGCTAGTAGTGCAACGGTGGTTAATATCTACGGCCCGGACACGGTTCAAAAGGGACTCAACCTAGGTGTTGATGCTACTAATCGCTGGGCCATTGGACAGAATTCAACTGCAGGTTCAAGAGGTATGTACTTCTACCAAGATCACACTGGAGTTGGAGGAATTATTTCTACACCTCTCATGTTATCGGCGAATTCGATGGTTGGTATCAATAATACCAGCCCTTCATACACACTAGATATCACTGGAGATATTCGTATCACAGGTGCTCCTTATCGAAATGGTGGTGATGTAGGTTGGATCGTTCCTTCTGATAGACGTTTAAAAGATGTGACCGGAAAATATGAGTATGGTCTGAAAGAGATCGCAAATCTTGAGACTATAAAATTCCGCTATAAAAAAGGGAACAAGAAAGAGATTTCATCCAAAGAAGAGTACACTGGCGTGATTGCTCAAGAAGTTCAAAAACAAATTCCGGATGCAGTAAAAAAAGATAAGGATGGTTTTCTCTCACTCAACACAACTCCGATTTTCTGGGCCATGGTGAATTCGATCAAAGAACTCTTTTCTGAATCAAAAGAAGTGAAGCGTGAGATCGCTTCGATCAAGGCAGAGAATAAAGCGAAGTCCGAAGAGATCGAAAAGCTCAAACGGGAGAACGCAGAAATGAAGGCCCGTCTAGACCGAATTGAGCACGAATTAATGGCCAAGTAGTTGAATTAACGGTGCTCCAGACTGTTCCAAATCATTAATTTAATCCTAATAAGTGTCGATAAGTCTTTAGAATATGAGACTTATTTCCAAGTTTAACTTTCTATTCGTGTTCGCATTCGTGATGACAATCATGTGTCCGCACGCGTTCGCTGAATCTCTCAGTTATTCCGGTCGTCTTGTAAATGCCAACGGTTCACCTGTTGTTGGTCCAGTAAATCTTCGTTTTGATCTCGCAAGCACTGCCAACACTTCGATCATTTTATGTACTCAAGACATCAATAACGTCGCTCTAACCAATGGTGTTTTTCATGTGAAGCTTGAACTCGATTGCGGAACTCCAACGCTATCACAAGTCATGGGTACGATCACTGACCCAAATGCACCAGCAATTAGAGTGACTAATTTATCTGCAAGCAAAACATATTCATTTCAAGAGCTCCATGCTGTTCCATCTGCACAGATTGCTCACGGACTTTCAAAGTTAAATGCAAACAATAATGAAGTTCTCACTTGGACAGGTTCGAAGTGGGAACCAAAACCTGTGACTGGTGCAACTGGTGGTACAGTGACCGACATTACTGCGGGAACTGGATTGTCTGGTGGTACGATCACGAACTCGGGAACGATCGCCATTGCAAATGGAGGAGTAACAGACTCACATTTGGCCGGAAGTATTACTCGTTCAAAACTTGCGAATGGAACTCCCAATTATGTTTTAGCTAACAATGGATCGGGAGTGATGAGTGAACTGGCCTATTTAGGACTTACTCAAGGTGGAACTGGTGCTAACACCGCTGCCGGGGCCAGAACAAATTTAGGTCTAGGGACTCTCGCGACCATGAACTATGGAACAAGCTGGGACCTTATTCTTTCAGCAGCACTTCCTAGTTGTTTTGCAGGACAAGTTCTTACCCTGACATCCCTTCCAACCGTGACCCTTTCATGTGTGGCCGATGTCTCTGTAGATAACACAAAACTTCCTCTCGCGGGTGGTACCATGAGTGGCGCTATTGCGATGGGGAACAATCAAATTAATGGCCTGGCAGAACCAACAGTAGGCACAGATGCCGCCACAAAATTTTATGTCGATAATCAGGTGAGCTCTGTCAGTAGCGGTGCGACTGGGACATGGGTGAGTGAAGTTCTTTCGGATACCAGTGATTTCGATATGAGTTGTCGTTATCGCTTCACTGCCGGTGGAGTGGTTTATAATGCCAACGTCATCCGCACAGATGTTATTCAACATATTTCCAACACCATGAATTCTAATACCACGATGAACTATCTTTCGATTTCGAAAGGATCAAGAACATCTGTGGCCTACCATCAGGATAACTGGTCAAACAATCAGATCAATGCCAACGGTACTGTAACCAGCATTATGAAGAATTGTGGTCCTGCGACGCCGGTTCCAAATTCTATCGCTGACAGCGATACCGGAACGCGAATTCGTGTTGAGGCCGCGGCCAATGAAAATAATATTCGCTTTGATACAGATGGCTCGGAGAAGATGATCATTACTTCGCTTGGAAGTGTAGGGATTGGAAACAGTTCTCCGGCAGAGAAATTAGATGTTACTGGTAACATCGCCGTTAACGGAACTCTTCGTTTAAAATCCGATAATGCAAACTACGTTACCCTAAGAGCACCAACTTCTTTGGGAGCGAACATTAGTTATACTTTTCCATTAACTGCACCGACTGCCGGACAAGTTTTATCTTCAAGTGCGGCCGGTGTGATGACTTGGATTACTCCAACAGCTTCACCCATTACAACTGTTTTTGGAAGAACTGGTGCGGTGACTGCCACTGCAGGGGATTACACTGCTACTTTAGTAACGAACACTCCTGCAGGATCAATTGCTTCAACCACTGTTCAAGCTGCGCTAAATGAGCTTGATACTGACAAACAAGCTGCTGATGGAACTTTGACTTCGCTCGCGGCCTACAATACGAATGGCATTTTGGTTCAAACTGCGGCCGATACATTTACAGGAAGAAGTGTTGCAGGAGTAACGAACAGAACTACGGTAACAAATGGTAACGGTGTTTCTGGTAACCCGACTGTGGATATCAGTACTTCTCTTCTTCCTTCACCCGTTGCAGGGGACGCCGGTAAGTTTTTAAAAGCAAGTGGTGCGAATACATCTGCTTGGTCTTCTCTTTCATCTTCGGATATTACGACCGCTCTTGGTTTCACTCCTGTGAATAATGCAGGAGATTCTCTGGCAGCTGGTACATTTACATTTAGTGGAACGAGTATATTACGAAATGCCAACGCTCCTTCGAGTTTAACGGACGTCACTAACAAGCAATACGTGGACAGCGCTGTTGCAGCTGTAAATCTTTGGCAGACATCAGGCAGTGATGTGTATCGATCAGTAGGTAACGTTGGAATTGGCGGTATTCCTGGCGCTAACAATGTTATTGATATGACTTCAAACACGACCACAAATAGAAGAGTGGTGAATACAAACTCGAACTCTGCAGGTGGTACGGGCTTTACTGCCGCCGCAGGAACTAACTCGATTACCATGGGGACTTGGGGACCAACTGCCGGTGGCACAGTTACTTATCTTGAATCATCTTCATCGAACCCATTTCGAATTGATACCTTCACCAATACACCGATTACATTTCATACGAACATGACAGCAGGTGGGACAACTGAAAGAATGCGAATTGAAGCGAACGGTGATATCGGAATTGGAACTGCAGCTCCTACGTCTCGCTTGCATGTAGTAAAATCTTTCAATGGTCTATCCAACGTCAATGCTGCTTTCATTAGTGGTACTGACGGAGGTGTTACAAATACTGGGGTGCAGTTTCTTGCGAAAGATAATGTGGGGCTGACTTCAAATGGTAGTTATCTTTTAAATGCCATTTTGAATGGGACTTCTTTTTTCAATGTAACGGGTGCTGGTAACGTGGGTATTGGTCAAACAACTCCTTTGGCACCTCTGCATATCAAAGCTCCAGCGGCCGGAATTTTATTAGAGGAAACAACTGGTGGTGCAAATAATGAGGCCTTCATTGTTCACTATAACAATAATCTCGAGATTCAAAATAGGGACTCTGCAAATGTTCTTTCACATATTCCTTACAGGTTTGATATTCGTGCTCCGGTAGGGACGTTGATTGCGAACAGCTTAGGTAACATAGGAGTGGGAACCACCGCACCTGGAGCGAAAATGGAGATCCAGGCCCCTAATATAATGTCAAATATTGGTGCTAACGCTCTTTTGCGCTTAATGAGTACAAGTTCGGCGAACAATGATTATATCCAGTTTGGATGGCTCGGTGAAGATGTTTGGGGTCTGATGTCGGCCGATTCGGCCACACATAAAAATTTTTCAATTCAGCCTTTCGGCGGAAATGTTGGGATTGGTACTTCAAATCCGGGGGCCCAATTGGATGTGAATGGACAAATCATGTTCAGTACTAAGAAAGGTTATCTTGGTTACTACACGCCTTTAAACCAAGTCGAAATGGGTGGTGTGGGTGCTACTAACGTGTCGCTTGTGACGAATGGTATTTCCCGTTTGAACATTGATACTACCGGACGTGTAGGAATTGGTACCACTTCACCTGCCTATGTACTAGATGTAACCGGCGATCTTCGTATCACTGGAACTCCTTATCGAAATGGGGGGGACGTAGGTTGGGTGGTGCCTTCTGATAGAAGACTTAAAGATGTGACTGGTAAGTATGAGTATGGTTTGAAAGAAGTTGCCAACATCGAGACCATCAAATTCCGTTATAAAAAAGGTAACAAGAAAGACATTTCTCCTGATGAAGAATACACCGGAGTTATTGCTCAGGAAGTGCAGAAGCAAATTCCGGATGCAGTTAAAAAAGACAAAGACGGATTCTTCTCCCTTAATACAACTCCGATCTTCTGGGCGATGGTAAATTCAATTAAAGAACTTTTCACAGAGAGCAAAGAACTCAAACGCGAAATCGCTTCTCTCAAAGAAGAGAACGAGCTTCTTAAAAAACAGAATGAAATATTTGAGAAAAGATTGAATGCGCTTGAACAAAACCAGACCAAAAAAAAGGGGCCTTAAAGGCCCCTTCGATTTTAAACCGGTCGAATCATCGTGGTTTCAAATAACTTTTTCTCTTCATCTTTGTCTTTAGCACCATTGCCTCCGCAGGCAAGAGCACCGACTGAAAATACACAAACAAATAGGGCCAAAAGAATTTTATTCATACGTACCTCCATGGCTGTAATCCAATCTTAACATGGGATCGTGCAAGGAATGTGTAACAAATTGTAACTTCCTAAGCTCCCGTAAAGAGGACTAAATTTTTTGTGTTTGGATCAGTTTTACCAGGGTTCTTACGTTCTCTTCTGGCGTCTGAATAAGAACACCATGACCTAGACCCGCTACCCAACGTTTAAAATCTAAACCTCTGTCACGAAGGTCCTGATAGTAAGCTGCTGCTTTCTTCAGCATGATTTCATTCGGAAGGTGTAACCAAGCTGGATCAAGGTTTCCTTGAATGAAGCAATGTGGAGGAAGAAGCTTTTGGATCTCAACTAAATCACATCTCCAATCAACACCGATAACATCAATGTTTGTGAGATCAAGGGCCTTAATGAAGCCCGCTTGAGTGTGCTTAGAGTAGTAAATCACTTTCGTCTTTGGAGACTTTGCTTTGAACTCTTTTAGAAGAGCTGTGATTTTAGGAACGATGAATTCCTTATAGTCGGCCACACAAAGTTCACCAGCTGCTGTATCAAATAGAGCAACCGCTTGAGCACCATTGTTTGCTTGCATAAGCATTTCTTTCAGAAGTTCTGGCATCAAGATATTACAGAATGCTTCGAAGCGACCGTCGAATAGACCTTGTTTTGCTGAAACAAGATTTCCGGCGTGAGAACCTTCAACTGCATATGTATAAAGCGTGAAAGGCGCACCCACGAAACCAAGTAGTGTTACGTCTTTTGGAAGACGTTCACGAAGAAGCTTACAAGCTTCGCCTTGGAATTTATAAAACTCTTCACCTGGAGCTTTTAGTTTTAGCTTTTGGATGTCTTCTTTTGATTGCAGGTGCCATTCTAGAGTTGGTGGACCAGAGTGATAAGAAAGACCCATGCCTAATTGTTCAAGTGGGAACAATAGATCAGAAAAAAGGATGGCGGCATTAAAACCGAAGTCCTGGATAGGCCCGAGAGTTACTTCACAAGCAAGCTCCGGATTTTTACACATAGTCATGAAATCAGAGTTCTTTTTGATTCCCTGATAGTGTGAGTGATAACGGCCCGCTTGGCGCATGAACCATACTGGAAGTGTTGATCCGCGGTTTTCAAAGATGTCCATTTAATGTCCTTTCCATTCTAATTTATAGCCAATGCCTCTCACGGATGTGATTTGGACCTGAGATGTATCTGAGTCCGCCCATTTCCGGAGTTTAACAATGTAGTTGTCGATAGTTCTGTTAGTCGGGAAGCTGTTTTCTCCCCAGATTTTTTCAATCATCTCGTCACGAGACACCACTTCGTTTTTCTTCTCAATTAAGAGTTCCAAAATGGCGCATTCTTTCTGACCTAGAGATGAGATATGTCCGTCAGCATCCTGAATCTCAAAACGCTTGGGCCAGAAAACCAGTTTCCCGTAACGATATTCGTCCGGATTATGGAGAGTGATTTGTCGTGATTTTAAAATGCGATCAAGTCTTAGAGTGAGTTCTTTAAGCTCAAACGGTTTAGTGACGTAATCTTCCGCACCAAGCTCCAGACCTTCCACACGAAGAGTTGGGTCGTTAAGAGCAGTACAGAAAAGCAGCACGCATTCTTTACTAAGCTTTCTGAATTCACGAGCTAGAGAAATTCCATCTCCATCTGGTAGACCAATATCTAGAATCGCAATCGCGGGCCTCATCTGAGCGAACTTCACACGCGCTTCCGCACATGTGGCCGCGAGATCCACATTGAATTTCTTTGAACGAAGATAATCGCGAAGGGTTTGACCCAAGTTAGCTTCATCCTCAACTAAGAGAAGCGATAGTTCAGACATCGGTTTCTCCTGTTGGTGCTAAGAAAGTCAGACGAAATTTTAAGCGGTCTGCATTCAAGATCTCAAGCTGACCTTGCATCTTTCGCATAAGGTTCTTGATGAGATAAAGTCCGATCCCAGAGCCCTTACTTGATTCAAATTTATAGAAAAGGCTTCCTAGAAGATTCATGTCCCCCGTGAATTTCTTTCCATGATCATCGTAAGTAATTTCCACACAAGGACCATGCTTTCGACAAGCAATTGAAACTTGCTTCGTGTCTTTGTTATGACGAAGAGTATTTTCGAAAAGGTTTCTGAAAATAAGATTCAAGGCAAGTTCATCCGCCATGACTTCTCTTGCGTCCATGTCCATCTTGAGCTCCACCTTAAGTGGAGACTGAAGCTTTTGTTCCTGACGTTTAATGAAGCGTTCAATACTCACTGGCACGAGAGTAAGAGGTGCATCTTGTTCAATACGTGAAAGCTGAAGACTTTTCTCAAGTTCAGATTCAAGCTTGTGAGTGTCTTCAATTAAACGTTTCGTAAGATTCGATAAAGTATCATGATCGTGAGTTTCATCCTCGATCATGTCCTTAATCACTTCTGCCTGAAGGCGCATACTCGCCAGTGGGGTTTTAAGTTCATGGGACAGAGAAGAGAAGAAGGCCTGCATGGCCTTAGACTTTTTCATGTCACGGAAATACATGAGGAAGAGTGATCCACCCAAGAGAACCAGAAAGATGAAGAAGAATGTACCTTCCCACCTCATCATATTCAGAAATCGGCTCTGAGAGCCGAGTTCCGGTAAATTGAGTTCACTCATCGTGGAGTGGAGTTTAAAAACGAGAAAGAGCCACCAACTCCCAAGACCCAGGAGCATAAAGACCCATAGAAGAGTCAGACCATAAAACCAACGGCGGGTCTTATTTACGTCCATAATCTCCGTTTCATTTCTTCCTGCACTTTTTCATCGTGAGCAAGAGAACCAAAGCCCACTTCGTAAGCGTTTGGAGCAAGGTAGATGCCTTTGTTCAGCATGATTTCGAATAGCTTTTTAAAGCGCTCGTTCATATTCGCCGGAAGGTCACCGATCTTTGTTAATTTATTGTGGTTAGAGATCGGGTAGAAGAGAGAACCATACTGAATAGTCTGGTAATCTTCGAAACCGTTCTTATCCATCCAGTCTTTCATAAGAGCGACAACATTTTTCGTGTTGTTCTCTAGTTTTACGTAAGCTTCTGGAGTTAATTTTTTAAGGTTCACGAGACCCGCTGCCATAGCAACTGGGTTACCAGAAAGAGTTCCCGCTTGGTAAACCGGACCGATTGGTGCCAGGAATTCCATCACTTGTTTTTTACCGGCAATTGCACCCACTGGCATACCACCACCGATAATTTTACCGTAAGTCACGATATCAGGGTGAATCCCTGTCTTCTCGCTCATACCCCCGAAACCAATTCTGAAACCAGAAATAACTTCATCGAACACCAGCATTGCACCATACTTCGTACAAAGGTCACGTAGACCTTGAAGGAATTCTTGTGACTGAACAAGAAGACCATTGTTGGCCGGAAGTGGCTCAATGAAAATAGCGGCGATATTAGTAGGGAAGCGCTCGAACACTTCTTTTACTTCATTAAGGTCACCAAGTTCGCAGATAAGAGTGTCTTCTGCCTGATGCTTCGTCACACCTTTTGAAGATGCTTCAGCTTCACCGGCCAGACCTGAACCAGCTTTGATAAGCATTGAATCCGTGTGACCGTGGTAACAACCATTGAACTTAATAATCTTTGAACGACCAGTTACACCGCGAGCTAGACGGATCGCCGTCATAACTGCTTCTGTTCCAGAGTTCACGAAACGAATCTGCTCGATGAATGAAATCTTATTAACGATATATTCAGCAAGCTCTAGAGAATATTTCTCACAAGCGCCGAAGGTCCAACCATTATCAAGGGCCTTGATGATTGCCTCTTTGATTTCCGGATCCTGGTGACCGTGAATAAGTGGTCCGAAGCTCATACAGAAATCGATATAATCTTTGCCTTCTTCGTCCCAAATGAAAGCACCCTTACCACGATTTACAAAACGTGGAGTCGTGTGAAGACCTTTAAAAGAACGAACTGGTGAATGAACTCCACCTGGAACATATTTAAGTGATTTTTCGAAAAGCTCTTTGTTATTCATATTATTTTCCTAATGAGTAAAACTCTTCCATCGAAGCGACAGTGTGAACTCGCACCCCTGCCTTTTGAAATTCTTGCCATGTTTTGCCCAGACCACAGAAGTGGTGAGCATGAGAAAGCTCAGGGAACTTCAGCATGAAGGCCTGATATTGCGGAAAGCTTGTCCAATAACAAGCACCCACTTCTTTGAGTTTCTGGTGATATTCTGGAGTCACATGTTTTTCCACGCGCTCGTAGCAACCAATCACTTCACCCAGATCTGATGTGCCCATATGGTGAGTAAGAACGTTCCATGATTCATCCAGGTGCGGATGAATGATCTTCAAGGCCTTCGAAGATTTAAGTGCAACCAGATCATCCGTGCCTAAGCTATCAGAAGTTCCGTTGACCCAGAAACCTTGGGCAACAAGATCACGCAGAGACTTAGTACCTGCGGCCCAGAGACCTTGAGGCTTAGTTGAATTCTTCAAAGTATCGACACAGTAGCGAGAAGTCACAAACAAGTGCTTCTTATCAAGTGTCAGTTGTTTTGCTTCTGGTTTCTTCTCAAGATATTCGTCATAAACGATGCCAGGTTCTGATCCAAAAGGAAGACCTACAAAAAGTTTTCCAGTAACTTTCGGGTGGTTTGAATTCTCAAGCCACTTTTTATCAATGCGCTTTCCATCAACTTCACCAGCGTGAACGTTAAGGAAAGTGTCGCCAATTTGTCTTACGTGAATACCAACCGCTAAGTGGCAGCCACCGCCATATTCTTTGAAGGCCTTTCTTTCACGATAAACTTCTTCTACTGTACGAGGGTGAGCAAGTTTTGAAATGTATCCAAAAAGTTTTCCACCATCATTACGGCCTTCCTGCATTTCAATTCCGAGTGCGCCTTGAGAAGCAGCAGAAGGGAAGGTGCTTTGAGGAAGAACCAGATAGTTCATACCAGCAAGAAGCTCAGAAAGTTCAGCGTGAGATTTTTCAGTGTGAGCAAGGCGCTCAATTCCCGCCAAAGCAAGAGTGATGGCGTGATACTGGCCATCCTGAAGTTTCTTGATACGAGTATTGATGTTCCCACGAAGGGTCTCACACTTGATCGTCGGTTTGCCTGGAATGTATTCATTGAGTGATCGAGTAAGATTCACAATTCTTCTTGGAGAAGAAGTTCCTACGATAAAATCTCCACTCCAGTTTTTAAGAGCATCAACGTTCTTCTGAGGAATCAAAAGAATATCGTGAGCAAATCTTCTTTCTGTTACGGCCGCTAGTTTAATCCCTGCCGGACGTTCAGAACCAAGATCTTTGTATGAGTGAATAACGAGATCAACTTCGCCAGCAAGGAGAGCTTCATCCAATTCTTTTGTGAAGAAGTCTTTTCCTTCTAATTGCCACAAAGGTTTATTGGTAATTTGATCACCTTGAGTTTTGATCAAAACAAGTTCGAACTTCTCGCCGGAAATGCGCTCAAGTTCGTTCTTCATAAGAGTAGATTGTGTCACTGCTAGAAGTGACCCGCGTGTGCCGATTTTGTAAGTGGTCATAGTACTAGAGGTATCTCACGTCCGCATTGATTTGAGGAGTGATAAGGGTAGAAGAAGTGCCGAATTTTTCTTGGAAAAGTGACTGACGCTTCATCGTGAGTGAAAGCATCGCAGCTTTAGCGAGAGCGATCTGAGCTTGTTTTTGACTCTCAATCACTGCGCCTTCAGAAAAGATATCATCTAGACGCACAACACCCTCTTCGAAAGTAAGTGGCGTCTTGATTGTAGAAGGGGCACCAAGGTCAACGAACAGACGATTTTCAAGCTTCGACCAGGTATGGAAGAAGTGTTCATCGAAAAGAACTGAGTTCGCACCAACGGTATTGGCAATAAACGGCTCAGTGACAAGAATATCTCGGTTTTCCCAAGGAATGATATTCAAGCCGTGAGTATTAGCAAGTTCTGCCACTCGTTCAGCGTTACGGGCACAGATTGTAATCTGAGCTTTTTTCTTAAATTGATTGATAAGGTCTTCCGCCATGGCCCCAGAGCCAATGACCACAACATGCTTAGCTTTTGCGCGAGAGATGAGGTGTCTGCGAGTAAGAGAAGCGTAGGTCTTTTGAGAAATACCGATCAAGTACTGAGTGCGGATTTCTTTGGCGTCTTTGAAAAGCTTTTCCAGGATTAGAAGAAGTTTCGTGTCTTTCAGGGTCGAAGAGGCGTAGATTTTGTACGCTTCTTTGAACTGGCCCACGATTTCATTTTCACCTATAAGTTTACTTTTAAGACCACAAATTGTTTCCAGCAGAAATAAGTAAGCGTCCTGACCTTCAACCAATGCGTGCTCGGGAAGTTTTTCGTGGTGAAAAGGGTAGATATCATATGCTAAAACGAGTGTGCGCTGGCATGTACGGAGTACAAATGCATGACTGGCCAGCTCATCATTGTTGAGCTTACCTGATTCAAAGTTCCAGAGCTGGAGGCGATTTAACATGGGCTAATCTTAAGATTTTTTGGCCAGATTTTTGTCATAGAAGTGTCATAAGCGATCAAAATATGGGAAAAAATCCGGGCCAATTAAAATTTATCGAGCTCAGGTTTCTTGACACATTCTTCACAAACACTTTATCTCATCTTTGCTAATCTCTTCACCTTTTGGAAAAACAGCCTATGACAAATTGGTTGAAATCACGCTTTTTGGCCTTCGATAAGAGGGTTGATGGAGCTATATCTTTTTTTGTTAAGCACTATGGCAAAACCAAATTCATGGTGGCCATGTCTAAAAAGGCCCAATATTTGGGGCTGGAAAAGCTGTTTCTAAAAGGGCCCAAGGCATTTGTTTACTTTTTTTTATTTTATTTGATTCGAGATACCATTCTCTACATTTTAATTCCCATAGCTTTTGCCATCTGGGTTGATTAGAGAACGCTGTGAAGGAGAGTTGATGGAAGCATTTACTATTATTTACACCCTGTTAGGGGGCCTTGGGATTTTCTTCTTCGGAATGAAATTCATGTCTGATGGTCTGCAAGCGGTGGCCGGAGACGTGATTCGGAAGATTATTAATTCCATCACTTCTAACCGGTTTATGGCGGTTGGAGTAGGGCTACTAGTTACTTGTATTATTCAGTCTTCTTCTGTCACAACTGTTATGACCGTGGGTTTCGTAAACGCCGGTCTTATGAATTTGACCCAAGCGATTGGGGTCATTTTCGGTGCTAATATTGGTACCACAATCACGGGTTGGATCATCTCCATCAAAGTCGACAAATACGGACTTCTTCTTGTTGGTCTTGGCTTCATTCCAGGTCTTTTTTCAAAATCAGAAAAATGGCAACATTTGGGCCGCGCTGTTCTAGGTGTGGGTCTGGTTTTCATTGGTCTTCAAACCATGTCGAGCGCCTTTGTCCCTCTTCGTGACAATCAGGCCTTTTTAGATTCGATTGCTTATTTCTCTGGCGAGCATTACGGCGCTTATATTGCTTCAATCTTGATGGGTTGTTTACTCACGATGATTGTTCAATCGTCTTCTGCCATGCTGGGGATTACGATGGCCCTCGCAACTTCTGGAGTCATCCCATATCATACAGCTGTGACGTTAGTTCTTGGTGAAAACATTGGAACAACAGTTACCGCGATTCTTGCTTCTATTGGTGCCACTGTTAATGCTAAAAGAGCGGCACGAGCTCACGCGCTTTTCAATGTTTTCGGTGTTTGCGTGATGCTCATGATCCTTCCTTATTATTTTGATATCGTGAATTCTCTGATTCCTCAGGACGCCCGCTATATTGCTCCTGATGGATCGGCACCTTATGTGGCCCAGCATATCGCTCTTGCTCACACTCTATTTAATTTGACGGCGACATTGCTTTTCATCCCTTTCATCAACCAATTGGCAGCACTGGTGACGAAACTCACTCCGGACAGAGCCGAGAAAGAAGTTCCTCATCTATTAATGCTTGGTGATCCTTCTAACATGCTACCTGCGGCCTCAATGGCACAAGCAGAGTCAGAAATTAAGAAGATGCGAGATATCGTTGAGAGAATGTACAAACTCAATCGTGAATTCTGGTTCAAAGATGATTACGATCCAAAGATGCTCGCCAAAATCATCGATTATGAGCGCATCACGGATAATATTCATAAAGAAATCACAGTTTTCCTTTGTTACGTGATGGAAAAACCGATGTCGCACCATCAGTCGGAACAAATTCAGGCCATGATCAAAATTACTGATGAGCTTGAAAGTGTCGCCGATTATATCGAGCGTCTGGCAAATTATCGCGATCGTTTCAAGTCGAATGAAAAACTTGATGGTGAAAGCCGTACTGAGTTCTTCAGTTTTATGGACGAAGTATGGGTCTTCTTTGAGATGGTCAGCATTGGCTTCCAAAACTCTGAGGATATGGACATGAGCCGTATTGAGGCCAAGTCTCATGAGCTTCAGCTTTGGGCCGATAGTATGCGTGAGAAGCATTTGGATCGAATTTCAAAAGGAAACTATTTACCAGTAACCGCACTGACTTATTCAGATATGGTTGTGGCCCTTAGAAAAATTCGTGCTCACTCGCTTCTTATGGCCGGGGCCATTGAGAACTTCAATTCTAAACACGAGTAATTATTAATTGCGCACTGATTCGTCCGACGCCGGACGAGTCAGTGCAGCATGTTTGTCTGCAAAATGACCTTCGTAATGTTCTGAGCTCAAATGGGTCCATGAACTACGAACCATATCTCGAAAAACTTCTTAACTATTCCGTCTCCCGTTATCATCTTTCTCCTGAGATCGCAGAGGCCTATCGAAAATCTCCTCGGCATTTATTCATTCAGGAAAATTACAGCATGGAAGAGATGTACGCGGATTATCCTCTAGGGATATATCAGGATGAGCGCTTCATCTCGACTATTTCTCAACCTTCTTTTGTGCTCTTGATGCTCGACATGCTGGACCTTCATCCTGGACAAAAAGTGATTGAATTAGGAGCGGGAAGTGGGTGGAATGCGGCCCTCATGAGTCATCTGGTTGGGCCCTCTGGTAAGGTCATTAGTCTCGAAATAATTCCCGATCTCGCTCGGGCGACCCAGAAAAATATTCAAAAAATGAATCTTCCTAATTTAGAGATTTTGCTAGCGGATGGAGCAGAAGGATATGCGCCGGAAGCACCCTACGATCGGGGAATTTTCACTGCCGGAGCTTCAGATTTACCTCGCGCTTTTCATGAGCAAATCAAGGTTGGAGGAAAACTTTTGTTTGTACTAAAAGGTTTTCGTTACTCTGATCAGCTCCTTTTGTTGGAGAAAAAAGCGGACCATTTTGAGTCTCTGGACACTCTGGCCTGTAGTTTTGTTCCTTTGAAAGGGGAGCATGAAACTTATCCTGAACCAGAATTCGATCAGATCATTGAAAGCCGCAACAAAATCTTAATATATCCGAACCGCCCGGATTTGCCGGCAAGTGATCGAAAAGTCGTGAGGGAAGATTCGGTATTTTTCTTCTAGTAGACATTACCTCTCTCCCTTTGGCATGATTGGCCGTACACCTAACATTTACCAAGGAAATTTTCATGGGATTGATCTTCTCAGCAAATGATATTTTGGAAAGATCGCGTGGTCTAACTTTCGATGACGTTCTACTAATGCCTAAGCATTCAGAGATGAACTCTCGTCGTGCTCCAAATCTTGAAACTAAGGTGACAAAAAACTTCACCCTGAAAACTCCGATCATCTCTGCCAACATGGACACAGTTACTGAGTACCAGATGGCGCTAAAGATGGCCGAGCTTGGTGGACTTGGTATTCTTCACCGTTTTATGTCTCCAGAGGAGCAAGTAAGACAAGTGAAGCTTCTAAAAGATGCAAAAGTTCTGGTTGCTGCTTCAATCGGTGTGAAAGAAGACGGTATGAGAAGAGCTGATATGCTGGCAGATGCTGGTGTTGATATCTTCACCATCGATATCGCTCACGGCGACTCGGTGATGATGTTTGAAACTCTTGATTACGTAAAAAAGAAATATCCTAAGATCGACGTGATCGCAGGAAATACAGCGATGCCAGAAGGTGTTCGCGGAATGATCGAGCACGGTGCTGATGCCGTTAAAGTAGGTATCGGTCCAGGCTCAATGTGTACAACTCGTATCATCACTGGTTGTGGTGTTCCTCAGTTAACAGCAGTTGCCATGTGTGTTCTGGAAGCTCGTAAGCATAACATTCCAGTTATTGCTGACGGTGGTATCAAGACTTCAGGTGATATCGTGAAAGCTTTCGCGGCCGGCGCTCAAACAGTTATGCTTGGTTCAATGCTTTCAGGTTGTCTTGAAACTCCAGGCGAAATCGAAGGTGGGCGCAAGCGTTACCGCGGTATGGCCTCTAAAGACGCACAAGTGTCATGGCGTGGCGAACTTCCTACAGGTATGGCCGCAGAAGGTGAGGCACGTTGGGTCAACTGCAAAGGCTCAGTAGAAAATATTGTTCACGAGCTTACTGGAGGCGTGAGATCAGGTATGACCTACCTTAACGCGTTCACATTAGCGGATATTAATAAAAATGCCCGTTTCATGGAAATGACTGCCTCTGGTATGATGGAGTCGAAACCACATGGACTTAACCTTTAGGACGGCATGTTTTCTGATAATGCATTAGATATCGTTTTAACTTATCCAAAACTTCAAGAGCGTCTTCAGGCCAAGCCTGAGGACGTTCAGAAAATTAAAAAGCTATTCAAAGAAATTCACGGAGAGTTTTCTCCGACTTTAGTTAAGTCTGCTGCTGCTATTGTAGATATGACTTTCTTAAAGCTCTATGATGGTGTGAACCTTGAAGTTCCTCCAGGAATGGATTTCCACGAACTAAAAAAGAAAAACCATATTGTGCTCGTGCCTAACCATCAGTCTCACGCGGACTATGTGGCCCTGACTTACAGTATGTTTAAAAACTTTGAAGTTCCAATTCGAGTTGCGGCCGGAATCAACTTAAACGTTTTCCCACTTGGCCAATTCTTCGGTAAGGCCGGCGCGTTTTTCATTCGCCGTTCATTCACTTCAGATCATCTTTATAAGCTCACGTTTGAAGGCTACATCTACTATCTTCTGAAAACCGATCAGGTAGTAGAGTTCTTCTTTGAAGGTGGACGTACCCGTACCGGTAAACTTTTAAAGCCAAAGTACGGTCTGTTCCAGATGCTTCTTGAGGCCCATTCTCAAATGAAAGAGAAGCCTCTGATGTTCATTCCGGTTTCACTTGCTCACGAGCACATTCCGGAAGAGAAGGCCCACGCCAGAGAACTTGGCGGTGGTAAGAAGGTTCCTGAAAGAGGGGCCCAGCTTTTTAAACTCATTAAACTCGTTAACAAGCGCCTGGGTACAATTCACATTCACTTTGGTGATCCACTCGTGATGAATGGCTTTGAGGGTGACTTAAAAGAAGCCACTCAGAAGCTAGCGTTCTCGTGTTTTACGGCCGTGGGCCGTGGCATGCCGATCACACCTTCATCACTTCTTGCTCTCATTATGCTCGACGAACCGTCGGGTGCTCTTACCTGGAAACAAATCGAAGACCGCGCCATTGACGTGATCGATTACTGCCGCGCTCTTAAAATCCCGATGACTCCGTCTCTGGATTGCGATTCTTTCCGTGATTCTCTTCGTTCTGCCCTTGATATGTTTATCGGGAACAAAAAGATCGAAGTTCTTAAACGTGAAAAGCTGAATCAGGTATACTACGTGATTAAGGATGAGCGTCGTGTGGAAGTTCTCTACCACAAGAACATGATCCTTCATCACTTCTTAGTACCTGCTATCATTAATGCTACTTGGTTTAACGTTTTCAACGGTTCAATCAAAGACGGCATGCAACTGACTCGCTTCCTTATGGCAAAACGTAAGGAACTTAAGTACGAGTTCTACCTTCCTTCAGCAAAAGAAATGATCAAAGAAGCTCTGAACATTATCTCTTACGCCCTTGGAAGAAGGGTGGAGTCGCTGGAAGAGTGTATGAAACTCTCTTCGCAGGAGCTTTACCAACTTGCGACTAAAGTTCGTCGTTTCTCGACCGCACTTTCATATCTTTACGAGGCCTACTACATTTCAAGTCTTGCCGTGAAATACCTCTCGCAAGAGAACTTCACACAAGAGCGCTTTATTCAGGTGGCGAAAGAACTTTTCGCGCTTGAGATCGAGCATGGAAGAGTCGTGAAGTACCCAGAGTCATTTGCAGTGCCAATCATTAAAGATACTCTGATTTATCATCAGAACGCTAAAGTGATTGATCGAAACGAAGACCGTACGTTTAAAGTGGTCGATCAGGCGAAACTTGATGAATCGATTGAGAAGTTCATCCGTGATCTAAATGATCAGGTGGCCATTAATCTTAAATTCAATAAGGCCCTGCCGTGATGAATTCGCTCCTCGCTAACATGCGATGGATCTGTGTTCCTTCGGATTCCATGGGCCAGGACTGGCTTCAAAAGAGCCAGGAACTGGACGATCGCCTTCCTCATGAGGGGATGGATCTGGCAGAAGAGGCCGTTTATTTACTCTTTTCCGATACCCCGAGCGAAATGCTGGAGGGAAATGGAAGGGCTCTTATAGCAAGATCGGTCATTGGACCGAAAAAGAATCTGGAAGCTCCTCTCAAGCTGATTGATTGGAAGGCCGCTCCAGTATGGCGTGAGAAGCTTGTAGGGGAGACCCTGCAGGAACTCCTGGAAGACGCAGAGGAAAAGCGTTTACGGGCCCAAAAGGCCACAAAAGCGTTCGCAAAACCCTTTAGCATTTGCGTCCGTCGACGACTGGTACCTGGACTTGTGCTTGAAACGGAAGTTATCTTCCATGAATGAGGCTTGTCAGGTTATTCAAAGCGTTGTAATTTTTCATTTATTTAGAAAGACCCCAAACACTTCTGGAGGTGGGTTATAAGCGAGAAAGTTCAAGAACCACGTGTGAATGAGAGAATTCGTGCTCATGAAATCCGTTTACTCGGAGACGATGGTAAGGCCTACGGGATTGTTACTCTGGCCCAGGCACGTATTATGGCCGATTCAGAAGGATTGGACCTAATCGAAATTTCTCCGAATGCTGTTCCACCAGTCGTGAAGATGATGGATTACGGTAAGTATAAATACCAAATCCAGAAGAAACTTGCTGAAGCTAAGAAGAAGCAAGTTGTGATCGAGATCAAAGAGATCAAGTTCCGTCCAAACATCGAAAAACACGATATGGAAGTGAAACTGAATCACATTGAAAAATTCCTTGATCATGGGGATAAAGTTAAGCTACTTATGCAATTCCGCGGACGTGAGATGGCCCATAAAGAAATTGGTTTGGCCAAGTTCGATGAAATCGTGAAACAGATCCTTGAGAAGGGTGCTGTGATCGAAGCTCCGTCTAAAATGATGGGGAATCGAGTAATTGCGATGGTTGCCCCAGGCAAGAAAAAATAGTACGAAAACACTTTAAATATGAGTTATCCCGTGATAACTTCATGCACTCTTTTAAGGGTGCATTTTTTTTGGGAGTCCATAATATGGCTAAGATGAAAACTAAGCGTGCAGCTGCAAAACGCTTCAAAGTAACAGCTACTGGTAAAATTAAGTATAAGAAGGCTCACCTTCGTCACTTACTTGTAAACAAGTCTAAGAAAGCGAAGAAAGATAAGAACACTCCGGGTTACGTTCACCCAGGTGATTATCATAACGCCGCAATGTGTATTCCATACCTAGTGTAGTTTTTTGATCGCGCCTCTGGCGCGATTTTATATTAATCAAGAGTAGTGAAATAGGGTTAAGTGACAATTAGTCCCCCTATGAACGAAGAAGGAGAGCCATCATGGCACGTGTAAAACGCGGTTTTAAAGCCCGCCAACGTAGAAACAAAGTACTTAAACTAGCGAAGGGTTTCCACTTCGACCGTCGTACGAAGTATAAGCATGCTTCTGAGACAGTTCGTCGTGCTCTTCATTACGCATTCATCGGTCGTCGTCTTCTTAAGAGAGATGTACGTAAGCTTTGGATCGTTCGTATCAATGCTGGAGCTCGTATGCTTGGCACTTCTTACAGCCAGTTCATCTCTGGTCTTAAGAAGAAAGATATTACGATCAACCGTAAGATGCTTTCTGAGCTTGCAGTTCATGACTTCAACGCTTTCAAAGCTATCTTTGAAGCAACTAAGTAATTCTTATTGAGAAGGCCCCGTAAGGGGCTTTTTTTTCGTCCAGTCTTTCAAAGAAATCTATTTATAATCTGCCCAAATCATCGAAATTTCGAAGAAAACGGATTTTTTTTCTCTTGAACTAATCCTGTTTACTGCTAACCTATTAATAATTCTAAAAAATTGGCGATAAGCTTTTGAAACTTCATGGGAGATTTTCAATGAGCATGACTAAGGCAGACATAGTAGAGCGTATCTACAAAGAAGCAGGATTCTCGAAGAAAGAAGCTGCGGAATTAGTAGATCTCGTCTTTAAAGTAATTAAAGACACTCTAGCAAAAGGCGAGAAAGTTAAAATTTCTGGTTTCGGGAATTTTTCTATTCGCGACAAAGCAACTCGTATCGGTCGTAACCCTCAAACGGGAACTGCGATGAATATTAGTGCACGTCGTGTACTAACTTTCAAACCTTCGCAAATTCTAAAAGAGGACATCACTGAGCGATATTCTCACCGTCTAGATGAGAACGGAAAAGAGAACACAGCTCTTCCGATTAAAGAAGCAAAACCACGTGCACTAAGCTCGTTCCTGAATAACGAAGACGATACCGTCTACGATGATGGTGACGATGACGACAATGACGAATAGTCTCGTGCTTTGATGGCCTCTCTCCATGTCGATTCCGAATAAATCCAATTTCAAATTTCAAGAGCTCACCCCGATTACCGGGGTGAAGCCTTATGTAATCAGGTATTGGGAAACTGAATTTCCTGAGATTGCTCCCTTCGATTCAGAGGGTGGGCAGAAGATTTATGCTCGTAAAGACGTTGAAGCAATTCTTCGAATTAAGAAGCTTTTGTTTGAAGAAAAACTTTCTATTCCTGAAGCAAAAGCACGCATGCAAGCAGCACCTGAAGAGGCTGCAGTCGCACAAGTTCCGGCGCCGGTAGTTGATACTGCTGCAATGGAAAATGTTAAAAATCAGATTCTAAAATCACTCGATTTTATTCGCGATATAAAGTTTAAACGAAAGTGGTAAGCCACTCACGAAGTGCGCGCAAATCATCCCCGGAATTCTGCTCAATAATGGCAAACTTCTTCAGAAGATTGTCCTGATTTGCTTTGAAATAATCCTGAAGCATTTTTTCAACGTGAGTAAGGCGATGCTTGAATGTAATTGCCGTTAAGCGCATATGAGAAAGGCGAAGTTCATTCAGTGCTTTTTCTCCATTGCTAATGAATGGATTGATCGCTTTTTCGTGAGGGGAAACTTCGGTTTCTGTCAGATCAGATAAATCATCCAGGAGCTGAAAGCTCACGCCAATTTCACGGCCTAGACGGAAAAATTCGATTTTTCCTCTGAGAGTTACCTTTGGTGAGAGAAGATATGAGCCCAGAGTTGCAAGTTGGATCAGGCGCGCGGTCTTTAGTTCATGAATGCGAACGACATTTTGAATATCAACTTTCCCATCTGCTGCAAGATCTCGGAACTGTCCTTCGATGAGACCCTTGGCACCCGTCGCCCAGGTCATGAGCTTATGAATATTACGAGCACGAGGATGATCCATTTCCATCAATTCACCGAACGAAGCGATGAGAAGAGCGTCGCCCGCGAGAATGGCCTTCCATTCGCCAAAATGCGCGTGTGTAGAAGGTTTTCCACGTCTCATGAGATCATTGTCCATGGCCGGAAGATCATCGTGAACGAGGGTATAAGCGTGGTGCATTTCGATGGCACTCGCCAGATGCAAATGGGCTTGGGTTAACTCGTGATTCAGATCCAGGGCCAGAGCTTCCACCAAGCGAGGACGAAAGAGTTTTCCGGCAGGGAAAACTGCATAATCCATCACTTCTAAAAGTTCTTTGTGAAAAGTCGTTTTATTTAAGGCTTTATGAATGGCCTCGGTGAGCATGGCAAATCCTTACGGTGCAGACGGTTTTGGCGCCCCCAATGTACCACCTAAACGGATTTGATAAAAGCCATCTTTTTGCGTGAATGACTGAAACATCATATCAATCAGAGGAAGTTGCTGCTTGAAAGTCTCAGAGAAGGCCACTTCACCACCAAGATTGATTGGTGAGAAAGCAATGGCACCTTCTTGAAGATCGATGCGTCCTTTGAAGTTGGCGCGAAGGGGAGAATCGGCATCACCCAAAATCAACTTATCAACGTTCAGACGAGGAGAGTTTTCTGAATTTGCCTCGATTCTTAGAGTGTTGATTTTAAGATTTGGTGCAGTGAAGCCCTGAATACTTTGAGAAGGAATCTGCAGGTCTTTTGATTCAGCTAGAAGTGAAAGACTCTTAACTAAATTGTTGGAGAGGATCACACTAAGATCCACTGTTACGTTTCCAGCAAGTTTGAAGTTCCCACCAAGAAGAGGCTGAATGCGGTTTAGAGCGATGGTCTGGTCCTTTAGACGCACCATACGCTGGCCAAATCCCTGAACAAAATAAACTGTCAGTGGCTGGCCATAAAGCTCAGTGTCTAAGCGGAAAGGAAGACCAAATGGAGCGAAATTAATTAATTGGTAGTTCAGTGTCACGTGACTGAAGTCCAGAGTATCACCAGTGCGACCAAGGCAGCTTGCCGGAAGTTTTAGACCCGAGACCACGATTTTTGGCATGATCCATTCCATGCGGATCTGATCGAAGTCCGGATTACAGCCAGTACCTTTCAAATTACTTTTTAGGAAAACTTTAAGCTTATCACCAATCGGGTAGTAGCTCATGAAGGAGAAGACAAAAAGAAAGAAGACTATCAGGACATAAAAGATGACCTTGATCTTACTTTTATAATTGATGTTATCCAGAGAAGTTAATTCTACTGAAGCGGCCATTATTCTTCCTCTTCGGTGTTCTGAGCGTTACTGAAGTGAATTGCGTGAAACTGACCCTGAAGAAGACCAGTGTCATTGTTACGTTTAATGTCCACACTTTGAATGCGGAATTTCTCACGTTGAATCATGTTCACGAAGATATTCATGAGTTCATCATTAGTGATGTTTGAGAAAGCGAAATCCGCCTCAGATTTCATCACCACGGGAGAGATCATCTCGCCGTTGTAGTTTTTCACCTGAATTTTTGAAAGTTCAATTCCCGCTGCCGAAAGCATATTCGACATACGCGAAGACATCATGTCCTGGCCATCAATTGGATTTTGAGAAAGAACTGCAGGGAAGATCTCGCGAAGTCCCTGATTCTGGCCGATGATTTCATTTGCCTTCGTAATAAGCGCCTGACGAGTCGCCAGATCGGCCTTAAGTGTATTGTTCTGCCAATAAACAAGTCCAAGAACCATTGTCGGAAGAAGGAAGATCAAAAGGATCACAGCGGCCTTGAAGAGTTTCTGTTGCTCTTCTTCGAGACCGTTATAGAAGTCCTGTAGATTATTATATCCAGGAGTCAGCTTAAATTTATCGATGCGATCAAAAACTGAACGATCGATTTTCTTAAACATTGGAATCGAGGTGTTTACGTCTTCAACCATATTAGTTACCTGAAGCTGTTACAGTTAATTGCATTTTAGTCTGATCAATCTGCGCCGTAAGGTCGTTCAAGGTAGAACGTTCAAATGCGGCCTTAAGATTATTAAGCTCATCCATCGTCTCAGAAGTGAAGACCGCAGTGATTTCGCCCACGTCAGTTGATTTGAACTCAACCATCGTCGCACCTTGAGCACTTGCTGCAATTTGGCTCACATGAACCAGAGGAGAAAGGGCCTGGATTTCAATCGCTGATTGAAGAGTTGAAATTTCCTGACGAACACCACGCTGCTTTTTAACAAGAGCGTCGTAGACCGGTTTGGGATTTTGCTGAATAGAACGACGAAGACGACTGCTGATCATAAGCTCGTCGTTTTTCATCACGTTGGCGATTTTTGCATTCACCGCCTTAATGTCACGCTCGATGAAGAAGCGTTCAGCAAAGAGCGATACTGCCAGAATCAGGGCGGCCGCTGCCACTCGAACTCCAATGAAAGAGAAAGAGTAGAGAGGAACTTCTGATGTTGAGGCCTGAGCAAATTTACCGGTAAGAAGGTTGATGAAGCGGTTCTTTCTACGGAAACCGATCGCCATCATATTTACCAGAGCAAATTTAGATTTATTCTTTGGATTTAGATCAACTTTTTCGCCTTCAACTTTCTCGAAGCTCTCAAGCAGAGTAACTTTGGTGTCCCACTTTTCAGTCAGGAAGTTGGCAATGTTCTTAATGTTCGATGTACCACCGCAGATGAATACATGTTGAACTGCCAGACCAAAATTCACTTTGAAACCAACTTTCCAGCGTAGGAAGTCAGAAACAAGTGGTGAGAACACACGCTCCATTGAATGAGCGAATTCGCTTTGAGTCGCCTCTACTTCAGCGTATTGAGAAGAAGTCAGAAGGAAAGCGTTTTGGTGCTTATAGAAAATCGCCTCATCCGGATCGATCTTATAAGTTTGAGCGATCATTTCGTTTACATGCGTACCACCCACGTAACTTACGTGAGTCATAAGTAGGCGAGAGTTGTAAAAGAAATAGGCCTTCGTTGTTTTGTGTCCCATATCGAGAACACAGAACGGACCGGCCATCGGATTTTGATTGAAATAGTTTTCAACACTTGAAGATTCAGTTGTTAGAACATTCGGCAGAACGTTTTTACTGCGGAGAAGTTCATAGTATGGTTCAAAAATGTTTTCACGAACCAGTTCCACTAGAGCAGTAAACTGAGTTTTTTGAGCTTCCATACGATAAGCATAGTGAATCTCACTAAGCGCGTAAGGAATGTCTTCTTCAAGTAGGAATGGGAGCATGAGTTCCGCTTTCTTTTTGCTCTTCACCGGAAGAGTAAGAAAACGTGTCGTCATCATTTCATGATTGGCCGGATAGATGATCTTGGTATCAGGACGTGCGACAGAATCGATAATTTCCTGAACGATTTTTGCCTGCGCCTCTTCAACCGTTAATTCGGAATGATCACTTAGAAAATCACGAACAATGATTTCACTCATGTCGACGTGATTGATCTTCCTTTTATCAACGAAAGAGGAAACATACTTTACACTGTAGGATCCGATATCAATGGCTAATACATGCATAGTATTATTTTAACCAGAGACTGGAAATAAAGCCTAGTAATTACTGATTAATTGATTTGGATTTCTATAATACGTGGTTCAAGTAGTTGAGCGTTTTGATTTGCGCCTGCAGTGTTACCACCAGTCGTCGCTCCGCCTGTTGTTGAGCCGGTAGTAGAACCGCCGGTCGTTGTTCCCGTAGTGTTACCAGTAGTGCCAGTTGTACCAGCTGTGTTTTGGCCAACGGAGTTTTTTGGTAGAACCACAAAGGCCACAAGTGTGTAGTTGGAACGGTTGTAGGAACCTTCAGAGACGATTCTAAAAAGGTTAGGGTTTGATCCGAAGCTAATGCCTTTTTGTTGGAAAAGCTTCATACGATTATCAAAATCCGTCTCGTTCATCAGACGCTCTTGTTGAACGATGTACTTTTTGAAATCTTCCAGTGTGTTTAAGAATCTTGGTTGTTCCGGATTATCTCTCCACAGGAAAAATTCCTTGATGTCGTCCTCAGTTGCCTGAGGAATAAGGATCTTAAACATGTTGAGAGTAAGTTTGTTGAAATCAATTTGTGTTGATGGATAAACACTGAATTCATTATGAATAAGTTCAATCAGCTCATCGTCCCAACCCGGAATTGTATAAAGCTCACTCGCTGAACTTAGAGGACCAAACTTTGGAGCAAGAGGAACTTGTTGGAAGTTTGATTCAGCTTCACCGACTAATGGATCCTGGTTCATACTTTGATAATCTGACATGTAGTACTTTAGATTTGTCAGAAGTTCCTGGTAATTAATGGAACCATATCGATCAGCAAACGATTCATCTTTTTCTTTCTTGTCATCCACCAGACGCTTAAGGAGATAAAAGAGAGACTGATCCACAGATACATCTGTCAGGATTGCGCCTTCGTTCATATTAAGGGTCGAATTATGATCCATTCCGTCTTCTGCATTCGGGTCAGGATTAAATTTGGTCATATCAATACGAAGCATATTGAGGTTCAGGCGGTTTGAAATATTCTGGATCGAGACCTTCATCTGGCCATCAAGCAGAGATTCAAATTGAAATTTATCTACGGTGTCCTTGAAAGCTCGGGTGGCGTTTCCTCCCACCGGAATGGGATACATGAAAGGTACTTCCCATAACTGGTTTAGGAGCTGAGAAGAAACCGCCTGCTTGGCGTTCTGGTTACCTTGAACGTAATTGTAGGCCTCTTTGTAGAGACGCAGACGAGTAATTGCGAGCTGAAGACCTGACTCGGCCAGGAGTTTGGCCTGCGAGCGGTCTAGAATATTGGTCGCTTTGATACGACTGATTTTCGATTCAAAAGTAAATTCACCATAAATGGCCATGAGAATGATAATGGCAGTCAGAATCATCATGAGCGCAATACCGCGTTCATTATTCATGATCTTTTGGAGGTCTTTTCTAAAACCCATCATTACCTCCATCCTGATTTCCCATGTTCACGCCAGTCGTTCCTGCGGTTGCTCCACCCTGAGGAGTAGTGGTGGTAGTCGCCTGGTCTTGTGGCGCTTGAAGTGGCCAGTGAGTGCGGAAAATACGAGACGTGGTTCTCTTATTGCCTGCAGAATCGTACCAGGTCACAAGCATGCGCACACCGTGCAGAACACTCTCACCCTGAGGAACAGTTTTAATATTGGTTTCCCACTTACGGCGGTTTAAGTTCCAGAACTGGAACTCCAGGGCCTCAACATTTCTAAGAAGGACCGCACCTTTAACTCTATCAACGTCATCAATGTTGATGCGTTTATCAGAATAAGGATCATCGGCCGTGTAGTAACGAACTAAACTTCTGAGGGATTTCGGAACATTTGGATTTTCTTCTTTACCCTCGTCACTCGGAAGTTCCTGTTGAGCTGCAAGCGCATAACGGACCCAGGCAAAGTGAGATTGCTTCATATTTTGAAGCTTTCTACGGTTTGAAGAAGTGAAAAACTCAAAAGTACTCTTATCAGGAGAGTAAAAGCGAGGAATCGGATAGCCTTCTTTTGAAACTGCTGAAAAGTGCTCGTTTCGTTCAAAGCGAGTCACTAGTTGTTCATAATATTGCTGAAGGAGGGGACTGTTCATAGCGCCACCTTGAGCACCTTGTTGGGCGGCACCTTGAGTAGAGCCCGTGGTATTTCCCACGAAACCACCATCACTTCCGTCATTTCCAAACTGGTTCATGTTGTTTTGATTCATATTCATGACAGTCGAGAAGTAGAGCGGAGAATAAATCTGAGCAAAGTCCCACTCAAAACGACTCATGGCCGTTTCGATCTGAAGATTGTTTTTATTGATCTCAGTTGTGCGGTCTTTAGTGAGAAAAGCGTTTTCAGTAACGTTTACAACGGCGAGTGTAATGAATGCCAGAAGAGTAATGGCAATTAAGATCTCAATTAATGTAAAACCTCGGTCATTAAAAACCGATGTTGAGCTGGATCTTTTCATTATAATTCGTCAGATAAGTTGAAAGTGTATAACTGTACTTTGTGTCTTTATTGGTAACTGTCACTCTGGCCTGCCAGATGACACGTTCAATGTTCTTTTTAAGTTCCTCGAAAACCATTTTTTCTAAGCTGGCATTTCTATTTCCGCTGTTTTGGTTGTTACCAAAATAGTTTCCTTCGTAACTGTCTTTTGCTTCTTCAGAAGTCGCGTCTTTTTGAGCAAAGAGTTGAGCAAAGTCAGGAACCGTGAGTTTCTTCATTTCCAATGTGTACTCAAAATTTTTAAGGTCCGACTCTTCAAAAGTCTTGGTCTCTTTCAAATTAGTCTGAGCATTGGAAAATTTTGGAGGATCAATCACCAGTTCATTGATTTTTCTTTCACAAAGTTGCTGAAGCATCAGTTGTTCTTCAGAAAGAGTAGAGTCGGCAACGTTATAACCCTGACTGGTTAGAAAAGCCGTAACGAAAAAAGCAAACAGGGTCAGGGCAATCATGACCTCTAAAAGTGAGAACCCTTTTTGATTTTGCTTCATCGACCGATCCACTGCTTGTAAGTTTCTTCTACTCTAGTTTGAAGGATATCTTCCAGTTTGGCCACGGAGTCTGAGCTGAGAACTTGGAAGCCAGCATTGGTTTCTGCCATAAATGGTTCAATCTCTAGAAAGGCGAACTCCTCATTGGTAGAGAAAAATACAATGGCACCATCTTTTTCACCAGTCGGATAGAAATAAATAGAGGCATCATTATCAGTAAAAAGTCGTTTTTGTGCAGAAGTTGCCAGACCCAAGATGGTCACGTCCGGATGAATTTCGCGTTTAATTTCTTCGAACTCTTCCACTTTCGTAAAGTTTCGATCAAGGGCCGCGTTTCTTTCTTTCTCGGCCTTCTCTTCCGCCAGAGAGAGGCCAGAAGTCTTAACTGGCAGATCAGGCAAGGCAAGGTTACCGGCCGGGCCATATTCCACAGTATATTCCACAGGAGCTTTATCAAGCGAGAAGCGAAGTCGGACAACGGTATTTCTTAGAACAGCTTCGTTGGAAGCAAAACGGACGGAGCGATCGATATCATCGATGGTCGTTTGTAAGTCTCTATGTTTTTGAGCGCTATCACCAGAAGGTACGGCCAGGAAAACCAGAGCACCTAAAAGAAGGGCCACCAGGATTTCAATTAATGAAAATCCGGATTGGTGGCCCTTATGAGAATTAAAGATCTTTTGAATTGATGTCGGCATCAGCACCTTCACCACCTTCGGCGTTATCAGCACCTAGGGAGATGATGGTAAATGTTTTACCGTCTGATTCGTAAATGTACTCACCATCCCATGGATCTAGAGGTACTTTACCACCTTCGATATAACCGCCTGGAGCATAACGCTTACATTCACGGCCACCTGTTGGCTTTTCAACTAGAGCATCAAGACCCTGGTCAGTAGTCGGAATGAAGTTACAGTCACGACGGAATTCTTTCAGACGCTCTGAAAGAGAACGAATTTGAATTTTAGCAGTTTGTACCTGACCTTCTTGAAGACGTTCAGTTACTTTACCGGCAACGAATGTACCAGCAAGACCTAGTAGGGTCAGGGCGATCAAGATCTCGATCAAGCTCATCCCGTTTTGAGACGCTACGATCTTTGTAGTATTTTTCAGCATAAGAGCTCCTTCTTAACTAATTTTGTTCAGATCCATCATCGGAATAACTACGGCGAACACAATGAAACCTACGGCAACACCGAGACAAATCATCATAATCGGTTCAAGGATCGAGGTCAGTCCACTGATTTTCGATTCTACTTGATCCTCATAGTTTTCCGAAATAATTTTTAGCATCGGCTCTAATTCCCCTGAACGCTCACCCAGACGAATCATATGGGTAACCAGGGCCGGAAAATATCCACTTTGAATCAGTGGGTTCGTAATTGAAGCACCTTCTGAAACTGAAATTCGAGCCTTTTCCACTGCATCTTTCATATGCACATTCGGAATAAGGTTTTTCACGATATTCAATGCCGTTAAAATTGGTACCCCTGAGTTCATCAGTGTTCCGAGAGTCGAGCAAAAACGGCTTACGTTGATCATTTTAATCAACATTCCAAGAACTGGCAATTTTAACTGAAGGGAGTGCCACTGAGCGCGTCCCTTATTGGTGTTAAGGTATTTGTTTAGAAGGAATGCGCCACCAATAATGGCAGCAATCATGAGCCACCAATAGTTTTGCAGGAACTCCGAAATCCAGATACAAACTTTGGTAATGAAGGGAAGTTCACGCTTAGTCGACGTGAAGATCTTCGCCATCTTTGGAATAACAAAGATGAAAATAACGTTCATCATAGCAAAACCAAAAACTGCCATAATAACCGGGTAGGTCATGGCACCTTTGATTTTGTTTTTAAGTTTCACTTGAGCTTCGGTAAAGTCGGCAAGACGAAGAAGTACGATTTCAAGTGTACCTGATGCTTCGCCGGCCTCAACCATGTTTACATATACCGAGTTAAAAACCTTCGGGTGATCCTGAAGGGCCTTTGCTAATGAAGCACCTTCATTTACCTTTTGTCTTAGATCCGCCAGAACCAGACGTAGGGTAGCGTTATCAACTTGGTCTACGAGGGCAGCAAGGGCCTCAACGATCTGAATCTTTGCTTTAATAAGTGTCGCAAGCTGACGAGTCATCATCGCCAGATCTTCTACGTTCACACTTCCACGTAATTGAAGAAGACTACTTCCACCTGAAGTACCTTGGGCCTTTTGTTCGCGGATATCAATTAGCATGATTCCCATGGATTTAATCTTCTGCTTGGCAGCAGCGATACTTTCCACGTTAACCGTGTTCTTAATTTCCTTTCCGCTTCGATCCATTCCTCGATAAGAGTAAATAGGCATAAATTATTCTGTCTCTTCTGCGTTAATTGCGCGCATTACTTCTTCAACCGATGTGATCCCTTCATAAATTTTATCAAGGGCATCACCACGAAGAGTTCTCATCCCAGCGCGAACCGCCGCTTTTTTAATCGTGGCAGCATCGGTTTTCTGAATAATCAGGGCACGGATTTCATCGTTCATCATCAGAAGTTCTGAAACCACTGTTCGACCAGAGTAACCGGTATTTGAACAGCGACCACAACCAACTGGTTTGAAGATGGTGGCACTATCAGGAATATCATTCACATCAAGAATCACTTTTTCAAAATCTGAAAGAGTGGTTCTTTGTTTACATGCCGAGCACAGCGTACGAATAAGTCGTTGGGCCAGAACACCTGCAAGCGATGATGAAATCAAGAACGGCTGAACACCCATATCGATCAAACGAGTAGGTGCCGAAGAAGCATCGTTGGTGTGAAGAGTAGATAATACAAAGTGACCCGTTAACGAGGCGTTAATCGCGATCTCTGCCGTCTCTCTATCACGGGTTTCCCCGATCATCACCACATCCGGGTTTTGACGAAGAATCGAACGAAGGGCCACCGCAAAGGTAAGTTCAATTTTGTGATTTACCTGGATCTGAGAGATACCAGGAATTTCATACTCTACCGGATCTTCCACAGTGATGATCATTTTATCCGGAGTTTTAATTCTATCTAAGAGAGCGAAGAGAGTCGTTGTTTTACCGTGACCTGTTGGACCGGTAACATAAAGAACCCCGTGCTTACGTCCGCCTAGCTCTTGAAGTCCTTCAAGAACTTTACCGCGGAAACCAAGAGTTTCAAGGTTCAGGGCCGTGTTGTTCTTCTCGAGTACACGCATAACGATACGTTCGCCGGACTGAATAGGCACAGTCGAAAGACGGATATCGATATCTTTACCGGCAATTTTAATTTTAATACGACCATCTTGAGGAAGACGCTTTTCAGCGATGTCCAGACGGGCCATAACTTTAATACGTGAAGAAACCGCGGCGTGAGTTTTCTTTGGCTGACGAAGAATTTCAGTCATGACCCCGTTAATACGGAAGCGATAAACCACATCACGTTCATACGGTTCAATGTGAATATCGGAAGCACGCTCTTTAACGGCACGGAAGATAATAGAGTTCACGAAACGAATTACCGGAGCTTCATCGGCCGTGGCATCTAAGATATCGATTGGACCCTCAAGATCCAGGTTCTCTTCAAATTCTTCATCTTCGATCGAGTCAACCAGGTTTCGGTTGGCCTTCTCATAAACGCGGTTAATGGCGTCTTGAATACGAAGTGGGGTAGTACAAATGATCTTGATCTCTTTTTTGTAGATCATGTGAAGATCATTCACCACGTTGAAGTTAAACGGGTTACTCATCAGCACAGTCACTGAGAAATCAGTTTCCATGCAAGGTAGGACCTCATGGTTCTTGGCGTAGTTAATGGAAAGATCTTTTACAACGTTGGCATCGATCTCTTCGATTTTGATATCAGTCTGGTAAGGAATACCAATCTGATGACAAACGATTTTGATGAGATCATGCGGATGGATATAGTTACGCTTTAGAAGAATATCTCCTAAAAGACCACCTTCCACACGTTGTGCCTCAAGGGCCTCATCCAATTGCGAGCGAGTAAGAGAAGTAAACTTGATGAGTAACTCACCAATCTTTTCTTTACTATGCTCTACGTTCTCAAAAACTTCGTTAGATAAACTCATATGTTATTGCACCGATTTTCTAATCTCTTGATAGTCAGGAGTATCGAATTCATCTGATGGGGCGTCCTGATCCGGACCGATGTCTTCATTATTGAGGTTCTTATAATGATCCGCATCAGACAAATCGTAAAGAGGACCGGCAATTTGTGCATCCAACTTCTTATTTAAATCCTCAGATACTTTGGCGTTTGGATCTTTCTCATCCTCGTCAAACATTCCCTGCATACCTCTAGAACGCTTCTCAAGCACTTGTTTTGTGTTAGAAGAGGCAGTTTTAGCATATGGAGAAAGAATCTTCGGAGTCATGAAGAATAGGATATTAACTTTCTCAATCTGACGGCTTTTGTTTTTAAACAACCAACCTAGTACAGGAATATCACCCAAAATAGGTACTTTCGTATTGGCCACTAGTTCACGGTCACGAAGTAGACCACCCATGGCGATCGTATCACGGTCACGTACCATCACTTCAGTGATAGCAGAACGAGTTGTGGTTGGAAGACCTCGACCAGTGTTTTCACCAGACGTTTGTTTAAAGTCATCGATCTTCTGGTTGATTTTAAGTTTCACGAAACGAGTCACTTTGTTGATCTGCGGAGTGATCTTCAAAGAAAGTTTCGCTTCTTGGTTCGTTGTCGAAAAGTTCTGAACCGTACCAGAGATGGTTGAGTTCTGGATAGGTACTGTATCACCAACTTCGAACGTTGCTTCAGTGTTATCCAGGGCCAGAATCTGAGGAGTCGCGAGGATGTTTGTACTAGAGTGAGAAGCAATCGCTTTGATGAAAGCGTTAAGTGCGTTCACACGTTGAGTAGTCGTACCACCACCTGTTGCGTTCGGAACAGTAATTGTACGAGTTGGACCGAAACCAGCTCCGGCGAAGAAACCACCAAGAGAAGTTGGAACACCTGTACTTAAAAGACCTAGTAAGCTTGAAGATTTACTTGTGAAACCAGCACGCTGAGCGTTTCCGTTACCGTAAGCACCAACGTATTCAACCCCGAACGATCTTTCTTTTGCCACGTTCGCTTCAAGGATCAGACCTTCTACGTAAACCTGGTCACGAGGAATATCCAGACGACCAATTACGTCCTTGAGTGTTAACCAGTCAGTAGGAGAGGCAGTTACCACAAGTGCGTTGTTGTTTTTATCAGAAGTAATTTTTACTTCAGCAGAGAAAATCGGGTTTTCTGCCGGACCTGCAAAAGATGTGAAACGGCTTGCACCACCGGCAGCACCATCTTTAGCAGCAGCACCAGTCACGATGCTTGAAAGAGTTTTCGAAAGTTCTTCAGAGTCACCGTAGTTTAAGTAGTAAACGTGAACACGGTTAGAACCAGAAGAGATAAGTTTTACGTCTAGTTTATTGATCAGGTCGCGAAGTTGCTTTGCACCTTCAGCATTCGCCATGGCAATGATTGAGTTTGTTCTAGGTTCAGCGATGATTCGAGAAATCATGCTGGTTGATTCAGAGCCACCACCAGTTGAACCTGTGAAACGTGGAGTAGCAGTACCTGCTCTTCCAGCAGCTCCACCTGAGCCACCTTTAAGAATATTATCCAGAAGCTTCGCGATCTCTTGGGCAGATGAGTTCTTCACTTTAACGATTTGAAGAGACTCTTCGTGACCAGGAACATCCAGGAACTTCACCATTTTCGCCAGACGGTTAATGTTAGAACCAGTGTCTGCGATGATGATAGTGTTGGTTTGTTTAATATCGATGATTCGACCGTAACGAGACATGAAAGGACGGAAGTTACGAGCAATCTCCGCCGCCGATACTGACTTAAGTGAGATAACTCTCATCACGTAGTTTTCAGTATCAGGAGTGTAGTTACCAGTATAGATCTTCGTCGGAGTGTAACGGATATCACGAGCGTTAATAACTTTATAGAAAGCACCAGTCTTGATCAAAGAGTAGCCGGCCATGTTAAGGGCAGCAAGGTAGGCCTTCCAAGCGTCACCCACAGTAATCGGAGTAGGTGCGATGATTGAAACTTTACCTTTAACGTCTTTATCAAGGATCAAGTTTATCCCGGTAAGTTTCTGCATGTGCTTGGTGATTTCCATGATGTCAGTATCAGGAAAATCAAAGCTCTCAACGATTTCAGGACCGAAAGCAGTCTCAGGGTTAAGGTTCACATACTTGCTGTTTTTTGGCTGAGCTTTAAGACCCGGAGAAGGGCGATTCCCAAATGTTGTCTGGTTCGCATCATCATCACTATCTGGTTCGAAAGCATCGTCATCTGAAACTTCAGTTGGATCCGGATCGGCGTCCGCACTTTCAATTTTCTCTGCTGCTTTCAAAGCGGCGGCCGCGTCTTCAGCAGACATTGATTCAATATCATTAGCAGAAGGCTGGGCAGCTTGAGCATCGGCCGGAGGAGTTCCATCTCCACGGTTCGTATTGAAGCGGGTCTGCGAACGGTATTTGTTGAATTGCGCATGGGCCTCATAATTTGACAGCAAAAGGGCCGCAAAAATGAGGGTGCTCATCAAACGCTTATTACGACATCTTGTCTTCATTTCCGTTCGTCCTTATTTTTTAATGGAATACTCTTGTACAGAGTCTGAACCTTCACGCTTAACTCCAAGCTGAAGATTCTCCAGGTTTTTAATTCTTGAAAATAGTCCCATCACTTCGTTCAGGTCATAGATCGGCTTACCATTAATGCTTGTAATGATGTCCTGATCCTGAAGACCCAGGTATGGGAAGATCCCTTGAGGATCCATTTCAGTTAATTTGAAAGAGAGTGAACCATCCGGGTTCTGGATTTTAATCGCGCGTGCCTGTGTCAGGATGGCCGCGATGTCTTTCATCTTTTCATCCAGAAGTGTTTTCGAAATCGTGAACTTGTTACCCACGTTATCGATACCAGACATTTTCTTATTGGCCTTAAACTCACGGCTTTGAGCTGGAGTCATGACAGAAATCGGAGAGCGGACTTCTTTTGCTTTATCAGAAGAGATTGATTCACAAACGCCACTCTCAAGGTTTTTAACCAGAATTTCCAGACGCGTGATTTTGAAGATCTTAGCAAGGTTATCGATTGAGTCACCGATGCGAACTTCCTGAAGATCACGATCACCTCTGACTTGAACAGAAGCAAGTGATTTAACAGTGTCTTGAAGAACGATAGTGTTTACAAGCTTGATCGGAAGTGTAGAAGACTGCTGGGCCTCTTCACATTTTGTATCAGCGACTTTCTGAGTTCCTTTCTTCGCACCAGCATTAGTGCGGAAAGGGTTAATGCTCTTCACCTGATTAAGTGTTCCGGCGTTGAAGTCATTCTCAAGAGAAATTGAAACCGTATAATCGCGAGGAGAGTCGAAGACAGGGGTTCCGCGAAGAACTAGCGCCGTGATTTTTCCCAGAGTGTAAGTGATACCACAAACAATAATTACCGTCGCAACTTGATGAATAGGTTCACGTGCTTCACGCGATAGAAACTTCTCAATCCCTTTGCTTAAACTCGGAGAGAGAATAGAAAGACCTTCACCACTTTTCGATTTAAAACCTTCCGGTAGTTTCCATTCTTTAGCGTTAACCGAGCTCATCTTCGTTCTTAAATCACGCACAGAAGAAGAGAACTTATCTTTCCAGTTTGATTTCAAAACAGGCATAGGTGCTTCACCAGTTTTATCTTCTGGAGGAAGTACTTCATATGATGTGTTTTCTTCAAATGGAGGTTGCGAAGAAATGTCTTCTTGATCAGAAGAGTCTTTCTTCAAACGTGAAAGCTTGGTTTTTAGGAAGTCTTTGATTTTATTTATCATCAATTAATTGTCTTCAAAATTAATGTGATGTGCAAGCGTTCAGAATGTGAATTATATTGAAGCGTGATCGTCAGGTATTGGGGGCTCGAAAGGAATGGTTGATGGTTTTGGTTTGTCTCTCGCTTCTTTAGATTTTCTGTACTTTGATTCGGGTCACACCTTATAATATTTAGGTATAATTTTTCCTTTCTCAAAGAGGCCTTATGTCAGCAAAAACCGAAAAAGAAATTCCTTCCATTGTCGCCAGCCTGTTTTACGGTGAGGTGATGGAGGACGAAGTTTTCCCTTATCCACAATTTTCAGAAAGCCAAATCGAAATGGCCAAGGCCATGATCGATGCAATTGATAAGTTTGCTCAGGACAATATCGATTCTCCGAAGTTTGATAAAGATTCAAAGATTCCTAAGGAAGTTTTGGATGGTCTTGCCGGTCTTGGACTTTGCGGTCTGGCGGTAGGTGAGGATTACGGTGGTCTTGGTCTTGATACGACACTTTATGCCCGCGTTTTCTCACAAATCGCAGGATACGATGGTGCCGTTGCCACAACATTAGGTGCTCACCAATCGATTGGTTATAAGGCTTTATTAAATGAAGGTAATGAAGAGCAGAAAAAACACTGGCTTCCAAAACTAGCAAGTGGTGAAGTATTCGCTGCCTTCTGTTTAACTGAGCCGGGCTCTGGATCAGACGCTTACTCAATCAAAACGAAAGCAACTAAGAACGCTGATGGCACTTATACGATCAACGGTCAGAAGCTTTGGATCACAAACGCTGGTATGGCCGGTTTCTACTCAGTATTTGCGAAAACTGAGCACGATGATGGCAAAGGCGGCAAAGTAGAGAAGATCTCATGCTTTATCGTTGAGAAAGAAAGAGAAGGTGTTTCTTTCGGTGAGAAAGAAGACAAAATGGGTATCCGTGCTTCTGAAACTCGCGCGGTGTACTTCGATAACGTTAAAGTTCCAGCTTCGAACATGATTGGCGAGCCAGGTAAAGGTTTCAAAATCGCCATGAACGTTCTTAACACTGGTCGTCTCTCGCTTGGTTCTGGTTCAGTGGGCGGGATGAAAATGATCCTGAAGCTCGCGACTGCTCAAGCTAAAACGCGTAAGCAGTTCGGAAGCACGATCGATCAATTCGGTCTGATCCAGGAAAAACTGGCGACCATGGCCGCTAATATTTACGCATGTGAATCGATGGTTTACATGACGACAGGTAAAATTGTTCAAGGGATGAATCACTTTGAGCACGAGTCTGCCATCTGTAAGGTCTACTGTTCTGAGAGACTTTGGGACACAATCGATAAAGCAACTCAGATCGCGGCCGGTAATGCTTACATGAAGGAATATCCTTATGAGCGTATCATGCGTGACTGTCGTATTAATCTAATCTTTGAAGGAACAAACGAAATCCTTCGTATCTTCACGGCCCTTTCTGGTATTAAAGGGCCTTCTGATGACCTAAAAGAACTAGGCAAGATTGCAGACGTTTCTAAGGCGATTCAGGATCCTATCAAATCAGTGGGTGTGTTGACTGATTTCGCTAAGAAGCGCATGAGCAAACGTTTTGGTTCTAAGACTCTCACGAAGGTTCATCCGAGCCTTGAAGTTCACGGTAACCACTTCGTATCTATGATGAAAGATTTCTCAATCGCAGTTGAAAATACCATCATGAAGTTCGGTAAGAACATTATCGGTAATGAGCTTCTTCAGATGAGAATCGCGAATATGACGATGGAACTTTACGCTCAACTGGCAGTTCTATCTCGTACAACATCAATTCTTAACCGCACAGATGTTTCTGATAAAGATAAAGAGTACGTAACTCACTTAACAGAACTTATCTGTCGTGACAGCCGTCAGTCATTCACTCGTAACTTCAAGCGTCTGAACTCTAGCTATGACAAACTCATTCCTAAGATTTCAAAAGCGGTTAGTGAGCGTGATGGATTCGGTTTTGACATCATTGATTTCTAATTCATTTTTAAGGAGGCTCACTCACGTGGGTCTCCTTTCCCTCATAGTTCTTGGTTGTTCAACTCCTCCTAAAAAAAGCGAGGATGAAGAATCTATTAAGCTTTCTGAAGAACTGGATTCTCTCTCTAAAAAAGTTCAAACCATAAACTATGGCCCGACTGTTAAAGAGGGCGGAACTTTTGCGGACAAGACCAATGATTATGGGTTGAAAGATCTCTTTGCAGTGACTTTTAATGCCGTGGACTTAAACTTTGATGGATATACCGATCTGGTGATCCTTCCGACTTATTATTCAAGACCCAAGTTTTACGTTTTTGATCCTAAGATCAAAAAGTTCAAACCTTGGGAGCATGATCCTCTTCCTCTGGACTTTAAAGCAAGTTTCATTCTTATTTATGACCTCAATAAGGACCGCGTCCCGGATCTTCTGGCCGGAGTTTTGAATCAAAGAAGTGAAATTAGTCAGATTCCCATTAAGCTGTATGTGGGATCAGTCTGGGGCGGTAAACTCAAGTTTACTGAAGATCCTAAAGCAATCACTGCACCAGTGGAACCAACTTCAAGTTTAACCTTGGTTGACTATGATCTCGATGGCTGGGCCGACATCTTTGTTTCTAACTGGTACGAGAACAAAAATAACCAGTACATTCCTGTGGCCGATCGACTCCTTCGCAATAATAAGGGGAAGTTTGAAGACGTGACCTCTTTTTTAAAAGGGGAGGCGGACAAAAAATCTGATCAACTTTTCCCACCAAACGCCAAACCAACTTATGGCGCCTCGACGTGTGACATTGATCAGAACGGCTATCCTGATATTTTGACCGTATCTTCCTCAGGTCACAAAAATAAACTATGGATGAACATCACTGAGCCTCGCACGGGTGAGCGCTTCTATGAGGATCTGGGACCTGTTTCTAACTACGCATCTGATCCGGATGGAAGTCTTATTCCGACTGGCGGCGGGCGATCATTCTTCAGTGCTTGTACTGATTACAATGATGATGGTCTCATGGACATTTTTTTAGGTGAACTGTCACATGCCTACGATAACGAGTCGGTTGATAAATCCAGTATTCTGACGGGATCAAAAGAAACGTTTCCACCTTATTTTATTCGTACTGAGTACCTAAGTGATGCTTCTTCTGAGTCCTGGAACCAAGGGGACAGAAGAGCAGTGTGGACCGACTATAATCTCGATGGAAAGATTGATATCGTGGTTGATAATTCCGGATTCCCTCCTTATTCGCGACTCGTGTTGTTCGAGCAGGATGAGACTCGTGCATTTGTGAACGTGGGACCTCAGGCCGGGATTGATGTGGTAAATCCAACTGGTACCATTCAGATCGATGTGAATCGTGATGGCCGTCCAGATTTATTAACTTCACAGAATAATATTCGTAAGGCAGATATCTCACCGCGCTTATATCTATTTGAGAACCAAACTAAGACCATCGGCAGAAAGGCCTTCAAGATTCATCTTCACGGCATTAAATCCAATACTGAAGGCATTGGAGCGATGGTGATGCTTTACACTCAATCCAAGAACAAGAAAATCGTTCAGCGCCGCTGGGTCGAATACACTCAAGGTGGTCTTCCTTCTCAAAATGAATCTGGTATTCATTTCGGAGTTCCGGAAGGTGTGGAAGTTGTGGGAGTAAAGGTACGCTGGCCTTATCTCAGAAAATCAGGCTATAGCTCAGGTGAAGTTCTGGAAAAACTTTATTCTCTTAAAGGCTACACGGATAAAGATTTCGTTGAAGTCACTGTCTGTGAAGACGGAAAAGTTCTTTCCGGCAAGATGTCTTGCCAGTTTTAGCGCTTCTTAATCACATCAACTAATTGCTTAATGTGTTCTGGCATGGTCTTAAAGTTAAGACTTGAGAGGTGAATATGGCCTTTCTGAAGCCCTTTAAGATCGTAGGTCTTGAGATGCTGATCTTGATCGATTGTGTGTTCTGGGACAATGGCAATTCCCACGCCACGTTTGACTAATTTCAAGATGGTCGTAATTGAATTCACGACAATGATTTTACTCGAACGCTTTTTATTTAACTGGAAGAGGTGATCCTGTTCTGAATAAACAATCCAGGGATACTCAGAGGCCTCTTTAGAATTAATTTCATTCTTGCTGATAAGAACCATCTTCTCTTCAAAAAGCTTCAAGGAACTCGCAAGTTCACTCTGAATGTTCTCAGTGGTGAAAATGAGATCGTACTTTCCGCTATGAAGTTTTTCTTTCAATTGATCAAGAGTATTCACTTCTACCGTAAGCTGGTGCTTACTCGTTTTGGTAAACTCAACCATGATGTCGTTGAACCAGTTCTCAAGCACCCCTTGAAGGATTCCCACGCGAATGGTTTTGTTCATATGTCCAAAGAAGATGTCCTGGACTCTCGCTTCAAAATGGCCAAGTTCGTTCAGGAGTGCTTGACCTTTCTCTGTGAGAAGGACTTTTTTGGAAGATCGAATAATGAGTTGATCACCAACCGAGGCCTCCAGAAGTTTAATCTGGCGACTTACAGCTGATTGAGCAATGTTGAGTTCTTGAGCGGCCTTGGAGAAATTCAGATAACGAGAAGTGACCATGAAGGCCTTGAGGTAGCGATAATCGAGAGAAATCTCTTTCATTTCTTTGCCCAGGGTGGAAGTCGAGACTCGTCCTTGAAAAACTTCCCGCGATGTTGTCCATCAGCGGCGTTTGTCAGGATGAAACCTTCTTCGTTATTAGTGGTATCTAGTAGATAGTCTAATGTAGCTTCCTGGGTATAGAAAGCCGTAAATGGGTCGATCAAAACCGTGAGTTCAAAGTTAATCAGAGGGTAGTCTTGCTTGATTACGAGATCATCAGCATGCAGCTCAGAGAATCCAGTGTCATAAGTAAAGCCTTCGCAGCCTTTCCCGCCAATTTTAATACGGAATGACAGACCCTCAAGGGTGTAGTCGTTTTCCTGCATTACCTGGATTTGGCGAACAGCACTATCAGTCACAAAAAGCTTAATATCAGAGGCAGTAAGAGTCTTTTCCATGAAGGCATCATAGCAACCTTTTTGAATATTGTCTTTAGACCTCTCCAGTCTTATTCTACTCCCAACATCTTGAAAGGACTCCGCCAATGAAAGTGCATTACCTCGTTCAAATTGATAAACCTGAAAATAACCTGGTTAAAGTGACCATGAAACTCGAGAAACCGAAGAACCAGGACACGATGAAAGTATTCCTGCCTTCATGGAGCCCGGGCTCGTACCTTTTAAGAGAATATTCTCGTCATGTAAGATGGTTTCAGGCGACTTCGAGTAATGGTGAAGTGCTTTTCCATACTCAAACTGCGAAAGGAACCTGGGAAATTGATTGGAAAAAATCTGATCTTAAACGCCCACTTGATACCTTTGAAGTGACTTATGAAATTTATGGTAAAGAACTGACAGTAAGAACATCTCACATTGATGCTTCTCACGCTTATCTTCAGGGCCCGGCCTACCTTATGGGAGTCATGGGTGCGGATATTAAAGATCCAACCATTGAATTCCGTTTCCCACCTGCGTGGTCAAAACTAAGCACGGGTCTTAAAGATGTCTCTCAAAAAAGAAATGAATTTATTTACACTGCCGCTGACTATGATGAACTTCTTGATTCACCGGTTGAGATTGGTTGTCACGAGACAGATGGTTTTGAATACAACGGAAAACCTCACCACATGGCCCATTACGGCGATCTTTATCCTCATCGCCAGAACATCAAAGGTGACCTTAAAAAGATCGTGGAAACGGTTGCCATGCACTTTGATGGAGAGCTTCCGTACGAGCAGTATCTTTTCATCACGCACTTTGTGCCAAAACTCTTCGGTGGTCTTGAGCACTTAAACTCAACTGCTTTGCAGTTTGATGGAAGAAAGCTCGCGAATAAAAAAGACTATCAGGCCTATATGGCCCTTGCTGCCCACGAATACTTCCACCTATGGAACGTGAAACGCATTCGTCCAAAGGAACTTGGGCCATTCGATTATCTGAATGAAAACTACACAACGTTGTTGTGGTTAGCGGAAGGCCTCACTTCATTCATGGACGATCTTTTCGTTTACCGTGCAGGACTTTCGACTCTGGAAGAGTATCTTGAGGTAGTTAAGGGGAACCTTGAAACTTATCTTTCGACTCCAGGGCGCATGTACCACTCTCTTGAACAGAGTTCATTCAATGCCTGGATCAAACTTTATCGTCCTGATGAAAACTCTAAGAACTCTTCAGTAAGCTATTACCTGAAGGGTGGTCTGGTATTCACAGTTCTTCACAGTTTACTCGCAGAGAAAGGGAAGTCTGTGGACGATCTTCTTCGCGCTCTGTGGGACGATTATAAGAAGCGTCCAGCAGTTGGTGTGACCCGTGAACAAGTGTACCAAATGGTCAAAGAGATCGGTGGAGAAGAGATTCTTCAGAAGTTCTCGAACATGGTTGAAACAACTCAGGACATTGATTTTGATTCTGCTTTCAAAAAAATGGGGCTTGAACTTCG
Organism: Peredibacter starrii; assembly: GCF_034259205.1. Classification (GTDB taxonomy): domain Bacteria; phylum Bdellovibrionota; class Bacteriovoracia; order Bacteriovoracales; family Bacteriovoracaceae; genus Peredibacter; species Peredibacter starrii. The sequence goes on along the minus strand of NZ_CP139487.1, from coordinate 3,009,438 downwards.
CTTTGCTGAGAATCCAAACCCGTATCTTGGAATTGATTGGGAGTTCATCGGTGACCGCGCTATTGCGAAGGCCGTGACTCTTGATTCTCCGGCCTATAAAGCTGGTGTGAATGCGGGTGATGAAATGGTTTTCTTAAACGGCTACCGCTTCATGAAAGAAGATGCTGAAAGACTTGGTTCAATGGTTCTGGTTGATCAGAATTATGAAATGATCATCACTCGTCTTGGAAAACTGGTTCGACTTGAAATCATGCCCGGCAAAGGTCCGAAGCAATTAAGAGAGATCGCAGTGATTGATCGTTCTCTTGCCGAGAAAGTTTTTAGTTTCTCAAAAAGGCAATCGCCACCACATATGGCGTAGTCTCTACCATTTTCCACTCCCCGGATAGATTTGAAGGGGAGTGGACCCAATTGTTAGGGCCAATCTCGATACTGCCAAATTCGATGGGTTTCGGGAACAGACCGGTGTTCATAAGCACTTTGAAGACCGCTTCCTTCACACACCATAGCTCAATATTTCTTAGGTTATGATCATTGGGATGAGCGATCCTTTCAATGATTGAGTCCTTAACAACACGCTTCTCTTCTTCGATGTCGATACCGACTGAGCGAAATTCTTTCCGCTCTGCCACTATTGCGGCACCACAGGTTTTTGTATGGGAGAGTGAAATGGTAAGTTGGGGACATTTGGGGATTAAATGATAATCCGTGAGTTTTAAGTCACCTATTGATACTTCGTATCCAAAATCCTTAAGAGCGTTTTTCAGCGCAACTCTCGAGAGAAGGAAGCCCATTTTCCGATCAGAATGAACCTCGCTACCTAATGTCGATTCGGTGAGCAAATCCCATTCCGGTCGTTGAGAATCTGTTAAGGTTGTAGACAGTTTATAGGTAAGCATAGTTGACCTAGTTTATCTTGAAAGCAATAGAGTGATAAGTTATAAAAAGTAGTTAGAAAAAAACGTATTTTTACCGATAATAATCCTATGTTCCCCAAAAAATTGAACTAATTAGCGCGAGATCGAAAGATAACTTTCAGGAGAAGTTTTTTATGGCCAATCATTTACGTCAACAAGCGAAGCTCACCGTTTATGGCAGAAAGCCACGCAAGTGTAACGTACCTATTAATGAACAAGGGAAATATTTAAAAATTTCTCAATACTATGGTGAGAACGTTTATAACTATCACCTCTCAAAATCACTTTCTCTTGAAGACAAAGATGCACTTAAACAAGTTATCGATGGTAAGCGCACGATAGATAAACCACTCGCAACGAAAATTGCTAATTCAGTTCTAGAGTGGGCGATCTCAAAAGGTGCTACTCACTTTTGTCACTGGTTCCAACCTCTGACAGGATCGACTGCTGAAAAACACGATGCCTTCCTGAACTTCGATAATGATCGCGCGATTGAAACTCTTTCTGCTTCTCAGCTTATGCAAGGGGAGCCTGATGCTTCTTCATTCCCGAACGGTGGATCTCGTGCAACTTTCGAAGCACGCGGTTACACAACTTGGGATTTAACTTCTCCGCTATTTATTCAGGAATCAACGAACGGTAAGACGCTGGTTATTCCTACAGCTTTCGTTTCATATCATGGTGATGCTCTGGATACTAAAGTTCCACTTCTTCGTTCAGACCTTCGAATCAACGAAGTGATGACGAAATTCTGTCACCTGGCCGGCATGAAAGATGTTTCAAAAGTTTATTCAACATGTGGTGCTGAACAAGAGTACTTCCTGATTGATAAGGCCTTCTACTTTGGTCGTCAGGATCTGGTGATGACGGGCCGAGCTCTTATGGGTTCACTAACTTCTCGTAACCAACAGCTCGAAGATCACTACTTCGGTATGATTGAAGATCGCGTTCTTGCTTACATGCAAGAAGTTGAGATCGAGCTTTATAAAATGGGCATCCCGGCCAAAACTCGTCACAACGAAGTTGCTCCAGGTCAATTCGAGCTTGCTCCTATCTTCAAAGACGCTAACGTTGCTGCTGATAACAACCAAATTGTTATGACAGTTCTTCGTAACGTTGCTCTTAAACACGATTTCGTATGTCTTCTTCACGAGAAGCCATTCGCAGGTGTAAACGGTTCAGGGAAACACTTAAACTGGTCACTATCGACTGATACAGGTGTGAACCTTCTTGAGCCAGGTCATAACCCTCACGAAAACTACCGCTTCCTTGCCGTAGTTGCGACTGTAACAGAGGCCGTTTACCGTCACGCTGACGTTATCCGTATGGGTATTGCTTCCCACGGAAATGACCACCGTCTAGGTGCAAACGAAGCTCCTCCTTCAATCATGTCGGTGTTCCTTGGAACAACTCTGACTCAGATCCTTGATTCAATGGTGTCTGGTGGTAAGTATGTTGCTTCTGGAAAAACACTTCTTGATCTTGGTGCTCGTCAGCTTGCAGATCTTGTTAAAGATAATACTGACCGAAATAGAACTTCACCGTTCGCGTTTACTGGTAACAAGTTCGAGTTCCGTGCTTGCGGATCTTCGGCTTCAATTGGTTACCCGCTTTCAATTCTAAACGCTGCAGTGATTGATATCTTCGAAGAAACAAACGCTTTCTTAGAAGCTGAACTTGCTGCCGGTAAGTCACAAGACGATGCTCTTACGGCCGTGATCCTTAAGTGGTACGGTAACGCTCAGAAAGTGGTGTTCAATGGTGACGGTTACTCACAAGAGTGGGTGAAAGAAGCTGAGAAGCGTGGCCTTGGTAACATGAGAACAACTCCAGAGGCGATTTCAGTTCTTAAAGACGCTAAGAAGACAAACGTTCTCGTGAAGTCTGGTGTGTTTAAAGAATCTGAAATCTCTACTCGTCATAACGTAATGCTTGAGCGCTATATCAAGTGTCGTCAGATCGAGCTTAAGACACTTGCTGGTATGGTTTTAAAACAAGTTGTTCCAGCTGCAGTAGAGTATAAGGCCCAGCTTGCTGAATCGATTAAGAAACAAAAAGACTGTGGGGCCGATTCTTCTTTAGAGCTTGAGTTATTGAAAGATCTTTCAAATCACTCAAAGTCTCTTTATGAACAGACCATCAATCTTTCAACTTCGCTTGATGATCTTCACCATAAGCTGGATGAAGAATCATTCGCGAAAAAAATCGCCCTTGAGCTTATGCCTCAGTCGGTGAAAATTGCTGAACTTTGTAACCGCATCGAAGAGATCATCCCGGATGAAAACTGGCCGGTGCCTAAGTTCTACGACATGCTATTTATTCGCTAATCTTTAAGGCCCCTCTTTGAGGGGCCTTTCTTTAGATATTCGGTATAACCCACAGATAATACTTGAGTGACTTTAAGGACTTCTTAAAATATTAAGAAAAAATAAGATTTAAGACGATTAGGTGTTTGAGATCATTTAAATGAATCAACCCCAACGACTGTCCTTGAATCGACTTACTCTCATAAGGAAGATTAATTTTTCTTTCGTCCTTTTGCTTTGCTCACTTATTTTTTCAGCATGTAAATCGGAAGTCTTCATAAATCTTACGGACGGTTTTCATTACAAAAAAAGTAATACTCAGTATCTCTATCTAAAAAAATTAAGTTCTCCTCAAACTCTATTCTCCTTAAATACCCTTCAAGACGGAAGAGTATTAAAGCTTGGGGGAACCTTGGATATGTCTGTCATGACCAACACGACGGAAATATATTCATTGGAAACGAACACCTGGTCTTCGGTTGGCATTTCACCAATGGGAACAGCAAGGTCTCAACATGCAGCAAGTGTCCTCGGGGATGGGAGAGTGCTAGTGACAGGAGGAAAAAGTGATGCTGTTACTTTTTTAACAAGCGCTGAGATCTATGATCCTGTGACAAACACCTGGGACTCTTCGGGAGTACCAAGTATGGCCTCTCCCAGAAATGGACATACTTCAACTGTCCTTTTAGATGGACGTGTTTTGGTGATCGGTGGTGCGAGCGACGGCAGCACTTATTTGGCAACTTCAGAGATCTATGATCCGGTCACAAACACCTGGGACTCAGCAACTGTTCCACCCATGAGTACACCAAGGGGTTCCCATACCGCCACAATACTCGCAGATGGAAAAGTTTTAGTGATTGGTGGTAATGACAACGGAACTCCTCTTTCAACGATGGAAATTTATGATCCGGTAACAAACTCATGGAGTGTGAGAGCAATGCCTTCTTCAAGGTTCTCTCATACCGCAACGGCCATGCAGGACGGAAAAGTCCTGGTTGTAGGTGCAATGGTGAGTAATACCAGTGGATCGGCACAGGTCGATATTTATGATCCTGCCACTGATTCATGGACAGGGGTCTCTTCTCTCAATCTTTCGAGATATGCTCATAGTGCGACCAAACTTTCAGATGGAAGAATCATGGTAGCAGGTGGAGCGAATGGAATGCCTCTTAATAGTGTAGAGGTCTATGACCCGATAAAGAACAAGTGGTTCACTCATTCGTTTAGTGGAATGAGTTTTGATATAGGGTTGCATACTTCAAACCTTCTGCCTACGGGCCAGGTATTTGTGGCCGGTGGGATAGATAAAGATATGAACAGAACGACACTTGCCCAGATTTTTAATCCTGTTACATCTTCGTGGCAAACGGTCTCTTCTATGTCCATAGGCCGAACTGAACATACGTCCAGTGTTTTAGATGATGGGCGTGTGCTCATCGCAGGGGGAACCCCGGATAACGCGAGTAAATTATCCTCTGCTGAAATCTATGATCCTGGATTGAATACTTGGTCAGTAGCAGCTCCTATGTCTACAGGCAGAATGCTTCACACGGCAACTGTTCTTAATGATGGTCGTGTCTTGGTTGTTGGTGGACTAGGGGCGGGGATCTTGGCCAGTACTGAAATCTATGATCCAACTACCAATACATGGAGTGCGACGGCTTCTCTTTCTGGCCCAAGGGCCCTACACCAAGCTGTGCTCTTGAATGATGGTCGAGTCTTCGTCATGGGAGGAACTCCTAATAATGCTACAGCATTGGACACTGGAGAAATTTACGATCCTCTGGCCAACACTTGGACGGTGGTGGCACCAATGGCAGTAAAAAGGGCCTACTTTTCTTCAAATGTTTTATCAGATGGAAGAGTGTTCGTAGCAGGAGGATTAGATGGAATTTTTCTATCAAGCGCAGAAATCTATAATCCTTCGACTAATTCCTGGAGTTCTGTGGCCCCATTGCCTCAGGCCAGAAGGGCGCATACAGGAGCGCTCCTCCCAGATGATCGAGTGCTTGTTATGGGTGGAACCGACAACGTTTCAATTTTCGGGAGTGAAATTTACGACCCCGTAACAGATTCCTGGAGTACACCTGGAGGAGCTGAATTAGAAGCGAAGAGAATTTATCATCATTCGGTTGTCTTGAATGATGGTTCGGTGATGCTGGTAGGGGGATTTGGTATGTTTGGTTTCTTTTCCAGCACCTTGATTTTTAATCCCCAAACAAGCTCTTGGATGAATGAAAGGCCGTAGTTTTCTTCAGGAACATCTTGCAACCAACGGATAAAGCAGCTCAATCTTAAGATCGACTTAACCTTTTAATTTAGACTTAATAGATATCGATAAGTTCTTTAGTGAAAGCCATCGTCTATTCCAGATTCTACCTCGTTTTTTCAATGAGAGTTCTTCTCATGGCCTGTTGTATTATCTTTTCTGGTTGTGAATCAGAAGTTCATGTGTGGTTAGTGGAAGCTGGTAAGACCGTCGCTCCTTTTCATCGTTACTTAAAAAATCGCAGTAATTCTAATCCTGCTTTTACTCTCAATAAACTTCAGGATGGAAGAATTCTACTCTTGGGTGGGGCAGCTGATTCTCAAACTGCGACACCAAATGCGGAGCTGTTTTCACTAGAAACAAATACGTGGGACACCACGAGCATTGCTCCTATGGGAGTTGGAAGATTTTTTCATACTGGCAGTGTACTCTTGGACGGTAGAGTATTGGTGACAGGCGGTCGGGAAGGATTAAATTTTTTCTCGAGTGTTGAAGTTTATGATCCGATCTCCAACAGTTGGGCCTCGAGCATTCCAGATATGAGTCTCCCGAGGGCAGGGCATACCTCGAGTGTGCTTTCAGATGGAAGAGTTTTAATTGTCGGTGGGATGAGTGACAATTCGACTTTCTTATCAAGCTCAGAAATTTATGATCCTGTTACAAATACCTGGGACTCGGTGACGGTACCTCCGATGACTACAGCACGGGCCAATCATTCTGCAAGTGTACTTTCAGATGGAAGAGTTCTGATTATGGGTGGGCAGGGAGGCTCAATGACCATCCTCTCAACGATGGAAATTTATAATCCGGTGACTAATACCTGGAGTACTGCTGCTATGCCCGAGCAAAAAGCCCTACATTCATCGACTGTATTGTCTGATGGTCGAGTGATGGCGATTGGAGGAATGGGAGCAAATAATTTCGTTACGAACAGAGTTGATATTTATGATCCAGCGAGTGCGACTTGGTCAGTGGGTGCTTCTTTAAACTTTCCTCGACTGCTTCATGGGTCAGTTCTATTGTCAGATGGAAGAGTCATGGTCGTGGGTGGTGCAAATGGTCCAGGCACTCGTACAGTAGAAGTTTTTGATCCAAATAAAAATGAATGGCTAAGCAATTCCTTCTCGGCCATGGCGTCTCCTTTAGTCGCACAAACTGGGAATGCATTACCTGACGGAAGACTTTTAATAGTCGGAGGAACCACTGATAACCTAACGACATTTTTAACTCCCTTCATGCTTGATCCCACCACGTATAGCTGGAGTACAATGGCCCCAATCACTACTGGACGAATTAAACATACAAGCGAAGTTCTCCTTGACGGACGAGTCATCGCCATGGGTGGAACAAGTGATGGCACTACAGCACTAACCAGTGTTGAAATCTATAATCCAGTGACGAACAGTTGGTCGACAGTGGCCCCAATGCCGGTAGGAAAACACAATCATACTTCACATGTTCTTCTAGATGGCAGAGTAATAGTCTTAGGTGGGAGGGGGGCAACTCCTCTGGCCAGTGCCGCGATCTATGACCCTACTACCAATATTTGGGCGGCCCTTCCCCCAATGTCGATAGCGAGACTTGAACACGCCTCTGTTCTTTTACAAGATGGTCGAGTCATGGCAATTGGTGGTTCGAGTACTGGTGCCAATGGGCTTGCGAGTGCAGAGATCTATGATCCTGGAACAAATACCTGGACCTTGACGGCCCCTATGTCTGTGGGACGTTTCTATCATACTGCTTCAGTCATGGCAGACGGTCGGGTGATGGTAACTGGTGGCTATGCACCAAGTACTTCAACTCGGCTTAAGCTGACTGAAATTTATGATCCTACTAATAATACCTGGACCGTGGTGGCCCCTCTGAACTTTGATAGAGTTGAGCATACTATGCATACTCTTTTAGATGGTCGAATCATGGTTCTTGGAGGAAGTGGTGTTGCCGTGATGATTCCACCTGCGGAAATTTATGACCCCGTACTTAATACGTGGTCACTCATGAATGGAGCAGTAGAAGGAACCCAACGAGCTTTTCATTCTTCAACTCTTCTTTCCGATGGGCGAGTAGTCGTAGTGGGAGGAGTTGGCTTTTTTGGAGCGAGTTCAAGCTTCGCTATTTATGATCCTCAAACAGACTTATGGATCAGCACGCGACCTTAATCGTCTTTCACAATCTTGTGAATGGTCACAGTAATATCACCTTTAAAAATTTCTTCCAACAGTTTTTGATTGGTCTCATACGGATCGGGCCTACCAAAGAGCAGAGTATGAAGTCCAACTTCCAGAACCTCGCAGACTCTTTTTAGATCATCGATGTTCTGCACGGAGCGACCCGTGGTCCATCCGTGAAGAGTAGGTTGCTTGACTCCGCTTTTTTTGGCCAGGGAAGCAATGCTCATTTTCTTTTTTCGAGAGAGTTTCAGAAGATTTTTAGCTAGTTCCATTTCTATCAGTATGGCCGTCTCTTAAAAGTTTTATAACTCTAGAAAAGCTGAATATTGTCATAAGAATAGCTTTGATTGAACTCTAAATAAATGTCCAAAAGGTGCCAGGTAGATAAGAGAAATTAGTTATTGAACTCTTAATAGATTAAGAATGAGTTGGCTCAAGACAATCATTATTTTTTTGGCTTACCTTAAGAAAATACGCTGATAAGTTTTCTTGAGTTGTGACGATATCTGGTCGTGCTATTTTGAATTTTATGAAAAATATTTTAGTGGTAGATGATTCAGCTGAAGCTCGCAATCTCTTAGAGATGATTCTCGAAGATCACGGTTATATTCCTATCGCGGCCTCCTCGGGTGAAGAGGCAATTATCCTTTTAAAGACATTTAAAATTGATTTAATCATCTCAGATTTGGAAATGAGGAATGGTGATGGGCACTGGCTTTTAAATCAGCTTAAAACCTTTGAAAAGGCCCCTAAAATTATCATCGTTTCTGGAGACATTAGGGCGACCGAGAAATACCTTATTTCCGCTGGGGCCCTGGCCTTCTTCAGAAAGCCATACTCCCTCAAACTTTTAATGGAACGTGTGAAATCAGCCTTTTAGCCCATCAATTTTTTCCCTCTTCTGACGATAAGTATTCGATATAAATCTCGTCAGGAGACCTCATGAAAATAATCAAAGTTCTTCCACTTATTACGCTCGTTGGTTTGGTGGGCTGTTCCACTGCACCAAAACATACACATACTCACCGAACTCTCGCTTCTGTCAATGAGATCATGAGCAGTCAGGCAGTATTGAATAACAGAATGGAAAGGCTTATGAGTGGTATTTTTCATGGCCACTTAATGGGTCAGATCTTTCTTCATGATTTTGATAAGCAATTGGACAAGTCTCCGAATAAGGCGCTGAAGTCAAAGACGTATATGAAGCTCCTTTCTATTCGTACTCATGTGGATCAGTTTGAACATGACTTCAATGATCTTTATATTGATCTGGTATTGGCGACGGCACTTCCTCAGTATTCTGAAATTCAAAAACAGAATGCTCAAGAGGCCCTCGATACTTTTGGTAAGTTCTATGAAGGGGTGAAGAGAGATAACAAGGCATTGCCTGAGAATTTAAAACCCATGATCCTGGGTAACCTTCGTGAAAAAATCACTGAGCTGTATGATGAGCTAAAGGAACTTCGTGATGATGAGTCAGTCACAAACAATGATCCGGCCGTGAAGGAAGTGCTATGGAAGAACATGGCAAAACTTCGCGCGACCAGACTTTCATACTTCAAAGAAGTGAAAAATTACAAGGTCGATGAGAAGCTTCTGCAAGAGACTATCAAAGCTGAGAAGGCAAAAGACAGTTATAAGAATTTAGAATCAAGTATTCAGAATTTGTCTGAAGAAATCAGAGAATATACTTCAGAAATCGGCCGTGACACTAGTTCTGATACGATCACGCCGTCGGCAGGAAAGAACGGTAATATTTCGGGCCAAAATTTTCCGGCCAAAACTTGGTCTTTAACTTATGATGATGGTCCGGGTGCCACAACTCCGGATGTGATCAAGAACCTCCAAGAAAAGAAAATCCCGGCGACGTTCTTTGTGCTGGCCCAGCAAGTAGAGAAGCTTCCCAAGACCGCTCTGTCTCTAAAAGAGGCGGGCTTTGATATCGCGAGCCACTCCTATACACATGCGCAGCTCACGAAAGAGGGAGTTAATCTGGAAAGAGAGATCGGTTCTTCTAAAAAAACCATCGAGACGAAACTTGATACAAAGGTGAAGCTCTTCCGCCTTCCGTATGGCGCTGGGGTGAGTGTGGCCAGAGTTCGTCAGAAGATCGCAGATCATGGCATGATTCACGTGTTCTGGACGGTGGATACGCTGGACTGGCAGGACAAGAACCCGACGTCGATTTATAACCGTACGTTAAAACAGATGAATGCTTCGTCTAAAAACGCTGGTATTGTTCTTTTTCACGATATTCACAAGCAATCTGTGACAGCTTCATCAATGCTGATGGATTATTTCAATCAGAAGAAGCTGACTGTTTGTACGGTGCAGGGAGTGGTGGATCAGATGAATGGTGTGAAGGAATCTTGTAAGTAAGAAATAATGAGGTGGTCCGGGTTCTCCGGACCACTTGAAATCAATTAAAGCTCGTCAGGAAATTTAGCAGCACATCTTTGAGCATTGTCTTCGCCGATAGCAATTTGTGGATTCAGTTTAGCAAGTTCGGCTTTTATATTATCGACGCCATTTTGGACATGAACATTATAGTTTTCCACCAAATAATTTCCAATAAGATACTTTTCCCATTCACCTAAAACGTTTGAGGCTTGGGCCTCCAAGAATTCCTGTCCTAGGGTTTGGTAAGTTTGGAATTTTTGGGAATCAGTTTTAAACCTATTTAGAATAGAGGCATTTCTATTACAAGCTTCTAACTGTTTCATTTTTTCATTCTTGTTATGAAAACGGATTGCTGGAAGCTCTAGCTTATAGATGACTTCACCTGCACCGCCACTAAAGAATGCATAAAATGTAATCATGTCAAAGTCTTCTTTATAGCTGCCCTTTGCGGGTGAAATCGAGAAGATATTTTTACGAAGAAAAGTCTCTGCATTTTGATTCGCGCAATCAATCTGAAAGAAGTCCGCTGCAGAGTCTTGACCCAGGATTTGGCATTTAAGTCCAGGATCATTAACATTGAAAAATCCCTCGGAGAGGAGCGGGGATTTGTTAAAGATATAATTGTTCTTACTTAGAAGAATTTGCAAAGATTTTTTATCATACTTGCCGCGATTGTCTTTTAGGTATTTTACGATCGCTCGAACTCTGTGGTGATGAACTGGGCCTTGATTGTCACTTAAAAGTGAATGAAGGGCCTCATGAATCATAATGTAGGAAGCGTCTTTGATCGATTGAATTCCAGGAGCAAGAAAAATGTCGTTACCAGTTCTGATCGCTAACTGAACATCTGCCTTCGGGCCACTCAGTGCTGTCGTACTGGCCGGAAGAAGAGGAAGTGCGGAGCCTGATTGATAGAAGTTAACTCTCATTAGATCTTTAATAACTGCCAACGCCAACTCTGGCTGAGCTTTAGAGATGTCTTGGATCAAATCCTGAAAATCAGAAATTGAATGCAAAAATTCATCGTTCCGCAAAATTGTCTTAAAGCTAGATGCTTCAATGAAGTCACGAAGAATTAGTTGGTCTTCCACATACACCGCATCTCCACCGCCACTGGTTTCGCCACCTGCAAAGCTTGATAGGGATGTTGTCATAGATGTGGCCAGGGCCAGGGATAATAAAAGTCGCTTCATAATATCTCCAATTTGTTTGAGGTTAGCACCGATTTAGGTTGGCCGGAGATTAAAGCATGTAAGGATTTTGAAATACGTGAATTTAATAAAAAAGGTATGTTATAATTAACAAAATTATTAATTAAAGATAGTTAATGCTCCGATATTACGAGCATGAAAGATCATTTAAGACCTTTGTCTGGCCCTTAAACAGGTTTGTAAAAACTATATGAAAAAGACACTTTTCGATTACCTCGATTACAAGCTTTACCTCAATGAGCGAATTGATAATTCTCCCTCTAAGGGCAGGGGGATAAAGCTTAAAATCGCCGAGTATCTTAACTGCCAGTCTGCTTTTGTTTCTCAGGTCTTAAATGGCATTCCTCATTTTAGCCTCGAGCAGGGAGTAAAACTCAATTCTTTCCTCGGACACACTAAGGAAGAGTCACGGTTTTTTCTTCTGCTCTTGCAACTTGAAAGAGCTGGAACGAACGAACTGCGTGATTACTTCATGGAGGAAATCAAAGACATCCTCAGTAAGCGCAGCGAGATTAAAAACCGGATTGATATCAAGAAGTCGCTTAAACCGGTGGATCAGCAGATCTATTATTCCAGCTGGTACTATGGTGCCATTCATATGCTCCTCTCAATCAAAGAGTTCCAGACCGCGGAGAAGATCATTGAGCGCCTTCACTTATCTCGCGAGAAGGTGACGGAGATCTTAAACTTTTTGCAAGACACGGGGTTAGCGGTTAAGAAGGGTGAGCACTATGAAATTGGGGTCACAAGAATTCACCTCAATAAAGATTCTCCTCAGATTCAAAGACACCATACCAACTGGCGCCTGCGTGCGATTGACTCCATTGATCTTAATCTTAATCAGGACCTCCATTATTCAAGTCTAGTATCTATGAGCCGCAAGGATGTGCCGGTGGTGAGAGAGATTCTTCTCAAAGCGATTGAAGATTGCCGTAAGGTGATTAAGGAATCGAAAGAGGAAGAGATCCAAGCTATCTGTATCGATTTCTTTAAAGGCTAATTGTAACGATTTCCTTCAGTGTCTAAAGTTTAGACACTTTCAATTCTCCTAATTCATTGAAATAAAGAGGGCCTTTTTGGCCCACTTTTTGCTTTTGAAAAGCCATCAATGAATTTAACCAGGAGACCGGTATGAAAATGACCGCTGCTTTACTGATTATGATGCTTCTTTGTATGGCCAACACTCGCGCTGAGGAATCAACGCTTGAAGTGACTTCAGCTGATAAAGAAGTCGTGTCTCAGCAACTTGAAAAAGAAGCTGATCAACACGAAGACAGTAAAACCAGACTTCTCCTGAAGAAAGTTTCTGAGGCCTTCAAAGCTTCCAAGGACTCCATTGAAGTGGGCTACGAGAAGATCAAAGGCGACTGCGCCAACTGTTCTCGTGAAGAAAAAACCAAAGGTATCTTTAAGCGCTTGGGCATGTCCATTGGTAAAGGGGCGGCCTGGTTATCAACGACAACTGCTAAACCTTTTATGGCCACAGCTGGCTTCATCAAAGGCAGTGTCGAAAAAGAAGAAAAAAACAAGGACCTTGCTGCCTTCTATCAGTTCTTTTTAAACAACCAAGAAAAGTATGATGATCTTTATCTTCAAGCGGGAACACCTGAAGAAATGATTGATCTCATGATCGCTAAAACTGAAGAAATTCTGGATCAGAAAACCAACTCCATCATGAAGGACTTCCTGTTCATCACAGGTGTTAAGGCCGACATGCCAGATAATTTTTCGCGCTTTGATCTGACTCCCGAAGAGCTATCTCGTCTTGATGTAAATGACCTCAACCTTGAGCTCATCAACCAGCACCCAGAATACCTGGAACTAAAACCTCTTCTTGGTGAACTTACAAAAGAAGACATTCAGAGCATTCTAACGACTGGTAAGTTTAATAAATCGATCGCACAAGACAAATACAAAGCGGCGATTCCGACGATCTATGAAGCTGCTGGTTCAATTGTTGGTCAAATCTACGCTCCAAGAATCGCCCTGGGTGTAGTTTCAAGCACGCTCGCAAGTCTTTACACTGTGCCAGTAGTGGCAGCGGATGTGGCGACAGGTGTATCTGTAGCAGTATGTTCGCAACCTGAGACCAAAGAAAAACTTTCTAAAGATAAAGAACTTCGCTCTTTCTGTAGCTACGTTACCAATCGCACGGGTTATGAATTAATGAAGAGCCGCGCGAAGGGTTACGTGTCGGGGAAAAAGTTCCATTCAAAAGTTGTCGAGAAGTACAAAGAAGCAAAAGAAAAGTGGAAGGCGAGAAGAGAGAAGAAAGCGCTGGAAAAGCAGCAAAAAGAAATTGAACAAAAAACTGAGCTTCTATAAAAAACAAGGCCCGCAAAAGCGGGCCTTTTCTATTTAAATTATCCGTTACCTTTTTCACCACTCATAAAGAAAGCTCCTAAGAGCTATTCTTACATCTTTAAAATATTCTAGGTTGTGAAATCGAAGGCAAGTGATTGAAATCTGTTTTAAAAAGTAAACAGTGGAAAAAGCAGGCCCGCACAGACGACGGGCCCTTTCGTTTAAATCTTGATTAAAGTGCGTTCAGAAGCTGACAAGTATCACGGAAGCCCATCTGACGGTGCTCCGGGGCCATACGTGTACACACAAGTTGGTTTCTTTCAGTTCCGCCGGTGCGGTCAGGAACATTAAGTTCGATTGTTTTGAACTTCATACCTTCTTCGTTTGTTTCGCGAAGGTTAAGTGCATTGTAAAGTGCGCGAGTGGCTTTTTCCTGATCTCCTGAACCATAGGCCTCTGAGCCTAAATAGTTCCAACCACCTTTTAGAAGCCAGCAGTTGAAATCAGTTTTCACAACACCCACAATACTTTGACACGTGATAAGACCTGGAATCGTAGCAGCAGTAATGGCGCCACTTGTTTTAGTCGGTGCCTTGTTTTTGATGGCAATAAAGATCAATTCCGCGAACTTTTTGTTTTTAACCTGAACGTTTTCAAGAATCGGTGATGATGCGGCAAGGGCCGAACCAGCAACAAGACAAAGCATAAGACCTAAAATTGATTTCATTTTAAAGCTCCTGGTTAATTTGGAGAGCTTCTACCGCAGTTTTAATGTTGGACGTAAAAAAACTTTTTCTCTGGGTGTAAAATTTCACGGTTTCAGAGGGAAATTGAGGTTAAGTTAAGTGTTGTAGGGGCGCGAATGTTCGATGTGTCGGATATTTTATTCCTTGACTCTTTTCCGGATGGCCCTTATCTCTATTAAAAGACAAGCTCCCCAAATTAGGAAAAAAATGGCAGACAAAAAGTATCTGGTTATTGTGGAGTCTCCCACAAAAGCTAAGACCATTCGTAAATTTCTCCCAAGTAATTATATTGTTGAAGCAAGTATGGGGCACATTCGTGACCTGCCTCAATCGGCCTCAGATATTCCAGCTGCTCTAAAAAAAGAAGAATGGGCGAAGCTTGGCGTGAATGTTGATGAGGATTTCGACCCTCTATATATTGTTCCAAAAGATAAGAAGAAAATTATCACAGATCTGAAATCGAAGATGAAAGACTGTGCCACCATCTATCTTGCGACCGATGAAGACCGCGAAGGTGAGTCTATCTCGTGGCATTTATTAGAATTATTGAAGCCTAAGGTCCCGGTAAAACGAATGGTTTTCCATGAAATTACCAAAACTGCGATCCAAAAGGCCCTGAAAGAGACCCGTGAAGTGGACGAAAAACTGGTTCGTGCGCAGGAAACTCGCCGAATCCTTGACCGTCTTTATGGCTACACGCTCTCTCCTTTAATATGGAAGAAAATCGCCTACGGTCTTTCGGCCGGGCGCGTACAATCAACTGGTCTGAGAATGATCGCGGAACGTGAACGTGAGCGCATGCGCTTTAAGCGTTCAGTTTATTGGGACATTAAGGCCCAGGTTCATCCGGCCGCTGATAAAAAAGCTCTCTTTGACGCCAAACTTACATCTATTAAAGGTGGACGCGTTGCCGGTGGTAAGGACTTTGATGGTCTGACTGGTAAATTGGTTGATGATAAAAAGGTCGTTCTACTAGACGAGAAAAAGTCGAAAGACCTCGCGAAAAATATCGAGAAAGCAGAGTGGAAAGTAACTTCGGTAGAAGAGAAAACTTTCAATTCAAAACCTGCGATCCCATTCATTACTTCGACTCTTCAAATGGAAGCGAACCGTAAACTTGGTATGTCGTCAAAAGACACCATGAGAACAGCTCAGCGTCTGTATGAAGAAGGTCTCATTACTTATATGAGAACTGACTCACCAAACCTTTCTCAGGAAGCAATCAATGCTGCCCGAAACATGGTGGTTGAGCTTTATGGAAAAGAGTATCTGAATCCAGAAGTTCGTCAGTATGCGGCCAAACAAAAAGGTGCTCAAGAGGCCCACGAAGCCATCCGTCCTGCGGGTGCTGAATTCACTCATCCGGACAAAACTGGCATGAGCGGTCGCGAGCTTGCTCTTTATGAACTCATTTGGAAACGTACGATGGCCACTCAGATGAAAGAAGCTGAGAAGGCATCGATGACGATCAAAATTGAGGCCGGAGACGCAGAGTTCTCAGCTTCAGGAACACGTATTTTATTCCCTGGTTTCCTTCGCGTTTACGTAGAAGGATCGGATGATCCGGAAGCAGCTCTCGAGGATAAAGAAGTTATCCTTCCTGTCTTGAAAAAAGGCGACTCCCTTAAAGCTGCTACGATCACTCCTGATATGCACGAGACAAAACCACCTGCGCGTTTCACAGAAGCTTCCATCGTTCAAGCTCTCGAGAAAGAGGGTGTAGGTCGTCCGTCTACATACGCTTCGATTATCGGAACAATTCTGGATCGTGGTTATGTTCGTAAGGAAGGCTCGGCACTGGTTCCTACATTTACTGGTATGGCCGTGATTCAGCTTCTTGAAAATCACTTCGAACATTTAGTGGATTATTCATTCACATCAGAGATGGAAGAGTCTCTGGATAAGATCGCTTACGGTGAAGAAGACTGGTTAAAGTATTTAACTAAGTTCTACAAAGGCAAGGGCGGTCTTGCGAAGAAAGTTGAAGAGCAAGATAAGAAAATTAAACCAGAAGAATCTCGTACTATTCATATTATGAAAGACGGGAAACCGATGGACATTAAAGTAGGTCGATTTGGACCTTACGTTGTGGAAAAAGGTGAAGGAAAGGAAGAAGTTCACGCTTCAATTCCGGAAGACATCGCTCCAGCGGATCTTGATCCTGAACAGATCAAAGAACTTTTGAAGAATCAGGCCAATGGCCCGACTCCGATTGGTACAGATCCGAAGACAAAAGAGAAGATCTACTGTCTCGTTGGCCGTTATGGTGCTTACTTCCAATTGGGAGAAGTGACGGAAGAAAATCCAAAGCCGAAGCGTGCTTCGTTACCGAAAGGTAAGGACCCGAAAACGGCGACGATTGAAGACGCTATTCAGGCGCTTTCACTTCCTCGTGAGCTAGGTGTTCACCCAGAGACGAAAAAGCCAATTCTCGCCAATAACGGCCGTTTTGGGCCATATGTTATGCACGACGGGAACTTCCGCTCTTTGAAGAAGGAAGATGACCTTTTCACCGTGGACCTAAAACGCGCGATTGAGCTACTTTCTGAAGAAAAAGGGGCGAGCCGCCGTGGTGGTAAAGTGCTGAAAGACTTCGGTCTGGTGGCGAAATTGAAGAAGAAAGTTCAGGTTCTGGACGGAAAATACGGGCCATATATTAAAGTCGGTACGAAGAACATCACTCTGCCTGAGGACAAACGTGATCCTAAGGTGATTGAGAAGATGACTGAGGCCGAGTTGGCGAGTATTGTTCTTGCTGCGGCGAAGAAGTAGGGTAAATAACTATTTCTGGGTTGACAGTGAGCGGCCAGATCGGTAAATTGCCAGAACTTCAATTGATATATTGTTAATTATAAGGATAAGCGTATGAAAAAAGGTATTCACCCAGTTTACAGAGACGTAGTTTTCAAAGACGTATCTTGTGATTTCGAAATCATCACTAAATCAACAATCAAAACAACAGATAAAATCACTGTTAACGGTGTTGAGTATCCACTATTCAAAGTTGATATCTCTTCAGGTTCACACCCATTCTACACTGGTACTCAGCGTGTTATGGATACTGAAGGACGTGTTGACCGTTTCAAAAAGAAATACGGGAAAAAATAAGTTCTATAGAGAAAGCCACCTTCGGGTGGCTTTTTTTTTGCCCAAAATCCGCGTTTCATTTAATACGAACTCTTCAATTTTAATGAGTTAGATTGATTTTACTTTCGCTGGCGAAAGTGAATTAACAACACTGATGCTGATGACGGTGCGAATGCTGAAGATTTTTGGCATGAGCGAATACCAGTAATACCGAGCCGAAGATCGAAACTCCGTGGCTTACCTGATCGCTGAAGCGACCCTCTAGCATGATTCCAAGAAGGATGAAGAACAAACCGCTCACAGCAGTTCCAATGATCCAAGTAAGACCGTGCTTACGGTATCCAGGAATGAAAGCGAGAGGTGAAGTGAAGAGAATAATAAAGCCGACTACAACGTGAACCCAAGTTGAGTGAGTGTAGGCAGAGATCGCAGGAAAGAAAATAGGAAGGAACGCCACTAGAATACAGTGGACAACACAGGCCGATGAAAAAGCTATACCAAGACGATCCCAAACTTTTTTCATGATGCGGGTATACCTGAGATTACAGACCTCGTCTATAATGGTAGAAAAATACTTCATAGTTTTCCGGAGTTAAATCATGAAAATTTCATCATTTTTTGTTGGATTATTCCTATCTGTATCGGTCTTCGCTGCGAGAGTAGAGGTCGAAGTTAATGGCATGAGCTGTGGCATGTGTATCGAATCCATCACGAAAGAGTTTAAATCGACAGAAAAAGCTGAGAACATTTCTGTGAGCCTGGAAGACAAAAAAGCCCGTTTCACAGAAGTAAAAGATAAGAAAATGAGTGACGGTGAGATCCGTTCAATCATTAAGCGCGCGGGCTACGAGACTGGAAAAATTCGTCGTTACTAAAATATGATTCATATCCTCTTCGGCAGTCAGAGTGGAAACGCTCAGAATCTTGCCCATGTCATTGGTGATTCCTTAAACGACAACGGCCACGTTGCTGAAGTTCACGACATGGGTGAGATGAATCCGGAAGAAATTCAAAACATTCAAACTCTCATCATCGTGACTTCAACTTATGGAGACGGTGAACCACCTGACAATGCTTCAGAGTGGATGAGCTATGTGAAGTTTGATGAGGAGTTGAAGCTCTCGCATCTTCGTTACGCGGTGATTGGTTTGGGTGACACGTACTACCCGCATTTTTGCCAAGCAGGAAAAGACTTTGATCATTACCTGTCTAAACGAGATGCCCATGCGATGCTTAAACGTCTGGACTGTGATTTATATTATGAAGAACAGTATCCAGAATGGTTAAAAGAACTCTTGGGAGTGTTAAAAAATCATCAGGAAGAGTAAACTAGTTGTGAAACAACTAAGGACTTCTTTTGAAGATTGGTATCCTGTCCCGTAATCCAAAAATTTATTCAACTCACCGTTTGGTGAAGGCCGCTATCTCTCGTGGCCACAAAGTTAAAGTCATTAACCCGCTTCGCTGTTACATGAACATCACTTCGTCAAAACCGATGGTGCACTACAAGGACCAGATGCTTGATGATCTGGATGTGATCGTTCCGCGAATTGGCGCTTCAATTACTTATTATGGGACTGCGGTCCTTCGTCAGTTTGAAATGATGGGTGTTTATTCGATGAATGAATCAACTTCTATCACTCGTTCGCGGGATAAACTGCGCTGTCTTCAAATTCTATCTCGCTCGGGAATTGGTCTACCAACGACGAGTTATGCCCACTCAACCAAGATGACAGAGAAACTCATCAAGATGGTGGGGGGTGCCCCTTGTGTGATTAAACTCATCGAAGGAACTCAGGGCAAAGGAGTGATCCTCGGTGATACCGCAAAATCTGCTGAGTCAGTAATTGATGGGTTCCGCCAGATGAAGGCCCACTTCCTGGTTCAGGAATTTATCAAAGAATGTAATGGCTCTGATATTCGTGCCTTCGTGATTGGTGACAAAGTTGTGGCGAGCATGATGAGACAAGCAAAAGAAGGTGAGTTCCGTTCTAACCTTCACCGCGGGGGCTCTGCTGTTCCGGTAAAAATTTCTGAAGAAGAAGCGGCAATGGCCGTGAATGCTGCAAAAGCATTGGGACTGAATGTTGCGGGTGTGGACTTACTTCGCTCGCACCGTGGTCCACTGGTCCTGGAAGTAAACTCTTCGCCTGGACTTCAGGGAATTGAAACTTCGACTGGGCTTGATATCGCCAGCATGATGATTGAATACATCGAGCAAAACGTAGGTAAGAGAGACTACGCCGGTTAGAGTCGGTATTGTCTCTCGCTTAGCGGAAGTTCAAAAAACTTTTCCAGAGTCATATTTTGTTTTTTAACAAAGTTCACAAGCTCTTGATGAAATTTTTTTAATAAATCTGGTCCCTGATAAACATAGGCCGTGTAGACCTGCGCCACCTTCCCGCCGTCTTTCCAAAGATTGAAAAGATCTTGAGGATCAGTGATGCCGCCAACAGCGATGAGTTCAAGGTTAGTGCTTTCTTTCAAAATGATTTTTCTCACTTCACGGGACTTCTCACGAAGAAGAACTCCCGAAACTCCGCCCACACCTCGGTCAGGCATGATGGTGGTGTTCGTGGCGATGATCCCGGTGAGCTTATACTCTTGAGCGAGATGCGTGAGTTCCACGATCTTGTTTTGATCAAGATCAGGAGCGATCTTCAGATAAAGATCTTTGCCGTTTCTCACTTTGTTGAGTTCAGTGAAAAGTTCACTTAAATAAGTTTTTTCCTGAAGGGCGCGAAGACCCGGAGTATTTGGCGAAGAGACATTGATCACAAAATATTGCGCAGCCTCTTCCATGGTCTCAAGCAAAAGCGAAAGTTCTTCAATACTCTCTTCAGCTGTCGTGTCTTTGTTTTTGCCGATGTTTACTCCTAGTGGAGTGGCCCCACCATAAGCACGAAGGCGAGGAAGGATTTCTAAAAGTCCCTGGTTAGGGAAGCCCATGGCGTTACGAAGACTCTGTTCATCGGGGTAACGAAACATTCTTGGACGAGGATTTCCAAGCTGAGGTTTTAAAGTCACAGTTCCACATTCAATGGCACCAAAACCCTGGTGACCCATGAAGGTTAAGGCCTCTGCATTTTTATCCAAACCGGCGGCAAGGCCGATGGGAAAAGTCCAATTGACTGAGCCGACTTTCAAACTCAGACGAGAGTCAATTGGTTGACCAGTGAGTTTCCCAATGACGGGAGAGAGTTTGGCCATTTCAATCGTAAGATTGTGGGCCGTCTCAGGTTCAAGACGAAACAGCAGGGGTTTTATGAATGGGTATAGCATGATTGAATACTAGCATCTTTTCTTTGAAAGTCATTAAAGCGTGTGAGACAATTCTCGGCACGAGGTCTTCATGCGTACATGGATTGTATTGTTTCTTATTAGCTTTGGAGCTATGGCCCAACATGCGGCCCAACCTGAGAAGGAAAGCACTTCTGACCTTCGTTCTAGTCTTAGCATCTTCAGCATCGAAGACACTGATTCAGAGAAAATTTATTGGCTTGAGCGCACTGCGAATTTGGATTACTTCCTTCGTTTGAAAGACGATGACGATGAGAGCATCCGTAAAGTGGATAGTCGTGATGCTAAGAAGCTTGAGATGGATTTCGCCTCACGTTTTTTAAAGATCCAATACGAACTTCCGGCCTCGGAAGGGAAGTGTGAAGTAACGCTTCGCCTAAGCTTGAAGGGCGAGAGTCAGGAAGTTTGCAAGAAAGACGACAAAAAGACTCAAGAGATCAAACCTTTTCTGGATGCTATCGGTAAACGATTCTAAGTGAAAAAGATTGCATCCTCTCTCTCATAAGTAGAAAATACTTAAATCACAAGTTATCGAAATCGAGGTTTCATGAAATCCCATGTTTTATTGCTCAGTTTAGCTCTAGTGACGACGGGAGCAGTGGCCCAACAGAAAAGTTCGCCAATGTCTTCAAGTGATGATCCTTCAATTCTCGGAAGTATCATGTCTCAAAAGCCGGCATATCCGCGTGAAATGATCCTAGGAAGTATCCTTCTTGGAGCATTAGAGAACATGCACCTATCAAACAAGAAAGTTGATAATCAACTTTCTGAGAACGCTTACAAGTTGTATCTCGAGCGTCTTGATTACGGTAAGCAGTTCCTTCTTGATAGCGACGTTAAGCAGCTTGATGTTTACAAAGATAAATTCGATGACATGTTGAAGTCGGGTGATCTTCGTATCCTTGATACAAGTGCTGAACTTATGAATAAGCGCATTGGTCAGATCGAGAAGTATGTTGAAACACTTCTTGCTAAGCCGCTTGATTACAACACAAAAGAACAACTAGAAACTGATCCGAAGAAGCGCTCGTTCCTTAAATCGGAAAACGAACTTTTTGCTCATTGGGAAAAACTCATGAAGTATGAAGTTCTTTCTCGCATCATCGATCAGCGTGAAGAGCAGAACGGACTTGTTCTTGATGATAAGGGCCAGAAGAAGAAGCCCAAGTCTGAGAAGAAACTTACTGAAGTTGAAATTGAAAAAGACGCTCGTGAGAAAGTTCTTAAATCATATAAGAAAATTTTCTCTCGTCTTGTGAATGAGAAGCGCTCTGACAAACTTGATAAGTTCTACAACGCAATCACAAAAGTTTTCGATCCGCACACAAACTACCTGGTGCCGGAAGAAAAAGAAGATTTCGATATCGATATGTCAGGGAAGCTTGAAGGTATCGGTGCTATCCTTCGCGAAGAAAACTCTTACATTAAAGTTGAAAGAATCGTTCCGGGTTCTGCTTCTTGGAAGACCAAAGAAATCGAAGCCGAAGACGTTATTCTAAAAGTTGGCCAAGGCAAAGAAGAGCCGGTTGATGTGGTTGATATGTCTCTTAGAGACGCGGTTAAACTTATCCGTGGTAAGAAGGGCTCTGAAGTTCGTCTTACAATTAAGAAGCCAAACGGTCTTGTAAAAGTAGTACCTATCATTCGTGATGTTGTAGAGATTGAAGAATCTTACGCTCGTGGAACAGTTCTTGAACTTGCTCCAAACAAAACGAAAGTTGGTTACATCAACATTCCTAAGTTCTACCGTGACTTCAATGATCGCGCTGGACGTAACGTTACTGATGATACAAGAAGAGAAATTGAGCGCCTGAATAAAGAGGGTGTTGAAGGTCTCATCATCGATCTACGTAACAACGGCGGTGGTGCTCTTGAGGACGCTCGTATGATCTCTGGTCTTTTCATTGAAAAGGGTCCGATCGTACAAGTTAAGGCGCACACTGGAACGGTTGATATCCTTGCTGATACAGATCCGAAAGTTGATTTCCAAAAACCTGTGATCGTTCTGATTAACCGTTTTTCGGCCTCTGCTTCAGAGATCGTAGCGGCCGCTCTTCAGGACTATAACCGCGCTGTTATCGTGGGTGGAGAGTTCTCTCACGGTAAGGGTACAGTACAGGCCGTAGTTGATCTTGATGGATATATCTCGCCGATGGCGAAGTCTTACTCACCACTTGGTGCGCTTAAGATCACGATCCAGAAGTTCTACCGTGTAAACGGAAGCTCAACTCAGTACAAAGGTGTTACTCCGGATATCATTCTTCCAGACCAGTTCTCACATCTTGAGTCTGGTGAGAAGTTTCTTGATTACTCAATCCCTTGGGGTGAAGTAAAACCTGTTAAGTACACAAAATGGGACAAGAAGTATGACCTTAAGTCTCTACGTGGAAACAGCCAGGCACGTGTGAAGAAGAGTGAGAAATTCCAACACCTTCAAAACTCGATCAAGTGGTACAAAGAGCAAAAAGAGAAAACAAAACGTTCTCTAGTTGCTGCTGATTTCGAGAAAGAGCGTAAGTCGATCCGTGAGATGACTGACGTGTTCAAGAAAGAAGAAGAAAGCAAGAATCTCATGGTTAAAGATCTAAGCCCTAAGAGCGGTGAAAAAGCTCAGCAGGAAAAATTCGAAGAGTTCTCTAAGACTCTGAAGAAAGATGCTGTGATCGAAGAATCAATGATGATCATGCAAGACATGCTTAAACAAAAATAATGTCTGACGACGAAAAAAAGTTCAAAATCTCTGAGCTCCCCGATGAGGGGAGCTCTTCTTCTCCCAAACCTCCCAAAAAAACAGTTTTAAGAAAAGATCCCGATCCAAGAGTCGAGAAGCTCCAACTTTTATCAGAACGAGAAAAAGTGGCGGTCATGACTCAGACCTGGTTCTTCGATAGGCCCAACTGGAGTTTTGGTTGGGTGATCTATGTTTTGATTTTGGCGGGACTGCAGTTCAGCACACCCTATGAGGCCTATCTGGCCGAGATTCAGCTTCTGGATGACAACACCATGGACCTGTTTGGGGAGTGCTCCGGGACTTCACGGTGTATCTTGAGTTTTTGATCCGAAATCCAATTATCCTGACACTTTTAACACCATTATTCTTCAAATTTACCAAGGTTTCGGATTATTATTTTGAAGTCACATTTGATGGAATAAAGACCGTGAGAAAGGTCCTGGAGCATGGTTCGAAAGAACTAGTGACTCGGGTATTTGTAAAATGGAAAGACATCACGGGGATTGAAAAGAAAATGGTTAATAACCGCGAGGTTTTAATCATCCTGACTCCGGACGGGGCGACTGGCACACTTATTTGGGACATTGATCTGGGTAAGAAAAAGGCCATCAAGCAGTTACTAAATGGACTCATTAATAATAAGCACCCACTAAGGGTATTTCTAGATAACGAAAAGGAACTTAAGTGAAATCGACGCTCACTCTCGAACAAAAGTATGACTTCTATGAACGCTCAGTACAGAATGCAGAAGGCGAAGTCTCTTTCATGCACGATGAATTCAAGCGCTTCTATGGTCATTCTCCATATGTCATGAGAGAGGATTTCTGTGGTACTGGTGCTATTTCTTGTAAGTGGGTTGAACAGGATAAGGGATGCGAGGCCTATGGTGTAGATCTTGATCCTGAGCCAATTAAAATGGGTAAAACTCGTCACTACAGTAAGCTTTCAAAAGCTCAGCAATCTCGCATGCACTACCTTGAACAAAACGTACTTAAAACTTCGGCCCCAAAGGCCGATGTAGTTTGTGCTTTTAACTTTTCATATTTTATCTTCAAGTCACGTAAAGACCTTTTGAAGTATTTCAAATCAGTTCGTAAGTCGCTTAATAAGCAAGGTGTATTCTTCCTTGATATCTTCGCGGGCCCTGAAAGTCAGCGTCTGGTGACAGATGTGAAGAAGATGAAAGGCCTGACTTATTATTGGGAATGCCAACACTTCAATCCTCTGACTCACGACTGTACTTTCGCCATTCACTTTAAAGATGCTAAAGGCAAGAAGCATGAGAATGTATTCACGTACCACTGGCGTATGTGGATGATGCCTGAACTTCGCGACCTTCTGATTGAAGCAGGGTTTTCTAAGACTGTTGCTTACTGGGAAGGGGATGATGAAGATGGAGGCGGTAATGGTGTGTTCACGCCTGCAGAAGACGCAGAAAACTGTGACGCTTGGGTCTCTTACATTGCTGCTTTAACTTAAAATGTCACGTTCTGCAGAATATCGACGACTTTTTGGAATCTGGTGGTCGGGAACTCAGCTTTGAGTTCCTGCATCATCTCTTCTCGATCAAAGGGACCATTCTCACGCTTCATAATAATTCGTGTATACTCTTCGGCCACGATGAAAACGATCGCCAGAGGAGAGACGTTATTACCATAGTGTTCTGAAAAACCAACGCCGTTGAGCATGCCGTGGTGCTGACGAATTAGTTGATCCGCACCCATAGGAGCGTGGGGGAATTTTGAAACAAATTCCGCCGCCATTTGAGCGTGCTTCTCGACCAGAAGTCTTTCCGGGAGTGGGAAGTTCGCTTTTTTTAGTTCAAGCGTTGATTTAATTTGGGCCTGCTCATCCGTTTCCAGCACAATATCGTGGAAGAAGGCGATGAAGCTCATCTTCTCTTCTTGTTCAGCATTACCCCAATCAATGTTCTTAATGATATGGAGACCAATGTAAGTCAGGATCTGAGTGTGCTTAAAGAGGTAAGAAGACTTGTTGCTTAACAGACGTTCCAGAAGTTTTGAAAGTTTCGGGTTCTTCTGAACGGTCTTCTTCATGGCATCGATGTTTTTACGTGCGAGTTTAATCGTCTCTTCATTAACACCAATAGTGAGAAGCTTCTTCGAGAGAAGTTCCATGCTCTTGTCTTGAACTGATAGTTCTTCCTCTGCGGAAAGATCCATGGTTTCAAGCATGGCCATGAGTTCAGCAGTTACGTTGTTTACGAATTCCAGGCGATCCATTTTATCGACATACAAATGGGTCATCCCTTCCTGAATCATGCTCTGGATGTAAGACTCTTCAAACTCAGACATTCTTTCAATACGAAGGTTGTATTTATTCGCATCGTCGATGTCCTGTGAGTAGACCTTACAAACCGAACGCTTAATCACTTTGAAGTAGGTGATAGGAATCGGGAAGTAGTCCGGTACCACCTTGTTCGACATGTCCTTGGCGGTGATATTGAGGGCCCTTGCGGAGCTTTGAATCAGAATTTTTAGCTGTAAGGAATTTGGGACGTGGGCGGCGCTGCCTGGAATCTCTTTTCCAGGGCCAATCACAATCACCGGGATATTTAGACCCTTCTTCTTTACGTAATCGATCATGATCGCGGCAGAGGGTTCTTTCTCAATTGTTGCGCGAACAATGATCAATTTGATGTTTTGACTATCAGTTTCAAGATATTTAACTGCGAACTCTGCCTTCTTTTTAGGAAGGATCTCCAACCCCAGCCATGTGGATAAATTGAGCATGTAACAGCTCTCAATCATGGGATTGTGTTCTACTAAAAGCGTTAGACTCAAAAAAGGCCTCCGTTGGGGTGCCTATAGTTTAATCTGAGAGGGATTTTTACTCAATTTTTTGTTAGGATAAATCATCTAAGATTTTTTACGTCCCGGAGTCTATTGTGAGTTCCTTAACAAGTTTTTTTGAGAGTGATTTTAATACCCAACGAGAACAGTGGGAAAATGCCCTGAAATCGGAGCTAAAGCTGACGGAAGTGGGGAATAAGGCCACAAAAAAGCTCATTACCGGTGCCAGCTGGCCCACACTTTCCCTAGAGACTAAATCTGAAGTTCATTTGAATGCCAATGAAAATTGGAAGAAGGCCTCAACAACTTATGTTCATCTCGATCAGCATGAAATTGAGAAGGTTTTGACTGAAGACCTCGGACAGGGGGTGAGAAATTTCTTCTTTTCTGGTCCGGACCTAAATGAAACTAAGTGGAAAATTATTGAGAGCACCCTGACAAAATTTGCCTCTCCAAAAGAGCTTGAAGTGTTCATTCTCGGTGGGAACTATTCAAGTAATGCCTTCAAAGTTGTTTCAAATATCATTTCTGGTCAAAAAGCCCATGATCAAGGCGGGCACTCGATTCAAGAGTTGGCGCTTCTAGCGACAAATTTTATTAAAAATCTTGGAACTCAGTCTGAGGTTTATCTTGGTGTTTATGTGGATTCTCAATTCTTCCACAACATCGCTAAGATTCGAGCGGCGAAACTTCTTGCTCATAAAATCCTGGAAGAGTCTGGGAAGAAGATGAAGCTCAACATCGTGGGGCTTACCTCGATGAGAGAGTGGACACTGTTTGAGCGTTACTCAAATATGCTTCGTAATGAAACGGCAGTTGCTTCGGCCTACATTGGTGGTGCTGATCACGTTCAGTCTGCTGGATATAATTCTTTAATTGAACTCGAGGTAGATGGTGCTCCGGATATGGAACACGTTGAGCGCTCTCGTCGAATGGCCCGTAATACGTCTCACGTTCTGGCACTTGAGAGTATGCTGGGAGTGGTGGAAGATGCTGCCTTCGGAAGTTATCACTTAGAAAGTCTAACCAGTGCCCTTGCTGAAGAAGCTTGGAAACTGATGCAGACGATGATTGTGATGAATGACAGTGAACTTCATTCTTATTTAGAAAAAGAAACTGCCACTGTTCGCGAAAAGCGCCTTGAGATGGTGAAGACTCGTCGCCACGTGATGTCGGGGATGAATGATTTCCCGGACGTGAAGGAACACTTAAAACTAAAACTTAAAAAGCCAACGGTCTTCCGTGTGGCCCGTATTTTTGAAGACCTTCGTCTTGGTATGGAAAACGTGAAGCAGAAGCCAAGTGTATATGTGGCGCTTTTCGGAGAGTATGGCGCGCTTAATGCTCGTCTGAACTTCGTGAAGAACTACTTTGAACTTTTAGGTCTTACTGTAAATGAGCCTGGTCATTCTGAACTGGATATTGAAAACTTTAAGAAGACTCTTTCGGAGAGAAAAGAAGACATTATCGTTCTCTGCGCTTTGGATGATCAGTATCCAACAATTTCGGATACTGTGAGTTCAGTGAAGGCACAACATAAGTATATCGCTGGAAAATTTGAGATGGCGGGATTCAATAATCTATTCGCCGGTCAAAACGTGTATGAGGTACTCCAGAATCTGGCCTCAAAGTTCGAGGGGAGGTAACCTATGACAACTGATTTCAGCAAAATTCCTTGGAAGACTCCAAAACTATCTGAGCCAGCTCCTAAAAAGATCACCGTGATGCCGGAAGGCATCGCACTTAAGAGTGCTTATACTGAGAAGGACGTGAAGTTTAAAAAACTCATGAAGACTCTTCCGGGTAACAAACCTTTTCTTCGTGGCCCTTATGCTTCGATGTATTCGGTTCGCCCTTGGACCATTCGTCAGTACGCGGGGTTTTCGACGGCGGAAGAATCAAACCGTTTCTATCGTGACAATCTTACGAAAGGTCAAAAAGGTCTTTCAATTGCTTTCGATCTTGCTACTCACCGTGGTTATGACTCTGATCACCCTCGTGTAAAGGGTGACGTTGGTATGGCAGGGGTGGCGATTGATTCCATCCTTGATATGCGCATTCTTTTCAAAGGTATTCCGCTTGATCAGATGTCGGTATCAATGACGATGAACGGAGCAGTGATTCCAATTCTTGCTTTGTTTATCGTGGCGGGTGAAGAGCAGGGTGTGAAGCCGGAGCAACTCACAGGGACGATTCAAAACGATATCTTGAAAGAATTCATGGTGAGAAATACTTATATTTACCCACCTGAGCCTTCGATGAGAATCATCGCGGATATCTTTAGTTACACATCTAAGAACATGCCGAAGTTTAACTCGATTTCAATTTCGGGTTACCACATGCAGGAAGCTGGTGCGACTGCAGATATTGAACTTGGTTATACCCTGGCCGATGGTCTTGAATACCTTCGTACTGGTGTGAAAGCAGGGATTGATGTGGATCAGTTTGCTCCTCGTCTTTCTTTCTTCTGGGCGATCGGAATGAACTACTTCATGGAAGTAGCGAAGATGAGAGCGGGTCGACTTCTTTGGAGTAAAATCGTTTCGGACTTCAAACCAAAGAACCAAAAGTCTCTGGCCCTTAGAACTCACTCTCAGACTTCTGGTTGGAGCTTAACTGCTCAAGACGTTTTCAATAACGTCACAAGAACGGGAATTGAGGCCCTTGCCGCAACTCACGGTCACACTCAAAGCTTACACACAAACTCTCTGGATGAAGCACTTGCTCTTCCAAGTGAATTCTCGGCCCGTATCGCTCGGAACACTCAGCTCTTCATTCAGACTGAAACTGATACCTGTGATGTGATTGATCCATGGGGGGGAAGTTATTTCGTAGAAAG
Organism: Peredibacter starrii; assembly: GCF_034259205.1. Taxonomy (GTDB): domain Bacteria; phylum Bdellovibrionota; class Bacteriovoracia; order Bacteriovoracales; family Bacteriovoracaceae; genus Peredibacter; species Peredibacter starrii. The sequence continues at coordinate 2,980,341 of NZ_CP139487.1, read as the reverse complement.
CCTTACTCAGGAACTGGCGCAAAAAGCTTGGGCCCTGATTGAGGAAGTGGAGTCTCTGGGTGGTATGTCTCACGCCATCGCCAAGGGCATTCCTAAGATGCGCATTGAAGAAGCCGCTGCTCGCACTCAAGGTCGAATTGATTCAGGTGTTCAGCCAATCGTAGGAGTTAACCTTTATAAACGTGAAAAAGACGATACTCCAAATATTCTTCAAGTAGAAAACTCACAGGTGCGTGAAGCTCAGATTAATCGTCTGAAAAAACTTAAAGCTGAACGTAACGAAGCAGTGGTTCAGGAAAAACTCAATGCTATGACTGAGGCTTGTAGGAACGGAACTGGCAACCTTCTCGCTCTAGCGGTTGAGGCCGCTCGTGCTCACGCCACTGTCGGTGAGATGAGTATGGCGATGGAAAAAGTATTTGGCCGTCACCAAGCTGAGATCAGAACTATTCAGGGTGTGTATTTAAAAGAAGTTCAACAAGGAAAATACGACGTGAAAGAACTCCAACTTCTCATGGAAAAATTCCAGAAGAACGAAGGACGTCGTCCACGTGTTCTTATCGCGAAGATGGGACAAGATGGACACGACCGTGGTCAGAAGGTTATTTCAACTGCCTTCGCAGACTTGGGCTTTGATGTGGATGTGGGTCCTCTGTTCCAGACTCCAGAAGAGACAGCAAAACAAGCAGTGGAAAATGACGTACACATCATTGGTGTATCATCCCTTGCTGCTGGTCACTTAACTCTTGTGCCAGAATTAAAAGCTGAACTAAAAAAACTGGGACGTGAAGATATCCTTGTAACCATTGGTGGAGTTATTCCTCCGCAGGACTACGATAAACTTTATCAGATGGGTGTGGCGGGAATTTTCGGTCCAGGTACAGTCATTGCCGATGCGGCCCGGGATCTGGTGAAAAAACTTAACGAGGCCCTGGGATATAAATGAGAAAGCAACTTGAGCTCCAGGATTATCTAGACGGGATTAAGAACAAGAATTTAACGATTCTGGCACGAGCAATTACACTCGTGGAGTCCCATAATCCTGATCATCAAAAACTAGCTCAGGAACTTCTTAAAGCGATATTGCCTCTGACTGGTAAATCAAAACGCGTCGGGATTTCCGGAACTCCAGGAGTGGGTAAATCCACATTCATTGAGGCCTTTGGAAAACAACTTACCTCACAAAATAAAACTGTGGCAGTTCTGGCGGTTGATCCGACTTCTCAGGTGAGTGGCGGATCTATCTTAGGTGATAAGACCCGTATGAATGAACTGGCGATTGATCCCATGGCATTCATTCGCCCGAGTCCATCAGGTGAAACTTTGGGTGGAGTGGCGCGCAGAACTCGTGAATCAATGCTTATTTGTGAAGCCTATGGTTTTGATTACGTCTTAGTGGAAACTGTTGGCGTGGGACAGTCTGAAACAACTGTCGCTCAGATGGTGGATCTTTTCGTGATGCTCCTTCAACCGGGCGCCGGCGATGATCTTCAAGGGATTAAGCGCGGGATCTTAGAAGTTGTAGATATGGTGGTTGTAACAAAAGACGATGGCGATCAAGAAAAGATCATCCTTCGTGCAAAACATGATTATCAACAAGCGCTTCAGATTCTTCGCCATGATGGTTGGATTCCACCGGTTCTTTCTTGTTCTGCAGTAACTAAGAAAGGTCTTCCGGAAGTGGAGAAGACTATGGAAGATTACTTTTCAAAAGAAGCTGCTCAAATTCAGAAGAAGCGTGAGAAGCAGGGACTGGATTGGATGTGGCAACTTATCCATGAGGGCCTTAAATCAAGCTTTCAGGAAGTGATTGATCAAAAAGCGATCGCGACATCCGAGAACAAAATCAAAAGTAATAAGGGGACTCCACCAGAAGTGGCCCAGGAACTTCTTAAACAATTCTTCTCCCACCTAAAATAGTCAAACCAGAATTTCTTTGCCATCCTAATAGTACAAAATACTGGAGGGTCTATGGTTAGAGAGTTCGTTGGCTTCTTAAAACAATATGGTGTTATTGGTTTGGCGATTGCCGTGATCATCGGTGGTAAATTAAATTTGCTTGTAACGAGTCTCGTCAATGACCTCATCACTCCGCTTATTCTTCAACCTGCCCTTAAGGCCGCTGGAGTTGCGAGCATTTACGAGCTTAGCTACAACGGAATTATGTACGGTAAAGTTCTTGGAGCAGGGATCGATTTTATTATCGTGGCCTGGATTGTATTCATCTTCGCTAAGAAGGTTATGAAAGAAGAACTAGTAGCGAAGCGGTAAAAAAATCCACTTAGAATCTTAACAAACGAAGTTTTTCAAAATCCCTATAATGTCTGCTAATTTTCATCGTTAAGGGAAGAACATGAGAAGCTTGCGAGATTTTAGAAAAGAGTTTTCGAACTTTGAGATTGTGTCAACGTTGGTGCTCGCGGCTTTGATTGTCATCGGCGCCATCAATTACGAATCCTGATAAAAAATCAGGTGACCAGAAACATCACGTCATGGTCTTTTTAATGAATATCTATTGGTGACAGTTTGGCGCCGATAGATTAATTCACTTATTTTCAATCAGCTTTGGCAGCAGATGTAGTAAAGGCCATCCGAAAATTGATTTCGGATCTCACTGACTTTTAGTCACGACAATTTTAATTTCCTCAATTGTCTAAAAAAGTCACAATGGAAGCGGTAGTGAATATATGAATAATCCCCTTACTGAGATGCCAAAAGTTTTCTGTATTCACTCATAAAATCACTCTTTGATTCCTGATGATCCCCACGGCCTACTTGAAGACCTCGCTCAACGACTTCTTCGATGTGATCAAGGGCCGGTTTGTTTATAAAATCAAAAGCTCCGTATTTGACGGCTTCCAGCATCAGGTCATGGTTCCCATGGCCTGTATAAAAAATGAGAGGAGTTTCAAGCCCAAGGGCCCTGATGTTCTTTACAAGCTCAACCCCATTCATAACAGGCATGTTAATGTCGCAAAGGATGCATTGAATAGATTCTCTTTTAATAATCTCGAGGGCCATTTTTCCATTTATGGCCAGGAAAATTTTTTCTGCTAAATCACTAAGGTTGTACTTTAGAGTTTCAAGCAGAATGGGTTCGTCATCGACAATTAATAAATTTCCCTTTTTCAAGTTTTACTCCTTATAGTTTACTTTTTCCTGATATTTTTAATGTTCTTACTTCTTTTTTTGTCGTTGGAGCTGATTTGACTACTACGTTGGCCTCAACAGCAATTGTTTCCGAAGGCGCTTTGGCCGATTCTAGTGCTTTTTCACCTAGCTTTTCAGCAACAGCTTCTGCTGTAAATTCTTTAAGAGGGGAATGGATAATCTGGTTAATGAATTTTCTTAGGATCATGAGTTTTTCTTCTGAAAGACCATGTATCAGGGCCATGTAATAGTTTTTGTCATTTTTTTTGTCGATTGTCCAAATAGGGGGAACGATAGTTGCGTGAAATTCGATTGGAAGTTCAAAGTGAAGGACAGCAAAAAATGGAAGTTCTCTTTGGGAGATGAAGGATATTTCATGCTCAGTGAGGCCGACGATATAAAATTCTTGTAATATATCCACCGGACGGTAGGGAGAATTTACTTTCAAAAGACCGGAGCTTTTATTGCCTTCGGAGTCCTTCGTTTTGAATTTCTCTAATAGCTTCCCGAACATGTCTTTGTCTAAAGGAGAATGCGAAGCCACTATTCGTTCGTAGTTAAAAAGTTTTTGAAGTGCTCCACTTTTTGAAGGAGTATTCATAATGACTATGACTGGACGGTATTCGCTCACTACGAAGTCGTTAGAATATAAGAAATCCAGGACTTCTGGAGTGATACCTTCTTCCTCAGGCCGGGAGAGATTGGCAATGATTAGGTCTGGTTTGTCTTCTAACATGATTTCAATCGGACAGCTCTCTGATGAGGTCGTGAAGATGAATTTAATTCTATCCTCGATCCCTCCAAAGGTGCCGGCCAAGAATTCAAAGTCTGATGAAAGTACCTGTACTGTGAAATTGTCCCCTTCACTGAATTCACTCGCAAAGTTTTCAATCCAGGTTTCGACAGTGTCCAGTAGTATGGACTCAGGTCCAATTTCTTCCCAGGGACCAGGGTAGGGAAAGTCGAGATAAAAAGTGGAGAGCATTGGATAGTATCTTGTGAATGCGCTACTGCTTTTTACTGGAAAAACAATGCCCTTATTGTCAGGGAATTGTCTGAATTTGATAATTAGTTCTTCTTCAGTGTCTTCTAAATCTGCTTCTACGCTGATGCGATCTTTTTCCATCTTGACCAGACTGGAACATATTCCTACCTGAAGTGGAAGATTTATTCCCTTCGCGCAAGCTAGTCGGGGGAAATCAATTTCTCTTTTAAGACCAATATAGAGTACATCTCTTACAAAAGTTTCGATTTCTCCACCTTTAATGTGGAATAAGTAAAATCCTGTCGAGAATAGAAAACTGAGTTCTTTCTTTTGCTCGTCATTTTTACAAACAAGGGCAAAAAAAACTGATTTAAAGTTCGGAGCTTTCTTATAAAATAAGACTTCTTTTGTCACTCTTGTGATATCGATGGAATTGTTGGACACATCCACTATAACAATTCTGGGAATATTCTCTCTATTGAAGATCGAGCCTTTCTCATAAGAAGTTTTTAATACAGCAACGTCCTCCTTTATGACTAAAGGGGAACTTGTGATCTGCCCAAAGAAGTCTTCATCATCACCCACAAAGAGAATTTCATCATTCAATTCGTGCTTACTCATTTCAATAATCCGGTAACAAGCGATTTAAGAATAAGAGGGTCGTATTTAGTCGTTTCATTCTTGTCAGGAATGAATATTTTTAATCCTTCGATTGTTGTGCATTTATTTTTTGTCAGAAGTCTTACAAATCCATCTGCCAGAGAAACCACTTTAGCTAGAGGATAGATTTTTGCTCCTGTTAATCCGTTGGGATATCCTGTTCCGTTTACGAGTTCATGGTGTTGATAGACAATCTGTTTAACCGGGGTGGTGATGAAAGGGGATTTACTTAACATTTCATAACCATGCAACGGGTGCTCTCTGAAGATTGCTCTTTGGTTTTCCGGTATGTCTGTTTCCTCTTTATCCCTCATTCCCTTTGGAAGCTTTAGTTTCCCGATGTCATGAAGAAGCCCGCCGAGAGCGATTATTTCCACTGTTCGTTGGCTGGACCATTCTAGGTTTTTACAAATAATCGTTGAAAAGAATGATACAAGAAACTGATGGCTCTGTTCTGAGGGGATTTCATTCTGATATTGTCTTAAAAAATTAGATATTTCTAAATTTGAATTTACTAATTTGTACATGTTTTGACAGATTTTCATACCTTCTTCAACAAGGGAAGGCCTGATACCTGTAAGGAAAATCTCGTCAATATAAACTTCAGATACAGCTTTGATGGATGAAAAATATTGATTCGGGCTACTGCTTTTTTTAGTAAGCATTTTATTGAGAAGTTCATTCATGAAGTTTACATAAACTGCTCGTTCAACCGTTTTGAAATACAAGGATACGACCTTCTTTTCAGTTTTGTACTTTTCAATTCTTTCATTATCAAAGTGATCTCCTCTTCTGAGGATTTTAATGTATCTTCCGGGACCTAATCGAAGATAGTGATCGAATATAGTAACATTCCCGCTCATGCAGGATTCAATCGAAACCTTTGTGAAATTTTCATCTTTTTCATTTATCACTGCTTCTTCATCTGAAGACCCGTTGGTAAGGGTCACGTTTTTCCATCTGTCCAGTTGTTCACCACGTACTGCATTTAAAAGTTTTTCGCATGTGTACGGTTTTACCAGGATTTGTGAAACTCCGAGTTTTTTTAATCCTTCAGAATCTAGCTCCAGTTCTTTTAAAGTTTCTTTTGATTTGACGGTCAAGATAACTTGCACTGTGGGATGATTGAGTCGCATGAATTTCAGAACCATCAATGCTGAGTAGTTTTCAGTCTCAAGATCCATTATTAAAACTTTTATTCCGCCTTTATATACTTTAAGCTGACATTCTTTACCGCTCTGACACAATTCAAAGTCGATACCTTCTTTTTTGAGAAGCTCCTCAATCTTTATGATGTAGGTGTTGTCAGGATCCGATATGAGTACTTTCACGCTGCCCTTGCTTTTTTTGGTATCATAATGTTGAACTTGGTATTAGGACAACCCGAATCCAAGCTTAATTTTCCCCCATGTTGCTCAACAATACCTTTTACAATTGATAAACCCAGTCCTGTCCCTTTACCAACTTCTTTAGTCGTGAAAAAAGGCAAAACAATTTTATCACGAATTTCTTCATTGATGCCATTCCCGGAATCTGTAACAGTGATTTGTACATCAGTTTGAGTTTCGAAACATTCAATCCTGATCCACTTATCCTCAAGAGAATTGATAGCATCAAAGGAATTTGAGAGGAGATTTAGTATGGCCTGTGATAAGCTTACTGGCTGACAATAAATGATTGAATCTGGACAGATGTTGTAATGAATACTGATTCCATGTTGATGAAATTTTTGGTTACACAGTGCTAAGGTATCTTCAATCACCTGATTAATTGAAGTATGGACGAAGTCGTCACGAGAAGCATCTCGTGCAAAAAATCTCAAACCTTTCACGATTTTTTCAATTCTATTACTTGTTTCGATGAGATTATTTAATGCCTTATCCTTATCTTCCTTACTGCTGCCTTTCTCATCCATTCTTTTAATCATGCTTACGAGTGATATAATAATTGCCAAAGGATTGTTAATTTCATGGGCTATCGAACTGGCCATCTCACCTAGCATGGCCATCTTTGAAGCATTAGCTGTCCTTGCTCTCTGAACTTCAAGTTCTTTGGTTCTTTCTTCTATCAACTCTTCAAGATGGATATTCATCCTTTCGAGCTGATTCATGACTTCTTTTCTTTCTTTGGCTTGGACGGCCCTGGCGAGAATGTCAGTAATATTTCCTATGAAGTTTTGTTCTGCCATAGTCCAATTTCTTGTAACCCCCACGCTCTCACAGCAAATGATTCCGATCATCTTTCCATTTACTCTAATAGGAGCGTCAATCATAGATACAATATTCAGTGGCTTCAAATAGACTTCTAAAAATTCTGATGTTACTGGATCATTAAATGTATCCACTGCCGGAAGTGTTCGCTCTTCTAAAAGATAATCAAAATATTTCGGGAAGTCGGATGCATCTAATATGGCCCCAGAGGAGTGAGTTTGGGTCTCTGATTCATACAGATCATTTAGAATGATTGCTGTTCGTTTTTCATTGTAAAACCAAATACCGCATCTTCCAACATTTAGGGCCTCCACAACTGACTTTGTAATTATGTTGAAACTTTCTTCAAGAAGACCAGAATCAATGGATTCAAGTTTGGAAAGTTTCAGCAAAATATGATTGAATCTATATTCAGAATTTTTGTTTGGCATAGAGATCTTATCGGTGGTGTAAACTTAATGATTTAGCGATTAGGGCCTGGATTGATTTTGGTCAGAGAAATTAAGCCAAGGGAGCCAAGTCACCGGAATTTCGAGAAACGAGGTGAGTTTATGCTTTAGAAATTCCGGATACGGGAGTTTTTTAGCCGCGCATTTTCCACAGTAGCTGAGACAGGTAAGGTCGCTTGGTTTCACCAGTTGCCACCATTAAAAGCTTGGTAATCTTCAGGTTATCCGGATCTGTGAAAAGAAGAATCAGGAGTTCCTGAATGTAATTCGTATTCAGGGTCACATAGTTATCGGTACCCACACCAAGTTTAAGGCCTTTCTTTTCCCACCACGAGAACGGGTGATCTTTATAGTCCTCAAAACTCGTCGTAAGTTTATTATTCGATGATGGCAGGGCCACAAGACTCACGCCTTTATTGATCATGCGGTTGAGAACGTCGTGCTGATAGTGCTCGACTTCGCGGGCCGTGTGAAATTTTACTTTCACGAATTCTCGTTTCTCATTGCTATTTAAAGGTTCACCGTTAAATAGTTTTTCGCGGACATTGGTGTGTTCACGCCAGTCCATGTCCATGAGTTCTTTCCAGTCAGATGAGTTTTCTTTAATTTTTCCACCACGCTCATTATCAATCACGAGACGTCGGTAGAGAGAGTGGAAGTAGTAGTTAGGATTAATCCCAAGAGAAAGACCGTGCTCCAGCGTATCGATGTGCCAGATGTTAAGGGCATTATCCACTGCCTGCACACCTTTCTTAAGTGTATGCCAGGTTTCACCGTGGTGGGAACGCAATGAGAAGCCTTTAAAATGGAGTTTTCTAAAACCTTGCTGCATTTCCGCAAAGTGTCCTTTGCGGTAAAGATCTTTCTCACTTCCCACAGTGTCCACTTCGCACAGATACGGGCAAAGGAATGGATACTTTTCAATAATATCTAGAATGGCGTCTACCTGATGAAGGAAGTGCTCTTTCTTGGTACTGTAGTGGGCGGCATCGAAGAAGTTTGCTTCTTTACGAAAGCATGGAGAAAGCACGAAATCAAAACCTGGCACTTCTTTTTTAAAGCGCATATAGCCGTCATACAGACCGAGCACCACATCTTCTTCGGTTAGATTCTCGAGTCCCGGGATCTGCTCATCTGAGGCGGAAGTGGCACGAGAGAGGGTGAACTTCAGTCGAATCATCCCCACATTGAACTTATGATACAGCTCTGAGGCCATGTGGTAAGCGGCTTCGGCATGCATCTCTTTGGTGGTCAGAATAAGTTTTGGTAAGAGAAGAATTTTTAAGTAGCGATCAAAATATTCATCTTCTTTGAGACGAACCAGATTATCCACGTCCTCAATTGTTTCAATCTTTTCGGCCGTGCCTTCGCCATATACTTTGTTAATAATGTCGAAGTAGACCTGCTTATTAGGGCCTTTAAGAAGTTTCATCAGGTGTGGATGAATAAACTCTGCACTTAATGAACCTGTCAGGTGAATATGCTCTTCGATATAAGGTTTCGGAAAACGCTTAAAGAAGTTAAAGAGAGCAGAGGCCACAGGGTGGTTAAGCAGGGTTTTGATTTCCACTTCATCGGTTTTGAAATCGTTAATCAGGCGACGAAACTCTTGGAGAGACTTCTTCACCAGAGCATTGTCATCCTTGGAATCACCCATCACCGCCAGTTCCAGCGTGTCTGTGAGAGTAATACCGTTTGTTTCTGAAATAATTTTGATGAGGTGATCAGTGAGTAGGTCAATTTTGTTGGTCTGGGCACGGGCCATATTATCCTTACCGGATCACTACGGTTTGTCCTCGCATAGGAAGGCCGGTTTGACTGTAAAGGCCGGCGTACATTGAGTGATCCATTCCCCTTTATAGTAGCGGGCAAAACCAAAAGTCCAAGTTATTTCTTTGGAGAGAGGGGTAACCTGCACTTGATGAGGGTATAAATCGGGAGCTTCTCCGTCGACTGAGAAGCACCAGCCGTAAGCGCGGTACTCAACTTCTGAAATTTTCTCGATCGCGGCCGCACCTGTGGGTGTTTCAAAGGCGGAAGCGAGACCCTCGCTCGATCCTTTAAATGGAATGTTGAATTTAGCAAGGGTAGCGATCGTGAGTTCGCCCACGTTCGGGAAATCTTCCGTCACTTCTGTTTTCATGATGAAATCTTCATCACATGGGCCTATGAACTTCAATTCAACCGCGTGGGCCGAAAAAGTCATCAGTGTTAGAAGAATCAGTTTTTTCATAGTGCTTGCGCCGCCGCTCTTGGTGTTTCTGCCAGAAGGCTTGCGAATTTTTCGCGATCAAGTGGGTCTTGTCCCTGAACGTAATCACGTATGTCCTCAAGAGCGTCATTACCCCAGAAGAGTTCATCGCCTACAACGAAGCTTGGAACCCCGAAGGCTCCGAAGCTAATGGCCTCATTAATGTTCGCTTTAAGTTCGACCTTGGCTTCCTTGGTAAAACTCTTCTCGTAGAGCTCGTCCGCTGGAAGACCAGCTTCACGAAGAGCATTTAAAAGTTCATCCGGCTCACCCATATCAATACGAGTTTGCCAGCCTGCCTTCCATAGAGCTTCTATCACTCGTGCTTGATCCTGTCCCGCCACGCCCCTTAGGCTTAAGCGTAGAGCATAGAGTGAATTAAAAGGATGAGTTTTAGGAGTGGTGAAGGGAAGACCCAACTTCGCAGCATATCGAAGGCACTGCTTTAAAAGAAACTCGCGCTTAGGAGTGATCTCACCTGGGCCTTTGATCTGCCAGTGATTCAAAAGAGGGCCCAAGGCCACTGGTTTGTAGTGCACTTCTAGGTTCAATTCTTTTGCCAGGGTCTGCATGTTATGCCAGGCAAAGTAGCTAAACGGAGACAAAAAATCGAAGTAAAAATTGATTGCTTTCATATAGTTAGGAGCATGCCTTAGGCCCGCCTGATCTGTCCACTCAACTTTTTGCTTGTAAAAAATTCAGAGTCCGGCTAGTATTACGCAGCGAATTATTCCGATATTAATCCTGCGGTTGCACGTATATTTCAAGTTGGACGTTTGTTGAAGAGCCGGGCTGATATCATCTAAGAGACTAAGTCTCGTTTGGGTAGATCTCATGAAAAATTCAGTAGTACGTTTTATCACGCTAGTGGTGCTGTCGATCTTCGTCGTTTCCTGCGGTAATGCTCCTTCCAATGTTCTTTCCGGTGTAAAAGTAGAAACAACAACTCGAGACAATGATGTCTGGATGTCGTTTGCTGCTGACCTGAATCTCGGTGCAATGAGCTTCGCTTCTGTTTCTCTTCCTATTCTTCATCCACGTGGACAAACTCAGATCGGTCAATTGGAATTGATCTCTGGTTTCTCAGGTCAGAACCAACTTAAAGTTTCTGTGAATCTAACTGAAGTTGCTGACGTAAATATGACTCAAGCGACTCTTCCTAACGGAAATATGATTCCAATGATTGCTAATAACCCAACTATCGCCATTAACATTGGTAATGGTGCAAAAGTTTATCTAACTCTTTCAGAGACTGTGACTGCCATTGGTGTTGCGGTTCCAATCTCGGCCTTCGATTCAATCGGAGCATCACTTCCTGGTCTTAACTTCTTTCCAGTTGTTAATTCAGGAAACGTAGTAGGTACAGCAGGTATCTTCACTGGTGCAGGTGCTGGTAAGAGTGGTATCGCAGTAGTTGCTGATGTTTCGAAAATCGTAAACCTTGGACAACTAATGCCTTCTCAAGCTTCAACTTTTGCTATCCAAGCTGAGCAAGCTCGTAGCTCATTAAGACTTGATTATCGTTCTCAATCAGGTTCAGCTTCTCAGAAGTCTGCACTTGATAACATGATCTATAAACTTCACCAGAAGAAAGCAATTCTAAGAATGAGATAATTAGGAATATAAGGTCTAAGGAAGGACCACTGTTTTGGCCTCCGAGGGATGGATTCTTCGGGGGCCTTTTTGTTTTAGGCAAAAAAAAAGCTCCTTTCGGAGCTTCTTTTATTAGATCTTTCTTGAGCCGCGGCCCGATTTTGAATTTGTTTTCTTACGACGTTTTTCAGCCGCTTCCATTTTCTCTACACGCTTAACTGAAGGCTTCATGTAATACTCGCGAGCGCGGTATTCTTTCACGATTCCATAAGCATCACAAAGTCGCTTGAATTTTTTAAGGGCGCGCTCTACAGCGAAGCCATCAGTGATATCAATACGAATGTTTTCTTTGGGCTCTTTTTTATCGTGGGCCATGGTACCTCTTGTTAAGTTGGTTAAGTGCCTTATTAATCTTTTCGGTAAAATAGCATAAGACCTTAAAAAGGCCAGATTTTCGTTTTTCGCTATGGGTTCAATCTTAAGGTCGCGAGAAAAGGATAATGGTCCGAAGGTAGTGTATTCTTATGTTCCATGCGTTTAGGAATCGGAAGCGGGGCACCACTTAAGTGCTTATAACGAGGGAAATAACACTCGGTAGTTTCAATTAGATGCTTAAACTTGTCGGAAATAAACAGGTAATCAATCTGTTGTTCGAAACGATTTCCACCACGATTAAAATATACATAACTAAAGCGCTCTTCAGGAGGAATATTGGCCAGGAACGCAATGTCCTTTAAGGTGGTCATTTCGTAGATCGCCTTAAACTCTTCCTCTGTATTTTCTTCCCCCGCGTGACCATTGAAGTCACCGCCAATCAGAATTGGAATGTCAGGATGAAGATGTTCAAGATTTTTATAAATCTCTAAAAGACCTTTTACTTCCAGCACGCGACGAGAGCGTCCTTCAAAATCCGTTTTACTCATATCGAGTTTGGATTTGATATGAACAAGAAGAAGAATCATCTGAACTTTATCGTTCGCCTTTAAATCGAGTCGAAGAACATCTCGTGAAAAACGTTTCGCCGGAAGTGGTAGGGGATAATCAATGTGAGTATGAATGTCGACTTTGTAAGCGAGACTCTTCTTAATCAAATAACCCAAATCAATTCCGCGATCAGAATTAGAAGGGAGACTTAAAGCGAGATACTCGTCGTTCAGAACATACTTCGCAAAATTACTAAGCGACTCCGGGCCACCAACTTCCGTGACCATCACAATATCTGCTTCCGCATCCTTGATGGCGTTAGCGAGCATTAAGCATTTTTCTTTGGACTTATTCGAGAACAGGCTAGAACTCATGAGCTGCCATTTAATTTCCGTCAGCTCGGTGACTGGACTCGCAGAATGATCGTGCTTGTCCATAAAGAGAAATAGATCCTGGGCATTTAAGACCATGACTTTCATATTTTTCATCCCGGGCTTAGAATATCATCTATGACTTCAATCAAACAATTCCTGATTCTCGTTCTCGCATTATTTCTCTATGAGGCCCATGCTGCCGAATCTCGGTTGACGTTTGAGCCGCTCTACGGAGTAGAGACAACTTTAGTCAGATATCCAGAGCCCGCTCGCTATGTGACTCGTGCCACTTATGGAGCAAGAGTACTTTATGGGATCACGGCCTTCTCGGGCGAAGCTGAATACACTCAGGCCATGTCTCGCAAAGACTATCCGGCAGACGATCAGAAGGTCGAAGATTCCATTCAACGACTGAGTTTAGGTTTTCGCTCCACACTTCCTATGGGGAAGTTTATCGGAGTTTATTTCCGCGCAGGTGGACGTGCTTCACAGGGAGAAACGAAGGTCACAACTGCTGGAGTTTCTGAGACCCATGATAACCCTCTGAGAGTTGATCCATACGCCGGTGCCGGTCTTCAACTGGCCTTCAGTTCATTACTGGGTCTCAATGCGGGTGCTACTATGATCCGCAATGCCGAAAATGAGTACGATGTTCAATACACACTAGGTCTTTCCGCGCGCTTCGGAAATATGTAGACTTTAAGCATAAGTTTTTCAAAAGGATAACTATGCTTAAAATGTTACTCGCTACCTTTTTCCTTTGTAACTTCGCTCTAGCCGAAGCCCCTAAAAAAGATCTGACTTCTGCTGAAGGCAATCTCATGAAGGCCGAGGCCCTTCGTTTGTGGCAGAAGCGTGATGTTCAAGAAAGCCTTGAAGAATCACTTTCAAAATTTGAACAAGCACTTGCCGCTGATCCAGAAAACATTGAACTCCTTACATATCTTGCTCGCGGTTACTTCACACTCGCTGAGCTTCACCTTGATAACAAAGATCTCAAAATGAAAAATTTTGAGAAGGCCATCGAATACGGCGAAAGAGGGATGGCAACAAACCCTGAATTCAAAAAACGCGCTAAAGATGACATCAAAGGTGCCATTGAAAAACTTTCTGACCGCGAAGTGCCCATCACTTTTTGGACGGCCGCTTCTCGTGGAAAATGGTCAAAACTTAACGGCGTGATGTCTTCACTTAAGTACAAAGACCAAATCATCACAATGATCAAGAAAGTTGAATCCCTTCGCCCTAATTTCTACTATGGCGCCGTTCCTCGTTACTGGGGCGGTTTCTATGCTGTTGCACCTCGTATCGCCGGTGGCGACATGAAAAAAAGTAAACAAAACTTCAAAAAGGCCATGGAGATGTCTCCAGAGTATCTTGGTACAAAAGTTCTTTATGCCGAACTCTACTGTGTAGAAGAGGACGACAAAAAAGAATTCAAGAAACAACTTATGGAAGTGATCGCTGCACCAAATGGTCCAGTAGAAATCACTCCTGAAAACATTCTTGAGAAAAGAAAAGCTGAGAAGCTCCTTAACAAAATCGACGATATTTTCTAATTATCTCGGAGGCGGGGCCCTGAGTCCCGCCTTCATCCTTCCTCTCTGATTACACTGAAAACACAACAGCCTTAAATTTTCCCGACTACTTGGTCCTCCCATGGCATAGGGGAGGATATGATCATAATTGAGATTATGAGTTGTTCCGCAATTGGTGCATTTCTTATCTCGGGCGTATACATCGCGCTTCACGGAAGCTGGAATCGCTCTTCCCACTTTCGCTGGCGAAAGTGTTTGGCGAGGTTTAGTTTGTTTAAACTTCGTTTTTTCGACGGCTTCAATGGCCTTCTTCGCCATGAATTGAACCAACTGATCCATCTCGAGGTCTTTTCCTAAAAGATTTTTCAACTGATCAACTAGTGTCATCGTTTCATCAGATAAAACAATGGCGACTTGAACCTTATCTTTTGAAATGCGCTTCTTTTTATCTTTTGGCTTTTCTTCTTTACCCGTTATTTCAAACAACTTCTTCTCACACTCGGTTTTGGTTAGATTTTCGATCTCTTTAAAAACCTCACGCTTTTGTTTTGGGTCTTCTATAAATTGATTCACTAGCGAAATATTTGTGAGATTCAAACTTCCATCTTCGATTTTCTTTTCAATTTCTGGCATTTCAGCAATTGCACGAGCGGCCACAATTCGCCTCTGGGCCGCGCCTTCTGAATAGCCTAGCTCATGCACGCAATATGCAAACAAAGAGGAATACTTCAAATCACAATAGAGCTTCCTTTTATCAATCTCTTTTAAGTGATGAAGCAACTTAACTGTTACTTCTCTTTCGGCCCCGGCCAACTTTTTTGTATCACTCAGTAAAATTTTATTTGCAAGATGTTTTAGTCTCATGTAAAACAATTTACGTAAAATGTACGGACATGTCAAGCGGTTAAAAAAATCACTTCCGCTGGCGAAAGTAAAAAGCTTCACTTCTCTTTATATAAAATAAAGTCTTCTTCACTTAAAAGGAGGTTTAGCATGGGATTAACATAGGAGTGTCTTATGCCTGAAAGAAAAACTATTAAGCGTGCACAAAAAGATAAGAGAGAAGGAAAGTCTGCTTCGACACAAGCGGGCGAATTCGTAAAAGATGAAATTGATCGGATTCGAGAGGGAAAAACCGGCGCCAGAAATACGAAGCAAGCGATTGCGATCGGATTATCAAAAGCTCGAAAAGCAGGAGTGAATATTCCAGATAAAGAAGGAAAAAAATCATCTCATGCTGGAAGAATTGCGGAACATAAAACTTCTCGCACTCGTTCAAAGGCCGGTGAAGAACGACAGAAAAAAGAATCTAAAAACACTGTCAGTCATAAACTTCTTTCTCTGCAAGCAAAACGTGCTCAGGCCAAACGAGGTGCGGCCGCGAGACATCGTTCAGCTGTGAAGGCCGCTCACACCAGAGCCGAAAATAAAAAAGCCGCTTAGGAGGATTTATGGAACCCAATAAGGAACCTGGAGTCAGTGGAAAAGAGCGTGGGGGTAAAACCTGGCTCAACTCCGAAGAGTACGAAACGCAGAAAGAATTTGCGGATACCATGGAAGAAGCCGAGAAAGGATTTCAGAGTACCGGACAGAATTTGCACGGGCGTTCTGATCTTTCCAATCAAGGGGCTCAAGTCGGAGTGACTCTCACAGAAGATGCTGTGATTGAAGCTTTAAGAAGAAGTCCGCAGGTGGATATCGGCAGTCTTATTGTAATGGTGAAGGGCAGTGTGGTTCATCTGGAAGGAATCGTGGAAGACATGCCGGAACTGAGAGAGATAGAAAACATCGCGAACAATGTACCGGGAGTATCAAAAGTTGTGAGTCATGTGGAATTGAAAAAAGACAATAGCCAGGCGCTGAAGGACTTACAATAAGGCCCGGAAAGGGCCTTACGAATTACATAAATAGATTGAAAGGAACTGCGATAACAAATGCGGCAGCAAGAACGATAGCTGTGCCAACAAGAATAGTGCCCATAGTTTTATTGATCATAAAAATCTCCTGAATCCTAGTTTAATAGCGAGGGACGTTCGGGTCAATCTCAATAGACCAGGCATCAATGCCGCCCCTTAAAGAAAGGGCGTCGTAGCCGTGAAACTTGAGAAACTGAGTCGCGTAAAGGCTTCTCACCCCGTGGTGGCAATAAACTATCATAGGGAGTTTATCGTGGGGAAGTTCGTTGAAACGTGTTTCAAGTTCGTGCAACGGAATGTGAAAGCCGCCAAGGTTGCAAATTTCGCGCTCGTCATCGCGACGAACGTCTAAAAGGTGAAACTCTTTTTTATCGGCGATCCACTTTGAGATTTTTTTGTTATCGATTTCCATTATTGGTTACCTAAAGAAATGATGCTACCTGGGGCGACACTTGAAACAAGCCAAGTGTTACCGCCAATGATTGAGCCTTTGCCGATGACTGTTTCGCCACCAAGAATTGTGGCGCTGGCGTAAATAACCACATCGTCTTCAATTGTTGGGTGACGTTTTAGAGATTGAAGTTTCTTCTTCACTGAAAGGGCACCAAGAGTCACCCCTTGATAGATCTTCACGTTCTTACCGATGGTAGTCGTTTCGCCGATTACCACACCAGTGCCGTGATCGATAAAGAAGCTCCCAGCAATTTTGGCGCCTGGGTGAATATCAATACCGGTTTTTTCATGGGCGTATTCGCTCATTAAACGCGGAATAAGGGGCACACCAAGTTCATGAATGGCATGAGCAAGGCGATGAATACAAACAGCGTAAAAGCCCGGATAGGTGATAATCACTTCTTCGCGGCTATAGGCAGCGGGGTCACCCATAAGGGCGGCGTGGGCGTCTGAATCCAGAATCTCAGCGAGGCCCGGGATCTTTTCGAAAAAGGCCTCAGCAATTTCCTCAGCGCTTTTTTTGATTCCAAGTCCTGCCACTGCTTCAAAGTAGCTCTTAAAACGGGCCTTCAGTTCCTCAACGGATTTTTCTGTGCTCTCGAGACTCTGACGACCTAAACAACCTCTCTGTGGGAATAAAAGACAAACCAATTGGTCCACCGATTGGCGAACTTCTTGAACATTCATCACAATAGTGGCCGTTTGTAGGCGGTCGCGGTGCAGAAATTGAGCAAGTTTTGAAGACATAGAGAACCTTTTGCAGTATAAAGAGGTCACAATAAATTACCTTAACACGCAGGGATATATCAATGGATCTTCGTACCAAACTTAAATCTACAGGCCTTTTACAAGTAATTGGGAACACCCCGATGATGAAAGTGCAAAGTTTAAGTGCTCTCACTGGTTGTGAAATCTTCATGAAGTGCGAAAATTTAAACCCGGGTGGCACGATCAAGGATCGTCCGGCCCTGAATATGGTGGTTGAGGCCATCTTGAAAGGCAACCTTAAGCCAGGCATGACCATCGTTGAAGGTACGGCCGGAAACACAGGTATCGGTCTTGCTCTTGTTGGTCAAGCATTGGGCCACAAAGTAATCGTTGTAATGCCTAAAGGCATGGCGATTGAGAAACATAAAGTTCTTAAACTTTACGGTGCGGAAATCGTTGAAACAGAAGCGGTTCCTTACTCAGACGAGCGCCACTTCTTTAAAGTTGGTAAAAAAATCGGTCAAAGCTCTCCAGACTACTGGTGGGCAAACCAATTCGATAAC
Source organism: Peredibacter starrii (assembly GCF_034259205.1). Taxonomy (GTDB): domain Bacteria; phylum Bdellovibrionota; class Bacteriovoracia; order Bacteriovoracales; family Bacteriovoracaceae; genus Peredibacter; species Peredibacter starrii. Next base: position 2,962,567 of record NZ_CP139487.1, on the reverse strand, counting down.
CCGGATAACTACCTTTCTCACTATCACTCAACAGCTCCAGAGATGTATGAGCAGATGGATGGAAAATTGGATGCCGTTGTTGTTGCTGCTGGTTCAGGTGGTACGGCGGCCGGTGTTTCTAAATTCATGAAAGAGAAAAACCACAACATCAAAATCGTGATGCCAGATCCAATGGGATCAGGAATCGTGAATTTCTTTGGCCGTGGTAACTTCGATTCTGACGGTCGTTACACAATGACTGAAGGTGTAGGGATCACTCGTATGGTTGATAACTTCAACCACATTAAACAAGATTCTTGTTACACAATTGAAGATCAGAAACTTGCTTCTCTAGCGATGTACGTTCGTGAGAAAGAAGGTCTCGTGATGGGTATGTCTTCAATGCTTAACCTTGCTGGTGCTTTCCACACAGCTCTTAAGTACGGCCCTGGTCAGCGTATTGCTACTTTCCTATGTGATGGTGGTGAGAGAGCGATTTCTAAAATGTACAACCCGGATTTCTTAAAAGAGAAGGGCATTGATGGCTCACTTCTTCCAGAGAAAGAAGTGGTTGATATCTTCAAGAATTTCTAAACTTATAAAACTTTTTGACTTCTTCATTGGGAACGATCTTTCCAGTGGAGAGGTCAGATTGATCAAACTCCGGCAGCGGCAAATTATTTTCCCGACAGTATTCTGAATAAAATTCCTCTCGCGTGCGATGCTCATCGCAAACAACTCCAAGAGTTTTACTTTTAACCTCATTTTGAATCACTGCCAACGTCACACCGACGGCGTCTTCAAGATGCAAGAGATTCACGACACGTTTAGGAGCGGCGAGATTCTTTTTTCCAGAGAGATGCTTTCCCGGATGGCGATTGCCACCAAGTAATCCTCCGAAACGAAGTATGGTCCAATCAGAAAAGTTATCACGCACCCATTCTTCCTGCGCGAGCAAAGTAGGCGCCTCCGAAGTCGAACTGATAAAAATCAACCACGGTTTTTTCCACGACCACTTCTTAAACCATTCAAGCTCTTCGGGAAAAGGCGGGATGTTCAGGACCACGATATCGGCATCCATTAAGTCTACTGAGGGAAGTTCAGGATAAGAAAGGAGCCTAGAGTCCGCAGTAAGCTTCTCCTTAGTCCTTGTGGAACCAATAACGTCAAAACCATGACGAAGGAGTTCATCCCTTAAAGGACTTCCATACCAACCTAGACCTAAAATACTGACTTTCTTTTTATCCATCGCTATAATGAGTTATGCCAAGTTTAAGTCTTATCATCATATCTCAGGGTTCTGACGAACGACTATTGAAATGTCTCGACGCACTTCAGGTGCCCGAGATGGATTGGCAACTCATTCTCCACATTCACGGAAAACCTCTCGCAGATGCTGTTCGCGCTAAGGCCGAATCACTAACGTCATCGGTTTTGATTCTGGAAACGCCCGAACATTTAAATCATGGTAAAGCGAAAAATATCGCTCTTGATGAAGCGCAAGGCGAGTGGGTGTGCTTCCTAAGTGAAGATGCTACTCTCATGAGAGGATACTGGGACATCGTAAGACCACTTCTCTCTGAAACAAAAATTGAAGTCCTGGGTGGAATTGATGTTATGGCCTCTGGCATGAGCGCACTTTCTCGCGCTCAAGGCATTGCTCTCTCTTCGCCATTTTGTGCCGGTACGACTTTTGTTCGTCACCAGGCCTCTGGTCGCAAGCTTCAAGCAGCTGATGAAGAAAAACTTTCTCAGACTCACATTTGGATTCGACGTTCAGTGATCGGTAATACTCGTTTTCCTGAGAATTATAAGAGGGGAGATGAGGTTCTTTTTCTACAAGAACTTAAGAAGAAAGGCGTGGGGATGTACTATCAACCACGTCTTAAAGTTTATCTCTTTCGCGCGCAAAGAATGTCAGAAATTTTCCGAAGCACATTCTACGCTGGCTACTATCGTTCAAAAATTATTCGTGAAAAACTCACATCAAGTGCGGGAGTCTTCTGGCTTCCTACTGTGTTTGTGTTCCTTCATGTGATGTTTGTTATCGATCTAGAGACTTTCATAACTCTCTCCCGTCTCTATCTCGCGATCGTGACTTTCGTGAGTCTGGCCCTTGCTTCCCGTGCCAAGAGTACGTGGCTATTTCCCATTGTCGCGATTCTTCATTACTTTATCGTCCTGATTTTTGGAGTCGGGTTTTTAACAGAGCGCCTCTTTAAAGACAAAAATTAGAAACTGCCTTACAATAAACGTATTCAGGAGATGTCTATGAAGTACGTTTTATGTCTTATGCTCACCTCAACTTCTGCTCTTGCCACCGATTATGGTTACCTCAAGCCAGAAGATCAAAAATATTATAAGAATGATTCTCTCGACGGTAATAACCAGCGTGAACGCGTTGATAGTACAGTGAAAGAAATTAACAAACTTCACGGCGAGATCGCGGCGATGAAAGCGCAGATTCAAACTCTTCGCCAAGAAGTAGATGAGTTAAAGAAGAAATGAACCTCCTATTTAAGACCCGAATTCATCTTCCTTTTGAAAGAATCCGGGATCAATTCAATCGAGACCTCTTCATTTATCTAAGTCCTCCGCTCTTACCATTTACGATTAAACGTTTTGATGGATGCAAAAAAGGGGATGAGGTCCATATAGGACTACTTTTTGCACAGCAGTGGATAAGTTTGATGACCTTCGAAGAGACCAACGCAAAGGGTTGGTCATTTATTGACGAAGGAAAAACACTTCCTTGGCCTTTGTCTAACTGGAAACACCATCACCGGGTTGATAAAATAAGCGCAACTGAATCAGAAATAGTGGATGATATTCACTACGAATGTTCGCCTTCCTGGATGGCACCGTTGATCAGGCCAATTCTTTGGAGTGTGTTCGCGATTCGTCCCAAGCGTTACCAAAAATTTTTTAAGGACTAGCAATGAAAACATTTTTCGCTCTTTTAGTTCTACTGACTGCTGAAGTCAGGGCCAGCACGATTTTGTTTCTCGGCGATTCACTAACTGAAGGTTATCAACTCTCAAAAGAAGAATCATTCCCATCTGTAATTGAAAGAAAACTCTCTAAGACCCACAAAGATCTGAAAGTGATTAATGGTGGAGTTGCCGGTGCGACTTCAGCATCAGGTCCTAAGCGCATGGAGTGGTATAAGAAAACCAAGATCGATGTGATGGTGCTTGCCCTTGGAGCAAATGATGGTCTTCGTGGCATGAAAGTGACTGAGACAGAGAAGAATCTCTCGGCCGTGATTGAAAAGGCCCAAGCTAGAGGCATTAAAGTGGTGCTCGCTGGTATGAAAATGCCAACCAATATGGGTGAGCCTTATCGCACGGACTTCGAGAAAATTTTCCCGAAGATCGCGGAGAAATATAAAGTTCGTTTGATTCCCTTTCTTCTTGAAGGAGTGGGCGGAAATCCAAAACTCAATCTTCCAGACGGCATTCATCCAAATGCTAAGGGTTATGAAGTCATAGCCAATACAGTGATGAAAGAATTGGAGCCTGAGCTATGATGAAGGTCTCTAACCTTCGTAAGAGTTATGGCGAAGGCAGTACAAAAGTTGAAGTTCTAAAAGGGATAAATCTGGAGATCGCTAAAGGCGAGACTCTTGCCCTCATTGGGAAATCGGGTTCAGGCAAATCAACACTCCTTTCGCTACTAGCGGGACTGGATCAACCGGACTCGGGAGAAATCGCAGTAGGAGATAAAAAAATCTCTCACATGAAAGAGAAAGAGCTCACGCACTTTCGTGCTGAGCATATGGGAATTGTGTTTCAGCAGTTCCATCTTGTTTCAACTCTAACCGCTCTGGAAAACGTTCTTCTACCATTAGAGTTATTGAAACGCCCTGATGCTAAAGAGACAGCAGAGAAGCTTCTGGAGAGTGTAGGACTTCTTCACCGCGCTCACCATTTACCATCTCAGCTAAGTGGTGGTGAATCACAGCGTGTAGCGATTGCTCGCGCTTTGGCGATTCGTCCGACGATTCTTTTCGCCGATGAACCAAGTGGTAACTTAGATGAAGAGACCGGTGATAAAGTAATGGAACTATTATTCAAGATGGTGAAAGAAACCAACACCACTTTAGTGCTAGTGACTCACGATCAGGATCTTGCTCGTAAGTGTTCACGTGTTGTGCATCTGGAGCACGGGAGCCTCGCGTGATTTTTCGCTTCTTCTTTTTGAAGGAAGTGAAGAAGTTTCCTTTCTTCTTCCTCTTACTCGCATTTACTCTGCTTCTTGGGACCATGGGTCTTATGGGGATCAGTATTGTTTCTAGTCAGGTTCAAGAGAAACTGAAAAACAATGCCAATGAACTTCTGACTTCGGATATCGCTGTCTCTGCACGACGGGACTTATTTCCGGAAGAGCAGGAGAGTCTTAAAAAGATATTTGCGGATATTCCGCATCGTGAATATAAAATCGTGGACGTCTACTCCATGATTACCCACCTTCGGGCAAAGGCGAGCCGCCTGGTAGAAATCAGAGCTGTTCAAAATGGTTTTCCCTTCTACGGCAAGCTCACTCTCAGAAGTGGTGAATACCATCCTGAGAATCTCTATATCTCAAAAGACCTTGCCGACCTTTGGCAGGTTCAGGCGGATGATGAACTTCAAATTGGTGACGTGACTCTAAAAGTTACAGGAGTAGTGGAAGAGGATTCTTCCCTGGGACTTCGCGGTTTTTCACTCGCGCCTAGAATCTATTTCCCTCTCGATAAACTCGCGGCCACTGGTCTTATTAAACCGGGTGCCACGGGAAGTTTTGCTTATCACTATCACTTAAATAAATTTTCAGAACCTAAACTTCAGGAAATTAAAAAAGCGATCTATGCCAATATAAAAGACTCGGCAGTTAAGATCACACTTCCGGAAGATAGCTCAGAGCAAACCGGTCGCGTGATTAATACTCTGACAAACTTCATGGCACTTTCCGCCCTGATTGGTTTGATTCTGTCACTAGTGGGTGTGTTCTATCTCTATCAGTCGCACTTACTCGCGCGTTTGAAAGATCTGTGTTTATTGAATCTTCATGGTCTCACTAAGGGACAAATCATCACGGGCATCATTGGCCAATTCTCGGCGATCTTTGTCATAGTAATGATCGTGGAGCTCTTTCTCATGGTTCCGGTCTATGAGGCACTGGCGCCACTTCTTTCTAATAATTTAGGAATTGAATTAACTCCTGATGTGAATGTCATGGGTGCTTTGACTGACATGCCGTTCTTGTATGGTCTGTCGCTTTTCATTTTAGTGCCGCTTTTATTTGGTCTGATGCGCACACCGATGGGACTGCAACTTAAGGCCTCGAAGCTTTCTATGGGACGCTTCCGCTTCTGGGATTTTCTCCCATTCATTTTACTTTTGTGGTTGTTCTCTTGTTATCTCAGTCATTCATTTAGAACCGGGAATCTTTTCTTTGGTTCTCTAATGATCGTGTTCTTGCTTTCAACACTGGTAGTGCGCTTCGGACAATGGATCATTAAAAAGATCATTGGTAACAAAGGTCTTCTGATTCCTACCATTGAAAACGGAATTGCTCTCAGATCTCTGACTCGCTCCGGCCACAAACTCACGCTAAGTTTCTTGTCCCTTGCCATGGGCGCGACTCTAATTTCCCTTATCCTTCAGTTGGATAAGATGATCCTGAAAGAATTTGCTCTCGATAATAAGAAGCCATCGCTTTTTATTTTTGATGTACAAGAAGATCAAATGGATCCTCTGATTGATATGGCAAAAGCAAATGGATCACCTCTGGCCTATATCACACCGATGATTCGCGCTCGCTTAGAGAAAGTGAATGATAAAAAGTACGTGAAGAAAAAACGGGCCTATGATTTCCGTTCAAAAGAAGAAGACGAAGACGCGAGATTTAGAAGTAACAACCTAAACCTCACATACCGTGACTATCTGACCGAATCAGAACGCATCATCGACGGGAAACCTTTCCCTCCTGGTGGCGCGCCAGATGATCGCTTGCCTTATATCTCGATTGAAAAACGCTGGGCCCAAAGAATGGATCTTGATATCGGAGATAAACTCACTTTCGATATTCAAGGGGTAGAGTTTGAAGGCACGGTCTACAACATTCGCGAAGTGAAATGGACGAGCTTCTATCCAAACTTTTTCGTGACGATTGAACCAGGCATGATTGATGCCGCTCCAAAAACCTTTCTGGCGATCCTGCCATCAGGTCCAAAAGAAAAGAAGCTTGAGCTTCAGCGATTATCGGTGGAAAAATTTCCGAACGTCTCTTTCATTGATGTAGGTGAGTTAGTAGGGAAGCTTTCAGGGCTCTTTGAAAAATCTCGTCAGGCAATCGAAGTCATCTCGTGGCTTTCACTTATAGTCGGACTTGTCATTCTGTATGGTCTTTCCCACGATCAGGTCTACCGCCGTTACTATGATCTTGCCCTTATGAAGAGTTTAGGTTTCTCGGCCACACGCCTGCGACTCAATCTCTTATATGAATTCGGTGCGCTCTTTTTATCGGCCCTGACTTTAGGATTGTTCTTAGGATGGCTCATTGCTCAATTAATCGGCCGTGAGGTTTTCAAATTATCTCCGAGTGTCGATTGGAGCAGACTGCTTTATCCAGCGGGCCTTTTAACAGTTCTTTGTTTAGTAACTATTTTGGTTTCATCATGGCGCGCTGTGAGGGCCAAACCACGAGAACTTTTATCAGACTCTTAAAGGGAATTTCGCTTTCCTTAGTCAGGGAGAGCCTTTAAAATTTTGTCCATGTTAGATTTCTTAAGCCCCGAAAATCTTCAAGCGTTCTTTTCACAGTACGCTTATCAGCCTGGTTTCGTGTACGGATTTATCGTCTGTTTCATGCTGGCCAGTTCCATTGGCTTTCCAGTTCCTGAGGAATTAGTTTTGATCAGTGCTGGCCTTGTTGGCTATATGTCACATCATCCGGAGAAGTTTCCGCCTCCTTATCCGGGAGCAGAGAGTGTGAATGTTGTTACTCTGTGCTTGGTCAGTTTTTTTGCCGTGATGGGGAGCGACTCCTTAGTCTACTTCATAGGTAAGTTCTTCGGTGGACGGATCATCAAAACCAAGTTCTTTCAAAAGTCAGTGGCCGGTGAAGGCTTCAATAAGATCAATGTCTTCTTCCAGAAGTACGGCGGTCTTGCTTGTGGTGTCTTCCGTTTCACTCCAGGTCTGCGTTTCCCTGGTCACTTAAGCTGTGGTCTTCTAGGGATTCCGGTTTGGAAATTTCTGTTAATTGATTCACTCGTGGCAGCAGTCTCAGTTCCGACTCAGGTATGGGTCGTGGCCACGTACGGTGAAGTCATTTTAAACAAACTGGCCGAATTCAAAATGTACGTGCTGATAATTTGCGTCGTGCTGTTTGTGGTTTGGCTGGCCCGCAAGATCTATCTCAAAAACGTTCGTAAAAACGCTTAAAGAAAAATAGAACAGGCCTCTTCCAGTTTCAGGGCAAGTTCCTTTCGGAACTGAGCGAGATCCTGATACTTAAAAGTCACCGTTTTCTTTAGCTGCTTAGACTTATCTTCGAAGTCAGGAAATCCCCAATTAATACTTGATACGAAAATGATCTCGCCGTGATCTACCGTAAGTTCTTCAACGTCGGCCAGGAGTTCATATTGAACGCGCGGACCTTGCGCCTTAGGAACTGACTTCGCGAGTTCGATAATCCCTTTCTTGGCAGCAGGATTTTCAATTTTAAGGGCGTCCACCATAGAGCCTTCAGAAGTGCGGGCACCCCAAAGATGTGGAGCGAGAGGAACGGTTTTAAGATTTTTATCGGTGGTGGTTTCCAGATAACGGTAATAAAAATTGTCCATGGTTTCGAACAGGTATTCGAAGAGTTTTGATTCATCACCATAGCTCTGTCTTACTTTTTCCTGCCACTCCTGGATCTGTTTGTCAGTCATATGGATTCCCCGTTAAAATTCATCTTATGAAAGTATATTCGCCTAGGCGGGACTTCGTCATTGTAGAAGATTACTTCTCTGATACCCAAGCCGCAGAGTGGTTGGCCCTGATTGAAGCATTAGGTTCTGATGCACTTCGGGGTTTTCATCATCCCTTTGTCCGTCCTAATCGCTTCCATAAAGCCCCCAAGTATCCGGTGAAGAAGTTCATGTGCTTGGGTCTGTATTGGAATCCGGAAGATTATCGTTATCTCGATCGGCTTCCTTATAATCAGGAGCGACCATTTCCCATACCCGAAGAGATGAAGAATCTCGCCCAGGAAATCCTCTCGCAGTTTTTTCCATGGCACGATTTCGTGCCTCAAAGTGTGCTGGTGAATTTTTATACCAAGGACTCTTCGATGGGGCTTCACGTGGACAAAGACGAAGAGGACAAGGTCTCTCCCGTGATTGGACTTAACTTCGGATCAACCTGTCGCTTTTTCTATGAAGACGAGAAGGGAGTCATGCTGGACATCCGCATTCCGGGAAATTCCATTTATATCTTCGGTGGCTCGGCAAGGCTCATGCGCCACGGGCTTGGTTCTATTTACACCAATACGTTATCTCCAGGCTCGGAAGAGTTCCTGCAGAATAAAGAGCGAGTGAATTTAACGATTCGTCAGGTGTTCTCGAAAGCGAGAGCGTAGTTGGATTGAATCTTGTTGATCATCATCTCAAACACAGGGATGAAGTCTTCTTGATTCTTGTCCTGGCAAAGCTTTGAGAAGATCGTGAAGATCTTGTCTTTCTCAGCATTGATCGCGTCGTGAACGCCGTGGATCGCCGCTTGATACTGGGCATCTGTCCAAGGAAGATTGCCCGTAGGATTCTTTTTGAAAGCGTATAAAGCGTCCGATAGCTCAGGATAAAGCTCCTTAAGCTTCAACGTTACGTAGTTAAATTGACCGTTAATGATGTCCTGGTAAGCAGGACGACCTGATTGGTTGAGACCATCAACGATATCATCGGCCATCTGGAAAATGAGACCGATACGTTCGCCAAGAAACGCCATTGTAGGAACATCATGGTGTCCTGCAAGTTTCGCTGGAGTTGTACAACAGTAGCGAATTAGGCTTCCGGTCTTCTTGATACAGATTTGTTCAAGGTCTGCGAACTCAACGCGCTCTTTTGATTTAAGCGCGTATTGAAGCCATTCACCATCGGCGAGGTCTTGAATACAAACTGTTAGATCAATCAGAAGGTCGTTGTTATTCTCACGAGCAAGTTCTCCCATGATAGTGGCCAGAACATAATCACCAGCAAGAATAGCAGTCGTATTGTTTTTAATTGAATTCAGAGTTGGGTGATTACGGCGCTTATCAGAAGCATCGATCACATCGTCGTGAATAAGGCTAGCTAAGTGAGTAAGTTCAACTGAGCGAGCATAAGTTGTAAGCTTCTTGGTCGGTAGACCAAAAACTGTCCCCATAAGAAACATTAAACCTGGACGAAATTTCTTTCCTCCGGCCTCAACCAATTTATTCAGTTCAACCGTGATGTCGCTTGAAGTGCGTCCAGTCATGGCCAACTGAAGGTCGTCGAGATTTTGTTTAAGTTCTTGGAGTTTCATAGAGCTCGGATTCTAAGTGAACTTAAGGCGTTAGGCAAGAAAAGAGGTTATACTAGACATGAATTAACGAGGAGGAATTATGCGTTTTCTGGCGTTTCTGCTGTTTCTTACGAATGTGGCCTTCGCTCAGGATTTTTATGCCATCAAGGATAAATCCATCAAGGGTGACGAGTTCAAAATGGAGAGTTTAAAAGGAAAGACAGTCCTGGTTGTAAACATTGCATCACAATGTGGTTACACCCCACAACTGGAAGGCCTTGAATCTCTGTACAAAAAGTACCAGGCCAAGAACTTTGTACTTCTGGGAGTTCCCACCAATGATTTCGGCGGCCAAACACCGGAAGACGACAAAGGGATGCTGGAGTTTTGTCAGAAGAACTACAACGTGACTTTCCCGGTGCTTACGAAAAAGACCATTCTTGGAAAAGAAAAGCGTGAACTTTATAAATTCCTGACCTCGGGACAATATAAAGGGGAAGTGAGCTGGAACTTTGAAAAGTTCCTGGTGAATAAAGAAGGTAAAGTAGTGGGCCGCTTTGGTTCATCGACAAAACCGGATGATTCGAAACTTACGAAGGCGATTGAAAGCTCACTGTAAGTGTTATGAAAACATTAGTCGTTGGCGCGGGAGGAGGAGGAATTGCTTCTGCTCTTCTCGCGGGACTTCGAGGAGAAGAAACAACCTTGGTTGAGGCCCATGCTTCAATTGGAGGATGTGCTTCTTATTTCAAACGAGGCCCATTTGTTTTTGATGTTGGTGCCACCACCGTTAGTGGAATTGGTGAAGATGAACCTCTAGGGCGGCTCTTTTCACTCTTGGGATCAAAACCTGATCTGGTTCCCGCTGATCCCGGCATTGTTTTTCATCTTTCAAGCGGAAAAACGCTTTCTTATTATCGAGATTTTGAAAAGTGGATGAGGGAGCTTGAGAAGAACTTTCCCGAGTTAAATCACCGTCCCTTTTGGAGCTTGGTTCAGAAAGTAAATCGTGACGGGTGGAGACTTTTAAGGAACGTTCACACGTTTCCCCCTCAAAACCTGAATGAGTTTTTTAGCATCCTAAATTATCCCGCATCGATAAAACTTCTTCCGAATCTTTTTCTCTCAACCGAATTAATGCTGAAGCACTTCGGGCTTTTTGAAAAAGAGTACCTGGAACTCATTAATGGCATTCTGATTATTTCTGCCCAAAGTGAGTCGCATAAAACTCCTTTTATGGTTGGTGCCATGGCCCTGGCCTATCCCTCTGAGACCTATGTTCCAGTTGGAGGAATGAAAGGGCTCATGGATTATTTTGAAAGAGAGCTTGAACGTTTGAAGATCACGGTGAAAAAGAAAACCAAAGTCACAGAATTACCAAAAGAAGAGCGCGTAATTTTAAATCTTCCTGTCTGGAACCTCGCCGAACTCTCAAATGAATTTACCCGTGAAGCGGAAACTCATCCTGGACACTGGGGATCGTTTGTTCTTTATTTTGGAGTGAAAAGTGAAATCTCTTCGCCTTATCATCAAATTCATTTGAATCACCCGGACGTGAAAAACTACTTTGTTTCATTCTCACTTCCCGGAGACAACTTACGGGCACACGTTGGTTACCAGACAGTAGTGATCTCGACCCATGAGATAGCGAAGAGTTGGTATGTCTTATCTGAAGAAGAATATCTCGCTCGAAAAAAGCATCTTGAAGCGATCATCATGGATGATTTTAAATCCCGCTTTAAAGTAGATGAAATAAAATTTCTTATGAGCGGAACACCTAAAACCTTCGAGAGCTTTACCGGAAGAAAATTTGGATTCGTGGGTGGAGTGCCTTTCCTTCACGGAAAGAATCCTTTTTCGCTCTTAAGTCCTGTCACAAATTTAAAAGAAGTTTACCGGGTAGGGGACACGATTTTTCCAGGGCAGGGTCTTTGTGGAGTTGTGGCCGGTGCCCTTCAACTCCACGATCGATTACGATAGGACTTTTACTTCAAGCGCGCGATTGAGTTTTAAGTTCATGTCACGCTGAGGGAATGCCATTTCAATCTGGTTCTTTTTGAACTGATCATCAATCTTAAAGCGGATTTCACTTCTCACCAGGGCCATATTCACTTCACGAGTGTCACACCAGAAAAGAAGCTGAAAACCAAGTGAACTGTCACCAAAGTTTTCAAAGATCACCATGGGAAGCGGATCTTGCTTAACTCCTTCGGTGTTAAGGAGAATATTCATGCAAAGATTTTCCACCATCTTCACATCCGTCCCGTAGGCCACACCGAAATTAATCAGAGTACGAACAACTGTGTCTGAGTAGGACCAGTTCAAAACGCTTTTTTCGAGGAAAAAGCTATTCGGAACAACAAAGATTTTTCCATCTGCATTTCTCACTTGAGTACTACGAATTCGAATCGCCTGAACTGAACCAGCGATATTATCGAGCTCCACAATATCACCGACCTTAATTGGTTTCTCAACCAAGAGGATGATACCCGAGATAAAATTGTTAACGATGTTTTGAGATCCAAAACCGACCCCGATAGCAAGAGCACCACCAACCACTGTAAAGATGGTCAGAGGAATTCCAGCAATCGTAAGGGACATGGTCACGAAGATTGCCAAAGACAGGTAAAACGAAAACGTACGGTATGTGTTCTTAGAACTAGCGTCGTGTACGAAAGGCTCAATCAGACGGTTGTTGATAATTTTTGTAACAAGTCTCGATAAACGAGCAGCAAAAAGAAGAAGGACCAGGGCAACGAGCACGTTCCCAAAACTTAGTTTTACCCCAGCAATCGTAATCAATTTATGGTTCCAGATCAGGGCAATCGGATCGATTAATTCAGAAAGGCTTTGCAGCATGATTTGTCCAGAATTTCGCATGGTTGTTAACGCCAGTAAATTTGTCACGGGCCGTGGACTAAGTCCAGTGTTTGGTATATAAAACCCCTATGACAAAAAGCTTTTTGACTCATTTCAGCACGATGACGATTTTCCACGGATTAATCCTCTTGGCAGGACTTGCAGTGGTTAAAACTCAAATTCCAAGTGAGCAAGTCGCAAAACTAGGGAATGGTGGAACTGGAAACGGCATCATGAGAATGAAAGTTGCTCATGATATTTTCATGAGACCAGCTCTTCCTGTGACTAAGTCAGAATCAAAATTCACTCGTCCGGCCCCAAAAAAAGTTGCTGCATCTCCTGCTGTTGCCAAACCCGTGGAGCAAACACCAGTCAACTCGAATGAACCTACTGGTGGTAATGATCCAAGAGGCACTGGACTGTCTAAGGCCGGTGTGGCCAATGGGTCTGAGTTCGGTACAAGTGCAACTGGTAAGACAGATATTCTTTCAAAATATAAAGCTGAACTTCGAGCGCGCATTGAGCAGAATAAGGCCTATCCGGCCATGAGTAAACGTCTGGGTCAAACGGGAACTGTGGTGATTGCATTCACCCTCCTGGAAGACGGCAGAATTACTGATGCAAAAATTGAAACTCCATCTCGCTATGAGCGTTTAAATGATTCAGCTCTTGAAGCAGTCAAAAAAGTGGTGAAGTTTAAGCCAATTCCTAAGGAAGCAGGCGAGAATAAGATGGATTTTAAAGTGCCTGTGAAGTTTGTTACGATCTAACAGTTACTCTGACTAAATTCAATTTCATCTTCCTGAACGGCCTCTTCTTTGAATGTGACATTAGTTCTTACTAATTGGTCATCTTTCTCGATGAAGTTAAAGAATTTATTTTTGTGAGTTTTTTTAGCAAGACTTGTACAGTCCTCGATATTTTGAAGATCAAACTTCGTTTCATATTTCTGGCAGGATTGGGTAATACCCGTGAGTTTGCATTCACCTGCATGGGCCACATTTAATAGTAGTGAAAAGACGATTAAGTATTTCATGTTAGGGATTGTAGCCAGAGTTTAGTTGTAAAAGCGGTCATTTGAAGTGTTTACAAAGGTCGACTAAAAGTTTGTCAGAAAAAGTTCGCGATTTTTCATTTCCATAACCATTAAGAACTGTTAGTTTTTTTTAATCACTGTTTTAAACATGTGTTTAGTTTTAGATATGATTGGTGGTTTTATGGGTAACTATTTGAAATTATTGTTTTGTTTCAGTTCTTTTTTGATTTCTGCCTCTGGCTATAGTGCGATTCTTCTCTCGGAGGATTTAATTCAAGAAGTGGCCCGCAAAGGAGCTCCACAACTTGATCAAATTGAGGCCGCTTTTCAAGCATCCTCAATCAGAAAGGGTGAGGAGAAGGAAAAGTATGCTCCTGAACTTTTTGGGCAGGGCCTGTACTCAGAGACCCGAGAGCGAGCTCTAATTGAATTCTCTCCTATTTTCAGTCCCGTCAAGCAGGTACAGTTTGGAGTAAGACAAAATCTTGCCTATGGCTTTGATAGCAAACTTTCTGTTGTTACGGATCAGCGCTCTTCTTCAAGTTCACCGGTCATCGGACATATTAAAGATGCCACAACGACCACTTTGGCGTTCACAATGCAGATGGATCTTTGGCGAAATCTTCTAGGTCGTATGACTAAAAATAAAGTTGAGTCGTTGGAGCTTGAAAATAAAAAAGCCGCCATTGAAAAAGACATTCAAACTAAGACCTTCAGACTTTCTCTTCGTCGTATTTATTGGTCGCTTGTTGCCAACCAGGAATCGCTGATGAAATCAGAGGCGCTTCTAAAGTCCGCCCAAACTCAGGCAAGAGAGACGGAACTTCAATTTAAAAGTTCAGTGGCCGAGGCGGATGAAGTTGCTCGAACAAAAGCTCAAGTGGCGTCACGTGAGGGAACGATCACGTTCTTAAAATACCAGCGTGAGACTTTTTTTACTCAATTAAAAAATCTTCTTCCTGAATTTTCTGAACAGGACCTGACACTGGCCGAATATGATTTGGATAAAACGGTGGATGAGGTCCTTGCCTGCACGGGTGTTATCGGAAGAGAGAAGGGCACTCCTTATCAGTTCACTCAATATGATGAAGCAGTTGCAATGCTTAAAGAAGTGCGTGTTCGTCAGGCCGAGTATAACTCAAGATATGCTGATCCTGATGTGAAGCTGTTTGGGACAGTTAAGTCTACCGGGGTCAGCCTGGATGAAGTGGGAACGCAAAAGTATCGTGGCTCTTATCAAGGGTCGATCGATGATATGCAGAATAACAACCGCACTGGATATGAAGTGGGCGTTCTTTTTACCATGCCACTTGGAAGTGTTAAATCCGACACTCAAAGGGCAAAAGAAATTTATGATGATAAGCGCCTTCTGGCGAGTATCGCGGCCACAGATGCTCAAGTCGTAAATACGCATCAGGAATTTATGCGTTCGATTGCTTTCTTGAATGATGTCGTTCGTTCTCAGAGAATGACTTCTCAGGAATTGGAAAAACGTCTGAAAGGGATGAGAAGAAAGTACGAACAGGCCCGTGTTTCTGTCAGTGATATGGTTCAGGATCAGGACGCATTCTTAAATGCGGAGATTGCGACCATTAATACACAACTACAAATTTTAAATACTATTTTTGATTACCTGGTGGTTTTTCCGGACACACCTTGTGGGTTTAACAGGATCTAATATATGAAGAATCTCGCCAAATTTTTTATCGAAAACCCAAAACTGACCGTGGTCTTTTCGCTCTTCCTGCTTCTTTTCGGATGGCAGGGGCTATCGACCATGAATGCGGAATCTTATCCATCGGTGGATTTTGCAACGGCCATTATTGAGACTGAATATTTCGGTGCCACACCGGAAGATATTGAAGTTAAGATCACTAAACCAATTGAGGATGAACTCAGAGGTATTTCTGGCCTAAAAGACGTGCGTTCAACCTCGCAGGCCGGCCGAAGTAAAATTGTGGTTCGTGTGGACATGGACAATCCTAAAGTCGTTGTAAAAGACGTGATGGGTGACATTCAGCGGGCCATTGATCGCACAAAAGATCTTCCGACTGATCTTCAAGACAAACCAAAATTCACCGAAATCAAATCTGAAGAGTTCGCTGCCATGGAAATTGCGGTGATCGGCCCAAATTTAAATCGTCAGCGTGATATCATTGCCGATGCACTGAAAGAGGACATTGAGGACGATAAAAACGTAAAGTCGGTGAACCTTGATGGCTACCGTGAACGTGAATTTGAAATCAATCTTTCTCGTCAGAAGCTTGACCAGTATCACATTGGTGTGGATGAGGTCCTTCGTAAGATTGGTGCTCGAAACTCAAACATTCCAGGAGGAGAGTTAGAAACAAGCTCAACTCAGAGAATGGTGAAAGTCGATGCCAAAATTAAGACCGCTCAGGAACTTGGGATGACTCCCATCCGTTCAACCTTTTCTGGTGGAGTTCTTTATCTGAAAGATGTTGCAACAGTTAAGGACGGGGAGGAGGAACCGCGAGTTTTGACCCGTTACATGGGTGAACCTGCGACACTTCTGACTGTTCTAAAAAAAGGCGGCTCGGATACTTTGAAGCTGGTTGGCGGAGTGAATCCCACAATCAAACGTTATGAAGAAACTTATAAAGATAAAGCGCGTTTTGTCATTTACTTCAATGAAGGACAAAACGTAGAGGCCAAGCTTAGCACGCTTTCTGGTAACGCCATTTCCGGATTGATTGTGGTTATTTCTGTCCTGATGTTCTTTATGCATGGCCGTCTTGGAATTATGGTGGCCATTTCACTTCCAGTGATCCTTCTCGCTACTTTGGGTTTAATGCCTTACTTTGATATGACTTTGAACTCCATTACCATCTTGGCGCTTATTATTGCGATGGGGATGTTAGTGGACAACAGTATTGTAATTGCGGAAGAGTATATTCGACGTCGACAGTTGGGATCATCATCTTTGGATGCGGCCGTTGAAACAATCGAAACCATGTGGATCCCTATTTCTGCCACGGCTTTCACAACCATTGCTGCGTTTTTACCTATGCTTGTTACGACCGGAATTATGGGACGTTTTATTGCTCCCATTCCTATTGTTGTGACCGCTGCGCTTTTATTTTGTCTATTTGAATGTTTCCTGCTTCTCCCTATGCGCTTGCATGTTTCTTCGCGAAATCTGGATGTGAAAGGTGTAGAGGACAAGAAATCCGGCTGGTTCGACAAAGTGTCGGCCATCTTTTCCAGATTTATGGCATGGACCATTGATCACCGCTACATTACCGCTGCAGGCGTGTTTGGGATTATTGTCTTCTCATTTGTGATGATTGGCGTGTTCAATAAATTCATGTTGTTCCCACCTGATCAAACTGAGATCTATCTGGCGAGAGTGGAAATGCCGGAAGACACCAAGGTAGAAAGAACCTATGAAGTGACTCAGGAGCTGGAAGAAAAAATCAAGGCCGCTCTGGGGAAAGAGTATCTTAAGCACTCTGTTTCACTTGCAGGAACTTCATTACCTGATGCTACAGATGTTCGAGGACAAAACGGTGATAACGTAGGGCTTGTAAAAATGTACGCCACCGATTTTGCAAAATTCAATGTGCCTCATACTGAGTTCCTTGCAAAACTTCGTAAGATTAAAATCGAAGGAGCAACCAATCTGACTTTCGAAGAGCAGATCAACGGACCTCCTGTAGGTGCACCTGTTACGGTCATCTTCCGATCAAACAATGGTAAAAGTCTTGATGAATTGATTGGGAAAATTCTCGCTGACCTTAAAAACACTAAAGGTGTGTTCGATGCGAAAGTTGACGAAGTCTATGGTCCACCTGAAGTGAGTGTGGTGCTTGATTTCGAAAAACTCGATCGTTTGGGATTAACGGCAGCTGCAGTAGGAAACACTGTACGTACGGCCCTCTCAGGAACATTTGTCTCAGACGTTACTCTTAATAACAAAGAGGCAGAGCTAAAAGTTAAGTTCGGGGACGTATCAAAGTCCAGCGTGGCCGATTTAGGCAATGTTAAAATTATGGATGCCCGCGGAAATCTGGTGCCACTTTCATTGTTGGCAAAACTAGAAACTTCTCGTGGAACTCCACAAGTTAAACGTTACGATTTTAAACGTGCTAAAACTGTGACCGCAAATATCGAACCGGAAGTGATTACTTCTGTTCTTGCCAATGCAGTCGTTTCTGATTCCTTCGCACGCTACACTCAGGCCCACCCTGATGTGACGATGGTCTTTGGAGGTGAGCAGGAGAGTACCAATGAATCTATGGCCTCATTAGGGAACGCCATGATCCTCGCGTTGGTGGGAATTTACGCCATCATGGTTTATATCTTCAGATCTTATCTTGCTCCAGGTCTTATCATGACCACCATTCCACTTGGACTTTTAGGTGTCTCTGTTGCCTTCTGGGCCCATGGCCGACCTGTAAGCTTCCTCGCTATGATTGGTGTTATTGGTCTAGCTGGAATTATTGTTAACAACGGTATCATTCTGATCGACTTCATCAACCAAATGCGAAGTGAAGGAAAAATGCCGCTTAGAGAAATTTTAATCCAAGCACCGACCATCAGATTAAAACCTGTTATGGCGACATCATTAACAACTATGGGTGGATTATTCCCGACGGCATATGGAATCGGTGGTGCGGATGCGATGTTAGTTCCTATGACACTAGCAATGGCGTGGGGTCTAACTACGGGAACGATTCTTACTCTTGTCTGGATACCTGCAGGTTATGCTATCATTGAAGACCTAATGAAACTTGTAGCGAGACTCCCATTAATCGGCAGATTTACTGGGAGCAACGCTAATCAACCAGGACTGCAGGGAGCTGCTGAGTAATGACAGATCAAAATATTGATACCAAAAAGAAGATCATGGAAATTGCGCGAGTTCTATTCGCGCATCAGGGATTTGAAGGAACTTCGGTCCGTGATATTGCCCGTTCAGCCGAAGTGAATGTGGCCTCAGTGAACTATCACTTCTCCAGCAAAGAGAAGCTTTTCCTTGAAATCCTTAATGCTGGATACATTGAGTGTGCTCAGGAAGTTAAACGTCTCTATGAAGTGAGCCATGGAAATTTGGAGTCGACCCTTGTTGAACTTTTCAAATACTACATGGCCAATAGTCCTGATCTTCTTTCGCATTTCAAAATGATGATGTCATCTCAGCACTCGCATAATCTCGTTTCGCAGGGAACGGATGATGGCTATTTCGGTCCTCCAGGCGGAAGTATCATCACCGAGGCCATTAAAAAAGAAGTAGGCGAGAAGTCTGAAGAGGAAATTGTCTGGGCGATGCGCACACTTTTTAGCCATGTTTCTCATCTGGCCTTGATTCATGCATGTGTATTGAAAAACAATACTCAGATTGCCTTCTCAAGCGACGAAGATCATGAAAAGAGCATACGCAGGGTGGTTCGACTCGTTCTATCTGACCTTAAGAATTCTCCATAAAGGCCATAAGTTCTAGATATCAATCAAATTTAGCAGCCATTACTTTTTTACTTGGTCCCTAGGATGGTTTTTGACGCGATGCTAGAATCGCGCAAAACCTTCAAGGACCAAGTATGCGCCTTTTTATTGGATTATGGCTTATCTCCATGCCGCTATTCGCTGCTCAGACAGTGAATCTTCGCAATGATCGCGAAGGGAAAAGCTACTACGCCACCAGTTCTTATATAAAGTCGATGAATAAGGCCCTGGGGCAGGTGAGCGCTGCTGAGATTGAAGACGCCCTTGAAGACACATTAAAAGACACAACTCCTCAGAAGCTCTGTAGCTTTGACCTGAACGCTTCATTAGAAAATAAACTTAAAGCTAGAAACCCCCGCTTTAATCAACTGGTAGGAGCGATCTACTATCTACGTTCAGAAAATCATATCGATGATACGGTCATGAAGCTTCTTCTCAAGGCCAACGATACGACTTCTTCTTATGTGAGATACAATGGTCGTGAACAAAAAGACACCTATCTTCCAGATTCAAAAACAACGAATGAAGCATTGGAGCTTATTGGTTCATTTGAAAAACGTTTTTTAAAGAACGGTTGTTTTGATGAAGGCTATCGCGCTCTTTATGGTGAAATGCTGAAGGTTAATAAGCAACTTAAAGATCACCAGATTGAATCTCTTTATATTACGGCCTTTGATAACAGGCTTATCTCTCAAGACCTCTATAAGAAACTTGAGCAGGCCCGTGCCAACGATCTACAAAACAGCACGCTGACGCTTAAGTCATACCACCAGAAGATTGGTGGCCTTCGTCTTCAATATCCTCTGCGCGATCCAAACGAGAAGAGTAACTACATCACGCAAAAAGTAGATAAAGAAAAAGTAAGTCACCGTACTCGTCTCCTGGAGAACTACACTGATCTTCAAATCATGCTGATGGGTAACGTGATCAAGAAGCTCCGTGAGCGCCTGGAATCTCCAAAGATCGAGATCTTGGTATACAACAAGGAAACTCTGGCCGAGACCATCACGCTTGAGCCAATGGAGCGTTTCCGTTTTGCCATTAGAATCCTAAGAAAAGAAATGACCCAGCTTTCACTCAATACATACTTCGAAGGTCGTCAGCCTGGTTACCTTGATCTTATGGCCGCGGCCTACGAGATCGGTATCGTGACTGCTTCTGAAATTGAAGAACTTGCGAGTCTTCAGGACATCTGGAATCCGAAGAAGACATGGTGGGAGAAGGCACGTGTGTGGGTGAATATCGCGAGCTCAGTAGCAACAGTGGTAATTCCTCCTCCATATGGATTTATCCCGGCGCTTGCGATCGTGGTAATCGAAGCAACAACTGAAAAATCTAAAAACGGTAATGAACTAGATCCAACGAGTTTATTTTAATATGAAAACAAAACTATTATTGGTCACTCTTTTAGTTCCCACTCTGTCTTTCGCTCAATCACTTGAGCGCAAGTTTGAGGCCCTGATCCGCACCGAGAAAAACAAACCGGTGGTAACGGAAGTGGTCTTGAAAGACCTCACGTCTGCTGAGGCCTTTGAAGGGGCGCACTTTAAAATTGTTCGCGGGAAAAGTGACGAGGCGATTAAGTTTACTGATGATAAAGCACTCACTTTCCGTGCGGCCACGACTTATTATCATTTGACCAAGGCCCGCGAATATTTCGTGAACCATATGAAGTCAAAACATGCGGCCGCAATTCCGCAGATGACGATTCGTATTGATCATACCAATCAGTTCTCTGAGCTTGGTCACTTCGCTCATGACAATATGGAGCCTCAGTACAATAACGCTCTTACGGTTCCGGCCGGTAAGGGTCTTGAGTCTCGTGGTGTAAAACCTTGGGGCACTGAGATTTGGTTCAGACCTTCTAAGAAAATTCACGTGAGAGACCTTCGCGTCAACAATACTGCTAACCGTGAGATGCAGGTTCTGATGAAACAATTCAGAAATCAGACTCACATGCAGTCGCTTCAACGTTTCTTGCTCACGACAGTTCTTGCTTTAACAGAGGACGGAGTTTCACTAGATCCAAAAGAAAGTATTATTCGTACAGTTGGTGCGTCAGTAATTATCGAAGTTGGATATCAGGCCTTCGATCCAATCACAAAGGCGTTCTCACGCAAGTGGTACTGGCTTGATACGGCCGTAGTTCCGGAAATTATTTATCACGAGTACGCACACGTTGCTCTGTCTGATCACTTAGTTCTTTCGCATTCAACTGCGATCATTGAAGGGATGGCGGATTTCTTCGCGGGACAAATTGCGAACTCACCGGAGCTTGCAAAACACATTAAGAAGTACAACACCTACAGTGGTAAAGATGCTGAGAGAAAACAGGACTACATGATTCAGTTTGAGATGACTGAGTATGCAAACACTGACTTTGTATTCGGTATGTTGTGGTCTTTAAAAGAAATCTTAGGAGAAGAGAAGGGCGAGGCCTTCATGTTTGATCTTCGTAAGAAACTTACGACGAACTCAACCATCAGAGGTCAGCTGATTGAAGGAATTCTCCAGACTTGTGAGGAGAGTTGCGCGTCGCCATTCGTTGATAAGCTTCGCATACTTAAGGCACTTAACCTTAGAGGTATCTAAAGCTGGTGTCAGACTGACATCAGTTTTTGCTGTCTGTAAGAGATAAAAAATATACAGATGATTTTTTGAATTGTATTGAATCTGCACTTTGAGTTAAACAGCGCTCAGTAATTATAAACCTGCCAACAGGAGGCACACGTGTTTAAGAAACTTTTAACATCGATGATGGTGTTTGCACTTCTCACAGTTCAAGCAATGGCCGTTACAAACAATGGTCTAAAGGCCGCTTTCGACGAACTTAACTACTCACTAACTGTTGAGTGGGACCAGAAAGACACAAAGTTCTATGAAGCTCAAATGAAGAAATTCAATGAGACAGTTCGTGAACTTCAATCGAAAGGTCTAACTAACGCTCAGTTGATCGAATTCGCTAAAACTGAAGTTAAAGATGCTCGCGTTGCTAAAGATCTTGAAACTGCTTTCAACATGATCTCAATCCAGAAACTAACTGGTGCTGAAGCTTCTAAATATATGATGGACACTATGAAGCGCTCTTACTCTTCAGGTGCTTCATGGAACGGTGACGTTCTTGTTTACGCAGCAATCGGTCTACTTATCATCGCAGTAGCAATCGCAGTAGCTAACGGCTCTGGCGGCGGCGGTGGTTCATCTTCTGACTACTACTGTACAACTGAGTGTGGTTACGTTGAATACTGTACTTACTACTCTTGTTCACTTCAGTACGAGTGTTACGACGTTTGTTACTAAGATCTAGTACACATACATAAAAAAGAGGGGACCTTACGGTCCCCTTTTATTTTTGGCGTAATCTAATTTCGGTTGAAGAGACGTCTTCAAATTCATGCTTCCCAAGAAACACAACATTGAGTCGCGGTCCACGAGCGTGGGCATGATCCAGGGCCTCGCGGCGATCCTTATCGTCTTCCAGGCGTGAGACCACATAAACTGTGTCCAGAAGTGGAATGAGATCTTCTGCGCGGGTCCAGTTTCTGAGATTAGAGAAACTATCAAAGCCCATAAGGAGTGAGATCCTATGAGTGGGATAATCGTTTTTAAATTTCTCCACCCAATTCACTGTCGGATTCTGCTTATTCTCTAAAAGGAAAGTTGGAACGATGTATTGTTGGTTCTTTAATTTGGCGTGAGCACTAATTTCTAGGATCGTTGCCACGGGACTTAGTTCCCGCATTTCTTTATGGGGATTTCGATCAGGGAGAATTAAACAAACCTTGTCCTCTGGCATAAGTGTTAAGCAGGCCTGATGGCCATCGTGCCAGGGATTAAAACTTCCGCCGAAGAAGACCCATTCATCAGTCTCATTTTGGAAGGCAATGCCGGGATGAAGTTTTTTAAGTGCTTCGTAATCGGGTGATATGGGGTAGCGCGCTCCCACGAGCTCTACCAGGGACTCAGCATATTCCGGATCAAGATCGGGAAGAAGTGAAGTCCACACCATCATAAACTGGCCCGAATTCGAGATAATAAACTCGATTTTATCCTGCCAGGTTTTTGAAGTTGAGAAATCGTCCCCTGGAAGTGCCAAGCGCACTTTAAGACGGCGATCCTTAGTGAAGAAAACTAATTTAAGCAAACTTACCTCAATAGAAATGGAAGTGATTTTCCAAAGCCTATTTCGCTAGTTCCCATTTTACATTGATACACAAGAATTTCCACACCCACTGCGTGAGCTTCTGCTAAAAGTTGCCCGTAGACCTTATCAATCCCATGGGCCGGCTTCATTTGATCCACGTCTTCACGTTGAACAACGTAGAGCATCGCCGCACGATGACCTTCTTTCTTGAGCTGCATCAGCTCTTTAAGATGCTTCTGGCCGCGTTCTGAAACGGCGTCCGGGAACTGGGCGATTCCATCAAGTTTTAAAGTCACGTTTTTTACTTCCACGTAACAAGAAGGAAGAGTTGTGTGACCCTCAAGATAAAAATCAATTCGGCTTTCACCAATTTTCTTTTCCGGTTGGATAACTGAGTAACCAGTCAGCTCTGAGATAAGACCGTTTTTGAGCCACAGATGAGCGAGCTTGTTGGCGTTGGCCGTGTTCACACCAATCCAGGTCTCTCCGTTATGAGTAAGTTCCAAAGTATGGGCCATTTTGCGGGCCGGATTGTCGGATTTTGAAATGGCACATTTCCAATGCGGTTCCCAGCACGAGGTCATGCTGCCGGTATTGGGGACGTGGGCGGTAAAGGTATCATCACCTAGCTGAATGTCCGCCAGGAAGCGTTTATAGCGTTTTAAAAGTACGGCTTCGGTAAGAGGCTTGTCCCACTTCACGTTCATTCTCCGGTTGAAAATGAAACGATAGCTGGGGAGGGGGAAGTTGTAAAAGAAAATTGCTCCCCCGAAGGGGAGCATTTTGGAGGGGAACTAGTAACCTGTTTCGAATTCGATCTCAAGTGAATCAATCAGCACTTGTGAGTACGATTGAAGTCGAAGGTCACGAGGTGAAGTTGGAGTAAATAGTCGGATAACCGGTCTCATCGGAGTTTGTGTCACAACCAGTGTTCCCAGCACTTGGTATGGAGTTGCCAGCGCGACTTCAGCACGAACACCTGAACGAGAGCGGGCCTCAAGCGTGATTGAACGGATAAGGCGAGATTCGTAAGGAAGAACTCGTGAAAGCTCAAGTACGTTGTATGAACCGATCTCTTGCCCAACAGTCACACGTTGAATGCGCGGTTGCTGAGGTTGTTGCGGGTACTGAGGACGAACCTGGCCAACACGGATTGAGACTGATTGGATGCGAGCATCGCCGCGAACCAGAAGACCTAGAGAGCGTACTTCTTCATAAGAGTTGATTGGAAGTGGAAGGGCCTGCTGAGAAGGATTCAGAAACTTCTCTTCACCCACTAATCGACCGTTCAGCACCACTTGCACACTTGCAGCTCGGCCGTAACCCAGAGGTTGTCCTTGAACCACCACACGTTGAATTTCAGCACCCACAAGAGTTAGACCCATTTGTTGTCTTACCAGAGTGTCCAATTGGATTTCCTGTTGCATACGCACGTCTTGCATTACCTGAAGCGGGATCATCTGATTCGGAGATGGCTGACGCTCAGGCCCCGGGTACGTCGGTGGGTACGGGTTTGTTGGCGGGTAAGGGTTAGTTGGAGGGTATGGAGTGCGCAGGCGAAGCACTTCAGCAGATACGCTCTCTAAGAAGAGTTCGTCCTGGGCCAGGATTTCAATTCCTTCAAGTGAAGTGCGGGCCGGGAACACAATGCGAACCTGACTCTGACGACGGATGATTTGAGGTGCTGCGATAGCGCGACCAAATTGCAAAACTTGTAGCGTACTCTGACTCAGATAACTTTGAGCATAAATAGTGAGGGACAAAACTTCCATCTCGCGTTCTTCGTAGGGCGAAACTCTTAATAGGTCCGATAAGCGAAGTCGCTCCTGGCGTCTAAGAGTTTGCTGAACTCGCTCACTCATCACGTCACTCATTTGAGCGAATGATTGGAACGAGACCAGTAGTGCAGCGAAGAATAATACCAAAAACGATGATGAAGCCTTTTTCATGCCCTCTCCTTTAATACCCAAACATCTTGTTTGAATTGTGAGGTCATAAAAGCAAGTAGAGTGCCAAAAGTAAGGAATCATTGACTATTTTTGATTTAATCATTGATTACAACTACAAGACGCGCTGCTAGTGAGTCAGCGTTGCTGTCAGAACAGAGCAATAGTGGAGCTGTTTTGTCACCACTTCTTAGAATTTTTGGCACCAGTTCTTTAACTCTACTTTATCTTTTGTCACTATTTTCCGAGACGGAATTATCAAGAGTATTTAGACAGATAGCTCACATTTAGATAAAATGCGGTCACAACATCCCGTCTATTTATTTTCAATATTTCTGCAGAGGAGTCCTCCATGTCTGATAAGGCAAAACTTGTACTAGGCGACAAAACCATTGAACTACCTGTATTCACCGGCACTGAAGGTGAGAAGGCAATCGATATTACAAAACTAAGGGCCGAGACTGGTTTCGTGACGCTAGATTCTGGCTACATGAACACTGGTGCTTGTACTTCAGCAATCACTTTCCTTGATGGTGAAGTTGGTATCCTTAAATACCGCGGTTACTCAATCGAAGAAATCGCTGAGAAGTCTTCGTTCCTTGAGTCATCTTACCTTGTGTTCTACGGCAAACTTCCAACTGCTGCAGAACTTAAAGCTTTCGAAGAAAGAATCGCTTCTTTCGACGACGTGCCTGAAGGCATCAAAACACAAATTAAAGCTTTCCCGAAAGACGCTCACCCAATGGCCGTTCTTTCTTCAAATATGGTTTCGCTTTCAGCGTTCTACCATGATCTTTGTGCTCAGGACCTGACTCCTGCTCAGAAAGACACAGCAATCGCTCAGCTTATGGGTCAATTGAAAGTGGTAGCTGCATATGCTTACCGCCACTCTCAAGGTAAAGAGTTCGTAAAATCAGACAAGTCTCTCGACTACTGTTCTGACTTCATCCACATGATGACTGGTGACAAGAACGTTAATAAAGACGTTGCTAAGGCACTAGATATTCTTCTTATCCTTCACGTAGATCACGAGCAGAACTGTTCAACTTCATCAGTTCGTATGGTTGGTTCTTCTAAAGCAAACATCTTCGCAACTATCTCTGCGGGTGTTGACGCTCTTTGGGGACCTCTACACGGCGGTGCTAACCAGGCCGTTCTTGAAATGCTTGAAGAAATTAAGCAATCAGGCAAAGGCTACGAAGCTTTCCTTGCTGAAGTTAAAGATAAAAACTCTAACTCACGTCTTATGGGCTTCGGTCACCGCGTTTATAAGAACTTCGATCCACGCGCTAAGATCATCAAAGTTGCTTGTGACAAAGTTCTAACAACTCTCGGTGTAAAAGATCCTCTTCTTGATATCGCTAAAGGCCTTGAAGAAGTTGCTCTTAAAGATGAGTACTTCGTATCTCGTAAACTATACCCGAACGTAGATTTCTACTCTGGTATCATTTACCGTGCACTTGGTATCCCAACTAACATGTTCACAGTTATGTTTGCTATGGGTCGTCTTCCAGGTTGGATGGCGCAGTGGAAAGAGATGGTTGAACAACCAGGCTTCAAGATTTGTCGTCCTCGTCAGATCTACACTGGCGACACGAAGAACACATACAAAGACATCAAGTCTCGTTAATAAATGAAGGGCCCCGAAAGGGGCCTTTTTTATTTAAGCTGTTTTGAAAACATGTGCGAGGTCTTCGCGAGTGTATATCCCTCGCGTTGGTAAAAGCGATGAGCGGCCTCGCGTTTGGTATTTGATTTTACTCTCACAAGTTCAATTTTATTTTCACGGGCCCATTCTTCGGCCCTTTTCACCAAAGCTTTACCCACACCAAGACTGCGAGAATTTTCATCTACCACTAGTGCTGCGATATCAGCACGCGGACCGATGAGAAGAGTCTTTGGTTCATGATTGATCTGAATCCAACCCAACACCCTGTCTGTCTTAGCTACAAAGAGGGCATAGTCAGGATCATTTATCATTTCAACAAAGCGCTGAGTTACTTCTTCAACCGTGTTGGGATAACCCAGTTGCTCGGCCAGGTGAGTAACTTCGGTTAAATCTTCGAGGGACATTTTTTCAATTTTCATCCCTCTACAATATTTAATTCTTGTGAGGAGTACAAGTTCCGTAGGCCGTAAGGTCCAGGTAGTTAACATATCCACCATCATCGCCGGCCGGTTGACATTGACCAAAAGCATAATGAGTAAGCTTCATGTTTAGTTCGGCACATTTACGTTGAAGATTCCAGATGGCCTGTTCCTCAACATTACGACAAGTAAAAGCGGCCCTCGCATAAACCTGAACGGTCACGGACCCCGCAAATAGGGAAGTTGAGAGAGAAAGGGCGATTGCCAGGAATACGAATTTCATAAAGTCTCCAGTGGTTGTGTGAGGAATTACTATCCTTTTGGAGATAAAACAAAAAGTGACTAATTATTCATGAAATGGTAAGTTTTGGTTACTATGAAATGGACCGACTTAAGCCTCAGTGCTCTTCAGTACTTTACCGACACCATTGATTTGGCGAGCCTCACACTGGCGGCCGAAAAAAATCACATCTCAAGACCTGCGATTAGTCAGGCGATTCGCCGAATGGAAAATCTTTTAGGTTATGAATTGATTATTCATGCTAAGAATCGATTAGAGCTGACTGATGAAGGCAGAGTTTTTTATCAAAAGGCCAAGAAGAGTTTAGAAGCTTTTAATACCGAGCTCGCAGGACTGAATGCTGCGCCTGAGATGAGCATCGCTTGTTCAGCGACTATAGCAGAATATTTTGTATTACCGGCCTTAAAAAAAATGAAGTTAGGTAAAGTTCGGATTCAAATTGGAACGAGTGCCAAGGTTCGTCAATTAGTTACTGATGGGGAGGCCCAGCTGGGTCTTATTATCAATGACAATAAGACATTTGGATTTGGTTCGAAGGTAATTGCGAAAGGTCACTTTGTTTTGCAATCGAAGTCGGGAAAATTTTCTGGTCCTTTAATCACGACGGAGAATCGGCCGGAAGTGAATCATCTTTTTAAGTCACTCAATAAGCAGAACAAAGATTTAGAACAGTATATTCAAGTGGAGAGTTGGTCAGTTTGTCGAAAGACCATGGAAACTCTTGGAGGAACATGTCTTGTGCCTGATCTGATTGACTTGCATGGTTTTAAGCAGGTGCGTGATATCAAATACAGCTTTCCTTATGACATGCTCGCCATTTTCAAGAATCAGAATACTTTAAGCAAAGCAGAATTAGATCTGTTAGAGAAATTGAAGATTTGAAATCACTTTCGCTGGCGGAAGTGAAACTTAAGATTTTCTTCGCCATCGTTTTTTGATTGATTCAAATCCAAAATCATGATACGTAAAATGTACGGAATTGTCAAGAGCACTTCCGCTAGCGAAAGTAACCTGGCACCTTTTGGACAAAGGACATTATGGAACCGCGAATATCATTAATCACTTTAGGCGTTTCAGATCTGGCAAGATCAAAGAAATTCTACGAGGCCCTGGGCTTTCCGACGACTTGGTCCGAAGAGAAGGGAGTGGTTTTCTTTAAAACCAGCGGCACCGCACTTTCACTTTTCCCGCTGAAGGAACTGGTAAAAGATATAGGTGATAATCGTGAAGCAAAATTCCCAGCGTTCTCTGGAATCACCATCGCTCACAATACAAAAGAAAAACATCAGGTGGATGAAGTGATGGCGCTAGTTGAAAAGGCCGGCGGCAAGATCGTTAAAAAGCCCCAGGAAGTCTTTTGGGGCGGCTATAGCGGTTATTTCACCGATCCCGATGGGCATATGTGGGAAGTGGCCTGGGGAGCATTTCCGTTTAAGGCAGATGGAAGCCTGGATATCCCGTAATTATTTTTTTTGACCTCTTCTATAGGTTAGAATGGTTTCAGCGAACATAGCGGTGAAAATCGCGAAGAGCAGAAGTCCACTGATCATCAAAAAAATGCTAAGGATTTTTCCGAAATCAGTCATGGGGGTAATGTCGCCGTAGCCAGTTGTTGTGGCCGTGGTAAAGCTCCACCAAAGGGCGTCAATGAAGTGAGTTACCTTGGGATTAACATCTTTTTCTATGTGGTAAAAAAGGTAGCCGCAGGAAATAATGAAACCATTACCGATCAGGGTGAGGAAGAAGAAAAACGGACTAAAGATTAAAAGTCTCATCTCTTCCAGGAAGTTTTTTAGCTGACTCCACATATAAGCAGCCTAGATGTGACGCGTATTTTTGGTCAAAGTGCCATGCCCAATTGCCAGGGTTTAAGTGGCCAAATTGAAAAGGTCCGCGAGTTTATTTTCAAGGACCAAAGATTTGCTGATAAGCATGACTTTGGAGTTTGCCTTGATCCTGCAGCCGAAGGGGAGTGGAGTGCCTTTTAGCAGTTCCTTGATCCCAAAAGACTGCAGTGTCGTGATTTCTAATTTGGGTTTATTCCTTTTTAGGATTTCCAATTTCCCTTCAATCAGAACC
This sequence comes from Peredibacter starrii, assembly GCF_034259205.1. Classification (GTDB taxonomy): domain Bacteria; phylum Bdellovibrionota; class Bacteriovoracia; order Bacteriovoracales; family Bacteriovoracaceae; genus Peredibacter; species Peredibacter starrii. The sequence continues at coordinate 2,933,157 of NZ_CP139487.1, read as the reverse complement.
ACGCCTGTAGGGGGCACATGATTTTCATAAATCAAATCAAAGTCATTAGGAAACACCAAGGTCTCAAAAACCTGGCCTAAAATTGAAATGTCTTTATCAGTCAGGAGACTCGAATTTATCTTCATACTGGAAATTTAAACCAGAAAAAAAGATGAGACTATGTCTTAGATCAGTAATCTAAGTTCGCAATCTCTAATAATTTCTCTTTATCAGTGATAAAAATGATCTTACCTTCTTGCTCAATCACACCCTCATCTTTGAAGTCTGAGAAGAGGCGAATAACAGTTTCTTGAGCTGCACCAACGATTGATGCAAATTCTTCACGGCTGAGTTTGATATCTAAACGAGTTCTTCCGTCTTTTTCTGCCACACCATAACTCTCATGAAAGCTCAAAAGAAGTTCAGCAAGGCGCTCTCTTGTACTTTTACTTGAGATAGATGCGCTTCGAGCTTCAGCTGTTCCCATCTCGCGGCTAAATTTCTCAATGAGATTAAGCGCAATCGATGGTTCTTTTTTCAGCGCTTGATGAATGAAGTTTTTATCGATGAAGCACACTTGAGTGTCTTCAATCACAGTCGCAGTGGCGTTGTAGTTTTCATTGCTAAAAAGACTGCGGTGGCCAAGAACATCTCCCGGGCCAACGATACGAAGAATCGTTTCTTTACCATCGTTTCCAGTCTTATAGACTTTGATTTTTCCATTCGAAATACAGTACAGACCGAAAGGAGGATTACCTTGAAAGAAAATGGTCTGGCCTCTTTTATAAGTGTTCATCACTTTATTTTGTGAAACTTCTTGTAGGGCCATTCGCTCGAGATTACAAAAAATTCCACTTTCTTTAGAGGGACAATTTTCACATTGGATATTATGACTGATCTTGCTCATGTTCGGCTCCTGTTAGTGGAGAATACCACTCTTCGTCGGCCTAAAAAGTGATCCAAATCAGCTTTTGGAGTTATTATTAAGTCCCCTAAAGAACTCACGTATTTAGGGGACTTAAAAGAGCTATTCTAATGTCACGGTTCCATTGCCGGTGAGAGTCACCACTGTATGGCCTTCGAGTTCATTCACAATGCTCCCCACAGTGTGATGCACATCTAATGTCATCGATACGAGTGGATCACTGGCCTTTCCTTTATTCGACACTCCAGCAACTTTCATTTTCGATGTGAAGTCAAAGCCGTATCCCACTTTCACACTGGGAATCATCACTGCATTTAGAATGTATTTTCCTTTGCCGTTATATTTGGCAACTTGAAAGAGGAGAAGATACTCGACTCTTAACACTTCTGATCCCCAACCATTCTTCGCACTCACGACAAAACGACGTTTAATAGGATCAGTGGCGTCTTCAAGTTCCATCGGCTCAACATAGTTACGAGTCACGGGATCTCTTGGAACCACACTGATGGGAGCGTATTCAGTTTGAGAAGTGGGTCTGCCTTTTCTCACCAATTCATAAATTGCTTCACCCAAGGCCACGATGTCCTTTCCCCAGCTAATGACCTGCCCCGGATCAACAGTTGCCGGAACAAGAGTATCAAGCATGCGGGATTGTTTTTCAGTCAGGGGCAATTCGGTGGATTCAAAGGTGTATTCAGAAGCAAAGACATTTGAACTAAGAACTAAGAAAAGAGTGAGTACACAATACTTCATTCGGGCCTCCCTGGTTTCGGTAAGGGTTTTGTACAAAAGCGAAATCGCTTCATCAAGGGGTGTCAGACAATATGAGGTCTTAACCTAAAAGGCACAATTTGCCTTACTGTCAGGGAAAGTCAGGTATAAGTTCAGCTAGGTAAGGGGATCTCCGATGAGACTTTATCGGAGAACATATGAAATACATTTTTGGAGCTATTCTAGGCCTATCTCTTTTACAGGCCATTGCCGGAGAAATCCGTGTAAGGAAAATGGTAAAAGATGGTGAACTCGATAGAAGTTTTGTTCTGAAGACCAATCTTCAAGAAAAAGTCGTCATCGACTGTCAGAGCTTTATTCAAGGTCTTCGTATTGGAGAGTATGAGAACGCTTTCTTTTATATGATGGACCCCAATGAGTGTGAAGGTCTTCAGGGCCGGATCCAAGGCAGTTTAAGAAAATTGCAGCAGCACTGTATTGATGTTGATCAAGACATCCGCGCGGATTATGCTTGCCAGTAAATGAAACTAAGCGACCTCACACCACATCTCATTTATCAGTTTAATTCTGAACACGAACTTCTGGCGGCGATCGAAGAGATCTCCCAGAAGTTCACAATTAATCGTGACAAAATTGGCGACTACTTAAAAGACCCAAGGCTGGTTTCGGCCTATACGGTTTTTTATCTCTCAACCAATGTCCCGAAGCTTCAGGAAGTTTTTAAATGGATGCCGCAAGGTTGGATGGAGGAGCTTAAAAACTGCGACTTCATCGATCTGGGTGCTGGTCCCGGTACTTTCTCTTTGGCCTGGAAATCTATGGGGGCAGAAAAAGACTTTTATCAGATCGAGCTCTCAAGCCTTATGAAAGAGCAAGGAAAGAAAATCTGGGAAGGTCTTCATCAGGATAAACTATTCCAGGGTTCTCGTTGGGAATGGTCTAACCCAAATCCAAAGTTTCTTCTCTTCGGTCACTCCGCCAATGAAATGGGCGCTGACGTGGCCTTGGATTACATCCAAAAAATAAATCCGGATCATATTCTTTTCATCGAACCGGGTACTAAAGACTTCTTCCCGAAGATGCTCAAAATCCGGACCGAACTTTTAAAAGATTATAACGTTCTTTATCCATGCCCATTGCCAGAAAAGTGTCCGATGGAAGGAACAGAAAATTGGTGTCACCAGTTTATTCAGGTAAAGCATGACCTTGAGGTCGAGCGCCTCTCTCAGATGGCCCGTAAAGACCGTAAACTCCTTCCTTTAACCGTTCAGGCCTTCTCCCGTACCTTCAAGGCACAGAACCCTCAGGAGCGCCTGGTAAGGGTCTTTCCCGAGACCAAATTTAGTCATGAATGGGAAGTTTGCCACAATAGCATTCTCTCGCGTTATCAGGTCATGAAACGCGACCTCTCTAAGCAGGAATCGAAGGATTTGAGCGAAGTTCTTGCAGGGGCAACTATCGAAACTGAGGTCATTAAAGAGCTTGATCAAAGTAAAAGAGTTAAACTCCTAAAAGTTCAAAAATAATATTTCCCTGACACTTGACGACGATGATTTGGTCCCCATCTTGCTTGATATGAAAGTATCAAGGAGAGGGATATATGAATAAATTCGATCAAGTGGTTTTAGGATCCCTGGATATCGCTCAGTCCGAGGCCCTAAAGAAAAAGAACACGGAACTCGCACCGGAGCATCTCCTTTATGGATTAATTCTCAATAAGTCTTCATACGCTTCAAAAGCGATGAAAGATAATGTGAAGGAAGTTGAGGCACTTTTAAATAATCTGCCAAGAACGTCTGGTAATGTCAGCATTGATAATCTTCGTACGTCACCGAAGCTTCAAGAGTGGATCACTCTTGCTTCAGGAGACTCGGTTCAACAAGGCAAGACCGAAGTTGCGGAAAAACATTTATTAAAATTTTTGCCCCAATTCTTCCCGAATCTTAAAGTGGACTACGCTAAGTTCGCTGACCCGGCCGAAGAAGTGGAGGTACCCACGTTTCTCGTTAACCTCAACGAGATGGCACAGAAAGGGAAGCTCGATCCAGTTATCGGGCGAACTAAAGAAATCAGATCTGTCATTGAAATATTGGGCAGAAGGGCCAAAAACAATCCAGTATTGGTGGGGCCAGCTGGAGTCGGAAAAACGGCCATCGTGGAAGGGCTCGCGGAGCAAATCGTAAAAGGGAAAGTGCCTGACATTCTAAAAGGCAAAACAGTTTATTCCCTTGAGATGGGCTCACTTATGGCGGGAACCAAGTACCGTGGTGACTTTGAAGAAAGAATTCAAAATCTACTGAAGTTCGTTAAGTCGAAGTCTGGAGAAGTCGTTCTCTTCATCGACGAAATCCATCAGCTCGTCGGAGCAGGACGCACCGATGGGGCAATGGATGCGGCGAACTTGTTAAAACCTGCACTGGCGCGCGGAGAACTTCATTGTATCGGTGCCACAACTTTTGATGAATATCAAAAGTACATTTTAAATGATCCGGCCTTAGAACGCCGTTTCCGTTCTGTTCCTGTTAATGAGCCTTCAAAAGAAGACTCGGTTGAGATTCTTATGGGTGTGCGTTCGAAAATGGAAGCTCACCACGGGATTAAAATTTCTGATGATGCCGTTTATAATGCGGTTTTCTTATCAGATCAGTACATCACCGATAAGAATCTTCCGGATAAAGCAATTGACCTTCTTGATGAAGCTTCAAGTGCCTTGAAACTTTCTGCGGAAGCAATGCCTGCAAAACTGGTTGAGACAGAAGCTGAACTTCGTTCAAAGAAGATCTATGCTGAGATGGACAAGGACAATCAGGACCTGAAGAAAGACATTGAAACTCTTCAAAAGAAATTTGATGAAGGGAAAGCGACTTGGGAAAAAGAAATCCAGTCTCTTAAAAAAGTCTCTGAGATTAAAAACCGTTTGGACCGTTTGAAATTTGAACTAGAGAACGCTGAACGTACTCAGAACTATGAAGAGGCGTCGAAGATTAAGTACATGCTTATTCCGCAAACGGAAAAAGAACTAGGTGCTTTCTCTCACACCTGGATTTTGAGTAAACAACATATTGCTCAGGTGATCTCTCGTCAGACTGGCATTCCGGTTGAGAAGATTCTTAAATCTAAGCAGGATCATATCCTTCACTTAGAAGAGTTTTTGAATCAAAGAGTCTTCGGTCAACACGAGTCGATGCATGAAATTAGTGAGACCCTGATTGCAAGTTATGCCGGTCTTTCAGATGAAACTCGTCCACTAGGTTCGTTCCTACTACTAGGACCAACTGGTGTGGGTAAAACTGAAACTGCCAAGGCGCTTACTCAGTATCTTTTTGATAATGAGGAAAACATCGTGCGCTTTGACCTTTCTGAGTTCTCTGAGAAGCACTCAGTATCGAAGCTCATCGGTGCTCCTGCGGGATATGTGGGTTATGAAGAGGGTGGTGTCTTAACTGAGGCCATTCGTCGTAAACCATATTGTGTGGTTCTTTTTGATGAGATTGAAAAAGCTCACCCTGACTTCGCGGACATTCTTCTTCAGATTCTGGATGACGGACGTCTGACTGATAATAAGGGTCGTACGGTGAATTTTAAAAACACCATCATCATGATGACTTCAAACTCGAAGTCACCGAAAGATGACTTTAAGCCAGAGGTCCTTGGTCGTATTGATTCAGTTCTTTACTTCCATGAGCTGGATAAACGTATCATGAAGCAATTGGTGGATAAGCAAGTAAGACACTTGAATGAGCGTCTACGTGCTAAGAAAGTTCAACTTCGTCTGGATCCAAAGGCCTATGAAGCTCTTAGTGAGCAGGGCTTTGATTTCCAATACGGAGCGAGACCGCTGAATAGTGTTTTCCAACGTCTTATCACAAGACCGCTTTCGAAGAAAATCCTCGAAGGTAGTCTGCCAGAAGGCGAAATCACGATGACCTGGAATGGAGAAGGCATGGTGGTTGAGGGAAACGGACATGAGGAACAACCGAGTCTTCAATAATGAAGAGCTTAGTTTGTCTCCTCCTCATGATGGCGAGTTTTGAATCTATATCTGAGACTTATAAAACTTCCGATCACTATAACGGTAAAACGTTTTTAAACCCGGGCCAGAATGATCTAAAGTCATTCTGGCAGGTTTTAAAATGGAAGATGACTAACGCTCGGGTCGACTGGCCCGAAACTGTTCCTAATAAAAATTTTCCTATGAGACCTCTGGGTCTGGATGAGAAGGTGAGTGCTACCTGGATTAATCATTCAACCTTCCTTCTGCAATTTCCGGGTCTCAATGTTCTCACTGATCCGGTCTACTCTGATCGCACCAGCCCTTTTTCATGGGCCGGACCAAAACGTGTAAGAGAGCCTGGAATTCCTTTTGATGTCCTACCGAAAATTGATGTGGTTCTGATTTCTCACAATCATTATGATCATCTCGATCTTGAAACCATCCAGAGACTGGATGCCAAGTTTCATCCGTTATTCTTGGTTTCACTGGGCGATGAAAAGCTTCTTAAAAAGGCCGGCGTTCAAAATGTAAAGGCCATGGATTGGTGGGAAGAAGTGCGTGTGCGCGATCTTCGCTTTATCTTCGCTCCTTCGCAGCACTGGTCGGCCAGAAGTCTCTGGGACAAAAATGAATCTCTCTGGGGAAGCTTCATGATTGATAGTGGGGCGACCAAAGTATACTTTGCCGGAGACTCTGGTTATGGTCCCCATTTCCTTGATATCAAAAGCCGCCTAGGAGCTCCAGATTTGGCCCTATTACCAATTGGGGCCTACAAGCCTCAGTGGTTTATGCGTTTTCATCATATGAATCCTGAAGACGCCGTGAAGGCCCATCTTGATTTAGGTGCTAATCGCTCAATTGCTATGCACTATGGAACTTTTCAGTTATCGGATGAAGGAATTGATGAGCCGGAAAGGGACCTTAAAATTGCTCGGGAGCAATTTCAGGTTTCGGAAGATAAATTCACAATTCTAGAGCAGGGTCAGGGACTATCTTACTAGTTGGCGATGGCGGTAATGGTGATATTATCCTGATAAAGCCCGGATTGAAGGTTTTTAGTGTCATCCATAATCTGGAATTTCAAATTGTACTTATCCCCAGCACTGGTGGTGGCCCAGCCTGAACCCATTTCAACAGCAGTGTTGGCCGGAAGACTGACTGATCCACCATTCACTTTCAAAGAATAATTTACAACCGATGTTCCGGGACCTTTGAGTTTGCTTCCATTCGCAGAAGAAAGCCTCACCTTATAAGAAGAATTTGAAACGACTCTTAAATCCACGCCCTTTTGTTGGTCCTTCTCAAGATTTCCAAAGTCGATCACTTTAGAAGTTGCCGAGGCATCAAATGTTCCACCTTCATCGACGAGACTGACATCAATGTTGGAAGGAATATAAAAGTAAGCGGTGAAAGAAGTACTGTCTTCGTAAATGTATTTCCCGCTATTAGGTTTAAAGGCATAAACCGAGGCCTGTATATTATCTACGTAAATCCCTTTTGAGGTAGTTGAAGAAAGGCCGGGGACCGCGACGTAAAATTTTTGAGTATAGGTGGTATTTCGGTTTGGCGAAGTTCCATCCAGGAATTCATTGACGTTAATAGCATCACCAAAATCTTTAAGAATACCGGTCTGATTATTATTTCGGTGAAGATTGTAATTTAAGTACTGCCCCAAGATTGTATACGCTCTTCGCTGATAAGAGTTTGCAAGACCCTTACTAAAAAAGATTCGATAATTATCACAACGACTACTGTCTGATGTATCTCTTCCTCGATATAAAGAGGCGGTGAGTTCAACCACCTGAGAAGTCTCCAAAACTTGAACCGTGGCATTGGAAAGCGTCAGGCGATACTCGCACTCAGGATCGGCCCAGGCAGTGAGAGAGAGTAATAGACCCATCATGCCTAAAATTCTTTTCATAGTTCATCCTTCAATTGGATTGTGCCAAGATTTTTCATGCCCTTATCATTTTCATTCACGAATACAGGAATCTTCTCTTCACGATCTGGTAATGAGATTTCATATCGTCCGGGCTCAACACCTTCGATGAAAATCATACCGTCACTATTCGTGAAGAACGGCATATCGTTAAGACTTCCCACTTGAAGTGAGAGAGGTGATCCATCAGCATTCAAGATCGTACCCGTGAGCACCACCGCTCCACGTTCTCTTAGAGTAATTAAGTGTGCGCTACGATAAGTCGGGTAGAGCATGAACTTTTCTTTCACGAGAGTGCGTCCCGGATCAAGGAACGTCGGATCAAGTTGAATGTCTCGGTACTGGTAAGCAATAAGGTTACTAAAGACAATTTCATCAAAAAGACCTGACTCAGCTTCTGTGAAAGGAGAAGTTGATTTAAGCCCGATCTTCTGATCCTTTAGACGCTTTTCTGGTTTAAAGAGAACAAAACTTCCCGGAACCGGACGAGAAATACCACCGCCAAATTCACCATCATCAAAGGCAAATACCAGAGCGGAATTAATGCGGGCACTTCCCCGGCCAATAGTTTGATTGCTTTCGGTTAAGCGGTTTCCGGTAATTCTTCCTCCGAAGTCACCCACAGGTGTCGGATAAGAAAGATCCACTTCACCGTTTTGTTTATCGGCACCGTATTCAGCAATGGCCTGGGCCCTGGTTTTATACAGGCGGTTTTGATTGTCCCGCATAAGAGTCGCTTTCACTGTTTCTTTGTTGTAGTCATAGAGCCCTGATACAAAGTTGTTCGACTCAGGGAACATGAAGGTAAAGAACACATAGGCCACATCATTCCATTTCTTAAACTCATCGCGATTGCGGCTCACATAAACAGTGACGTTGTGCTGATTAAATAATCGAAAGCTGGCACTGCTATCGTAGCCATAACGATTCTCTAAATTATTATTTCTGACGTCACCGTAGTTACCACCCAAGGCGAGAGTAATGTGACTGCCAACCGGAACAGTATAAGTGGCGGCATAAGCGTTCTGAACCGATGAGGCGACATCTAGAAGTGTTGTTTTGAAATCCTGTGATCGAAATTCATAGCGAAGACCCAGAGTGTGGGAATCAAACCATTTCTGGCCTTGAGTCACGAGTTGATAGCCCACGCTGGCCGCGTTTCCATCCACATCTCCCAGCATCGAGTGAGCTCCACCTAAAGTGAAATTACCGATCGCCGTAGCATTGATGACTTCAGCCCCCATAAGGTTAAAATCATTTTGGTTCTGAAGATAAACCGATGAAGAGAGGAGTGAAGAAAATCCATATTGATAGAATCCAGAAAAAACTTTGCCATCACCTTCAAGATAAGTTCTTTTGGTAGCACTATCTAAAAACGGAGCTCCGTAAGACACATCAAATCGGCTCTCTCCTTCATTCAAAAGACTGATACTTGATGAGGCCCGGAAAACGAAAACCTGTTTTTGTCCGAGATCATCAGTTGCTTCGATTAAAACGGTGTTAAGACCGTTATTAAGCGGAATGTCTTTAGCGGTATAATTACCGGCCGGAAGATACTCGGATTTAACCAGAACTGAGTTCACGAAGTATTTAACAAAAGAGCGCGACTTCAAGTTGAAGTTTTGATTTCCTGTCGGATAGGGCAAGCGATAAGGATTCAGAGTAAAGTTTCTCGCGATATTGATCCCACCCATCGGACGTGGGGCCATGAAACCTTGAATTTGAGGATAAACGTCACCAATCTGAGTTCTAATCTGGTGTTTTTCGAAATCTTTCACCAAACGTGTATCGCCACGAAACCATGGTTTTTCTTTATTGTCCTGATAGTAAGTTTGATTCTCCAGAACCACAGATTTAAGGTTCATGAAAGAATTAAACTGACCATCAAAGTAATCGCCGCCGAGGTCATCATGGGCCCAGTTTTTTTCCAAACGATAATTGATGGCGCCCCCAAACGGAGCAGGACGAAGAGCGAGTTTCTTTTCTTCTTCCAGATTCACGCCCAGATCAGTCTTTTTACGAGATTTGATTTCAAGTCCCAGACTCGCCATGAGTTTTAATTCCTCTGGACTGAAGGTGATGGCGAAGGGAAGAATCTCAGGTCGAACCCGCTCAGGAAGTTTATCCAGGGAATTAAGCGTGTCATCTTTTAGAACATTTTGCAGAACAGCTTTTAAATCATCGCGATCAATGAAAATGACTTTTTCACCCTCGATCAGGGCGGTCACGTCGCCGAGGTTATTTTCCTCGTCGTATAAGGGGAGGTTGGCCTCATAAGTATGGCCTTGAACATCACTAGCGATAGTAGTGTTCAGACCTACTAGAAAAAGTAAGACCAATAGAAAAATCTTAGTCATTAACTTTTAATGTCGCTTTTGATTTTGCAGGAATCTCTTTAGTGGTTTTAATGACGAAAATTCTTTTACTATTTCCGAGAACATTCTCGCCGGCAATCCCGATAAGATCGTTCTTTTCAAGAAGAACTTTTTTGTTGTCATTCGCGAACGTGATTTTGGGATCAGCTAGAATCTTGTGACGATTGCCTGAGTTCTCAATCGTGATGCTTACTTCATTACCTTTCTTCTCAAAAGAAGTAATCGAAAGTTTCTCCTCCGCATCTTCCGGAGTGAGATAAAGAGTGGCCATATACTTCATGAGCATTTTTACACCGGATTTATTTTTAGACTTGGCGTCCACTTTTAAATCGAGCTGTTCAGCTATCACTCTAAAATTCTTCTCCGCAGTTGGAATGTCTTTACCGGTCCAGCTTACGCGAATAGTTCTTTTATCACCTGGTTGAATGATGATTTGTGGAGGGAAGATCGCCATTTCGGTTGTGGCAGTTAGAGTTTCTTCTCCTTTCTCATTCATGGCCCGTTCTTTAACTGAAAGTTCAATGGCCATTTTCTGGTCAGAGTCATTTTCAATTAGATACTGTGTGGCCTTTTGTTTCTCACCAAGATCGATGGTTTGAGACATAGGGGAAAAAGTGAAAGAAAAAAGCAGAGGCAATAATAGTAGAATAAAACGGTTCATCCATGAACTCCTTCTTAACAATTATATGTGAGAGGGAGATCTTTATCTATGGATTAAGGTTGAATAACTGCAACGACGTAAGAATTACTAGTTCTTGTGGTAACTAGCTGAGGATGGCCGACTGAAAGTTTGGAATTGGATTTGAGTTCAGGCTTACCTTGTTTATTCATTTTCACAGAAACTTTATGAGGAACCACGGCCCGAAGAAAAAGAGAGTCGGTAGTTCCGGCCGAAGTTGAAAATGAAGTCATTAAAAGAAAAAGCCCGAGAGTAGTTTTCATACCTCGGGCTTATCGGAAATATTAATTGATTACTTTAATCTAGTTTGCTTCGATAGTGAAAGTCACTGTATCTTCGTACGAACCGGCCGATAGGTTAGATGGCTGATTATACGAGATTTTCAGGTCCTTTGAGTTAGTTCCACGGATGTTGGCCGTACTGTAAACTTCAGTCGCTGAAGTGTTCAGAGGAACGTTACTGCCCTGATAAGTCAGAGTGTATTGAACATAGCTGTTTTGGTCAGCAGCGTTTACAAGCTTACCACCCTTAGCAGAGCGAGCTTTGATTTTATAGCCTGTAGGTGAGTTCGATTTTTCAGTAATCGTACCAACCTTCTCGCTGTTGACTTGGCGATCAAGAGGAAGGTTAGATGCTAGCGTTTCGTGAGCAATCGATACTTCTAGAATGGGGGCCACAACACCTTTTAAAAGAAGATCCGCTGATGTTGCTGAAAAAGCAGTAGAAGTAACAGTTGCAAGAGTAAGAGCTAGTAGTGTGCGTTTCATATGTTGGTCTCCTTTAGACACTCTAATGATTCTGGTTTTAACTGATGCATTTGGTGGGCCAACTGTTTCTTTAGGTGCCCGTAGCAAATTCAGCATGTTGACTGGTTTACATTTAATACTGGTGTCAAAATGTTTAGCACCGGCTTAAAATTCAGCCGTTTAATGAATAAAATCTTAACAGTTTTGTGCGGGGCTTAAAGATGAGTAAAATCGGCCTTACAGAAGTTTAGTTGACCCAAATATGGAAGATTCGTTGGATGCGTTCCTTTTCTTCTTCGGGAAAAGGATTGTGATCGATGGACAGGTGGGAGAGGTTTGGCATTTTTTTGATCAGGTCAGGAAAGATCTTAAATTGATTGTGATCAAGGTTTAGACGTTTTAAAAGTTTGAGATCGAGAAAGCCGTGTGGAAGCGCACTTAAATTATTCCCAGAGAAATTGGCCTCGGTCAAAGAACCGAGCATCCCAATCTCTTCCGGAAGTGATTTAAATCCGCAGTCTTTTATTGTAAGTGACTTCACTGGTGCAGCAGCGTGACCCAGAGGGAGGAGAAAAGTTTTAAGAGGGGTATCGATAATTTTCAAATTCTCTAGTTTTGGCAGACGAAAGAGAAGACTTAGATCTCCCGTGAAAGAGGGCCACTTAATTGAAAGAACTTTGAGTCTCTCCCAAGTGATTCCTTCGAATGGAAATTCTTTGCAGTTCCCTTCAAGGTAGAGTTCTTCTAGATTTGGAAAATCCAAAAGCTCAGAGGGGAATTGCTCACCTTTAATAGAGATCTTCAATGCCGTGACATCTTCACGCGCTTGAGTGGCAGATGAAAGAGTTTTATACAGCTTCATCTCTATGATCTCCAGGAACGCCGAGGAAATAAAGAATGATACTCATGGGTCCATGGCCCATTTGGTGGTTCGCAGCTTGCTTCACTTTTTCTTTGGCGTGGAAAGCGATTCCGAATCCCGCAGTAAGAAGCATCGGGATATCATTTGCCCCATCACCAACTGCAACGACTTGATCCAGAGTGATATTTTCTTTTTCAGCGAGAACTTTTAAGAGACGTGCCTTCTCTTCCGCATTCACCACTGGTCCTGAGACTTGTCCTGTAAGTACATCGCCGTCCCATTCCAAATCATTGGCAAAGGCATAATCCATCTTAAGACGCTCACGAAAACTTTCCGCAAAATACTTAAAGCCACCAGAAATAATGGCGGTCTTGTAACCCAGTTTTTGAACTTCTTTGATGAGCTTTGCCACACCCGGATTAAGCTCCAGACGAGCAAGTATGCCTTCCATTTTTGAGCGGTGAAGCCCTTTTAAAAATGAAACTCTGGTCTTCAATGATTCATCAAAAGTCATGTCACCATTCATCGCCCGAACGGTGATTTCTTTTACCTTGTCGCCAACGTTGTTGGCGTCGGCCAGTTCATTGATCACTTCTTGTTTAATGAGAGTGGCATCCATATCAAAAACGATGAGTTTTCGATTCGTGCGAGAGGGATGATCTGGCAAAAGGGCCATATCAACCTGGTACTTATTTGAGAGATCGATGAGTTCAAACTTAATGTTCTTGGCATCTGCTGGATCTGAAAAGATCACCGGCATATCCAGGGCCCAAAGACCCTCTTGCGACAAATGAATATGCTTTTCAGTCTGCGCATGATGGCGGTTTAAAAGATCAGTCAGCTCCCGATGGAAACTTTCTTTAATCGCCGTGGTTGATACACAACAAAGAACAAACTTACTCATGTGGATTCTTTTGAGAGTTTTTGTTCTTTCTTCGCGCGTTTTTTCTCAGCACGCTTCTCTTGAAGTTTTTTAATCATAGAGAGTGAGTACTTAAGCGCTGACCAAAGTGAAAGTAGGGCAGCAATATAAATAAGAATCGTTCCTACCAGAGCTGTATCAATGCCTAAGAAATCGTCATAAACCATAAGCATCGGTGTCGCCACCATCTGTGTTCCGGTTTTCCATTTACCCATGTTACTTACTGGCACATCCACATCTTCCGTCATGGCCAAGAGGCGAAGGGAAGTCATATACATTTCACGCAGAACCAGAATGATTACAACAATGGGGTGAACGCGATCCAGGCCCATGAGCATAATCAGGGCCGATACCACGAGAAATTTATCAGCGATAGGATCAAGGAAAGAACCAAAGACCGTTACGATGTTGCGCTTACGTGCAATATAGCCATCAAGAAAATCAGTGATGGATGCCACAACGAAAATCCAGCAAGCAATGTGTCCAAGCCAACTTTGATAAGGAGTGAGCCAATGAGGTGTGTCTTCTGTGAAATACAGGGTCAGCACGACGACTGGAATCATCAGCATCCTGAAAAAAGTCAGGCGGTTTGGCAGGTTATCAATTTCCAGATCGTTTTCAAGCTTTTCCATGTCTTTCCAATTTAACAAAATTTACCTAGCTTTCTTATATTACTGGAACACCTACAATAAGAGAATAATGAGGTGACCATGGAAAGACGTTTTAATTTGATTAAGAGTGATTTTGAGAAGCATGAGAAGAGAATTCTTCCTCGTTTCCCGTTCTGTTATTTAACTTTTAAATCCGACGATACTTCTCGTGTATACGAGATCAAAGATATTTCACACACTGGTATGCAGCTTTCTTTGAAAGAGGACGGCAAGGATTTCGCGACTGATACTGCGCTTAAGGGCCATATTCATTGGCTAGGTAAGAGCTTAGACATTGCAGGAACTGTGAAGTGGAGCACGCCAAATCGAATTGGTGTGGAGTTCATTAAAAAACGAGATGTATTGGACCGCGTTCAGAATTTTCTTCAAATGGAAGAGATGGTTAAGCGTCTTAAGCCTCTTCATAAAGTGGATGACGGTCTGGAGATTCCGGCCCGCCTTAAGTACTGGCTTCGTTCAGACGGCCCAGTAGAAATTTTTGTGTGGCAGCACAATGACGGTGAGATGTCGAAGTTTCAGGTTCTTTTCCTAGAGACGTTTGTTGAATGGGAAGACGGCCAGGGGCTTAAAACCGGACGAATTCTGTCAAAAAGAAATGTCGATACTCCACTTATCACAGAGGATGAGTGGGTATTCAATATCGATCCTGATGCAGATGGAGATAAGCTAGAGCGTATCAAAACTCTGGTTGGCCTCATCTCAATCGATCTTTTACCAGCAGAAACTAAAACATTTCTACTGCGTCAATTGAGTTAATCCCTTCAAGGAATCAGTGAAAAAAGGTATGATTTCACTCGATAAACTTTAACAGGGAATTTTGACATGAACCGTAACTTAGCCATGGAATTTGTACGAGTGACCGAGATGGCCGCTATTGCCTCTGCCCGTTTAATGGGTCGTGGGGATGAAAAAGCAGCTGACCAGGCCGCGGTAGATGCTATGCGGGCCATGCTTGATTCAGTTGAGTGTGATGCCACTGTCGTTATCGGTGAAGGTGAGCGTGATGAAGCTCCTATGCTTTATATCGGTGAGAAAGTTGGTTCAGGAACTGGGGCCAAACTAGAAATCGCTCTTGATCCTCTGGAAGGAACTACAATTTGTGCTCACGGTGGTTATAACTCAATTTCGGTTATGGCGATCGGTGAAGCAGGCAACCTTCTTCATGCTCCAGATACATACATGTTAAAAATCGCTTCCGGCCCGGAAGGGAAAGGTAAGCTTGATATTCGTCAAACTCCGACTGAAAACTTGAAGCGTCTTGCTGAGGCCAAAAAATGTCGAGTGGCGGATCTGACTGCGATCGTTTTGGATCGTCCACGTCATAAAGAACTCATCGAAGAAATTCGTGCAGCAGGTGCTCGTATTAACCTTATCGGCGACGGTGACGTTTCTGCGGCAATTGCTACTGCGACTCCAAATTCAGGGATCGATATCCTTTTCGGTATCGGTGGTGCTCCTGAGGGTGTAATCGCTGCGGCAGCGTTGCAGTGTCTGAACGGAGAGTTCCAGGGAATTTTGAAACCTCGTAATCCAGGTGAAGTAGAGCGTGCTCTGAAAATGGGTATTGATGATATCAACCGTGTTTTCAAAATTGATGACCTTGCCAAAGGAAACCTGATGTTCGTTGCCACAGGGGTCACGACTGGTAACTTCCTTGATGGTGTTGTCTTTAAACCATGGGGCTGTCTGACTCACTCGCTTGTGATGAGAAGTGAATCTGGTACAATTAGACATATCAGAGCTGAACACCATTTTGATAAGAAACCTAGATACTAAAAGGAATTAGTCATGGCCCGTGCTGAACGTACTGAAATTTTTGATGTCCCTGCTGATAAGTTTTACCAAGCGATTGTTGATTATAAGAACTATCCACAGTTCGTAGATGGAATGAAATCAGTAGAAGTTAAAAGTGAATCAGCCGATGGAGCAACGGTCACATTTAACCTGAACCTTATTAAAGAAATCTCATATACGATTAAACTAGCGAACAAGCCTCACTCTGAAGTGAGCTGGTCACTGGTTTCTGGTGATATGATGAAAATCAATAATGGCAAATGGACCCTGAAAGATCTTGGTGGAAAAACTGAAGTGACTTATTCACTTGAAGTTGAACTTAAAGGCTTTATGCCAGGCCTTGGTATGATCGAGAAGACTCTTGTGAATACCAACCTTCCACTTAATATGAAGGCCTTTGCTAAAAGAGCAGCGAGCTTATAAATGGAAGAGAAGAAGGACAAAGACGGTAAAGTCGGAGACATCCTTAAAAAAGTGGTGAGCACCGGTGTGACCGCTGCCTTCATGACTGAGGAAAGTGTGCGCGCTCTTTTAAAAGACGTGCCACTTCCGAAAGACATTGTGGGCGGTTTAGTGGAAAACGCAAAGAACACTAAGTCTGAGTTCGTATCTTCTGTAAAAAATGAATTGAAGTCTTATCTGGATAAAATCGATATCTCAAAAGAGTTTGATAAGATCGCTGAGAAGTATGACTTCGAAGTGAAGGCGACCATTTCCTTAAAAAAGAAAAAGAAAGGAAAGGGCGAAGAGGAATAGGCTTGGTTAATAAGGCGCTCTACGCTGAAAAGCTTAAATCCATCAACTCAAAGCTTTCTGCTCACACAAATCTACTGATTGTTACTAAAACAAGGTCCCTGGAAGAAATTCAGGCCTACTATGATCTCGGACACCGGGACTTCGGTGAGAACCGTGTTCAGGAATTGGAAGACAAGGCCCGGGATCTCGCCAAAACTTGTCCTGATATTCGTTGGCATATGATTGGCCACCTTCAAACTAATAAGGTGAATACGCTGTTTAAGATCGCTAATCTTCGCGCCATTCATTCTGTGCACGATCTTCATCTGGTTGATCGTCTCATCAAGGGACAAGAGAAACTAAGACATCCCATCGATATCTTTCTTCAGTTTAATACTTCAAGAGAAGAAGAGAAGTCTGGCTTTGAGACCTATACCGAGTTAGTTGAAGCGGCCGAGTTCATTCTTAAATCGGAGAAGCTAAAGCTAAGAGGTCTTATGACCATGGGAACTCTTCGCACAGAAAACTTTGAGGCTGAGGCCCGTCGTTGTTTCCAGGAACTTCAGGTTGAGAAAGACAAACTCCAGAGTGAGTTTAATATCAAGCTTGAGACCAGCATGGGAATGAGTCAGGATTACGAGATCGCGCTTGAAGAAAAATCGAGCTGGATCCGCCTTGGCACGATGATGTTTCTTTAATCAATCTTCAGTTTTTATTTTTTAGTAATGGCCTACAATAGTTGAAAAACAATTATTGGAGGCTCGATGAAATACATTTCAATCCTTGCTCTGGGAGCATTACTCGTATCTTGTAGCTCGCATAAACCAGCACCTACAAAAACTCCTCACATGCCGCATCTGACCTGGATGGACTCAATCAAAATGGCCAAGAGTGAAATGCGTTCTCCGGCCTCAGTGAAGGAAGCCGACTTTCAAGAAATGATCAAAACCATGAAGAGGCTTCATGGCTGGAAAACAGTTCCAGTAGGTAAGGCAATCACCAAAGAAACAACTTATTATGGTGTTGATGGCAAAGAAACAGATGCTGTTGTGGAAATGGTTTTAAAGCAGAGAACTTCTTCGTATTTTGTTCTTTCAAGCCACGCTGAAGGGTGGGAACTTAATGCTGAATCGCTTGAAACAAATGCCGATGTGATGTCGAATCAATTGAAAAAGAATCTTTCAAGCATTAAGAAGACCGGTTCATCAACTTATCTTCTAGGCTATAAAACGGAAATTGAAGGCGATTCAATTACCTGTGAAGTAAAAGTAGATTTTAATAAGTCTCCGTTGTTTTATAACAATGAATGTAAGGACGCTAAAGGGCAGGTTTTCCAGGAGTCGAAGACAGTTGAGGCCAAGGACATTAATCTCGCAAGTCTTGAGCCACATTTAAAAGATATCGCTGTTACGGTATGTCCTTCGGAATTAAGAGAAGAAGAGATTGCTTGTGTGACGGATGAGCACAAACAAGACTGGTCTTACCTCATTAAGTAGTTGTATTCAGGGCCCCTCGCGGGGCCTTTTTATTTGAAATTAAATTATTTTTATCACTGTATTTTTTTCCAGCTAACCTAACCATAACAATCGTTTCTCTTCATCTTTTGGTAGAAGTCACTTACCAACAAAACCCAAAGGATGTTTCGATGAAATCTTCAATCGTTTTCGCTTTCGTTCTTTTAGCATTCTCTCAATTAACTTTTGCTCAAGCTGTTCGTAAGTGTTCTGATGAAGTTCTAACTTGTGAACTTATTCAGAACTACCGTGTCGTTAAAACTGAATCTGCGGCTTGGGACGGTTTTAACTCTGATGAGCCTTCAATTGAGCCATATTACTGCTCTATGAACCTATGGATCGAGCAGGATGACTTGGTTTTCCGTGTAAATGTGACAGACGATGATTACGTTGCAAACGTTTATAATGTACAACGCTCAAATCTTGGCCGCGCTTTAGAAGGTTCAGCAGCTATGCCAGTAGTTCCTGGCAAACCTTTTTACTTCGCTCGCGGAGACAAGAAAATTAAGTGTGTGCTTAACTAATTAATGAAAAAACTTTTACTCTTAGCTATTTTCATCACGGGACCTGTGCTTGCACAGGTCTCTTACATTTCAGGGGGAGAGGCGAAAATTCTCTACTCTTGTGACGTGCTTGAAAGTATCCCTCGAGAGAAAGAAGAAAGAGAGATGATTTCTTTCTTTGAGAAAGGACTAAAAGGCCTAAATGACCTGGGTCTTATTCTTCGTTTTATCCGTTCCCAAAAAGGGGATGAACTGACTCTTAAGTTCCGCACTCAAAGAAGTCTACCTATCGATGAGACGATCTATCGCAAGCTTTCTGCCTCTACGAATGGAGAGTTTAAGTGCGAGGAAGATGTAAACTACGGTTTAAGTTACTCGAACTCTTGTTCGTTTAAGGCCCCGGGAGATGATTTTCGACCTGAGCATGCTGATCTTGCTCGCATGGTGGGAGTTGATTTACCTGATCTTTCAAACCTTCGTCGTGTTGACGTCAGTTCCATTTCTTGGAAGCTTAAGCTGACCCCTGCCCAGGCCCAAAAAAGTCCACTTATTAAGAAGCCCTCGGTCGAAGTTTGGACCTTCCGTGATGTTTGTATCCTGGAAGTTTCCGGCAAATACCAGGCCCCTGTAGATGCTCGCGCTGCCCTGACTTTTCTGGAGGGGTTAGTTAACGCTCGTCCGGCCCAAATCCAGGGTAATAAAACCGGTCTTGCACTCGGGATTTAGTTACTAGACTCAGCTTCAAATCCGAAAAAATATCCCATGAAATCAAGCAACTCTTCCAAATAAAAAACCCCTCGTGATAGAGGGGTTTCAAAGCATTGAAAATTCCTAAACGGCCTAACAAACCGGGATTTAGGAGGGTAATTGATGCTAACACGATTTTATAAATGATCAAAGCTAAGAGCACCTATGGCCAATGAAGGCGACCTTAGGAGGCAGGGATGCTCAAAGCGTTGAAAATGCTAGAACTTATTATCCAGATTTTGAAATTGCTAACAACAATTTTAAGGTTATTAATGGAGTGGTTCTAGGATTGGGAGGGGAGAAGAAATTCTCCCCTTTTTCCTCTCAAAACCTATAAGAATTACTAATGCATTCCTGTAAAATTTCTACGGTATTTTCTCGCTAGGAACGATCTAATTTTTTGCTTAGACATCCCCCGCCATTCAGGATTATTTAGATAGTAATTAAGAAAACAGGAGGACGTCATGGACGCCATTCGTAAAGTACCAGAGCTTAGTTTAATGAGTTTCGTTAACGGAACGACAAACGATAAAGTGAAGTTCACGAACGAGCTATTCAGAGGTCTTAAAGACTACGGTTTCATTGTTCTCGTTGATCACCCGGTTGATTATAAACTTACCAGCAAGGCTTATGACCTGGTTCATGAGTTCTTCCAACTTCCAGAAGCAACAAAAAGACAATATATCTGCAAAGAGGGCGGCGGTCAGCGCGGTTATACTGCGTTCGGTGTTGAGCACGCTAAAAACTCTCAGTACCCGGATCTAAAAGAGTTCTGGCACGTTGGTCGCGAAACGATCAAAGATCCAGCTCGCTTCAAGAAACACCTTCCAGATAACCTTTGGCCAACTGAAGTTGCTGAGTTCAAAGACGTAATGCTTAAGCTTTACGATGGTATGGACACTACTTCGACATTGATTCTTGATTCTCTAGGAATGGCACTTGATGTTCCTCAGAATTATTTCCGCGATATGCTTTCTGATGGTAACTCAATCATCCGCGCGATTCACTATCCACCTCTAGGGCCAGCTGCTCCTAAGAACGCTGTTCGCGCTGCTGCTCACGAGGACATTAACCTCATTACTTGTATGGTTGGTGCTACTTCTGCTGGTCTTGAGCTTCTTGACCGTGACGGAAAATGGTTACCGGTTTCTTGTAACGACAGACAACTTGTAATCGATTCAGGTGATATGCTTTCTCGTATTACAAACGAAGTTATCCCAGCAACTACTCACCGAGTGGTTAACCCTGATGATGCTACGTCGAACCGCTACTCAATGCCGTTCTTCACGCATCCAAATCCAGATACTATGCTTACTTGCATTCCTTCATGTCGTGGTGCTGGTGAGAAGTATGAGCCGATCAATGCTCATGACTGGCTTATGCAAAGAATTAAAGATATCGGTCTTAATAAGAATAAATAAGGCAGAAAAAGAAAAGGACCCGAAAGGGTCCTTTTTTTTGGTCAAAAATTAGAAACGACGGTTGTTCGTACGTGGTTCCATCGGCTTCGCTTCAGTAACGTTCATGTTACGTCCACCGAAGTCAGAACCGTTTAGAGATGCGATAGCATCTTGAGCTTCTGCACCTGTAGACATTTCAACAAAACCAAAACCTTTGCTGCGGTTTGTGTCGCGGTCAACGATGATTTTAGCTGAAGTTACTTTGCCGAAAGCTGCGAATTTATCAGCTAGAGCATCGTTAGTGATGTTGAAGCTTAGGTTTCCAACGTAAATTTTTGTGTTCATAGAGTCTCCATAGAATTTTCCCCACTAATTAGAGTGTTGGGAAATAAAGTTAAATGTATTGATTGATTTTTAATGATGAGAAGTTGAGGTCTTAACAGTAAGAAACAAGCAGTAACAGGAACACTCTATGTCTTAGAGTGAAATAACACAATACATATAAAATATATTCCATTTATTTGAACGATGACAGTAGGTTAGGGATGAAACTAAAAGAATCTACGAAGACCAAAACCAAACTTAAAGTTCGTTTGAGTTGTGGTTTGGACTCTTCCATCTTCCTGTTCTTCACGAGTATTTAAACTCTCAAAAGCAGCATCGGTTAAGAACTCCCACGTTTCATTGAAGGGAAGTGTCACACCGGCCTTAACAGTTGGTAGAAGAGAAACTGGGCCTGATTGCTCAAGACCTACAGTTGATGTGTTCGACATCCCGTAACCAAGTCCGGCACCTAAAAAGAATTTACCGCCAGATAGGAAGTCTCGAAAAGAATCGAAGTAGTAGAGCACGTCACCGATTAGAAGACTTCTTTTGGTAACTAAAGAAGCGCCAGAGTAGTTAATAACTTCGCGCTCATAACGAACACCAATGTCAAAGGCAAGGCCTCCGCCATTTGGAATATCTTTTTCAAAGTAAATCTCGCCCGTGAAGCCACCACGTTTAGAAGTATTGGCCGGAGCATCTGAAACTGATTCAGAAAGTCCGCGGGTAAGACCACCCTTGAAGACCCATGAACGACGGGCAACCGGGATCATGGTTTTGATGTACTTCTTTCTTTCAGTTTCTGGCGAGAGGGCCCAGATGTATTCGGTAGCAGGGTAGTAAGTAACGATGGTGCCCTTTTCGAAAGGGAGCATGGCATCTGCATTTACAATTTGCCATTGAGTGAAGTTACCGCTGACGTTAATGGCCTTAGCAAGGATCGAAACGTCCTCTGCGGTAAATGTACCTGTCATACCTGGTTGCACGCCCTGGCGCTTACCATTGCGGGTAATGAACGTTTTTCTAGTGTCTGAGACGGCCTGGATCATGATGAGTTCAAAGGCGTGGGCCGAGACGCTCAAAAAGAGAAGGCAAAGAAAAATGGTATGACGAAGTTGCATAACTTCATCATACCAAACTTATTAAAATTTCCTACTAATCTAATACGAAAGGAGGGCGCCACATGCCGGTTGCATCGACAGTAGTTGACTGGATCGCAACAGATTCTGCGTTAATAATACCCAGTTGAGGTCTAAAAAGATCAGTGTTCGAGATATCTGAGCTAAATGAAGTGAACACGATGTCACGAATATTTTCGTTCGCCACTGCACCGGCAACACCATATGTGAGATCGTTTGCAACCTGAGAGAATCCAATTTTTGATGTACTCAGAGTTTCAATATTTCCAGTTAACGATTCACAGGTTCCGCATGAGATAGTGTCATCTGCTCTCCATCTTGCGATGCGAGGGTAGTTTACAGCTCCCGACCCTACAGAATTAAATAGAATTCTCGCCTCGGCATACCCTGCGACAGAGAAAATCTCCGCTACTTTAACCTTAGCATCTGGCATAACGACAGATGTAGAGTCAGTAGCTAATAAGTTAGAAGCGAGGAAGTTCTCACTTGGTGTGACAGCAGTGTCTAGATCAATGTTGTATCGGCCAATATGGTATTCTCCGCCATTGATTGTTTTTTCTTTTGCTAATACGTAAAAATAAGAGTTACCAGTTTTGTTTGTGGCAAGACTTACACTTTCAAAAGTATAGGCGCTAAAAATTTGTACAGCAGCTTGGTCAGAAGGCGAAGCCGATCCTGCAGCATCAAATAAGCCCCAAGTTATTCCCATATCTACATATCGATATAGGTAAAGAGTTCCGGCATCTGATAAGTCTGCTGAAATTTGAGCGAAAACTAGTTCTCCATTAGAGCTAACTTCACTATCGAAAAATGCGGTTCGCCCCATATCTGTGAGTGTCTGGAAGCTTGTAGCATTTAAGCGCATATGCTCGTCAGAATTACCAATAATCAAGGTCACATTATTATCATCTGTTACATCGATAACAGGTAGGTACCAATGAGCATCTTTCACGAAAATTTTTCCTAACCCGTTTGCGGTAGAAGGGAAGCCAGTAAAGTCTAGATAATCGTCTCTCCCAGAGTTATAAAGTTCTACAACGGCTTGGCCTGGGCCGGGAGAAGTCCCTACGTGCGCTGTAATTCCATGGAGAGCAGTATTAGTGTTTGCATTAATTTTATTAACAAGGCTAGTTGCCATCATGTTTACGTCACTACAAATTGTGTTGTCGCAAACTTCATTTTCAGCTAATGGTGCAGTCCCTCTAGCAGTGAAAATGTAATTGTTAATATTAATTTCCATGCCATCTGTCATAACGCCTGAGAAGGTAATTTTCGAAGGAACGCCTTGGCCTGTACTAGGAGTATATGTACAAATAATTGTAGGTAAAGTTGTTGGACACGGATTAGTTGTTCCACTTTGTAACGTATACTGACTATAGTTAAACCCAAAAGGAGCGGGGTGGCTTAGACCCGTTTTATTTCTTATTCCAGGGCTATCATAGTCTTTGTTGATTCGACGAACTCTAGGGACAAGAACACCTGGGGAAGACGAAACACTGGCTAGATAAGCCACATATACACTGTCTGCCGATCCTGAAATAGAAAGATTAGATAAAGTTGATACACCAGGTACCGCATTATCGAGTGCATAAAATCGAGTAGTCTGGGTGCTCAGAATAATGTTACCGGACGCATTTTTTATTGTTTTCTCAACATATACATAAAATTGGCTATCTGTATAAGCAGTGTAAATAACCTGCGTGTTAGGAACAGTATTTGTATTGTCGAACCATACGGCTTGTTCGTTAACGACTTGGGCCCCAACTGCGATGCCAGACGCTGATAAATTTTCTAGATACTTTCTTGGTGAGATAGTCCAGCTACCAGAACAACTGCCTGTAGAGGTCACCGGATTCGCAGCAGGTCTATCACCAACACAAAGTTTTAGATCGATATTTGATGTGATGTTACCTGGAGTGTAGCGTAGTACTTCAGCTGTCGCTCCTGGGATGGCCGTCCAGGCACCTACACCAATCTTTGCATACCATTGGTACTGAATAACTTTTTCGACTGCTGGGCCAGAGGCATCTGATACTACACCGGGAGAGATTGTAAAAGGCATCCCTGAATACACTACAGAAGTCGAGCCCACTGCTGGAACAGCTGTCGCAGTATTGATTACAGGAGCGGGGTTATAATTTCTTACATAGATGCTAAAAATTTCAGAGTCCGAGGTCGTCGCAGTCAGAGGAACACTTGGAACATCTGTTACATCGACTTTAAAATACACTCTAGCACCTGTTACAAGATCAACATCAAGTTGAGGAGAAACCTGAAGTAATAGGTCTTCCGGTAATGTATACAGTAATCCGGAAACTAGAACAGGGTTCGTAGATGGAATCGCTTGTAGGGCCCTTACAAAGTTAATATAGCTCGGCGAAGTAATAGGTGCGGTCGCCGTACATGGGGCAGGAGTATTTAATGTACAAAGTGAAATTTTGTATTTGAAATCATCTACCTCTCCATCAGTCACGTTAAGTCTGAAAGTTACAGTATCTCGCTCGGTCGCATAGCTGGCCGAAGTCGATGGGTCAAGAACAACTCCACCTAAAGCAATATGTGAGTCTGCGAGTAGAGCAGTTTGAGGATTTAGATTAATTGTTGACGGGTTAGTCTCGGTAACAGTTAGATTCCAAGTTAAGCTCTGTGAAACTTGTGGAGCTCCACCAACAGGAGATCCGGAGTCTTGCATGCTAGCAACTACTGAATAGCTTCCAGAAGAAGGGTTAAGTGGCCCGGTTGAGATGAAGTGAGGAACAGCAAGAGTACATGTCCACTGTTGGCCACCACCTGTCACTGCAGTTGCAGGACCTGAACCAGCTGGTACAGTGATTGCTGTACCAAGGGCCTTCGTACAGGTAGTATTTGTTGGAGGACTTGATATATCGGTTCCGTTGTACTTTAGTCTTACGTCCCAAAGGAATTCAACTGCGTTTGCAATACCAGAATAAAAGTCATCTTTTACAACAAAACTAACTGTGAAATTGGTTCCTTGAGAAACCTGACAACCTGTTCTTGTATAAGCCCCGGCAGAAGAGCAACCTGTTGGTTGAGTCGCACCGAAAGACATTGCTGGTGCAGTGTTAACTGGAAGGTTATTCACCATCCACTCAATAGGGTATGAGCCATTTGAAGGCACTACGTTGGAACGTTGGAATTCTAGTGATGTCGCTTCGTCAAAAAGACGAGCTGTAACTTTATGAAGTTGAGATGACACCGAACTAGCATTTGCAAATTTTAATATAGTTGGATCAAACGGCACATTCGCACCATCCGGATCACAATTATTCGCATCAATCAAACAGATAGTTTGTGAACCTGGAGTGTCCAAAGTCTTCTTGGTACAGATGTCACCACCAAGAGAATTCAAATAAAAGCGAACCTGGATTGATTTACCATCACCAGAATATGTTCCATCTCTGTCATCAATAGTTACACAGAAGTTAGGTTTAGTTGTACCAGTATGAATCCAGCTATAAGTAGGGTACTGGTTATAAGACACACCATCATGGGCAGTAATAGTCACACCCGGAGCCGGTTGAGCAATCGTTGTAACTTTCGCTAGATCAGGTTGTTTAACATTCACGTTCCACTGAAACGAGTCTGTCACTTCGCCTGGAGCTGTATTCTCAACAACCGCACGAATAACGTAGTTACCTACACCGTGAACAGCCGGATCAAAATAAGGAACCGGAGAAGCTCCCAGGTAAGCGTTGTTCGTACCTGATGGAGTAAAGTTAGAAAATGCATCCGTTTCAGAATAATAAGCAGCACCGTTCTTCGTCACAGTCCAAGAAATTTTAGAAGCATTAAGAAGAGAGCTATCAGCATTGTTATTCTTAACAGTGAATGCAAAAGTCTGCGGAGAATCTGTTGGTAATAGATCCAACACGTATGCACTTGGATTCAATGTAATTGTATTGATCGTCGGTTTCGGATCATCATTGATCTTCAATTGGAAACTATGAGTATCAACAATAGTCCCTTTCGAGTTTTTAATTTTTGCAGTAATTGCGTGAGTACCAACTTGAGTAGCTAGTAGGGCCGGGTACTGTAAGTAAGTATCAGAGTTCGTCCCAACAGCAATAGGAAGACCGTTAAACACTCTTTCCCATTCAATCGTATAGGCCTGCCCATATGGATTCGAAACTGTAATTTTAAATTCAATAGGATCGTAATCGTTCTTAAACGCACTTACAGTATAAAGTGGAGAATAAGTATTGATGAGAATGAATGCATCTGGGCCTTGCACTACAGGTACACATGTTCTCAGTGCAGAGTTAAAAGCTTCATTAGCTCCACACTCAGTTTGCTTCGTGGAAGGCACGCAAGCACTGAATAAAAAGAGGGCACTAATGAGTATCCAGAAAGTTTTTAAACCAACCATGGTCTTTTCCTTTTCGATCCGTCCTGAGCTTTATCGGGACTTTTCATAAATTCCTTAGACTTGGAAACGTTTAAACAATTATTCGTGAGACTATTGTCCCATTTAACATATTGAAGTAGTCGGATAGTCACCATGGACTCTTAAGAATTCGAGGGTTTACAAAGGACCACTCGAGGGGCAAAATTTTAGAGAATTTGGAATTTTGACCAGAATTGTTGGCATTTTTGAAGGAGACCCGGATGTTTTCTTTTTTTAAGGCAAATCCAGCCCCCACTGCAAACCAGGCACGTATCATCGCCCTGATGAACCAGAAAGGTGGAGTAGGGAAAACAACCATGGCCTTTAACCTGGCCCATGCTTTTGCCCATCAAGGAAAGAAGGTCCTGTGTATTGATATGGATCCTCAGGCGAACTTCAGTTCGCTATTTGATATTCCAACTTCAGATGACCGCAAGAACATCCATCATCTTCTGATTAATTCAGTGAAAGAGCTCAAAGCTCTCCACACGTCGACATTTCTAAATGACGTCATTATTAAGACTAATGAAAATATCGATCTTATTCCGTCTGGCCAGGAACTCTCTGGGTTTGAACTGACTGTGGCCGGCATCAATGCGCCTAGACAGTTGATTCTTAAAAAATTCATCGAGAAATTTGAACTTCGCTCTCAATACGATGTTATTATCATCGACGGTCCACCGACTCTGGGTCTGTTGGTGGTGAATATCCTGTGTGCTACTGATGGTGTTCTTTATCCTTTCGTTCCAGATCGTTTTTCTGAACAAGGTCTAAAAAACATTCAACAAGTAGTGGCGGATATCGCTGAAATGGAAATTACTTCGACTCCTAAGAACTTGGGCTATATTCCGAATCTCTTTGATACTCGTAGAAAACAGGCATCAACTGATCTCGAGCACATCAGAGAAACACTTGGGGAAGCGACAATGCACGAAGCTTTCACGAACAAAGTTCAATTCGGTAAATCATTAGCTCAAAGAAAGTCAGTGTTTCATTTCAAATCAAATGACTTTAAAGACCTGCAACGACAATTCGTCTCTATGACTGAGGCCGTAAGCAAGGAGCTTAACTAATGAAAAACAAAAATCCACTTTATGTAGTTAAAGGTAAGGAAGTTCAGGAGGCGAGTTCTGTGATCGATCTAGTGATTAAGAAATTCAATCTCGAGCCCGTGATCAAAATCCTGAATAATATTTTTCAAATGCTTTTAGAGCAGGTGAAGACCTTCGCAATGTACAAGGCAGTTAAGCAGTATATTGATGAAGTGACTGAAGCTGTGCTTTCGCTGGCGAGAAGATTCGGAATGGCCTAGTTGCTTCGGCGCTTAGGACTTGCTGTTCTCGTACTCACTACGTCTTCTTCTGTTTCACCAAAATAAGTGCGCTCAAGACCTTCGTCATTGATGGCGCGGTTTCTATTGGCATCGACGTCCAGAGTATTAATTGATACAGCTTGGGTATTGTTAACAGAATCTTCGAGGAATTGGAGTTCTTGATTGAGAATAATGGCCTCTTCTTCAGCGGTCTGAGCGAAAGCTCCAAAAGATAGAGCAGCAAGGGTCAAAATTAGAATTTTTCTCATCATAAGAATTCTCCTATAATCATCCTACAAAGAGTGACCCCTTTTTCCAAGAGTGAATGAAAAAATGACTGATTTTGAGCTCTCGAGCTACCATTTTGAGCTACCTAAAGAACTGATTGCCGACCGTCCGGTGCCTGACCGCCACTCTTCAAAGCTCCTGGTCTACAAAGAGGAAACGGGCGAAATCATTCACTCAACTTACTCTGAAATCACTAAATTCCTGCCACCTCATTCGACCCTGGTTTTTAACCGCTCAAAGGTCTTTCCCTGTCGTCTGATTGGGAACAAACCTAGTGGTGGCGAGGCCGAGGTTTTTATCCTCTCACTTCTTCATGACAATGACGTTTATCCGGCCATGATTCGTGCTGCCGGTAAAAGAAAAGTAGGGGATGAGTTCATCTTCGGAAACTTGAAAGCTCATATCGTTGAACTTCGCGGAGGAACTTTCGGCGTGAAGTTTAATCTTCCTCATGAGGCCCTTATTAAGACTCTCGAGGAAATTGGGAAAATTCCTATTCCTCCTTATATTCGCGGTGGAGAGTCAGACGAAGAAGATAAACGCACTTATCAAACCGTGTACGCAGCTGAAACTGGTTCAGTAGCAGCTCCTACTGCGGGCCTGCATTTCTCGGAAGAACTACTTCAAAAAATTAAAAATGAAGGCCACGAAATTGCCACTGTGACTCTTCACGTGGGAGCAGGAACATTTGCTCCTGTGAAGGCCGACAATATTCTCGATCACAAGATGCACGAAGAGTTCTTCACGATCGATAAAGAGAACCTAGCGACCATTCAAAAGGCCAAATTCAGAATTGCGGTTGGAACCACCACACTCAGGACTCTTGAGAGTTCATGGAAAAATGGCAACGTGCAATTTGATAATCCAGGCAGTTTGAATTCCACTTCCATCTTCCTTCACCCTGGAAAAGAAGTTCATTCGATTGATGCCATGGTGACTAATTTCCATTTACCCGAATCATCTCTTTTGATGCTTGTGAGTGCTTTAATCGGTCGAGAAAAAGCCTTAGAGATTTACAAGATCGCCATTGAGAAGAAGTACCGCTTTTTCTCTTACGGAGATGGCATGCTCATTCTCAGAAAAGGTAGATAATTTAAGAGGTTCCGCGCCTAGAATCTATTAGACGATCTTAGAAATTTCGAGTATTTACAGATCATGTCTTTTTTCCAGTTAGAGGCCACATCCGGCGAAGCCCGGGCCGGCCGCATTTATACTTCCCATGGTGTAATTGAAACTCCGATTTTCATGCCGGTGGGAACTCGCGCGTCTGTTAAAACTCTGTGGCAGGAAGATCTTGAGCGTATGAATGCTCAGATCATCTTAGGTAACACGTATCACTTGTTCCTTCGCCCAGGGCACGAGCTCGTGGAAAAAATGGGAGGCCTTCACAAGTTTATGAGTTGGGATCGTCCCATTCTCACAGACTCTGGTGGATATCAGGTTTTCTCACTTTCAGACATTAACAAGCTCACTGAAGAAGGTGTGACGTTTCAATCTCACATTGATGGGATGAGACACCTCATTACTCCAGAAAAATCCATGCAGATTCAGCGTGCCCTTGGCTCTGATATCGTGATGGCATTTGATGAGTGTCCGAAACTTCCGGCCACAAAAGAAACTCTTCGCACATCGATGGAACTCACTCATCGTTGGGCAAAACGCTGCAAAACTGTAGAGCTCAAAGAACATCAGCACCTGTTTGGAATTATCCAGGGTGGTCTTCATTATGATCTTCGCATGGAGAGCATGGAAGGATTAAAAGAGCTTAACTTTGATGGCTACGCTCTTGGTGGTCTTTCAGTTGGTGAAAAAAACGAAGAGATGGTCGAGTTCTGCAAAAAATTCGTTCCTGCCATGCCGAAAGAAAAGCCACGCTACCTCATGGGAGTAGGAAAACCTCTCGACGTGTTAAACGGAATTAAGGCCGGTCTTGATATGTTTGACTGCGTGCTTCCTACGAGAAATGCCCGTAACGGTCAGTTCCTCACGACTCATGGACCACTCAACATTAAGAAAGCTAGATTTTTAGAAGATCAACTTCCACCAGATCCGGAATGTTCGTGCCAGGTGTGCACGCGCTACTCGAGAACATACATCCGCCATCTGTTTAATGTTGGAGAATATCTCGCGGGCCAGCTCATTAGTTATCATAATATTCACTTCTACCTTCAGATGGTGAAGGGCGCCAGAGAGGCGATTTTTAGAGGAGAATTTGACGATTATTACAAGACATTTTATAACAACTACACAACGAATCGTTGGGAATAAAAAAGGATTACCATGTTTGATTTATTGATTTCATCTGCTCACGCTCAAACAGCAGCAGCTCCTCAACAGTCACCGTTCATTTCATTCATTCCATTCGTACTAATTTTCTTAGTTATGTACTTCCTGATGATCCGTCCTCAGAAGAAACGTATGCAAGAAGAGCAAAATTTCATCAACAAACTCGCTCACGGTGATGAAGTTTATACAAAATCAGGTATCCTTGGAAAAGTAACAGGTATCACTGAGAAAGTTGTAACTCTTGAGCTAGATGGCGGCGCTAAAATGAAGGTTCTTAAATCTCATGTTGGTGGTTCTGCTGCATCTCTTCTAACAGAAGCTAAGAAGTAATTTATGTTCGGTTTAGGATTTGGCGAATTAGTCCTCATCTTTTTAATTGCCCTGATTTTCATCGGACCAAAAAAACTTCCTGAGCTTGCAAAAGGTCTTGGAAAAGGAATCCGTGAATTTCAAAATGCAGCGAAAGGTTTCAGTGACCAATTGCAAGATGACTCAGATTCTACTCACAAGAAGGTCGCTGACGCTACTCAGCACCCCACTGAGAAAGTAGAAGCCCCGACCGAAGAAAAGAAAGAAACTCCTCATTCTTAAAAATAGAAGGGCGAAAAGCCCTTCTATTCATTGCTCTAATTCCCTAAATTGTTTAGAATTTTCACATCATATTTTATCTAAGAAACCCTTAATAGACACGGAGTGTACATGGCCAAGGGATGGTGGTTCAGATTTAGTTTTTTAGCGGCGTTAGTGATTGGTGCCTTAATGGCAGTAACTCCTACGTTCCTAAACCTTAAAGACGATAGTTCGTTTCCGGTAAAAAGTAAGATCAACCTAGGATTGGATCTTCAAGGCGGACTATACATGGTTCTTGGTATCGACTTTAACAAAGTCTACCGTGACGAAGTAACAGGTTACGCTCGTAAAACGATCGCAACGTTGAAAGACATTGGTATCGAAGCGACGCTTGGAACCCTTAATACTTCGGATGCAAAAGATCCAAAGCACTCAATCGTAATCGCAAAAGAAAGCGATCTTGAAGCTGCTCGCGCAAAACTAAAAGAGTTTTATGCTTATCCACTTCGTTTGACTGCTGAAGAAGGCACGACTCTGACTTATGGTCTTGGCCGTGAGTTCACTAAGGAAATCGAAGATACAGCTCTTTCTAAATCAATCGAAGTTATCCGTAACCGTATTGATGAATTCGGTGTAACAGAGCCAGAAATCGTTTCTCAAGGTTCTGATCGTATCGTGGTTCAACTTCCAGGCGTTAAAGACATCAACCGCGCTAAAGACCTAATTGGTAAAACAGCAAAGCTTGAGTTCAAATTCGTTAACGACAACATTGCTCCAACTGCACTTAATGAATGGCTTGAGAAAGTTAAGAAGGCCGGTATCGAATATAAGAAAGGGGAGCGTTTCTCTGATTACGTTCGTCAAATCAACGATACGTTGAGAGCTGACCTTCCTGCTGGTAACGAAATCGCTTTCGCAAAAACAGTTAACAAAGTAACTAACGATATCACTAACCTTGAGCCATACCTTGTTGAATCAACTGCAAGCTTAACTGGTGAAGAACTTCAAGAAGCTGTGGTTCGTATTGATCAACAGCAAAACCGTCCATACGTTGGACTAGAGTTTAAACCAAATGGTGCCAAAATTTTCGAAAACATCACAGGTGCTAACATTGGTAAGCGTCTTGCGATCGTACTAGATGGTAACGTTTACTCAGCTCCGGTTGTACAAGGCCGTATCGCTGGTGGTTCTGCTCAGATTACTCTGGGTGCTGGTGACTATAACGCTACAATGACTGAAGCTCGTGACCTTGCTCTGGTTCTTCGTGCTGGTGCTCTTCCTGTTGAACTTGTGTTTGAAGAGCAACGTGTCGTTGGTCCTTCACTAGGTGCTGATGCGATTGATAAAGCTCAAGTCGCTGCTGCCATCGGTTCATTACTGGTTCTTGCTTTCATGTGTTTCTACTACAAACTTTCTGGTCTTATCGCGACTGTTACAATCGTACTTAACGTTCTATTCACGATTGCGATCCTGATCGGTGTAGGTGCAACTCTATCTCTTCCAGGTATTGCTGGTATCGCCCTTACTGTAGGTATGGCGGTGGATGGTAACATTCTTATTTACGAGCGTATCCGTGAGGAGCTTGCCATTGGTTTAACTCCATTTGAGGCGGTTCGCGTAGGTTTCGAGAAGGCCTTCTGGGCGATTGCTGATGCTAACATCACAACTGCACTAGCTGGTATCTGTCTTCTGAACTTCGGTACTGGTCCAGTTCGTGGTTTCGCTGTGACTCTTCTTATCGGTATCTGTACAACAGTTTACACTTCTTACTTCGTAAGTAAGGTGCTGTTCGAGATGTACGTAGGAAACGGCGAACGTAAAAAACTAAGCATTTAATTGAAGGATTAATCAAATGAGTACTCCAAAAAAATATGTCGATTACGTAGGGATGTTTAAGGCCGCTGCCTTTTGCTCTCTCTTATTAATTATTGGTACAGTTGTTATGTACTTCACTAAAGGAATTAACTACGGCGTAGATTTCCGCGGTGGGGTAGAGGTTCAAGTGAAGTTCAAAGAGAAAGTTGCTCTTTCTGAGCTTCGTGATCTTATGAATGAAAAGAAAGTTGCCCTTTCTCAACTTCAAAGTATCGGTGACGAAAGCCAAAATGAATTCCTCCTTAAGCTCGAAACAGATAAGGGCGACCTGAATGCTGTCTCAACTCAAGTAAGTACAGTTCTTAATGAGAAGTACGGTGAAAATTCTTACGAAATCCTTAAAAACGATATCGTAGGTCCAAAAGCAGGTGCTGAACTTAGAACGTCAGCGTTCAAAGCTCTTGCCTGGGCGATCCTCGCGATCATGATCTACCTAGCTCTTCGTTTCGATTACAAGTTTGCTCCTGGTGCGATTGCGGCCCTTATTCACGACGTAACCATCATCATTGGTGCTTTCATCCTGACTCAAAAAGAGTTCTCGCTTCAAATCGTGGCCGCACTTCTGGCGATTATTGGTTACTCAGTAAACGATACCGTTGTAATTTATGACCGTGTTCGTGAGATTGAAGTTTCTCATCCAGGGCTTTCTACAGCTGAAACAGTTAACCGCGCTCTTAATGAAACAATGTCTCGTACCATCATCACGTCTATGACGGTTCTTGGTGTATCACTTGTTATGTTGTTCCTTGGCGGTTCAGTAATTCACGACTTCTTCTTCGCCATGACTATTGGGGTAATCCTTGGTGTTTACTCGACAATCTTCATCGCTATTCCGATGACTGTTATCTACGAAAAGTTAGTTGCTAAAAAAGCGGCGTGAAATTTCTCCTCTTAATTTTCTTCTTATTTTCACTTCCTGGCCTCGGCCAGGAAGATGAAGATAAGCACCTCCGGGATCTTGAGGCCCAACGCCGTAAACAAACAGAAATGGCGGTCAAGCTCGAGGAGACCCGACAAAATCTCCAAAACAATACTTATAATGCCATTGAAGAGCTCAAGAAATTGGGCCACGAGAACATTACTGCTGCTTCGTTACTAGACGAGAAAGTGGTGAAGATCGTTCGCAAAATTCTGGTGGACTCACCAATTCGTCAGATGCCGAGGGAGAGGGTGAAGGAACTGATCCTCGATAAGGCCAAGGACAATGCCCTGGGGCCGTTCCTGTTAGAGAGTCCGAAAGTTTTAGACTTCCTGGCCGATGTCCTAATGGATAAGGATGCTTTGCCGGCCCTGATGGGGATCTTCCTGCGTAAGGACGATCTCAAGTATTACTTCTACCTTTGGATCGGTATTGTGATTATGGGATATCTCTTTAAACGCTTTTTCGTTCCGGTGGAATGGGTTGGTTGGAAGGAGATCCTGGCCGCAATTGCGATCAATATTGTGATCGTCTGCATTTGTGTCACAGTTTTTTACCAGACCTTCAAAGAGGAACTCGATCCGCTTTTAAGAGTGGTAGGGAACTATATCTAGAACTTAGGAACACATCCGATTTTACGGTCGTGTGGCGGATAAGAAGTCGTACTACCAGTCGAAGTAGAACCACCCGAAGAAACGTTACTGTTCCCCAATTCATTCGCACCACGAACTCGGAAGATTCTCTGAGTAGAGGTCTTCACGAAAGGCGAGGCCTTATTAAGTGGGTAATAGAAATAAACGGCATTGTTGGCAACGTTATCATCAGTTGGAGCTGTTGGAACGTTACTCTTTAAATAGAACCATACTGCTTTCAGATCAGTTTCACGGATAAGGATGTAGTCTTTGAAACCAGTGGTCGTATTACCGTTACTGTCAGTCACAGTTTCGGCCGCTTTTTCACCAATATAAAGACCTTCAGTATCCACTTCAATAATGTCTCTCATCGCTTTGAAGAGCGGGTTTGAGCTATTGTAGTGAGTAGAGTTCAAGCAATATGACTTGTACGTCGATTGATCAATCCAAGGGGCCATATAGTAACCCAGAGGCTGAGTCGTATTCGTTGTATTACCAGCGTCTTCAGAAAGAGTCGGTGAACCCGGCCAAGAGAAAGTGGCGAAGAAGTTAGTTCCAGTAGGAACAGTACCGCCGAAGTTTCTCGTCTTCTGAATGATGAGTTCGTTTACGTCGATACCACCAGAACCGTTGTTATCGTAGAAACGTGGATCAGTTGTGTCCCAAAGGTTAAACACACCTGGGATCGTTTCAAAACGAGGATATAGTTCACTATCAACCGCTCCATAAAGAGGATTGAAGATATCGTGACAGATCAGGTTCGAGTTACCGGCCGGAATTGGTGTCGGCGGCATCCGAGGAATGAAGTAGAAATGCATACGATAGGCCTGATCATAATAGATATCACCAGTCGAATCGTCGGTAGAGAACTCACGCACCATACAAGTGTACTGAGAAATCGGAGCATTTTTTAAAGGACCAAGAGTCGGTGAGCTCACATCAGTTGAGAACTTCACCATCTGAATGGAGTTTGATCTTGCTTTAGAAGTCATCTCTACCAGAGTCAGAACGTAGGTCTTGTCGTAAGCAAGGTCATCTTGAATATTGGCCTTAATTGAGTTCGAGTTGAGAATATTATCAACGGCAACATAGGTAATGTTACCCTGATCATCTTTTGCTTCTAATTTACATTCTGGGTTTGCTGTATCAGTTGAGAATGGAGTCGTACACCAGGCGTATACGTTACCTAGTCCACTTAATGAAATGTCTTCAGTGACTGTGAAGTTCGCAAAGAAGGTCTCTGCACCGCTAGTATTTTTACCGGCACAGAAAGAAGAGCAGTTACCGTAACTCACAGGTTTTGAATCTTTACAGGCACAAAAATCAGATTTGAAGTAAATGGCACCCGTTGGACGAGTAGGAGTATCGTCATCACACTTAGGAAGATCTTCGGTCACTTCCTCAGGAACGTCCGTACAGGTAGGCTTGTCAGTTGAAGAACCTGGGGTAATAAGGGAACGCTTAGGAATAGTGTCCTGACAGGCCACCATGATTGCGCTTAGCGCAAGCAGGGTCAGAATTTGTAAAAATTTATTAAATCGCGAGTCCATATTCCTTATTCCTCAACGACTTATCGAGTCTATTTTGGGTTTCCTTAAACAATTCTACGCTTAACCGAAATTCCACTTGAGTTTATTGCACACTGTGCAATAATTTCTTATACTTAGGGAAGATGAGGGATTCTTATTTAGAAAAAAATCGCCCATACCTTGAGGCAGATACTAAATTAATTTTTCGGGTGACCGATAAGCTCTCAAAATCATACAAATATGATAGTCCCGTAACAGGAGTGGACAATGACTAAAGCTGATTTGATTGCCGTGATTGAAAAACAAGCAAACCTTCCTCATCATCAAGCAGAGAAGATCGTGAACATCTGTTTTGATAGCATGATTCAGGCACTATTCGACGATGAACGAATTGAAATCAGAGGTTTCGGTTCATTCGCAAATCGTAATTATAAAGCTTATGAAGGTCGTAACCCGAAGACTGGTAAAGTTGTGAAGGTAAGTCCAAAGAAAGTTCCATTCTTTAAAGTTGGTAAAGAACTTAAAGAGATGGTGGATGAAGGTAAAGATAAGTACGTCATTCGCGAAGCTTAATCGCTCATAAAACCCCGCTTCGGCGGGGTTTCTTATTTGTGCTCACAATGCTAGTTTCAAAGCATGAAAGCACTTCTAATTCTCGTTCTTTTAGTCCCTTTCATCACTCTGGCCGAGACCTATCCTCGTGAATGGTGGGTTGAAGTTCCTCGCTCCGAAGCTGCTAGTTGGGAAATTCTCCCGCAAGACGCTAAATCCGGTGAAGTCATTCTTTCTAAAAGAACCGAATTAGGCATTTTTTCAAATTTTGGTGCAACTCCATTCATTCTTGATGGCAAACGATTCGCTTCAGTCGAAGGACTGTGGCAGTCGATTAAATATCCTGATCCGGCCATCTCTAATGATTCTCGTTTTCAGATCAAACAATGGGCCTTCACTCGTGCGGAAGTGGAGAACATGATCGGAACTGATGCCAAGAACGCTGGAAATCTTGCAAACAAGATCTATTCTCAATTCAATCTAAAATTTGTTAATTGGGGAGAACACTTCTTCGATTACGTTGATCATGCTGAAGGTTCTGCTTATCACTATGACCTTATTAAAAGAGCGCTCCGAGCAAAGCTGGATCAAACGCCGGGCCTCTGGAATCTTCTTCTAAAAACAGGTTGTCTCACTCTGAAACCGGACCATAAAGCGGGTGCAAATGAACCCGCTTCTTACCGCTACTATGAGATCTACATGGAACTCAGAAGTGAGAGGCAAACTGACTGCCATTAGCAATATACCTCAAGACTAAAACTTCATCGTTTCCTCTAAGAAGAATGAAAAAAAAACATCCTTAAGATTTCTTATTCTTAAGGCTATATGAAATCTATGTTCACAGCGTAGATTTTCATGTAATTCCCTCTGAAACCGATAAGCTTATACAAATGAAATGGTGGAAAAATCTCTCAGTATCTAAAAAACTTTTTGGAGTCATTGGCTTCATGGGGTTGATGATTGCCGTTGTGGTGATCATGCTGGTCTTCGCCTTAAAAACAATGAGTGCAGTACGTGCATTCGTTGCGGGCGAAAGTGACTGGTCAAAAGGTCAGAAGGATTCTCTCTCTGCACTTCAAAATTATCTCATCACCAAAGATGTAAAATTCTATCGCATCTATCTTGAAAGAATTGATGTCCCACTTGGAGATCAGCGTGCTCGTCTTGAAATGGAGAAGAGACACATGAATCCTAAGATCGCGGCCGACGGACTTATTCGAGGTAAGGTTCACCCAGATGACATTCCTGAAGTGATCAAGTTCTACCGACGTTTTCATCAGGAACAGCATCTCGTTCAGGCGGTGAAGGCATGGAGAAAGGGTGATGTTTACATTGATGAGATGGAGTCACTTGGTAAAGAGATCTATAATAAGTATCGCCAGAGTGGAGAGTATTCACCGAAAGAATTTAATGTCATTCTGGAGAGAATTTCTGATTTAAATGATAATTTTACCGCCGTCGAGACTGAATTCTCCAAAAAAATAGGTGCCGCCTCTCGTTGGTTAGAAAATGTCATACTGTGGCTTCTGGTCACATCTGTCATTTTGATTCAAGGTTCAGTTGTTCTTCTGACCTTCTCATTCAGTAGCAGTCTTACTCGCGCTCTTAAGCAGTTTAACTTTGTGACGACCGAGGTGGGGAAAGGGAACTTCAGTGAGTATGTTGAGGTCAATTCAAAAGACGAATTGGGGCAGCTTGCAAACTCAATCAACGAGATGATTGTTAATCTTCGTTATCAAATTCATGAACGTATACATGCTGAAGAAAGTGAAACGAAGATGAAAAGACTTGCGAATTCGATGCCTCAAATCGTTTTCGTTCTGGATGCTAATGGCGAATGCCAGTTCTACAATGCTCGTTGGTGGACCTTTATTGGAATGACTCCGCAAGATCCCAAAACGGTGAAGTTTACAGATTATATTCACCCTGATGATAAACCTCTCGTGATGCATAACTGTCGTGAGGCCCTGAGTGAACACCGTACATATACCGGTGAATACCGCTTAAGAGATAGAAAAGGGAATTACCGTTGGTATCTTGAAAGATGTGTGCCGCTTTTAGACATAGACGGCAAAGTTGTTCAGTGGTTTGGTACGGCCACGGACATTCATGATTTGAAGTTTGCTCGTGAAGAACTTCAAAAAGCGGTAAATATCCGTGATGAATTCTTATCAGTTGCTTCTCATGAATTAAAAACTCCGCTGACATCACTGAAGCTTCAGTTCCAGTTACGTAAGCGCTACATCGACAAAGGTGAGATCGCCCGATTTACGCCTGAAAAAATTCATAGCATGACTATGGATGATGAAATGCAGCTGAATCACCTGGTAAGACTTGTTGATGACATGTTGGATGTTTCCCGTTTAAGAACAGGGAAATTCAATCTTCAGCCTTCAAAATTCAACATGACCTTGATGTTAAATGAGGTCCTGAATCGTTTCACACCTCAGATCCAAGAGACCGGCTCGGAAGTGTCATTAGATGCTCCTTCTGAGTTGGTTGGAAACTGGGATCGCTTCCGTTTAGAGCAGGTTTTTACTAACCTTCTGACCAATGCCATGAAGTACGGAAACAATAAACCCATTAGCGTTCGTCTGATTGAAGAGGATAATCGTGTGAAGCTTATGGTGACAGATCAAGGTCGCGGTATTGCACCTAAAGATGTTGAAAGAATTTTCGAACAATTTGAACGGGCAATCGCTTATCACGAGGTGAGTGGTCTAGGACTTGGCCTTTATATCACACGACAAATTGTCATAGCCCACAATGGATCAATCAACGTGAGCAGTGAAATTGGGAAGGGCACAACCTTTACTGTTGTCCTGCCAATGGTCTAGTGCGCTTCCTGAATGAATACTTAAAAATGATTTTAAGATAACGAGAATCAACATTTCTCGCCATTGCCGCCATTCGGATCGAGCAATAAAAACTCACTGTAAAATTGAAGAAGCCAATTGTAAGGACACTTAAAACCATATTCAGCATGGTCGGCCAGTCTCTCAGAAAATCCCATTCCATACTATTAAGAGCGAGTGTGATGGTACCGGTCGCAAGAGTCACGTGGCGAATATCAAGGGGCAGACCAGAAAACTTACCGATAATGATTGGCGTCGCCAATAAAAATGCAATCGACGTATTACCCGCAATCCCGCCCATGGTAGCGGCGAATTGATCGGCCATGGAATTTACATGTACTTTTCCGAAAGCATTCTTAAGAAGAGTATTATTTCTGATCGCCTCTGGTATTTCTCTAAAAACAAGCCAGTTCTCAACCCATCCTGCTACCACACTTGAGAGCCATAAACAGACGCCTGTAAGAATAGCAAATGGGATAGTGAGACTGGTAAAGATATTATGCTTATCAATCGTAGAGGCCGCATAGTCTGCAGTCATAATATGATGACCAAAGAGATAGACCCATGCCCAATCAACCGCAATGGTAACAGGAATAACCAGTAATAGGTTTCCGAAAGTCGTCAGTAATTGGGAGTTAACAATCTTTTTTACTTCAGAGGTCACTTCATCTAATTCTTTTGTTTTCATGAAAGATTCAAACTTTCTTGAAAGGGCAGAAGCGAGATAGGCCGGCTGTTTACTTGAAAGGGCCAGATGCCATTTCTGCATGGCCAGGAAACCGAAAGCATAGTTAACAAAGAAAAAGAAACCTTCGAAGAATAAAGGTAAGTGGAAGGCCCCGATATAAAATTTCACTACGGCCGTGAAAGTTGTGAGAATACCAGCCAAGGCAGCGGCGATAAACAGGGTCCGCTTCTCATCCTTTGTGGTCGCGATATAGTGATCCCCTTTTTCTCCGGCCCGCTCAACAATTTTTCTGGTTAAGAGATGAAGGTTCTCACGGATATAGTCATTCACACTGCGACTTTTTAGTTCATCACGGACCAGACGACCGATAAACTGCCCCGTCATGACTGGGCCCGCTTCTCTTTCAAGATAGATGAGCATCTCAATACGATCGAGGATCGAGCTGATCTTCTCGAGCTTAAAGATGAGGTCCACCGAAACTCCGGTCGCTTCGATATTATTGCGAATAGTTTGGAGATCCAGGCGGGAAGCAGATACTTCCCTCAAAATGAGCTCATCATCTCTTTGTTCACGGTTAATCGCGCGGTTCAGACGGAGAAAGCTTGAATCTGTGAAACGCTTCTTGTCGAGTCTTCGACGAATGTCTTGGTCGGTACCAAGTGACGCAATCTTTGCACCAAGAATAATCATGGCCTCGATACGATCGTTTTTAACTGCATCGAAGCTAATTGAGTTTTTATGAGCAAACTCTTCAAAAGCAGGTAGGATATTTTTAAAGGAAGTTTCTATCCAGATGGCGTCTTCTTCCGCAGCAAATAGATTCTTGAAAGTTTCCGAAATGTCTTTTTCAGTAAAAGTATCTGGTAGAGAATTTTGAACCATACGATTGGTTAGCTCTACAAAGAATCCAGGTTTCTCTGAAATTCCAATTAAACAATATAGTCCAACAGCTCCCCCTGGAACCATAAGCTCCTGGAGAGTACTTGCCAGATGCTGGGCCTCTTCAGGATGACGCTCAAGAAACTGGAACAAGAATTTAAATCTTAGATCCCGCGAGTGGACATAGCTTGGAACTCCTTCTGGTGGAGGAGACTTAACCGGTAAGCGTATCCAGTCCATAATAAGGCCAAGGGCGACCATTCTTTCTTTGAAAGTATATTTGGGATCCAACTCAGATAAATGAGTCGCTAGATCTGAAGGAGTGAGATCACTTGAAAGGGCACTTTTTATCTGACGAATGAACTTTAGCATGGAGCTATTTTATGCTTATTTGCGCTTTATCGCACGAACATTCATACCGCCAACCGGTTTTAAGCTGACAGAGGCCACCTCTTGAGGAAGGTCAGTATGAATGAGTTCGAAAGAAAAATGTTTAATTAATTGATAGAGAATGATCGCCATCTCGCTCATGGCAAATGCCTCAGCGATACATTTTCGAGGACCTTTTGAGAATGGCAGATAGGCAAATGACTTTTGAGTTTCCGCAGAAGCAAATCGTTCGGGATTAAATGTTAGGGCATCTGCAAAGTTCTCTTGGTTTCTTTGGATCACATAAATCGGAATTACCACATTTGTATTTTTAGGGATGGTATAAGGGCCAAGTGTATCAGTCTCGGCGGTCTTTCTGGATAGTACCGGAAATGACGGATAAAGACGCATGGATTCCATGATGATCCATTGAAGGTAAGGAATATTCTCGAGTGAGTTCTCGGAAATTAGTTTGTGCAATTTCTCCTGAATTTCTTGATGCTTGGCCAAAAGACCAATTGTCCAGGTAAGCGAGTGGGCCGAGGTCTCGTGTCCTGCAAGCAGCAT
The DNA here is from genome assembly GCF_034259205.1 of Peredibacter starrii. GTDB lineage: Bacteria > Bdellovibrionota > Bacteriovoracia > Bacteriovoracales > Bacteriovoracaceae > Peredibacter > Peredibacter starrii. The sequence continues at coordinate 2,891,451 of NZ_CP139487.1, read as the reverse complement.
GGTTAAAATCTCATCGTGAAGCTCATCATCACTTAAGCGGTCTTTGGTTTCTGGATCAACGGCGTGAACCAGTCTTTCAAGAACGCTTGAAGGATGAGAGTTTTGTCGTCCTTTTTCTTGAAGAATCAATTTATTCACGATGGTGCTTAAATTTTTATAATGACGATGAAATGCTTCATTCTTCTTAGTAGGTACCCAATAAGGAACTGGGAAGAATTGAAAGATCCTCTCGTAGGTGACAAGTGACGTGAAGTGAACTGCCTCATTTACTTTATGGGCGTCTTCTTTACTAAGACTGACCCCGAGTAAAGTATCGCAAGCGATTTTGAAGGTGAGAAACTTCATCTCTTCACAGACATCCATCTCACTTTTGCCGCTCCATCCTGAAATATGCTCAAGACAAAGCCTCTCAAAGTTTTTATTGAAGCTTTGAATCGCCTTGGCATTAAATTCTTTAGCAATGATTGTTCTAATTCTTAGCCAAGATTCGTAATCATTGTTAGTGGCAAGACCATTTCCAACTACGGCCCGAAGTTCTTCAATCTGTTCGCCCTTGATATAACTCTTATGATTTTCCACTAATACTCTGCGAGCAAATTCCGGAGAATAGATAATGATGGAATTCATGGGCCACGGGAAACTGCCGATGTCTCCATAATCACGATTTACCTTTGTGAATGCTCCGAGAATGTCTCGCTGAAAGAATTGAACGTAATGGAAATAATCAATTCCTCGAGGTCCGGGAATTTTTGAGAGATCAACAAATGATAGGGCCTTGGTGAAGGCGGATCGTCTGTTCTTATTGGCCATGAATTAATGTTACACTTTGTTTTTTTGTCCTTCACCCCAAATGTTGTGAAGATCAAAATATCGAGCGATAAAGTTACCATTATAAGCGGCAGCCTTATGAGTTGGAAGGGTCTCCTGGGCGAGTTTCATTGGGTTAAAAACGTTAAGCCTCATGTGATGGCTCTTATGAAAGTAACCCCCGAACGTAATGTAATTAGCGACCTTGTAGTAGAGGTTGTGATTTAAGTTCACCATCTCAACCGTCCCGTCTTCCAGGTCACGGTGACAAACATAATTAATGTGAGCAAGAATCGCTACGTTACTTAAGAAGGCCGGAACGTAGAAGAACAAGAACAATGTTTTTCCAAATAATAGGTACCAAAACGTCAGCTTCAGCACGAGATTCAGATGAAATACTACCGTCTGAGTATTCATGATGAAAATATAATTCTTCGTCTGGCCATGCTGAATAAAAAGATACTTCTTTGCCACCACGATCATATAGCGCATAGGTGCTGATAGGAATTTAAGGAAGCTCATTCCCTTAGGATTCACTGGATCAAGTTCATCATCAGAGTACTGATGGTGGAGGAGGTGAACGAGAATAAAATTTGTAAATCCATAAAGAACCCACGTTCCACAAAATTCTCCCACAGCTCGGTTTATAAATTTATTACTTACGTTCCCATGTGAGGCGTTGTGAATAAACGAGGCCACCATACATCCGAATACGAGGGCCACTGGCAACACCGCTAAACCCAGGGATAGGTTTACTGAATTTAAGTCGCGAACAAAGTAGAGTATCGAGATGAGTAACGCAAAAACCACCATCTCAATGAGATAGACCCTAAGGAGATACATGGGGTCCTTTTTGATCTTTAAGTAGGTTTGTGAGCTAGTCATACCGAAATCCTGCACCATGCGTAAAAATATACCAATACCGTTTATAAAAGATCCAAATTCTGGTACTATTTATTACAAAAGGACCCAAAATGGCCAACGTTAGCTATGAATTAGTGATGGCAGAGCTTAAAAAAGCTCTGAGAAGACAAAATACCTCTTATGCCGAGCTTGCCCGGCAAATGGATCTGCCGGAATCGACCCTCAAAAAGTGGTTCAATGCGGATGATGGGTCTTTCAATCGCATTAATATGATCTGTCAGGCCATGGGTCTTTCGGTTTTTGGGGTGATTAAGAATGCAGAAGAACAAAACGTTCAGACATTTACTTTTCATGAGGCCCAGCAACAACACTTTTTAAAAGATAAGAAGTCTTTCGTGGTTTATTGGTTGTTAGTTTACGAGAGAAAGTCTGTTGATGAAGTTATGCAAAAACTTGAGATGGATAAGGACGATATTAATAAAATTCTACTACGCTTAGATCGATTGGGGTTAGTACAATTTGGTGCTGAAGATTCTCTAAGAGTTCCGAAGATGAGACCCATTCGGTGGAAGTTTGAAGGCACGTTTATGACTGAACTCCTTCGAGACTGGGTCACAAAACTTTTTAAAGACAATCTTATGAATAAGAAAGGTTCTGCTCTTATGCTGCAGTTCTTTCAATTGACGCCACAATCAGAAGATGAATTCAGAAGGGAAGTCGCTCAGCTTGAAGAAAAATATGCTCGTCGAACAATTTTAGAGCTTAATAATCCTACTCAAAAGTTAAAACAAATTCGTTATATCTCTGCTCTGGCAGAAGGAAGTTTTGTCGACGAATAACTTCATTTCCGGGTATGATAATCTCCCTGGAGAAACTCGAATGAAAGCAGATAAAATTTTTTATAATGGATTAGTAACAACAATGGATCCTTCTAAGCGTGAAGCAACTGCAGTTGCAACACTCGGTGGAAAGATCATTAAAGTCGGCAGTGACAAAGAAGTCATGGAGCTTGCCGAAGCATCAACACAAAAAATTGATCTTCATAAGAAGCGTGTGGTTCCTGGACTTATTGATTCTCACATTCACGTCATCCGTGGTGGACTGAATTATAATATGGAACTTCGTTGGGACGGCTTAGAGTCTCTGGCCGATGCCCTCCGAATGCTTAAAGAACAAGCACGCGTTACTCCAGCTCCACAGTGGGTTAGAGTGGTTGGTGGCTTTACCGCTCATCAGTTCAGAGAAAAGCGTCTTCCGACCTTGGAAGAGATCAATGAAGCTTCGCCAGATACTCCCGTCTTTATTCTTCATTTATATGACCGCGCTTTACTTAATCGTGCCGCATTGAAAGTTTGTGGTTTTGATAAAGACACGCCTAATCCTCCGGGTGGAATGATTGAAAAGGACTCGAAAGGCAATCCAACCGGAATGCTACTGGCAAAGCCTAATGCCTTGATCCTGTATGCGACATTAGCAAAAGGCCCAAAGCTCCCTCTTGAGTATCAGATCAATTCAACTCAACACTTCATGCGCGAGCTAAATCGTCTTGGTGTCACGAGTGTGATCGATGCGGGCGGTGGCTTTCAAAATTACCCAGAAGACTATGAGGTCATTGATAAGCTCGCAAAAGAGGACAAGCTTACTCTTCGGATTGCTTACAATCTGTTTACTCAAAAACCTAAAGAAGAACTAGCAGATTTTAAACGTTGGTCTGAGATGCTTAAACCTGGTGAAGGGACTGATATGTACCATCACAATGGCGCTGGCGAGATGCTCGTATTCTCAGCAGCAGATTTTGAAGACTTCCGCGAACCTCGTCCTGATCTTGCTGCCAATATGGAAGAAGATCTAGAGAAGGTGGTGAGACTGCTGATTGAGAAACGCTGGCCTTTTAGAATGCACGCAACTTACAACGAAACGATTGAGCGGGCCCTCAACGTTTTTGAGAAAGTGAATAAAGATACGGCCTTCAATGGTATTCATTGGTTCTTTGATCATGCTGAAACGATCAATCAGAAAAATATCGATCGAGTGAAGGCATTGGGTGGTGGTATCGCCATTCAACACCGCATGGCCTATCAGGGTGAATACTTTGTAGAGCGCTATGGAAGAGATGTCGTGAGAAATACTCCACCTGTAAAAGACATGTTGAAAACTGGTCTACCTGTAGGAGGTGGAACTGATGCGACCAGAGTCGCCAGTTACAATCCTTGGGTGAGTCTATACTGGTTAACGACCGGGAAAACTCTGGGTGGAATGGTGATGTATCCAGAAGAGAGACTTCTTGAAAGAGAAGAGGCCTTGAAAGTTTGGACATTGTCTAATACATGGTTCTCAAATGAAGAAGGCAAGAAGGGGATGATCAAAGAAGGAATGTTCGCCGATTTAACTGTCTTATCCGATGACTTTTTTAAAATCGATGCAGAAGAAATTAAAAACATCACGTCTCTTATGACTGTGGTGAATGGAAAGATCGTCCATGGGGATGATGACTTTAAAACTCTCGCTCCCGTCCTTCCTCCGGCCATGCCAGACTGGTCACCAGTTCGTACCTTCGGTGGATACCAGGCAAAACGCTTCATGGTCCATCCCACTGAAGTAAAAAGCTGCTGTCCCCAGCACGAGATGCCGAAACTTAGAAGAAACTCGATTGAAGAAGCTGTCTTTGATTGGGGATTGGGGTGTTCATGTTGGGCGTTCTAGATCAGAGATTCTTTTTATGGATACTAGCTTTCTCTGCCGGTTTCATTGATACCGCTACCTTTATTGGTGCTGCTGGAATTTTCTCCGCTCATGTGACAGGTAACTTTGTGGTCTTCGCTGCCACTCTTGCATCCGGACATCACGCGGGCCTCTCTAAGCTTGTGACTTTTCCATTTTTTGTCGCAGGTGTTTTGATGGTGGGATATTTCAATGGAAAGCTTTGTAAAAAACGTGGCTTCTTTTTTATGATCTCAGGCCTAGTGATCCTAAGTGGAGTAGGTCTGATTTTCTTCAAAGATGGAACAAGCTTCTATGCTTGTGTCATGGGACTGGTCTTCGCCATGGGGATGCAAAATGCGGCCCATAAAATTTTTTTGAAAAATACTCCGACTTCAACTGTCATGACAGGAAACGTGACTCAGTTCTTTCTTGATTTGATTTCTAAGGTAAAAAGTCCTATTTATTTTTCGACTATTGAGATGGTTGTCTCATTCTTTGTGGGCTGTGTTGCAGCGGCCTTATGTGGAATTCAATTTGGTATCGTCAGTGTTATTCTTCCAGGAGTGCTCTTACTCGTCTCATCAATTATGATTAAAGACTAGGTAGGTTAATGGTCATTCGACTGGAAGAAAGTACAGTTGTCATCATCGTTATCTTTCACATCCTGGGCGTTATTGCCGCTTTCTATGCTTTATTTCAGTCGAGGACTCCCCAAGGAATGGTGGCCTGGGCAATTGGACTAGTAACGTTTCCTCTCATCGCGCTTCCCGTGTTCCTGCTCTTTGGAAAGCGTCGACCATCCGGATATCTTGAATTTGATGTATTAAAAGAATATCCCATCAACAGTCACGACCTTGTTAAGCATTTTGAAAACAAAGTGGATTTTCTCACTCTGAGTGAGCATCCCTATATGGCCGGTAATGACATCAAGCTTTTGATAGATGGAAAGACCACTTTTCATAGCATGCTTCAAAGTATCGACGAAGCCAAAGAATACGTCCTTCTCCAGATGTATATCTTCCGGACCGATGCAGTCGGAAAGAAATTCGCAGAGGCCCTTTCCAAAAAGGCACGGGAAGGTGTGAAGGTTTATCTTCTTTACGATAATCACGCCATATTCATGAAACCTTCTGTTTTAAAAGAATTAGAAAAAGCGGGAGTGAAGTTTGGAAGTCATAGTCCAGGTAAGAGAAGCAAGTTTTATCTGAACTTCAGAAACCACCGGAAACTTCTTATCGTGGATGGAAAGGTCGGTTACTGGGGAGGAGTGAACATTGGTCTTGATTATGTTGGGGCCCTGCCGGAAATCGGCTATTGGCGAGACACCAATGTGCGGGTGACTGGTCCCGCAGTTATGCTTGGGCAAACTGAATTTGCTAAAGACTGGAACTGGTCTAAAAAAGATAAATTAGATGTCCGTTGGGAAGTGGCCGAACCAACAGGGAACACTTCACTTATCATTCACAATTCTAATCCTATTGGCCCTGAGGCGATGAATCTACTTCAACATGTGGAGATGATTAATTCTGCAAAGGAACGAATTTGGATCGCTAATCCTTATGTCGTTCCTCCCCAACAAATCATGGATGCTCTATCGATAGCGGCGATCAAGCATTTGGATGTGAGAGTCATCGCACCTTTGAAGAGTGATAATGATTATGTTTCAGGTGCGGCCGAAATGTATTATGAACGTTTACTAAAATATGGGATTAAGGTCTATCGCTATCAAAAGGGAATGATGCATCAGAAGGTCATGCTGATCGATGATAAGCTGGGCATTGTGGGATCTTCAAATCTAGATTTCAGAAGTATGTTCATTAATTTTGAAAATGGGATCATCACCAATGATAAGAAATTTCTTCTTGAGCTAGAAGCGATGTTAAAGCAAGACTTCAATGATTCAATTGAAATGGCGCTGGAAGATTATAAACTTCAAAGTTTCTATAAGAAGTTTCGTACAAGAGTACTCAATGCATTTGCCCCTATCATGTAGCATTTTCAGCTACAGAAATGTTATCAATTAAGTTTACAGGATTTTGGCAGCTGTTAAGATTTTATTCATGTATAAAAAAATAATTATAATGTTACTTGTGGCGTCAACAGCTTCGGCTATGGACATTTATTCTCGTGTCTATGTTGCTAAGACAGATACGACTCTTACATCCGTGTTTGATGAAATCAAAGCGACACCAGAAGAAAGAGAAGAGATCCTTCGCTTAAATCCTCAGTTAAGAAGAATGGATCGAATTTCTGCCGGTACAATTCTTAACCTCACTCTTTATCGTGGGACTACTAACACTGTCACAAGCAATCTAAAAAAGCTCAAGGTAGAAGATAAAAGAGTAGTGGAGAACACCTTGTCGGTTGGTGCTTTGCTTACTCTTGATTCGGTCAAAACTGGTCTTAACAATGATGCTGAAATTCAAACCAGCAACCGTTCTTATGGGGTCGGAATAAATTATGAAATTCCACAGAATTCATTCTTTGGACTAAATCTTTTTTCTCAGCTCACCAATGTTGATTTTGCCAATGTAAAAGTTAAGCAACAAACTGGCCAAGATAAAACCATTGATGGAAACGAAAGCCGTTTCAACTACGATGTGGGAATTAAGGGCATGTTCAATCGAACCAGTTTAAATAATCGATTTGCGGTCTTTCTTTCTCGTAAAGTGGATAATTTATACGACTACAGTAAAGATAAGACTTTTTATTCCAACGATCCCTCTGAATATGTGGCCATCAGTCGTTTTGCTGGATGGTGGTCAGGAGCTGAATTCACTCAGATATTGCCCTTTAAAAAAGTTCCACTTGAAGCTGGTATTGGTTACAGCTTTATTATGGACGGTAACGTGACTTCGGAAGACAGTTCTAAGGTCAGAAGTTTGAACGGCTCCAGAAGCTCGCTTTCTCTTACCTGGCGAAATTCAGACGCTCAGGCATTTGGAGTCAAGTATCAAAACTTCAGCTACCGATCTGAGTTTAATACTACAGTGGGAAGTTTAGGGATTTTTGCAGATTTTAAAATTTAGTTTTTATATTTAGGTTTCATCTTTGCAGTTCTTCTTAAGTCATCTCACTTAAGGGGGAACTATGAGTATTGATTTATTTAGAGACAAAGGTGTTTCACTCGATAAACAGCGCTTCACTTGGAAAGATTTAGTCCAGAAACCAATCAGCAAATTAAATGATGATGCGTTCACTAGAGTACGAATAATACTCATGAATGGCATTGAGTCTGAAGCAAATAGATTTAGTCACGCCTGCTCCCGAATGAATAAAGATCTACAATTGCCATTGGCAAAAATTCGGCGTGTAGAACAACATCAACAAACTTTAGTCAATTGGCTTCTTGGGGCAGATCATTCCCCATTGGAGACCACGATTGGGTTTGAGCAAGTGGCAATTGAAGTCACGGCCGCTGTTGCGCAAAAAGAGCCCGATCCCTATCTCGCTCAAGTGTATCGATATGGTTTGTTGGAAGATTTCGATCATATGTATCGTTATTCTGCTTTGATGGATCGATTGGAAGGAAAAGACGCCAATAGTATTCTTCAGGGCTATACAGACATTGTTCCTGGCCGACCAACCATGTTTGAGCATCGAGACCCGAGTGATGAACTCAGAGAGGCCTATGATAGAGAGAAGGCAGAGATGCTTTCAAAGTTTCATGCTCTCACTATTATGGCCGGTGAAAATCAAACTCATGATTACTATATGACAATTGGGCCGATGTTCTCGGATCCAACTGCAAGACAATTGTATGCGGAGATCGCTTCGATTGAAGAGCAGCACGTGACCCAATATGAATCAATCATTGATCCGAACGAGTCCTGGCTTGAAAAGTGGATGATGCATGAAGCGAATGAGGTCTATAACTATTATAGCTGTATGACCTTTGAAACTAATCCTCGCATTAAGGCCATCTGGGAAAGATTCCTTGAGTATGAACTGGGTCAGCTTCATGCAGTGATGGAACTCTTTAAGAAGACAGAAAGAAGAGATCCTGCAGAGATTCTTGATCAGAAATTACCATCTCCTATTGAATATAAGAGTCAGAGAGAATTCGTTCGTGAAGTTCTTCGTGAAGAAGTGAATCTGCGAGTTAAGGGTGATGAATTTGTGGGCCTTAACGAAGAAAGTCGTGCCACCATTCAGTACCGAGACTATATGAACTCCGAGGGCTGTCCGACTGAGATCGTGACTTCGGGTTACGTCTGGAAGCCAGGTACTGAGCTTGCGAATTTAGAAAACTTCAACATGAAACAATAAGAGGTGACCCATGAAGGATTTAATCAATTCAAATCAAGGTATCAATCGCACTGGAATGATGTCTTCTTTGGTCGACTCTCTTGAAACTAAAGAAGGTGCAGAAACTCTAACATCTCCGTCGGCCGGTTTTAGTTCTGAACTAGGGGAGAATCGAATTCGTTATATGCGTGAAGCGGAACCGATTGGTTCAATGCCGAAGCCTGGCAAAACCAAAGGTCTCTTTTCAAATGCTAAATCTAAGATGAGCCCGAGTAAAACTCTGCTCATGGATAAGCTTGGCGAACGACTGGCCTTTGAGAGAAGTGGTGTTCGTCTGTATGAGGCCCTTCTGAGTAAATACCACGGCAGTCCAAATAAAGAGATACTTCCGCCTCTTGAGCAATTAGAGCACTTTTACGAGGCGGAGTTAAATCACTTTACTCTAGTTTCGGATGTAATCCTGGAATTAGGTGGAGATCCTACCGCAGTAACACCTTCGGCAGACGTGACCGGTGTCGCTTCATGTGGTTGGGTGCAGGTTATCGCGGATCCAAGAACGACGTTCATGCAATCTCTAGAAGTTATTCATATGGCCGAACTGGTGGATAACGCTTGTTGGGAACTTTTGATTGAACTTGCTCGCAATAATAATCTCGAGCAGATTGCGTCGTCTTTCGAAGAGGCGCTTGAAGAAGAGCGCGAGCACTTGGAAAACGTTACGAACTGGCTTCGTGGAATGAGTCAAAGTGATGAGGCCATCTCTGAAATGCTTCTGACGTAATTCTTGGCAATTTTGCCAAGGCATAAATCTCACAAAGGAGATCTATATGAATCAGACACAACAAGGCGAAAACGAGAGACGTGAACAACAAAACGCTAACCGGAATGAGAACCGGGAAGAGAAACGCGATGAAAGACGCGAAGAGCGTCGTGACGAGAACCGTGATGAGAAACGCGAGGAACGTCGTGATCAACGTCAATAATTTGCAATCAAGGGATCTGCTTCGGCAGGTCCCTTTTGAAGCAGAAGATATTTATAAATACAAATTGATCTATGATCTTCAAGTTAGCCCAATCTCAGATGAGGTTCTATTTGAAGTGAAGACACCCGATAAGGAAATGGATGATTCCATTTCCAAAATTTGGATAGTCTCTCCTCATCGCAACGGCCCTCAGCAATTAACATTTGGATCGTCTTCTGATAGACACGTTCGCTGGTCTCCAGGAGGAAGTAAGTTTGCCTTTCTTTCCAGAAGAGAAGATAAGAAACAACAAATTTTTTTAATGAATAAAAATAGCGGTGAGGCCCATCAACTGACTCATCTAAAGGGAAACATCACCGCATTTGAGTGGGGACCTGAAGGAGATGTCATCTATGCCACTTCGATTGTGGAGTTGGAGGAGCGTCCTGAAGATATAAGTCCTGCAGAATGGCGTAATCGCCCTAAGGTGATTAATATTCAACGTTATAAATCTGATAACGGAGGATTTCTCCTGCAGAAGCATACACATCTATTTAAAATTGATGTGGAAACAGGATCTGCCACTCAATTAACAAATGGAGAATTTGATGTCACAAGCTTGGCCGTGTCACCTGATGGGAAGAGTCTCTGTTTTTGTCGTTCTCGAACTGGTGATGATTCATTTAAATCTGACCTATGGTCCATCAATCTAGATACGAATGCCCAAGAGCAAATGACCTATGACATACCTTCAGCAATGACTCCGAACTGGTCGCCTGACAGTAAATGGCTTGTTGTCGTTGGTTCTACTGAACCTGGTAGATCCATCATGTGGCCATGGTTAGTAAATGCAAAGAACAAAGAGATTCTTAAAATTGGCGATGGAGAGGCGGAGGTCTCAACGTTTCCATTGGCAAGTTCATCTCCAGTTTTTTGGTTAAATGACTCTAAGGCCTTTTACTTCACGTTAGCAAGAAATGGTCTCAGCGAGGTGGCCAAAGTTGATATCGATAATTGTGATATTGAAGTTATAATTTCTGGGGAAAGACAAATTTCTCTTCTTCGCGGTAACTCTGAAATACTTGCTTATTTATCGACTTCAATCGATGAACCTGGAGACATTTATATTTCTCCATTAGATGGTTCTAGCGAAAAAAGGCTAACTGAATTGAATGCCGATTGGTGGAAAAAGAAATCAGTACCAAATGTTGAAAAAAAGATATTTGAGGTTGGTAAAGGGAAGAAAGTTGAGGGATGGTTGATGACTCCTCAGGAAGCAAACGGGAAACTTCCATTGTTGATTGATGCCCATGGTGGGCCTCATAGTATGGTTGAGTTTGGTTTTTCTTATCATGTTTACTGGTATCTATTGGCCTCAAGAGGGTGGGCCGTCCTGGCGCTAAACCCTGAGGGATCCGGAAGTCACGGACTGGGTTTTGCTGAAGAATTAAGAGGGCGATGGGGAGAGAAAGACTTTTCTCAATACATGGAGGCGATCAAGATTCTTCAAGATGAAAATATTATTGATGATCGATTGGCAATCGCCGGAAAATCTTATGGTGGCTTCATGTCTGCCTGGGCAATTGGACATTCGGATGACTTCAAGGCCGCAATTGTTTCTGCGCCGGTAGTTAACCTTGAGTCTCATTACGGAACTTCTGATAGTGGATTTTATGTTGATGAATTCGACATGGACGCGGATATAAACCACTATCGTGAAATTTTTCGAGAGCATTCTCCTATCACCTATGCGGCAAATGTAAAAACGCCGACACTTATTCTTCAAGGTGAAGAAGATCAACGATGTCCGGTTGGACAATCAGAAGAATTCTTTTCTTCGATTGCAAAAAACTGCCCTGCTGAACTGATCTTATATCCTGAAGAGCACCACGATTTGGCCGAGGCGGGAAAGCTTTCACATAGAGTTGATTATCATCAAAGAATTGCTGATTGGTGTGACAAATGGGTAAACAAAGGAGGACATTATGTCTGACGATAAAAGCCAAAGACGCCCTCAGGACTCGCAAAGAATTAATCTAAGTGAAGATTATGAAGTAAGTTATTGGACCAAGGAACTCGGGGTTAGTCGGGAACATCTCGAGAAGATTGTGAAAAAAGTTGGTCCGATGGTTTCAGCTGTTAAAAAAGAAATCGGGAATAGATAGTTTATGAAAACCGTCGTCTAACAAGATATTGCAATTAGCAAATCCCGTTGACGGCGGTCTTGTGCCCCTGAAATGATCTAAGCATCAACTCAAATCAAGGATGATTTTGATGTTAAAGCGAGGATCGCTAGTTTTAGGGGTAGTTCTATCTTTATCTGCCTTTGCTCAGAATGATTATTCCACTCATGCAGGTGGATTGATGGATGAAGGACTTGAGATCACTGAGTCCATTGTTGAATTCCTTGAATCAAGACCCTGTGAATTCGGAATTCGTTCTGATTGTAATAAACCACTTTCATTAAAAGACATTCATACGTTGAAAGATATGTTCAGACGTCTCGACGGTTGGAATAAGGACACATTTGGAGACATTATCCCCGCCACTGATCATCTTCGTGGTTTACCGGTAGAAGTTGCAACGGGACCTTTTTCAATTGTAGAGAAAGGGAAAGGACTCAAAAAGTATATTAGGGTAACTCTTAATCCTGTGGAAAGAACGTCTCAGGCCTTCTTAAATGATGTTCGTATAAATGCCGCTACAAGTTTGTTTATGTACGACAGCCTCTTCAAGCTTTCGGGAGTGATGAGTAGGGCAACGAAGATCAGATCTATTCTTGAAAATGACATGGGACCTGATTCATCTATTTTAAAAGACCTCTTTTCAAATGGAATGAAACAAAATCTTTGGGCCAATACTCAAAATCATCTGATTATTCTGAATAAATTCGCAAGTTATTCGCCGGATTACTTTGATACATACATCGCTGGTTCATTTACCGCCGGGAAAATCAAGGACAAGGATTTTCTTTATCGTATGAAGAGTGTGCTGGTTCTTGGGGCCATGATGTCCCAAACTCAACTCGGGAATACTTTTGAGAAGATCGCTTTTAAGCTGAGTCAGATTTTCGGAAATACAGTAGGTCAGGTTCAGTCTCGCTCGGGAAAACTATTAAAGTATGCTTCGGATGCCACTTGGATGAAGAAGATAAAATCAAAGCTTCGCCCACTTGATGTTCTTCTGGAGAAAACACCTTTCCGATTAACGGATAAATTTATTCCTGGTCATTATGGGCATGCGGCTATTTGGCTTGGCTCCCCAGATGAATTAGTTAACTATCGCGTGAGTTATCAGGGAAAAGAAATTGCTCTACTTGATCATCCGGCGATGTTTCCTCATCTTGAAAAAATCTCTCAAGGAAAGCTTGTCCTTGAGGCCCTTCGGGAACCGGGTGTAACAATGAACACTCTCGAGCATTTCATGGATATTGATGATTTCCTGGTTCTCCGCTCAAATCAGGTAGGGAATCATGGAGAGATGATTCTTAAGGCCCTCGAGCAATACGGGAAACCATATGACTTTGGGTTTGATGTTGAAACTGAGTCGTCAATCGTTTGTTCAGAACTCATCTATATGGTTTATGATCAACAGGAATGGCCAACAGAAAGAAGTGCGGGCCGCTATACCATTAGTCCTGATCACGTTGCAGTAAAAGGGACGAATGGATGCTTTAATCCGGTTGTCATGTTTCACGACGGGTTAGAAGTTACCCAGAATCGTGAAGCAGAACTCGCGAAACTTTTAAACGGAATGAGTTCGAACGCTCGCTGCTTCTGATCTCACTTTAAGCATCCACCACACACCCATGAGACCGATGGCCGCAAGGATATGTTTCAGGGTGTGTCCACTCATCAGTTCATGGGTCCAGATGAAAACCTCTTTGTCTTTTACCTCAGTCCATTTCGCGAGACCGTAGAAAAGAAGGGTCACTCCAAACCAGCCTTTATGAGTGTAACGAGACGTGAAGGCGAGAAGAATTATAGGCACAGTTAGGAATGAACTAAATTGAACCCAGAAATAAAACCTTAAGTCATCTGTTGCGACCCACACGAGAACACTCACAAGACCCATGAGAAGGGCCCAGGGAAGAAGCTTTGTGAACTTAAATGAGATGTGTTCGGCAAGCATGATTACGTAAAGGGCCATGAACCCTGTGCTCATGGGCAAGCGGTCCCAAATCAGAGTGTAGTTATTTGGGGCCCAGTGATAAAAAGCCGAACCAGGTGCGACTAAAAGAATACTTACAAAGAAGGCGATCCAGGAATTTTTAACTGGAGAGTTGATCTTGCATGATTCTCTTAGACCTAAAATCCCAACGATCAAGAAAGCAAGATTCGAAAGCACATCCAACGTATTGGGAATGTTCCAAAACATTCTTTGATCCACAAAGAGATGATAGGAGAGTTCCTGCGGCATTGCAGGCTTGGTGAAAAAGAAAACGAATGTTGCGAAAGCTGTTCCAATGAGGAGAGCGTACTTAATCCATGGTTTTGCCATGGATTAAGATTACTCGATTAATGACCCAGAGGGAATTGTAAATTAAGACCCATAAACGTTTGAAAATTTGGTTGTCCATCACCTTCGTGCGCGATTGTCCACTGCGGTTCTACAAAAAGATTCATGATCGTACCGCTTTTGAGTTTCCAGACTTTGCCGGCCCCTGCACCAATCGGAATGTAATAGTGACCATTCTGCCAGTTAAAGTTCATGATGGCCGATGAACGGACATAGAAACTTTTGGGTAAATTGTAGATTAGGAAGGGTTGGAGAGTTGCGAGATTCTGAGTTGGTCTTTCACTTGGGCCCGCAAATGAATGTTGATAAGTAAGAAGTGCACCCATCATTCCCCAGTCACCTGGCTTAATCGCGACAGCTGAAGCACCGGCCTGCCATTTACCAGCACCCGTTTCATCTTCTGTTGCAGTCGGAAAAACAAAGTATGGGCCAATACCAAATTCCACACCATTTTTTGGTTTCATGAGAAAGATGTCAAAGATGTTAATGTCTCCGAATCCATTCACACCTTCATCTCCAACGCGAGGTACATTTTGATAGGGAATGGTCAGACGAGTGATCTGAGGAAGGCCTCCGATTTTTTGCGGTAGTGTTCCACGAGTTAAGAATGTGTTTGAAGTTTTATCAGAACCGAAGAGGGAAGAGGAGTAATAGTCTTGAAAATTCAATCCCAGCATTGGAGTGAGAGGATTGTTGGCAGTATTCATGTCTTTGGTGTCTGCCGCATTTGCAGCAAATGCAGATAGCATCAAAAAAGTAAAAAACAGTTTCACTCTATTCCCCCTTAGTCAAAATGCCGAAGGGAATGTTCATTAAGAGCAGAGAGTTATGAAAAGGGAGTATGCGGCGAAATTGGGCATAGGTCTTAAGATCTGTGCATTTACCTTCTGATCGCCCTCTGTTCCAATTTACATTGGTAGAATTTTAATAGGTGAGCCGATGAAAACTTTGCAGGAACTTGAATTCAGTACCGTGTTTCATGCTATGCCCGTTCCCTTCCTTGTGCTCAAAGCAAACTTCACGATTATTTTTGCCAGTGATTTGTATCTCCAGCTCACCCGAACAACAAACCAACAACTTCTTGGTAAATATTTATTCGATGCATTTCCTGATAATGCAGCAACTGGAGCTCATGGGGCCAAAATTCTTAAACATTCTTTGCAAAAGATGCTCAAAACTCTAAAGGCTGATTCCCTTGGAGTCGTTGTTTATGAAGTTTGGAATCCAGACTTAAATAAATTTGAGAAGCGCTACTGGAGCACGGTTAATTCGCCCATTGTAAAGAATGGAGAAGTGACCCACATTATCCATAAAGCCGAAGATGTAACGGATTTATTAGGAAATGTAGAACATATGCGCGGTCTTGAATTTAAGATCGCCACTCAAGCGGCCGAGATCAAAGACGCAAATATACGACTTCAGGAGGAGAAAGACACTCTTGAAAATCGGGTGGAAGAAAGGACTGAGGAGCTTACTCGAACTTCTGAACAATTAGAATTTATCGCAGACTCTATTCCAATTCACTTGAATCAATACGATTCAAGTGAACGTTTTATTTTTGTAAATAAGGCCACCCAAGACTGGTGGGGAATGCCTGCGAAAGACTTTATTGGAAAAACGCTACGTGAAGTTATAGGCGATGAAAAATATGCGGATTTTCGTCCTTTTGTTGAACGTGTCTTCAAGGGAGAAAATGTTATTCAGGAAACGTTCTTCAAAAACAAACAAGGCCGATTTTTTTATTTTATCAATGAATTTATTCCTCATTTTGATTCTCAAGGGAAAGTGGATAGCTTCATCAATATTGGTATGGATATGACCGAGCAGGTGGTGGCGAGAGAAAAACTTATAGAAAGCGAAAAAAGGTTTCGAGAATTGGCAGATTCCATGCCGCAGATTGTATGGACCGCCAATCCTGATGGGTATGTGGATTATTACAATCAGCGTTGGTATGACTTCACTGGACTTCCACCTGGCAGTGCTGGAAATGATTTATGGAACCAGGTCATTCATCCTGAGGATAAGGAGAGCTTATTCAGTGAATGGGACAAGGCCCTTAAAAGCGGGATCGTTTATGAATTAGAATTCAGAATTAAAAAAGCTGCAACGAATGAATACCAATGGTTCCTTTCAAGGGCAGTACCTGTAAAAGACAACAAAGGAATAATCATTAAATGGTATGGAACAAATACAAACATTCATGAACAAAAACAAATAGTGAGGAGCTTGGAAATTGAGCGAGACTTGAGGGAGCGATTCGTTTCGGCCCTTACTCATGATTTAAGAACACCACTGACTGCTGCCAGAATGGCCGCACAGTTACTCGCTAGAAAACTCTCTCAGGATCCTGACTTTCAAAAGTTCGCGATAAGAGTCACTGACAACATAGATCGCGCTGATAGCATGATCAGAGATTTATTAGACGCAAATTTGGTAAAAGCTGGTGAGAAACTTCCAGTAAAAATTTCATCTAGTAATTTGGATCGTATTGTGTCGAATGCCCTTGAGGAACTTTCAACCTTGCATGGAGATCGCTTCATTTATAACAAGCAAGGATCGTTCGATGGTTTTTGGGACCCAGGCGCCATGAGAAGGATCACTGAAAACCTTATTAACAATGCTATCAAGTACGGATCTTCGGGTTCTCCTATCACGATCAATCTGACGGAGGCCCACGATAGAGTTATTCTAAGTGTTCACAATAAAGGCTCTTATATTCCTCCTGAAGTTCAAAGTGGGCTGTTTGAGCAGTTTAAAAGGGCAGAAGAAGCAAAGAAAGGTGAGCAGCGTGGTTGGGGCATTGGCTTGAGTCTAGTAAAAGGTCTGGTAGAAGCACATCATGGACTGATAAAAGTTGAAAGTGATCCGCAGAGCGGGACAACTTTCATTGTGGAGCTTCCCCTTGATGCTCGGCCGGAGGCAACGCCTTTTTGAATAAGCACTGAGGGACAGGTGCAGGCCTGAACCTGCACCATATAGAGAAATTAAATTTTACAACGATCAACTCTGAAGTCGTAAGATTTAGAAACTTCTTTAAGTTCACCTTTCATTTTCTTAAACAATACGAGCGAGCAAACATTCATTCTACCATTCGTCTCATAATCCCATGCCGTTCCATCATTCATTAGCTTCAAAACGTATTCCCCACCAAGTGAATTTTCGAATTCTTTTGTGAGGTCAGCATTCTTACGTGTGCTAGATACATCTGCAATATTTCCGAAATTAGCTTCAGAGGCATATCCTCTCTCAATAGTTAAATAAACAACTACTGAACATGACTGTCTGTTTGTGAATCGATCTTTTTTTGGAGCTTCAATCGTGATTGAGTTCATGTGCTGGATAGTTGCTGATGCTGCATCATCCGAAGAAACTTGGAACAAAGTATTTGCTTCATTTACAACTGTAATTGCGTCGCCGAAGCCTTGAGGTTTTAGTGTTGAACAATAGAACTTAGGTGTCAGTTTAATTTTTGAGAAGTAAACACCAGATTGGTTTTCGAATTTCAGTTCAATCTTCTTAGTTGCGTTTAAAGTGGCAGAGGCCGCTTGCGCAAGTGTTGGAATTGAAGAGATCAATAAAACCGCGAACAACTTTTTCATAAATACTCCTTATAAGTATGGAGCGGTTATAGGCCTATGAATGGTGATGCTCAATGAGTGTGGATAAGGTAAGTGTTAATAGTGTTTACGAAAGTGGCCTGGTAAAGACACCCGTTTAAAATAAAAAACCCAGCGCAAGGCCGGGTTTAATTATTTGGAGGAGACGGGCGGATTTGAACCGCCGGCTTTACAGTTTTGCAAACTGCTCCCTTGGGCCACTCGGGCACGTCTCCAAAGTCGAAATTGAAGTAGGTGGAAGAGAGTTTCTGCGATTGCTACAAATCTGTCAAGCACTTGCAGAGCGTTAAAGCGAGAATATCATTGACCGGCCTAAGGTGTATGGTATATCAAACCGCCAAACCCTTCTTCAAAAGTGAATAATAATGAATCGCCGCGAATTCTTCCTGAGCTCTCTTGCTGCAACCTCACTCATGATGCTTCCGCCTTGGGCACGTGCTGGTGAAAAGTCTCTCATGGGTACATTCGGAATGGATGCGACTCTTCAGGATCTGGCCCCTCTACAAAGAGTTCCAAACTTCGCAGGCAGTACAGAAATTGAAGGTGATTTATTTGATGAGGCCCACGAAGTTTTTTGGGCGAAAGACTCTTATATCTCAAAGAAAGGTGGTATCCCGGCAGTGAGCGCACAGTTTGATGTGGTGATCATTGGTGGCGGTATTTCCGGTTTAGCAGCAGCTTACTATTTAGCGGGTAAGAAGATCCTTATCATCGATGGACACACTCGCTTCGGTGGAAATGCAAAAACTCAGCTCTTCGGAAGAAATAATTATGTTTCTCAAGGTGCTGCTTACATCACAATGCCTGAGCAAGGTGATGAGATCGATACATTTCTAAACTCACTAAAAATTAAAAATCTTTTTAGAAAAGTTGAACACGAAGCCGAAGCGGTCAATATGAATGGTCGCTTTATTAACGGTTTTTGGGACGGGGCGACTGATCCTGCTCGTGCAGACGAGTTCCGTTTTGCTCATAAGAAGTTCATGGATGTTTATGAGAACAATTATCCGGAACTTCCAATCTGGGATCCATCTGCGGCAGGAAGAAATCGTTTCAATGCTCTAGATGGAATTCCATTCACAAAATGGATTGAAGCTGAGCTTGGAAATGTTCACCCACATATTATGGAATATATCAGCATGTACTGCTGGTCTTCTTTTGGTGCCTCACCAGAAGAAATCTCGGCAGCTCAAGGTCTGAACTTCCTTTCTTGTGACCTTGCTGGAACACTTGTTCTTCCAGGCGGAAACGGAATCATCGCAGATGCGGTTTTCCAGAATTTAACAAAGAGAAACAATGTAACTTTCCTTAATCATGCTTTCGCCGTTGATGTTCGTTCAGAGGGTGGAAAAGCGGTTGTGTGTTTTAAAAACGGAATGAATCAGCTTCAAACTGTGAGTGCAAAACAATGTATCGTGACTGCACCTAAGATGGTTTCGAAGAAAATTGTAAATGGCATGGATCCAATGCAAGAGAAGGCGATGAATAGCATGCACTATCGCGCTTATCTTGTAGGGAACATCTTCCTTAAGAAGAAAATCCCTTCAATTGGTTACGATATTTTCACGATGAATGGACAAGTTCCAACAAGTGAGTATCAAGACAGCATGAAGCGCGTGTTCGCAGATGTTGTATTTTCTGATTGGGCCGTAAAAGATATGACAGATAAGAGTGTACTCACTCTCTATATGCCACTTCCTTACGAAATGGCCCAGCAGTTTCTCTTTAACCCTGATCTTTACAACAAGTACCTTGAGCGCGTGAAAACGAGAATTGCCCCAATGCTTCCGGGCATGGGTCTAACTTGGAATGACGTCGCAGGAATGCGTCTTGTTCGTTACGGTCATGCTCTTCCAGTTGCTCACATTAATGGTGTTCGCAATGGAATGTTTGAGACGGCCCATAGATCGATTGATAACTGTATCCATTTCTCGAACCAGGACAACTGGGGTAACCCTTGTTTTGAAACGAGCTTTGGATCGACTCTTGGTGTGCTTAGAAGAATTATGTAATTCAATTCTGCTTATTTCCTTCCGGTCTTCATGAGATGACTGGAAGGAATTCTTAAAAGTCTCTATATCCAGAGCATGAAACAAATCGAAAAATTCATTTATACAATTCGTGGTCAGAGAGTGATGTTGGATTCAGATCTGGCGGAGCTTTATGGAGTGGAATTAAAAGTTTTACTTCAGTCAGTTCGAAGGAATTTGGAACGTTTTCCAGAAGACTTCTTATTTGAGTGTGATTCTGGAGAGTTGAAGGATTTGCGGTCACAATTTGTGACCGCAAATCCTTCAACCTCTTGGAATGTCAAAAGAAGAACGATGCCATTTCTATTCACAGAACCAGGCGTTGCAATGCTCTCTAGTGTTCTGAATTCGACACAAGCAATTCAGGTCAACATCTCCATCATTCGCACCTTCATCAAGCTCAGAAGCTTCGTGAGCATGGATAGGTCAACTTCTCATAAAGTCGATGAGCTTGAGAAGAAAACGAATAAGCTCTTTAAAATTGTTTTTGAAAGGATGGACTCTTATGAAGAGGCGGTAACACCAAAGTTACAACCTCATCGAAAGAAGATAGGTCTTAAATAGGGTATGAAACAAATCGAAAAATTCATTTATACAATTCGTGGGCAGAGAGTGATGTTGGATTCGGATCTGGCTGAGCTTTATGGAGTAACCAACAAGCGACTTAGTGAGCAGGTAAGGCGTAATCTCTCTAGGTTCCCATCCGATTTCATGTTCGAATGTGATTTAAGTGAGTTAGACGATTTGCGGTCGCAATTTGCGGCCGCAAATCCGCTAAGTGGTTGGAATACCAAAAGAAGAACAATGCCAATGTTGTTCACAGAAAGTGGCGTGGCCATGCTTTCAACGGTGCTTAATAGTGAGCGCGCCATTCAGGTCAACATCTCCATCATCCGCACTTTTATCAAACTCAGAAGCTTCCTGAGTATGGAAAGCTCTGCCTCAAATAAGGTCGACGAACTCGAAAGAAAGACCAATAAACTTTTTAAAATTGTTTTTGAAAGGATGGATTCTTACGAGGAGGCAGTAACACCAAAGTTACCACCTCATCGAAAGAAAATAGGTCTTAAACGTGATCAATAATTCCGTGTTTCTTCGCCACTTCGTCAAAGTGCTGAACCACTTTCTTCGCCCAGTTACGTTTTTCAATGTACTGGCCAGGGTAGAAGCTCTTCTTAAACCCGTAAGCAACGATATCTTTTAAGTGCTTCGGCTGAATTTCAAAGTTATCCAGAGCAAGTTTGAACTCGCGAGATACTGTCGTATTCGAAACAAGACGGTTATCAGTACAAATTGTTACCGACATACGGTTCTTCAGCATTTCCTTGAAGTAGTGATCTTTGATCGACTTGATTTCAGGGTTTGTTTGAAGGTTTGATGTCAGACACACTTCAATCGTTGTGCGTTTATCAGCAACGAAAGTAATGAGGTCATTCAGATACTTCTTCTTGTCCGTTACAGCTGGATCAACAATCTTATTTTCGTCGAACAAGTAGTAACCGTGACCGATACGGTCAGCGTGACACTCAGTAATCGCTTGGAAAATACTTTCTGCACCGTAAGCTTCACCTGCGTGAACAGTCTTGTGCATGAAGTTCTTATGAGCGTAATCGTAAACTGTCTTGAATTTCCCTGGTGGGTAACCAGATTCCTGGCCCGCTAGATCGATACCAACGATAGGAATACCTTTCTCATCGCGGATTTTAACAGCGGCCTTCACCATCTGAAGAGCACCGGCCTGAAGAACTTCCATCTCTCTCGAGTACTCCATCGATTTGAAGAATCGAGTGTAGAAGGGAGAGTAGCCTTTAGGGCCGAACTTTCTCATGGCACAGCTAATGATCCCGTAATGGAATTCTGGCTTAGAGCCGTTCTTCACTTCAGGACGATTGTTGTATTCCTTTTTAGCGCGTTCTAGACCCTTATACGTGGCCTCAAGAACCGTCTCCATGGTCAGACCATTTTCAACGTCCACTAAAAGCTGAGGAGCAAAACGTGGTTCGATATAAACCACACCTTCATTTTGGTTATCGACCGCAAGTTCGTAAGAGGCCTGCTCGATGTTCTCGAGATCTCTTAGGGCCGAACAAGTGTACTGAAAACCGTGAAGGTAATCTGGAAGACTTTCGTAAGTGTCTTTGAACACCAACTCGCGAAGACCAGCTTCAGTGAAAGAGGGAAGGTTAATTTTTAGTTTTTTCGCCATTTCGATCAGAGAAGGAATTCTCAGTGATCCGTCCAAGTGCAAATGCAAATCGGACTTTGGCATTTCTTTGATAAAAGCGTCTGTGTATTTAGTCATCTTCCTAAGGTACAGGACTTGAGAGGAGATGAGCAAGCGATTAAGGGCTAAATTATTGGATTCAGTTAGTCAAAATTCCAATCAGAAAACACGGGACCAATGAAGGTCCCGTGTTTGTTTAGAAATTTACCAGCCTAGGATGTGGGCGAACATTAGAGGAGCAACAATAGTCGCATCCGACTCTACGATGAAGCTTGGAGTTTCTTTTGAAAGTTTCCCCCAAGTGATCTTCTCGTTTGGTACCGCACCTGAGTACGAACCATATGAAGTTGTTGAATCAGAAATCTGACAGAAGTAACCCCAAAGACGGATATCATCTTTCTCAAGGTCCTGACGGATCATTGGAACAACACAAATCGGGAAGTCACCAGCGATACCGCCACCGATTTGGAAGAAACCGATTGAGCTTGTTTCGGCCGTTTTCATGTACCACTCAGCTAGAGAAGTCATGTATTCGATACCAGTTCTTACTGTGTGAACGTTCTTCACTTCGCCACGCATGCAGAATGAAGCATACATGTTACCAAGAGTTGAATCTTCCCAACCAGGAACTACCATTGGGATGTTCTTTTCAGCAGCGGCCAGCATCCAAGAGTTTTTCGGATCGATTTGGTAATCGTTCTTGAATTTACCTTTTAGAAGAGCACGGTAGAAGAATTCGTGAGGGAAACAACGTTCGCCTTTCGCTTCTGCTTCTGCCCATTCGTTGGCCATAACTGCCCAGATTTTTCTCATAGCAGCTTCTTCTGGAATACAAGTATCAGTTACGCGGTTAAGGTGACGGTCGTAAAGATCTTGCTCAGCTTCTTTTGTAAGGGCACGCCAGTCAGGGATGCGCTCATAGTGCTCGTGAGCGACAAGGTTATAAATATCTTCTTCAAGGTTTGCACCTGTACATGAGATCGCATGTACTTTTCCGTTACGGATCATTTCAGCAAGTGAAAGGCCAAGCTCAGCAGTCGACATAGCTCCTGCAAGTGTTACCATCATTTTACCACCAGAAGCGATGTGAGCTTCATAAGCTTTAGTAGCGTCCATCATCGCAGCAGCGTTGAAGTGACGGTAGTGGTGATCCATAAATTGAGAAACAGGTCCTTTAGTTGTCATATTGACTCTCTAATATTTCCGGCTAAGAGGCCGGGGCTCATTCATGTAGAATTGGCCGCTATTTCATGCAATTTCGCACAGGTCGTCAAGAGGGGAATCTGAGAAAAAAAGCCCCCTACAAGAGGGGGCCACAAGGTATCCAATAGTTGGAAAAGAAGGGTAAATTTAATACTGACGAAGATCCTCGGCAGACTTAGAAATATGCCCAGGAGGATCACTCGCTGGGAAGCTTTCTTCGATGGCCTCATCCAGTTTTTCATCATCGGACATTAGCTGAGAAGTATCTTCTTTGCGAGTCGCCTCAGGATGATAAGTGCCCTTTTCGTTGGGCTTAATCATGTCTCGAAACTTCACAATCATTTCTTGTATAAAACTCATAACCACCTCACTTTAGTGTCTGATCTCAATATGCTGACTTTTAGTCGCATTTTGAGAAAGAGGTTTTCCTGTCACTGCTGATTTCACCATACCTACCATTTGAACCATTTTACTGGATGGTGAGTCCCATATTTCTGCGCTCTCAATCTTCACACTGATCAGAGAGATTTCGGGGTCCATAAGACCTTCCGGAAACCACGCCTTTAGAGTTGGAGTCCAGAGTTCTTGCATCTTACTTCGATCCTCGACGATATTCGCTCTGCCTGAAACAGAAACATAGCGCTGCTTACTAGGATTGGCGTAGGCGAGGTTCACATGCTGATCTTTCTCGATACAGTGATTTTTATGGGATGTTTTCTTTGAGAAAAACCAGAGCGTACCATCAAAGTTTTTTTCGTCTAATTTTTGGGTTGCCATCGGACGACTATGAATTGAGCCGTCATCACTAACTGTTGTCAGCATAGTGAACTGGATGTCGCTGATAAGACCTGCCAGCCGCTCCAAATCCATTTCCATATTACTCATAACCACTCCTTGGTTAATTTTCTTCCATTTATTCTACTCTCTTTGCTTCAGAATGAATTCTGGCCCGCATGAGAGGGGGAAAAGTAATTCCTTCAGTCAGGTGTCTAAAGTTTAGACACCTCTTCCCCCTCTAATTTTGAGCTGGTTTGGCATCAATATTGAATTTAACCGCTCAAACATTGGGGTAGTAAATATGAAACATTTGCTGATGATTGCACTTCTTTTGTCTGCTAACGCTGTTTGGTCAAGAAGAGGACCAATTCCGCACGAGCGTACAGATACCCCTAAAATGAAAAACACTACGACTGGCCGGTTTCTTTATCTAGGTGACGTACCTAAGTTTGAAGGAAATGAGTTAGAGATCACTATTTCTAAAATTCTTCTCACTGCCCGTGTAACGGCCCATGTAAATCAAGGTCGTATTAATACTTACGCTAACCAATTATTCATGCGCTGGAAGGCGATTAATGATGCTTCTACTGATCCGGCCTTCTCATTTCACCCACTGGTTAAAATTAGCAAACTGGCCGAAGACAAGCCTCTTAATACCCGAGCTTGGGCCAAGATCGCTGAACAATATTCTTCACACATCCTGGATGGCCAGGAAGGCATTTACCTCGATAAGCGTAATGAGAAGAACTATGTAAGCAATCAACAAGAAGATGAGTATGAGAACTTGATCTCTGAGGCCCACTTCAAATACTTATTTGATACAAATGAAAGACCTGAAGATGTTATTAATGATAATGCTAAACTTGAACAGCTTCTTTCTGAGCAAAATTCACAAAGACTTTTCAAAAAGCACATGGGTCACTTGTATACAGCAAGCTCGGATAGAGCGGGCTATTCTGGCTATCTGACTTTTGTATATCCGATTGCTGCGACAGTTGAAGGTCCATTTGATCAGCCAAAAGAACAAACAACTGATCTTAAAACAGCTGAATCAATTGAAGCTCGTTGGTGGTCAGATAAATGGAAAGATGAGTTTGGTGGTTTCCCGTTCCTACTCATTGAATGGAGTGGTGTGGCCTTCCATGGTCCGATCACAAACTATTCACCAATGGACGTTTGGTACTTACGTCGTGGTTATGTGTCTCACGGCTGCCACCGTATGGATTCATCAGACATTCTGGAGCTTCGTGCCCTAATGCCGGCCGATCTTAAAAAGGCCGCGAACAAGATTAAAGTGACTGTACTTGATTACTTTGACGTTACTGATTGGAACAAAGATGGTGTAGTTGAGGCCATTGACGTGAAGTACTATAACATTCCTGGTTCTATCGCCGTACCGAAAGGCAAAACGATCGATGAGGCGATTGCCCCGTACTTAGTGGAAAATCAAAAATCAAGATTTATCAATGCTAACCAGTACGCTGAAAAGTTTTATACTAAAGCGACTGATACTCTGAAGAACATTCCTAAGTATGAGATCGTTAATAAAAAACTTACTCGCAACGGAACACATTCAGAAGTTGGCCTTTACCGCTTTGACTATCGTCCAAACCGCATCATTCAGTATACTGAGGCCGGTTATAAGCTTATGGGCTTTGACGATACCTTCGGGAAATATCCGCCAAAGTATTTCCAGAAATACTAAGAAGAGGATTCCTGGTTCTTACGATAGATTGCAATAATAATTAATGAGTAGGCCCCCAATCGAATTAAGTAGATGAGGGGGCTTATTTCTTTTGCTCCACCAATGTAACCCAACAGCAATCTCTCAAACGACATAAGGAAGAATGCATACGAAAAGAAAAGAAAGAGTTTGTCATAAGTCTTTTTCCAAAACTTCCAAAAGAAAAGACCCGTCATCAGAGTCCCCATCATAATGACACCTGAAAAAAATGAATATGGTGGTAAATGCATATTGGCTCCTAAGTCTCTTCTTTAATTAAACCATACACCATGAGTATGATTGCAATCGTCCCCGGAATTGTTCTGATCGTAGACATATCTATATTATGAACGACTTTTTCATCCAGAAATAAAAGTATGTTGTTCAGAGTAAATCCGGTGAAGGCAATCGCACACCAAAAGAGCAATCGAAAACGATTTTCTTTGTAGGCCCGGAAAAGAAGAAGCGCACAAACAAAGCTAGTAATTGCACAAAGAATGTAAACCGCCGATGCCATATTAGTCCTTTTTGATTTTGAAGGCGTTGGCAAAGCTCTTCAATTTGTCTTGGGGCTTGTCGTAAATACAAGTAACGACCGCCACTGGTTTGTCGTGATAAAGAATAAAAAGTGTTTTTATTAATTCGTGATGCTCTTTAGGTGAATAAAAGAAAAAACGCTTCTCATCGACTTTAATAAGTCCTTTTTGTTCCAGGTCCTCTAATTGAATTGTTGCTGCAGTCACATTACTTCGAAGTTCTTTGCTCACATGTTGAGCGTCCCATTTCTTCTCTGGTGATGAAAACAACATTAAGAGAACCTCAAGATGAGAAATTGAATCGATGTATTCAATTAAGAACGATTTAATTTCTAAAGGTAACCTTGAGGTAGGCAAAATAAGTCTCCTTTCACTCTCAAAAAAACTTTTCGCGAGTCATTTTTCTTACTTGTCGCAATCTTGAATCATCTATACAAACGGTCATCAAAATTAAGAACAATTAAGAGATCTCATTTGTTCTTAAATTAATTGAGATCATTTTTCAAATTATTATTAGGAGTAAAATTCGTGAGAACGAAAACCTCTAGTACAAAATCAAGCAAGAAAGTTAACGTTACTCCTTCTGTCGTTTCAAGAAAACGTAATGATGATTTCTCTTCTAAAGTCGTGCGACGTACTTCTCGTGCTTATCAGGACGAATCTGAAAGAGAACAATTAAAGCAAATCCTTCTTATGGTTAAGGCCATTCGCAGCGGAGAGTTTTCGATGCGTCTGGAGATGGAGAACGATACTCTTCTAGGCGATATCGCCGATGTTCTCAATGATATCAATGAAATTAATTATAATATGGCGAACGAATTTGTTCGCGTGGGTCGCATCGTTGGTAAAGAAGGAAAGATGACTGAGCGTGTGACCATCGGCTCTATTAAAGGAGCATGGTCTACAAGTGTTGATTCAGTTAACACCTTAATTACCGATCTGGTTCAGCCAACAACTGAAGCCGCGAGAGTAATTACAGCGGTGGCAAAGGGTGACCTTTCACAAAAGATGGTGATGGAGATCGAAGGTCAGCCACTAAAAGGTGAATTTGCGCGAATTGGTATTACAGTAAATACCATGGTGGACCAGCTGAACTCTTTCGCGAGCGAGGTTACTCGTGTGGCGAAAGAGGTGGGTACTGAAGGGAAGCTGGGTGGTCAGGCCGAAGTAAAAGGTGTTTCTGGAACCTGGAAAGATCTGACAGATAACGTGAACGTTCTCGCCGGTAACCTTACAGCTCAGGTGCGAAACATTGCAAAGGTGACAACTGCCGTTGCTAAAGGTGATCTTTCTCAGAAAATTACCGTAGATGCCCGTGGGGAAATTTATGAACTAAAAACAACCATCAACGTCATGGTGGATCAACTTTCATCTTTTGCGGCCGAGGTTACTCGTGTGGCAAAAGAAGTGGGTACAGAAGGCCGTCTTGGTGGTCAGGCAGATGTAAAAGGTGTGTCCGGTACATGGAAAGATCTAACTGATAATGTGAATGGTCTGGCGAACAATCTAACAGCTCAGGTACGTAACATCGCCAAAGTAACAACGGCGGTTGCAAACGGTGACTTGTCACAGAAAATTACCGTAGATGCCCGAGGTGAGATTCTTGAACTTAAAAATACCATCAACACCATGGTGGACACACTTCGTTCATTCTCTGCCGAGGTTACTCGTGTGGCGAAAGAAGTAGGTAGTGAAGGTAAGCTGGGTGGCCAGGCGGATGTAAAAGGTGTGAGTGGTACTTGGAAAGATTTGACCGACAACGTGAATGGTCTAGCAGGAAACCTAACTGCACAAGTACGTAACATCGCGAAGGTAACAACGGCGGTTGCGAAAGGTGACCTTTCTCAGAAGATTACAGTAGATGCTAAGGGTGAAATCTTAGAACTAAAAAATACCATCAACATCATGGTGGATCAGCTGAACTCATTTGCGGCAGAGGTAACTCGTGTGGCTAAAGAAGTGGGGACAGAAGGAAAACTGGGTGGACAGGCCGAAGTGAAAGGTGTTTCTGGTACATGGAAAGACCTGACTGATAATGTGAACGTTCTCGCTGGTAACTTAACTGACCAAGTACGTAACATCGCGAAAGTGACAACCGCGGTTGCTAACGGTGACTTGTCTCAAAAGATTACGGTAGATGCTAAGGGTGAAATCTTCGAACTTAAGAATACCATTAACGTCATGGTGGATCAGCTGAACTCATTTGCGGCCGAGGTGACTCGTGTGGCGAAAGAAGTGGGTACCGAAGGAAAACTTGGCGGACAAGCCGATGTAAAAGGTGTGTCTGGTACATGGAAAGATCTAACTGATAATGTGAATGGTCTAGCTGGAAACCTTACCGATCAGGTACGTAACATTGCGAAGGTGACAACGGCGGTAGCTAAAGGTGACTTGTCTCAAAAGATTACCGTAGATGCAAAAGGTGAAATCTTAGAACTTAAAAACACCATCAATACCATGGTGGATCAGCTCAATACATTCGCCGGCGAGGTAACTCGTGTGGCGAAAGAAGTGGGGTCGGAAGGTAAGTTAGGTGGTCAGGCCGAAGTAAAAGGCGTGTCTGGTACTTGGAAAGATCTAACTGATAACGTGAACTCACTTGCATCAAACCTTACCAACCAGGTACGTAACATCGCGAAGGTGACGACTGCGGTTGCTCAAGGTGACTTATCACAAAAGATCACAGTAGATGCCAAAGGCGAAATTTACGAATTGAAAAATACCATCAACGTAATGGTGGATCAGCTTAACTCGTTTGCTGCCGAGGTAACTCGAGTGGCGAAGGAAGTGGGTACCGAAGGACGTCTTGGTGGTCAGGCAGATGTAAAAGGTGTGTCTGGTACCTGGAAAGATCTGACTGATAACGTGAACGTTCTGGCGGGTAACCTTACTAACCAGGTACGTAACATCGCAAAAGTAACAACTGCGGTAGCGAAAGGTGACTTATCACAAAAAATCACCGTAGATGCTAAAGGCGAGATCCTTGAACTTAAAAATACCATCAACACCATGGTGGATCAGCTCAATACATTTGCCGGCGAGGTAACTCGTGTGGCGAAAGAAGTGGGTACAGAAGGTCGTCTGGGTGGACAAGCTGAAGTGAAAGGCGTGTCGGGTACTTGGAAAGATCTTACTGATAATGTGAACTCACTAGCTGGTAACCTGACTGCGCAAGTTCGTAACATCGCCAAGGTGACGACTGCGGTGGCCCAAGGTGACTTATCACAAAAAATTACGGTTGATGCCAAGGGCGAGATCCTCGAACTTAAAAATACCATCAATACCATGGTGGATCAGCTGAACTCATTTGCCGCCGAGGTAACTCGAGTGGCGAAAGAAGTGGGTACCGAAGGAAAACTAGGTGGTCAGGCAGACGTAAAAGGTGTGTCTGGTACTTGGAAAGACCTGACTGATAACGTGAACTTCATGGCCGGTAACCTCACTAAGCAAGTGCGAGGTATCGTGAAGGTTGTGACCGCGGTAGCAAACGGTGACTTGAACCAGAAATTCGTTCTTGAAGCCAAAGGTGAAGTTGCGGCCCTTGCGGAGACGATCAACAACATGACCGACACTCTTAGAACATTTGCGGATCAGGTGTCGACGGTTGCTCGTGAGGTAGGTATCGAAGGTAAACTTGGAGCACAGGCGCGTGTGCCTGGTGTGGCCGGTACTTGGAAAGATTTAACTGATAACGTGAATTTCATGGCATCTAACCTTACTAAGCAAGTGCGAGGTATCGTAAAAGTTGTGACCGCGGTCGCAAATGGTGACCTGAACCAGAAATTCGTACTTGAAGCGAAAGGGGAAGTGGCGGCCCTTGCTGAAACAATTAACAGCATGACTGACACTCTTCGAACTTTTGCGGATCAGGTAACAACCACTGCGAGAGAAGTAGGTATTGAAGGTAAACTGGGTGGACAAGCGAAAGTTCCAGGTGCGGCCGGTACTTGGAAAGATTTGACTGACAACGTGAACCAACTTGCCGGAAATCTAACAACTCAGATCCGTGCCATTGCTGAAGTATCAACTGCGGTGACGGAAGGGGATTTAACTCGATCAATTACCGTAGAAGCTCAGGGTGAGGTTGCTGCCCTAAAAGATAATATTAACCAGATGATTGGTAACTTGAAAGATACAACTGATAAGAACCACGAGCAAGACTGGTTAAAAACAAACCTCGCTAAATTTGCGAGTATGATGCAAGGTCAGAGATCAATAAGCTCTGTGGCCCAGCTGATTATGTCTGAGTTGACTCCGCTTGTGGATGCCCAACAAGGTACGTTCTTCCTGATGGATCAGGACAATAAACCAGAACCAATTCTTTCAATGATTGCGAGCTATGCTTTCACTGAAAGGAAAAACTTCCAAAACCACTATAAATTACGCGAAAGCCTGGTCGGACAATGTGCATTTGAAAAGAAAAAGATTCTGGTAAATAAAGCACCAAATGATTATGTCTATGTGGCATCAAGCTTAGGTGAAACGAAGCCAGTAAATATCATTGTACTTCCAATTCTGTTCGAGGGTGAAGTGAAGGCCGTGATTGAACTTGCTTCGATCCATTCATTCTCACATAACTACCTCAACTTCCTTGATCAGCTTGTGACAAGTATCGGGGTAGTATTGAACATGATCGCTTCTTCAATGAGAACAGAAGAACTTCTTATTGAACTTAAGAAGTCGAACTCTGAACTTGAAGCTCAAGCAAAAGAACTTGAAGAAAAAGCGAAACTTCTTGAAATTAAGAACCAGGAAGTGGAGCTTGCCTCTCACTCAGTGGAAGAGAAGGCCGAGCAGCTTTCACTTATCTCAAAATATAAGTCCGAGTTCCTGGCCAATATGTCCCACGAGCTTAGAACTCCGCTGAATAGCTTGTTAATTTTATCTAAGATGTTATCTGAGAACCGTGAAACGAATATGACAGATGAGCAAGTGAAGTTCGCTCAAACAATCTATTCTTCGGGGTGTGATCTTCTTGCATTGATTAATGAAATCCTGGATCTTTCGAAAGTTGAAGCAGGGAAAATGCCAATCGTTCCTCGTGATGTGAGAGTGCCGGAGATTTCTGAGTACCTCGAGCATAGCTTCCGTCCGGTTGCAAATCACAAAGGCATTGGCTTCGTGATTGACGCCACAGATGAAGTTAAAACTCTCGTGGTGAATACCGATGTAACGAGAGTTCAGCAGATTCTTAAAAATCTTCTTTCTAATGCCTTTAAGTTTACTGAGCACGGTAAGGTGACTTTGAAAATTCATCAGGCCAACGTAAAAGGTGAGCAGGCACTGGTGTTTGCTGTAACTGATACGGGAATTGGTATCCCGAAAGAAAAGCAGAGCCTGATTTTTGAGGCCTTCCAGCAGGCCGACGGTACGACAAACCGTAAGTATGGTGGGACTGGTTTGGGTCTAACAATCAGCCGTCAAATTGCTCGACTCCTTGGTGGTAGCATTGAAGTGCAGAGTACACCCGGAGTTGGAAGTACATTCACACTCTATCTACCAGTGCATTACCGTGGTCAAGAAGGTGTTCCTATTGAAACTTTGCCTGAAAAAGTAGAGATCATTGAAGAGGCCCCAGTACTACCTGTAAATGCAGATTTCAATGATAAGAAGGTTCTGGTGATTGATGACGACATGAGAAACATCTTTGCCATTACGGTCATTCTAGAGAGACGCGGTATGGAAGTTCTTTATGCTGATAATGGTCGCGCCGGGATTGAAAAATTAAAAGAGAATCCAGATGTAGATGTGATCCTGATGGATATCATGATGCCTGAGATGGGTGGAATTGAGGCCACTCAAGAGATTCGCACAATGCAGGAGTTCAAAGATCTTCCAATTATCACCCTCACTGCAAAAGCGATGAAGGGAGATCGTGAGAAGTGTCTTGAAGCAGGAGCGACAGATTATATTACGAAGCCGGTGGACACGGATAATCTCCTGGCCATCATGCATAAATGGATGAAGAAAAATCCTTCAGTAAGCTTGGGGCAATGAAAAAAGTAAATATCCTGGTCGTTGATGATAGGCCCGAAGGTGTTATGGCGGTTCAAGCTGTTTTGAATTCGCCTAACTACAATGTGGTGACCTCGAGCTCGGGCAATGATGCCTTAAAACATCTTCTACAGATGGAATTTGCCGTCATTCTACTGGATGTTCAAATGCCGGGAATGAACGGCTTTGAAACGGCCTCTATCATTAAGACCCGAGAGAAGAGTAAGGATATTCCTATTATCTTTATGTCGGCCGTGAGTCAGGATGAGCAATATGTTTACCAAGGTTATGGTGTCGGTGCGATTGATTATCTTTTGAAGCCCTTTGATCCATATATTCTAAGATCGAAGGTTGCGATCTTCGTTGATATCTTTCGTAAGAATCAGCTCATTAAAGATCAGGCACAAAAGCTTCATGAAAATGAGCAGAAGGCCCATGCAGAGAAAATTGATCGCATGGAGATGGAGAATCTTCGCCGTTATCAATATCTCGCCGATTCGATTCCACAAATTGTTTTCCGGTTACTTCCTAATGGTGAGTACGAATACTTCAATAAGGTATGGTACGAATACACGGGATTAAGTGCTGAAAAGAGTGAGGGACTTGCCTGGAAAGATGTTATCCATCCGGATGATTTGCAAGAACTCATGAATCTCTTTAGAGATGGAACTGATGCATTGGTCACAGAATGCCGTATCCTTAATCACAAAGGGGAATTCCGCTGGCACCTCGTTCGTATTCAAGCGGAACGTTATTTTAATCCAAAAGAAATTAGTTCCTGGTTGGGAACTGCCACGGATATTGAAGATCGAAAACGTGAAGAAGAAATGCAGAAGTTTCTTGCTAACGCCGGTGAGTTACTGGTTTCGACTCTTGATTATCGTTTAACACTTCAATCCATTACTAAACTTGCTGTACCGTATCTGGCCGATTGGTGTGCCTTTGATATCGTGGGCGAAAATGGCCAATTAGAAAATCTCGTGATCACTCATAAGGATCCGCAAAAACAGCAAATTGCGGTTAAACTTCACGATAAATACCTCTGTCGGGCCGATAGTGAAGTTGGTGCTGCCAAGGTCATTAAAACTGGTCAGTACATTGTCTTTAATGACATTGATCAAGAGCTCATTCAAAATACCTCTATCGACGAGGAACAAAAGCAGCTTTCGACCGAACTTGCAGCAACTGCTGCCTTAGTCGTGCCTCTTAAACTTCATGGTAAAGTCCTGGGCGCATTAACTTTTGCGGTTTCAGGGAATCGTATGATTTATGATCAGTATTTTATCGATACAGCGGAAGAACTGGCTAAACGTGTTTCGCTGGCCTTTGAAAATTCTAAGCTTTACCGCATCTCTCAAGAGGCGATTGAAGTGCGTAATGAGTTTCTTTCAATCGCGTCTCATGAATTAAATACTCCGATTACTTCTCTAAAACTTCAGCTACAGATGGTTCGCAAAACTCTGCTTGCGGCCAAAGATGGTCAATTTCCAATGGATCGTTTCACAAAGTCGGTAGACGCTTCTGTGAAACAGGTCGATCGTTTAATTAACCTGGTTCAAATCCTTTTAGATGTTTCTCGCATTCAGTCGGGTCGTTTTACCTTCAACTTTGAAGAAATGAACGCGCAGGATGTGGTTAAAGAGGTCTACGAGAGGCATAAAGAAATTCTTCAAAACTCAGGTTGTTCATTGGAAATGAACCTAGGTGAAAATATCCCTGTGGTTTGGGACAAAATCCGAATCGAGCAAGTGATCACAAATCTTCTTACCAATACCATTAAATACGCTCCGGGGGTGGTGGAGTTAAAAATGGAAGAGCTGGATGATGAGGTCATTATCACGGTTAAAGATCATGGTAAGGGAATTCCTGAGCATAAACTCAAAACGATCTTTGAGCGCTTTGAGCGGGCCACGACAAATGAAAGTGTAAGTGGTTTAGGACTAGGACTTTTCATTGTAAAACAAATTGTCGAAGGTCACATGGGCCGAATTGAAGTTAAGTCGATTCCTGAAGAGGGCACGACTTTTAAAGTGATTTTACCAAAAGATGTGAACGAAGCTATGGAGCATCGCCAAGCTGAACCGTCTTCGGAGAATCAGTATCACTAATTGATTTACCAGTTTTGGCGTCAATGATGTGTTGGTGATTCATTTCGTAAATCCATCCTAGTTTTGGATCCTTCTCCAAAGACCAATGTCCCTCAGGTTTTACTCCACTTTCTTGAAGCTTTTGCGCAGCCGAGCTAAGCGATATCATTCCCTCACCAGGCTCAAGCTCATCTCCCTTATTGAGATTGTCACCTGATGCCTCTTCAAAACTCCCATTTCTTCTAAATTCGATTTTGATTTTAGTTCCGGCAAGAGACTTGATGGTGAAGTCCCGACCTTGTTGCAGATCCACTTTGCCTCTAGGGACCATGGAGAGGGCAATTGTATCAGGCACAACGGCGTGGGCCGAAATTGAAATAACGGTTAGAACAAGTGCGAGGCCCTTCATTGGATCTCCTATTTATAATGTCGAGGCGTATCCCTCTGTATCTGGTAGTAAATGATGAATCTTATGCTCAGAAAATTCTCTGATCATCGCATCGTTGAAGGCCGGAATATCTGATGGACGCTGACTTGTAATAAATCGGTGATCGATGACGACCTTCTCATTAATCCAGTGTCCCCCCGCATTTTCAATATCTGTTTTGATCGAAGGATAGGAAGTGACAGTTCTTCCTTTAAGACCACCAGTCTCGATCAATAATTGAGGCCCGTGACAAATGGCCGCAATCGGACGGTGTTTATTTACGAAAGACATTGTGAATGCCACGGCCTCTGCGTTCTCGCGTAATTTATCAGGATTGATGACTCCACCTGGAAGAAGAAGAAAATCAAACTCCATTGACCAAGCTTCACGTACAGTCATATCCACATCAATGGTTTTACCCCAGTTGGTATGGTTCCAGCCTTTGATCTTTCCTTTTTGTAAGGAAACGACATGAGTAACTGCACCGGCACGTTCAAGGGCCTCTTTCGGGAGAAACAATTCGGACTGCTCAAACCCATCAGTGGCGAGAATTGCAACATGAGTACCAGAAAGGGCCTTGGGCTCTAAAGATGTATGTTTAGGAAGGAATCTTCGATGTAAAAACTTTTCAACAACTTCAAACATGTAAACCTCCTTGTTTAATGTTTTTCTCCTCCAGGACCTACGACATTAAAGAGTCTCGGCTTTGCAAAGGAAGGACGGGTGATTTTCTGTTGTTCAGATGGACGAGTCTTCTTGTTGATTTCATCCAACATGATTGGAGATCCCAAATCAATCGAGAGGAGAAGTGCTTCGATGATCTTGATATCGGCCAGGCCTTCTTCACCGGAAGGTTCGGGCCTTCTTTTTTTCTGAATACATTCAGAGAAGTAAATGAGCTCTGGTGCAAACTGATCTCGCTTCGGGTATTTTTTAGTGATGATTTTTTTCTCTTCGTAAATCTTGAGGGCCATAGAGGTCGAGTACTCGTAGCCTTTCTCTAAACGAAGACGCCCTTTTGTTCCAATGAGATCATAGTCAGCACTGGCAAAGGCCCCAAAGCTGATTGAGAAAGTCGCAAGACGATCATCCGGAAACTTCATCACACAACTCACTAACTCATCCACTTTCTTGAAGCGCGAGTCCTTACTGTGGGCCGACATGGCGAAGACCTCGACCGGCTCTGATTTAAAGAGGTATCGGGCAGCGTTGATACAATAGATACCAATGTCGTAGAGAGGGCCGCCACCTTTCTCAGCTTCTTCGAGACGGATATTATTGTGATCCTTAACCTGCATGGTAAAGACAGAATTGAAGATCTTTAAATCTCCTAATCGTTTTGATTGAGCAATTTTAATTGCCTCAAGATTGGCCGCCTCAAAATGCAGACGGTAAGCAATCATGAGTTGAATATTATTTTTGTTCGCCTCATTTATCATCGAAAGACAATCTTCTGTAGTGACTGCCATGGGCTTTTCACAGAGGACATGAACGCCATACTTGGCAGCAGTTTCCATGATATTGCGATGATAAAAATTGGGAGTCGCGATATAGACTGCGTCCACTAGTCCCGAACGAAGGCAGTCTTCAAATTCAGAATAGAGGTAGCATTTATCGATCTTATACTTTTCGCCCAAACGCTTAAGTTTCTCTTTGTCCCCGGAAACCAGGGCAACTAACTTGGAATTCTTTCTAGCGTTTCTAAACGCAGGAAGCACGGCAACTTGTGCAATATAGCCAAGTCCCACTACTGCGTAGCGAATCTTTTTCTTCTTGGTTTTGCCAATGAGCATAGGAACTCCTTCTGCGCTCATTTTGCAATCAGAGTGCCACTCATAAGTAATTATTAAAACTATTTTGCTTGGGGAACCTGTCCACATCGTGGGGAAGTTTGACAAGTAATCTCTGCAAATTGAGTGAAGGGTCGAGGGTGCTTAAAATTGATTTATCATTCACGCGGAGGTGAATCATGGCAGGAAGCATATGGAAAGGGTCTATTAGTTTTGGGCTACTAAACATTCCAGTTTCTCTTCAAAAAGCGCAAGAAGGGAATGATCTGCATTTCTCCATGTTAGATGGAAAAGATTTATCCCCGATTAAATATAAAAAAGTTAGCGGTAAGGATGGGAAGGAAGTTCCCTGGAACAGAATTGTGAAGGGATATGAGTATGAGAAAGGACAGTTCGTTATCATCGATAAAGATGATTTCAAACGTGCTAATCCTAAGGCCACTCAAACGATCGATATCGAAGATTTCGTTGATCTGGAAGAGATTGATCCTATGTTTCTAGAGAAGCCTTATTACCTCGTTCCTCAGAAAAACGGAATTAAGGGATACTTCTTACTTGCTGAGGCCCTGAAAAAATCCCGCAAAGTTGCCATTGCTAAAGTCATCATCCGTACCAAACAACATCTTGGTGCGATCATGACCCGAGGTGATTATCTCATCCTGGAAATACTAAGATTCTCACATGAAGTCCTGGAAGTGGATGAGGTTGAGTACCTAAGTGATATCCAGCGACCAAAGTTTTCCGCAAAAGAAGTTAAGATGGCCCAAGAGTTGATTGATGGAATGACTGGTAAATGGAAACCTGAACAATATAAAGACACCTACAATGACGACATCATGAAGATCATCAATCTTAAAATTGAGGCCGGTGAAGGTAAGGAAGTTGATCTGGGTGAGATTCCAAAGGCAGAGAAAGGAAATACCGGTGTGGTTGTGGACCTTATGCCACTATTGAAGAAATCGCTGGAAGAAAAGAAGAAGGCAAAGTCGTCTACCTCTTCTAGGGCAGCACCGGCATCAAAGAAAAAGACCGCCAAGAAAACCGCACGTAAACGAGCGAGTTAAATATGAAGAGTTCATTGAAAGAATATAATGCCAAACGAGATTTTAAAAAGACCAAGGAACCGGCCGGGAAAAAAGCCGCTTCCAAGGGGAAGAAGTTGAAATTTGTGGTTCAGGAACATCATGCTCGAAGACTTCATTATGATTTTCGTCTCGAAATGGATGGTGTGCTAAAAAGCTGGGCAGTTCCTAAGGGGCCTTCACTTGATCCACAAGATAAACGTCTTGCGGTTCAAACCGAAGATCATCCCATGGAGTATGCCAAGTTTCATGGAACCATTCCAGAAGGGGAATATGGCGCGGGAGAAGTCTTCATTTGGGACAAGGGAACCTGGGAGTGTGACGATGATGATCCCCATGAGGCCCTGGAGAAAGGGCAATTAAAATTTCATCTCCACGGCGATAAACTCAATGGGGGATTTGTTTTAGTTCGAACCCATTATCGAAACGATACCAAGAAGAACTGGCTATTAATAAAACATCACGACGAATATGAAGAAGCTCCCAAGGCAAAAAAGAAGGTCTCAAAAAAAAAGCCCGCAAGCTAGGCCCTGATAAGTGGCCAGGTTTTGTGGCCCCTCAACTTCCGCGTCTTGTGACTGAAGTTCCGGCCGGCGACTCCCATTGGGTTCATGAGATGAAACTGGATGGGTATCGGATTCAGACTCATTTGAAGAACGGAGTAGGCACCCTCTATACCAGAAATGGTCTCGACTGGAGTAACACTTTTCCGCACATCCTTTATGCACTTGAACAACTTCCTGCACAGAATGCCATCTTTGATGGCGAAATTGTTGCCTTGGATGAACAGGGGAAGAGTAACTTTCAAAAACTTCAAAATTCACTCAAGAGTAAGAATGATCTAAGCCTTCAGTACTTTGTTTTTGATCTTTTATTTTTAGATGGAAAAGATTTGCGCGACTTACCTCTGCTTGAAAGAAAAGAGATGCTGGCGCAACTGCTTAAGGATGCTCCGCCACTTATTCATTTAAGTGAACATATTGATGGGGCCGGGGAAGACTTTTATCAAATCTCCTGTGAAGAAGGACTTGAAGGTATCGTTTCAAAACTCGCTGATAGTCCTTATATCTCTGGGAGAAATGATTTTTGGGCGAAAACCAAATGCAGTCTGAGACAAGAATTTGTTATTGGGGGATGGACCGAACCCAAAGGTGGCAGAACTGGGATCGGGGCTCTTCTTTTGGGTACGTATGAGAAAAAGAAATTTCGTTATGTCGGAAGAGTTGGAACTGGTTTTAATACAGCGACTTTAAGAGATATGAAAAAAGACCTTTCTTCAATTGAAGAAGAAGAATCGCCGTTTGATGTAAATTCACCCAAGGGTAAAGATATTCATTGGGTGAAACCGATCAGACTTTGTGAAGTTTCATTCGGGAATTGGACGGATGAAGGCATTCTTCGCACACCCGTGTTTCAAGGAATGCGAGTAGACAAGGAGGCACAGGAAGTGGTGAAAGAAATAGCAAAGGAGATTTCTTCTCCTGATAAAATCCTATTCAAAAAAGAGAAAATTACAAAACAACAGGTGCTTGATTTTTATCGGACGGTTTCAAAAGTCATGTTGCCTTATATGGCCGGCAGACCTTTGTCCCTTGTTCGTTGTCCAAATGGAAGTGAGTCTCAGTGCTTTTTCCAAAAACATATCTCTGGAAAAGTTCCGGATGCTTTCAATACCTTTCCCATTAAAGAAGAGAAGGGCCCGGGCATCTATCTATCCATTGATTCAAAGCGAGGTCTGGAAGAATTAGTTCAGCTAAATGCCTTTGAAATTCATGCATGGAACAGTCATTGGGAAAACTATATGAGACCCGATCAGATTGTGATGGATTTGGATCCGGGTCCGGGAGTGACCTGGAAAGAAGTGGTTGATGGGGCCTTTGAGCTTAAAGAGATGCTTGAAGATTTGGGCCTTGAATCATTTGTAAAACTTACTGGAGGAAAAGGTCTGCATCTACACATTCCTGTGGCACCACTTTATGATTGGGATCAAATTAAGTCCTTTTCTGAAGCACTTGCTTTGGAGCTTGTTTCCCGCAATCCAAAAAAGTATGTGGCCAATATGTCTAAGAAGATCAGGCATAAAAAGATCTTCGTGGATTATTTACGAAATGGTTATGGAGCAACCGCAGTGGTGCCTTATTCTCTCCGAGCGAAGCCCCTAAGTGCTGTTGCATTGCCAGTGGAGTGGAGTGAACTAAAACGAATTAAAGGTCCTCAGGAATTTACGATTGATAAGGCGTTAAAAAAGATCAAATCACGTAAGCGAGATCCTTGGACTGGGATGCTTAAACTTAAACAGAAGATTTCAATCCTGACGCCGGTAAAGAAAATGGCGGCCTAGTAATTTACTTGCAGGTAGTAGGACAGGATGTCCTTTATTTCCTGTGTCTCACGACGGAAATGTTCTCTTTGAAGTTTTGTGATCGTAGGGAGAAGCTTCTTTAAGATTTCGAGATTCTTATTCGAGGTCAGACCCTCTTCTTGGTAGTTGACGAATGCTTCTTGAAACAAATCTTTGCGGGCAGTTGGAGCAATGTCCTGAGCATAGATGGATTTGAATTTTTGATGGAGTTCTCTACGTCTTTCAACACGTTTTTTCGTCTGCTCCATAAAGTAGTCCCCATAATGGGCGATGACCTGTTTTTGATCAGAACTTATCGTGCCTAAAAACTTTTCCAAGCGCTCCTGGACTTCTTCAACCCGTTCCTCTTTGTCCTTTTTAGCAATCTGGCGATTTTCACTCTCTACTTCATCGAAAAAATCTTTTTGTTGTTTATCATCAAGTTTCGCCATGTATTTGGCCATGAGGGCCGAAAAGTCCTTGGCAATTTTTCGATAAAAGCCTTCGAGCTTTTTATAATGCTCTTCTAGCTTGGCCTCACTCTCGAGTTTCATATCATCAATCACCGGAACAATTTCCTGTGCCACAGGTTTTTGCTTGTTCAGGAACTGATCGATATCTTCTCCGAGTTCATTTTTTTGTGCGGTATAAAGAGGGAGCCTTTTAGTTACCTGATGGCCAAGAAGGGTGTCCGCATTATCCACGGCCAGTTTCTTAGCTGCACAACCATAACCAATAAGAGCAATAAGGAGAAAGGTAGTGATTCTCATGCATTTATTCTTCCAGCACTTTGACGGGAAGTAATGAACGCATGAGTAAAGGCCGTCCTGTATAGTCGGCCTTTAAATGAAAAATTTGTCAAAGCCGGACAATTTTTGCAAGCTATTATAATGTTGAATCTCGATAGCTACCGGTCGAGCACTGATTACCGGGAAATACTACGTATCCTTCAGAAAGCGTCCTCGTTGCAGGACAACTTCATTTGGCAATCTCATGCCATAGGTAAGTCTATTATTCCTATTCATCATTTTGAGATCGATTTTGTGACCCGCGAAGTGGTGATCTATTTTGATACTCAGAAATATATGATGGATAATGAATTGCCCCTATACGTAAAGTTGGATTATCACACAAGCGTATTTAAAGTGACGGACTATCGTGTGGGACTGGATGCAGTGTACTTCACGTTTCCGGCCTTGATTAAGACCATGGAGCTTCGTGGAACCCCACGCCACTCATTTCAACCGAATCAAGACCGAGCTGTGAGCCTCAAGCCAACTCTGACGGGG
Source organism: Peredibacter starrii (assembly GCF_034259205.1). Classification (GTDB taxonomy): domain Bacteria; phylum Bdellovibrionota; class Bacteriovoracia; order Bacteriovoracales; family Bacteriovoracaceae; genus Peredibacter; species Peredibacter starrii. Next base: position 2,850,229 of record NZ_CP139487.1, on the reverse strand, counting down.
ATGAACCGAGAATCTAGTCATGAACTTCAAGTGAGAGTCATGGATGTATCAGAGGCAGGGCTTGGACTCATCGTTTCTGAGCACAATCGTTCATTCTTAAAAAATAACCGTATTCTTTGGGTGACTCGTCTTCAGGACATCCAACTTCAACATCCGATTCTTGCGGAAGTGGTTTACATCAACAATGAAGTTGATGCGAAATTTCAAATTCGTAAGCAAAAGGAAATGAAGGTAGGGATTAAGCTTTCAGGTTCGATTCCTCCGGAAATTTACCACAAATTTATCCAATAAGGATTTATATGCGATTCTTTTTAGTTCTGCTTCTTGGCCTCTCAACAGCTTGGGCACACGAAAAGGAACTAAAAACGAAAGCAGATCTTCTGGCCACCGGTGTATTCACTGAGCAACGCCACCATGCCTGGCCGTTTCCACTTCTTTCCATTGGCCACAATATGCAGTCTTACCAGTTTTATGGTGGAGCTCCTTATTGGCATGATGGGCTGGATATTCGTTCTGAAGTGGATCAACCGATTCACGCCGCTGTTGGCGGGAAAGTCGTGAATATTGAGAATTATCAGAGGGGAAATCCGCTCTATTGGGAAATTGCGATTCTCGATGATGAAGGGTTTGTGTGGAAGTATCACCATGTTGATCAAAGTACGATTCCGCAGACGATAAAGGACGCTTACAGAAATAAAGGCCGAATTGCTTCAGGGACTTTTATTGGGAATGTTGTGAGATGGAACATCACTTCCTTTGGTGAGAAGTATCATCACTTACATTTGTTAGTCGTGGCGAAAGATGGCCAGTATATTAATCCATTTCTGATGATGGAACCGCTGGCAGATACTAAAGCGCCTGTGATTAATCGTATAGGTCTAGCGAAGAATCACCGTCCGATTGAAGGAGCTGAAGTTTCAGGACCGCATGCTCTTTTTATGGAAGCGAGTGACCTGACCCTTCACGATAAGTTTATTCTCCCGCCTTATAAGATTAGTTACAGTTTAGATAAAGCGGATGCCGTGACGGTTTGGGAATTTATCAATCTCCCTTCTGGCAAGAATGATTCAGATTACATAACGGATTTTTATATGGATGGAACTTGCGGTAACTATACTTGTCGTAAGTTTTACTTCAATTTGAATTTCACCAAAGCGAATCCTCGCGGAACGATGAAGCTAGCTCCAGGCAAACATGAAGTGGAAGTTATGGTTGAGGATATTGTTGGAAACAAATCAGTGAAGAGTTTCCAGTGGAATGTCCTCTAAGAAATTAGCGGTTTCTGAGTCCCAGGATCGCAATATAACCGTAACAAAGTGCTGGTAGAATAAGCGCCATACGTAGGCCAAATTCATCCGCCATCATTCCTGTTACCACCGGAATAATCGCTCCACCTAAAATCGCCGTAGCAAGTAGACCTGAACCTTTGTGCTCTTCACCCGGGCCCAGACCCTTAATTCCAAGAGTGAAGATGGTCGGGAACATAATCGAATTACAAAGTCCCACAAGCACCATGCTGTAGATCGCAACATTGCCGCGAGAGTTAATTGAGATCAGGATAAAAGCAATCGCGAGCATTGAGTGCACGCTCAGAACTTTTCCTGGAGAGAACTTTTTCAGAGTGTAGATTCCGATAAATCGGCCAACCATCGCACAACCCCAGTAGTATGCAACCAGGCTTGCAGCTTGGGCCTCATTCATCTTACTCATGTCCATGATGTAGTTTACCAGGAATGAGCCGATCGCAACTTCTGCACCTACATAAGTGAAGATACCGATCGCACCAAGAATAAGTCCAGGTTCTTTAAGTACGTTTCTCCACTTCGCACCATTACTTTCACCCTCATCGATTTTTGGAAGGTGAAGACGTGAAAGAAGGAAAGCGATAACAACGAGAACCAGAGCGATGAAGAGGTAAGGGTATTTAACACCTTCAGCGTTCGAAGTGTTCTCGATTTTCGAAAGAATGAAATAAGCGCCAAAGAATGGAGCAAGGAAAGTTCCGAATGAATTGAAGGCCTGAACCATCGTCAGACGAGATGATGCAGTTTCTTTTGGCCCAATAACTGAAACGTATGGGTTGGCCGCAACTTGTAGAAGAACAATTCCTGAGGCCAATACGAATAGAGCAATCAGGAACAACTCGTAAGTATGATAAGAAACCGCTGGGTAGAAAAGAAGACAACCAATGGCGGTGACAGCAAAACCAAGAACCATTCCTGTTTGATAACCCAGTTTTTCAATGATCTTACTGGCCGGGATTGAAGTGAGACCGTAGGCGCCGAAGAAACAGAACTGAACCATCGCCGCTTGTGTGTAATCGAGGTCGAAGATTTCTTTCAGGTAGGGAACCAGGATGTCATTTAAACAAGTGATGAATCCCATCATGAAAAATAGAACAGTAAGCGAGGTCAAAGCCTTCTTTTGCATGCGCGTCCTTTTTGTGGTCAACCTACGTAGTTGACCACAAATAGGGGCATTTTGAAAAGAATGGAATGGTTTAAAGAGCGCTCAGACGCTTGAAAAAGAGCTCCAATTGCGGACGGAGTCTTTCGGCCTCTTTGGGGTCACCCGAATCCACCAGAAGGCGAAGCTTCTTTTGGTCGTCGAAAATGACTTTAAAATTCACCGATTTCATCTGAAGAATGAAGTTCGACTTGTTCTTTACAAGCACTTGGAGGAGTTGGGTCTCAGGATCGTTCTTATTGATCTTCTCAGCAAGTGATTGAGATAGGGTGACCTTTGGATCCTCGGCAATATTTAGGGCCACAGTTGTGAGTGCCTTAGCATTTGCATCATCGTTAGTTGAGGCCGGATTACGACCTGCACCAGCAGCAGCTGCTTGTTTTGCTCCGTGCATATCAGCAAGGGCACGATTCATACCGTCTTTCTTCCATTTTTCGGCGGCAGAGTCAGTGTTTGAAACCGAAGCTTCTCGGCGTGGACCTGAACCTGTGTTGGCAGCGTCTTCGAAGTCTGATGAACCAGAAACTGATGGAGCATTATATTGACCCATCATACGGTTGGCGTAATAGTCTTCGAGTGCTGTTGGCATTGAGCGACCGGTTTTGGCATAGGCATCTCGCGCGATCTTTTTAGCGGCGGCCTTCGATGCTGGTTTTTGTTCCGGCATTGAAGATAGGCGTCGCATGATTTCGCTTTCGATATCGTCCATCTCTTTCTGATTTTTGTAGTAGTCAGAGAGGTCGGGTATTGATGAGGTTGTTGGTTGTCCGGTCCAGTTTGATGAATCGCTGCTCGCTGATTGTTGTGAGCGAGAAGATGAAGCGGTTCTTGCGGAAGCGGCGGCCGGCTGGATTGGGGTTGTTACTTTTGCCTGAGTTTGTGAAGCTGGGGCCTGGTTGAAGTAACCTGGTTGACGCTCAGGGATTTCTGCTTGAGCGACTAGGGTTCCGTCGTCTTTAGGAAGGATACCTTGGAGGACGAGGATTTCTTTTGTTTTTGGGTCGAGGTTTTTTGGGTCTCCGATCATGGAGCGGAGGAGGTCGTTAACTTCTTTGTTTGAAGAGTTGGCGAGTTTGGATTCGAGGGAATCTATATTTTTGAGTTCTTTATATTTAAGGAAAGCCTTGCAGGAGATATCTTTGGATCCAGCCGGACATTTATTGTCATCTACTGAACAAATAGATTCATTGATTGAACCAATCTCAGTTGCAAATTTATCATCTTTAAATGAATTTATGTTCTGCTCTTTATAACGTTGAGGCAAAAAATTTGAAATAACTTCATTACAGGTCGTTAGATTTCTTGAGCTAATTGAGGATGATTCGCACAAGCCTAGAAGTTCAAAGTTCTTTTGGAGTAGATCTTCACTCGTCGCGAATTTATCCTTGGATGGCTTTAGATCTTCCGAGAAAAGTTTATTGTAATTGTTAAATGGATCTATTGTGAGATCGCCAGATTCAAATTCTTTAGAACAAATGTTTTCTTGAAGTGCTCTGAATGATTTCTCGCAACTTTCCGCTAGTGATTTGTCGAATAGCTCTCCACTGTTCTTGCTATAAAGAGTTTTTCTTAAATCCGCCGTGGAAGCGTTTTGAGGTAGAGTTTTGAAGAAAGTTGCAATGGATTTCGGAGATTTAAAATATTCAGCTAGAAGTGGGTGAGAAACAACTGATTCTCTAAGCTCAGATTTGTCACCAAATTTACTGATAAAATCATCTGACGAAAATATTTCCTCTACCGATCCTAGTTTTTCGATGGCAGGTGATTTGAAGTATTCGATTAAGTCTGGAGTCAAGGCTTCTTCTACATTGGAACTAGCAATAAGCAGTATGTCTTTTTCAGGAACAAAGCAGCTTGCTTTCGACCTGTTTAGCAAAGTACTAGGAGCTTGATAATCATCTTTGCTTAAAATCTTGGCCAACTCGTTAGAAGTCTCTCTCTGGAGACTTTGAAGTAAGGTAGAATTTTTAAAAAGTTTCTTCGCCGTTTCTGAGTGACACCCTTTTATAAAATCTTCAGATGTTTTCGGTTGGCAGGATTTTAGCGAGTTTTCATATTTGGCACCTGTTGGCATCAGGGCTCTTAAACGAGCCGTTGAAATGAGATTGTTTGTTACAAGTTTTTTATACTCTTCAAGTGCAGAATTAAAAAATGTTTCCTGTTTTTTTGTTTTCGAGAAGGAGGGAATGCTCTTATTGCTGTTCTTTTCGAACTTAGATTTACAATTTTGGCATAGTTCTTCAGATGATCCAGATTTTGCCTTGTAGAGATTGTTTTTTGTAATACAGTTGGGTACAGCAAGTTCTTCTGCCATCTTTATAGCTGGGGTAGAAACATCTGTTTCACAGTCTTCTTCTTCAGAAGCCCAGAGTGAGAAAGATAAAAAAACGATGAGTAAAATTTTGATCATAATTCCGACTTATGTTTGGCCCCTGCCTCTCTTAAGAGATCATAGTAATACTTCATCTTCTTTTCGATTGTATTACCCTTGTTCTTTTCCATGTGAAATTTCACATAGTCCAAAACAGTTCTACCATCTGAGGCATCAACTTTATTAAGATTTACCTTCCATTCCGTTACATTCTCTATGAATTCATCGAACTTAGTATTTACTGCGTATTTAATGTAATTGCCGTTAGAAATATCAAAAATTGTGCTGTTGCAGACCATTTCATTTTCAAGTTTATTCCACATTTTTTTGATTTTATTTTGAGTCTCAGCTTCAGAATCATTTTTTGAATCGACACAAGAAGCTTCCATAATTCTTCGATAATACATGTATTCACTCGCACCAACAGGTTTTGGGTCTTTGGTTCTACTCCCAATGAACATACACATATTCATGAGTTTCTTTTTATCAGGACAGTTTCCTGATTCCTCCGCCTTCGATTGCTTCATTACCGCCGCAACAAGTTTCGACGAACCATCTTCTTCACAATCTTCTTCTGCTTGTGAAAAAGCTAATTGCGATGAGAGTAGTAAAAACGTCAAGGCCCAAAATTTCATACACTGATCCCTAATAAAATAGATTTACATATGTCATATCGACCATTTATGGCATTTCTTGAGCACCCAAAGAGGCCATTTCCCCATAGTAAAACAGCTTCCTAGGCTAGTTCCCTTAAGGAAAACCCTAGAAGGTGAGTTTTTTAGTCGATTAGGGTTGTAGGAATGACTGACTCTAAGTTTTCTTATTTCACTTCTGAACATTCCAGTTCGGATCTACAAAATTTCATGTCCCCGAATTTGAGATTCGTTTAAGTTCCATCCACACCACAACGGTACTTTTAACAAAGGAACTTTTATGAACAATTTCATTTCAATACTTATGCTGCTATCTCTTGCGGCCTGTAATTCGGGCAATGGAGGATCTTCATCTTCGTCTCAAACTGAGACAATTGATAACTCAAAAAAGGACGAAGTAACTTCAGACAGCGATAAACCAGCAAATACAGTTGAAACAGATCGATTAGTAATTGTTCCAAAAAGAAAAGTTGAACTTGAAGAGGACTTCTCGAACTTCGAAGAATTTCGAGACAACGTTAATCGTTATGAAGTTGTCTTTGAGGTTAAGTCGGGTGATTTCTCTAATGCTACTTTAGAATGTAGAAAATTAAATTATGATCGAACAGATTCGAAGGTTCTTGGTAGATTCAAAGATAATGCTTCCGAAGCGACTCTTGATATTACGGTCCTTGAAAATGACCCCAATATCGTTGAATACAAGTGTTCGGCCACTGACAATGAACTCCTCTTGGATTCAGCAACAATCAAAATTCCTAAAAGCTATGTAATTCGTGGACAAAAAACTCTTCAAGCGGCCATTAATGCTACTGAGATTTCAACTCTCGTTCTAGATAAAGGTGCTGAGCTTTCAACTGATGGAGACGATATCAAGCTCACTGTCGCTGAACTCATTTCTAATGAAGGTAAAATCGTTACTCATGCATCTGACGCCGTTAATAAGACTTATGAGAATCGTCCAGGGGCTTCTGGTGGATCAATCGATCTTACAATCAATAAGGGGATTGGAGAGGTTACTTTCGAGATGAGAGGTTTAAATGGTGGAGCAGTAACAAGAGTTCCTGAAAAGAATCCGGCCATTACTCAATTCAACCCTAGAAATAATGGAACTTGTAATCCTTCATCACAGTACAAAAAGAACGATACACGTTGCATGGGAAAACCAGGTGATAAAGGCGCTCGTGGACTTCAAGGTTTTCAAGGTACGTCGGGTGGTAATACTGGAGTTCTAAAACTTAAAACAATTGCAGAACAGGACTTAAATATTTCTATTCATCACTTCCCAGGCAAAGGTTCAGTTGGCGGTAACGGTGGAAAAGGTGGCGCCGGTGGTCCAGGCGGTAAAGGGAACTTCATTCGATACTTTGTTCCTTCTCCACATGATATCTGTCGCTCTACGACTTGTGCCCTTCAAAGTATTCAAGGTGCATGGGCCACTCACCAATTTCAAGACGGCCCTATCGGTCCTGAAGGTGACATCGGTCCAATGGGACTTCAAGGTGAGGACGGGGCGATCACTGAATCAACTGTAACCTTTCAAGACGAGAAAATGAGCTTCACTGTAGATCAAAATTGGAAAAACTTTTAAGGAATTACATATATGAAAAAGACATCAATCATTTTAACTACGGCGCTTCTAGCTAGTGCGTGTTCAAAAACAGTTAAAGAAGTAACTCATGTTCAGGAGAAATCTTCGATTGGGCCAGTAACTCAAACTCGACCTGAACCCGCAAAAGATGTCAGTGCTTTGAGAGAATTATTGAATTCTAAGGCCCCAAACCTTGCTCTTGCAGAACTTCTGGCCAAGTCAGTTGTAAAAGAACACAGAGATGAGCTGAGAGCGATGATTACCGAGCTATCAGCAGAGGAAGCTCAGCAAATCATTAAGAGTATTAATGAAGCAAATGATACAATTCGTGAGAATTATCTCTATCACGGCCAGAAATACTATAATGGGAAGAAGCTTGAAACTTCACTTATTCTGGACTCAAAATCCCTTCAGGATCATCCGTTTTCTCTAGAGACTCAATTAAAGATTTCAACCATATCTTATCTTAAGAGCAAAGCCTTGGATGATATTCTATCTGCCTATAATGTTCGATCAGAAAAGCTTGCTATCGAACTTGCCCAAGATATCGCGTTTGAGATCGGAACAAAGCATCCGGAAACTGCCCGTCAAATTGAGAATGAGATGGGTGAAAATCGTGAAAAAGTAATTGAAATGATTCGTAAGACCATGCCAGTTGCAAAAAAGATCGATCAGTATTTTAAAACTTCAGAGTTAAATGAGAACGAGCAGTATGTAACTCTCTTAGGTGGTCTTATTGCTGGTGCCATCTATACGCAGGTGAAGGATAATAGCGGGTTTAGAAATTTGGTAATTCAGGGGCAAAGAATTGCTCGTGACATCAAGGCTTTCGAGGCTAAGGCGAAAGAGTTTTCAGTATTAGTTAATACGATGAAGTGTCACCTTGAGCAGACAAAGAAAGACTTCAGAAACCTTCAAGATGGAATTGCCGGAGTACGTGACGATGCTAGAGATCTATTTGATAGAGTCAAGGCCAATGAGCAAGGTCCAAGCGACGTTAGTTCGAAACGTATTGTCGATTTCCTTTATAAAAGAGTGATCAAGGGTGAAGTGACAAAGCCTGATGGCTCAAATTCAAGTGTCTTATCAAAGCAGAATTCTCTTAATGAAAACTTTGAAAAAACCATTCACTCTGCGGCAAATCTCACAAATAGTCTGAATAATATCATTAATACCGCTAACTCTTTCGCGGCCATTTTCAAAATGAGACCTTCAAATGATCTAATTAAGGTTCTAGAGAAAGCTCAAAAGGTAAATGCAGTTATCCAAGGTGTTCAATCAGCTGTGACAGGGTTTGCGGCCGGTGGTTTTATTGGAGCGATGGGGGCGTTGAGTTCAGGTCCTATGATGTCACTTTTAGGAGGAGGATCAAAGGATTCAGCGAAGCTGGCCGAGATCAGTAAGAAACTAGACATCGTAATCAAGAACCAGCAAGAAATGATGAAAATGCAGCTTGAGACCATGAACATGCTGAAAGATCTCGCCATTATGGTCGACATTTATCATCAGCAGGAAATGGCAGCGATTGCTGAACTTAGAGATTATCAACTAACAAACTTGGAAATTAGCAAAGCTTTACTCAATAAAGACATTAGAAGCTGTGAACGCATGATTAACTTTCAACTCAGTTCAGTTTGGAAGAATATGGACTTCGGTCGTGATGCCTTCTATAGCATTCATAATTTGGAAATTTTGAAACTTCGATTTACTCAAAGTATTACCGGTCTTCATGACATCCGCCGAATTGTGAATTCGGTTGAGGAAGATGGCTTTAAAAATTGTCAGAGTGGTCTTGCCGAGGCTTTTGGGTCTAATGATTATATCGAAAATCCAATTCGCTCAATCTACGCTTCTGATGATCAGTATAATCTTCATCAGTTCCAGCGTGAGACCTATGCGCCCCTGCTTTCATCGCTCGAATATTTTACTGGGACTTCAAATTTTGACAGTATGCCGCTGCATTTACCGACACGAGAATTTACAGGTTTAAAGTTTAAAATTCCACATATTGATAATGCTCGTTCAGAGTCTTCTTCAAGTGAGATTTATGACTTGGACCAGCTGCTTTCAGTTAAGAACCTTGAGCGATATCTTAGTCATCTAATTGTTCTTCTACCGTTAATGGAAGTAGATAAGAATATTTGGCAAAAGTCATATGAAGACATTATCTCGGCTTACTTAGATTCTTCGAACTTTGGCTCAAATCAGAACATCAGAAGCCATTTCTTCCTGGCCAATGCTTTGAAGTTAACTCAATCAGCGATTGCTCAAGAAGCCTTGCTGGCCGGTGAGCCCGTCCTTCATCAGATCCATGCTCGATATATGAAAGACATTATGTCTGATAAAGAGTGTGACCAAATTAAGCGTGACGATGTGCCTGAATCAAACTTCCTGTGTTCTGTTCGTGGTAACAGACTATTGATGAAGAACCTTGTCATGTTTGCTCTTCACTCAGAAGCCCAGTTTACTGAAGGTTTTATGGAGAAATACAAAGCAGCTTATGATGGCTCAGATCGAGTGGTGCTGGCAAAACTTCTAAACGCTGGAGTGGTAATGGAGAGAGTTGAGGCCCTGAAGTCTCGTGATGGCATTTCAATGGACCTGATCATCAATGTTCTGGATAAAAATAAGAAAAAGATGGCCATTAAACTTCCAACTCCTGATGCGTTAAAAGAAGGGAAGATTATCTATTCGGAAAGTATGCCTCGTCTTTTGAAAATGCAGGAAGTGATTATTAACAATCTAGAGAAAGTGGCCCCTGTAGAAAGAAATCAATCAGAAGATCTGCTGAAACTTTTAATGGTGGGTGCTTAGATTGTTTTCAAACAGAATAGGGGGCTTTGCCCCCATCTTAAGAATAGTACACTTCCTCATCTAACTGATTCTCGGCCTTCGCAACGACACAACTAACGACCGCATCACCAGTCACATTCACCGCCGTCCTTACCATATCTAGTAAACGATCTACCCCAATGATAAGTCCGATTCCTTCTACAGGAAGACCGACCTGCTTAAACACCATGGCGAGCATGACAAGGCCAACACCTGGTACACCGGCAGTTCCAATTGATGCTAGAGTCGCTGTAAGAATGACCATCATATATTGCTGAAAGCCTAAATCGATATTGTAAACCTGTGCCACGAATACCGTTGCCACACCTTGCATGATGGCCGTTCCATCCATATTGATGGTTGCACCCAACGGAACTGTGAATGAAGCGACAGAGTTATGAACCCCAAGTTTTTTCTCAGTCACTTCCAAGTTCACTGGAATGGTGGCATTAGAACTTGCTGTTGAAAAAGCGAAAATCATCACCTCACTAAACTTCTTAAAGAACTTAAGAGGATTTAACTTTCCTAGTATTTTCAAGATAGATCCATAAACGACTGTCAAATGAAGGATGAGAACAAAAAGCACGACAAAAAAGTATTTTGCCATTGGAAGAATGGCCCCGAAACCCTGGGACGCAAAGACCTTGGTTAATAGACAGAAAACACCATATGGGGCGAGTTCAATCAGGAGCATCACCATCTTCATAATGATTTCATTCAAATCGGTGAAGATTGAGAGGACTCTTTTTCCTGACGCTCCCGAAAGGGAAGTCCCTAGACCGAAAAGAAGGGCGAAAACAATAATCTGTAACATGTCCCCATTGGCCATGGACTGGATGGGATTTGAAGGAAAAATATTTGAGATCACATCTATGAGAGGAGGTGATTCTTTTGAGGCAAAGTCCACTGGTGAGGAAATCACAAAACCCTCTCCTGGTCCTACTAAATAAGCGCAGAGCAAGGCCAAAGAAATAGCGAGGGCAGTAGTAGCGACATAAAGGAAAAAGGTCCTTGAACCCAGGCGACCAAGTTTTTTGATGTCATCCATAGATCCCGCGCCGGTCACCAGGGAAACAAAAACCATAGGTACTACCAGAAGCTTCAAAGATGCGAGGAAGATTCTTCCTCCGATTTCAATGACTCCACCAATAAAGAATTCTTGGATCCATCCTGTGAAAGAGAAGTAGTTGATCACGCTTCCCAGGGCGATCCCTAGAATCATGCCAATTAAAATTTTATACGTCAGTTTTGACGTGGATTTCATTGAGGCCATCATCCCCCCGGTATTTAAGTTGATTCTATAATTGAATCTTTTCTGCAGGGAAGGGTCAAGTAATTAGCGTTTTATGCGCATGACGAAGGTCGTGAAAGGAGAGTTCTCATCCAGAAGAAGGGTTCCTTGATGTTGGATCATGATGTTTTTAGAAATGCTAAGGCCCAGACCGGTCCCTTTATTAATGGGCTTGGTGGTGAAAAATGGTTCCATGATTTTGTCGCGAATCTCTCGAGGAACCCCATTTCCGGAATCCTGCACTTTGATGTCGAAGTATTCTTCGTTCTGGGTCAGTTCAATTTTCACCCAGCGGCGATTTGGACCCGCAAGAGCAGCATCAAAAGCATTGTTCATAAGATTCATCAGAACCTGTGAGAGCTGAATTTCCTGGCCCACGATTCTGATAGATGAATCATAAGGGACAATTTCAAGTTCAACATTCTCATCACGAAAACGTTGTCTTGAGATTTCAATACATGGCTCGAGGATGTGTTGAAATTCGAATGGGAGAAATGGATCGTTCTCTCCATTTCTTGCAAGTCCCTTGAGACTTTTAATAATGCGAGAAATGCGGCCCACGGTTTTTTGAATCTTGCTGTTATATTCAAGGAGGCGAGTGACCTCGGTCTCTGAACGAGAGGCAATCTTTTCGATCTGATCAGAAGACCCCTGAATGATAGCGAGTGGATTATTGATTTCGTGAGCGATACCTGCGGCCATTTCTCCAAGGGAGACAAGTTTTGCCGTATAGTGAGATTGCGCTTCTTGAGCACGAAGATTTTTTCTCGCTTCAACAAGTTCATCCATTGGTACCGAAACAATGACGGCCCCACCGATGGGCTCCAGAATCTTTTTAATACTCACGACAAAAGTCTTTGGTTCGCCGTTGAATTCAATTTTAAGTTCCGAGATGGCGGTCTCTTTTGAACTCAGCATGAATGACTGAACAAAACGCACAAACTCTGATTCTGGATGAAGAAAGCCCACCGTTTTTCCGACGATACTTCCTTCCTGATAAAAGTTTTTTCCGAAGTCGTTGATTGCCTGATAGACGAGATTTTTATCAATGAAACTTACAAATCCAGGGACTGCATTGATGAGGCCTTTGAATTTATCTCTCTCAAGAGCATTCGAAATTTCATTGGAGATGGAGTCTTTCAAATACTGATGAGAAATTTTGATTTGATAGAGATAGAAAATCGTAAAAAAAACAAAGAGCGCACCAAGAATTAAGGCCTCTCCCTCACTGAAGAAAAAAAAATCAATCACAGGGGTAAGGGTGATAGGAAATAAAAAGAAAATGTAACCCTTGGGTGAAGCAGAAAATGTTGCGACTCCACCTGAGCACTGTCCTGCAAGCTGCATAAGAAGAAATAATGAGTGAACGGACAGAAGCCCATAAAAGTGATGAACGCAGACGAACATCAAACCCCATCCAAGACCAATTCCCATTGAACAAAGGTAGTAAGCGAGTCGTGCTTCATCTGAAGGCACATCATCAGGAGGAAATTTTTTGAATGCGAGTGCACGCAATGCCCAGGAAACAGTGATCAATAAATAGGGAAGAGCAGTAAGCTTATTGGCCGCATGCATTTGGTGACAGATGAAATAACTAAGGACGCACAAAATAATGTGCGTAATCGGTGTTATTCGATTACGGATAGCGACTTCGTTCCAAAGTCTGATTTTGATGATTTTCCTTAAAGATTGCGCCTGCATGCAATGGTTATCGGTAACCCACTCTTGAGATTGATGAGCTCGCCCTTGAAGATTGGTATTTCAAGTGTATCTTTAGGTTGTGTACATAATAGGGATAAATATAATTTATGGACAACAAAGTTTTTCTCTTCCCACTCACGAATTCCGTACTGTTTAAGAAGGTTACTCTTCCATATCATATCTTTGAGCCTCGCTACCGCCAGATGATTAAAGACTCGCTGGCCATGCAAATCCCAATCGCAATTGTGCCGTTTCATCCTTCGAATCAATACCGTGGGGAAATTTGCGTCGCGGGATTACCGCATATTCTTTCTACCTATCCGGATGGCCGAATGGACATCTACATCACAGGTTCAGTGAAGTGCCGATTAACTGACTTTGAAGCGGAAGACCCTTACAAGATTTACTATTACAAAATCATGGAAGAGGACATCTCGATTGATGATACCTTTGATATCGAGCTCGAAAGTTTAAGAACTCTTCTTGAACGTTGGGCAATTCATTTCTTGCCGGATCCGGTACAAAGAGAAAGCTTCTCAAATACGTTGGAAGATCCCGAGCTGCTCGTTAATTACTGTGCTGTATTTCTGGTTGATGACTGGAATGTGAAGAAGCTAGTGATGGAGGCGGATGATTTAAAAGAGAAGATCAGAGTTCTCTTGCAGGTGATCGGCCCAAAAGAAATTTCCCTTGGGCCTTTCATGCCTATTCTAAGATTCTAATTATTTTTTCTTAGCTAGTTTACCAGCAGCGATCTTCTCTTGAATTTTCGCTTTTTTCTTAGCTTGACCTTTACGGCGTAGCATTTTTACAGCTTTGCTTTTACGTCCGAAACCCATAATTCCATCCTTCTAAAAAGTTCTTTGATTGCCATCCATTATTGTTAATGGAGTTTTTATTGTAAAGACTATACTGCAGGTCTTTTGCTGCCGTATTTAGTTTTTAGGCCGGTAATTCCCCACCAAAGGAAGGTTCCGATCCACACGATACAGGCCACAGGATGCAGCATCGCTGCTCCCCATCTTTCCTGAAAGACGATTTTTGTGAAAAAGCGGAAAAGGACCAGCAATACAATGCTCGCCATCGACCAGAATGGGTGAGTGAAGATGCAGAAAATGGGAAAAGACCAAATAAACAATGAAACAAGATAAAGCCAAAGGCCCGTGCGGTCGCCTTTAAGCCATAGCTCTTCCCAGTAAATACGGATTTGGGCCGTCTGAACCTGAATGTCTTCAGGGTAGTAGCGTAAAAGATGTCTTTCTGCGAAGGCCAGGATGTAAGTGCGATTTTCAAGGTCCCATTTTTTGGCCAGAGCTTCTTTCCAGGATGGAAGATTAATCTTGCTGAAATCCATTTCCTGGAAAAACGAAAGCGGCATACCCATCCAACCCTGAGATAGAGAAATCAGAGGATGAGAAATATTGCGACGGATTTTTCTGAAACCAAAGATAGAGGCCAGGGCAAGTGTCGGTGATACCGAAGCAACTGCCTCGCCGAGTACTGAGAGTTTCGCTGTCTGTGGGAGAGCAAAGTATGCCTTCTGCTTTTCTGAAACCAGACGACTCAAAGAAATGAAAGCGTGTTCAGTTGGAACAAGTTCCGCATCTCCAATGATCACTACTTGTCCGCGGATTTTTGGAGCAATCTGTTCGATCATCCAAGGCACAGACTCGCGGCCAATTGGGCGCATAAGGAAACTATGAAGTTCCACGTAAGGAAGTTTTTGATGAAGTTCCTGCCAGGCATTTACGGCCGGATGATGGCCATCAATCAGAATGTGAATTTTAAGCTGACCATTAAGTGAATGGAAATCAGTGAGATTTTTTAACCACGGTTCAAGATAAAATTCCGAACGAGATGTAATCGGGATGATGAGTTCCATTGAGCCGGCATAGCGATCATCAGCGCTCAATTGAGTGCCAACCAAAGCATTCTTCACCAAAGTGTAAATCATGACTACCGTCAGCCCCAGGGCCAGAAGTCCTAACATGTCGTCGCCTTTTTAAATCCGTTTGTATAAGATTATCGTATGAATAAGCGTCAGTACATGCAAAAAAGTTTCGAGCGTCAGCGTCTTTTGAATAGAGTCATGGCAAAGCCAGGACCCTTTCCCTATGTTTTAATTCTGGACCATCTAAAAGTGGATTTTAACATTGGGAAAATCATCCGTTCTGCTGAGGCATTTGGAGCCCATGCGGTCGATGTGGTAGGGACTTCATTTTTTGACCCTATGCCCGCCAAAGGTTGCATGAAACGTGTGCCATGGAACATGCGAAAAACCTTCCATGAAAGTTATGAACACTGGGCCGCTCAAGGTTATACATTTTTTGGTTTTGATGTAGACGCTCCGAAGTCTCTTCACGAGATCACATTGCCTGATAAATCGGCCTTCATTTTAGGTCACGAGGGATTTGGTTTTACTTTTAAGAAAGAAAATTATCCGGCGATTCAGCCAATTAAAATTCCGCAATTTGGACTTGTTGAAAGCCTCAACGTTTCAGTGGCAGCATCAGTTGTGATGTATGAATACGCTCGCAGCCGAAACTTTAGTCGTCCAGAAGGGTCCCTCTAAGATTGAGGGACAGACTGTAAAGTAACCCTAGAGACATTACCCCAAAAAACAAATGAGGTGGCTGAGCATTGGCCGGAAAGCCAAAGTAGTTCAGCGCCACACCTGTGAACACGTTTCCGAGTACACAGAAGAATGCCATCAGAGTCAAAAAGAAGGCCCCACGTTGGAAGCGCTGTCTTTGGAAATAGGCCAAGAGATAAATGAATAGCCCAATGATCACGAGAGAAAACGTTCTGTGAATATAAAACGTTGGCCCAAGGAAATTGATGATGGTTTCAGCTGAAGCTTCCATCGTATCACGCATGAAGTGATCCACTTGCTGGCGCACCTGGGTTCCCATGAGGACTTGGACAAATGTCGAAGCAACGAGAATACGCGTGATGAATAAAGCGCGACGATCGATCTTTTGAACAATGGCCGTATTTTGAAGATCCTCACAATACTTTCTAAGGTAGAGAAGTCCAAAAAGAAGGACCAAGGCCAGGAACATATGGATCGTAATGATAAATGGCTTTAAGTGAGTTGAAACCACTAAAGCACCCACGCCACCTTGAACCAAGATAAGCAGCAGAAGTCCACCGCAGAACCATGGTAAATTCCTTTCGTAATTTTTAACTCGGAAGGATTGGCCAAACAGGGCAACGATCAAAATGCCGAGAATAACACCGAGTAAACGGTTGATATATTCGGTCCAGGTCTTGAACGGATCAAAATCTGCGATGGTTTTTCCCGCAATTTTGTAAACTTCTTTATAATTAGCAGGCAGTTCAGAAATATCCATTGGCGGAACCCATTGTCCAAAACAATGAGGCCAGTCAGGGCAGCCTAGGCCAGAACCGGTGCCGCGGACGACCGCGCCGGCGAGAATAACTAGGTACGTTCCAAGGATGGAAAAAAAGATGAGTCGTTGAAAGCCTTTCATAGGGCCACCATAGCACGTTGATTTTGCTTTTTCATCACTAAGATGATGAAATATTAGTGATTTAAAGGATTTTTACGAATGATTACACTTGAGATACTGCTCCTGGGGCTGGCTTTGGCAATTGATGCTGCGGTGGTGACCTTTGCCATTGGTCTTCTGCAGGTTCATCATTCAAAACCAGAGAGACTAAAACGCGGACTTTTAGTGACCGCGGCCTTTGGCATTTTTCAGTTCCTCATGCTTTGGGCCGGCAGTTTTGCGGGCTATCTGTTCACCTTTTCAAGTTATGGTTATCTTTTCCAATTTGTCGTTGCGACGATCTTCTTCCTGATCGCTTTTAAATTTGTTCAGGAGAGTTTGAACGAAGAGGACCGCGAATTAGAGTGGGGCCTCATGCCCATTATTCTTTTAGGTTTTGCAACTTCAATTGATGCTCTGGTTTCTGGAGTTAGTTTCGGAACACTTCCGCATCCATACATGGCCGCACTCACAGTTGGAATTGTGACTTTTCTTGTGTGTGGATTGTTTTATCTAATCTCACAATTTTTTCAAAAAATTCCGGACAAATGGTTACTCCGTTTTGCAGGACTTATTTTTATTATTCTAGGAGTGGAAATCGTTCTGGCGATTTTCTATAAGAGGGCCTAATGAAGATTGACTTTAAAGAGTTTAAAGAAGCTTATAAAACGTTGGGTAAAATCATTCATCCAACACCGTTGATCTATAACGAGTGGCTTTCAAAGCAATACGGTTGCGAGATCTTCTTAAAGCTTGAGAACATGCTTCCCATCGGTTCTTTCAAGATGAGAGGAGCGACAAATAAAATTTCTTCTCTGACTGCTAAAGAAAAAAAGCAAGGTGTGCTGGCAGTGAGTGCAGGTAACCACGCTCAAGGTGTGGCATGGGCCGCAGCTCGGTTTGGTGTGAAAGCAACAATCATTATGCCGGAAGGGTCTCCTCTGACAAAAATCAGAAACACGGAAACTCTTGGTGCGAAAGTGATTCTTGCCGGAGCAAGTATTGAGGACTCTTTTGCTTACGCTCAGGAGCTGATGAAGAAGACTCCCATGGCCTTTGTTCACCCATATGAGGATCCAAAAGTAATTGCGGGCCAGGGAACTGTGGCCTTTGAACTTTTAGAGCAAATTCCTGATATGGATTATATTTTCTCGTCAATTGGTGGCGGTGGTCTGGTTTCAGGCATGGGGCAGGTACTTAAAGGCAGTAAGTCGAAAACGAAAGTGATCGCAGGCCAGGCAACTGGTTGTAGCGCTATGGTGGACTCACTTAATTCGGGAAAAATTAAGCAGATCGATAAGGCCGAAACCTTCGCAGATGGCATTCGCGTGAAGAGAGTTTCACCGGACATGTATAAACTTTTAAAAGAAGTTGTTACTTCTACTCACTCAGTTGATGATGAGAAGCTAGCGTGGGCGATTCTTCAATTAATGGAGAAGGCACGAGTGATTGCAGAAGGCGCAGGGGCGCTTCCTCTGGCGCTCTTTGATCAGCTTCATAAAAAAGATCCGAAGAAATTTAAAAACAAAAAAGTGGTGCTCGTTATTTGCGGCGGTAATATCGATGTGAATCTTCTTGAGAGAATTATTGATCGGGGTCTGATTGAATCAAATCGTAAGGTTCGAATTGCAGTTCCGATTGCAGACAGACCGGGACTTCTGCACCAGCTTACCGGCATTATCAAAAATGTGGGAGCGAACGTGCTTCAAGTGGTCCATGACCGAGATTCGGTGAATACCGGGATTTCGGGAACTAACGTGATTTTCACTCTTGAGACCAAAGGGAAGGAGCATCTGGAACAACTTCTGAAAGAAATGAAGAAAGATTTCCCTCAGTGCCAGATCATTTAAAGACTAAATAGCCGTAATTTGATGGGGGATATAGATTTTCTTTATATCCCTATCGAAATTTTCAATTTTATTCGTCACAGATTTCAGTCCATAATCGTCTTTCTTAATATGGGGAGTAGCTCACTTCAGAACGAAGTTTTCTAGGTCGTCAGCACGGGGTAACCCCGGCCGGAAAATAACGAGCAAGACCATACAAACTAAGACGAGGAGGATTCTATGTCTTATTTTATGGTGTTATTGATGTCTCTTTCACTTGTTTCTTGCGCTAGTTATTCACACAAATCAGTTAATACAGATAAGCAAGAACCGATTGTCTTTGACGGTCAGTCCATATCATTCCGATAGGGACTGACAGGCCTCTTCAAACTGGGCCTTCTTCACACGCATTCCATCTGAATAAATGTAGGCCTGCTCTTTCATGAGTTTTTCAACGAACTCATTAATGG
Source organism: Peredibacter starrii (assembly GCF_034259205.1). Classification (GTDB taxonomy): domain Bacteria; phylum Bdellovibrionota; class Bacteriovoracia; order Bacteriovoracales; family Bacteriovoracaceae; genus Peredibacter; species Peredibacter starrii. The sequence continues at coordinate 2,831,519 of NZ_CP139487.1, read as the reverse complement.
CCTTCATTTCATTCAGGGCGATTCTTGGATCCATCTGAACACGGTCTTTTAAATTTGAGATTTCTTCGTGGTGACGGGCAGATTCTTTTTCAAAATCAGAGAACAATTCCTTACGCTGTTTTTCGTAAGCAGCGACTTTATCAATTCCTAACTGAACATACTTCTTCTTAAACTCACGCATGATTTGTTGTCTCTGCTTATCGTTCAGCTGAGGCAGGGCCTTGACCAGACCTTCTGGAGTCGGTGCGGCCTTATCAGTTAGAAGCGATTCACAATACTTTTTAAGATCTGCTTTCTTAATGTCATGATCAAACACGCGGAATGAATCGCGGCAATCTTCCACGACATCTTTAGTGAGTTCCTCGGTGTCTTTTTTGTTACGCTCGTAAAGCTCTTCACGTTGTTTGTCTTGGGTATTCTTAACTTCTTTTGAAAGTTTGCCCTTACGAATGTCTTCCAGAATCTCAGCGCCATCGTTTTGGTCGCGGGCAATTTGCCAGTTTAGGGCCTCTTCTGCTTTTAGAAGGTTAGGGCGAGCGTTTTGTAGCACACCTTCCACCTGGGCGAGTTTTCTGAACAACTCTTTTAAGTCGAGACACATTTTCTTCTGTGGATCGGCCATGTCCAGGATCTTCGCCAAACTGTGAAATTCAACGAGCTTCTGGTTAAGAGGAATAAGTTCTTCCACACAGCGGTTCTTCTTTGCGTCTTCAATTTGAAATTCTGTTTCGAGAATATACTTTTGAATATTCGCGAGCACTTCGGAGTTCTCAAGTTGGAACTTTTTATGAAGGGCCATGTTCGCCAAGGCCGAATCAATACTTAACTCCAGGCCTTTTGAAATTTTTGAACTGTCTTCATAAACTTTCATCGCCAAAGAAAACTCGCGTAAGAGTTCGTTCTGTTTCATTTCTTTTAACTCACCAGTTGCCCATTTATAAAGAAAGGAAACGGCAGTGGTCACACCACTAATTGCAAGGTTGGCGACACTGGCACCCAGAACAGCACCGGCCGCACTGTACGTGGCCATTTTGAAAAGGTGGTTTGGATCGGCCATCTTCTCGGCGACTGCCAGACCTCGGTCAGTTTGCTCTTTTGCGAGAGCTCGCCATTCCTGAGATTCTTTTTCCGTCATTGCTCTCCAGGCCTGTGATTCCTGCAGGGCCTCACCGGCTCGCTTGTCAGCGACATTGGTGAGATTGGCGATATTTTTATTGGCCTCGGCCAGTTGAGTATTGGTGTCTGCGTGATTGTTATTAAAGTTACCGATCTGAGTATTGATCGTGCCGTTTAGGTTTCCGATTTGCGTATTGGTGTTGGCCCAATTGGTATTAGCATTACCAATTTGAATGTTGGTATTGCCCCAGTTGGCGTTTACTCCAGAGAGATTTGTATTAACTGCACCGACGTTAGCGTTAATGGCCGTGAGTTGAGTGTTGGCGTTACTGAGCTCGTTTTGAATTCCACTTAAATCCAGACCAGAAAGAAGACCAGAGTTTCCTCCTGTGCCAGTATTACCTGAACGACAGAGAAGAAGACACATTGGATTCCCTGCGCACTTGGTACAATCGGTTTGGGCGTAGGCCTCATTAATAAAAGGATTTAGAAGTTTAAAGACAGGGGAGTGAGACACTGATCCCGTGAGCTTATGATATTTTCGGTGAAGGAGTTCCACTTCCAGGGCCACTACACGGCCATAAGTTGGACGGAAGAAGCCCGATGAAACTTTGATCTTTGATTTATTGAAAGACACAAACACTACCACCTGACGGTTGATGTCCTGGCGATATCCTTCAAAACGATGGGCACCTTCAATGCTCTTTTCTTGAAGACCCACGAGCTTAAATTCTTTTGAAAGGAACTCACGAACTGCATCCGGAGTCTTGGGTCCTTCAAAATGAAGTTCAGTATTTGTAATCTGAGCAACGGTATAACGAGAGTAAGGGGTGTAGATTTTGCGCTCAAAGCTCTCAATAGTATTCCCACCTTTTGAGCCCTTCATGACCACATTCCAGTTCTTCAACAAGGGATCATCGATGAGACCAGCAAAAGTCAGCGTCGGGAGAAGCATTAAAAACAACAGGATAATTGAGTTTTTCATAGTCTCCTTGTCGGGTACTCAAGAAAAAAACTTGAATGCAAGGCCACTGTCTAAACTTTTGACGGCCAGTAACCTTCTTACACGCAACCTTCTGCGGAGTTAGGCCAACACCTATACTGCTCATAATCTTATTAAAGGATAGCTTATGAAGCGTTTGGCGCTGCTCTTAGTTCTCTTATGGTCGGCCTGGGTCTTTGCTCAGGACAAGGGAACCATTCCTGATCGATACATGAACGATCCGGCAGTGGATCTCACTCGCCATGGAAAACTCCTGATGCCAGACGAGGTCCATAAGCTTCGTGAAGACTCCAAAGGTCGCTTTGATATTTCTACATTAAATCCAGAGGAGAGTTCTGATCTCTGGAAAGATACTTTTGTAAAATCGCTTCCGCTAGATAAGAACCCTGTGATTGATATGGATGAAGTGAGCTATCACTCACCAGTGCTTTCACCATCAGGTATTTTCCGATTCAACATTACGAATGGGGGAGACGGAAAGCTCTATACGATGATGCTTTCTAAGAACGTGCACTCGGTACTTCTTGCGAAGAGTTTACTTCGTAAAATTGGTTATCAGATTCCGGACATTAAATACCTTCCAAGAGTCATCATTAAGTTTAAGAATGAGGCAGATAAGAAAGGCTTCACTTCTTACTTAGAAAACGTGGCCTTTGCTGGTGCTGCTAAAAACTGGGTGATTGAAGAGTTAGAAGACAATAAACTTCTTCTTCAAGATCTGGTGATCATGGATTCAAACCACACTATCTATAACCTCGCGGTTGGTGTGACGTCAGACATGATTCAAAGCCGTCGTCTCTTATCATCTCTGGCGGTTCCGCTTTCGATTGTTAACCTGACTGAAAGTGTGAATATGCTTCGTTGGAACGTAGGGGTAAAAGACGGTAACGGGATTGCGCTTTTCCATGATCAACTTCCAGAGTTCCAGTGTACTTGGGACGACGCTCGTTGGATTTCTCGTCGTATCGAAAAACTTACTCGCGAAGATTGGAAAGAGATCGTTGATTCAACTCATATTCCTAAAGCGGTTCAGATGATTCTGGTAGAGAAGCTTATCTCTCGCCGTAACTCGGCGATGAAGCTTTTTAAAGTGGACGCAGATGAACTTAAAGTTGATTCAAATATCTCTAATGGTGTGGAGCTGGTGAACGGAAAACTCACTCAACAAAACTGGCCAGGATACGCCAGCCGTTTTGCATATGGTGACCCTGATTCTCCACTTGCTGATTCTGAAATGCGCTCGTTTTTGAAGTCCCGTGGGATTTCAACACTTCTGGACCTGGTAGTTGCTCAGATTAACCAACTTCCATTCCTAGGCACAGACATTCAAAAAATTAATAACGAAAAGTTCCAGGAACAAGTCAATAAAGTCATCGCCGATTCAGTCGGAAAGCAGCTTCCTGAAGAGCTTCCACTTAAAAGTTGGATATTCCCAACTTTCCGTGGCCAGTTGATTCTTTCGCGAAATCTCGTAACTGGTACTTATCTTGGTACTGATAACCTGGTTCAACTGGTGGACACTGTCGGTGTTGCCGTTGGTGCCGGTGCTTTCGTGGGTGTTATGGGTCTTCCGACTCCGCTTAATGCTTACGCCAGTGGTGAAGCTCTCATGATGAGAACTTATGCTCACCTTCGTCCGGTAACGAGTATTCAGAAGTCGCTCAAATACCCATTTAAGAACATCATGATTCCGCTGGTTCAGCGTGATTATGGCCAGAAACTTCACAGTGCTGCCACGATTGCTCTTGACCCAAATGCCTCTGAAGAAACTCGTGTGGCCAAGATCGAAGAGGCCCTGAAGCCATTTAAAGATTCAATGGATGTGGGGGAGTCGATCCTTATCACTGACTCACTTGCGACCTATGCCGGTGCTAAAGTTGGCGCGGGTTATGAGAAGTTCATCACCGCTTCGGTGGCTCTTTCTCCAGGGCATCAGGTTGTTTCACGCTTCCATGTTCATAGAAAAACGGCCGATACTTTCCAAATCTACCGCGATCTAGGAAATGTTGGTTCGTTTGGTCTGAGCTTCACGCTTGATTCACTTATTCCAGTTCTGGATGTGAGCTATAAGAAATCGGCGGGTCACGCTCGTGTGAAATTCTACCAGTTAAATCTGAACGCTAAAAATCCGGATGTGATTAAAAACGCTTCACTTCTTCGTCGTGCAATCGTGTCTTCATCAACTCGTGACATTGAAGAAGATGAAAAGGGCAAGCCTTTCATCTTAAAGCACAACTTTAAAGAGCAGTCTCCTCAGATGAAGCTCTTTTTCTGGCAGTGGCAGTGGTTGAATTCTTCAACCAATATTTCAGTCACGAATCCAAAGGGTGATGAGCGATTCTTCCGTCGTCAGTACCACGGTATTACGAAAGGGAAAAACTATCAGTCTTATGTGAATCAGTTGATCTCTCACTGGGTAAATCTGATTTTTGAAAGAAAGGCGGGATTATCAGAGGGTGGTAGTAACCCTGGTTACTCTTATAAAGGTTCTGGGGAAACAAGATACCTGACTCTTGATGAAGAGCTGACCCAAACTGGTAAGAAGATTGAGCCATTCGTTAAGCTCTCTCGCATCTACAACGGTTGGAGTATTGACCGTAAGAAGGCCGAGAAGATTCTTGATGATATGAAACAGCGTTACCGATTCGACTTTTTCAATGCTCCGGTGTTGAACGATACTCGTCGCATCTTTATGTACAACATCTCGCTTAATATCTTCTTCTATAAGAACGGTATCGAGACGCTTCTTTCAATGAAGGATGATCAGATTAAGCAGATCTTCCGCGAGAATATGCAGCAGAAGAATCTCATGATTAATCCTGCGACGGTTGAAGATGCGGATACAGGTGTTGATAAGTTTATCCGCTTCCTGACCCGTTTTAGAAAGTATGAAGAGAAGGGTGATTCAGTTAAGGCCAATAAATATCTCTTGAAGGCCCTGTCTCAAGCGGAACTGAAAGTAAACCTCAAGGGCATGATTGCTCTCATGGGTGGGGAAGAAAACATTTATATGAATTCAAGAATTGATGGATTCCGGGAGGGTGATGAAGATGGTGATAAGGCCATTGTATCGAACTCTCTAGGTGAATTTGGTTCTTCAAATATTCTGGGCCCAGTGGTTCAGGTACAACGCCAGTCTGAGATGATTGAAGGTGAATTCTTCATCTACTGGATGATGACGAGGTTGATCTAATATGAAAAAATTATTATACGCCTTCCTCCTCACATCATTTGCTGCGCAAGCGGTGATCATCCCAGTGGATAAATCAGAGCGTCTGGTTGAAGACGAACTCTTTGCCTATCAATGGGGCCTTGTGAACCAGGGACAGACCCTGATTCGTGAGAAAGACGATATTCATAATTTACCGATGCAAGGCGTGGCCAATAAGGACATTGGCTATCGATCGCTGATTAATAATAAATTCAGCAATCGACCAATCGTTGCCGTTCTGGACTCAGGCGTGGATCTCACCCATCCGGAACTTCAAGGGAATCTTTGGAAGAACGAAGCAGAATGCGGAAAGGATCCAAAGGTAGATAACGATGGTAACAAGCTAGCGGGTGACTGCCACGGATGGAACTTTACTGAGGCCATGGACTCTGATGAGGCCAAGGACCCAAGTGACATTGATGGACACGGCACACACATTGCCGGGATCATCGCTGCCGCTAACAATGGTCTCGGTATGGTTGGGGTGGTTCCGAATGCTCTGATTATGCCAGTGAAGGTCATGAAGGACTCTGACTCAGACTCTCAGGTCTCGAGTGCTGAATCTTTTGCCAGAGGGATCATCTACGCTGTTGATAACGGCGCGGACGTCATCAACATGAGTCTTGGATGGCCACGTTCGATGGAAACGAAGACCCTTCGTGATGCCGTTAACTATGCTCTTTCCCAAGGAGTGGTGATCGTAGCAGCGGCAGGAAATAACAATTCCGCAGAACCACTTTTCCCGTGTGCTTATGATGGTGTTGTTTGTATTGCGGCCTCAACGATTAATGGTGATTATGCCGGTTTCTCAAACTACGGTGGTCACGTTGATGGTGTGGCCCCAGGGGAGAGTATCTTAGGACTTAATCCTCTGTTCTTAGAGCCAGATTTTTTCGCGGTTCCTGGCTATGAACTTCGTTCAGGAACTTCTCAGGCGGCCCCGTTTGTCGCAGGTCTTGTGGCAGCGTTGAAGGCGCGCAATAAAGAGATCAAGATTGATGAAGTCTTCGCACGTATCTATCAGGCCGAGCCGAACCCGGATAAGAAAAAGTATACCGCCGGTGGTGACATCACTTGGGACATTGTTAATCAAGAAGTGACTTCTTCAGTGGTTCGTCCGATTTTAAAAAGAATTCGTCAGATTACTTTCCGCGTGGGAAGTTCTGATACGAAGGTCGCAATTCCGGTTCGTAATTTTGGTGTGCTTAGTAATGAAGTCATTGTGAGAGTTGAGAGTCTTTCAAAATCAATTTCAATTGATTCAGAAACTCAAACGATTCCAAGTCTTCGCCAGGGTGAGTTTAAAGATCTTCTTTTCAATGTGAAGCTTAATGACTTCTCACTAGAGAGTAGTGTGGACATTAAGATCACGATTGAAACCAATGGAGAGAAGCGCTCGTTTCTAAATGAGATCCCTGTTGCTCGTGACGTAACTCAAGAAGCGAAGTTTAAGAAGAGCACATTTGCTTTCCTGGATAAACCACTTCCGGTTGGTGCAATTCGAAATGGAGAGATCAATTCTCTTCTCTCAACTGTTGAATCTGTTATTCAATCAGACAAGCATGAGTTCTTCATGCGTCGTATTCTCTCTGGTGATACAAAGAAGCTTGAGCTGACTCTCTTTAGTCGCAAGGGTGATAAATATGTTCAGGCCCCAAATCTTATTTTGGTGAACGATGCTCTGAACCTAGTGAACTTTATCCGTGTAGATTTAAACCTTGATGGTAAGGAAGACTATCTCGTTCACACGCTTGCTGAGAAAGATGGAAAACGCTTTTTTGTGTTTTCATTCTATAATGAAGAACTAAAACCTCTTTGGCCGTCATTTCAAGATGTAAAACTTAACCTGGACCTTTTCCTCGCGAGTATGAATGATCTTTCATTCATTAAGTTAAATCACGGGACCCTTGGTAAAATCCTGGTTCCGGCCTTCTTCACTGAAGGACAATTACCATTAGTTGATCAGGTTCTGACTTCTTGGGACAAACAAGATATGACTCGTAAGAACCGTCTTTATTATCTTGAACCAATGAGTGATTCGACTTTAAGAGTCCGCTCTCTTACGACAAAAGTTTGGGAAGAAGCACTCAAAACTGAACTTAAGAGTAAGTGGTTTGATACAGTTGAAGTTGAACAAATCATGCCGACATCTAAAACTGATGCTGAAAAAGGTCAAATTAGAGCGTTAGTATCGGTAGGTCTTGGAACAAAACGTCAGCTCTTCATTCACTCATTTGTTGTGGGATCAAATACTCATGGAGCTAAACTTCCACAACTGGTCCTTGAACCAGAATCAGTAGATCCGCTTTTAACCGTGGATGCTAATGGTCTTTCGGTTAATGGTGAAGTGTTCTTTAATATCTATGACCGCACAAGGGCCAAACTAGTGGCGACTCGTGGAGAGTCTCAGGTGAATGAATTTATCTTCAAGCACGAAACTGAGTCAGATCTTATCGCAGGTCACATCGCGAGCTTTGAGAAAGGTCAGAATCGTTTTACCGTTTTCCAAAGCCGTGAAGAGCTTATTGCTGTGACCACTGGGAATATCTCAAAACGCACGACACGACCAAAACTTCGTTACAGTTTCTTGTCTCAGAAGTTTTTATCGGAAATGTATTTTCCGGTGACTTATAAGAGAAATGGAACTTTGAGTCCGGCCCTTTATGTGGACTCAACTGCGATGACTGGGAACAGGATTTATCTTTTTGAAGAACAGAATGGAGAGTTGGTGGCGAGTGTCAGAAACTCAATCGTTGTTCCTTCAAACTGTAAGGCCTTAAACCCGGTTTATTCCGCACATAGTGGAACCCATGAGTTTGTATTCCTTTGTTTGGAAGACAACGCCTGGGTGATTAGAAACTACGAAATGAATTGATCATTATATAGAGAGATAACAATTCTTCTGGGGCCACTCTGTCTGAGTGGCCTCTTCATTTCTGACAGTCTCAAACATCAGTGCCAAGGTGTCTCTTTCAGAGGGGCCAGAGCGCATCTTGCGTGGCGTTAATAATATGGTTTTAGAGTCATACTGATCCCAAAAAAGTTGGCAAGCATTTTGCTTTTGTATTTTCCATACACTCATAAGCAGGAAGCTCATCGAGATGTTTAAGTTTCTTAAACATAGGTGCGCTTTATCGCATTTTTTAAAAGGGGAAGAGAAAATGAAACTACAGAAGGGATTAGCTACTCTTGCAACTCTCTCGCTTCTAGGACTCTCTGTTGCTTGTAATGACAGCGGAGATGGTGATGATAAATATGCTCAAGGTCTGACTGATGGTAAGGCCCAAGGATATAAAGAAGGATATGACGTTGGTTATGACGATGGTTATGCTGACGGGGACGCCGCTGGTTATGAGCGTGCAAAAACATACTTCGCTTCAGCTGATTACTTAAAAGGTTTCGCTGACGGTAAAGTTGAAGGAACAAATCTTGGCTATGCTCAAGGTTACAACGTAGGTAAGCAAGACGGTAAAACTGAAGGATACAACACTGGATACAATGTTGGGTACTCTGACGGTGATGCTGATGGATACGATCGTGGTTATGACCACGGTTACGATGATGGATACGATGCAAACACTGGAACAGGTGCTTATAACTCTGGTTATGCTGCCGGACAAGCTTCTGCTCAAACAACTGCTTATAACAATGGGTATGCTGACGGTAATGCCGATGGATATGAGTTAGGCTACGACGACGGTGCGGCCGATGGATACGATGTTGGCTACGATGCTGGTTGGGACGATGGCTGGGACGTTGGTTACGATGATGGATACTACGGACTATCTGTTGGTAAAACGAAGAAGCTAAAAGGTTATGCCAACGTTCTTTCGATGTTCCACAACGACCTTATCGACTACTCAAAGATCTCTGCTCCTAAACAAACGAAGCGTGGTCTTGTAGCTAACGGAAAACTGTTGTTCTCTGAAACTTCAGTGACGAACAAAGATACTTTAAAGCGTGCTGCAGCTGTTGAGCAGTACCTTGTAGTAGAGATGGCAAAACAAGTTAAAGGTAAATTTGGTCTATCAGCTGAGCGTTCTTTGAAAGTTGCAAAAGCTGCTAACCACTTCAGAAAGTATTCTTCTAACCGTGCGCTAACTGCTGAAGATACTAACGCTTACGCTACAGAGATCATGGGTTCTAACTTCGCTCAGATCACTAAGGCCTACGAGAGTGGTATGAAGGGTGACCTTAGCAGCTTCAACTCGGTCATGGAGAAAGCAGCTGCGAAGAACGAAACTTCTCCAGAAAAAATGGCGGAAATCGTAACTAAGCTCTTCATCTAATAACAACTAAACATGGGGCGCCTTCGGGCGGCCTTTTTTTTGGGCCAACAAAATGAAAAAACTAATCACTCAACTACTACCGCTCTCACTCTTGGTTCTGATGGTTGCTTGCGGAGAAAGTCCGGAAAATAAATACAACAAAGGTTTTGAAGAAGGTCGCGCTCAAGGTAAGACCGAAGGATATGAAGTTGGTTATGACGAAGGTCAGGCAGCTGGAGACACTGCTGGATATGAACGCGCAAAAGCTTATTTTGAATCTGCTGGTTATGACGAAGGAAAAATCGACGGAGGCAAAGTTGGTTATTCACAAGGTTATACGAGTGGTTACAACGTAGGTTATAAGGAAACACAACCGACTGCTTACAGTACTGGTTACTCCCAAGGTAAAATTGACGGCGATGCTGACGGTTATGACCGAGGTTATGATAGTGGGTATGATGATGGGGAAGACGCTCGTTATACTGCTGAATACAATCGTGGTTACAGCTCAGGCGTAAACACGAGTCAGTACACTTATTATAACCGTGGCTATTCTGATGGTAAGACTGATGGCTATGAAGAAGGTTATTCTGATGGTGAGTACGATGGTTATGACATTGGCTACACTGATGGATACGATGACGGTTACGATGTTGGTTATGGAGACGGTGAGTGGGATGCGTTTTCTATCGGAAAATCGAAAAAGCTTAAAGGCTATGCAAACCTGATCTCAATGGCCCACAACGATATTATCGATTACACAAAAATTAAAATGCCTAAATCAACTCGTAAGGGTCTCGTGGCAGATGGTAAAATTCTTTTCTCAGAGTCTTCATTAACAAATAAAGATACGATGAAGAGACAGGCCGTTGCTGAACAGTATCTCGTGATGGAGATGGCAAAACAAGTTAAGGGAAAGTTTGGGCTTTCGGCGGATCGTTCTTTGAAAATTGCCAAGGCCGCTAACCATTTTAGAAAGTACTCAGCGAAACGTGCTCTTACTTCTGAAGATACGAATGCTTACGCCTCTGAAATCATCGGTAGTGACTTCCGTGCGATTGAGAAGGCAGTGGATGAGGCCCGCCATGGTGACCTATCTAAATTTTCAAGCGTCATGGAAAAAGCGGCCGAAAAGAACGGAACTTCTCCGGAAAATATCACGCTCCTTATTACTAAGTTCTTTATCTAATTCCTCAAAGGACCTGGAAGTACAAGCTTCTGGGTCCTTTTCCAATAAAACCACTCCGGTATTTCGGCATTTTCTGCAAAGTTGACCCCATTCCTGGCCCAATTATCCTATTAGGAGAATGGGGGGAATCCATGAATAAAAAATTAGTCTTAGCTGTAGGGTCACTATCGACTCTGGCGGTTCTTGTTAGCTGTAGTCACGTCAATAAACGTGAGGTTGCGTCGGTAGACAGTAACGGCAAAAAGCTTGGTGTAGAGGTCGTTCCTCCAACTGAAGAAGCTGCGACAAAAGAGGTCCTTGCTCTTGTAAAGGCATCTTATAATAAGCCTCAACCAGGTAACAGCTACGCTCTTCGTATCATTCATGGAAAGCAGCACGGATGTGTTCGTGGTGAATTCAAAATTAATTCTGATATTCCTGAAAAATATCGCTTCGGTGTTTTTGCTGAACCAGGTTCAACGTTCCCAGCTTGGGCACGTCTATCGAACGGTTCAGGTAAAAAACAACACGATAGTATGCCAGATGCTCGCGGACTTGCGATTAAGCTCATGGAAGTAAAAGGTGCCAAGCTCGCTGATGAGAAGGGAACACAAGATCTTCTTTTCCAAAGTAAGCCGGTTTTCTTTGCTTCAGATGTTCAGGCCTATGTGAAATTTATGAAATTCACGGCCAAAGGCGGAGCAGGTGGAGTTGGTGATTTAATCAAATCAACGAACCTTATGGATCCAAAAGATCGTAAGGGAATTCAGATTCTTGCGACCGGATCAGCTGACCATATTAAAAATCCTCTGACTGCTGAATACTTCAGCGCTCTTCCGCAAAGACTTGGTTCTCATCAAGCAATGAAAATGAAGGCCTATCCTTGTCCTCCTAAAAATGGACCAGAGGCGGGATTAAAAGATCAGATGAAAAAAGACTATCTTAATATGATCATGACTGAACACCTGGCATCGAGTGACGCCTGTGTGGAAGTTGCGATCCAGTTACAAACTGATGCAGAGAAAATGCCAATTGAAGACGCTACTGTAGCTTGGGACCCGGCCCTTTCTCCTTTCGTTCCAGTTGCTCAACTTATTATTCCAAAGCAGTCTTTCAGCTCTGAAAAACGTCAGGATTTCTGCGAGCACCTCGCGTTTAATCCTTGGCACTCAATTGAGGCCCACCGTCCGATTGGTGGACTTAACCGCGTTCGTAAACTTGTTTATGAACACAGTCAGCATTTTCGTCACGATCTAAATAACCAACGCCGCTCTGAACCGCAGGCGAATGAATCATACGAGTGAGGAATCATGGAAGACGACAAAAAGAAAGTTAACCGACGTGATTTTATTTCTGCAGGAGCAGGTGCACTCGCAGGTGCAGGCTTCTTCGGTGTTCTCCAGAACGGACAAGATGGTAAGCAGGAAGATCCAGGTCGTGAACCTGCATCATCTCCGCGTGGTCCAGATCCAAGAAACATCGCCAATAATTTCAAACAACTTAAAAAACACTATCCAGTAGTCATCATTGGTTCTGGTTACGGTGGTTCGGTACTTGCGGCCCGTTTATCGGCGCAGGGAAAGCAGGTTTGTGTTCTTGAACGCGGACGTGAGTGGCATCCGGGCATGTTTCCAAAAGACGGTGGGGATCTTTCGAAAGTTGCTTTCAATAAGATGAATCCAAAAGGTCTGGTTGATTCAAACATTCATAAAAAAAGTAATGTGGATATCATCTGTGCTTCGGGTCTTGGTGGTACGTCACTATTAAATGCTGCCATCGCTTCTCGACCAGAAGCTCTGGTGTGGCAACAAAAAGACTGGCCGAAAGAAATTCGTGAAGACTTCGCTAACGGTAAGATCACGAACTATATGAACAAGGCCCAGAGAGTTCTTGCTTCAACTCATCATCCGGATGCGATGAAAGTAAGAAAGACCCAGCTTCATAAGCAAATGGGTGAGGAACTTGGTGTTCCGGTAAAAGAACTACTTCTTAACGTTAATCATACTTTTGATAAGCAGAAAAATGATTACGGAGTGGTTCAGAATGCTTGTACCATGTGTGGTGACTGCTGCTCGGGTTGTAACGTCGGTTCAAAGAACGTTCTAACTGTGAACTACCTTCCGCTTGCTCGTTCTCAAGGCGCAGAAATCTACACTATGATGGACGTGAGTTACGTTGAGAAAACGAAAGAAGGTAAATACGTTATTCACTATGTGAATAAAGAAAATAAAGAAATTGAAGGCGTGATTACAGCTGACGTTCTTATCATGGCCGCGGGCTCAATGGGTACGACTCAAATCATGATGAGATCTCGCTTCAAGGGACTTCGTCTTTCTGAAGCTCTTGGCTCTCGTTTCTCAGCAAACGGTGACATCATGGGTTTCAGCTACAACGGGCTGACTCAAACTGATATCCTTGGTCACGGTCTGAATAAGCGTGCTGGTTCAACCAGTGGGCAGGCCATCATGGTTTATGCTGATTACCGCAAAGACAACTACGATCCAAAAAATGTTGATCTAATGGAGCGCTACCTTCTTTTGGACGGTACAGTTCCAAGTGCTTTGGGACCAATGGTTTCTAAGGCCTTCGCTGCCTGGGCACTCGCTAACTCAAGCAAGTTCTCTGACGAGCAGATGAAGAAAGTTCGAAAGGATCTTTTTGATACGGCCGAGCCGGATGTTGATGGTGCGATTAATAATTCACTCATCTTCTTTGCTTGCGGACACGATTCATCAAATGGTCGTTACCGTCTGGATGATTATGAAGATCGCGTTCACGTAGTTTGGCCGAACGTGATTAATGAAAAAGGTTTCCAAACGATTAACCGTGAGATGGCCAAGTATGCTAAAGCTCATGGAGGGATCTATGTACCAAATCCTCGTATGACAGTATTCGGTCACCGTATGATGGCGACTCACCCGTTAGGTGGTTGTCCAATGGGTGATGATGCTCAGACAGGTGTGGTAGATCACAACGGTCGCGTGTTCACAGAAGACGGCAAGATCCATAAAGGTTTCTTCGTGGTTGATGCTTCTATCCTTCCGCGCTCACTTGGCGCGACTCCGCTTCTAACAGTTTCAGCTCTCGCTGAAAGAATTGCGGATCACATCATCGCTGATCACACTCTCGGAATTTAATTATCTCTGGCCCATGTCTTTGGATGTGGGCCAGTTTCTTCCTAAATAGCTCATCGGTTCATCCAGCCATCTTACTTCGAGTCTTCCTACTTCAATGGTGATCCAGTTCTTCTTCGAAAAGCACTTAATGAGTTCCAAGGCATTCTTCAATTGCATCAGTGAGCTATAATCATCCATCCTGGAATATGTGCCTTTTTCATGTTTCTGCTGATTAAAGAGGACATATTGAATGGTATTTCTCGTTTCCTTCAATGTTTTAAGGACATGCAGATGATATCTCTCAGTTTGAACCTTCCCGAGTTTCAGACCTTTCGCAAAAGTAATCGTAAGAGACCTCATTCCTCTTGTGAGAATTTCATTCGACACCGCTTCAACAATGAGATGAATATGATTACTTTGCATCGAATAGTGCAGGATTCTAAGCCCGTGTGACCTGGAATTGATTATTGCCCTTTTCAAGAGACGAAGAGTGGTCTTATTTTTGATGTTGGTTCGGTACTTGAAATTAATATGCAGGGGAGTCTTATGGCTGACCTTCTCTCGCTCCCGATGAGCAACACCTTTGGAGTGAACGCGTTTTCTTCCAGAGCCTCTTCTACGACCTCCATATCTGCCCTTATCAAGATTCAGTTTTAATTGTCCCATGTATGCTCCTTTTGAAAGGGGCATATGTAAAACGCCTAGGAAGTATAGGAAAGTCCAAGAAAGGAAAGAGAAGTGGATAGTGCAGAAAAGAAAAGGCCCCGCGAGTGCGAGGCCTAGAGGCTTAAAGAAGTTTTTGGCAAGAGGCCGAGACCTTGGCCTTGTTCTCTCGAAGGCATTTTAGAACTTTGCCATCTTTGAAAGGGGCCTTTGGACAGAGCTTTAAACGGTCTTGTTCACACAGTTCAACCATTTGATCCACTTTCTTTTCTTGAGTGGCGCGGAACTGGCGACAAGAGTTACTTAATTCGTTTTCATTCACAGTTAAGCAGCGTTGTTGATCCGCAGGACTGATTCCCATTTTACAGTGAGTGATAAGATCACGGTAACAAGGGTTGGCCTTTAACTTTGCGTCCTCGTTGTCCACAAGCTTTTTACAGCTTGGATTCAATGCCGGACCTTTTTTAGATAAACAATCCTGGATGTCTACGAAACGAACTTGAGTAGGGCAGAATTTTTCCGTGTCTTCAAAACAAGGATTGTTCTTTTTAAGATCAGCGATCTTTTTATCAACTTTGTTTTTACAGAAAGTTGAAAGCTTCGCCTTGTTCTTAATTAAACAGCGGTTAATCGCACCTTCAGGTTGATTGATTTCGCCGTAACAGTTGTTGGCCACATCTTGGGCACATACGTTACGAACTAAAATCCCACCTTTCTTGGTCTTGAAATCTGCTGAACACTTTGTACCAAGACGGTTCTCATTTTTAAGAAGGCAGTACTCAATATACTCAGGGTCAGTCGGAACATCAGAGCAGTACTCAGCAAGGTCCTCGAAACAAGGATTCTTCTTACCAGTTTCTTGTTTGAAGTTCTTTAGCTCGACCGCACAAGCGCGTGAGAGTTGATTTTCGTAATCTGATAAACAGCGAGCAAGTTGACCTTTACCCGGATCGGTACCTTGGCAGAACTTTTTAGCGTCCTGATCGCAAGGGGAGGCATTAACTTTAAATGCAAAAAGCAGTACTGCTGCTGCAAGTAGTTTCATGGTTGATCTCTTGGTTAAGATTTTTTCTGACAAGAATCACCAGAGCAACAAGATTTCTTTTCTTCTTTCGTGCATGAACCGTCAGCACATTTCTTTTCTTTGTTATCGCAACATTTTTTCTTACAGTCTTCTTTCGTACATGACATTTTTTCTTTGTGGCCACCGCAACAGTCTTTCTTATGGTGGTGAGAACAAGCTGAGATAGAAAGCATAAGAGACAGAGTTAGGAACGATAGAACTTTCATTTAGGATCCTTCGGTAGTGTTTTAACCATTATATGGTACTTAAGTGCTAAGACTCAATCTAATCAGACTTTACCTCATCGGGTTTTTCAGAGATTATGAGAGTAGATAATATGCCCTTCCGATTGGGCCTGTCAGGAATTGAATATGTACGAACAAATTGGTGGTTTTGAGGTCATTGATAAACTGGTAGATGATTTTTACTCGATTATGAGTACTGATCCCTATGCCCAGGATTGTATGGCCACTCACTCGGGACGAGACATCCGCGAGTCCGCTGAGAAATTGAAATTCTTCCTTTCTGGCTGGACCGGTGGTCCGCAGCTCTATATGGAAAAGTATGGACACCCGCGACTCAGAATGCGCCATTTTCCCTTCACCATTGGAGTAAAAGAAGCTGATCAGTGGCTTTATTGTATGAGGAAGGCCCTGGCCAATTCTCCCATTCATCCTGGAATTCAGGAACAGTTGATGCAGTCATTTGAACAGGTAACAGAGATGCTTAAAGGAACCCGTGATTAAAGAGGCTAAAAGAGAGCTCTTTTAGTTTTTGAAGTCGGGCCTGAACTTCCGGGGTCTCAAGCAAGGCCGGGAAGTATTTCACCTTCGGACTCATCAGTTCCCAGTGATCCATTAGCATAATGTGTTCTTCAAAAGAAATTTTCCCCACCCATAATGAGCGAAGATCAGTCTTAAAGAAATGTAAATGGTAGAGTAGCTCGATCATACCATGAAGATAAAGAAGCTCTTTAGTGAAGGCCATACCGCCTTCTAAAGGAACTCCTCTAAAAACTCGAAGTGCCAGTTTAAACGCATCGAGATCTTGCATGTCATGATGGCGAAGGTATTCGTAGACATCCGTAATTGAAGAACCGCGTTCTGCCATTGAGGTCGCCAGATGCCTTAGCACCACTTTGTTCCAACGCTCTAACGTCATACAGCCGGTGATAAGCTCAGTGATGATTGCAAGACCCTCTTGAAGAAATGTCGTTCTTGGGGCCCAGGTTGATAGCCAAGGATTGTCTTCTTGAAATGAGCCATTAATCGAAGTCCCTAAGTGGACCCAACCTTCGTGAACGAGGAAGATATCCAAGTGTCCGGTGGTGTAGGTCTTATAAGGATTAAGTTTTAAAGTTCGACGTCCCGCGGATGAATCTGAGAGAAGGGAAGTCGAAGGCTTTACTTCAAAATCTTTGGCGTCGAATGTTTCAAGCATCCTTGTGCGAAGATAATTTCTCGCCTCTTCACCCTGAAGTTTCACCTCACTGGTGTCCGGCATACAGTATTCAGGAATTTTCTCGAGGAAATAAAGAAACGCATTGTTCTTAGCAAGCTTATGACTTGTGCCATAAAGCTCGGTGCAGTGATCATAGAAAAAAATATTATCGAAGTTTTCCATCATCGAGAGCAGAAGGTGATAGTCCTGAACTCTCTGAGTGAAGATGCGCTTCAAAGAAAATGGCACATCAGCTTTGGCGAGTTCCATGAGAAAATTATCCATCGCCTTACGCTTCATGCTGACATTTACCGGAAAGGGAACACTGATATCTTCCAACTCGCCAATGAATGTTTTGTGCTGAGGGAAAAGAAGAAGCAGATCCTTAATGGGATAGCGAGGATGCCCAAGGAAACTCAGATCCTTTGCGAGATCCTTTAATTGAGTAGAAAGGTCTTTTACTAATTTCTTATCCATAAACTCTTCATCGGTAAGAAAAGGTCAGAACTACAGATGTCTTCTCTTAGGTATACTCAAAAAATGAAATACTTAATCCCACTCATGTTGTTCTCTCATACCGCTCTGGCAGCTTTCTCTAAACCGGAGCTTTTAGCAAGACTCAGTGACGTCCAGGCCTGGAATGCGCCAGATAATACTTGGTGCTTTACCTCTGAGCCGGCGATTTTAAATGATCAAGTCTATTTGAGCTGTTTCGATGTCGATGGTTATTTCATGGGCCAGTTTGGTAAGGGCTTTAAAATGATCTCGCGAGCTGAGCCAGACAATATGAATTCATTGCCTCAGGCCTCGTTTGGAAAGGTGACCTGGTACGAGTTCAATGAAATGGACATCGTGCGCTCGTATGAGTTCACTGGTGCTCTTAAAAAAATTGAACTTAATACTCTCGGACCTCGATCTGAATCAAAGGATAGTTTCTATCCAATCTCTGGTGACAGCTGGTTCTTCCGAGTGAAAGGTGACGCGCCAGAAATCATGATCTGGAAAAATGGGGAAGTGACTCCATTTTTCAATCCAAGTGCGGCCTATATCTACACTCCGCAAGTGGGCCCTCGTGGTGAAATCGCTTTCAAGACTCGTGATGGTGATTACAACGAAACTTCCCCTGATCGTCTTTGGCAATATACCGGCTCTTGGAAAGTCATTCTTGAAGATAAAGAGGCCAACCCAAGTTCTCCTTGGAAAACCATACGTCACCAGTTGGCAGTTGAAGGCAATCGAGTCGTTGCCCTGGCCGATGATGGAAAAGGTGAGGCGCTTCTTCTGATTGAAAATGGGAATGTTAGAGTCCTGGCCCGTGCAGGGAAAGAACTTTCTCGTTTTGATTACTTCACGCCGAAAATGCGTGGTGGAACAATCGCGGTTCGTGGTGAAGACTTCCAGAAGCGCAAAGTTCTTTACGTTTACGATGAGCAAGGTTTCCGACCACTCCTGACTCAGGGAGATATCGTTCATACGGACAAAGGTCCGGCCCGTGTTCACTATAAAGACCAGAATGCCCTTTTCTATGGCTCTCCTGGAATTGATGAACGAGGCAGTGTTGTTCAGCAAGCTACTCTCACCGACCCAGACTTCCCGAGTACATTAATCGGAATAGGGATCATTAAATTCCGCAAAGAGTAGATTTTGCCCTTAAGACACATGTCTTGAGTGAATAGCAGACTGTTTTAAAATCTAATGAATGATTAAAAAAGTTCTCCTTTTGGGACTAGTGAGCCTGGTCCCAATTTCGCTCCCTGCCTGTGAACTCCCTCGTGGTGAGGTTCTCACTATTGGTTGCACATACAATTGCGACTTTTTTTATCGTGCTCGTCTTACAATGAATGCCTGGAGCTTGGGCTACTCAACAGAGATCATCGACCTTTCAATTCATACACCAGAAGCCGCGCTAACGAAGACAGATGCGGTCCTTGTTCCGGGTGGGGCCGATATTAATCCTGATTACTATTCAGTTCCGGCCTTGAAGGCTTACATTGAGAACAATCGATCGCTTGTAAAATTCACAGAAGAAGGCAAGAAGCGTGATGGCTTTGAGCATGAGCTTGTGAAGCTTTATTCTTCGGACGAAAAATATAAAGAGCTTCCCATGCTTGGAATCTGCCGTGGTCTTCAGATGATGGCGGTGGCAAAGGGAATTCCCCTGTACCTTGATCTCGCAACTGAAGCTGGCATTTCAAATCGCATGAATCAGTTTGATAAAATTGAAAGAAGACCCTCATCTTTAATGAGTAAGATCTACTCGGAAGACGTGAAGGGGTTTAAAATTCATCATCAGGGCATCCGCGTTCCTTACTTCACTGAGAATGAATCTCAGTATCCAAATGTGAAACTTACAGCGTTTTCACATGACAATAAAATCGCAGAGGCAATTGAATATACCGATCGACCGGCACTCGGTGTTCAGTATCATCCAGAACGTTCATTCTCTGGTGCCAGCACTCCCATCTTTAAATGGTTTCTGACTAAGGCTTGCGAATATAAAAATTCCAGGAAGGAAAAAATATGAAAAAAGTTCTTCTGTTAAGTGCAATGCTATCGACCTCTGCTTTCGCGAATCTCCATCTGGCTCCGCCTGATTTTGAATCATCAATTGGCCGTGCGGTATTCGTGGATTTTAAAACTGCTCAGTACGATGTGAACTACAACGTGTTCTGGAAGAGAACGAGTGTTAAGAGTACCATCGTGTTTAATGCTGAAAAAACAGGAAAGCCGTTGTTCGATCTTATTCCAGATCCTAAGAACGCAACTCTGGACGGTGAACCGGTTCGTATCATCGAAACAACGGCACCAGATGGTTCTAAGCTTCGTCAGGTAGACGCGGTTGTTGAACCAGGTGAACACACACTGGTAATGGAAAGTTCATTTAGAGAAAACGTTCGTTATAGTTTTTTAACTCGTCAGGTTTCTTCAGCATTCTGGATTCGGGATTTGAAATACCGCAAGTTCATGGAGCAATACATTCCTTCAAACTTTGAATTCGATCAGTACCAGATGACGATGAATGTGAAGTTTGATGGAGTAGCGACTGCTCGTCAGGACATCTACACGAATGGAAAAGTGACTCAAACTTCTCCAAACTCGTACCAGATTGTTTACCCTGAGTACTACACAGTTTCTTGCCCGTACTTCCACACAACTCCGAAAGGCAGAATGAAGCGCATTGATTTCTCTTACACATCAATTAGCGGCAGAGAAATTCCTATTACTGTTTACGGTCCGTGGTGGTCACGTCCAGCACGCTTCCAAGCTGAATCAATCAAGGTCATGAAAGAGCTTGAAGCAGATTATGGACCATGGGGTCATGATTCACTTGTAGCTTATGAAACACTTCCGGGTACTGGTGGCATGGAACATGCAGGTGCGACACAGACTTCGCTACCGGCGTTAGATCATGAAATGCTTCACTCGTATTTCGCAAAAGGTGTGATGCCTGCGAATGGAAACTCTGGTTGGATCGATGAGGCCATCGCGAGTTGGAGAGATAAAGGTTATCAGAGGGTACCGACTGTTGCATTTCCAGGCAGTAACTTAGGTGCTCATTCTGTTTACCAACGCAATACAGATAAAAGAGCTTACGATCTAGGTAACAAATTTATGTCTTACCTGGATTACCGTCTTCAGGATATGGGTGGTTTGAAGGCCTTCCTTCGTGGATACTTTGCGGCCTATAAACACACAGTTATCACCACTGAACACTTCAAGAACAACCTTGAGTTCTTCAGCGGACTGGATCTGTCTCATGAATTTGAAACTTATATCTGGGGCAAAAATCCAGAAGGTGGGGAGAGTGTTGTGGAACATAACCCCAATCACGTGGAGCTGACAGACGCTCAAGTACGAGAAATGCTTTAACCCCGATTTCGGCAGAGACAACATTTCCTGCCAACTTTGAGGGACTTATAAAAGAGGGGGCCTTGGCCTCCTCTTTATTTTGGCAGATAAAAATTACCAACTTACCTCCATTTTCCCCCGTAAAATCCCCGCCCGCCTTACCATTTCTCCATGAAATACTTCATTCTTTTATTGAGCCTTTGGGTAGGATTCGTTCAAGCTGACGAGACTCTGGATATTCGTTTCCTTCAGACCCAAAGAACAAAGGCCAACCCCTTCGCCCTGCCTTTCTCGGTCAATACAAGTGGTGAATTCAGCGCCTTTGGTAAGAACGGCACAGACATCTTCGCCTTCAATCCTCTGGTTCAAATTGCTTATTCAAGAATCAATATTCAATACTCAGCTCCGATCATGATGGATCGTTTTAACTTCTACCCAATTCAAAAAGACCTGGGTTGGATTGAAGTAAATCGTCAGAGTATCGAAGGTGGCCTTGGTGTTTCGGCCCTTGCTAAGAGTGTAGTTTCAGTTGGTCTTACTCCCTATAAAGGCGCCATGAAGACCATGGTTCGTTTCAGAAATTCAAAAGAACAAAAAGCTCTGCCTTTTGAGATGCCGGAAACATTGAATGATGTGCTTCGTTGGAACGAAGGGGACTTTGGTAGCTACCAGATGTACGGTGGTATTCAGTTCCAGGCAAGTGTTGGTGTTTCTGTAATCGACCTAGCAGTTGTTTCAATGGGACTTCAAAACCAATTTATCGTAGAGGTTAAAAAAATCTCTCCTACTGAAGTTTTATTTTCAATATCAGAAGAAAATCTTAAGCGTCGTCAGCTGGTTCTTGGGCCATTTATTACTGATGTTACAGGTGCTCAATTCAAAGGCAAGCGCGCAACTTTTCACTTCGTCCTTAATCCGGAAGATTCTTCTCACCACGAGCTTTTCAAACAAGGTCTGATGGGAAATCTTGAACTTCTTCAAACAAAACTTCCGGCCCGTGCTCAGAAGCTTTCTTGGGAAGGATATGACCGTTCATTCTATTACGGTATCCCAATGGTTGCCGGTAAAACAAGAATGAGAGGTCACTACGACCTTAATGAAGACGGTACAGATTCTGCCCTTGATATTCGTGGTTCAAGCACTAAAGGTTTTCTGACTCCGCTTCGTAACCACGACCAATATGTTTACCAAACAGATAAACACATCATCATGGTGTGGGCGAGTGAGATGAACAGAGTAACGGCCCGTACGATGGAAAAAACTTTCTTCTCAAAAGGTCGTGTATTAGGAATTAAAGGTTTTAATCGTGAGATTCCTGATACGACGAAGTTTGGATCAGTGGTTTCTCAGATCGGTGTGAACCTTTCTCAGGAAGAAGTAGAAGAAATTAAAAAAATGGACATGGAAGAATTTAGTGAAGTCCTAGAAGCGAAATGTATTGCTGAAAGCCTTTCTTGTCTTCGCGATCCAGTAAGACTTGGCCTCCTGGCCGATTTTAAAAAGGCCCTCTCTAAACCATGGTCAAAACTAAGAGGTGAGTTCGGTCTTCTTCTTATGAAAGAGCCGGCCCTTTTTCATTCAATCGTAAAAACATTGAAGCTTGAGAAAGAAGCTTACTTCAAATTCCTAAGTGAGAAGTATCAGTCGCTGGAAGGTTCAGGGGAAATTGAAATTTAAAATTTCCGGAAGGGTCTTTGCGAGTCTGCCTTTAACTTCATTCACATCGTATTTCTTAACGTCTAAGAACAATTGAACGTAGTCCGAATTATGCGGGCCAGGGTAAGGTACGCCCACCTTATGAATGATCTTCACGATTCCATCATTTGATGGAAGAAAGGTGAATGATAGAGTGTGAATGTCTCGTTCCATCGCGGCCAGAATAATTAAATTCAGAAGAAAACTACCAAGACCCTTTCTTTGAAAGTCGTCAATGATGGTCACGGCCACTTCTGCCTCATGAATGTCATGAGATGCGCGCACCATCCGAACAATTGCTATTCCTCGTTTCTGGCCATCTTGTTCCTCAATACCAATGGCATAGTGGTTCCAGCCATCGAGGCTTGTGAGATATTTAAGTTCTTGATCTGAGAATTCTCTTTTAGAGCCAAGGAAGCGATTTCGAATGGACTCCGGAGACATGTTCCGAAGTCCTTCAGAGATTTGTTTTTTATTATGAGGGCGAACTGAGCCTGCTCTGAGATGAAAACGTTCACGCCAGACAAAGTTCATGGAAAATTCGGGACTAAAAAAAAGTGGCTTCATTTCGTTCTGTTGTTCTCCGCCCAGATTCTCTTTGCTCTTTGTAGCTTCTCATAAGAAGTAATGAGCTTCTGGTGCATATCAAAGCCCTTCAAGCTTAGGTCTGATTCGTGAAGTCCGTCAAACTTCTCAAAACCATCGATAAGTTTCTGAGCTCGATCGACCATCTCTTTACCATAGATCTTCTCCACTGTCGGGAGATATTCATTCGTATTAAGCGTATCATCCATCTCCATTTGAAGGAGAGTCTGAAGGCACATATAAAGGAGACGTCTCTCTTGTTTTAAAGGAGCAAAGTGAAGGCTCCAATCAATTCCTGCTTTGGAAAGTTCATGGTCTTTTGCTGCCAAGGCGAGCATCGCTTTAAATTCTCCAAAACGAAGATCGGCCCACACTGTATCAGCATCAGGAATCACTCCAATGGCATGACTCACGAGAAGCATGTCCTCGAGCCCCTTATTTTCGATTTCATTATGAAGTTCAATCAATTCATCCTGCGAGAGTTCATGACAACTCAGAATTTTCTCACGAATGCTGTTACATGAATTGTTATTGTCCCACGTGAGATCAATGGCGGGATAAATTTCCGAAACACCCGGTACATGAATGCGACATCCGTAAACTTTCAGGTGTTCAAAGTCCATGATGTAGACGTCTTTTTCCATCTCATGGAAAATCCCAATCAGTGCCTGATACTCGGATTCTGTTGTCGCTCCACCAAAGTTCCAGTCCGAGAATGGAAAGTCGGGAGTTTCTTTAAAAAAGTTCCAATGAATGAGTCCGCTTGAATCAATAAAATGGGCCTCAATATTTAAATGATCTTTTACATCATCAAGTTCAAAACTCGGAGGAGAGAAAACGTTAAGTTGATCAAGTCGGCGACCTTGAAGAAGTTCCGTCAAGGTTCTCTCAAGTGCCACTTCAAATTTTGGATGAGCACCAAATGAAGCGAATGCGGTTCCTTCTTTAGGATTTAATAGGGTGACACTTATCACGGGATATTTTCCACCCATCGATGCATCTTTGCAGATAATCGGAAATCCATGGGTCTCGAGTTCTCTGATTGCTTCCACAACTTTGGGATAACGATTTAAGACTTCCTCCGGAATATTTGGAAGTGAAATTCCCTCAGACAGAATTTGATGCTTGATCGAGCGTTCAAAGATTTCAGACAAGGCCTGAACCCGCGCTTCTGTTTTTGTATTACCGGCCGACATGCCATTGGACACATACAAATTCCCCACAATATTCATGGGGATGTAATAAGTTTTTCCATCAGCAACCTGAGTGTAGGGAAGAGCGCAGATGCCGCGTTCGATATTTCCAGAGTTGGTATCAACTAAATCAACGGGCCTCAGATCATTATCTGAATCATAGAACTTCCACAGTGATTCATTCATGAGGCCTTTTGGCATAGACTCCGTGAAGGGGAACCATTTCTCTTGCGGATAATGAACGAACTCAGAATTAGCGACTTGTTCACCAAGATAATAGTCAGCAAAAAAGTAGTTACAGTTTAAGCGCTCAAAGAATTCACCTAGAGCACTGGCGAGGGCCGCTTCTTTGCTTGTGCCTTTTCCATTGGTGAAGAGATAAGGACAATAACGATCGCGAATATGAACTGACCAGACATTGGGGACTGGATTTAACCAGGATGCCTCTTCAACATCGAAGCCCCAGTCTAAAAGGAGTCCTTTCAGACGAGAAATAGTATCTTCTAAGGCCGCATCTTTTCCCAGAATCATAGTTTTAGTCATTCGACACTCCGCTATATTTCATTTCCAGTAGAAATCAGTCTGTGGGGAATATATAATAAGACAGTTACTTTGGCCTACTTTCACCGTGAGTCACAAGTTAAGGTTTTGTCTTTTGCTCCACCCTTCACAAGAACTCTCTGGCATGAATGTATGCATTGTTTAGCTTTGCGTTCTGAAGGAGGACGTTTTTATGGGTAAAAGACTCTATGTTGGTAATCTCTCGTATTCTCTAAGATCACAGGAATTAGAAGAAGTTTTCAGAAAAGTCGGAGAAGTGGTGTCTGCAAAAGTCATCATGGATCAAGAGACTGGCCGCTCTAAAGGTTTCGCTTTTGTTGAAATGGCCACTGATGAACTTGGAACAGCTGCTATCGAGGCCTTAAACGGTCAAGAAGTAGGTGGACGTGCTTTACGCGTGACTGAGGCCAACCCTCGTCCGGAAAGACCGGCCGGCGGTAATCGTTTCGGTGGAAACCGTGAAGGCGGCTTTTCACGCGGTGGCGGAAGAAATTTTAATCGCGAGTAATGATAAAGGGCCCTTTTCAGGGCCATTTGTTTTTTAGAAAGATGATTAAGAGCAGTTTTTGTTTGGCCCAGCTCGCAAATTACTTGTCGCAATTAGTCGTTCGTGAATAATTTCAAATTCTTCTTTGGTCTTAAGGTTGCGGTTCGTAACTGACTTCGGTACAATGACGACAAATTTATTATCTTTTTTTATTTCTCGGAGTGTTCGCTTATGGCCGGTCATGCACATGATGCTCATCATCCTTCTAACCCTCTAATCGGTGGCGTTGATCCTCAATTCGGAAAAGCGACTCCTGGTAAACTTGGAATGTGGATTTTCCTAGTGACCGACGGTATGTCGTTCTCTGGTTTCCTAATTGCTTACGCAGTTCTTCGTTCTAAACTAGAGTGGCCGAATCCTGCTGAACACCTTGGTATCTTCCTTTCAGGTATCGCTACGTTCCTTCTAATCTGTTCATCAGTTTCTATGGTTCTTGCCATTGACGCTTGTAAAGCACGTAACCGTCAAGCAATGCTAAACTGGCTACTAGTTACTATCTGTGGTGGAGCAATCTTCCTTGGTATCCAGGCCTATGAGTACACTCACTTGGTTCACCAGGGCATTACTCTTAACAGCTTCAAGCACGGTACTTCATTATTTGGTTCTACATTCTATCTCATCACAGGTTTCCACGGTCTTCACGTGGCAACAGGTGTTGGTTACTTAATCTGTGAATACTTAAATGCTCGTAAGGGTAACTACGACAACGGTGATTACAACCGTCTTGAGATCCTAGGCTTGTTCTGGCACTTCGTAGATCTAGTCTGGATTCTAGTGTTCACTTTCGTTTACCTTTTATAATGAATAAAACACTCGTATTTTTCTTTAGCCTTTTCTTCGTTTCAGACCTTCTCGCTTGTCCGTACTGCGCTGGCAGTACGCAAGGCGGGAAGGACTCAAATACGACACTGATTCTGGCCTTATTCATTCTCGCGATCTATATTCCTTACTTTATTATCTACCGTTTGATTAAAAAGCAGCGCGCTTTGAAAGAAGCTCATGACAGTTCAGGATCTGCCCAGCCTTAATGCCTTTCTAAACACCATCGCAGGTGTTCTTCTCTTAATTGGTTACATTGCAATCAAACAAGGTAAGAGAGAACTGCATAAGAAGTTGATGTTTTCGGCCCTGGTTGTTTCGGCCGCTTTCCTAACAAGCTACCTGATCTATCACTATCATGTTCCGTCGAAAAAGTTCCCGGACCTTGGTTGGATTAAGACGGTTTATTTCCTGATCCTTTTCCCACACATTATCCTCGCGGCCGTCATGGTGCCGATGATTCTTAAAACTTTCTGGCACGCTTTCAGAGAGGAGTGGGAGAGTCATAAAAAGATCGCCAAAATTACATTTCCCATTTGGATGTATGTTTCAGTGACTGGAGTGATAGTTTATTTCATGCTCTATCACTGGTTCGCATGAACATTCTCTATTACGTCCTTTATCTCGGAACGATCTGTCTTCTTTTAGTTGGTGCTCAATTACAGGTCTTAAAAACTGCTCTGGTTTGCCCTGATTGGCCTCTCTGTTATGGAGAATTTCTCCCCCAAATGATGAGTCCGGCCTTCTATGAATCCCTTCACCGTTTTCTGGCGGGAATTATGGGAATCGGAAGTATCGTGTGGGCCTTTGTTCGTTTTAAAGAATTAAAAGTGAAGGCACTTCTACCTTTATTTCTGATTATTCTTCAGTCACTTCTTGGTTGGGCGACTTTCGCTTATAAACTGCCAACGATCACGACGATCCTTCACTTGGTTTTCTCTCTTCTATTCTTATCTTCGCTCGAAGGTACTCACCATCTCGAATACGACGAAAGTTTAAAGAGCAAGTGGAACCCAAAAATCAAAGATGTAGTGGGCTTCTTTCTCTTCTTATTGGTCGTGCAATTTTTCCTGGGTGGAATTCTCAGAAAATCATCTCTATTAGCTCAGTGTGAGTCGACGATGGAATTTTGGGAGTGCTGGAAACTTCAGTCCACTATTCCTTATGCCGGAAGCCTTTCGATCATGCATCGGGTTCTCGGAGTCGTGACTACCATCACCGGACTTTTTGTTTTTAGTTATCTGATTAAAAATCTTCCAAAGTGGAAATGGTCTGCCATCGTGGGACTTGGTTTGATGGTCACTCAATTACTATTGGGACTTCAAATGGGTCGCTCTGCCAGTCGGGAAATGATTGTGTATCATTTTACCACGGCCCTTTTTTCATTCTGTGTTTTGCTCTTTTTAATTGTTCGTCTTCGTCGTTATGAATTTCATTTTTTTGGAAAAGCTGTTCCGACTTATCTGAATGATTTAATGGATCTCTTTAAACCAAAACTCACAGTTCTAGTGGTGGTGACTCTCTTAGTAGGGGTGTTTCTTGCTCCGATTCAGATGAATCTCATTCTTCTTTTCATTTCTTTGATTAGTATCTGGCTTCAGGCCGCAGGAAGTTTATCGATCAACTGCTATCTCGAAAAAGATCTGGATGCTTTGATGGAAAGAACCAAAGACAGGCCTCTTCCGGCCGGCCGACTTTCGCCCGCAGTGGCCCTTTACTGGGGTTGGGGATTAATCGTTTTTGGAACTCT
The DNA here is from genome assembly GCF_034259205.1 of Peredibacter starrii. Lineage (GTDB taxonomy): Bacteria > Bdellovibrionota > Bacteriovoracia > Bacteriovoracales > Bacteriovoracaceae > Peredibacter > Peredibacter starrii. The sequence continues at coordinate 2,803,472 of NZ_CP139487.1, read as the reverse complement.
GGTTTTAATATGGAGCGCTAATCCATTAACGGCTTTTTTAGGCCTATTTTCGGCCTTGTCATACATCTATATCTATACGCCAATGAAAACCAAAACTCCGTACGCGCTTTATGTTGGTGCTGTACCTGGAGCTCTTCCAACTTTAATGGGTTGGACCACTGTGACAAATTCAGTCAGTGGGCCTGGTCTCTACTTATTTGGACTTTTGTTTCTGTGGCAAATTCCGCATTTCATGGCGATCAGTCTCTATCGGAAGAATGAATACGGAAATGCTCACTTCCTGACCTTTGCCCAGACTCATTCGAAAGAATTTTTACGAACGAACATTTTTATTTATAGCTTGATCCTTATGCTCTACGGAATGATCCCTGCCTTCAGTGATTGGCGTGGGCAAAGTTATTTTTGGGCCGCATTAATGATCGGGATCATACTTTTAGGATTCGCCATCACCGGATGGAAAGCCAAAGATGAACAAAGCTTTAACGAGTGGGCGAGAAGCTACTTTTTCGCAACACTTTTCCATCTACCACTACTCCTCGGAGTCCTTCTTATCCTTCGCTAATTTTTATGGTTTTAAGGGTAGATGAACCCTACAAATTAAGTTACAATTCAACACGTTAAACTCTATTTCTTTTATTAATCTTTTCTCAGGATGTTGTGAGATGGACATTTCATTTTCTGAACGTCTGATCGGTATGATCGCAACAGGGACCGAACTCATCGTTAAAGCCGAAGAGTCTATGGGTTTCTGGCAGCGTATCAGTCCACCGGAAGACATCTCTAGTACGGGTCACTTAATTGAGTGGCTATTCTTCTACACTACGTACGTGAACATTTTTTGGTTCGCTCTCGTGTGTTTTGGTATTTTCGGTTTCTCTTTTCTTTACTCGAAAAAGCGTCACGCAAAACCGCTTTACACTCACGGTAATGAAAAGAAGCACCTTCTACTTACGGCCGCTATCGGTCTAGGAGTATTCCTTTCAGTAGATATGGTGATCACGAAAGTTTCTACTCGTGACTTAAAAGAAGTGTTCTGGAACTTCCCAGAAAATGATCCTGATACAATCAAGGTTCAAGTACTGGCCCAGCAATGGGCATGGAACTTCCGTCATGCTGGTAAGGATGGCGAGTTCAATACAGCGGATGACGTTGTTGAACTTAACAACCTAGTTGTTCCAGTTGGTAAAAAAGTAATGATCCAGATGACATCGAAAGATGTGATCCATGCTTTCTACCTTCCGAACGCAAGAATCAAGGCCGATGCGATCCCTGGTCGTTTCGCGAAGCTTTGGTTTGATACAAACAAAACAGGTAAATTCGAAATCGCTTGTGCAGAGATGTGCGGTAACCACCACTATCTGATGAAAGCTCAGCTAACTGTTCTTTCGGCTGAAGACTACGAGCGCTGGACAAATGAATCTCAAGAACGTGCAATCGCTACTAACGATACGGAGAACATGGATCTTCGTTGGGGTTGGCAGTGGGGGAGTAAATAATGGCTTTCGTTGAACAACACATTCACGACGCTCCAACGTCGTTCTGGTCAAAGTACATTGTATCTTATGACCATAAAGTAATTGGTAAACAATTCCTTTGGTACGGTATCTTCTTCCTGATGGTGGGTGGTCTTATGGCCCTTCTCATCCGTTGGACTCTTGCTTACCCGGGTGTACCATTCCCAGTTATTGGTAACCTTCTTTTCCCTCATACTAACGGAGTCGTTCCTCCTGATACGTACGCGATGCTTTTCACAATGCACGGTACGATCATGATCTTCTTCGCGATTACACCGATCCTGACCGGATTCCTTGGTAACTTCTGTATCCCGCTCCTGATTGGTGCGCGAGATATGATTTTCCCAACTCTGAACATGCTTTCTTTCTGGTTTGCTATGGCCTCTGGGGTTCTCCTTCTTGGCTCACTTTGCTTACCTCTAGGAGCTGCAGCGGGTGGTTGGACATCTTACCCAACTCTATCTACTAACCTTGGTCAGCCAGGCGTTGGTCAGACATTGTGGTTATTGTCTCTCTTCTTATTTGGTGTTTCTTCTACTATGGGTGCTGTGAACTACATCACAACTGTAATCACACTTCGTGCTCCTGGTATGGGCTACTTCAAAATGCCTCTTACAATCTGGGGTCTTTGGCTAACAGCTATCCTGAACGCAATCTTCGTTCCGGTTCTAGGTGCTGGTCTTCTTCTTCTTACTTTTGACCGTGTATTCGGTACAACTTTCTTCCTTGCCGGTGCAGCTGCTACATCTGGTAAGGGCGATCCGATCCTTTTCCAACACGTGTTCTGGATCTTCGGTCACCCTGAAGTGTACATTCTGATTCTTCCAGCTTGGGGTCTTGTTTCTGATATCCTTGCTTTCTTCTCTAGAAAGCCAGCTTTCGGTTACAAAATGACAGCTCTTTCTCTTTCAGCGATCACTATTCTTTCAACAGTGGTTTACGGTCACCACATGTACACGACTCAGATGTCTCCACTTCTGACTCAGTCATTCATGACCTTGACCATGTTAATTTCAATCCCGTCCGCGATCTTCTTCGCTAACTGGCTTGGAACTCTTTGGAAAGGATCGATCCGTTTTGATTCTCCAATGCTTTTCGCCCTTGGCGTAGTATTCGTATTCGGTCTTGGTGGTCTTACAGGTCTATACCTTGCTTCGACTTCAATCGACCTTTACTTACACGATACATACTTCGTAGTTGGTCACTTCCACTACACAATGGCCGCTTCAGTTCTTCTTGGTGGTTTCGCAGGAACATATTTCTGGTTCCCTAAGATGTTCGGGAGAATGATGGATGAGCGTCTTGCTAAGATTCACTTCTGGGCAACAATGCTTCCACTTAACGGGATCTTCATGGGTATGATGATGGTTGGATGGGCCGGTATGCACCGTCGTCTTTACAACCCGTTCATTTATGAATTCATGCACAAGCTAATTCCTGTGAACCAGTTCATTACTTTCTCAGCAGTAGCTATGGGCCTTGCTCAGTTCATCTTCCTTTATAACCTTTTCAAGACTGTGTTCAGCAAGAACTATCCTGCTGCCCCGGCAAACCCTTGGAATGTAGGAACACTTGAATGGCAAATTCCATCTCCAGCGCCTCACTATAACTTCCTTGAGATCCCTCATGTGAAGTGTGGACCGCACGAGCTTGGTAACCCAAATCTTCCAGACGGTCGTGATTTCCAATATCAGACTGAGGAACTAGTTAAGGCGTAATTTATGATGAAGAACCCAGCGAACGAATACAAACGTTTTCAAAATACAGTGGCGATGACGGTTACCCTCATCACTTTCGGTATGTTGTTTGGAACTCTGTTCCTGGGTTACTTCCTTGCGCGCTTTAATGCTCCAACTTGGCCACCGGTCGAGATTGAGAACATGCCAAAGCTCCTTCCTTTCTTAAGTACTTTAGTAATGGCCTTGAGCTCATACACATACTTTAAAATGGAGAAGGAAGAAGAGAAGCGTAAGACTTTTTGGTGGGCGACTTTCGGTTTAGGGATTTTGTTCCTGGTTCTTCAGTACGTTCTTTGGAACGCACTTGCTGCATCTGGAATCCTGGTTTCTAACGGACAAGTTCCATCGATGGTTTACGGTTTCACATGGCTTCACGCTGGTCACATCGTGGTAGCTCTTATGACTCTTCTATATCTTGGGCGCTATATTTTCAGAAGGCCTGAAGAACTAACAGAAGCAAAGCTCGTTAACGTGGGTAAGTTCTGGCACTTCCTCGGCGTCATCTGGTTACTGATGTATTTAATGTTATTTGTTTTATAAAGGAATATGACGATGAAACTAATCGTACTTTCAATTGTAGCTCTCTTATCTACTGCGTGCGTGGTAGAGAAAGCGCCGTTCAAGGAAAGCAAAATTCTTGCCGGCAAAGAGGTAAAAGCTTCGACTCTTAACCTTGGTTACACGACTTACGTTGAATACTGTATTCAGTGTCACGGAGCTTCGGGTAAAGGTGATGGTCCTGCTTCTAAAGGTCTTCTTCCACCTCCACGTGACTTCACTCAAGGGCTTTATAAATTCCCTTGGACTGCTTACGGCGAACTTCCGCATGATGAAGATTTCGCTCGTATCATTCGTCACGGTCTTAAAGGGACAGCAATGCTTCCTTGGGACATCTCGGATGAGCGTCTAGATGCTGTTATCCAGTACATCAAGACTTTCGCTCCAGCAGTTTGGGAAGGTAAAGATAAAGTTCTTGGAACTAAAATCGAGCTTCCTGCTGATCCATTCGGCGAAGTTTATCGTCATCAGGCGATCGAAAAAGGTCGTAAGGTTTATCACGTAACTGCAGCTTGTACTCAGTGTCACCGTGGTTACGCTACGAAAGAAGAGATCAACGGTTGGGCGAAAGAAATGGGTACAACGATCGAGCTTGGCTCTGACATTTATCAGGTTAAAGTTCAAGACGGTGAGTATAACTACAAAGTTCTTCCACCAGATTTCACTTATCACTCACTTCGTTCTATCACGGACGTACCTTCAATCGTTCAACGTCTTATGTACGGTGTAACTGGTTCAGGTATGCCAGGTTGGAAAGACGTAGTGACTGATGAAGAACTATGGGCACTTGCTTACTATGTTCAGGACCTACGTGATACAGGTGCTGACCAGGCCAAGCGTAATGCTCTAATGGATAAAGTTAATAAGCAGTAAACTATGAGCACAACAGCTAATCCTGAATATATTCGTAAAACGAACGTGGTGGAAAACCTCGTTCGTTCTAAAATCTTCTGGGTACTGTTCCTGTTGTTCGGTTTTTCTTATCCGATTTACCGCTCGATGAACCGTACGCTTCCACCTGAACTTCCGGTGATTGCTCAGGTTCCGGAGTTTGAGCTTATCTCAGAAAACGGTCAACGTTTCGGTTCAAAGGACCTTAAAGGAAAAGTTTATCTCGCGAATTTTATCTTTTCTCGTTGTCCTTCAGTATGTCCAAAAATGCTGGGTGACCTTGAAAAGATTCAGAAGCGTGTTCGTGGTACCGGCCAGAAGGTGGCAATTGTTACTTTCACGGTTGATCCTGAATACGATAATGAAAAAGTTCTATTTGATTTGGCCCGTAAGCACGATGCCAATCCTTATACATGGACCTTCCTAACTGGAAGCGACAAAGAGGGAATGTTCAAGCTTTACCGTGATGGCTTCAAAGTAGGCGTAGAAAATAATGTTCAGAACATTATGGAGATCGCCCACACGGAGAAGATCGTTCTGGTTGATGGTGAGAACCGCATTCGTGGCTACTATGCCTTTGATGAAAACAGTGTAAACCAATTAATGATTGATGTTGGACTTTTAATTAATCGTCCTTCAACTAAGGAGTAATCCATGTCAGATAACCACGGCCATGCCCCAGCTCACGCTCATGAGCATAAGAGCCACAAGAAAGAATATCTTTTCATCTTCGTGCTTCTTACTGTTCTTACTGTAATTGAAATCTGGGTAGCAGAGATCCCTGGTCTTTCTAAGTTCGGCAAAGGCTCAGCGCTAACTTTTCTTGCAGTAGGTAAGGCGTTCATCGTTGCTTATTACTACATGCACTTAAAAGAAGAGACTAAGTGGCTTAAGTTCATCGCAGCAGTACCTATTACTGCGGGTATCTATGCTACTGTTCTTTGTCTTGAAGCAATCTACAAACCGTTCTAAGATCATATAGTAAGGGACCCATTTGGGTCCCTTAACCATAAAGGTCTTTCATGAATCACGACGAAACACGCAAATACATCCATGATCTAGCCAACACGTTTTCGATTATCGATGCGTCGGTTTCTCGTGCTCTTACCATGCTCACTCGTAATCATCCGGAACTTGCAGAAGAGATTACTCGTCTCAAGAAGGCCGATGAGTATATCAAAAAATCAGTCCATACTCTTCGCGCTATGAGAGAGCATGTTCACTCTCAAATCAACGCTCAGAAGGCCCAAGATAATCAATGAAGCTAGACTTCAAAATCACTGTCATTATTGTTCTGGTGGGAGTCATTGGGATTCTTACTGGTTTTATTGTCGGTAGAAAGAACAACGAGATTGCTCTTCCTGCGACCACAACTGCGATTGATGGGAAGCTCGCTAAGGAATACAAAGAGCAGGTTTTAGTTAAAACAATACGTGAGAACGCTAAGGATCTGCAGCAGTGTTATTTTGCTCTTTTAGATTCCAAGCCGAAGGTAACGGAAGGAAGTCTGACTGTTTTAATCAAAGTAGAAGAGGATGGGAAAATCTCATCGGCCAAAATCACAAAGAATGAATTTCAAGATCCGAAACTCGAAGGCTGCGTTTCTCAGAAGCTCGAATCATACTATTTAGCTCCACCTCCAATGGGAATTAACCGTAATATTTCACATGTCTTGGCCTTTAAAACTGAAGAAACCGCTCAAAAAGAGGCCCGAGCTCGAGAAGCAAAAAGCCGTCCACCAAAGCTCTTTCCTGTTAAATAAAGGCACAAAAGTTAATCTTAAGATTTATTATTTAAGTTCTTATTAATATAGTTGGAATGAATGCCGATACATCTGCCATGTCATTAGTGATTTGGCCTATATATGTGTTGTTGTTTATGCTCTTAGCGGGCTGTAACGAGATCAACATTGCAATCAAAGATTCATTCATCAGCACGCCTGGACCATTGGTTACGATCAATAAGGCCGTTTCTGAATCAGTTGGATCTTGTTCTTTTACTGCTGCTCCGGCCTTTACTCAAAACGCGAATTTCGAATACCGAGTCACTTTCTCCGAAGTTATTGATCCACTTACTTTAGATGTGAGCGATTTTAATAATAGCGGAACGGGTAGTGGTGTTGTCTGGAATCTTACGAATTGTGGTGATGATCAGAACTTCAAACTTGCCGTGACTGCGGTGGGAGTTGATGGAACCGTTGTTCCGACTCTTGCTCGCGATTCTGCTTTATCACTCACCAATTATGGGAATAAACCTTCTACCACTACGGATAACGTAGTGACGGTGGATACTTTGTCGCCCTCAGTAACTCTGAATCTGGCCAGTAATCAAACTGTTGGAAGTTGTGTTTTTACGACTGCGAATGGTTATGCGGGAGCTTCTGGCTTTTCTTATCGAGTGACTTTTTCGGAGAGAATTAATTCGTCTACTTTCACCAATGCCGATATCACAAATAGTGGTTCAGGCGGTTCTACTCTTGGTTGGACAATCACCAGTTGTGGAGACGGAAGAAATTTTCGCTTAAGTGCTGCGAGTGTTTCCGGAGATGGAACGATTATTCCGTCTATCAATGCCAATGTAGTGGAAGATCTCGCAGGAAACCTCAATACAGCATCTACTTCTACAGATAATACAATTAATTATGATACCGTCGCTCCAACAGTGACAATCGAGCAGTCCATCAATCAAACTGTCGGCGCTTGTACATTTACTGCTGCTTCGGATCCAACGAATACTTCTAACTTGCAATACAGAGTTCAGGTCTCTGAACCCATCATTGCCAGCACTCTGACTCCTTCTGATTTTGTGAATGCTGGAACTGGAGGGAATATTACTCTGCAATGGTCGGTCACGAGTTGCGGAGATAATCAAAACTTCATGCTGTCATCTATCGCCGTGATGGGAGATGGGACAATCGTTCCAAATCTGCCGGCAAATGCTTTTACAGATCGTGCTGGAAACGGAAACTCACTATCCACATCAGTCGATAACTCGATCACGTTCTCAATCAGTGGTCCGGGTGTGACTATTAATCAGGCCGTGGCGGAAACAATTGGAAGTTGTACTTTCAATGCCACTACTGATCCTACTGATGTGGTTGGATTTGAATACAAAATCACTTTCTCTAAACCCATTAACGACGGCACCTTTGATCTCTCTGATATCACCAATTCAGGTACAGGTGGCGCAACTACTCTCAACTGGACACTCACGAACTGTCATGAAAACACGGTCTTTATGTTGAAGACGACCGCAATTGATGGGTACGGAACGATCATTCCAAATATCGCTGCTGGAAGCGTTCAGGACTTAGTAGGGAACTCTAACTCTGCTTCTACTGCAACTGATAACGTGGTTCTGTTTGCGCAAATTGGTTGGTCGCAAGAGGCGTATATCAAGGCGTTGGATAATGAATCATATGATTCCTTCGGAATGAGTGTTTCACTTAGTGGGGACACATTGGCGGTCGGAGGTGAATACGATGATAACAACCAAAATATCATCACCAACGGTCCTACTTTTACATCTAATAATGATCTTGAAAATTCTGGTGCTGTTCATATTTATAAGCGCTCGGGTGTGAACTGGGCCCAAGAGGCCTATATTAAGGCCCCGAATGCAACTGTTTGGAAGCAGTTTGGTAAAGTCATTTCCCTGGACGGTGACACCTTGGCAGTTGGCATGGCCAGCGAAGGAAGTCCCGAAAATGTCATCACAAACGGATCTTCTGCCAGTATGGATGATTCTGGATTCAACGTCGGTGCAGTTTACGTCTTTCGCAAAGTAAGCAATGAATGGGCCCAAGAGGCCTATATCAAGGCAGGCAATAGTCAGAATAATGATAATTTTGGCCACTCCGTTGCTCTTGATGGCAATACTCTTATCGTAGGCGCTGATCAAGAAGACAGTGATCAAGTCACCATAACGAATGGCCCAACGGCCACTACTGATAACTCGATGGAAGATTCGGGGGCAGTATATGTATTTTACAGATCAGGATCGAACTGGGAACAAGAAGCCTATATCAAAGCAGGGAATAATTCCGAGTATGATTATTTTGGTACCACGGTGGCCCTGAGTAATGACACGATTGCAGTGGGATCACCTTGGGAAGATAGTTTTGAAACAATCATCACTAACGGATCGGACACTCCGACAAATGATATACGTGAAGATTCCGGAGCTGTTTATGTTTACCGCAGAGTTGCGGGTCTTTGGCAGCAAGAAGCCCTTATCAAAGCTTCAAATTCTACTGAATATTATCAGTTTGGTGAAGTCATTGCTCTCGACAAAGACACACTTGTTGTGACTTCACTTTATGAAAGCAGTAATCAGACCTCAATAACGAATGGCACAGGCTCAAGTTCAGACATCTCGGCCGAGAATTCCGGAGCTGTTTATGTGTATAAGCGAACTGGAAGTAATTGGGCACAAGAGGCCTACATTAAGTCCTCTAACAGCGAGGCCTTTGATTCATTTGGTTTTGCTCTTGATCTTCAAGGTGATTACCTGGTGGTGGGTGTTCCTGAGGAAGACAGTAATCAAAATACAATTACGAAAGGCGCAGGTGCGAGTGCAGATAACTCCACTGAAAATTCTGGGGCCGTGTATGTGTTTAAGCGCACGGGTACCAACTGGGCACAAACTGCTTATATTAAGTCTCCCATTAATGAAGTCTGGTATGGAAGCGGGTACTCCGTTTCTTTGAGTGGGGATACTCTGGCCATTAGTGCGCCTGGAGACTCAAACGATTTAAATACTGTCATCAATGGCTCTAGCTTTGCTTATAATTATGCAAGTGAGAGCTCCGGCGCGGTCTACATTTATCGCTTCAATGGAGAGTTACTGGAGCTGGGCGGAGTAACATCCTCAATTGGATTAACTTCAGTCACGATCGATTGGGCAAAACTTCTTACGGCCAATAATTATATTATTTCTTATCAAGCTGGAAGTGTGGCCCCTGCAAGTTGTTCGGTTGGAACAATCATCTCTGCAGGTGATGTGAATCATTATGTTGTGAATGGACTAACTACCGGAACAACATACTCGTTTAGATTATGTGCTACGAATGGTTCAACTGTGACAAGTGGTGTGACTTTCAGTGCCACTCCTTCTGATGTTGTGAAGCCAACCGTGACCGTTGAGCAATCAGTTTCTGAAACAGTAGGAAGCTGTGTTTTCACTCCTGTGAGTGAGCCAGTCACTGCTGCCGGCTTTTCTTATAAAGTGACTTTCTCATCCGTGATTAACCCTGCCACATTCACTGCAGCTGATATCAGTAATGCTGGAAGTGGCGGTGCGAATCTGACATGGCAAATTGATAATTGTGGTGACGACAGAAACTTCAAAATAACTGCTGTAACAGTATCCGGGCAAGGGACAATCATTCCTACAATCGGTGCAGGTAAAGTGGCCAGACCAAATGGTGTGACTAACCTGGCCTCTACTTCAACTGATAATTCAATCAGCTATATTGAGTACGGCTGGAACCAAGAGGCCTATATCAAGGTTAGTAATGCGCCCGATATTTACGGTTTTGGTGAGGTCCTTTCTTTAAGTGAAGATACTCTTGTTGTAGGTGTCTCGCGGGATGAAACTGATCAGAATACGATTACGACTTCAGGACCAACTCCGGGAGCTAGTGGCAGTAGTGGTTCAGGTGCTGTCCATGTTTATAAACGTAATGGTTCAGTTTGGGAGCTCCAGGCCTTTATCAAGGCTGTCAATAATGCTGATTATATATTATTTGGAGAAAGTGTTTCCCTTCATGGTGATCTTTTAGCTGTCGGGGCCACTGGAGAAGGCAGCAATCAAACCACGATTACAAATGGTAACACCGCCTCAACTGATGAAAGTACTTATAGCACAGGTGCGGTCTATGTTTATAAGAGAACGGGAACAACCTGGGAGCAAGAGGCCTACATTAAGGCCGCCAATGCCGATAACTTTGATAACTTTGGAAGTCAGGTTTCTCTTCATGGAAGCATACTGGCCGTAAGTGCCACAGGGGAATCAAGTAATGAGACGACCATTACTAATGGAACAACTGCCAGCCCTAATAATACTTTGAGTGAATCTGGAGCTGTTTATCTTTATGAGCGCACAACCGGTTGGGATATGACTGCTTTTATTAAAGCAAGCAATGCCGGAGCAAGTGATAAATTTGGTGAAAGACTATCAATACATGGAGATACTCTTGCTGTTGGAACTCCAAATGAAGGCAGTAATGAGACTACTATCACGAATGGGACAGGCAGTAGTTTGGATAACACAAATGGTTACTCCGGAGCTGTTTATGTTTATAGAAAGTCAGGCAAAAATTGGGAGCAAGAGGCCTATATAAAGGCTTCGAATAATGATGCAGGTGATGGTTTCGGAAGTGCCATATCGCTGGAAGGTGATTATCTTGCGGTAGGTGCTCCATGGGAAGCAAGTTCCGATACTTCTATCACCAATGGGTCGACTTCAAGCTCTGATAATTCTAACCCCAACGCGGGTGCTGTTTATGTTTATAAACGAACAGGAACAACTTGGGCCCAAGAGGCCTACATTAAACCGGTAAATAGCCTTGCCTCGCAAAGCTTTGGTTCTTCAGTTGCGTTTAATGGAAGATTTCTGGCGGTGGGAGCTCCAGGTGAAGACAGTAATCAGCGGATCATCACAAATGGAGGTTCTGCAAGCAGTGATACATCATTAACAAATAGCGGTGCTGTTTATGTTTATGAGCGATTAGGAACTGACTGGGAGCAGAGTGCCTATATCAAGGCCAGCAATAACGATGGTCTTATGCTTGCGGGAGGGGATTTCCCCGGAGATCTATTTGGCGCGTCTGTGTCCTTTAAGGGGGACACTCTCGTGGTTGGTGCCTCTGATGAGTCAAGTTGTCAGAACTTTATCACGAATGGCACTACATCTAGTTCTGATAATTCATGTATGTCGGCCGGCGGCGTGTACGTTTACCGTAATAACATAAAACTTTTTGATGTGACTGATCTTGTTGCGACTCCGGATACAGACAGTATTACACTTGAATGGGTGAAAACTGGGTCAACGACTACTAGCTATCTTGTGGCGATGGCCCTTGGAAGCACTCCACCTGCTGATTGTTCTGGTGCAGTTAACGTAGGAAATGTGACAAGCTATGTGTTGAGTGGTCTTGATCCAGAGACAATATATTCTGTTCGTGTCTGTTCAACCAATGGAACGGATATCACCGAAGGTCTTACCTTAACTGTAGAGACCAATTCTGATTCTACAAATTAGCCAAAAAAAAAGGGCCGGTTTCCCGGCCCTTCTCATTGGAAGAATCAGAATTACTTAACTTTCCAGTAGTACTCAATCACGAGACGCTTTTCGAAAGCGAATGGGATGTCTTCAGCAAGTGGTTTTGAAACCATTTTTGCTTTCTCTTTCTCACCAGAAGCTTCCTTAGAAAGGAAAGCTGGAACTGAAGAGATACGAGGGCGTACTTTAGCTTGAAGGTAGTTACCAGACTTAGCACCTTTATCAGTGATTTCGATCACGTCATTAGGTTGAACTTGGTAGCCTGGAACGTTAACAGTCTTACCGTTAACTTTGATGTGCTTGTGTGTAACCATCTGACGAGCAGCTGGAGTAGACGGAGCCCAGTTAAGACGGAAGATAACGTTATCAAGACGTGATTCAAGATTGATGATCATTGTATCAACCCATGAAGCTGTCTTAATTTTCTTAGCGTTCTTTACGTAGTTACGAAGTTGAGACTCACGTAGACCGTAGTTGAACATAACTTTTTGCTTCTCGATCAAACGAACAGTATAGTCCGATAGCTTCTTACGTTGCATACCGTGCTGACCTGGACCGTATGGTTTTCTTTCAAGAGCACCGGCCTTACCAAGACCTGGAAGTTCAACACCTAGACGACGTTGAATTTTGAAGCGTGAGCGCCCCATGTCGATTTTTGCCATAAATTTCTCCTTTAGGCATTTAGCAGGAAACAATAATAATCAATCTCTCCACAGGGAGCCTGCATCCTCACGCAATAGAGAGAGTGGGCATCATAAGGAAAACGGACCAAAATAGCAAATTTTAAAGGGATAATTTTAATTGACTGGCAGTGTCAAAAAAAGCTTCTACTTACTTTGAAGCTTGTGGAGGAGGTTGGCCATCTCAACCGCCGCCATGGCCGCGTCCCAACCCTTATTTCCGGCCTTTGTACCGGCACGCTCAATGGCCTGCTCGATTGTATCAGTAGTGACCACACCGAAAATAGTTGGAACCTTCGTTTTAAGACCTACGTGAGAGATGCCTTTAGCAGTCTCAGAACAAACGTAATCGTAGTGAGATGTAGATCCGCGGATCACTGCTCCAAGGCAAATGATCGCATCGTATTTACCAGATTCAGCAAGAGCTAAAGCGGCAACTGGAATTTCGAAAGCACCTGGTACCCAAACCTCATCAACATTGCTTGATTGAATGTCGTGACGATTAAGACAGTCATGAGCGCCACCCACTAGTTTTGAAACAATGAACTCGTTAAAACGAGCAGCAACGATAGCAACTTTAAGTTTTGAAGCGTTTAATGATCCTTCGATTTTCATACAGAGCTCACTTATTGATTTAAAAGGTTTTGTTTTAATAAATGCCCAAGCTTGGTCTTCTTGGTGAGAAGATACTGAGCGTTTTTTTGATTGGCATTGATCTCAAGAGGAACACGTTGAATCTTTGAGAAGCCAAGTTTAGAGAGACCCTCAATTTTCTGAGGATTATTAGTTAATAGTTTGATGTCGCTTACATTGAAGTAACGAAGAATTTGAGCGGCCATGGTGTAGTCGCGAGAATCTACAGGGAAACCCAAGTGTAAATTCGCTTCCGCGGTGTCCATGCCCTGATCCTGAAGCTGGTAGGCCTTCACTTTATTGAAAAGACCAATACCACGACCTTCCTGGCGAAGATAGACCACGAGACCTGAGCCGTTTTCTTCGATCATCTTCATCGAGTTATTCAACTGATCGCCACAATCACAACGATATGATCCAAAAATATCTCCCGTGAAGCACTCAGAGTGCACACGAAGGAGAGTGGGGTCTTTCTTTAGTTTCTCAAGATCTCCCTTAACAATGGCAACGTGCTCTTGTTTCAAGAGTTCCGAGTGAAAAATAAACATTTGAAATTCGCCGAACTTGTTCGGGAATGGAATGCTCTCGACTGATGAAATCAAATTTTCGTGACGTTTGCGGTATTCCACAAGGTCAGCAATCGAAACAACTTTGAGATTATGTTTATCGGCAAGCTTGAAGAGGTCGGGCAGGCGAGACATTGAGCCATCTTCATTCATGATTTCGCAGATCGCTCCCACCGGAGCAAACCCAGCAAGTCGAGAGAAATCAACCGCCGCTTCAGTGTGGCCCGTGCGTTCTAAAACTCCTCCGTTCTTTGCGATAAGAGGGAAGATGTGACCAGGGCGTGTGAAGGCACTGGCCTCTGTCTCAGGGCTTGTCATGATATTCAACGTACGAGCGCGATCAGAAGCTGAGATGCCAGTAGAGCCTTTAATTTTTGCATCGATGGTCACTGTAAAAGCAGTTCCCATTGAATCTGTATTTGATTGAACTTGAAGTGGAAGTTCCAGGCGTTTAGCAATCTCTTGAGTTACTGGAGCACAAAGAAGTCCGCGTCCGTGAGTAATCATAAAATTAACTGCTTCAGCGGTAATGGTTTCGGCCGGCATGATGAAGTCACCTTCATTCTCACGGTCCTCGTCATCAACCACGATGATCATCTTTCCAAGTTTTAGATCTTGGATCGCTGATTCGATGCTATCAAGAGGTCTTTGTGTTTCAGTCTTCATACTTCACGTCAAAAAAGTTTTTTGCCCATTCTTCCTTGCGGGAATCTTTATCAAAACGCAGGAAGTTCTCGATATATTTAGCGATCATATCTACCTCTAAATTCAGGTGATCACCAACTTTTTTAGAGGATAATGAAGTCTTTTCTAGGGTATGCGGGATGATAGCGACGGTCAAAGTGTCACTAGTTAATCTCGCAATTGTAAGACTGATCCCATCGAGAGCAATGGAGCCTTCTGATATCATGTATTTACGGAGATCCTTGGGGAAAGAAACTTCGATCTCCCAATTATTCCCGATCTTCTCAATTTTTTTAATTTTACCGAGAGCATTCACATGACCTTGAACAAAGTGGCCACCTAAACGGTCATGAGGGCGAAGTGAAAGTTCAAGATTCACCTTATCACCGGTCTTTAAATAACCAATGCTGGTCTTCTCTAAAGTCACGTGGATGGCCTGGACCTTGAAAGTATCGCCGGCAATTTTAGTGGCGGTTAAGCACACACCATTAGTGGCAACGGAGTCATCAATTTGAATGTCTTTAATAAGATCAGGAGCGCGAATGATGAATTCCTTTCCTTCAGCGTTACTCACTACTGATTGAATGGTTCCAACTTCCTGAATAAGTCCTGTAAACATAAATGTCCTTTATGTCAGGCGACCTGAGATGAAGATGTCTTCACCAATGAGATTTGTCTCAATGTTTTTAAGACGAGGTCGTCCTTCCAAATTTGAAAGACCTAAATCACCTAAGAGGGAGGTTCCAGAACCAATTAAACTTGGATTCAGGAACACAGTGATTCGATCAATCAGGTTTTCAATAATAAAATTCGAGGCAAGCGTCGCTCCGCCTTCCATAAGTAAGTTCATGAGCTTCCTCTGATATAGATCCTTCATCGCTTCTTCAAGAGATGTTATCTGAATCACCTGGTCTTTTGGAAAATCAAAAGACAGAGGAGAGAAAGTATAAATCAATGTTTTATCTTTGAGCTCATCCGTAAAAAGAAGAGCATCCTTCGGAAGTTTTCCACTTTGAGTGAAAACAATACGAAGAGGCTGAGGTCCTGAGTAACCTTCCAGACGAACGTTAAGCTTTGGATTATCTTTGCGAACTGTTTCAGCTCCTACAATCACTGCCTGATGCTGAGAGCGAAGCACATGCACGCGCTCACGGGCAAGAGGTCCCGTGATCCATTGAGACTCACCAGTTGAAAGAGATGTTTTACCATCAAGACTTGAGGCCATCTTCAAATGGATGAAGGGACGCTGAAGCTTTTGAGAGGTAAAGAAGACTTCGTTAAGAGCTTCGCCATCTTTTGCGAGAATCCCGTGCTCAACTTCAATGCCATTTTGTTTCAAAATCTCCACACCTTTTCCGTTCACGTGAGGATTGGGATCAAGGTTTGCGATTACGACTTTTTTGATCTTCTCCTGAACTAAGCGCTGAGCGCAGGGAGGAGTGGTTTTATTGGTATGACAACAAGGTTCAAGGTTCACATAAAGAGTGGCGCCCTCAACAGACTCAGTCGCATTTTTAATAGCATCTATCTCAGCATGATCCTGGCCCGCTTTATGATGATAACCGCGGCCAATTACTTTGCCGTCTTTAACAATCACTGCACCCACCATTGGATTGGGCCAGGTATTTCCCAGACCTTCTTTTGCTAGTTCAAATGTTTCCTGGATCAATTCTTCATTGGTCATCTTCTACCTCGAGGTCTTGAAAGACTTTTCCTGCTGGATCTTTTTTGAGTTCCTCAAGGTAAAGTTCTAGTGAGTAACTTGGAGTCACACCCAACCATTCTTTGATTGTTGTGTGAGATACTGTCATATTAAGCCATTTAAAAATGCATGATTGTCTGAGTGACTTCGCGGTCATTTCGGTTTTCATCTCACGCCGAAGCTCTTCAAAAAAAAGCTCGGTTCCTCGAGGAGAAAGTCCACCAGAGAGAATTTTGTAAGGATTAGCATTGAATAGAAGTTCTTCCATTTCAAGCTCTTCGTTACGTTGATATTCAAATAAGCGGTTCTTATAAAAGACAAAATCCTTATTGAAGATCTCTGGTAGCGGAATTGAGTATGGATCACGCTTAGGGTGTTCCACCATAACGCGGTAATCGTTCTTGTCTTTTAAAATACTGCCGAAACTAAGCTTGGCGAGGTCAGATACTTTGAGGCCCGCACCGTAAATCAAATGAAAGATCACAACATTTCGGGCATTCACCAGCTGTTGCAGACCTTCTGTTTCCTTAATGCGTTTTTTCAGAAGCTTGTAGGTCTTAATCACTTCCGGAAAGGGAGTGGGTTCAGGATTATCTAAAACCTTAGGCGACACTGCCATCTTCTTTAAAGGATTTTCCGGGAACAAGTTCTGTCCCAAGAGGTAATCAAAAAACAGGCGCAGGGCCTGAACACGACGTCTCACCGAATTAGGTGAACCGTACTTATCATCCAGGTAGCGCGAATATTCTTGAACCTGAGTGGAGCTGAAGGATTTGATTTTTAAATGTTCCTGCTTATCAATCAGGAACGTATTAAAACACTGCAAGTCGGCCTTGTAATTCTTGACCGTATTGAAGCTTTTTCCTTGGCGCTCGAGAAGTTTTAAAAACTCTTGTTGTTTATCTAAAAGATTCCATTCCATATGTACGTATATTACGAAAAAAGCTTGGATATGTACAAGAAAAACGCTACTCTTGGGCCTTCGGAGGAATTCATGATTACTGTTTCTGGTTTAACCAAAAATTATGGTGGGCAAGTCCTATATACAAATGGCTCTTTTTTCATCGGTCCAGGTGAAAAAGTCGGTCTAGTGGGACCAAACGGTGCCGGTAAAACTTCTTTGTTTCGACTAATCGTCGGAGAAGAACGTCCAGATGCAGGAACAATCGATTACGCGAAAAGTTTACGAGTTTGTTATTTCTCGCAAAACGTTGGCGAGCTTAAAGGTCGCAGCGCTCTTGAAGAAGTAATTCACGGAAACGTTCGTCTTGGATTCCTAAAAACTGAAATCTCAAAAATTGAAAAAGCATTGGAAGACGGGGAGTACTCGGATGAGATGCTGGAAAAATTAGGTGACTATCAAACTGAGTTTGAAAAACTTGGTGGTTACGATATCGAGTATCAAGCAGCAGAAGTTCTGACTGGTCTTGGTATCATGCCTGATGAGCAGCAGCGCCCGGTAGAATCATTCTCAGGTGGTTGGAAAATGCGTATCGCTTTGGCGAAAGTTCTTGCTCAACGTCCGGAATTTATCCTGATGGATGAGCCTACCAACTACCTTGATGTTGAGTCGATTGTTTGGCTTGAATCATGGTTAAAGAACTTCAAAGGTGCCGTATTCATGACAAGTCACGATCGTGAATTCATGAATGGTCTGGTGAAGAAAATCGTAGAGGTAAACCATAAGACAATCACGGTTTATTCTGGAAACTACGATTACTATGAGAAAGAAAGAAATATTCGTCGCGAGCAATTGATCGCCAGTTCTGAGCGCCAAGAGGCGATGCTTAAGAAAGAAGAAGAATTCATCGCGAAGTTTGCGGCCCGTGCTTCTCACGCAGCCCAGGTTCAATCTCGTGTTAAAAAATTAGATAAAATCGAACGTATTGAAGTGATGCCGGAAGACGAAGCGATTAACTTCGAATTCCCGAAGCCGCCACGTTCAGGTAACGATGTGGTGAAAATGGAAAACCTTGCGAAGACTTGGGTAACACCTGAGGGCAAGGAGAAGAAAGTATTCTCTGGAGTTACAGGACTCGTGAAGCGTCTGGACCGCGTAGCGGTTGTGGGTGTGAACGGTGCTGGTAAATCAACTCTTTTAAAAATTATCAATGGCATGACTGAGGCGACTGAAGGTCAAGCTACTGTCGGTGCCAACGTTCATGTGGGTTATTTTTCTCAGTACTCGATGGATGTCTTAAATCCTCAGAACACTGTCTTTGATGAAGTTAGATACCGCGTGAAGGATAAATCAGACGGATATATGCGAAACCTTCTGGCCGCATTCCTTTTCAGAGGGGATGACGTTGATAAGAAAGTTTCGGTACTCTCGGGTGGTGAGAAATCCCGTTTGATTCTTGCCTGTATCCTTACTAACCCTTGTAACCTTCTTATCCTGGATGAGCCTACCAACCACTTGGACATTCGTTCACGTGAAGTATTAGTAGAAGCTCTTAAAAACTACGAAGGTACGATCATGATCGTATCCCACGACCGTCACTTCTTAAAACAAGTAACGACGACAGTGGCCGAAGTCGATAAGGGTGGAGTGCGTTTCTATCCTGGAACTTATTCTGAATATCTACAAGCGGTGGGTGACCACTAATGGCCAAGGAGCTCTTCTTAGTTGCCAACCAAATCCTGCTTCGAGAGGGTGAACACTCAAACAGCATGTATTGGCTGCAAAAAGGTCAACTGATTGTGACCAAGCAGCGTGGAAAAGAAGAGATTGTTTTAGGTCATATTTATAGTGGTGAACTGGTGGGAGAGATTTCTTTCCTGGATCATGAGGCCCGAAGTGCTACTGTGAAGGCAGTGACTCCTTGTGAATTAATTGAAATACCCCAGGAGACCATCGACGGTATCTTCAAATCACATCCAAAATGGTTAGAGATTTTAGTAAAGACATTGGCCGAACGTCTCCGCAAGGCCAATGCTCGAATCAAGATCTAAGGTAGTTTAATCGAGAAGCTAGATTTCTTGTTGTAGATCGTGAGTTTTGAACCACGATAGTACTCATCATGAAGTTTATGCTTTTTCAGAGAGAAAACCGCCTGATGACGAATAATTCCCTGACAGTAATCTTCACCATCTTCGATTTCTTCTTTTAATTCCGCCGCACATTGAACGGGGTAGGTCTCAAGACACATTTCATCCATTTTGAGTGAGAAGTAATGTTTCTTACAACCACCACTGTAGGCCACGTCGATTAAGAGATTCTTCTGATCCGAATCCAATCTGGCCGAAAGAATATTTGCGGCTTCAGCACCAAAAACAATAAACAAGAAAAAGAGAGCGAAGTACTTCATAAACCTCCTCATAAATTTAGAACCAGTTATTTAATGAGGAGGAGAGACTTTGGGAATAAGGTAAGGGCCGTAACTGTTGAAATTCAGGCTAATTAAGGCCAGGTTCCGGGTTGCGTTATTGTAAAATTTTGCATAGTATCCCATGGTTATTGCGAAAGCAGCTCAAAACCATTAGAAATGCTTCACATTAATTAATTTGCTCACTCCTCCGTGGGAGCGAGATAGACGACCTTAGGTGATCTATGTCACGGCCTCGCTTACATCAACTTCTGAACGAGCTCTACACTTCGAAAGAAGCAACGCTCATCCATCAGGTTCTTCTTCACGAAGATTTTCAGATTTTCATGACCAAGCATTCCTTGAAGATGCCGCTGAAGGAATTGTCTCAGGCCTTTACTCATACTTCATTTTCTCATGAGTTCAATGTTCCTCATCAGGAGCAGATGGAATTTTTGGGAGATGCGGTTCTTCAGTTAATTCTAACTGATGAGTTGTACCGTCGTTTTCCAGAGGAAAAAGAAGGAAGGCTTTCGAAATTAAGAAGTGCCATGGTGAATGAAAAAGTTCTCGCCAATATCGCAAGCGGTTTAGGTTTGAATGAACTCATCATCGTTGGGAAGGGTGAATACAAGAAAGGTCTGTATGAACAGGCGACTGTTCTGGCCGATACTTTTGAAGCGCTTCTTGCTCAGGTTTACCGTCACCACGGTCTGGAGTTCGCAAAGACTCTTTACCTTGGCTGGTTAAATCAATTTGTACCAACTGCTTTTGATGCCGGTTTCCTGGATGATTTTGATGCTAAATCAAAACTTCAAGAGAAGAGCCTGGCACTTTATAAAAAGCTACCTCGTTACACCGCTGAACAAAAAGGTGACGAGTTTGAAATCACTTTGTGGATCAATGATGAAGTGACGGCCCGTGGAGTATTTAGCTCCAAGAAAATCGGTGAAAGAGAACTCGCTAGCGTTGTATTAAAGAAAGGAAATATTTAAGGAGATAATATGCTATTTGAAAACCAACACCCGCATAACAAAGCGATTATGATCGCCGTACTTGGAAAACCAAACGTTGGAAAAAGTTCCTTCATTAACCATCTCCTTGGTTTTGATCTTACAATCGTAAGCTCTAAGCCTCAAACAACTCGTAACCAGTTCCACTGTGCTTTCACAATTGACCGCACAGAAGTGGTAATGGTGGACACTCCGGGTGTTCACTCAACTTCTCAAGAACTTAACCGTCGTATGAATGGTCAGGCCCAAATGGGTTCTGAAGGTGTCGACATTAACTTCGTGCTGGTTGACCTAACAACAAACATCCTTGGCGAGTTCAAAGACTTCCTTAAAAATTTCGAAGCACCACTTTCTAGAACCTGGATCATCTTCACAAAAGCTGATCTGGTTAAAAAAGAAGAGCTTAACCTGGGTGAGACTCTGGTTAAGATGCAGGAACTTTGTCCATCAATTGAAAAGCATTTCATTATCTCTTCAAAAGACGGCCACAATATTCACGAGCTAACTGGTGCCATCCAGGACGCAGCTCCAAGTGCTATGCACCTTTATCCAGGTGGAGACGCTTCGAACATGAACGAGCGTTTCTTCGCCACTGAATACATCCGTGAGCAGGCCTTCCGTCTTCTTAAAGAAGAGCTTCCTTATGAGATCGCAGTTGTAATTGATGAATATAAAGACGTACGTAAGAAAGACGAGGACGCTGCTCCTGAAGCTCATATTTCAGCTTCAATCCTTGTGAACCGTCCTTCTCAGCGTGCGATTGTGGTTGGCCGTGGTGGTTCAATCATTAAAGAAATTGGCATGAATGCCAGAAAGAAAATTGAAGCGATGACTGGCGGTAAGGTTCACCTTAACCTTCACGTAAAAGTATCGCCGAAATGGATGACAAATAACTACGTGCTGGATGAGATCGGTCTTCCTAGAACGCAGAAATCTGCCCGCGTGTGGAGGAAAAAATAAATGAGCACTAGATCAATGGTGGTCTCCATCATCGGGAGACCTAACGTCGGGAAGAGTACCATCTTCAACCGACTGATGAAAAAACAACACCTCGCCATGACTCACGACCAGCCAGGTGTGACTCGTGACCGTCACTACGGCATCATGACTCTGGAAGAGGCAATTGATGGTGAAGCTTATAAAGAAGAAGTGATCCTGGTTGATACCGGTGGTTTCTATCCGGACAAAATCGAAATTGATCCTAAGAAAAAGAACAATATCGATCCATTCTTCAATATCATGGCCGATCACGCGAAACTTGCAATTGATGAATCGGACCTGGTTCTTTTCGTGGTGGACGTTCGTGAAGGACTGCTTCCATTTGATAAAGGCATCTGCGATTACATTAAATCAACTCGTAAGCCTTTCTGGCTTATCATGAATAAGTTCGACACTGAGAAACAGGAAGGGGATCAGTATGATTTCTATAACCTGGGTCTGGATGAAGAAAACATGATGAGAGTGTCAGCGGAACACAATCGTGGTTTCTATGACATCCGTGAAAGACTTGTTAAAAAGGCCCTGAGCTTCCGTGAAAAAGAAGTTCTTAGTGTTGCTAGCGATTATCTTCAGCCAGGTGTGAAGCCTCGTAATGACGTAGTTTCTTCTGTGGCAATCATCGGAGCTCCGAACGCTGGTAAATCAACACTTCTAAACTGTCTTGTGGGTGCTCAAAGAGCGCTGGTTTCTGAAATCGCAGGAACAACAGTTGATCCAATCGAAGGTTATATTGATCTATACTTCGGTCCAGATGTTGAAATGCTCTCTACAAGAGACAATCCTTTCCGTAAGGACAACACTGAGATCTTTGATGAGCTTAAGCGCTTCCAGGAATCAGGTGATGTGGATCTTAACATCTCTGAGGACGAAGAAGATCTTTCTGAAGAAGAGAAGAAAATCTATGTTGAATTTGGTCAGACTGTAGAATCAACTTTTGAAGACGATGCTTCGGATGAAGAAGTGGCGGCCTCAGGAGACTTCAGTTTCGATGAATCGAATACAGGAACGGATTATTATACGGAAGCTGAAATCGTTAATGAGATTGAAAAGAACTGGAACAATCCTGAAGAGGAAGTTGAAAATCTTGAGCACGCTAAAGAAGTAAATCGTTGGCGCTCAATTAAGATCGTAGACACGGCCGGTATTCGTAAATCGAAACTGGTTGAAGGTTTCATTGAAACTCAATCGGTATACCGCTCGCTTCGTTCGATCACAGAATCTGACGTGGTGTTGTTCATGATTGACTCTACTCTTGGTATTACTCACCAGGACAGACGTCTGATCGATATCGCCCTTGAAAAAGGGAAGTCGTTGATCGTGTGTCTGAACAAGATCGATCTGTTAAAAGAGACTTTTGCTAACGAGAAGAAAAAGAAAGAGTGGATGCAGAACCTTAAGGACGATGTACCTTGGCTTGGTTTCTGTCAGCTTGTGACGATTTCTGCTCAGAAAAACCGTAACATCAATTACCTTCGTGAGGCCCTTAAGCGCACGATCGTGATCCGTAACCGTAAGATCCCAACTGGTGCTCTTAACCGTTGTTTCTTAAGCCTTACTGAGAAGAATCCGGTGATCGTGAGAAAAACAAATGGAGTTCGTTTTAAGGTGAAGTACGCTTCAATGCTTAAATCATCTCCTCCAACGTTCCTTCTTTTCTCAAACAAGTCTCAAGGTATTCCTGAGAACTACCGCCGTTATTTGATTAATGGTCTGAGAAATGAATTCGATCTGACGAATACGCCGGTGCATCTGATTTTCAGAACATCGACTGATATCGAAAGACGAATGAAGAAGATTGAAAAGAAAAATGCCAGATAGAATGAGGTGAACTTGATATCACAAATTGTGATGTCAAGTTCCTTTGTTTATTACCAAGTGAAGTTATAAGTGAAAATCAAGCTCATCACGTTTCCGGTGAGGTCATCAAATCCATAAGTACTGTCCGGATTTCCTGGAACCTGAGCATAGTCTTGAGTGAATTTATCGTAGAAGTTCACGACGTGATACAGGGCCTCAACGCTGATATAAGATTTTTTGAGCTCAATCGGAAACTCAAGTCCCATACCAATACCCGTACCGATACCGCCGCCCTTATCGTTAGGCAGAGAAGGCTGGTCCAGAAACTTTGTCGTTTGATACCAATATTCTAAGCGGCCAATGAAGTGAGGATTTGAGTAGGTAATGGCCGTACCAAGGTCAGTCGTGTCGATGTAGTACTTATAACCAACAAAAACTCGAGTCATGTCCTGAGTAACCGCACCAAGGGGACCGTTGTCCTGGAATGAATTCACTTCCGTATCAAGAACCATAGTATGCTTTGAGTATTCAACACCCAAAATGATGGCGTTCTGGAAATCCAAAAAGTAGTTTACTGATAAGTGGAAAGTAGGGTTGTTGTCTTCGAAGGCCTTACCGCGGTTTCCAGTGAAGGTCGTGAAACCACCACCAACGTTCACAGAAAAGAATCTTCCGTAACGGTAGAAGCGCTCATCTTCGAGCACCTGAGCACTTTCTAGGTCTTCGTTAAAGTCAGAGAAAATATCACTGCCAACGGTAATATCATCCTCAACTTCCTGAAGCACCTGATCAGTCGATTGACCCCAGGCAAGGAAAGGAAGGAGAACGAATAAAAGAATGAAGGAACTTTTTATCAACATATTTTATAGATAGAAGTGAACGGCCGCTTTCACGAACTGATCACCTAATGTTTCAAAACTTGTTCCGCCTTTAGGATCTGCATCTCGCACCGATAGACCAAATTCAAAAGAAAAGCCGATACTCTCAAGGCCCGTCAGGTGAAATTCTGTTCCAAGGGTACCGTCGATCTGGTAGCCAGTTTTGGTTTTTTCTTTCTCGTCCAAGTAATTTTCAGTGGCAAATAGTCCGGCCATATAAAAATTGAGCTGTGGCTCGTCAAAAATGATGCGGTAGAACTTAACTCCGGCCCCGTAGAGAGTCTCATCTTGATCAGATTTGAACCCAAGGATTCCGCCAATGGCGAAAGTTTTACTCTGCTGAATCTTCAAAGAGATCGCAGGAACATCATTGGCCAATTGGTTAGATGCACCAATACCGAGACGTCCACGCATGTCTGCTGAGAACGCAAGAGTAGGGAACACGAAGAGAAGGACAAAAAATAATTTCATCATTCTTTAAGTCTAGGTAATCTTTTGATCTTTGACAACGAGTGAGGAGGAGTTTTAAACTTCTTAGGTATTTTAGCATTAAAAGGACCAAGAAATGAGCGACGCGACTCAGACCCAGACACTTGAACAGACTCTTAATAAGACCGATTTAGGGCACACGCTCTATGAGAACAGAAAGTTATTTTTCGGCCTGGTCATTGCGATCCTGGTTGGAGTTAGTGGCTTCCTTGCTTGGAAAAAGTCTCATCACCACTCAGCTCTTGAAAACTCAGTAAAGGTTTTCGAGTTCCAAAACGGTGTTTGGGCAGATGTTAAGGCCAACAAAACTGGCGTTCCTGAACTGGTTAAAGCTTTTGAAGGTCTGGACGAAGAAATTCGTACTGCCCCTGTGATGCTTCCAGTGGTGCTTGAAATGAGCAAATATCTTTATGAAAAAGGTAACTACGCTGAGGCGGAATCAATCCTTTCTAAGAGTGGTACATCTGGTAACCCGGTAGCTAGCTTCTTCCTAAGCATGCAAAGATCTGTGGTTCTTGAAAAACTAGGAAAACTTGATGAAGCAATCGCAGTTCTTGAACCTCTGGCACAAGCTAAAGAGGCCATGATGCCTGCAAAGGTTTCTCTTGAACTTGGTCGTCTTTACCTGGCAAAAGGTGAGAAGGCAAAAGCTCAAACTCAGTTCGACTACGTCATCAATACTTTCCCGAATGATGAGCAAGCAAAACTTGCTAAGCTTTATCTTTCTCAATTAGCTCAATAATGAAATATCTTGCTTTACTAATTCTTCTGGCGGCATGTGGTTCTTTCAAACCACATGCACCTGAGAAACAAACTCGTGTCTTTAATGTCAGTTGGTCCAAGAATCTAGATTCTGAATATGTTTCCGGCAACCTCGCCATCGGTTTGGGTGCTCCTCGTATCTTCAATGACATTGTCTATATGGGAAGCCTTGATGGTGTGATGACGGCCTATGATCTTGAATCAGGTCGAGTGCTTTGGCAGCATAATGAGAAGACTCCACTTGGCGGGCCAGTTGAATTTTTTAAAGATCACGTTGCCTATGGTGGCTTGTCTGGACGTTTGTTCGTTCGTCACTACCTAACGGGCCAGCTTAAGTACGCCATTGATTTAGGGGCACCAGTTGAGAGTGCGCCTCTTTACTTCAATGACCGTATGATCGTTTATCTTCGTGGCCACCAGATTGTTCATATGGACGCTGAGACCGGGAAGATCCTATGGGTTTATAAGCGTGCCGTTCCGGTTACAACAACTCTTCAAAGAACTACTAAGCCACTCGTTCTTGGTAATAAAATCATCGTAGGATTTGCTGATGGCTTCGTAGGGGCACTTTCACTAGAGGAAGGTCTTCTTCTTTGGGAAACGAAACTGGTTGAACAATCAAAATTCATCGACGTTGACCTTAACCCGCTTCTAGTTGGCGGTGTGGTAGTGACTGGTTCACCATCTGGTGAGTTAAAAGCAGTTAACCCAGACAGTGGCGCATTGTTCAGAAGCTATGGCGTTAGTGTTGCGGCCCATCCATTACTTAAGGGTGAACAACTTGTTCTCGGGACAAATGATGGTGAAGTGATTCTTATGAGCGTGGGTGGAGAAATTCTGAAGCGCGTGAAAGTTTCTAAGCAACCAGTGAGTGCTGTAGGTTGGTGGAAAGATACCATTATTGCTGCGAGTTTCGACGGATATCTCCGTGCCATTGATCCATTAACGCTGAAAATCGTTGATGAGTTTGCGATGGGCTATGATTACTCTGCGGTGTTTTCTGATCTGGTCATCAATGAAGAGTACATGGCGATTTACTCATCGAGAAATCGTCTCTATCTTTTTCATTAATTTCTCTTCATCTAAAATAATATAACTTCTGCTTCTTGCCTTTGCTTTTCAATCACTTCAGGGTTTACCATGGAGAGATTGAAAACAAAGGATTTCACGATGAAATTACATTTTGCTTTTTCGCTTCTCGCTCTCTCAGCGTCTGCTATGGCAAATATCAAGATTCAGGAAGAACTCTATGTCCCAGGGAAAAATCCTGCAATCGTTAAAGAGTTAGTCGACACCGGTTCAGTCATCATTGATCACGTAACATCAGAAGGTTTTGAACTTTATGGTTCTAAGGGACTCTCTCGTTACCTTGATCAGAAAAACATTGTTCATTTGGATATGAAAGAGATGAACGATAAAGTTCTCGCTGATTACCCAACTTCTGCTCAGATTGGACAGAAGCTTCAAGCGGCAGCGGCCAAGTATCCACAAATTATGCGTCTGTTTAGTATCGGAAAATCAGTCAGAGGGAAGGACCTTTGGGTGATGAAAATTTCTGATAATCCAGCGATGGATGAAGTTGAACCTGAGTTCAAGTACATCTCGTCTATGCACGGAGATGAAATCACAGGGCGTGAGCTTACGGTTGCTTTGATCGAAGAGATTGGCCAAAAGTATGGCCGTGATCCGGAGATCACAAATCTTGTGAATAACACTGAGATCTTCATCATGCCTTCGATGAATCCAGATGGCAGTGACATGAAACAACGTGCGAACGCCAACTACGTTGATCTCAATCGTAACTTCCCGGATATGACTCGCGATACGCAGAGTTCACCGAATGGCCGTCAGGTTGAAAACCAGGCCGTGATGGCGTTCCAGGCCTCTCGTCAGTTTTCTCTTTCAGCGAACTTTCACGGTGGAACAATCGTTGCGAACTACCCTTGGGACTCAAAATACGATCTTCACCCTCTGAACGATTTAGTAAAAGAACTTTCAGTTGAATACGCAGAACTAAATCCAGAGATGAGAAACTCAGATGAGTTTCCTCAAGGTGTAACAAACGGAGCCGCTTGGTACATTGTTCGCGGTGGTATGCAGGACTGGAGTTATGTATGGCATAACGACCTGCAAATCACAGTAGAACTTTCTCACCAGAAGTGGCCTTCTTACTCAGAGATTCCAAACTTCTATCGCAATAACCGTGATTCGATGGTTTATTTCATGAAACAGATCCACAGAGGTGCTGGTTTCAGAATTAATCGTCCGAATGTAGAAGGTGTGGTGAATATTCGTAGTGCGAATCGTGACCTAGGAAACTTTGCTTTCAAAGGTTCTGAGTTCTATAAAGTCATGCCAGATGGTGACTACACATTCACAGTGCAAGAAAAGAACGCGACTCCAAAGATTCTTAATCTAAGAGTTCAGCGTGATATGATCCGTCCAAACGGAAACTACGTTCAGCTTAACTAAGACCTAATTTCTTGATGTAATCAAATTCTTCGCGGGTAACTGGCAAAATTGAAAGCCGGTTACCTCGTTGAAGAAGCCTCATCTCTTCCAATTTTTTGTGCTTCTTCAGTTCTTCCAGCGACACGTGATGATCCAAATCCATTTCATAGGTCACATCAACCAGAAACCAACGCGGGTTATCTTGGGTCGATTTCGAATCATAATACTCGGATTTTGGGTCAAATTGAGTTGAATCAGGGTAGGGTTTTGAACCAACTTTGGCGATTCCATAGACGCCCGGAACTTCACAACTTGAGTGATAGAAAAGAATGTGATCACCAACTTGCATTTCATCTCTCATGAAATTGCGAGCTTGGTAGTTTCTGACTCCATTCCAGGGTTCAGTTTTCTTTGGACGTTTTTTTAGATCATCAAAAGAGAAGACATCAGGTTCAGATTTCATTAGCCAGTAGTTCATATAAACATATTGGACAAAAAATGACGGTTAATCAAGTTCCTCGTGGGATTGTCGAATAGTGTTCTTGCGAGGTGGACTATGAAAAACATGATTCTTGGTCTTTTAGTTGTCGGTTCTGTCGGTTGCTCTCACATGAAAGAGGCCCCTAAAACGGTGGAATTCACTTATGCGGCGGAACTTCTTCAGAAAGTTCAACTGGGAGTAGCAAGAGCTCCAGCTTCGCTAGAATTAGAAACTGAAGAACAGCCATCTCCTCGCCGAGTTTATTTTAGTGCTCTTTATCAGCAGTATCTGACTTTAGGTCAGCATTTGAATAAGAAGTCGGACATCCAGTTTTGTCCGGCCTTCCATCACGACAAGATTCAGACGGACTCTACAATTGTTCCGAAAGTAACAATTTATCCGGCCTCTCAGATCGATGAAGAGGGGAAGGAATTCTTTCCTGAACTGGCCTTTAATAAGAAGTTTTCTCTTCGTGATTACCACGGTGTGATCAAGGGAGAGTTAGAAACTCTTTGTGAAGAGGGTGTTTCAGATAATTATTTTAAGTTTGATAATCTCGTGACTCATTACGCCGGGAAAAAGTCATTTCATACAAAACCTGAAGCGATGAAGTCCGTGCTGAAAATCCCGGTTTTCGCCAATTTTTATCTGGTGAAAATGTTAGAGATTCCTGGTCTTCACCTTGAGTCTCCAGAGGAGAAGCGCTTCATCAAACTTACTCAAACTTACTGGTTTGAAAAGTATGTGACAGAGGCCAGCCGCATGAGAAATAATTTTATTAAGAATAAGATGGTACAGAGGTAGTTAATATGAAACTTGTCGTTCTTTCATTGGCCGTATTGGCATTTGCTTGTGGAAAGTATGAGGGTGAAGTTCCTGGGAGTTCTCTAGGTCAGTCTCGCGCTTTTCAACCACTGGTTGCCGATACAACTTTGCAAAGTAACATCACAAGTATCTGTAATGCTCTGGCACAGAAGAGCAGCATCTTAAATTCTGCGGTTAATTCTGTTCATAATTTTGAGGCCTCTCAAACTAATTGTGACGGCACGATGTTGTTCACCGGTGCTGTGAAAACCACCATTCAAAATCTTGGAAGTGAATACCAATTTAGAAAAGAAGATGGGACTGCATTTATTTTCCAAAATGTTGAAACCAATACTTCTGGAGTCATGGCCCCTTTCTGTTCTAATCTTTCAAACCTTCAGACTCAAACTGTAAATAGTGATAATACCGTGACTTCAATCACGACATCGGGAATTAGCAGCGCCGACTGTTCTCCTATTAGTGGTGAAATTTGTGTATTGATTGAAAACGGACCTCTTTCCGGTTCTTCATTCACAGTTACCACTCAGGAATGGGTGCGTTTTCGTGTGAGCAATTCAACCGGACAGAAAATCGGATTTTTCACCCAAAGAAAGAAAGTTTCACGTTCTTTCTGTGGAACCAACCAATCCATCGAGTACCGAGCTCTCCTGAAATAATCTTGTTGCCGACCCTTTTTAAAAAAAGGGACAATTTAAATACATTTTAAATTGTATGGAGGCAATTATGATGAAGTTCATCCTTGTGGCCCTTTTTGTTGTCGCTGGTTGTGTTAGCGAAAGTGATAAACAGGTTGTAGGTAAAGAGGTAAGAAGCCTTGATCCTATTTCAGTCGATGATCCAATGATTCTTTCTCGTATCAATGCGATTTGTGGTGCTCTTCTTTATAAGGAAGGCATTCTCAATATTCTGACTTCAAATCAATATACATTTGCTTATTCTCAGAAAGATTGCGGAAAATCTGCCGGCATTCCTAAAAACGTAACAGTTTCAATTCAAGACACTGGTTCAAGCTATGTTTTTAAATCGGTGAACGGTGATGCCTTTGGATTTAGTAACGTTGAAACTTCGACTTCGGGACTTATGAAAGAAATTTGTCAGAGCAGAACAGCTCTTACAAACCCAATGCAAACTGCTTCAGGTGCAATTTGGTTCAGTACAACTCCTGCTAAAGATGATTGTGAAAGTTCAAGTGATGGATACTGTGTTCAGGTTGAGCGTGGTTCACAATACGACGGCAACTCTTACGTGATTCATACAAAAGAATGGATGAAAGTTCAGATTACTGGTTCTAACCGCGGCTTCTTCACTGACCGTAAAGTTGTCTCTACTGCCAACTGTGCTGATGGCCAGTCGATGGAAAGAAGAGCGATTCTTAAATAACACAGCCCTGGTGCATTTTCACCACCACGGTTTTCTTTGAGTCTTCATCCCAAACAGATTTACAAAACTCGACCCCGAAAACTTTCGGGGCGAGTTTTTTCTCGTCCTTAGGACAAGTCACATTTTCTTTTTTGTCTTCCCATTCAGTTAATCGGGCCATGTCGAGACCTTCGATTTTCCAATCGCCGTTTTCTGAAACTTTTAGTGGATAGAAAAATCCGTCTTCTTCTCTTAGCACATACATTTCTTTATTTTTCAGGAAGAGTGGTTGTTCACCGAGTGGAAGATAGTAAGTCTTTGCACCTTCTGGATAATAAACCGTCACAGGTTGCGGCATCAGGAGTTCATCGGTTGGAACTTCAATTTGAGTTTGATCTCTCCAGACCACTGCCTTCTCTTTAGTAAGAGATTTTACAAAAGCGATGCCTCGTAAAACTTTTTGATTTGGGTCTTTTGGGTTGTGATCTTTGCAAGGAGAGTTAAATAGGAGAGGTTTAAAACCTTGTTGAGATTTTTGATAAGTGTAGAACTCCACCGGGATTCCATACTTTCCGCGGAATAGCTCAACAAACTGCGGTTTCTTGGCCGCTTCAACCTTATCTTCTTTAAGCTTATCAATTAGTTCTTTCCAGCGACTAAGCTGCAACCCCATCACCTGATCGCATTCCGAATTTTCCAGACAGCCCTTAAACTGATGATCGAAATCCTCGACACTTTGAGGGTTTGGAATCACCTGGATTTGCCGAGGAGCCTCTGCAAACACAGAAAGTGATAGAAAAAACAGTAAATAAGATACATGCATGAGTGACTCACCGTTTTCAATTGAACTTTTTTATTATAAGCTCAACCGAATTGTTAATTTAGGAGGATTTCATGAAAAAGTTAAAAAAGTCGCGCCCAGCGAAGAAAGCGTCTAAGAATAAGAAGAGCGGACTAAAGCTTAAGCGTCTTGCTCGTAAGAAGAAGCTTCTTAAGAATCATCAGAAATAAGAATTTCCATTCTTAGTTTTCGATAAAAGGCCCTCTAATAGAGGGCCTTTTTATTTTGCGCTAAGTAAAGTCATTAGAATCATGTTTCGTGTCAAATCACTGACAAAGAAAAATACTAGATATAGTAATTTATGTTTGACGGGTTGTTGATTTGACAGGTTTAATAGATTTATTAACTCCTTATTTTATAAAGAGCTTTAATTTCCTGCACACACACACAAAGCCTCCGAATGGAGGCTTTTTTATTTCCCAACTTCCAAACATTTAACCAAACAGCCTTTATTTATTATTGATTCCCCGGGTCAGTCATCATTCCAGGTTTAAAATGAACCGAATACAGAGGCATACATGGCACACAAGAAACTGATCTGTCTCCTTGCTGGCTGTCTGTCCTTTTCTGCAACCGCGGAAACTCTCAGCTATTCAGGTCGTTTGGTGAACGCTGATGGTTCGCCGGTAGCGGGCCCGGTTACACTCTTCTTTGAATTGGCCTACACTAACTCCACAAGTTCAATTAAGTGTGATGATACGGTTTCGGGAGTCTCACTCACCAATGGTGTATTTCATGTTTCGTTGGATTTTGATTGTTCTGTTCGCTCGGGAAAAACTTTTGAAGAAGTGTTGTATGAAATTCCATCCGGTGATTCACTTGCGATAAGAGTGACAAATGGGAGTAAGGTCTATTCCTTTCAATCTATTCACTCGGTTCCGTCGGCCAAGTTTGCTCATAATCTTTCAAAGCTAAATGCAAATAATAATGAAGTTCTCACATGGACCGGTTCTAAGTGGGAACCAAAACCAATTGTTGGTGCAACTGGTGGGACAGTCACTGACATTTCGGCCGGATCGGGTTTGTCAGGTGGAACAATCACAAATTCCGGAACAATTTCGATTGATACAGCAGGAGTGACAAACACTCATCTCGCAAACGGCATTCTTAGAGCGAAACTTGCGAGTGGAACTCCAAATTACGTCATTATGAATGATGGATCAGGTGCTCTCACTGAAGTGGCCCAGCTTCCTCTGTCGAGTGGTGGTACGGGTTCTAACACTGCGGCCGGGGCAAGAACAAATCTAGGTCTGGGATCCAGTGCGACGGCCAATATTGGAGTAGGTGCAGGAACTGTGCTCTCAGGTGATGTACCTAACTGTTTACCATCTCAAAAACTTCATATGAACTTAGGGCCAATGAATTGGTCTTGTGAAGATGCAGTTGAAAATGGCTCGATAGTTGATGCTGATGTGGCGAGCGGGGCCGCCATTGCTCAATCGAAGATTGCAAATTTAACAACTGATCTGGCGAATAAACAGAATGCTATTCCGGTGGGAACATCGGATCAGTATTTTAGAGGTGATCACTCTCTGCAACCACTGGATGCAGCGGTGAGGGGAACAACTTTAACAGGATTGGATACGACTGCTGGAACAGTGACTTCGTCTGACTCCTTGTTGACCGCGATTGGAAAACTTGTTGGTAATGTTGCAAATTTCCTTTTGAAGTCCGGTGGAACCATGACCGGTGCGATCAATATGGGCAACAACAAGATTACTAATCTTGGAACTCCGACTGCCACAACTGATGCCGCCACAAAATCTTATGTCGATGGGAAGTGGGTCACGAGTGGTAGCAATATCTATAGTGGCGTTTCAGGAAACGTCGGTATCGGAAATACTTCTCCAAGCTATAAACTTTCAGTCGCAGGAACTATTGAATCAAGTAGTGGTGGATTCAGATTTCCAGATGGAACAACACAAACGACGGCCGCTGTGGGTGCATTCGTGGTGATTGATATGAACGGCTGGGCCTCGGCACCACCTGCCACTCCTAATACGGTTTCTACTGTTCACTCATATGGTGCTTATGGAAATGCTGCTCTAAAAAGTGCGATCTCAGGAAGTGTTACGTTTACTCCGCCAGCTTCAGGTCAATACTTAATCGAAGTTGATGTTACGATCACAGCAACTGGTGCGGGAAATGTTCAGCTTGGTTTCGGACCGGCCGGTGGTTTCTTAGGACATATGGCCCCAACTGTGAACGTTGCTAGTGGTTCAGTCACTCGCTACAAATCTGTTTTAGGAATCGCCGGAGGAAATGCGGCCGTAAGTTTTATGACTGGGCCAAATCATACCAATGGAAATATCAGCATCAATAATGCTGGAGGCACCATCAAATTTTACCGATTGGAATAATCGGACATCGTCTAAAATCTTGATTTTCCAGGCCGCCTTTGGAGCACCTTAATTTGTTAGGAATGCTTTAACTTTTCTCCCGTCTAGTGTCGATAAGTCTCCGTAACTTCACATGAAGGGACAGGGGAATGAAGTTTTCTTTGGTGGGACTACTAACAGTCATCAGCTTATTGTCAGCAGCGAATGCTGAATCGTTAAGTTATTCCGGAAGACTTGTGAACACTAACGGCTCGCCGATAGTGGGCCCGGTAAACCTACGCTTTGATCTCGCGAGCACGGCCGATACCTCAGTTGTTCTTTGTAACCAAGACATCAACAACGTTGCTCTCACAAATGGTGTGTTTCATGTGAAGCTGGATTTGGATTGTGGCACTCCAACGCTCTCACAGGTATTGGCCTCAATCACAACTCCAAGTTCACCTGCGATTAGAGTGACGAATTTAACTGCGAGCAAGGCCTATTCGTTTCAGGAACTCCATGCAGTTCCTTCGGCCCAAGTTGCTCATGGTCTTTCAAAATTAAATGCAAACAATAATGAAGTTCTGACTTGGACCGGATCAAAATGGGAGCCCAAACCGATCGTCGGTGCGACTGGAGGAACAGTCACAGATATCACCGCTGGTTCAGGGCTCTCAGGTGGAACAATCACAAATTCAGGAACCATCGCCATTAGCAATAGTGGTGTGACGGATTCACATCTTGCCGGAAATATTTCTCGTTCAA